>NZ_JBFAIF010000059.1:0-1001 GCF_040654555.1 Nonomuraea sp. NPDC050680 | reverse complement strand
CGACCCCGAGCTTCTTGTTGATCTTGTAACGACCGACCTTGGCCAGGTCGTAGCGCTTGGGGTTGAAGTACAGGTTCTCCAGCAGGGTCTGCGCCGACTCCTTGGTCGGCGGCTCACCCGGACGCAGCTTGCGATAGATGTCCAGCAGCGCGTCGTCCTGGCCGGCCGTGTGGTCCTTCTCCAGGGTGGCACGCATCGACTCGTACTGGCCGAACCGCTCCAGAATCGCCTCGCTGGTCCATCCCAGTGCCTTGAGAAGCACGGTGACGGCCTGCTTGCGCTTACGGTCGATACGGACACCGACACTGTCGCGCTTGTCGATCTCGAACTCCAGCCAGGCACCCCGCGACGGGATGACCTTGCAGCCGTACAGGTCCTTGTCCGAGGTCTTGTCGACATTGCGTTCGAAATAGACGCCGGGAGAGCGGACGAGCTGCGAGACCACGACACGCTCGGTGCCGTTGATGATGAAGGTGCCCTTCGGCGTCATGAGCGGGAAATCGCCCATGAACACCGTCTGGGACTTGATCTCGCCAGTGGTGTTATTGATGAACTCCGCCGTGACGAACATCGGGGCGGAGAAGGTCATGTCCTTGTCTTTGCACTCATCTACGGAGTACTTGGGCGGCTCGAACCGGTGATCACGGAACGACAAGGACATGGTCCCCGAGAAGTCCTCGATGGGACTGATCTCTTCGAAGATCTCTTCGAGGCCCGACTGGGTCGGGACGTCCTTGCGCCCGGCCTGACGAGCCGCCTCAACCCGGGCCTTCCATTTCTCATTGCCCAGCAGCCAGTCGAACGACTCGGTCTGCAGAGCGAGAAGGTCAGGAACTTCGAGGGGCTCCTGGATGCGCGAAAAAGAGACGCGACGGGGACCAGCGGGTACGGCGGAGGCGTTGCGCGAGGCTGCCAACAGATGTCCTTCCGAGGGCTCGCGGCGGACTGACTACACGCACGCCAGACAACCTCGCAACGTGAGCAAGCGGAGCGGGTCGTCA
>NZ_JBFAIF010000058.1:0-1056 GCF_040654555.1 Nonomuraea sp. NPDC050680 | reverse complement strand
AGTCTCCCACCTATCCTACACAAGACGTTCCAAACGCCAATGTCAAGCTGTAGTGAAGGTCCCGGGGTCTTTCCGTCCTGCTGCGCGTAACGAGCATCTTTACTCGTAGTGCAATTTCGCCGGGTCTGCGGTTGAGACAGCGGGGAAGTCGTTACGCCATTCGTGCAGGTCGGAACTTACCCGACAAGGAATTTCGCTACCTTAGGATGGTTATAGTTACCACCGCCGTTTACCGGCGCTTAAGTTCTCACCTTCGCCCAGCAAGCTGAGCTAAGCAGTCCCCTTAACGTTCCGGCACCGGGCAGGCGTCAGTCCGTATACATCGTCTTACGACTTCGCACGGACCTGTGTTTTTAGTAAACAGTCGCTTCCCCCTGGCCACTGCGACCCCCACCAGCTCACAGAGCTAGCCTGATCACCAGCAGAGGTCCCCCTTCTCCCGAAGTTACGGGGGCAATTTGCCGAGTTCCTTAACCGCAGTTCACCCGATCGCCTTAGTATTCTCTACCTGACCACCTGAGTCGGTTTAGGGTACGGGCCGCCACAACACTCACTAGAGGCTTTTCTCGGCAGCATAGGATCATCCACTTCACCACAATCGGCTCGGCATCACATCTCAGGATTAATGCGAGGCGGATTTACCTACCCCACTCCCTACATGCTTACCCCAGGACAACCATCGCCTGGGCTGGACTACCTTCCTGCGTCACCCCATCGCTTACCTACTACCCGATCGGATCGAGCGTTCAGCCTCACCCCTAGTCCCGAAGGACATCAGAGGACTTAAGGACTCTTAGCATCACGAGGTTCGATATGGGCGCATTGAAGCGGGTACGGGAATATCAACCCGTTGTCCATCGACTACGCCTGTCGGCCTCGCCTTAGGTCCCGACTTACCCTGGGCGGATTAGCCTGCCCCAGGAACCCTTGGTCATCCGGCGCGAGGGTTTCTCACCCTCGATTCGCTACTCATGCCTGCATTCTCACTCGTGTACACTCCACGGCTAGATCACTCTGCCGCTTCACCGCATACACGACGCTCCCCTACCCATCAAC
>NZ_JBFAIF010000057.1:0-1341 GCF_040654555.1 Nonomuraea sp. NPDC050680 | reverse complement strand
GGCGCAGACCCTGCTGGAGAACCTGTACTTCAACCCCAAGCGCTACGACCTGGCCAAGGTCGGTCGTTACAAGATCAACAAGAAGCTCGGGGTCGGCAGTGAGATCCAGCAGGGGACGCTGACCGAAGAGGACGTCGTCGCCACGATCGAATACATCGTCCGGCTGCACGCCGGCGAGGAGTCGATGCCGGCCGCCGCCGAGGCGCCGATCGACACCGTGATCGTCGAGGTCGACGACATCGACCACTTCGGTAACCGCCGCCTGCGCAGCGTCGGCGAGCTCATCCAGAACCAGGTCCGCCTGGGCCTGGCCCGCATGGAGCGCGTCGTGCGCGAGCGGATGACGACCCAGGACGTCGAGGCGATCACGCCGCAGACCCTGATCAACATCCGCCCGGTCGTGGCCTCGATCAAGGAGTTCTTCGGCACCTCGCAGCTGTCGCAGTTCATGGACCAGACCAACCCGCTGGCCGGGCTGACGCACAAGAGGCGTCTGTCCGCGCTGGGTCCCGGTGGTCTGTCGCGTGAGCGGGCCGGCTTCGAGGTCCGTGACGTGCACCCGTCCCACTACGGCCGGATGTGCCCGATCGAGACCCCGGAAGGCCCGAACATCGGCCTGATCGGCTCGCTGGCCTCTTACGGCCGGATCAACGCCTTCGGTTTCGTCGAGACGCCTTACCGCAAGGTCGTCGACGGCAAGGTGACCGAGCAGATCGACTACCTCACCGCCGATGAGGAAGACCGTTTCGTCAAGGCGCAGGCCAACTCGCTCCTCAACCCCGACGGCACGTTCGCCGACTCGCGGGTCCTGGTCCGTACCAAGGGCGGCGAGACCGAACTGGCGCGGGCCGACGAGGTCGACTACATCGACGTGTCGCCGCGCCAGATGGTGTCGGTCGCCACGGCGATGATCCCGTTCCTGGAGCACGACGACGCCAACCGCGCGCTCATGGGCTCCAACATGCAGAGGCAGTCCGTGCCGCTGCTCAAGAGCGAGGCGCCGCTGGTCGGCACCGGCATGGAATACCGTGCCGCGACCGACGCGGGCGACGTCATCAGCGCCGAGAAGGCGGGTGTGGTCGAGGAGGTCTCGGCCGACTACGTCACCGTGATGAACGACGACGGCACCCGTACGACTTACCGTGTCGCCAAGTTCAAGCGCTCCAACCAGGGCACGAGCTTCAACCAGAAGCCGATCGTGGCCGAAGGCGACCGGGTCGAGGTCAACCAGGTCATCGCCGACGGTCCGTGCACCGACAGCGGTGAGATGGCCCTGGGCAAGAACCTGCTGGTGGCGTTCATGCCGTGGGAGGGTCACAACTACGAAGACGCGATCATCCT
>NZ_JBFAIF010000056.1:0-1421 GCF_040654555.1 Nonomuraea sp. NPDC050680 | reverse complement strand
GGCTGCGTCCACGGAAGTGGTGTATGAGTTTGGCCTGGTGACAGGCGTGGCGTCGTGAAATGAGGACGGCCATCGCGTGATCCTTCGAATGCGCAGTTCAAGATCGAAGGAGAACAAGGCGATGGCCGCAGACAACAGTGTGACGCCCGGTGAGTGGCTGGCGAGGCAGATCGAGAGCGATGACCCGGACATGTTGCGATCCATGGTCAAGACCATGGCCGAAGCATTGATGTCGGCCGAGGCCGACACCCTGTGCGGGGCCGGCTACGGCGAGCGCAGCAGCGAGCGGACCAACTCGCGCAACGGCTACCGGGCGCGCGAGTGGGACACCCGCGCAGGCACCGTGGAGCTCGCGATCCCGAAGCTCAGGTCCGGCTCGTACTTTCCCGACTGGCTGCTGGAGCGGCGCCGCCGGGCCGAGCAGGCACTGATCAGTGTGGTGGCGACCAGCTACCTGCTGGGCGTCTCAACGCGGCGCGTGGACAAGCTCATCGAGCAGCTGGGCATCAAGAACATCTCCAAGAGTCAGGTCTCGCAGATGGCCAAGGTGCTGGATGAGCAGGTCGAGGCGTTCCGCACCCGCGCTTTGGACGCCGGCCCGTACACCTTCATCTGGCTGGACGCGCTGACGCAGAAGGTGCGCGAGGGCGGCCGCATCGTCAACGTGCACTGCCTGGTGGCCACCGCGGTGAACGCCGATGGGCGGCGCGAGATCCTCGGCCTGGAGGTCACCAGTACCGAAGACGGCGCGGGCTGGCTGGCGTTCCTGCGTGGCCTGGTCGCCCGCGGCCTGTCGGGGGTGCAGCTGGTCGTCTCCGACTGCCACCGCGGTTTGGTGGCCGCGATCGGCGCCACCCTGGCCGGCGCGTCCTGGCAGCGGTGTCGCACGCACTATCTGCGCAACTTGCTCACCTGCGTGACCAAGTCCGCGCAGCCGTTCGTGGCCACGCTGGTGCGCACCATCTTCGACCAGCCCGACGCCGCGTTGGTACGCACCCAGCACGCCTGGGTGGTGCAGACCTTGGAGGTCAAGCATCCGGCCGCGGCCGAGCACCTGGACGCCGCCCGCGAGGACCTCATCGCCTTCGCCGCCTTCCCGCGCGAGATCTGGACCCAGATCTGGTCCAACAATCCGCAAGAACGGCTGAACAAGGAGATCCGCCGCCGCACCGACGTGGTCGGCATCTTCCCCGACCGAACAGCGATCATCCGCCTGATCGGCGCCGTGCTGGCCGAACAGACCGACGAATGGGTCGAAGCCCGCCGCTACATGGGCCTGGATGCCCTGGCCAAGGCCCGCCTGCGCGTGATCCCGGGCGACACACCAGCCCAGAACCCACTGCCGCAGACACTGACCGCTTAACCTGCAGAAACAGGATCACGCGAAGATCCACTCATACACCACGTCCGTGGACGTGACC
>NZ_JBFAIF010000054.1:0-1987 GCF_040654555.1 Nonomuraea sp. NPDC050680 | reverse complement strand
ACCCGCGTTCCGCAGATGTGTAGCGGGAAAAGCACACAGATCTGCGGTCTGAGCTGGGGAAACGCTTGCGGGCACGCTGATGCGGCGTGTCACTAGGCGTGAGTGTTGTGCCTGGTCAGGCGTCTGCGGCGGGGATGGCTTCGACGATCTTCTTCGGGGTCGGGATGTCGAGTTTGGCCAGGATGTCACGTTGGGGCTTGGTCAGCTCGGCGCGCTGACGGAAAGTGCCCGTCGGGCCGGTGAAGGTGGCCACCGTCAGGAGGTCGAACTCCTGGCGGATGCGGTTCCAGGTGACGCCGGTGCTGGTCTCGATGATGCGGATCAGTAGCAGCGCCAGCCAGCACAAGATGACGTGCGCGCGGATACGTTCCTCGAGCCGGTGATAGACCGGCCGCAGGTCGATGACCTGCTTCATGTCGCGCCAGCCTCGCTCGACCTCCAGCAGTTGCTTGTAGCCCACGGCGATGTCCTCGGCCGACAGCTTGGGGTCGGAGCAGCGCAGCAGGTACTTGCCGTCCAGGTTCGTCTCGGCCTTGATCTTCGCGGCGTCGATGCGCAGTAGCCCTTTGGGGGTGGTGCGCAGGTAGCGGTTCAGGCCGGGCTTGGTGGAGATGACGCCGCGCAGTTCGGCGCGTTTGGTGGCGCTGAGCGTGTCGGTGTCGGCGATCACCTCCGCCAGTTGGGCGATCAGACGCGTCCGGATGGCGGCGTCGCGTTCGGCGCCGTCGGGGTTGAAGCAGATCACGAACCGGTCGGACTCGCCGATCCGCACCTCTTTGACCTTCAGATTCTCGGCAACGTCCTGGTAGCGGCCTTGGCGGGACAGGGCGGCCTTGGCCTCGGCCGAGCCGGAGCGCAGCCGTTCGCCGATGATGTAGTGGTGATCGCCTTTGCGCAGGTAGCGGCGGTTGTCGGCGGAGGCGAAGCCGCGGTCACCGACCCACACGATCTTGGACAGGGTCCAGTCCCGCATGTCGTCCTTGACCTGGCGGATCAGGGCGGTGTCGGTGGTGTTGCCGGGCCAGGACCAGATGCGGACCGGGATGCCGTCGCGGGTGACGGCCATCCCGATGACGATCTGCGGCAGGTCGTCGCGGTGATCCTTGGACTTGCCGCGCGAGCGGAACCCCTTCATCACCGATTCGTCGCCGTCGCCGTCTTCGGGGTCGGGGAGTGGGAAGCCGCGCCCATTGCGGGCGATCGGCTCGTCCGGTTCGTCGATCTCGAAGTAGGTGGAGGTGGTGTCGAAGAACAGCAGGTCGACTTCCAGGTTGAGCAGGGTGGCGACCTGGTCGAACACCTTGCGCTCGACGGAGTCTTGGACCTGGTGCAGCCAGTCCATCGCCCGGTAGCAGGCATCGTCGGAGCAGGCGGGCAGGCCGTCGACGTGGGCGTTGCGGCCGACCCAGTGCGAGGCGGCCAGCTTGGAGGAGGCGTCCAGGGCGCGGTTGGCGACCAGCGCGAACAGCACCCGCTCAGTGAAGACGCTGCGCCGGGTGGAGGCCAGGATACGCGTCAGGATCGTGTCGATCTTCAGCTGCCGCCACAGCTGGTCAAGGAGATAGACGCCGCCGTAGGCGGCCGAGCCGATGAAGGTCAGCTCCGCGCCCGAGGTGAGGGCGGCGGCCCGGCCCGGATCCAGCAGCCGGCACAGCGAGCCGACCAGGCGTTCGACGGCTGCGCGGTCGATCTGGTCTTCGCGGCCGAAGTTGTGCAGGACCTTCATCTTGGCGGCTTTGGCGATGGGATCCCACTCGTTATGGGCGAGTTGGAGGTAACGCACCGTGGTGCCGTCTTTGTTCTTCCGGGTCGCTGTCCTGACGAACATGTCACCAGACCGTAGCAGCGAATGCACAGATCGTGACGGGGTTATCGCCGAAGTCGTGTCACTAGGGCTTTCCGCCGTTTCCACCAGGCCACACCGCGCCGACCTGCGAGTTCAGACCCGAACATGCCCTGGATCATGAATTAGCTGCGGAACGCGGGT
>NZ_JBFAIF010000053.1:0-2163 GCF_040654555.1 Nonomuraea sp. NPDC050680 | reverse complement strand
GTGCGCCACGAGGCGCTGGTGCGCCGTGAGGCGCTGGGAATCGAAGGAGGTGTGAGACCTCCTCGCTGGGCTGTCGCAGCAGTCTGGTGGGAGCTGAGCGCAGTCCGATCCGGGAGACGCCGGGGAGGGCGGGAAGCAGCGCTGACAAAGCCGGGGCGGTTCGGCACTGCCAGACGGGCCGGGTCCGGCGAGCGAGATCAGACGGTATACGAACAGGAATCAGTGATAAAGCTCCGTAAGCGTGGCACCGGCTCAAATCTGGTGGATATGGGCCGGGATGCAGTGCACGGCTTTCCGTTGGAAGGCCGACTCCGAAGCCGGCTTAGCGTGCCGGTGGGGAGGTCATGGTGAAGGCCTGCGGCGTAACCATGGCGATGCTGCCGGGGCAAAGCTGGATGCCAAGCTGATCGATCGATTCGCAGTGAACACGGGAACCGTTCCGCATCGTTCCCGCCGCCTGGAACCCATCTGGGTCGGCGGGATAGGCCCGTCGTCGGTCGAAGGCGCGGAACGGGGCGGAGGCCCCGTAGTAGTTCGAGCACGCGAGAGGCGTGCACATGGCGAAGGGGGCCAGCAAGTCAGCAGTGGACGTCAGGGAATGTCAGGAGGTCGCCGGTGAATACCGACGAACTGGAGTACGCCATGTATGTGGCGGAACGCCGGGTACTGGGGATCCAAACCAAGCTGCACCGCTGGGCCGGTGATGATCCTCATCGCCGGTTCGATGATCTGTTCAATCTCGTCGCCGATCCCGCGTTCTTGCTGGTCGCGTGGGTTCGGGTGCGGGGTAACAAAGGAGCTCGTACGGCCGGGGTGGACGGCGAGACCGCCCACTATATTCAGGCCGTGCGCGGGGCGGAGGGGTTCCTCGCGGAGCTACGGGATGATCTCAAAGCCCGTACGTTCCGTCCCTTGCCGGTCCGGCAGCGAGCGATTCCCAAGGCGGGCGGTAAGGTCCGCTACCTGGGGATCGCGACGATCCGGGACCGGGTGGTCCAGGCCTCTTTGAAACTGGTGTTGGAGCCGATTTTCGAGGCGGATTTCCTCCCGTGCTCCTACGGGTTCCGTCCGAACCGCCGGGCTCACGATGTGGTGGCCGAGGTGCACCATTTCACTTCCCGTTCTTATGAGTGGATCGTGGAAGGGGACATCAAAGCCTGCTTCGACGAAATTTCGCATTCGGCGCTCATGGATCGGGTGCGCAAGCGCGTCGGAGACAAACGTGTCTTGGCCCTGGTGAAGGCGTTCCTTAAGGCGGGCATTCTCGCCGAGGACGGCACGCTGGCGGATACCAACGCCGGTTCCCCGCAAGGGTCGATTCTCTCCCCGTTGCTGAGCAACGTGGCCCTGTCGGTCCTGGACGAGTTCATCGCCCAGGGTCCGGGAGGACCGGGAGCCAGCCCGTATGAACGGGCCAAGCGACGCCGTCAAGGTCTGCCCAACTATCGGCTCTGCCGTTACGCGGACGACTGGTGCCTGGCTATTTCGGGCACCAAGGCGCACGCCGAAGCCCTGAAGGAGGAGATCACCGGGGTCCTCGCGACGATGGGGTTACGCCTGTCGCCGGAGAAGACCCTGATCACCCACATCGACGAAGGCCTCGACTTTCTCGGCTGGCGCATCCAGCGCCACCGCAAGCGAGGCACCGACAAGAGCTACGTCTATGTCTACCCGGCCAAGAAGGCGCTGGCCGCCATCATGGCCAAGATCAAGGCGTGGTGTCGGCAGAGCACGAACCTGCCGCTCAATGTCCTGCTCATCCATCTCAACCGGATGTTGCGGGGCTGGGCCGCGTACTTCAAGTACGGCTGCTCGAACGCGACCTTCAGCTATCTGCGGTCCTACCTGTGGAAACAGGTCGTCAGATGGCAGGAGCGCAAGCATCGGCGAACGCCGTGGAAGGAACTACGCCGACGCTATGGCAGATGGCCCACCGACGGTGGCGTGGAGCTTTTCGACCCGGCCAGAGTCAGCGCCAAGCGCTACTACTACCGGGGAACAAAGATAGCGACACCGTGGCCGAGCACAGCATGAGGTGAACACCAGGCCCGTCGGGGCTTGTGGAGAGCCCGGTGCGCTTAGCAGCGCACGCCGGGTTCGGGAGGCGGTTCGGGGAGACCCACCAGTGGCAACACCGGCAGGGCGCCCCGGACCGACCTCACT
>NZ_JBFAIF010000052.1:0-2500 GCF_040654555.1 Nonomuraea sp. NPDC050680 | reverse complement strand
TGTCCGTGGCCATGTAAAAGTCCCCACAGGTGGCCAGTTCGAGGTCACCACTGATGGCCGGTTTAGGTCCCCGCTTCTTCTTCGCGCTGTTCGCGTGTCGTGAGGAGGGGTGTGCCCTGAGCAGTGATCGTGACGGTGTCAGCCAGCCACGAGATCACCGCTCAGGGGGTCTGCCCGGCCATGAAGTCTTCGGGGGAAGTCATGGACATCATCGCCGCCTACCGTGAGGTAGGCACCTATCGCGGGGCCGCTGAGATGTGCGGCACCACGCACAAGACCGTCAAACGCATCATCGAGCGGGCGCTGGCCGGAGACAAGCCGCCGGGCCGCAGACGGCGAGAGCACAACTTCGACGCGGTCGCCGATCTGGTGGCCGAGAAGATCAAGGCCACGGCTGGGAAGATGTCGGCCAAGCGGCTGCTGCCGCTGGCCCAGGCCGCCGGGTACGACGGATCAGCACGCAACTTCCGGCGGCTGGTCGCCGAGGCGAAGAAGACATGGCGACGCGGTCATCATCGCGGTCGGCGGCCGGCGGTCTGGACGCCGGGCGAGATGCTGGTCATCGACTGGGGCGACGCGGGCGGCGGGCTGCACGTGTTCTGCGCGGTGCTGGCCTGGTCAAGGGTCCGCTTCGTGCGCTTCGCCGACAACCAGCGGGCCGCCACCACGCTGGCGTTGCTGGCCGAATGCTTCGAGGAACTCGGCGGGGTGCCCAAGGTGGTGC
Organism: Nonomuraea sp. NPDC050680; assembly: GCF_040654555.1. Lineage (NCBI taxonomy): Bacteria > Bacillati > Actinomycetota > Actinomycetes > Streptosporangiales > Streptosporangiaceae > Nonomuraea > Nonomuraea sp. NPDC050680. Next base: position 1,776 of record NZ_JBFAIF010000052.1, on the reverse strand, counting down.
TGGCCGACCGGATGGGCTGCCTGAAGGGCGGCGTGGTCGCCAACAAGGTCATCCCCACCAGCGACTACGTGCGCTTCGCCACCCACTACGCCTTCCGGCCGGACTGGTGCGAGGCCGCCGACCCGGAATCGAAGGGCATCGTGGAAAACCTGGTCGGCTATGCCAAACGTGATCTGGTCGTGCCACAGGCGCCCTTCGACGACCTGACCGTGGCCAACGTGGCCGCCCGCCAGTGGTGCGCAGAGGTCAACGCGGTGACGCATTCGGAGATCTGCGCCATCCCCGCCGAACGGCTGGCCGGCGAGCGGGAACTGCTGACCGCGCTGCCGTCGCTGCGGCCGGCGATCGGCAAAGCGCCGGTCACCCGCAAGGTCGACCGGCTCTCCTGCGTGCGGTTCGGCTCGGCCCGCTACTCGGTCCCGACCCGGCTGATCGGCACCCGGGTGGCGGTGGCCGAGGAAGGCGGCAGGCTGCTCATCTGCGACCTGGCCACCGGCGAGATCGTCGCCGACCACCTGGCGGTCGCGCCCGGCGAGGCGTCGGTGGCCGATGAGCACTACGGCGGCCCCCGGCCCGCGCCACGCCGCGCCGCCCGGCCTCGAACCGCGGCGGAGAAGGCGTTCCTGGCGCTCGGCCCGGCGGCCGAGTCGTTCCTGACCGGCTCGGCCGCCGCGGGCAACACCCGGCTGGCCGGCGACCTGGTCGAGCTGGCCGCGCTGCAAGCCGCACACGGCGAGCAGGCGCTCATCGCGGCGCTGGGGCGGGCGGTGAGTTTCCGCCGCTGGCGGGCCGAGGACGTCCGCTCGATCCTGGCCGCCGGCGCCGGGACCCCGCAACCGGCGCCCGCCGGCCAGGCGCTGCTCCTGGAGCTGCCGCCGGTCCCGACCCGGTCGCTGACCGAATACACCCTGGACAAGATCGGACAAGTGTCATGACCGCGCCCACGCCCGCACCCCTGGCCGCCGACCTCGACGGCGGGCTGCGCCGCCTGAAGCTGTCCACGATCCGCCGGCTGGCGCCCGAGCTGCTGGTCACCGCCCGAACCCAGCGCTGGAACCCCGAGGAGTTCCTGCGCACGCTCATCGACGCCGAACTGGCCGCGCGTGATGCCTCCAACGCCCGCGCCCGGATGAAGGCCGCCGCCTTCCCCGTGCTCAAGACCATCGAAGAGTTCGACGTCGCGGCCTCCTCGATCCCGAAGGCGACCTTCGACTACCTCGCCTCGCTGGAGTGGGTCGCCGCGGCCGAGAACTACTGCGCGGTCGGCCCGGCCGGCACCGGCAAGTCCCACAGCCTCATCGCCCTGGGCGTCGCCGCGGTCCAGGCCGGACACAAGGTCCGCTACTTCACCGCCGCCGAACTGGTCGAAACCCTCTACCGGGGACTGGCCGACAACTCCGTCGGCCGGGTGATCGAGAGCCTGCTGCGCGCCGACCTGGTCATCATCGACGAGGTCGGCTTCGCCCCGCTCGACGACACCGGCGCCCAGCTATTGTTCCGCCTCGTGGCCGCCGCCTACGAACGCCGCGCACTCGCCATCGGCTCGCACTGGCCCTTCGACCAGTGGGGACGCTTCCTGCCCGAACACACCACCGCCGTCAGCCTGCTGGACCGGCTCCTGCACCACAGCATAGTCGTGGTCACCGAGGGCGAGTCCTTTCGCATGAAACAGGCACGAACCAGGACACCAGCACGCTTGATCAAGAAGTAGTCAACTACGAAGAGATGGGGACCTCTACATGGCCACCAGCGGCGACACGCACTTGGCCGTTGACA
>NZ_JBFAIF010000051.1:0-4012 GCF_040654555.1 Nonomuraea sp. NPDC050680 | reverse complement strand
GACCTCCCTTCTTCCAGTTGACCTACGCGTGGACTTGGCGGCTAGAGGCCAACGTCCTTTCATTGCCAGAGGCCGAAGTCCTCTGCTGCGTAAGGGCCTGGGGACAGGGCTCCGGGGCCTGTCGGGGCGGCAGGCGGCCCGGATGCTGGCGATATACGGCCCCAAACAGGTCGGGTAAGGCGTGCTCGGGCGCCTCAGCATGTCCATATATGCATCTATGTCCAGTATGGGCTTTCCTGGGTATCAATCCCATCTCTAGGAAGACCTCCGGTGCAGAGGACGGACGTCTTCTGGTCACTGCCGATCCCGGCTGGGTCACTGGAATGTCGTACGGCGTCATCGCGCCCCTCAGTCTCGGGCTGACCCTCGTAATCGACGCGGGGGAGTTCGACGCGCGCCGCTGGTATCGCATGCTGCGAGACCAGCAGGTCACCGTCTGATACACCTCGCCAACGGCGTTGCGCATGCTCATGCGCCGAGGCGATGCTCTGCCTCGCGAGTACGACCTGTCCGCACTGCGGTTCATCGCCAGCGTGGGCGAGCCGCTCAATCCCGAGGTGGCGGTCTGGGGCCTGCACGTGCTCGGCCTGCCGGTCCATGACAACTGGTGGCAAACCGAGACCGGCGCCATCATGATCAGCAACTATGCCGCGATGGACATCAAGCCCGGCTCCATGGGGCGTCCACTACCCGGGATCGAGGCGGCGCTGCTGGAGCGCGGCGAGGACGGCCGCCCCCGCGTCGTCGAGGGGCAGGTGCGGTTGATCGAGGATTCCGACGTCGAAGGGGAGCTCGCGCTTCGTCCTGGCTGGCCCTCGATGTTCCGCGGCTACCTGGGCGAACCCGAGAGGTACGCCAAGGCGTTCGCCGGAGGCTGGTACCTGTCCGGCGACATCGCCCGGAGGGACCAAGACGGGTACTTCTGGTTCGTCGCCCGGGCGGACGATGTGATCAAGTCCGCTGGTCACCTCATCGGGCCTTTCGAGGTGGATTCGGTGCTGATGGAGCACCCAGCCGTCGCCGAAGCCGGCGTGATCGGCAAGCCCGACCCGGTGGCAGGTGAACTGGTGAAGGCTTTCATCACCCTCAACTCCGGCTATGAACCCGCCGAGGCGCTGCGGCTGGAGCTGATCGCATTCGGTCGCCGCCGGCTGGGCGCGTTCGCCCCCAAGGAGATCGCATTCGACCAGAACCTGCCACACACCCGCAGCGGCAAGGTCATGCGCCGCCTCCTCAAGGCCCGCGAACTCGGTCTTCCCGAGGGCGACACCTCGACCCTGGAGCATCCTGCCTGATGAGCTCCGGGTCATCCCGTTCCGGCGTGCGCAGCCAGATAGCCCGCTCCGCCGGCCAAGGTGGAGAACACGGGATAGTCGTCCTCTTCGATGCGGTAGCCGGTGCAGTCGCTGAGCGCCTCCACGAAGCTGAGGAAGTCCAGCGAGTCGAGTTGGAGGATGTCGCGGAAGTCAGCCTCCGGTGGGAGTGCCGCCAGGTCGGCGTCCGGCGCCACCTGGGCCAGTGCGCGCTCGATGAGCTCCCGTGCCTGCTGCGGGGTCATAGCTCCTCCGGGTGAGTGAGCAGTCGGTCGACGGCGGTGAGGAACCTGCCACCAGTGAAGCCGTCGGTGGCGCGGTGATCCGCGGCAAGGGTGACGGTGACCACGGGCCGGACGCCGAGCAGTCCATCGACCGCCCAGGGCCGGTCGAGGATTCTGCCGAAGCCGACGAGGGCCACTTGCGGGGGATAGATAATGCCGTAGACCGCCTCCACCGGCGACATCGTGCAGGGCGGGAGCGATCAGTCCGCCACCTTTGCGTTCGCGCAGCCACGCCAGCGCGGCGCTCATGTCCACGGTCGTGGTCAGATAGTAGTGCGGAATCTCCCGTTTCGACCTGGCCATCGCCCGCGCGATTGCCTGGCGCATCGCGTCCCGTCGGCGTCCAAGGTCGGGCTCCCCATGTTCGACCGCAGGCTCCTGTACGGCGTGCTTGCCCGCAGGCGCGGCCGGCTGGGCTGGGGCCCGCGCTGCCGCCTCCCGTGGCCCGCCGTCGCGTGCGGCGCTCGCACGGACGTCATCGGCGCGGATCGCTCCTGTGCGGCCTGTGCCCTTGATTCTGGTGAGGTCGACGCCGAGTCTCCGAGCGAGCTCGCGGGCGAGCGGCGATGCCTTCACCCGGTGCTCGCGTTGACGTCGCTGGGCAGCAGGATCCGGTGCTCGAAGCGCCGCGCCTCGACGTCCTTTGCGGGTTGCTGAGGTGCGCGAGACGGTTGAGCGTTACTGCGGAGTCCTGGTTTGGTAACGCTACCAACCTCTGAACGAATCAGCTGGTCGCATCCGCGCTGATCCGCAGCAGCGCCTGTCCCAGGGCCCGGCCCAGGTCGGCGCCGGTCACCATCCCGACCAAGCGGTCGCCGTCGACGACAATGGCGGCGATCAGCTGCCCTTGCACGGCCTGCTCCAGCAGCAGAGTGGCTTCGTCGTCCGGCGCGAGGGTCCGCACCGGCGGCTGCATGGTTGTGAGCGTCTCCACCCGCGTGGAGTACCGGCGTTCCGGGGGCACCGCCGCCAGGGTGTCCAACGAGACGAAGCCCGCCGGAGCGCCGGTGAGGGTCACCACGGGAAAGACCGTCTGGCGGGAGTTCAACACGACCTTCTCGACGAGTTGTTCGACGTTCATCCAGGCAGGCGCCACGTCCGGAGCCAGGGTCATCACCTCACGCACCAGCAGGCCGCGCAGCCCCGCGCGGGCGATCTTGACGGCAAGCTCCTGACGTGCGCTTGCGGCGATGTACCAGCCAAGGAAGGCGAGCCACAGGCCGCCCAGCCAGCTCCACAGGAACGTACCGAGGAGACCGACCGAGATGAGCGTCGTACCGAGGGTCTGCCCCGCTCGTGCTGCTGCTCGATCCGCTCGGGTGGCGTCGCCGAACCGCCGCCACAGCAGCGCGTGCAACACGCGCCCGCCGTCCAGAGGGGCGCCAGGAAGCAGGTTGAACAGGGCGAGCATCAGGTTCATGGTGAACAGCCACGCTGCGGCGGACGCCGCTAGAGCCGGTCTGGGCAGGAAAAGATAGGCGAGGAAGGCTACAGCGGCGATGCCCAGGCTGGCCACCGGGCCCGCCGCCGCCGTCGCCAACTCGATCCGCGGGCTCTTCGCCTCCTCGTCCAACTCGGTGTAGCCACCGAGGACCCACAGCGTGACCGAGCCGACCCTGAGCCCGCGCCAGCGGGCGATCAGCGCGTGAGCCGCCTCGTGGGTCAGCAGCGAAGCCATGAACAGCATGCCCGTGACCACGGCTACCAGCCAGTACTGCGTCTGGCCGTATCCCGGCACAGCCTGCGGCAGCACGGTGGTGCCGAGCAGCACCACGATGAGCGCCGCGATGCCGAGCGCCGACCAGTGCGCACGCACCGGGATGCCCGCCACCCTGCCCAGCGGAAGAGTCTGCTTCACCCAGCCATAGTCCCCCGGTCACATTCGCCCGAGCAGGGCCAAATGGCCCTCATCGGCAGGACCTTAGTCGGCCTGGACGTCGGCTAGAGCCGAGAAGACCGGGGCCAACTCCTCGGCCTGGTCAGCCGGGTAATCGACCGGGACACCAAGAGCGGCTGCGGCACCGGGCACACCAAAGGGGCGGAACCGTGCCAGGAAATCGCCCAGCCGGGCCATCACTACCTCCCCCGCGTCATGCCCGTCACCTTGGGTAATGCCCCTTAGAAGGCCAATAGTCGGTCACCGCATGGGCGAATGTCTGCCAGGGAGTGCGCCAACGGGTCGGCTGCCGACACCATCAAGCCGGCTCCGCGGAGCGGCTTGATGGTGGCTAGGCCGCTGGTTTCCCGGCCCGCTGATCATCTCCAAGTTTTGGGACTTCTGGCCCTGGCCGGTCAGCCACTGAGGGGCAGAAATGGAGAGGGGGGAATGTGCGATGTCTGATCTGATCGTGGTGGGTGTCGATGGTTCGGTGTCCGGATTCGACGCCGTGGCGTGGGCGGCCGACGACGCCTTTC
>NZ_JBFAIF010000050.1:0-5139 GCF_040654555.1 Nonomuraea sp. NPDC050680 | reverse complement strand
AGCCCAGAACCCACTGCCGCAGACACTGACCGCTTAACCTGCAGAAACAGGATCACGCGAAGATCCACTCATACACCACGTCCGTGGACGTGACCGCTGGGCGAGCAAGCCCCGGCCTTGACCAGGCCGGATAGCGTACGTGGGTTGCCATCGCCACCATGCAGACCAGGCGCGCGTTAGGCCGCCGGCAGAGGATCTTGGTGCCAACTTCGTGGCAAATCAAAACCGGGAGTGGCAAACCTACAGGACGACTTCGCGGCAATCTTCACCCAGGAACAGCTCTGAGCGCTTCACTCCAAGGCCGCTCTCCCATGCATCGAAACTTGCGGGAATTCTACCTTCCCGCAAGTTGTCAAGATCCTCCGCGACGCAACAGATCGTAATTATTGAATTTGAATTTCTAGAAAATAGAAAATGCTAGGGTCTGAGCGTGACGGCCGAGACGGGCGGGCGTGGGAACCGTGCGGCTCGCATCCGAAGGGGCGAGGATGCCCGACGATGTGACCGCGGCGCCGGCCGCAGCGGTGGCCACCCCTTGCGGGGCGGCACACGCTACTTGGGGTGCCGTTAGCCGACGTGTCACCGGCCGCCAAACCTCGAAGATCCCTAGCCTGACCTTCTGTCATGCCGAAGCGCCTGGCGCGGATCTATGGGCATGGAACGTCCGCCGCTTGGCATGGATGAACTCATCGAGCACTGGACTGTGCTGAGCGATGAGGTCGGCCTGGTCAGTGCGAAGCAGGAAGGCACTCGTCTGGCCTTCGCGCTGCTGCTGAAGTACTTCACTCAGCACGGGCGCTTCCCGCGCGGGCGGGCGGAGTTTCCTGACGAGGTGGTCGACTACGTCGCGAAGCAGACCAAGACGTCGGCCAGCAGCCTGGGCTTGTACGACTGGACAGGCCGGACGATCGAGCGTCATCGCGGCGAGATTCGCGACCATCTCGGCTTCCGAGATTGCTCGGTCGTCGACGCCGACAAGCTGACCGACTGGCTGGCCGTGAACGTCGTGCTCGCCGAACGACAGCCCGACCGGGTCCGCGAGGAACTGCTCAAGCAGTGCCGGGCCGAACGGATCGAGCCGTCCTCGCCGGGGCGGATCACTCGGATCGTACGGTCGGCTCTGCACTACGCGGAGCAAACATGGCAGCACGGCTGGATACGGCGACGGCGGCCCGGGGGCTCGCCCTGGTGGCCGCCGACAACACCGCGGTGGAGACCGAGGAGAGCGATGACGATCTGGACGAGGATGAAGGCTCGGTCCTGTCGCTGATCAAGGCGATGCCGGGCAAAGTGAGCCTGGATTCGATGCTGACGGAGATCCGGAAGCTGAACGCGATCCGGGCCATCGAACTTCCGGCCGGGTTGTTCGCCGACGTGGCGCCGAAAGTGCTGGGCGGGTGGCGCTTCCGCGCCGCGGTGGAGTCTCCATCGCACCTGCGCCGGCGGGCCCGCAACGCGCCGGAGGCGACGGTCACCTTGCTGGCCGCGCTGCTGGTGGAGCGGGAACGTGAGGTCACCGACGCCCTGGTCGACCTGCTGATCGCCACGGTGCACCGCGTGGGCGCCCGCGCCGAACGCAAGGTCACCGAGGAGCTCATCAACGCCTTCGAGCGGGTGTCAGGCAAGGAGAACCTCTTGTTCACCATCGCCGACGCCTCGCTGGCCGCGCCGGACGGCAGGTGCGCGAGGTCGTCTTCCCCGCGGTGCGGGGTGGCGAGCAGACGCTGCGCGAGCTGGTGCACGAGTTCAAGACCAAGTCGGCGCCGACTGGTGGCGCAACCCGGATGAGGACCTGTCGGCCGACTTCGAGTCACGTTGCCGAGCACTCGCGAGCTGCGACAGCCTGCGCGAGGAGATGACCAGCGCCCTGGCAAAGCTGGACTGGGTGGAGATCAGCGACCGCAATGCGGGAGCGATCAAGCTCACGCCGATCGAGGCGCTCATCGTGGAAGGCACCCACGAGGGCCTGGCCGCCGCCCGCGCCCGCGGCCGGCGCCTAGGACGCCCGCCAGCCATGACCCCCGAACAGATCCGTCACGCCCGCGATCTGCTCACCCGGCCGGAGAACACCGTCTCCTCCATCGCCCGCCTACTCGGCGTCAGCCGCTCGACCATCTTTAAGTACGTCCCCGAACTCGCGACAGGTCGCTCTGCCGTCGAACGGCCAGCGCAGGCCGAGCTGGAAGTGGGAAGCTGATTCCGTAGCTCAGGGCCTATTCCCGGGCTATGAAACGTTGGTTAACGGCACCCCAATGCTCATCAGTCGGTGGTGAGGTGGGTGGTGAAAAAGTCGGTGAGCTTGTCGACGGCGGGGTCGATGTACTCCTTCTTGTCGTAGAGGTCGACGTGGCTGGCGCCCTTGATCCAGTGGATCTCCTTGGGGCCGGTGGCGCGCTGGTGGGCCTCGACGGCCATCCAGGCGGTGACGGCGCGTTCGCCGATGATCTGAAGGATGGGGCGGGGGCCGATCAGCGAAACAGCGACGAAGGCGTCATGGAAGGCCATCCTGTCGATGCTCTCCCAGGCGAGGGTCTTCGCGGAGCGCTCGTGGTGGCCGCGCGGGGTGCAGTAGTACTCGAAACCTTCGACACCGTGCTGGCCGCCGAGCGCGCTGGCCTGCTCGGCGGTCTCCGGGAACATGGTCATCGTGGCAGGGTCCTCGCCGCGTGCGGCGGCGCTGCGGGCCGTTGCGGCGGCGTCCAGCAGGGCCTGGAAGACAGCCGGATCCTGGGTGCCGTCGGCGCCGAGACGGAACTGGCGGGCGGGTTCGGCGGTGGACACGGTGGCCACGGCCTTGACGCGGTGGTCGCCGCCGGTGGCGGCCAGCGAGTAGCTGCCGGAGGCGCAGATGCCCAGCAGGCCGATCCGGTCGGCGTCGACCTCGTCGAGAGTGGTGAGGTAGGAGACGGCGGCCTTGAAGTCCTCCACCCGCTGGGCGGGGTCCTCCAGGCCCCGCGGCAGACCGCCGGACTCGCCCTGGTAGGCGGCGTCAAAGGCGAGGGCGACGAAACCGCGCTCGGCCATCAGTTGCGCGTACGTGCCGGAGGTCTGTTCCTTCACGCTGGTGCCGGGGTGACCGACCACGAGCGCCGGCCGCGGACCCGACGCCGGCGTGTCGGGGGTGTAAAGGTGGCCGGCGAGCGGGATGCCGGCGCTGTCGAAGCTGACGGTGGTCCTGGCCATGAGGCACTCTCCCTGAGACGGTGATGACGTGTCGTAACGCACCCGCGCGGCGGACCCGGGGTCCGCACCCCGCCGGGCACACATCCACCTTCGGCCAGTCTCCACACGAGCGGGAGAGCCAGGTTTCTGCCTGGGAAAGAACTTGCCCCCTCACACATGTGCCGTGGCCGTCGCGGCGCAATGACACTTAAGAGCATGACTTCAGACTCCGACTCCCGGGCGCTGGGAGCCTTCCTCAAGGCCCGCCGGGCCCAGCTGACACCGCGGGAGTGCGGCCTTCCCGAGACGGACTCCGCCCGCAAAGTCGCTGGACTACGTCGCGAGGAGGTCGCCCAGCTCGCCGCCATCAGCGTGGACTACTACACACGACTGGAACAGGGCCGCGTCCGGGCATCCGTACCTGTGCTCACCACCCTGGCCCGCGCCCTGCGCCTCGACGACGACCAGCAGACCTACCTCTACGAACTCGCCGGCCGAACCGACGCCCGCCCACGCCGACGCCGGCCCGCCCAACGCCTGCGTCCCGCCATGCGACGTCTGCTCGACCAGCTCACCGAAACCCCCGCGCTCGTCCTTGGCAAACGCCTGGACATCCTGGCCTGGAACCCCGCCGCCGCAGCCCTCTACACCGACTTCGCCGCCATCCCGGCCCATCGGCGCAACTACCTGCGGCTGCTGTTCACGAACCCGGTAGTCCGGCAGCTGCACCAAGACTGGGCCCACGACGCCCGGGAAGCCGTCGCCGCGCTGCGCATGGAGGCCGCGGCCGACCCCGACGATCCCGACCTCGCCCAGCTCGTCGGCGAACTGTCCCTCCAGGACCCTGACTTTCGCGCCTGGTGGGCCGAACACCGTGTCAACAGCGCCAGTTACGGCACCAAGCACTACCGCCACCACCTGGTGGGCGACCTCACCCTCGACTGCGACACCTGGGCCAGCCCCGACGGGTCCGTACAGCGGCTGATGATCCTGACCGCCGAACCCGGCAGTCCCTCCCACGACGCCCTGCGCATCCTCACCTCATGGACCACCCACAACCGAGCACCGACCGGACGGAGGGCCTGACGCGATGACCACCTGGACACCCGAAGATCTCGCCCTTCTCGCCGGATCCGAATTCCTCGTCCTGACCGCCGGAGATGACGGTCACCTCGGCGTGGAGATCGGTATGGTCCTGGTCCGCGGCGAGCTGTTTGTCCGCGCCTACAGAGGGGTCCGGTCCCGCTGGTACCAGGCGGCGCAAAAGGAAAGCCACGGACAGATCCGGATGGGGGCCGTCACCCGCGACGTCCTCCTGGAAACTCGGGATACCACGCCCGCCTCCGAGATCGACGCCGCCTACCGGAGCAAGTACGGACAGGCCGCCGGCGCCCTCGCCGCGAGCCCTGCGGCACACGCCGCGACGATACGGATCGACCCGGCATCCTCATCGAACGGCGCCACGGGCCTGGTCCGCTGACGGAACGGGGCCCTGGGCAACGTCAGCGCGTAGCAGGGCACGCTCACCACCGAGCAGTCCGGCGAGACTGCTCGCCAGGTTGAGAGTGCCAAGGCGTGTGAGCCGCCTGCTCGACGTGGCCGTTCCGGGACCGTTCTACGCGCCTGGCTGTGTGAGCAAGGCCAGGAAGTTCACCGATGGCATCAAGAACGCCTCTCTCGACCCGTTAGGAGAATTGGTAGGGGCCGGTCGATCTTCCCCGGAGGTCAACCGCAACGAAGCCGGAACTGGCGACCTCGCGCCGCGGCCCATGACACGTCGGTTAACGGCACCCCTACTTCGGTGATCGGTTCGTCATGGTGATGGGGCCGGGATGACCGGATCAAGCGCGGCGAGGGATGTCGAGTAGCGGCGCAGCAGCAGGTCGCCGGTCTCCCCGGCTGCTTCTGCCGCGGCCTTCAGCAGGCGGGCGGCCAGTTCCGTAAATGCCGGCAGGTCCGGGCCAGGTGCCGGGCGGC
>NZ_JBFAIF010000049.1:0-5878 GCF_040654555.1 Nonomuraea sp. NPDC050680 | reverse complement strand
CGTCGTCGTTGCTGGCGTTCTGGTACTGCTGCTTCGGGTAGGCCAGGTCCACGTCCGCCGTGGCGGCGTCCTGGCTCTCGCCCGGCCGCGCTCCAGCCCCCTGCGACCCTCGCAGAGCATCGCGTACGTCTTGCCCACCCCGGGGGCCGCCCCGAGGTAGACCCGCAACCGCCCCCTCATCTCACGCCCTGTCCAGGGCCAGGTTGAGTTCGAGCACGTTCACCGCGGGCTCGCCCATGAAGCCGATCGTCCGGCCGGTGGTGTTCGCGTCGATGAGCTGCTTGACCTTGTCGAGCGTGATCCCGCGCTCCTTGGCCACGCGTGGCGCCTGGAGCTCGGCGTAGGCGGGCGAGATGTGCGGGTCGAGCCCGGAGCCGCTGGCTGTCACCGCGTCGGCCGGTACGGCAGGGGTTCCCGCGTCTCCCCTGACCGGGACGGTTCGGCCTGCGGCGTAGTCCTCGCCGGGCTTGCCACATTCCACCTTCAGTCCCTGGTAGGTGGCCACGAATGGTACTGCCGGGCACACCTGGTTGACGCTGACGGCATGGTGGGGGAACACCTTCAGCACCGCGCCGACGCCGTCCGGTGTGCAGTACGGGCGGGCGCCGCTGACGCCCTCCAGCTCGCCGACCGCCTTGGAACGGGCGCAGACCTGGGTGAGCAGCGACTGCTTGCCCGCGTCCGGGTTGCCCTCCTCGTCCTTGGCGCCGGGCACCGGCAACGTGTCCACGATGTCCTCAGGGCCCAGGTTGCTGGCGCCGGTAGAGGTCGGGTCGTAGCCGTCCCCGGCGGCGGACGGGCGGGACTGGAAGTACTTCCTGACCGGGTTGCCGTCCTTGTCGGTGAACTTCTGGCCGATGATCGCGCTGCCCACGTCCTTGCCACCGGCCTGGACGATCGAGCCATTGGCCTTGCCGTTGAACAGCGCTTGGGCGACGCCGGTGGTGACCAGCGGATAGATCACGCCGAGCAGCACGGTCAGGACGACGACCGCCCGGATCGCGGCGAGGTGCTGGCGCAGCCAGCTAGGTAGACGGTCCATTACGACATCCCCGGAAGGAACTGGACGAACAGGTCGATGATCTTGATGCCGATGAACGGCGCGACGATGCCGCCCAGGCCGTAGATGTACAGATTGCGCGACAGCAGCTTTGAGGCACTGGACGGCCGGTAACGCACCCCTCGCAGCGCGAGCGGGATCAGCGCGACAATGACGATCGCGTTGAACACCACCGCCGACAGGACGGCCGACTGCGGACTGGCCAGGCGCATGATGTTGAGCGCGTCCAGCCCCGGATAGACCGCCGCGAACATCGCCGGGATGATCGCGAAGTACTTGGCGATGTCGTTGGCGATCGAGAATGTCGTCAACGCGCCCCGCGTGATGAGCAGTTGCTTGCCGATCTCCACGATCTCGATGAGCTTGGTGGGGTTGGAGTCGAGGTCGACCATGTTGCCCGCTTCCTTGGCGGCGGACGTGCCGGTGTTCATGGCCACGCCGACGTCGGCCTGGGCGAGTGCGGGGGCGTCGTTGGTGCCGTCCCCGGTCATCGCGACCAGCCGGCCGCCCTCCTGCTCCTTCCTGATCAGCGCCAGCTTGTCCTCGGGCGTGGCCTCGGCCAGGAAGTCGTCCACCCCGGCCTCGTCGGCGATGGCCTTGGCGGTCAGCGGGTTGTCACCGGTGATCATCACGGTCCGGATGCCCATCCGGCGCATCTCGTCGAACCGCTCCCGCATGCCCTGTTTGACCACGTCCTTGAGGTGGATCACCCCGAGGACCCGACCCTTCTCGGCCACCAGCAGCGGTGTGCCGCCGGAGCCGGAGATGCCGTCCACCAGGTGACCCACCTCGTCCGTGGGGTGCCCGCCCTGGTCGCGTACCCACTTCATCACCGCGGTCGCCGCGCCCTTGCGCACCTCGCGCCCGTCCAGGTTCACGCCGCTCATCCGGGTCTGGGCGGTGAACGGCACCCACTCGGCGTGCGCCAGCTCGCCCGGCTGCCGTTCGCGCAGGCCGTACGCCTGCTTAGCGTGGACAACGATCGAGCGGCCCTCGGGCGTCTCGTCGGCCAGGCTGGACAACTGCGCCGCCGCAGCCAGTTCCTCCTCCGTGACTCCGGCGACCGGGACGAACTCCGACGCCTGCCGGTTGCCCAGCGTGATCGTGCCGGTCTTGTCCAGCAGCAACGTGGACACATCCCCGGCGGCTTCGACCGCGCGCCCCGACATCGCCAGCACATTGCGCTGGACGAGCCGGTCCATCCCGGCGATGCCGATCGCCGACAGCAGCGCGCCGATCGTGGTCGGGATCAGGCATACCAGCAGCGACACCAGCACGATCCCGGTGACCCCGTTCGCGTTCAGTGCGAGCGAGTCGGCCACGCCGGGGTTGATCTGCTTGGAGTAGATGGCCAGCGGCTGCATGGTCGCGGTGGCGACCAGGAAGATGATCGTCAGGGCGGCCAGCAGGATGTTCAGCGCGATCTCGTTCGGCGTCTTCTGCCGGTTCGCGCCCTCCACGAGAGCGATCATGCGGTCGATGAAGCTCTCGCCGGGCTTCTGGGTGATCTCGACGACGATCCGGTCCGACAAGACCTTCGTGCCGCCGGTCACCGCCGAGCGGTCGCCGCCCGACTCGCGGATCACCGGCGCGGACTCGCCGGTGATGGCCGCCTCGTCCACGCTGGCGATGCCCTCGACCACGTCGCCGTCACCCGGGATGATCTCCCCGGCCTCGACGACCACGAAGTCACCCTGCTTGAGCTCGGAGGCGCCGACCACATCCCACTCCGGGGACGAGCGGCCCTTCAGACGCCGGGCGGTGGTGTCCCGCTTGGCCGCGCGCAGGGTGGCGGCCTGCGCCTTGCCCCGGCCCTCGGCCACCGCCTCGGCCAGGTTCGCGAAGACCACCGTCAGCCACAGCCACAGCACGATGGCCCAGGCGAAGAACGACGGCTCGAGCACCGCCAGGACGGTGGTGAACACCGCGCCGATCTCGACGATGAACATGACGGGGTTGCGCCATAGCGTGACCGGGTTGAGCTTCTTCACCGCGTCCGGCAGCGAGGTCAGGAGCTGCTTGGGGTCGAGCAGGCCGCCGCCTACCCGGCCGTTGCGCTTCGGTGTGGGAGCCTTGCCCGGCGCCTCGCGCACTGGGGTTGACATATCAGGACAGTCCTTCTGCGATGGGGCCGAGCGCGAGGGCCGGGAGGAAGGTGAGGGCGACCAGGATGACCGTCACGCCGACGACCATGCCGACGAACTGCGGCCGGTGGGTCGGCAGCGTGCCGGCGCCCGCGGGTACGGGCGCCTGTTGGGCCAGCGACCCGGCCAGCGCCAGGACCAGCACGATCGGCAGGAACCGGCCGAACGCCATGCACAGGCCGAGCGCCACGTCGTACCACGGCGTGTTGACCGTGATGCCGGCGAACGCCGAGCCGTTGTTGTTGGAGGCGCTGGTGAAGGCGTAGAGGACCTCGGACAAGCCGTGCGGCCCCGAGTTGAGCATGCTCGCGCGCTGCTCCGCCGAGCCCATCGCGAACGCCGTGCCGATCAGCACGAGGACCGGGGTGACCAGGAAGTACAGGGAGGCGAGTTTGATCTCCCGGGCGCCGATCTTCTTGCCCAGGTACTCCGGGGTCCGGCCGACCATCAGCCCGGCCACGAACACCGTGATCACGGCCAGGATCAGCATGCCGTACAGGCCGGAGCCGACGCCGCCGGGCGCGACCTCGCCGAGCATCATGTTGAACATCGTCATCATGCCGCCGAACGGCGTGAACGAGTCGTGGAAGGAGTCCACGGCACCGGTGCTCGTGAGCGTGGTGGAGGCGGCGAAGGTGGCCGAGTTCGGGATGCCGAAGCGGACCTCCTTACCCTCCATCGCCGCGCCGACCGCCTGCGGCACGGTGGCGTTACCGCCCAGCTCGAACACGTTGGTGAGCAGAACGCTGGTCAGCGCGATGACGCCCATCACGGCGAGGATCGCGTAGCCCTGCTTGACCTGGCCGACGAGCTTGCCGAAGGTACGCGGCAGCGCGAACGGGATCACCAGGATCAGGAAGATCTCCAGCCAGTTGGTCCAGTTGGTGGTGTTCTCGAACGGGTGGGCGGAGTTGGCGTTGTAGAAACCGCCACCGTTGGTGCCCAGCTCCTTGATGGCCTCCTGCGAGGCGACCGGACCGCCGGTGATCCCTTGGGTGCCGCCGGTCAGCGTGGTTACCTCGTGGACACCGGAGAAGTTCTGGATCAGCCCGCCGGCCACCAGCACCAGCGCACCGACGAAGGCGATCGGCAGCAGGATGCGCAGCGATCCGCGGACCAGGTCCACCCAGAAGTTGCCGATCGTCTCCGACTTGCGGCGGGCGAAGCCGCGCACCAGCGCGATCGCCACCGCCATGCCCACGGCCGCGGACACGAAGTTCTGCACAGCCAGGGCCGTCATCTGGGTCAGGTGGCCCATCGTGGACTCGCCCGAGTACGCCTGCCAGTTGGTGTTGGTGACGAAGCTGACGGCCGTGTTCCAGGCGATGTGGTCGGTGACCGGCTTCATGCCCAGGCTCAGCGGGAGCTTGTCCTGCAACCGCTGCATGCCGTACACGACCAGGATCGAGATCACCGAGAACGCCAGCAGGCTGCGCGCGTACACACCCCAGCTCTGCTCGGCATCGGCACGCACGCCGAGCAGCCGATAGATGCCCCGCTCGACGACATTGTGCTTGGTGCTCGTGTAGACCCGGTACATGTAGTCGCCCAATGGCTTGTGCACCAAGGCCAGCGCGACGATCAGAGAGATGATGAAGATCATCCCTGCTGCGGTCGGGCTCATCAAAAACGCTCCGGAAACAGCAGGGCCGCGACCATGAAGATCACCAGAGCCACGACAACCACGAGACCAGTGGCGTTGATCGCGCTCACAGGCGCTCCACCGCCCTCACAACGAGCCCGAGGATCACAAAGATCGCGATCGTCAGGGCGACGAAGATGACGTCTGCCATCCCCAACTCCTCATATCCGGAACGCCTTGCCTAACCGCTCAAGACGAGCGGTTACGAACCAAGGAAAGCCCCGAAATTTGGCGGTTTTGCCGTTCTTGACGGCATCCATACGGCCGTGGCGCGATTATTGATGCAATTCGTACGCGACACGCAGCCGAGAAAGCGCGGCAGGTCGCGCCGATGCCCGGCGCCCGCAACGCCACCTGGACCGCGAGGACCTGTGCGTCACCGACGACTGACGTCCATCAGCCGACGTGGACGTGCGGTCTGCGTTCCAGGTCCGGCTCGGCCTTGCGGAGCACCTCACGGGTCAGCGGCGGAACGTCGCCGCCGCCGAAGACGAGATAGCGCAGCATCGCCACGATCGGGTTGCCCTCCGCCCAGTGGAAGTAGATGTGAGGGACCCTGCCGGTGCGATCGTGCAGGTGGAGCAGGAGTGCGGCCAGCGAGTTGGGCACGGCCGAGCTGTCGATGGTCAGGATCTTGTGGCCGTACCGCTCCTCGCCCTGGACGTGCAGTTCGGTCTCGAACTCCGAGGCGTCCGGCACCTTCACCTCGACGAACAGGACCGGCTCGGCGCTGCGCAGCCGGTGGTTGATCCACTGCTCGCGCAGCTTGTCGTTGTACTCGTTCTGGTCGCGCTCGTGTGGCTCGTTCGCGATGAGGTGGATGTCGCCGCTCGCCCCGTTGACGAACTCCTCGGCCAGCGGGTCCAGGTGCACCTCGGTGACCCTCAGCTCGGTCGAGCGGGTGGCGCGGGAGATCAACGAGGTGACGATGATGGCCGCGATGAAGAACGAGGCGATCTTCACACCGTCCGGCCGCTCGATCACATTGTCCACCAGCGTGTAGGCCAGCACCGCCGAGATCACGCCGAACCC
>NZ_JBFAIF010000048.1:0-10049 GCF_040654555.1 Nonomuraea sp. NPDC050680 | reverse complement strand
TCGGCGTAGGCCTCGTTGACCACGTCCCAGGCGTAGATCTTGCCCTTGTAGTGGCCCATCACGCCGTTGATGTGATCGATCATCGCCTGGCGCAGCGTGCTGCCCGACAGCGACTGCATCCAGCCCGGCTGCTGGGAGTGCCAGGCCAGGGTGTGCCCGCGCACCCGCTTGCCGTTCTGCACGGCCCAGTTGTAGACGCGGTCCCCGCTGGTGAAGTTGAACTGCCCCCGGTTGGGCTCGGTGGCGTCGATCTTCATCTCGTTCTCGGCCGTCACCATGCTGAACTCGCGATTGGCGATCGTGGTGTAGGCGGAGTCGCCGAGCTTGCCCGAGGCGATGGCGGTGCCGAAGTAGCGACCGCTCTGCGCGGCGGCCGCGCCGAGCGTGCTCGCCGCGGCATCGGCCGGAATCGCCGTCGCCAGGGCCGTGATCAGGCCGAGTGCGCCGAGCGCGCCGGTGATCAGCGCCCGGCGGCGCGCGCCGAGCGGCCGTCTGGCGGTACGTGGGGACATGGCGTTGACACGCATGTTCGAGCCTCCAGCTGCCAATCATGGGAAAAGGATCGTGCGGGACGCACCTGCGGGCCCGACGCCACGCCTCCGGTGGACGCACACCACAGGCGCCGGGACGGCGCTCCCTCTGCCGAGCGCCACCGAGCCGGTAGGGGCGCTCACCTCGGGCACTTAGTGTGTGAATCTCGCCGAAAGTTGTCAAGGATATGGTGAAACTTTCGGCTGCGCTTGTCCCTTTCAGTGCTCGACTATGCAGCTAATCTGCGGATTGTGGCTCTTGAAATGTTTCGGCCTGGCTCGCCGGGCGAGGCTCAGATGAAAGTTTCATGGCGACGCTCCCGCTGGTCCGCTGCGGCTGGACTCGATAATCCGAGGTGAGCGCGCTCGGCGGATGCCTCTTCTGACCCGCCGCAAGCTAAGGCGCTCTTGACAGTACCTTTCTGCCTCATGTTTGCTCCGTCCCGCCACCACTTCCACCGGCCCGAGGGGAGCTTGACCAGCCAGCGCTCTGTTAGCGCTAACAGCGGAGAGGACGCAGGCGCGGATCTGGGGCTGCGACGGCCAGGCCGCCCAGCGCTGGACCCGCAACTGAGCTGGTGGCGTCGCTTTCGGCGTCATGGCCCGGCGAGGCGATGTCAGAGATGACAAACGTGATCACAGGGAGGTACTGGTGTCCACAGCAAAGGGGTCGATGCGCTGCCCGCATCCCTCGCGGCCGACGGCGAGGAGCTGAGCATGCGTACCTGGAGGCAATGGTGGGCCGCCGTGCTCACAACGGTGGCGTTAGCGGCGACCGGCATGGCGATGGGGACGGGGGTCGCCGGAGCCGAGTCCAGCGGCGGGGTCCACGTCATGCCGCTCGGCGACTCGATCACCGAAGGCACGCAGGTGCCGGGCGGCTACCGGATCGGGTTGTGGCAACGCCTGATCGGCGGACGCTACACGGTCGACCTCGTCGGGTCACAGTTCAACGGGCCGGGCAGCCTGGGCGATCACGATCATGAGGGTCATCCCGGGTGGCGGATCGACCAGATCGACGCGAACATCACCGGCTGGCTGCGCACGTACACACCGCACACGCTGCTGCTTCACATAGGTACCAACGACATCCTGCAGAACTACAACGTGGCCGGCGCCCCGCAGCGGCTGTCCACGCTGATCGACCACATCACCGCGGCCGCGCCCGACGCGGATGTCTTCGTCGCGACCATCATCCCGCTGTCCAACTCCGGCCAGGAGTCGGCCGCCCGCACGTTCAACGCGGCGATCCCCGGCATCGTCCAGAGCAAGGTGAACAGCGGCAAGCACGTCCACCTGGTCGACATGCACAGCAGGTTGACCACCTCCGACCTGATCGACGGCATCCACCCGACCGCCGGCGGTTACGACAAGATGGCCGCCGCGTGGTACGCGGCGCTGCAGTCGGTTCCTGGCAGCATCGGCCAGCCGGGGGGCGAAACCTCCAGCGAGATCGCGATCAGAGGCGTCGGCTCAGGCCGGTGCCTGGACGTCTCCGGCGCGTCACAGACGAACGGCGCGCAGGCCCAGATCTGGGACTGCAACAGCCAGTCCAACCAGCGCTGGACGCCAACCAGTGCCAACGAGCTGCGGATCTACGGCGGCAAGTGCCTGGACGTGTCCAACCGGAGCACCGCCGACGGCGCCGGCGTCATCATCTGGGACTGCAACGGCCAGAGCAATCAACAGTGGCGCTTCAACGCCGACGGCACCATCACCGCCGTCGGGGCGAACAAGTGCCTGGACGTGCCCAACTCCTCCACGGCCAACGGCGTCAAGCTCCAGATCTGGTCCTGCGGTGGCGCCGCCAATCAGCGCTGGACGCGCGTCGGCTCGTGACATCACTCCGTTAGGTGACAATCAGATGCGCAGAATCCTTGGCCTGACGATGGCCGCCTTACTGGCGGCCGGCTCCCTCCTCGCGATCGGCGGTGCCACGTCACCGGCCGTCGCCCTGGACAACGGCCTGGCCCGCACACCTCAGATGGGCTGGAACGACTGGAACAGCTTCGGCTGCAACATCAACGACACACTGATCCGTCAGACGGCCGATGCCATGGTCTCCAGCGGCATGGCGGCGGCGGGCTACACCTACGTCAACATCGACGACTGCTGGTCCACCAAGAGCCGTAACGCCAACGGCGACCTGGTGCCGGATCCCCAGAAATTTCCCAGCGGCATGAAGGCGCTGGCGGACTACGTACACGGCAAGGGGCTCAAGCTCGGCATCTACTCCTCGGCGGGCACGACGACGTGCGCGGGGTACCCGGCCAGTCTCGGCTACGAGCAGCGCGACGCCGCCCTGTGGGCGTCCTGGGGGATCGACTACCTGAAGTACGACAACTGCGGTGACCACCGGGGCATGAACGGGCAGCAGCGCTACACCGCCATGCGCGACGCGCTGGCCGCCACCGGACGCCCGATCCTCTACAGCCTGTGCAACTGGGGCCAGGAGAGCGTGTGGACCTGGGGGATGCCTGTCGGCAACTCCTGGCGCGACACCGGCGACATCGCGGCCAACTGGAACTCCATCACGGGCATCCTGGACCAGCAGGTCGGGCTGGAGACGTACTCTGGCCCGGGCGGGTGGAACGACCCCGACATGCTGGAGGTCGGCGTCGGCGGGGTGACGGGGACCGAGGGCCGCGCGCACTTCAGCCTGTGGTCGCTGCTGAACGCACCGCTCATCGCCGGAAACGACATCCGCACGATGAGCGCCGACACGCGCACCATCCTCACCAACACCGAGGTCATCGCGGTCAACCAGGACTGGGGCGGCCGGCAGGGCCACAAGATCAGCGACAACGGCAACCTGGAGGTCTGGCGCAAGCCGATGAAGAACGGCTCGGTCGCGGTCGTCCTGCTCAACCGGGGCACCTCGACCTCGACCGTCTCCACCACCGCCTCCGCCCTGGGGCTGGGCTCGGCGTCCTCCTACTCGGTACGTGACCTGTGGGCGCACACGACGTCCTCCTCCTCCGGGACGATCAGCGCGTCGGTTCCCGGGCACGGGGCGGCCATGTACGTCGTGACCGGAGGCGGCATCGTCCAGCCCACCACGGTCACGATCAAGGGCGTGGGCTCGGGCAAGTGCCTCGACGTCACCAATGCCTCGCAGGCCAACGGTGCGCAGGCGCAGATCTGGGACTGCGACGGCCGGCCCAGCCAGCAGTGGACGCCCTCCGCGAGCGGCGAACTGAAGGTCTACGGCGGCAAGTGCCTGGATGTGTACAACCGGGGAACCGCCGACGGCACCAACGTCATCATCTGGGACTGCAACGGCCAGAGCAATCAGCAGTGGCGCTTCAACGCCGACGGCACCATCACCGCCGTCGGGGCGAACAAGTGCCTGGACGCGCCGAACAACGCCACCGCCAACGGCACCAAACTCGTCATCTGGTCCTGCAATGGCGGCGCCAACCAGCGCTGGACCACCGCAACCGGGTAGCCACCTCCTGGCGGGCGCCCCTGACATCTGCGCCTCGGGCGGCAGTCACCTGCGCAAGGCGTCGGTCACCGGCAGCAGCCGCCGCCCGGCGTGCTCCGGCCGGGTGTGGGGGCCCTCGGCTGCCCTGGCGTCCGGCCGGCGGGTGAACCCGTTGATCGCGTTCTCGTCGACGGTGATGCCGAGACCCGGCGCGTCCCCGAGGATGAAGGCGCCGTCCTCGACGTAGGTGTCGAGCGACATCCCGAGCGGCGGGTGCAGGTCCTGCAGCTCGCTGGCCATGTGGTTCGGCACCGACGTCGCGGCGTGCAGCAGCGCGACCGGCGTGGTGCCGATCGGGCTGACCGGCAGGTCGTGGGCGTGCGCCAGGGCCGACACCCGCAGGAAGTGCGTCACCCCCCAGACCGCGGCCGTTTGTACGATGTCCACCGCCCCCGCGGCCAGCAGCGGACGGAACTGCTCCAGGCCGGTGAGGTTCTCCCCCGTGGCGACGGAGGCGCGGATGCCGTTGCCGACGGCGGCCAGGCCTTCGGCGTCCCACCGCCGGACCGGTTCCTCGATCCAGGTGAGATCCAGGCTGCGCTCCAGCTCACAGACGTGCCGGACCGCCTGCTTACGGGTCCATGCCTCGTTCACGTCGAGCATCAGGCCCGGCCTCGATCCGTGCCGGGCCTCGCTCAGCACGTCCCGTACCAGCGTCAGGCGGTGCCGGTCGCGTTCGATGTCGAGGCCGCCCTTGAGCTTGGCCGCGCGCAGACCGCGCTCGGCGTAGACCTGGTACGCGGAGACGAGTTCGTCGTCGGTCAGGCCGATGTCGAGGCCCGACGCGTAGGCGGGAACCCGCCGGTCCCGCCCGCCCAGAAGCCGCCAGAGCGGTTCACCGGCCGCCTGCGCCTTGATGTCCCACAGGGCGGTGTCGAGTGCGCCGATCGTGCCGAACACGGCGCCGGCGTGGCCCGCCTTGAAGGTCTGCCGCAGCATGCGGTCGTAGAGGGCCGTCACGCCGCGCGGGTCCTCCCCCTCGATCGCGGCGAACACGGTGTCGATCTCGACGTGCGGCCCGAGGCCGATGCCGGTGATCCCCTCGTCGGTGTCCACCATGACGATCGGCACCGGGACGACCCCGTCGGCGAAGACGCCGTTGGCATCACCGACGGGACGGCCCCATACCTGGACCGTCGTGGTGGTCCGATACGCAGTGATGCGCATGTCAGCCTTTCGTGGAACCAGCGGTGACGCCGTCGGCGATCTGCCGCTGAAGGAACAGATAGATCATCAGTACGGGTATCGCGGCGATCAGGACTCCCGAGGCGAACGTGGGGATGTCATCGGAGTACTGTCCGCGCAGCGAGTTGACGCCGATCATGAGGGTGCGGTGTTCGGGCGACGGCATCATTAGCAGCGAGATGAGCACGTCGTTCCAGCAGAACAAGGCGTCGAGGATGCCGACCGACAGCAGCGCCGGAACGCCCAGCGGCAGCATGATCCGCCGGTACACGCCGTAAGTGGTGTTTCCGTCGATCCTGGCGGCGTCGACGATCTCCGCCGGAATGGTCCGGTAGTGGCTCGTCATCAAGAAGACGGTGAACGGCAGGAACTGGGCGACATAGGCCAGGATGAGCCCCGGGTAGGTGTCGACGAGGCCGCTGTCGGCCATGATCCTGGTGAGCGGCACCATGATGACCTGGAAGGGGATGAACAACCCCGCCAGACAGCCCAGGAAGATCACCGAGGAACCGCGGAAGCGCAGCTGGCTCAGCGCGAAGCCCGCCATCGACCCCAGGAGCAGCAAGAGGACCACGGCGAAGGACACGACGACGAACGAATTGACGAAATATCGTGCCATTCCGGCGCTGGCCCACGCCTCGGCGAGGTTGTCCCAGCGCAGGGAACCCGCCGGGGAGAACCGGTCGAGGACGTAGTCACGCCGGGTCTTCATCGCGACGTTGACGGTGAACACGAGCGGATAGATCGTCGCCAGCGCGAGAGCGGCCATCGGGACGGCGGCCACCCACCTGGCCAGGCGTATGCCGTGCATCAGTCCTGCCTCCCAGCGCGGCGCAGCACGCCGATCTGCAGCAGCCCCACCACGAGCATGACGACGAACAGGACCGTCGAGGCGGCCGAGGCGAGCGCCGGGCGGTTCATCTGTCCCTGCTGGTGCCAGATGTAGAATTCCGGCAGGTAGGTCGAGCCCTCCGGGCCCCCGCCGGTCATCACGAAGAGCAGGCCGAACATGGACGTCAGCATCCCGATCATCGTGGTCACGAAGACGAACTGGATGGTGCGTGTCAGGCTCGGGATGATCACGTGCCAGATGGTCCGGCCGAGCGACGCGCCGTCCACCCGGGCGGCGTCCAGCAGGGAGGCGTCCAGGGTGCTGAATCCGGCGAGGAACACCACCAGGGCCATCCCGAACGTCGCCCATATGTGCACGCCGACCACGGTGAACATGGCGATGCCGGGGTCGCCGAGCCAGTCGATGGGGCCGGCGCCGATCGCTCCGAGGATGGCGTTCACCGGGCCGTCGAAGCCGAGCATGAGGTTGAAGATCGCACCGACGATTACCGGTGAGAGCACCGCCGGGAAGAAGTAGACGCTGCGGTAGACCCGGTGACCCGGCACTCGTAGGTAGATGAAGGTCGCGAGCAGGCCGGGAATCGCCACTGCCACGGGGAGCAGCAGCACCAGCAGCCCGACGTTGCTCAGGGACGTGCGGAACAACGGGTCGCCGAGCAGCTCCAGGTAGTTGCTCGCACCGACCGGGGTACCGTTGAACTCTCCGTCACCGGTGAAGGAGAAGTTGACCCCGAGAACCAGCGGCCACAGCCGCAGCACCACGATGATCAGTACGGCCGGGGCCACCAGGACATAGGGCGCGAGCCGCTCGGCGCGCGGCCCACGGGAGGTGGACCGGGCGCTCGCATGGACGCCCCCGAGGTGTCCACGTCGCTTCATCGTCGCCGCGCCGACCCGCCCGGAGCGGGCCGGGCGGACCTGCGGTGACGAACTTCCGATCGGCACGCGATCAGCTCTTCCGATCGGAGGCGGCCAACTGCCGCACCGCCTTGTCCACGGTGGCCGACCCGCTCAGGAGTTGCTGGGACAGTCTTCCCATCAGGTCCAGGGTCTTGGAGGACAGCGCGACGTGCAGGGCGGGCTTGCCGGTCTTGATCTCGGGCACGATCGCGGCGACGGCCGGCCCTGCCTGCGAGACGTCGATCGTCGTGTCGGAGGCGATCGCGCCGGCCTTGGCGTAGAACGCGGTCAAGGCGTCGGTCGAGGTCAGGGATCGCACCAGATCGGCGGCCAGCTTCGGGTCCTTCGTCCACTTGGCGACGGCATATCCGATGCCGCCGTCGTACGGAAGGCTCGGGGTGGCCCCGCCGGTGACGACCGGGGCCGGCATGATGCCGATCTTGTCGGGCGGCAGGAACTCGGCGAAGTCCTTCCAGTGCCCGACGTCCGACATCAGCCCGATGATGTGCGCGGCCTTATTGGTCTCGAAGACCCTGAAGATGTCGGTGAACATCGCGGTGGAGTTGGCGCCCTCGTTGTTCAGCCCTTTGTCGTTGGCGTCCTTCCACAGTTCGAAGATCCGCTTCACATGGGGGGAGGTCCAGTCACGCTTCCCGGCGATCCAGTCGTCGTACTCCTGAGGCGTCAGGATGCCGGAGCCGAGGCCCGACATGAAGAACTGGATGCCGAAGCCTTCCTTGTTGCCGAGCGCGAAACACGCGGCTCCGGTCGCCTTCTTGATGGCGGCGCAGTCGGCGACGAACTCGTCCCAGGTCTTGGGCGGGTTCGCCGGGTCGAGACCGGCCTTCTCGTAGAGCGCCTTGTTGTAGTAGATCGGGTGGCCCTGCAGGGTCACCGGCGCGGCGTAGGTCTTGCCGTCCTTGCTGAAGGCGTCCCAGCCGGCCAAGCGGCTCTTGTCCTCGCTCACGTACTGGTCCAGCGGTACGAGCGCGTTCACCCGGTCACGGATCTGCCCGCCCCCGTTGAAGAGCATGACGTCGGGACCCTTGTTCGACTGAACGGCTGTGCCGAGCAAGGTGTAGTACTGGTCGAACGGCTGGGCGACGAACTCGACGGTGACGTCAGGATGCCGCTGGGCGAAGTCGGCCTTCGCCTTCTCGATGTAGGCGGCGGCCGCCGGTTCGCCGGACTTCCAGTCCCACACCACGAGCTTGTGCTGCTTGGGCTGCGAGTCTCCGCCGGACGGGGCCTCCGTCCGCGCCGCGCTCCCGCAACCGGCCACGGCCAGTCCCGTGGCAAGCAGGACCGACCACCACACTCGCTGCTTCATAGATGTCACCCTTCGAGAGCGGCCGATACGCCCGGCCGTCCCGGCGAAACATAATTCGTATGACGTATTACGGTCAAGGGACACCTGTAGACTGATCCAGATCATGGGAGCGATATGACGGCATCGCAGGAAACAGGCAGCGCTGTCCCGGCACCACCGGCCTGGGCACAACGTCCGGCCAGTCTCGCCAGAGCGGTGACCGCCGAGCTGGTGGAGCGCATCGTTCGCGGCGTGCACCCGCCGGGGACGTCGCTGCCCACCGAGCCCGCGCTGTGCGAAGCCTTCTCCGTAAGCCGCACCGTCGTACGGGAAGCCGTGAAAGTCCTGCAGGAGAAGGGGCTCGTGCAGGTCCGCCAAGGCGCCGGCACCATGATCACTCCTCCCGCGATGTGGAACATGCTCGACGAGCTCGTCCTCGCCGCCACCATCGCTGAGGACGAGAGCCTGGCGATCCTCGACGACCTCGTCGTCACCCGGCGCGTGCTGGAGTCCGACATGGCGAACGTCGCCGCCCGTGTAGGGGGGCCGGACACCGTGGAGCGGCTGCGCGCGCTGGTGGATCGCATGGACGAGTTGGTGGACGACCACGTCGCGTACGCCGACAGCGACCGCGCCTTCCACGACACGATCATGCGGGCTTCAGGAAACCGCATCGCTCGTGGCGTCGTACGGTCGCTGGAGAGCCAGGTCGTCAACTCCGCCCGATACCTGGGCCGGACCGATCGGGCCCTGTGCGTGGCGTCGAACCTCGGCCACCGCCGCATCTACGAGCGCATCGCCGCCTGCGATCCCGCCGGCGCCGCCGAGGCCATGTTCAACCACATCACCGACGCCTGGCTCGTCCGCCGCAGCGGGTCCGCCGACCCGGGCTGGCTGAAGCGCTAGCGTCCCGGAACCGATTCGATCGAGCGCTGTGAAAGTTTCACCGCAGCGTGTCAGCGGTGACCGCGACCGCTTCCCCTGGCCAGACGCGGGAGCGAAGGGTCGTCCAGGCAGAGCGCCGGCAACCGGGGAAAGGCCGCTTCTTGACAGGCCCGGTCACGGTCATATTTGCTCCGCTGCACCGCCATCCGCAGCCACCCGGAAGAAAGGAGGCTCGATTGCGAGGGGCTGAGTGAGCGTTAACACCGACGACTCGGCCGGACGGCGGAAATGGCTTCCTCATTTCTCCGGTAAAGGAACATGCTCGATGTGCAGGCATAGGTCCTTAATCGTCGCTGTCGTGACCGCGGTATTGCTCGCCCTGGCTCCGGCATATACGGCCACGGCCGACAGCGCCACCATGAAGAGCACCCTGGGGACCACCGCGGGGTGCGGCAAGACGCCGACGCTGAGAAGCGGTCCGCAGTCGATAACGACCAGCGGCAAGAATCGCAGTTTCATTCTGAGAATTCCCGACAACTACACCAACACCACCCCCTACCGGTTAATCTTCGGATTCCACTGGAATGGCGGCACCGCCAATGACGTCGACGGCGGCGGAACCAGCGGGTACCCCTGGTCCTACTACGGGCTCAGGGCGTTGTCGAACAACACCGCGATCTTCGTCGCGCCCCAGGGCTTCAACAACGGCTGGGCCAATTCCGGCGGCGAGGACATCACCTTCGTCGACGACATGATCCGGCGGATCGAGGCCGACCTCTGTGTCGACACCTCCCAGCGCTTCGCCCTGGGCTTCAGCTACGGCGGCGGCATGAGCTTCTCGCTCGCGTGTTCACGGGCGACGGTCTTCCGCGCGGTGGCGGTGTATTCCGGCGGCCAGCTC
>NZ_JBFAIF010000047.1:0-10942 GCF_040654555.1 Nonomuraea sp. NPDC050680 | reverse complement strand
TTCTGGTTGTTCTGGCCGTTGCACGTCCAGATCTGCACCTTGGTGCCATTGGCCGTGCCGGCACCGGACACATCCAGGCACTTGTTCGCCCCGACCGCCGTGATCGTGCCGTCAGCGTTGACGCGCCACTTCTGGTTGTTCTGGCCGTTGCAGTCCCAGATGATCACCCCGGAGCCGTCCGCCGTACCCGCCCCGTTGACATCCAGGCACTTACCACCGGACGCCCGCAACTCACCGGCGCTGGTCGACGTCCACTGCTGGTTGGACTGTCCGCTGCAGTCCCAGATCCGCGCCTGAGCACCATTGGTTTGCGAAGCGCCGTTGACATCCAGACACCGGCCCGACCCCACACCCTTCAGCGCACTCGTGCTCCCCGAGGGTGGTGTGCCGGTCAGTTCCTTGACGCGGATGTTGCGGAAGGACACCACGTCACCGGACCCGTGGTTCTGGATGCCGATATAGCCCTGCTGGAGCGAGCGGACCGGATCGGTGTTGGTGAAATCGTTGATCTTGGCGCCGTTCAGGAACACCTGCAGCCGCTCGCCCTCCACCAGCAGCTCATAGGTGTTCCACTGACCCGGCGGATTCAGCGCCGCATCCCGTGCGGCGAGGTCCGCCGCCTTGAATCCGTAGATCGCCCCCGTCGTTTTGTCCGGGGTGTCGGTCGCGTCGATCTGTACCTCGTACCCGGTGTCGAGCGCGGCGTTCGGGTCGCTGGTGGCCGGGAACCCGACGATCACCCCCGAATTGGAGTCGCCGGTCAGCTTCCAGTCGAGCTTCAGCGAGTAGGAGCGCAGCTCCTTGGCGCTGTACCACAGCATGCCCAAGCCGCCCTGGGAGGTCAGCGTGGCGTCGCTGTTGGCGAACGACCCCGGTCCTGCCTGTGACCAGCCCGTCGTCGACCCGTTGTACAACGTCGTGTACCCGCTCTCCGGGCGGCAGTCGGCGTTGACGGCCTTGGCCGCGTACCGGATCCCGCCCAGCAGCAGCGTGCGGAAGTTCGGGTCGGCGTACGACTCCTGGGTGTGCCCCAAGCCGGTGTAGAACGCGCGCCCGGAGGCCTGGGGATGGCACCAGGTGATCGGATGGTCACCCATGGCGCCGCCGCTGTAGCTGCTCTCGTCCAGGCTCTGCAGCACCCGCACGTTGGATCGGGGGTTGGTGCGGTAGTTGTACCACTCGTCGGTGCGCGACCAGGTCGCCCCCAGATGAGCGGTCGCGGCGTTCGCCCTGTCCTCGTTCCGTACGGTGGCCTGCTGGATCGCCGGGTGGTTGTTGAACCAGGCCCCCATCAACTGCCCGTAGTACGGCCAGCTGTACTCGGTGTCGGCGGCCGAATGCACCCCCACGTATCCGCCCCCGCCGTCCACGTACGTCTGGAAGACGGCCTGCTGGGTGTCGTTCAGCACGTCACCGGTGGTGCTGAGGAACACCACCGCCTTGTACTGGGCGAGGTTGGCCGCGTTGAAGGCGTTCGCGTCCTCGGTCGCGTCGACGGCGAAGTCGTTGGCCGCTCCCAGGTCGCGGACGGCCTGGATTCCGCTGGGTATCGAGTCGTGCCGGAACCCGGCGGTCTTGGAGAACACCAGCACCTTGAAGGCGGCGGCCTGGGCGGGGATGGCGGGGATCAGCGTCGCGGCGGCGGCGGTCAGCGCGACCGCGGTCACCGACAGCCTCCGCAGCACGGATGTCTTCCGGTCGCCCCCTACGCCGCGCCCGAGCGCGCCGGGGGTCAGATGTCGCAGCATGCGTGTCCTTCCGTCGCGAGCGCCCGGGGCGCGGTCCCTTTCGCCGGTGAAAGCGGGCCGCGCGGGGCGTCATATCAATTTCGTGATGCGGGTGGGGTCGGGTAGGGCTCAGACGCGGTTCCACTTCTGGTTGTTCTGGCCGTTGCACGTCCAGATCTGCACCTTGGTGCCATTGGCCGTGCCGGCACCGGACACATCCAGGCACTTGTTCGCCCCGACAGCCGTGATCGTGCCATCGGCGTTGAGGCGCCACTTCTGGTTGTTCTGACCGTTACAGTCCCAGACGATCACCCCGGAGCCGTCCGCCGTACCCGCCCCGTTGACATCCAGGCACTTACCACCGGACGCCCGCAACTCACCCGCGCTGGTAGCAGTCCACTGCTGATCGGACTGCCCACTACAGTCCCAGATCCGCGCCTGCGCACCATTGGCCGGCGAAGCACCGTTGACATCCAGACACCGCCCCGACCCCACACCCTTCAGCGCACCCGTGCTCGCCGGGGGCGACGTGCCGGTGTCGAGGGTGAAGGCGTCGACGTCGAACAGGTAGCCCTGTCCGGTCGGGCCACGGAAGACGAGGTACAGCGTCGTGGTGCCGGTCGGCGCGCCGCTGAGGTTCGCCGAGACGTCGGTGAAGGTGTCCCAGCCGCCGGTGCTCGTGACGTTCACCGTTCCCAGCAGTGCGCCCGTCGCCGAGCCCGCCCGCACCTCGATCCGGCCGCCCGCGCCCCCCGAGGACACCCGAGCGGTGACCCTCGTGGCGTTGCCCAGGTTGTACGGCTGGAAGGAGATCCAGTCACCGTCGTCGGTGAAGCCGACCGTCTTGCCGCCTTCGGCGGTGGTGTGGTCGGCCGTCTGGACGCCCTGCTGGGCCCCGAAGTGCTCGGCCTGCCGGTGTCGCGGCTGGAGCGTACGGGCGCTGGTGGAGGTCAGGCCCCCCATGTCGGTGTAGGAGGCCTCGAAGACGCCGTAGATGTTGGCCGCGGCGTCGTGCTCACCGTCGACCGGCACGGAGATGGAGCCCGAGCAGCCGGTCTTGGAGGTGATCTGGTGACGGTGACTGTCGTGGCCGAGGAAGTAGGCGACGGTGACCTTGGTGCAGTCGATGGTGCCGTCCTCCGGGTCGCTGGCGGTGACCTGGAAGGGCACGGTGTCGCCGAAGGAGAACAGCTGACCGTCGGCCGGGGTGGTCAGTGTCACCGTCGGGGCGGTGTTGCCGACGCTCACGATCACGCTCGCGCTTCCTGTCAGCCCCTGCGGGTCGCGGACAGTGAGGGTGGCGGTGTAGGTGCCGTTCGCGGTGTAGGTCTTGCTCGGGTTCGCCGCCGTGGACGTGGTGCCGTCGCCGAAGGTCCACGAGTAGGTCAAGGCGCCGGCCTCGGGGTCGGAGCTGCCCGCGGAGGAGAAGTTCACCGTCAGCGGGGCCGGTCCTGACGTCTTGTCGGCAGAGGCCTTGGCGATCGGGTTGCGGTTGGCCTTGCCGATGTACTCGACCCGGTACAGCGCCTGGTTGTTGTTCCCGTCGCCGTAGTCGAGGACGTAGAGGGCCCCGTCAGGACCGAAGGCCATGTCCATCACCTGGGTGCCGGTCCAGGGGAACGCGGAGATCTCCCCGTAGTTCCCGTCGGCCTTGACCTCGATGGCCTTGATCCAGCGGCGGCCGTACTCCCCGGCGAAGTAACGCCCGTCCAGGTCCTGAGGGAACTTGACGGCCGAGTTCAGGCCCGCGTCGTAACGGTAGACCGGGCCGCCCATCGGCGACTCCGATCCGGAGCCGAACTCTGGCGGGGTTCCGGCGTCCCCGGCGTACCGGATCCACGCCGGCTTGGCCTGGGGCAGCGTGGTCTGGCCGGTGTTGCGGAAGGAGTTGTTGGTCGGGCCGCCCGCGCAGTTGTACTTCGGGCCGGTGCTGTTGGAGGCGAAGTTCCACTCGTTGTAGGTCTCGGCGGTGGTGTTCGTGCCGGTGCAGTACGGCCAGCCGTAGTTGCCCGGCCCGGTGATGCGGTCGAACTCCACCTGCCCCTGCGGCCCGCGGTTGGAATTGGTGGTGCCGGCGTCCGGACCGTAGTCGCCCAGGTACACGACCCCGGTGGCCTTGTCCACGCTCATCCGGAACGGGTTGCGGAACCCCATCGCGTAGATCTCCGGCCGTGTCTTCGCCGTGCCGGGCGGGAACAGGTTGCCGCTGGGGATCGTGTAGGTGCCGTCCGGCTGCGGCTTGATCCGCAGGACCTTGCCGCGCAGGTCGTTGGTGTTGGCGGCGGAGCGCTGGGCGTCGTACTGCGGGTTGCGGTCGGTCCGCTCGTCCAGGGGGGAGTAGCCGCTCGACTCGAACGGGTTGCTGTCGTCGCCGGTCGTCAGATACAGGTTGCCGGCCGCGTCGAAGTCGAGGTCGCCGCCGACATGGCAGCACATCCCCCGGTCGTTCGGCACCTCCAGCACGACCTTCTCACTGGCCATGTCCAATGTGTCGTCGGACTTCAGGGTGAAGCGGGACACGTTCAGATGTCCCTTCCACTGGTCGAACTGCGCCTGGGTGCCGTTGCTCGGCGCGTCACCGGTCGGCGTGCTCAGCCGGGGCGAGTAGTAGAGCCAGATGTACCGGTTCGACGCGAAGTCCGGGTCGACCGCCACACCCTGCAGGCCCTCCTCGTCGTGCGTGTAGGCGTTGAGCTTGCCGGCCACCTTCGTGGTGCCGTTGACATCGGTGACGCGCACCGTACCGTCGCGCGCCGTGTGCAGCACCGACCGGTTCGGCATCACAGCCAGCGACATCGCCTCACCCAGCTCCGCACCGCCCGAGGCGAGCGACACCTGCTGGTAGTCGGAAGCCGGGATGGTCAGCGCGTTCGCCGAGGAGGCGGTGAGCGTGACGGCTCCGGGAGTGATCAGCGCCATCGTGGTCAGCAAGGTGAGCCACGGACGTCGGGACATGTGTGTTCCTTCCTGACATATGACGATCAGTCAGGGCAAGCACGCGCCATTGCGCTGTTGCCAAAGCTGTGCTTCGTGCCCATGGGAATGCCGCGTGGGTCAGACGCGGGTCCACTTCTGGTTGGCGCCGCCGTGGCAGGTCCAGATCTGGACTTTGGTGCCGTTGGCGGTGCCCGAGGCGCTGACGTCCAGGCATTTACCGGCGCCGACGGCGGTGATGGTGCCATCGGCGTTGAGGCGCCACTTCTGGTTGTTCTGGCCGTTGCAGTCCCAGATGATCACGGCGGTGCCGTCGGCGGTGCCGGCGCCGTTGACGTCCAGGCACTTGCCGCCGGACGTCCGCAGTTCACCGGCGCTGGTGGCGGTCCACTGCTGGTTGGACTGGCCGTTGCAGTCCCAGATCTGCACCTGCGCACCGTTGGTCTGCGAAGCACCGTTGACATCCAGGCATCGCCCCGACCCCACACCCTTCAGCGCACTCGTGCTTCCAGGAGGCGTCGGAGTGGGCGAGGGTGACGTGCCGGTCCGGGGCCCGGCGGACGCCATCACAGCTTGGGCGCCCGCCGGCCAGTTGCCGTTGCTGACGGTGACGTTGCCGTGGACGACATTGCCCCGGTCACCGTTGGTCACGTTGGTGCTGCCGTTGGTCGACCAGTTGTCGGTGACGGTGAAGTTGCCCATGTTCTCGCCGCCCCAGTAGTTGGCGGTGGCCCAGGTGCCGGTGTTCGAGAGCACGTTGCCGGTGACGGTGTAGTACTTGGAGCCCTCGTCGAAGTAGACCCCGAACCAGCCGTTGGTCCGCAGGCAGTGGTTGTCACTGATCACGGCGTTCGGGTTCCAGGACAGCGTGTAGATGCACCCGCCGTCGGTCATCTGCTGCATGACGTCGTGCACGTAGTTGCCGACGAGCCGGTTGCCGGACGCGGTGGTGGGCGTCGTGTACCGGGGCTGGTAGTTGTACAGACCGCGGTTGGCGTACTGGTTGCTGCCGCCGGGCTCGTTGGCGCCCCAGCCATAGCCGATCGACATGCCGGTGTACGGCAGGTTGTAGACCTCGTTGTGTGAGACGTCGGTGCCGGTGACGTAGGTGGTCAGGACCGAGACGATGCCCCGGTAGTCCAGGCCGAGGTCGTGGATCCGGTTGTCGCTGACGGTGATGTTCCGGTTGACCATCCGCTGGTCGCTGGGGTGGTGCGCGTCGGCGCGCACGCCGCCGACCAGGACGCCGCCGGCCGAGCTGCGGGCCACCTCGGACCGGGTGAGCGTGATGTCGCTCGCGCCCAGGCCGACACCGCTGGCGTGCGCGTTGGCGTCGTTGCCGATGCCGACGGCCGTCTGGCCCAGGTTGACGAACTGGGAGTCGGTGAAGGTGATGTGGTTCGCGGCGGAGACCTGCACGGCGGCGGGCATCTGGTACCAGTTCGGCCGCGCTGCCTCGAACTGCTGGCAGCCCTCCTGGCAGGAGGTCAGCCTGTCAGCGGGCCAGTTCCAGTTGCCCGCGATGTAGGAGCCGGTCTGCTGGTCCGCATAACCCTGGTTGCTGCTGGGCCCGAGCCAGCTCGTGCCGGTGAACATGATCCCGCTGAAGGTGATGTGGTGCGCGGGCGCGTCGTAGGTGCCCCCGACGTTCACCAGGGACTGCAGCAAGGGCAACTCGACGCTGACGTCGCTCATGCTCTGACCGGCCGCCGGAATGTAGTACAGGACGCCGGTCCCGGGGTTGATGTACCACTCACCCGGCGCGTCCAGGAACTCGTATGCGTTCTCCACGTACAGCGGACCCGCCCGGTGTGGCTGGGTGAAGGTGTCGTACCCGAAGGTGTTGTTGTTCCAGCCGGGCTGCTGCATCGTGATGACGTTGCCACTGATGCTCTGCACCCTCACGTACCGATCGGTGAAGGAGCCGACGCTCTCCATCTCGACCCGGTTCTGGTCGGCCAGGTTGTTCAGGTAGCTCAGCGCGCTGTTGCCGAACCGCAGACCGGCGCTGGTCGCGGTGAAGTCGGCCCTGTTCACCTGGGTGCGCGCACGCGTGGCGACGGCGCCGTTGACGTACAGCTGCCGCGTGTCGATCCCGGTGCCGACGTTGGCGCGCCAGATGTTCTTCCCGGAGTCGGCCAGTGACCATCCGGTGACCGCACGCGCCCCGCTGATGACGGGACCGGTGCCCGCCGCGGCCCGCCATGTGACGGTGTAGCCGTTGTTTCCGGAGTCGGCGGCGGTCAGCCGGAGCGGCGCGGAGAGCCGGTACACCCCGCCTGCCAGGTCGACGACGATGTCGTTGGACATGGCGCCGTTCAGTGACCGCACGGCCGTCTGCGCCGCGGACAGAGAGCACGGCTGCGCGGAGGTGCAGGCGGTGCCGGTGCCGGAGGGTGACGCGTACAGGGTCGTGGTGGCCGCCAGGGCCGAGGCGACCGGGACGACGAGGGCGAACGCCGCGGCCAGCACGGCGGCGATGACGCCGGTCAGGACCGGTCTCAGCGCCGTGAGGGGCGAAGATGACTGCACGATGGTTCCTCTGGGGGGTAGAGGGGTGCTCAGGTCACGAGGGACGCATGGTGAAGCGAGGCTGTGGACGTCGACGTGGCCGGCCACGGTGCGGAGGGCCGCGAAGCGCCGCCACTGTCCGCCCACGTGCTCCAGCCGCGGAGGTTCCGGAAAGGAGCGAATCCCCGGAACCTCGCTCCTTATTACGATCTGGGCACCGATGCCCGTCAAGTCCTTAAGCCTACTTATTTTGATCAATGGATAGGGAGGTTCAGGCCATGGTCGGCCCATTTACCCTAATGACCAGCCGCGATACCCGTGGTCACAGATTCCCGTAACGATCATTTCCGCATGAATCATTCAGATGTGTCGTACTGATCGGACGCCATCCCGTCCCCCGGCCTTGGAGACCCCGATCAGTCATACTCTTGCAGGGACGGCGAGGAGGGAGCATGGTGACCGATGCCCCGCGTGAGAGCGGATACCGGCCCGGCTACGAGGTGGCCGCGGAGCAGCTGCTGGAGTTGATCGTCCGGCTGCGCCTGCGCCCGGGAGACCGCCTGCCGACCGAGAACGAGCTGGCCCAGCAGCTGGGCACCAGCCGCACCGTCGTCCGCGAGGCGGTGAAGATACTCTCCGCGCTGGGCCGGGTGCGCGCCCAGAAGGGTCGCGGCCTGTACGTGGCCGACGACGAGGGGATGCTCGGCACCGGGCGCTGGGCGTCCTTCTTCCTCCCGACCGACCTGGACCACGTCTACATGCTGTTCGAGTTCCGCCGGGCACAGGAAATGGAGACCAGCCGGCTGGCCGCCCGCCGCGCCACCCCCGCGGAACTGAGGGCCATCGAGGATGCGGCCGCCATGTGCCGCCAGGGCTTCGAGACCGGACGCGAGGACCTGTTCAACGAGGGCGACGACACCTTCCACGCCGCCATCGCCACGGCCGCGCACAACATGTTCCTCCAGATCGCCGTACGGGAGGCCCGGCGGCTGCAGGCGCAGTCCAACCTCATCGGGCTGCGCGGCTCGGTGGGCGGGCACGCCGCCGAGGCCGTCGAGGAACACGAGGCGATCTACCAGGCCATCCGCGCCGGCGACCCCGAAGCGGCAACCCAGGCCGCCGCCACGCACATCGACAACACTCTCGACGACTACCGTCTGGAGATCCAGCAGCGCCTGTTCTCCTCATCCCGCTGACCCCGGCCGGCTTTCGGGCGCCGGGTGCCCGGACCGGTCGGGACGTGCGCCGGTGAATGGGGCGGATGAACGTTTCATCAGAGCCCGGCTCGGCGGAGCGCGGGCCGGGCCGATGAGAGCCGCTGGAGAGAGCCTCCCGCGGGCAGCGGACAAGGCGGAGCCTTGACAGGCGGTCCGCCCGTCGTATGTGCTTCGCCGTACACCGCCATCTCCCCTCCTCAGCCGACCCCTTACGTTGTCGAATCGATTCGTATCGATCGTGGCGACCGGTATTCGAGCTGCCCTGACGCCCTGTTCCCTGATCGGGGCGGCCCGGTCCTCGACCCCGTCGGACGGGCGCGTGCCGTCCCCTGCCGTCTCCCGGCGGGGTCCGCGATCTCCCAAGCGCGGCCGTCTCCGCCACGCCCTACCCCCCCGAGGAGTACGCCCATGCAACCTCCATCCGTCCCCTTGCCGGGCCGTGCGCCGCGTGTGCGGCGCCATTGGGCGGCCGTCTTCGCGACTGTCGCGGCGGTGCTCACGGCACTCCTGGCCACCGCCGTGACATGGTCGGTGCCGGCCTCGGCGGCGACCACGCCACTGGTGGGCGTGGGGTCGGGCCGGTGCCTGGATGTCAACGGCGTCTCTCAGGCGAACGGCGCGCAGGTGCAGATCTGGGACTGCAACGGCCAGTCCAACCAGCAGTGGACCGCCACCAGCGCCGGTGAGTTGCGGGTGTACGGCGGCAAGTGCCTGGACGTCTACGGCGCCGGCACCGCCAACGGCACCAACGTCATCATCTGGGACTGCAACGGCCAGAGTAATCAGCAATGGCGCCTCAACGCCGACGGCACCATCACCGCCGTCGGCGCCGGCAAATGCCTGGACGTCAGCGCTTCGGGCACCGCCAACGGCACCAAGGTCCAGATCTGGACCTGTCAGGGCGCCGCCAACCAGAAGTGGACCACCGGAGCCGAGCCGAGCCCGACGCCGACGCCGACCCCGCCGACGCCCGGCGCGCGCCCGTGCGACATCTACGCCTCGGGCGGCACGCCTTGCGTGGCCGCGCACAGCACGACCCGGGCGCTCTACGGCTCGTACAGCGGCAACCTGTACCAGGTCAGGCGCTCCTCCGACAACGCGACCCGCAACATCGGCGCCCTGACCGCGGGCGGCGTCGCCGACGCCGCGGCTCAGGACTCCTTCTGCGCCGGTGCCACGTGTGTCATCACGGTCGTCTACGACCAGTCCGGACGTGGCAACGACCTGTGGTACCAGGGCTCCAGCGTGGTTCCCGGCTCCCCTCAGAGCAGGCCCGCGACCGCGACCACCGAGTCGCTCACCGTCGGCGGCAACAAGGCCTACTCCCTCTACATCAACCCCGGCAACAGCTACTGGCGGGACGGCCACCTGACCGGTGTCCCCACGGGCAGCGCGCCGGAGGGCATGTACATGGTGACCAGCGGGACCCACGTCAACGGTGGCTGCTGCTTCGACTACGGCAACAGCGAGACCACCAGGAAGGCCGACGCCGCCGGCGCGATGGACGCCATCAACTTCAGCACCCAATGCTGGTTCGGCGGCTGCCAGGGAAGCGGCCCCTGGGTCCAGGCCGACCTCGAATGGGGGCTCTACCCCGGCGGCAGCCAGTCCTGGAACCCCAACCAGCGGGCCTTCCCTCACAAGTTCGTCACCGCCACGCTGAAGAACAACGGCACGACCCGATTCGCGATGAAGGGCAGTAACGCCCAGTCCGGCAGCCTGTACACCCTGTACGACGGCACGCTCCCCAACGGCTACAGCCCGATGAAGAAGCAGGGGGCCATCATCCTGGGCAGCGGCGGCGACTGCTGCAAGCCCGACGGCGGCGCCAACCTCAGCGCGGGCACCTTCTATGAAGGGGCCATGGTCGCCGGCTACCCCACCGACGCCGTGGAGAACGCCGTCCAGGCCGAAGTCATCGCCGCCGGCTACCGCTGACTCCAGCGAGCCAGAAAAAAGGAGATATCCGATTACCGCGGCGTCGGTGAGCGCCGACCGGCCCACGTCATCCCTTCCGAAAAAGGCGGCAGAAATGGCTTCTCCATTGACCAGTGTCACCCTGAAAACAGGAAAGGAAACTGCGTGATGTCGCGGCATAAAGCGCTCTTCACCGCTGTCGCGACCGCGGCACTGCTCGTCCTGGGCGTGACGCAGGCGGCGCTGGGCAACAGCGCGACCACGCCGCTCACCGGCACGAACGCCGCCGCGGGCACCGCTGGATGCGGCAAGACCCCGACGCTGAGAAGCGGCACGCAGTCGATTACCACCAGCGGGAAAAATCGTAGCTATATCCTGAGAATTCCAGACAACTACACCAACACCACCCCCTACCGGTTGATCTTCGGATTCCACTGGAACGGCGGCACCGCGAACGATGTCGACTCGGGCGGAACCAGTGGATATCCCTGGTCCTACTACGGGCTCAGGGCGTTGTCGAACAACACCGCGATCTTCGTCTCGCCCCAGGGCTTCAACAACGGCTGGGCCAATTCCGGCGGCGAGGACATCACCTTCGTCGACGACATGATCCGGCGGATCGAGGCCGACCTCTGT
>NZ_JBFAIF010000046.1:0-12146 GCF_040654555.1 Nonomuraea sp. NPDC050680 | reverse complement strand
CGGGAGGCGGTAGGGCCGGCTCGGCTCCGGGTTCGTCGGCGAGGGACAGCAGGGTCTTACGGGTGATCCGCAGGTGCTCGATCGCTTCGTGCAGTTCGCCGAGGTGCGCGGCCATGGCGTCAATTTCCGCCTGGGTCTGCTCGATCTGGCCGGTCAGGGCCCGCTCGCGGGCGTCGATCTTGTTCAGCAGCCACGTGCCGGGGTCCGGGTCCTGTGCAGCTGGCCTGGTCATGTCGACCGCCACGACGGTGCGGGGGTTCTCTGCCAGTCCTGACCCCCCGGTTCGGTGCTGAGGGCGAGCTGAATCGGCCATGGTGGAGTCAGGCATAGAGGGCCGGGCCATGCTGGAGGACCTCGGAGGGTATCCGGGGTCCTCCAGCGGCTGTCGGTTGTTCGGTCAGCTGACGGTGGCGGGTTGGGCGGACAGAAGGGTTTGGGTCCAGCCTTCGGTGCCGACGGCGCTCTGGCTGCTGAGGTCGTCGCCCTGGCCGTCGTAGGGATTCTGGTCGGCGTAGCGGAAGAGCGAGCCATTACTCCCGTGGCCGTAGTACACGCCCCCGCCGGGCGACAGGAGATGGTCGAAGACCTGCCAGGTGGTGTCGCGAAGCTCGTACCTCTTCCAGGAGCCAGGGCCGTCGATCCGGTAAGAGATCAGCTTGCCGCCGGCCGTCGTGCCGAGGATCCAGTTGGGGCCGGTCGCCGTCAGGGTCTTGAGGGCGAAGCCGTCGCCGATGACGGAGCCGCTGACGATGTTGTCGATCGTGGGCTTGATCGCATTGACGGTATAGCGGCGCAGGGTCCCGCCGGCGATACCGAACAGGTGGCCGTTGCCGTCGTAGGCGAGGAGGTCGTGGGTGAAGCCGCTGCCGAGCAAGACAGGCGGCTCGAAGATGAGGCTGTCGCGATTGGTCCGGATATCGACCCGGTAGAGCCGTCCCTCCTTATCGGTGACCAGGAGGGTGTTGAAGTCCAGCGTCGCCATCGCCTTGGGAATGAAACCCAGAGTGGTCGTGGATACAAAAGCGCCACGCGTGCGCTGCCCGGTAGCGGCGTCAATGGCGGTGTAGGTCAACTTCCCGTCCGGCATCGCCCCGTAAACCGAGGCGCTCTCCACGGAGGAGCGAGCGGGGTTCTGCGCGTGGGTGAGGGTCTCCCAGCCCAGGAAGTGCGACGCCCCGGCTGGGCGTTTCTGCTCGACCCACTGCTTGGCGTACGGCATATCGTAGCCGAGCCCGTGGTGCAGGGCGTTGTAGCCGACCTCGAAGTGGTCCCCCAGATCGCGCTTGAGCTTCCCACCGCAGAGCCACGACGGAACCGTCCCGCCCAGTTGCAGTTTGGCGTGGAAGTCCATCGCGTACCGGAGCCGATGCTTGGCCTTGGCGTACAGGTCGAGGCCTTGGATGCGGGCGGTCTCGGCGACGTGGGAGATGGCCGCGATACCCCATCCGGTGTGCCAGAAATCGCGGCAGGTCTCCTGGGTCAGGCCGTCCACGAACGTGGTCTGCCCCTTCCAGTAGTCGATGATCTCGGCCTTGGTGTTGTACGTGCTGCCCGGCGGCGACTTGGGCAGCGCGCCGTCCGTCTTCAGGTAGATGTAGGCAGGCAGCCTTCCGCGCCAGGTCTCGACAGCCTCATTGAAAGATTTACGATCATCAAGGTGTACGGCGATGCCGATGGCGGCAGCCGTCATGATCAGTTCCCAGTTGCCGTTGCTGTCCGGCCGCCCTTTGAGCAGGGCCGGGAGGTACACGGTGCGCAGTTTTCCGGCGAAGCGGGCGGCCTGGCTCCAACTGCCGTAGGTGTGCTTGATGAGCTCGGCGGCGCGGGAGAAGTTGGCCCCCGCCCAGCCGGTCTGCAGCGGTGCGTTGTCCCCGGTGTGCTTGGTGATCACAGCTGACCAGGCGTCCATGATCTGGATCGCCTTCTTCGCATAGCGGTCGTCCTTGGTGAGGTACCACTGCAGGGCGTGCGTGTAGGCCGCCATGGCGTCCTTGCGCTCGTCGGAGCAGCCGTTGTCGGGAATGGAATTCCCGCCGCAGTTCACGTCGGCGCGGGGGGTGGCCGTGTAGGACAGCGAGGCGTAGGAGCTGCTTTGCAGTTTCCTCCAGGCGGCTCGCCACGGCTCCTTGTCCAGGTTGGCTCGGACGAAGTCGAGCTGAGCTCGGCTGACCAGGACGCCTGGATGCTTGAACACAGCAGCCTGCGCGGGTTGCGGGACCGCTAACGCGGCGGCCACGAGCATTGCGGCAGCAACAGGGCGAGCAAAACGCACGGGATTCCTTTCCAGAGGGACCTGACCGGACAGAGGACGGCGTAGCCAGGGCTTTACGGGTAGTCGGAGTCAGACGCTCGGAGCAGGCTTTCCAGCGGATGGCTGGCATCCGTGACCCTGACGCCTGGGCGCGGCCGAAGCGCCAAGGCCGATCGTGCCGATTTCAGGAGCACCGACCCGGTTCGTTCCTCACCTTGCTCGTGCGCCTCTGCGGATGCGGAGCGATGGTAGTTCAGCCTGGTATGTCGGCAGTATGTCGTCGATTTCGCGCAGCGCGTGGAGTTCGCCGCGCTGCGAACGGCTGCGGCCGCCACCGGGCTCAGGTAGCGGGCATGATCGTCGTGCCATTAACCCCAGTCCCCTGGATGAATCATCAAACTGCTCATTCTCGGCGGCACCTACCACGTCGGCCGCGCCGTCTTCGAAGCCTGCGTCGGGCACCGCTGCTCCTGGCCCGCGCACGTCGTGCTCGTCGACGGCGGTCGCTAAGCGTGGCGGCGAGCTCGCAGTTCTGGAGGCGTACGGCGAGCGGGCGCTGCCGGCCCCGAGTCGGGATGATCCTCGGCCCGTATGAGGACGTCGGCCGTATCCCGTAGTGGCTGGGCGGCCTGGAGCGAGGCGGCCGTGTTCTCGCGCGCGGCCCCGACCGGATCCTCCTGGCTACCTGGACCGACCAACTGATCCGGTATTGGGTCCATAAGAGCGTCCAGGCGCCGGTAGCCGACATCCGCGCCTGGATGGATCAGTGGAAAACCGCACCGAAGCCGTTCGGGTGGGCCAAGACGGCAGAGAGAATTTCAGGCCGATGACATTGTGAGGGCGGCCTGTGATGGACCCCGGTCGGCGCCGGGGCCCATCATGCGTGTGCGCCCAGCATGGGCGATCGCTTGGGGGTGAAAGTCCCCTGGAGGAAGAGATGGTGCTAACTCCGAGTTGGCGGCAAGGGCGTCGTCGTGAGGCGGGGTCTGGAGGAAGCCCGAGGCGAAACTCTGCACCGAGGAACGCGAACCGCGTATGAGGCCGGATGGGTGTGGGTGAGCCTGCATGCGAAGGTGAAGCCCGTCATCACCGACAGGACCGTCAGGTAGACGCGGCGGGCGCAGGGGGAAAGTGATCGTTCTTGCCTGGGGAGATCTGCCTGGGTGTTGGTTGTGCTGTTGTTGTCGCCGCGCCGACGGCTCCCGTCGTGGGGTGGGGGCTGACCGGGCAGAAGTCAGCAGAGGCCGCAGTACCGGTGAGGGGAACGGACAATCAGCCGGGAAGGGCCGAACGTCAAGTAGAGCGGAGGAATCGGGATTTCTCGTGCCGGTCGTTTTGATCGCAGCCATCCCATGGACATGGGCCCACGGTGGAAGGGCCGGTGAGTTCCGGTGAGTACCGCGGTGGAGCGTAGCGGCGGGTCGGCGCTTCCTGAGGAGGACGTGATCCCTGGACTGGAGATGTCGGTGTGGGAGGAGTTTGTCTCGCCGGGCAATCTGGGCAGGGCGTTGAGGC
Source organism: Nonomuraea sp. NPDC050680 (assembly GCF_040654555.1). Taxonomy (NCBI): domain Bacteria; kingdom Bacillati; phylum Actinomycetota; class Actinomycetes; order Streptosporangiales; family Streptosporangiaceae; genus Nonomuraea; species Nonomuraea sp. NPDC050680. Next base: position 8,380 of record NZ_JBFAIF010000046.1, on the reverse strand, counting down.
GTGTGGAGGTCAACCGGGGCGCGCCGGGTGTGGACGGGATGACCACGGAGCAGCTGCGTTCGTGGATGCGTGAGCGCCGGGCGGGTGTTCGGGAGGCGGTGGACGCGGGCACGTATCGGCCGTTGCCGGTCCAGTCAACTACGAAGACGTGGGGACCTCTATCCGGCCACCAGCGGCGACACGCACTCGACCATTGACAGCTCGATTCGGTCACGGTCGTGGTCGAGCAGCGGTTGAAGCTCAAGGTGAATCAGGAGAAGTCCTCGGTCCGGCATGCTCGCGAGGCGAGGTTGCCGGGGTTCGGGTTCTACTTCACCCGGTCGGGTGTGAAGATCCGGGTCGATCCCAAGGCGATCAAGCATCTGAAGGATCGGATCCGGGAGTTGACCAGCCGACGGTGGAGCGTGTCGATGTTCTACAGAATCGACAGGCTCAACGCCTTCACCGCTGGGTGGATGGCCTATTTCCATCTCTCGGATCTGGCACCCAGGCTGCGCGAGCTGGACAAATGGCTACACCGCCGGATGCGGCAGATCCGCTGGAAGGAATGGAAGCGCTACGCGGCAAGACGCCGGAACCTGCGCAAGCTGGGCATCCCTGACGCCAAACACGCGGGAATGGGCTGCCAGCAGCAAAGGGTACTGGCGGATTGCCGGGTCGGCCGTCCTTCAGCGCCCGGGCTCTGACCAACGCTCATTGGGACGACCTGGGGTTGCTGGGTCTACAGAACACCTGGCGCAGGCTTAGAACCACGGCTTGACGAACCACCGGACATGCGGGCCCGCATGTCCGGTGGTGTGAGAGGAGGGTGAGGCGACCTCACCCTCCTACTCGATTTCTCAGGTGACAGTTCCTGGTTGGGCGGACAGGAGGGTTTGGGTCCAGCCTTCGGTGTCGATGGGGGTCTGGCTGCTGAGGTCGTCGTCTCGGCCGTCGTAGGGGTTGGCGTCGACGTAGCCGTGCAGGGATCCTTCGGGGCGGTGGCCGTAGTAGACGCCGCCGCCCGGTGAGAGCAGGTGGTCGAAGACTTGCCAGGTGGCGTCGCGCAGCTGGTAGCGCTGCCAGGAGCCGGCGCCGTTGATCTTGTAGGAGATCAGTTGTCCGGCGGTGGTGGTGCCGAGAATCCAGTCCGGCCCTGTCGTCGTGAGTGTCTTCAAAGCGAAGCCGCTGCCGATGAGGGTGTTGCTGGTGATGTCGGCCAGGGTTGGCTTCGTTTTGGTGAGGTTGTAGCGGCGTAGCACGCCGTCGGCGATGCCGTACAGGTGGCTCTTGCCGTCGTAGGCCAGCAGGTCGTGGGTCCAGCCGGTGCCGAGCAATATCGGTGGGTCAAACGTGACGGTGCCACGGTTGGAGATGATGTCGACCCGATACAGCTTGCCGCCGGAGTCGTCCTGGGTGATCAGCAAAGTGTTGTAGTCAAGCGTGGCCATGGCCTTGGGCTTGAACCCCAGGGGGACGGTCGAGAGCTCGGCGCCACGGGTACGCTTCGCGGTTGCCGCGTCGATCTCCGTATACGTCAGCAGCCCGCTCGGCAGTACCCCGTACACCGGAGCGGGCCCCTTCGGCCCGCTGACATAGGGCCAGATGGCGTTGACGATGAGCTGCGCGTCACCGGCCTGGACCTGGTAGCGGTCGGGATAGGCGGATCCCTGGACGCTCTGGCACACGTCGCCGATCTGCGCGGTCCGCCAGCTGTTGTTCGGGTATTCCCGGATCATTTTGTTGAGGAAAGCGTTGGTGGCCCATGTCGGGTCGAGCCGCTGGGACTTGCTTCCCCAGGAGGCGCGCTGCTGGAAAAGTCCCAGGCTGTCGTGGTCGACTTCCTCGCTGATGTTCTGGATGCTGGTCTCCACGATGATCGTGGTCACCGCGATGACGGCCGCCCGCGGCTCCAGCCCGCGGTCGTGCACGGCCTTGATCACCATGCGGGCGCAGGACACGCGGTACGCGGACATGTAGCCGCGCATCTTGTCGTCGAGGGTCTGGTTGAGCTGGGTGGCCAGGGCCGCGTCGATCGATGTCGTGCCGCCGGGATCGCACGCGGCGAGTTGGTAAGCGGCGGTGACGTCAGACGCGCTCACCTCCGGCTCCGGATCAAGGGCCGCAGCCGAGGGGGAGGTGATGGCGCACAAGGAGATCACGGCCGTGGCCGCAACGGTAGCCAGCGGCAGGAACGCGCGGAGTCGCCCGTTCACGAGCTGGTCGCGGTGTTGGGCTGGGCGGACAGGAGGGTCTGGGTCCAGCCTTCGGTGTCGATGGGGGTCTGGCTGCTGAGGTCGTCGCCTTGGCCGTCGTAGGGGTTGGCGTCGAGGTAGGCGTGAAGGGATCCTTCGGGGCGGTGGCCGTAGTAGAGGCCGGCGCCGGGGGACAGCAGGTGGTCGAAGACTTGCCAGGTGGTGTCGCGCAGCTGGTAGCGGTCCCAGGAGCCTGCACCGTTGATGCGGTAGCTGATGAGGGCGCCGCCGACGGTGGTACCGAGGATCCACTTCGTGCCGGTGGCGGTGAGGGTTTTCAGGGTGAAGCCCTCACCGATGAGGGTGTTGTTGGTGATGCCGGCTGCGGTGAGGGTGTCGGTGGCGTTGAGGGTGTAGCGGCGCAGGGCGCCGTCGGCGATGCCGTACAGGTAGGTGCTGTCAAAAGCCAGCAGGTCGTGGGTCCAGCCGGTGCCGAGCAGGACCGGCGCATTGTGGACGAGGGTGTCTCCGCTGTGGGAGATCACGTTGATGCGGTAGAGCTTGCCGGTGGTGTCGGTGATGAGAACGGTGTTGAAGTCGAGGGTGGCCAGAGCCTTGGGCGTGAAGGGCAGCGGGGCGCCGTGGACGGCGCCGTGGGTGCGCTTGCCGGTAGCGGCGTCGAGGGCGGTGTAGGTGAGGCTCCCGTCCGGCAGCACCCCGTAAACCGACACCCGGCCACTCGGCCGATCCGTCGCACCGACGGGCTCGCTGTAGCCGACAATGTCGGAACTGGAGCGGGGGCGGGAGTGGACTCTGGTGTGGCCGCCGTCGGTATTGCCCTCGATCGTATAGACCGTGCTGGAGTTCGCGGAGGTCACGAGGCCGACGTGGTCGATGCCGCCGCCGTCCCAGTCGAACACGATCGCGTCGCCGGGCTGGGGCGTGTAGCCGCTGCCACGGCTGTGCCACGTGCCGTGCGCCTCGCCGTACTCTCTGAAGGATCGCGCCCAGCCGGTGAGGGTTCCTAGCGGACCGCCCTCGGGCACGTCGGCGTAGGTGACGCCGGCCTTCTTCCAGACGTACTTGGCGAAGTCAGCGCACCATTCGCTCTTCGCCCACTTGATGCCGTCGGTGGTCGGGCACCCTGAGGTGTCCTTCCAGCCGCCTCGGAAGTACCCGGTGTAGAAGTTGCACTCCGAGGAGGTCTGGTAGTTGCGGCTTGAATTGTTGAGTTCGTCCTGCGCCACGGAGACGATGGACGAACGCGCCACCGCCATGGCGGGCGCCGGTGAGGTGGCGACCACGCCGAGAGCGAGGGCGAGCACCGCTAGGAGGCCCTTGAGAATCTTCATGATCGGAGCATCGAGAGGCGCGCTGCAGGTTCGCTCTAAGAGCTTTACAGCCCTGTGGTCTGAGGACGTCGGAGCGGTGGCAGGCACGCGGCGGCAGTGTGTGTGAGCTCGGTGAACTCTCGGGCCTCATGCTCGGAGAAGATTTCCAGCGCGGTGGCGAGCATCGCCTCGGCTGTGCCGTCGCCGCGCGCCGACAGTATTGCTGCCAGGTCACGTCTGGCCCGAGCTGCTGGCAGCGCGGTGCCGAGCTCCCGCGAGATGGCGACGGACTCGATCAGATGGGCTTCTGCCAGGTCCAGCTCGCCCTCGGCCAGGTGGAGCTCGCCGATGGTGCGCAGCATCAGCGCCTCGCCGTACCGGTCGAGATGGTTTCTACACACGTCGAGGGCATCGACCAGCGAAGGCAGGCAGGCGCCGCCGCGGCCCCGCCGGATCTCCACCTTGGCCCACGACTGGACCGCGAAAGCGATCATCAGCTGTTCGCCGGAGGCCCGCAGCATGGCGAGGGCCTCGGTGCTGTCCCTTCCGGCCCGCGCGTAGTCGCCGAGAGCACGGTGGACAAGGCTTCTGGTCCGCACCGTCAGCGCCTCGCCGCGCCCGCTGTCCGCGCTCCGGTAGGCAGTGAGGGCTTGGTCGAGCAGCGGCCACGTGGCGTCGTACTCGCCGAGCTCCAGGTGGATGGCGGCGGAGAGACGGCAGGTCGCGCCGATGCCGATGTCGTCACCCAGCAGGCGGAACAGCTCCGCCGACCGGGACAGCAGGCCCAAGCCCTCGCGCAGGCGGCACTGCTCCCGGCAGGCGCCGCCCAGACCGGCCAGGGCGACGGCCTCGCCCCTGCGGTCTCCGGCTTCGATGAAGATGGTGAGGGCCTGCGACAGGTGCTCACGCACCTGGTCGAAGTGATCGAGGCTGTAGTGGATCTGGCCCAACCCGGCCAGCAGGGCCGCCTCGCCGAGCCGGTTGCCCGCGCGACGGGTCGCCGCCAGCGCCGCAGCGTGGCTGCTATGCCATTCGGCCATCCGGTTGGCGGAGAAGACCCGGGAGAAGGAGAGCGCCGTGGCCAGGTCGCAGGCGGCCACGTCGAGGCCGAGACAGGCGGCACGCTCGACCGCCACGATCAAGGCCGGCGTCTCGGCTTCCAGCCATGCCTCGGGGTCAGCCATGACTCGCTTGGCGACGTGGTCGTCCACGGGATGCGCGGAGGCGTAGTGACGGCGCAGCTCGACCTCGCCGGACGGCACCCGGGACCCGATCTCGATGATCAACTGGAGCCAGCTGCCCAGCGTACGAGTGATGGCCGCATCTCGCGCGGCAGCGGTGTCGCAGACTTCGGAGCATTCGGCGGCGAAGACCCGCAGCAGATCGTGCAGCCGGAAGCGGGACTGGCCGACCGCGTCGATCGTGACGTGATCGATGAGCTGTGCGTCGATGAGCCGTTCGACGACGTCATCGGCGTCATCGGCGGGGATATCCAGCAGCGGGGCGACGATCCACGAGGGGAAATCGGGGGTACCCAGCAGACCGAGCCGGCGGAACGCCGTCTGGGCCCGCTGGTCCAGTAATCGGTAGCTGAGCCCGACGCTGGCCCGGACAGCCACGTCCCCGGCCACGAGTTCGTCCAGCCTCCGGTGCTCTACGCCCAGGCGTCCGGCCATGGTGGCCAGCGTCCAGTGCCGCCGGGTAGCCAGCCGGGCTCCGGCAGTCCGTACGGCCAGCGGAAGCAGACCGCAAAGCCGGACGATCTCAGCGGCGGCGTCCGGCTCCGCGGCCAGGCGATCCGCACCGAGGACGGAGCCGAGGAGCGCGAGCGCGCCTTCTGTGTCCAGTACATCCAGGTCGGTCAGGTGGGCGCCGGCGAGCCCGGACAGGCGTCCCCGCGAGGTGATCAGGACCGCGCATCCGGTCCCGCCTGGCAGCAGCGGGCGGATCTGCCGCTCGCTGCGAGCGTCGTCGAGGACCAGCAGGACCCGGCGCCGCTCCAGCAGGCTGCGGTAGAGATCAGCCCGATCCTGCGCGGACTCGGGCTGGGCGGTGTAGGGGATACCGAGCGCGCGCAGGAATCTGCTGAGCACCTCCTCTGCCGTCGCCGGGCTGTCGGTGGTGCCCCGTAGGTCGGCGAAAAGCTGGCCGTCCGGATACTGATGACCTGCCTGGCGCGCCAGGTGCACGGCGACGGCGCTCTTGCCCACTCCGCCCTTCCCGGAGATGACAAGTACCGGCGGCGCGGTGTGGTTCATGTCAAGCAGACGCGTGAGGTCGACGATGAGAGCTGCCCTGCCCACCAAGTCCGGTACGTCCGCCGGAAGTTGCGCGGGGATGACGCGCCCATGCTCCTCCGAGACCGGCTGGGCCAGGGGGACGAAACCCAGCAAGGCGACATCCTCGCGGAGGATTGCCTGATGCAACGCGCGCAGATCGGGACCGGGATCGATTCCGAGCTCCTCGGCCAGGGCCTTACGGCCGTCCTCGTAGACCGCCAGCGCTTCGGAGGATCGGCCCAGCCGGTAGAGCGCCGTCATCAGGTGGCCGCGCATCCGCTCGCGGGCCGGGTGCGCGGCCACCAGCGAGGCGAGCTCCACCGCTACCTCGCTTTGCCGGCCCAGCTGCAACTCGACGGCGATCCGCTCGTCAACGACGGTCAGCCGGAGTTCGGTCAACCGGGCCGCATCGGCACTGAGCGCCTCCCCAACCCCATCCAGAGCGGGACCGCGCCACACTCTTTCCGCGGCGCGCAACGACCGCGCCGCATCCTCATGCCGCGCCTCCGCCACAGCGCGCCGGCCGTCGTCGGCGAAGTGCTCGAACGCCTGGACATCGAGGACCCCGCGGTCGAGTCTCACGAGGTATCCGGGTGGCCGAGTCTCGATCAGATCGCCGCCCAGCGTCCGGCGCAGGGCAGACACGTAGGTCTGGACCAGTCCGCGAGCGGTGTCAGGAGCATGAGCGCCCCAGACCAGATGCACCAGCCGATCAATGGAGACCACCTGTCCTGCCCGCAGCAGCAACGCAGCCAGTAACGCGCGCGGTTTGGGACCGCCCAGCGCTACCCGATGATCACCGTTCCATACCTCGACCGGTCCGAGCAGGCGAAATTCCACTGCTACCTCGCATGAGGGCACTTGCAGAGAACTTAGAGCGAGCCGCCTCATGATCATACAAATGAAGACTCCGCGGAAGGGCCCCACGCGAATGACAAATGAACCGATCGTGCTGATGTCCGATCATCGGGTCTCGGCCATCCCCGCGATGGAATGCGGCGAACCGCTCTTCGACCTGCGCAGGGTGCCGGCTGTGCTCGTGGACGATCGCCAAGCCGACCCGGCCGGAGCCTACGCGCACCTTCGCGTCGGCCTAGTCGACCGATTGCTGATCGCGCAGGGCAAGCTTCCCGCCGGGATCCGGTTGCTCATCGTGGAAGGCTACCGGCCGCTCGCGCTGCAGGAGCACTACTTCTCCCGGTACGCCGCTCGACTGCGCCGGGCCAATCCCATGTGGACCGAGGAATTCGTGCACATCCAGGCCAGCCGCTCCCTGGCGCCGCCGGAAGTGGCCCCGCACGTGTGCGGAGCCGCCGTCGATCTCACGCTGGCCGCCGCCGACGGCACCGAGGTAAACATGGGTACGCCGGTCAACGCCGGGCCGGAGGAAAGCGGCGGCGCGTGCTACACGCACCATCCAGAGATCTCCTCTGAAGCCTGGGCCAACCGGCGTCTGCTCGGCGACGCCATGAGCGCGGCAGGGTTCGTGAACTACCCGACCGAGTGGTGGCACTGGTCCTATGGTGACCGGTACTGGGCCCTCATGACGGGTGCGCCTGCAGCTCGTTACGGACCCTCTCGGATGAGGTGATCATCGAGGTGACCGCGCCCCAGCCCTATGGAGAACGTCCACATTTGGAGGATAAGTCGGATACGAAGACCTTGATCAGCCGCGCGCAAGGCTGATAACACCGGTGTGCCCGCAGTTTCCGTCGGTGTTGCGGACGCGACGGCTTTCCGCCGGGTGGTCGCGGACGGGTGAGGCAGCTGAGGTGGCAGTAGCCGGTATCCATCGACGCCTCCCTGATCGGAGAGTCACCTGCCCCACCGACAGCTGGCGATTCGACGAGTCACTATCGGGGACGGCGAGTGCTCGCCTTCGGCGCCAGGCTCATCTCCTCGGCCAGCCCCGCGAGGGACTCACCCGGATGCTCGACCTCCATGCGGTGTGAGGTCGGTGGGCTCGAAGCGGGGCACCACGTGGAGGTGGAAGTGGAGGACGCTCTGCTGGGCCTCTTGCTGCTGGCGGGATCGCGCGACATACCGAAGACATACCGGCGGTCTCTAGCATGGCTGGGGCTTCACCGGCCTGGTCGGCTGCCAGCGACAGTCCAGAAGTCGATCATATTGGGGATCCAACTCGTGAAGTTCAGAAGCCTGCCCAAGACGTTCGGTGCGACTGCGGTTGGCGCGCTGATCGCGGCCACTTGCATCGTTGCCAACCCGAGCGCGGCAGCCGCGGAGAGCTTTAAGAGGGCGTTGTGCGAGTTGATGCCCATGATGTCGCAGTGTGATCGAGTGGATTTGTAGCGTTACTGCCGGTTGGTGGGCGCGGATGTGCTGGGATGGCCGGGTGAGTGAGCGCAAGCCATACTCGAGCGACTTATCCGACGGGCAATGGGCGTTGATCGAGCCGATCATCACGGCGTGGAAGGCCGCGCATCGCTCCGTCAGCGGCCACCAGAGCAAATATGAGATGCGCGAGATCGTGAACGCACTCCTCTACCAGGGGCGATCGAGCACCTGCGGATCACCCGTAAGACCCTGCTGTCCCTCGCCGACGAACCCGGAGCCGAGCCGGCCCTACCGCCTCCCA
>NZ_JBFAIF010000045.1:0-13408 GCF_040654555.1 Nonomuraea sp. NPDC050680 | reverse complement strand
CGCGAACAGCGCGAAGAAGAAGCGGGGACCTAAACCGGCCATCAGTGGTGACCTCGAACTGGCCACCTGTGGGGACTTTTACATGGCCACGGACAAACGCCGACACGGCCTCTCGGATCACGGTGGCGCGGAGCATCCAGAAGTAGTCGCTCGGCCATAGCCCATTTACCTTCTCTTCGAAGAAGGCAAGGTGTTCGTCTCCACTGTGGATGTTCGGATCAAAGATGGCGTCTAGATCTCTAGACGCCTCCGCCCACAACTCGTCGTAGCTCCGGGAAGCCCAGCGCATCGTCAGCGCGAGGAACGCACGTATGTCCCCCTCGACCTTCTTCCAGCTATCAAATGACCTACTGACCGTTCCGGCCTCCGGGCTCCACATACGTGCACAGTAGATCATTCAGGGCGCCCATAGCCAGTGCTTTTCGTCGCGCGGAACTCACCTACCTCCCTGATTAGACCAGTTCGTTTCCTGGTCCGCATAACCATAGGCTTAAATACCGATCACTACTTGTCTCGAAGCGCACCCATCTCCGATAAGGCCACCCTGAGTACAGAGGCGGATTTGCATCCCTCGCTGGATCATGCAAGCACTTCACCTAAGACTAGCCCCATTTGCCCGAGTTCACCGAGCTGATCCCTAAACGCACATATCCAAATGATCACTATTTTATTACAATTCGAGGCGTGTGATGCTAGTAGCCCTGCCATCGTTAAATAATCACCCGAAGGCCATGACGCCTTAAGTGTTGCCGTCCTCCGAGTCGTTTAGGAGAGTCACGATGGGACGCTCACGGGTCGACCCAGACATCGCAAAAGAACGAATGAAACAGCGGGGGTGTTGGCCGATATCACGAATGCCGGAAAGAAAGCCCACAAATTCGCCATGGCTGTGCGCATGCATGGAGTGTGGCGAATTCATTAGGCCGCGATACAATTCCGTGGTCAACCAGGGGCAAGGGGGCTGTGATCCCTGTGCACGCAAGAAGCAGGCTCAGGGCAGGAGGGTCTCCAATGAAGTGGCCGTAGCAGAAATGCATACCGCCAATGTAGATCCTATCAAGAAAGAATGTCCAGGCGTAAGCGAACCCTGGCCATCGATCTGCATGAACACAGAATGTCCCGGTATATGGTTCGGGAAGCCGGCCGAAATCGCACCTAGGCTGGTGGACGCCCGCCGCAGCAAAGGAGCCGCCTGCAAGTATTGCGCAGGAAAGGCCGTGCACCCATACGTTGCGCGACTCATGATGATTCGACGGGCTAGCGTGATCCCCGTCGAGCCCTTTCCGGGAGCCAACGTTCAATGGAAGTGCGTGTGCTTACGCTCAGGACATGTCACTTATCCGACCTATAGTAACGTGGTAGCCGACCATAGCACCTGCCGAGACTGCGCCAAGAACGCGCCATTTACAGACTTCAAGGCGCGCGCCGTAGCGAATAAATATGGGTTCAGGCCAGACCAAGACGCGCCATTCAGTAACGTCTATACGAGTTGGCCAGGAACTTGCATCAAAAAAGGGCATCCATGCGCTCCACGGCTCGCAAATCTCATTAACGGACAGGGGCCCTGTCGCTTCTGTGCAAAGCGTGGCTATAAAACACATGTGCCAGGCACGGTCTATCTACTTATAAACACCGAAATACAGGCACTCAAGATCGGAATATACAACGACCCCAAACGTTTAGGGCGGCATACAATCCGGGGGTGGACGCTGTTGAGAAGCCAGTCCTACGCCGATGGCCAACATGCGCTTGACGTAGAGGGCTGTATAAAGATACTTTGGTTCGACAAACTGGGCTTCAAGCTGGGGTGCACGAGAGAGCAAATGCCGCAAGGTGGATATACGGAGACGGTCTCCCTGGCGGAAGTAGCAGAAATAGACGCTACTGATTCCTTCGATTTCTTCTCTTCGAAGGCACCTGACATCTTAGATGGCAAGCAACTCCTTGCTCTGGTGGATGAAGCAGCAAAGCCTGCCTGACCGATAGGAAAGGACATACTTCATTCAACGCAGCACCATTACGTCAAGAGCCCGACCGGGGAATGAGCAACCCGACTCATCCCCCGGGTCATTCCCAAGCGACGATCTCGGATACCGAAGCGTGCGTGCCTGCGGCCTTCGTAAACTCTGGAACGAGACCGGGAAGCCCTGACGGTCGGCTTGAGGGCCGGGTGCGCCTGCTCGGCCATTGCGGCAAGGATCTCGGTACCGGCAGGGATGGTCAGGAGCGCCCGAACGGCACTCTCGGTCACAGCCGCCTCGGTGGCGCGTTCCGGGCTAACCAGGGAGACCGGCTCCACTTCAGGCTGGACCTCGATGGCCTGGTCAACCTCGTCCCACTCCTCCTCGCTCAGATAGAACGACATGGCGAGAGTAGCGAGCTTCATACCCGAGAGGACTTGTGTTTCATCAGTCGCTGCCTCAGCCGGGGCGAGAGCGAGCACCGGGACCGCCTTGGCAGGCTGGGTGGGCACGTCCTCGGCAGGGATGTCCTCGCGGAACACCTCCCAGGTGGTGTCATCCTCGATGTCGTCGCCCTTGCCTGCGACCGGCGTTCCCACGTACCGGTACCCGTGATCCGGCGGGCGTCCCTTGACGACGCCGATACCGGCCTTCAAACTCGTCTGTGTGCAAGTCCGCGCACATCCGGAGCACTGGGGGGCCAGCATGGCGCTACGGTTTGTCGGTATCGACGGCACCAGCGAGCACGGCGGTTGCCCCTCCGTCTGGGTCGATGACCATGACGGAAGCTTCGTGATCCAAGGGATCATGCTCACCGACCCGTCCGAGGTCGAGCAGGTTGTGGCACGAAGCCCGCTCGCACCGGGCGAAACGATCGTCAGGCTTCCAGCGCACATGCGCGGCTATCTCCTGGAGGCATGCGGTGAACGCGACCCCCACGCTGGATGAGTTGCTTGGGCGCTGCACGCGTTCAGCACTCCACCTGGAGATGCGCGATGACTACGGCTGCTCGAGCCCTGGCTTCCGTGCCTGGAGGGAGGGCGCCCCCTTCAACCGGACCGACTTCGACGCTCCATGGGTCAATTTGATCAAGGAGACCGTAGGCCGGGGCGTCGTGGTGCGCCGCGCCCGCATCGTTTCGGAGCCGGTCAGCGACTACATCCGTTACGAGCACTCCGCAACGCCGTACGCGAACCTCGCAGGCGGCGAGATGGTCCGTTGGCTCCCCCGGTCCAGGGCGTCCGACCTATCGCTCCCTGGGAACGACTTCTGGCTCTTCGACGAACGACTCGTGCGCTTCGGCCTGCACTCAGGCGATGGCGAGGCGACCGGCCATGAAGATCGCGATGACCTCGCGGTGGTCAAGCTGTGTGCCGCGGCCTTCGAGGCCGTCTGGGAACGCGGCATCGACCACGTGGACTACCGGCCCGTCTGATCTCCCACTTGTCTACTTCACCTTCCTCCAGCGCCCACGAGGCTCGTCTGGCCATCGGCAAGCGCCTCCGGGAGATCCTCCGGGACTCGGGCATCAAGGCCAGGGCACTCGCTCAGGCGGCCGGCTGGGACGAGTCCAAATGCTCTCGCCTCATCAACGGCCGCACCCTTCCATCCGACGATGACATCCGCACGTGGTGCCGGATCTGCCGAGCCGAGGAAGAGATCCCCGATCTGATCGCCGCGAGCCGTGACGCTGACAGCATGTACATCGAGTGGCGGCGTTTGCAGCGCAGCGGCATGAAGCGCCTGCAAGAGACGCGAGTCTCCCTGTACGAACAGACCCGGCTCTTCCGCTTCTACTGCTCACACTTCATGCCGTGGCCCCTTCAGACCCCCGGTTACATGCGCGCCGTCCTGTCGGCCTTCGCCGACTTCCACGAGGCGCCACGTGACATCGACGAGGCGGTCGCGGCACGTGCCGCCCGCAGTCGCCTGCTCTACGAGGGAGACCATCGCTTCGCGATCGTCATGGAAGAGTCGGTCCTTCATGATCGAATCGCTGACGATGACGTCATGGCCGGGCAACTCGGCCAGCTCCTGGAGGGCATGTCCCTCCCTTCCATCTCGCTCGGGATCATCCCCTCCGGGGCTCCTCGCAAGCTGTGGAGCATGGAAACCTTCTCGATCTACGACGACAAGCGCGTGTTCATGGAACTCCTCTCAGCAGGAGTGACGGTCACCCAGCCACGGGAGATCGCCCTGTACATCAAGGGCTTCACGGAGTTGGCGGCCCACGCGGTGTACGGCAGCAGAGCACGCGCCCTGATCACGGCGGCGCTGGCCTCCATCTCCTGACGGCGCAAGTTCGTACAAGTTCATTGAGCCTTGCCATGGCTCGCTCCTACGGTCGATGCATGCTCTCCGCAGACACACAGCGCGCACACACCACCACGCCTTCCTGCGACGTCCAGCCGGCCGATCCCGTCCTCAGACAGATCGCCGAGCAGCACGCCGCCGCATTGGAGCGCGTGCAGGAGCTGCTGACGGCTCGCGGCATTCACGCGCGATGTGTGGAGCGCTTCGACATCACCGCCAGGATGGGCGGGGAAGAACCATTGGTCCAGACGCGCCGGCACCCGCCGCAACTCCTGGTGTTCGCCGATGGCGGCCGGAGGATGGCGACGATCAGCGTGGCTCCCTCCTCCGGGGCCTATGTGGTCGAGCTGGCCCAGTGGGGCGAGGACAACGAGCCCCGACCCGACAAAGCCACGGCGATACCGGAAAACCAACCGGAACGGGTCGCCGCACTGATCCCAGGCTACGGAGAAGGCGCCTCATGAGCGCCATCGCCAAGCCCAATCGGACAGCGTTCCGCTATCCGTACGTGATCGGGTGGACGGGAGAGGTCCAGAACCTGCCGCTGAAGTGGATACCGCACCGTGGCGGGCTGCGACTGAGCTATGCCGTGCCACACCGCGACGATGTCCATAACGGCGTGCTGCGCCTGCGGCAGAGCCAAACCCGCGCGGGCCGACCCGACTTCAGAACGGTCAACACGCAGCGACAGTGGCGCTGCATGGACGAGCGACTGTGCCAGGTATGCGCCCGACCGGCGGTGGACCGCGACACCGGCCGAATCTGGTGGCTGCTGTCCTCCGGCTACGGCGACGCAGGCGACGGCTACACCAACGCACCCCCGACCTGCCCGGCCTGCATCCCGCACGCGATCTCACAATGCGCGCACCTGCGACGCGACGCCGCCGTCTTCACCGTGGCCGACTGCTCACCGTACGGGGTGCGGGCGGATCTGTTCGCTCGCCACCTGCCACCGCTGATGCCGTACGAACGCAACGCCATCATGGCGTTCGACGACCACGACCTTCACCATGCCGTCGCCCGGGAACTGCTGATGCGGCTCCATGACGTGCGGCCGGCCGTGACGGGAGGTGGTGCGCCGTAGGCGCTGAGGAACTCCTGGCCGTCCTTCCGCTGGCACACTGGGGACATGGCACGTGGAACGGTGAAGTTCTGGAAGGCCGAGAAAGGCTGGGGAGCGATCTCCTCCGCCGACCTCCCCGCCGGGCGTGGTGACGCGTTCGCGCACTTCAGCGAGGTCGTCGGCGACGGGTTCCGGGAGCTCGAGCAGGGCGATGTCGTGGAGTTCGACGTCGAGGAAGGGCAGCAGGACAGCTTCCAGTTCCGTGCCCTCAACGTCCGCAAGGTGTGACGGCCACCGTGACCGGCCAGGATCTACCTGGGTGCGCACTAGGTGGCGTGCATCTTCGCGACCACGGCCGCCATCTGCCTGGCGCTGGTCTGTCTACCGTCCGTCCCTCAGCACTGACTAGGGTGATGACGTGAAGGTCCGGACGTTACGCCGCCTGAAGTGGGTCAGCGGGGTGGTCTGGATCTGGAGCTGGTACACGATGTACCTGGAGATCTTCCGGTGGAAGCACGTGACACCGACGCTCCGCTTCAACCCCGGGCCACCGCTCCAGGGGATGCGTCCCCGGCCTGGGCTGCCCCTCATCGGCGTCTATCTGGCATCGGCTCTCGCGCCACTCACCTTTCTGACCACGGTGATCATGGACCGCGCTCACCCTACGGACGCGGTGTCGCTCCAGTGCCCGGCCAGGGTCGGCGCGCCCGCCGCGGCCAGCAGGTGGGCGAGCAGGCGGGCGTGGTTCTGCTCTTCCGCGACGAAGAGGCGGACCGCCGCGCTGTAGGCGTCGTTCTCGGCTTTGTCCGCTTCGTCGATCAGACCGGCGTCCTCCCCGGCTCTGTCCGCCTTGCTGATCAGACCGGCTCCGTCACCGCTCTCGCCGACCTGGAAGCGCTGGATGCTCGCCACCACCGCCCGGTGGAGACACGCGCCCCGCGCCCAGTCGGGGTCGCCGTCGGTGCGCCGCCGCTCGGCCTCCGCTTCGAACTCCACCAGCCAGTCGGTGACGTCGGCACCCTTTTTCATGGCATTCACCGTACGAACCGATTGTGGATAAAACCTGCGGGTGATCGTCGAGGTTTCGTGCAGGTTCTCCGCCACTGGCCGCAGGGCCGTGGACGATGCGCCGCGGAGCCGGATGTCAAGATTCCCGTCACCTGGGTAGAGGGGGCCGCATGAGCGGCGACGGATCACATCAGGCGACTCTCGCGGCGCTGGCCGCCAACGTGGGAGTCGCGGCCACCAAGTTCGTGGCCTTCTTCTTCACCGGCTCCTCGGCGATGCTCGCCGAGGGCATCCATTCCATCGCCGACACGGGTAACCAGGGTCTGCTCATGCTCGGGCGGCGGAGGGCCAAGCGGGAGCCGAGCGCCGACCACCCCTTCGGCTACGGGCGCGAGCGATACTTCTACGGCTTCCTGGTCTCGCTCGTGCTGTTCTTCGGGGGCGGGCTGTTCGCCCTGTACGAGGGGTACGAGAAGATCTCCCATCCGCATCCGCTGGAGAGCTGGCCGTGGGCGGTCGGAGTTCTGGTGGCGGCGATCGTCATGGAGTCGCTCTCGCTGCGCACCGCCGTACGCAACTCCAATCGGGTGCGTGATGGCCGGTCGTGGGCCGGGTTCATCCGCGACGCCAAGGCGCCCGAGTTGCCGGTGGTGCTGCTGGAGGACACGGCGGCGCTGGCCGGGCTGGTGTTCGCGCTCGCCGGCGTCGGGCTGACGGTGCTCACCGGCAACTCCGCCTTCGACGGCCTCGGCTCGATCGCCATCGGGCTGCTGCTGGTCGCGGTGGCGGTGACGCTGGCCAGGGAGACCAAGAGCATGATCATCGGCGAGGCGGCCACGCCCGCCGTTCAGGACGCCATCGAGAAGGTCTTGGACGGCGACCCGTCCATCCAGGCGTTCGCCCAGGTACGGACCCTGCACCTGGGGCCGGAGGACCTGCTGATCGCCGCCCGGGTGACGATGCACTCCTCGGGCGACGTGGACGGGGCCGCGCAGGCACTGGCGGAGACGGAGCGGCGGATCAGGGAGCAGGTCTCGATCGCGTCGGCGGTGTACCTGCAGCCGACGCCGCCGGAGCGGGTGCCATGAGAGCAGGTCAACGCCCAGCGGATCTCGCCGAGGTTACCTACGATCATCCCGGAGCCGTCGCGGGCGCCATCGCCGTGGCCGTCGAGGCCGCCGAGTGAATAATCTGTTAGCGAGACGGCGGCGGTGCACGCCGACCGGCTGGCCGAGGCGCCCGAGCTGTTCGACCCCGAGGTGCTCGAACGCGTGCGCGGCGCCGCCGAGATGCCGGGCTGGCGGTATGTCCGGGCCATGCGGGCCCGCCCGCGGCTCGCCGAGAGCGTCGGCGCGCTGTTCGAGCGGCATGACGTGCTCGCGCTGCCGACCGTACCGCTCACCGCGCCGTTTCTCGGTCAGCGCGCGACTGAGCTGGACGGCGGGCCCGTCGCCGTGCGAGCCGCCCTGCTCGCCCTGACGAGCATGTGGAACGTGGTCAGATTTCCCGCACTGAGTGTCCCGGCCGGAACGGTGCACGGCCTACCGGTCGCCCTGCAGCTCGTCTGCCGTCCCGGGTGGGAGCACCTGCTGTTCGAGACGGCCGCGCTCGGCCTGGCGAGGCATGGAACTCCGCCCGCCGGGTAGCGGCCTGCGAATGCGGATCCAGGACTGGTTCCTCACGGACCAGGAGAGAGGCAACCCGGCGACCGAGCTCGACGCCTGGTCCACGGGTAACGACGTATGTCCGCTGATCCACGGCGCGACCTACTTCGCCGAGCTGAAGACCTGTGTCGAGGCGCTGCGTAAGGACGACTTACTCTTGTTCGCCGACTGGCGCGGCGATCCCGACGAGCGACTCACCGAGAACGGGCCCTCGGTGGGCGATGCGATGGCCGCCGCCGCGCACAGGGGCGCGCTGGTCAGGGGGCTCATCTGGCGTTCACACCTGGACCGGTTACGCTTCAGCTCGGCCGAGAACCGGCACCTGGGCGAGGAGATCGAGGCCGCGGGCGGGCAGGCCGTCCTCGACACGCGGACCAAGCCGGGCGGCTCGCACCACCAGAAGTTCGTCATCCTCCGTCATGACCGCGATCCGGCCACCGACGTGGCCTTCCTCGGCGGCATCGACCTGTGTCACAGCCGCCGTGACGACGCCGACCACCTCGGCGACCCGCAGGCGTGTCCGATGCCCGGCGAGTACGGCCGGCGGCCCCCATGGCACGACGTCCAGGTCGCCATCCACGGCCCGGCGGTGGCTGAGGTGGAGAAGGTGTTCTGCGAGCGCTGGGAGGATCCCGCGCCGGAGACCAGGGATCCGATCAGGCGGCTGCGCGACCACTTCGCCAGGATGGACGACGTTCCTCCGCTGCCCGAGCCGGGGCCGCCGCCGCCCCCGGCGGGCACGCACACCGTACAGATCCTGCGCACCTATCCCGCCAGGCGCAGCGGCTACCCGTTCGCGCCGGACGGCGAGCGGAGCGTGGCGCACGCCTACCAGAAGGTGCTCGGCCGGGCCCGTTCGCTGGTCTACCTGGAAGATCAGTATCTGTGGTCCACGGACGTGATCGAGCCGTTCGCCGAGGCGCTGGAGCGCGAGCCCGGCCTGCGGATGGTCATCGTGGTGCCCCGCCACCCCGACCAGGACGGCTGGCTGGCCGGGCCCGCGAGCCTGATCGGCCGGGTCCACGCGCTGAACCGGCTGCTGCGGGCGGGCGGCGACCGGGTCGCCCTGTACGACCTGGAGAACCATCAGGGCACTCCCGTCTACGTGCACGCCAAGGTCTGCGTGGTCGACGACGTGTGGGCCTCGGTCGGGTCCGACAACGTCAACCTGCGCTCCTGGAGCTACGACTCGGAGCTGAGCTGTGCCGTACTCGATGAGCAGGAGGATCCGCGCGAGCCGCACGGTGCCCGGCGCTTCGCCCGCGAGCTGCGCCTGACCCTGATGGGCGAGCACCTGGACCGGCCCGAGGACGGCGCGGATCGCGACGAGCTGTGCGATCCCGTGGCCGCGTTCGACGCCTTCGCCGACGCGGCGGCGCGACTCGAAGCCTGGCACGCCGGTGGCCGGAAGGGTCCGCGGCCGCCGGGGCGGCTGCGGCCGCATTCCTACCCCGAGCTGCGCCGGCTGCGCGGGCTGCTCGCCACGCCGCTCTACCGCCTGGCGGTCGATCCCGACGGGCGGCCCCCCGCGCTGCGGAGATCCGGGTCCTTCTAGCCGGGTCCGCGCTCGCCGCTGTCAAAAGGCCACCCTCCGTGATCACTCGGGTGGGCGCTGCCCTATCCTGTACGGCTCTGTGGAGCTGAGGAAGGGAACAACCCCGAGTGAACGTGAGCGTCTTGAATTCTCTGTGGTTATCTGAAGGGATCAGGCAACTCGGATGGGCGTGGTCTGCTTTGGGCTGCCCCGGTGCTCGGTGAGTGTGAGTACGGGGGTGGCTTTGGCGTGGTGGAAGCCGGTCCGGGGGTGAGAGTTCCAGACATGCCCTGTCCGGTACGGCTGGTGCCGTCCCGGCTTGGGTGCTTGGCCCGCCGGACGCTGTCCACTCCCTGAAGGGGGTGGGGCGGGCACCGTGCGCCGGTCGGGCACACGGCTGGAGGTCATCGCTTGGTCGGCCAGGTTGTTGGCTGAGCGGCCGGCCGAGCTGTTGATCGGGTTGTCTTTCGGGTTGTTGAGCGAGTTGTTGAGGGTGCGGGTGGGGCGTTTCGGGGTGGGGCGGTTCTTGGAGCGGTCGCGCGCTGCTGGTCGGGGGTGCAGGTCGGTTCGGGTGCGGCGGGCGCGGCGGGCGGCGCGGGTGGGTTTGCGCGGTCGGCGGGCGCGGGCCACGTTGCCCTCCACGACGGTGGCGATGGCGCGAGCCCCGGTGGAGCGGTGGGTGCGGGTGGTGTGCTGGCCGAGCAGGCCACGCGAGACGATCCGCTCGGCGGCCGCCCGGTCCCGGTCGCACGACAGGCCGCAGGCCGGGCAGTACGCCCAGGTCCAGCCCTTCTCGGTGAGCCGGTCGGGGGCCGGGCAATGCCGCAGCACCGACGTGCCGGTGCCGCAGCGGGGGCAGTACTTGGAGGTGCCGCGCGCCGGGACGGTGACCACGGCGATGGTGTGCTTGGCCGCCAGGTGCCGGATCGCCTCTACGATCTGCCCGCGCACCTGCCCCGACAGGCGCGCGTTCGCCCGTCCTCGGCGCCCGCGTGCTTCCAGGGTGGCCAGGTCCTCCAGATAGATGACCGTCGCCCCAGCAGCCACCGCCTGGTCGACCGCCCAGCGGGCCGCCGACCAGGCCAGCGCCTTGTTCAGATAACGGATGCGGGCGCACAGCCGCTCATGCTCGACCCCGACGCGCTGCCAGGCCGTACGCAACGCGGCGTGGCGAGGGTCGGCGGGCGTGATCCGCGCCAAGAGCCGTTCCAGGTGACAGTGCTTGGCGGCCAGGTGCTCACGCTCGGCCCGCAACCGGTGCAGCTTGGCCGACACGCCGCGCGCATCGTAGGCCAGCGGCCGCCCGTCGCTGATCACCCGCCCGTTGTCGATCGTCCGGCCGTCGGAGGTCTCCCGGCTATCGGTCAGGCATCCGGCCGCGCCGGTCAGCAGGGTGTTGAGGCCCCAGTCGAAGCCGCACCCGACCGTATGGCCGGTAGCGGGCGCGACAGTGATCGGGATCTTGAAGGGCAGGTCGACGCGTACCCGGCCCTTGCTCACCCGCACAGTGGGGGCGCAGAGCTTCGCTTCCGGCGGGACGGTCGGCGGCAACGCGAGTGGCAGCACATGCCACGCCCAGTCCCTAGCACAGGCGGGAAACTCGACCAGTGGAAGCCGCACCCGCAACAGGGCGCGGTGGTCGCCGATGCGCTGCAGGGTGAGCAGTTGCCGGTCGGCCGCCGCCAGCACCACCTGTGCCGCCACCTTCGGCGGCTGCTCCAACTCGGTCAGATCGGCCGGGAACACCTCATGCGCGTCGAGGTAGGCGCGGACCTGCCGGGTTCGGTTACGGATCTCCGCCGCGCTCACCCCGCTGGGCAGCACAGCGCGCAGCGCCGCCCATTCAGCGCCGGTGCGCGCACCCTGATCGCGCGGCCAGGTCGCCACAATCGCCGCCACCACAACGCGCCGGTGCAGTGCCAGTCGCAAGGCGCGGGCGGCCTGCTCCTGCGCACACCGCAGCACCCGATCGCACACATGTACGCCCGCGGCCGGGCTCACGCCCCAGCCCAGACGGCGGACAGCCATCCAGCCCTTGGACGGCAACACCCGCCCGTCCAACCCCCGCCCGGACGCCAACGCATCCAGATCAGCCACACTCCACCGGGCAGCGACGATACAGGCGGTGAGATCTCGAGCCAGGCCAGTCAGCCAGGCGACCCGCCGCACCAGCACGCCCTGCGCGACGACCTCGCCGCTCGCCTCCACACTCGCGCCATAGGCGGTGCAGGTCGCGGTCACGGTGAGCGTACTCACCCGCCACCCCCGCTACCGGACGGCATCCAGGCGAGGCGGCAACGATGCATGTCCCGCACAACCTGCATCCCAGCCACCCCCACCCGCACGATGTGTAACGACAACGCTACCAAGAGTTTGCCGCGCGGGATAGAACAAATGAGCGATACCCATCCGCCGAACACCGCCCGACCCCTCAGCCCACCACGAGCCAACACCCCACCCGCGCCCGACCACACGGCAACAACCACCCGCCGGCCGCCCGGCTCCAACCCTGCGGGCACACCTCCACAGGCAAAGCATGGACAACGAGATCGAGACCGGCCCGCAGGCACCCCGCCGACCGCGCCGAAAACCAATCCACAGCCCCCCGGCCAACAACATGAACGTGACCGCCACATGCCTATCCAAGCCGAGTACACCCCAGACGCCTGACCGCCATCAACCTCAACAAAGCCACTACGAGGCCACATCAGAACCTCAGGTTCCTCTAGCGAATGCGAAGGGCCGTTCGTACCCTGCGCCCGGTCCAGGAGGCGGACCTGGATGTGTTCGAGGAGAATCTGGGCAGCCCCGAAGGGGAACGGTGAGCTGCAGTGGTTCGGCCATCGCACGCTGCACGTGATGCGAGCAGTTCGCGGTGAGCGGGCTGCTGAGCCGCGAGGGCGGCTATTCACTATTGATGCCCGTGGTGAGGTGGCCGGGTGGATGCGCTGGTCCCAGCGGCTCTGGGGTCCGGCGCACACCTCCTGGTGCTGGACGCTCTCCATCGTGATCTTTCCGCGCCACCGCGGCAAGGGCGTCGGCAGCCGGGCACACCGCGATCTGGTGGTCACGCGAGCTCCCCGCACACGCAGGCCGCGGAGTGGTCTCGCCTCCGCTCTCAGCGGACGCCGCGCGGCCTGAACTGGATGCTGATGCGCGGCCCGGTGGAGCGGGCGGTCTTGGGGATCGCGTGCTCCCACGTGCGCTGGCAGCTGCCGCCCATCACGATGAGGTCGCCGTGCCCCAGGTCGTGACGGATCGACGCGCCGCCACCCCGGGGACGCAGCAGCAGCGGGCGCGGGGCGCCGACCGAGATGATCGCGACCATGGTGTCCTCGCTGCCGCCCCTGCCCAGGGTGTCGCCATGCCAGGCCACGCTGTCGCGGCCGTCGCGGTAGAAGCAGAGCCCGGCCGTGCGGAACGGCTCCCCGAGCTCCTCGGCGTAGCGCTCGTTGAGCGTGCGCAGGGCGTCGTCTAGTGCCGGGTCGGGCAGCGGCTCGTCCTCGTCGTAGAAGGCGAGCAGCCGCGGCACGTCGACCACTTTGTCATACATCCGCCGCCGTTCGGCCCGCCACGGCACCACCTCGCACAGCCGGGAGAACAGCGCGTCGGCCCCCGCCAGCCAGCCGGGCCCGACATCGATCCACGCCCCGCGCTCCAGACGCGTCCGGCGGATCGCCGAGCCGACGAGCTCGTCAGCCGCCAGCAGAGAA
This sequence comes from Nonomuraea sp. NPDC050680, assembly GCF_040654555.1. Lineage (NCBI taxonomy): Bacteria > Bacillati > Actinomycetota > Actinomycetes > Streptosporangiales > Streptosporangiaceae > Nonomuraea > Nonomuraea sp. NPDC050680. The sequence continues at coordinate 152 of NZ_JBFAIF010000045.1, read as the reverse complement.
GCTTGGAAAACAGCCTTCATGACATCGAGTGTAGGCGATCGTTCAAACATTCATTCGATTAGGTCGGCAGACCGGCTGCGCCCGGCCGGCACGGCCGGGCGCACGGCGCGTCGGGCCCCCCGCCCCGGGGGTACGGCCCGCCGCCCCGACAG
>NZ_JBFAIF010000044.1:0-18500 GCF_040654555.1 Nonomuraea sp. NPDC050680 | reverse complement strand
AGCCCAGAACCCACTGCCGCAGACACTGACCGCTTAACCTGCAGAAACAGGATCACGCGAAGATCCACTCATACACCACGTCCGTGGACGTGACCCCCCATGCACACTGCGCGTGTCGGCGCCTTAGGCATCTTTCCGGCGTATTAACCATGCACCGACGAGCAACGGCAGCACGGCGTAGGCGATCAGCACCATGGCCGCGGCGACAGGAGAAAGCAGCGAGCCGTACACCGAGTGCGTGAGATCGTCGCCGGAAACCTCGCGCGGGAGCGCTCCGATCATTACCGAGCCGAGCCGTTCGCTCCAGGGTTCGGGCAGGTTGCCCACGATTATGGGGATCACGTACACGAGACCCACGAGGATCGTGATCGCTCCCGCCGAGGAGCGTAAGGTGGCGCCCAGTCCCAGTCCGAGCAGCGCGAATACCGCCACCGTAAGGCTCGATGTGAGAAGCGTCGGCAGTCTGTCGAGGAAGGGGGTCGTGTAGGAGCCGCCAAAGCGGTCGCCAATCATCCAACGGGCGGCAACGTATGTCCCGAACACCACCATCGGACCGGTGACCAGACCGAGCAGACCGACAATCGCCGACTTTCCCGCCAGTACCGGCCAGCGTCTCGGCACGATGGCGAGGCTCGTTCTGATCAGTCCTGTTGTGTATTCGGACGTAATCGTGAGGACGCCGAGGACGCCCATGCAGAGCTGTGGCACCATCAGCACCACTTCCTCCAGATCCGCGATGGCGGCATGAGCCTGCTGCGCCGGGGTGGCGCTGTCGTACGTCACGACCGCCGCCCAGGCGACCGCTACGCCCAGCAGAATGCCGCCCAAGCTGAGCCCCAGCATCAGATAGCTGGAGCGAACGGTACGGACCTTCAGCCACTCCGATGCCAGCACGCTCACGCGTCTCTCCTTCTGAACAGGTAGAACCCCGCCGCGAGTGCGACGATCGCATAGGTGGCGAGCACCACGAGCGCGGCCCAGGGAGGCAGGAAGCCGTCGCCCAGCCGCCTGGAAAGCCGCTGGTCGGCGATTTGAGGCACGAGGTTGGGCAACATGAGAGCGGCCACGCGAGTGTTCCACGGGGCTGGCAGGTAGTTGGCGATGCCGGGCAGGACGAACAGTAGCGACACGACCGAAACGATCGCCGCCGCCGTGGATCGAGTGGCTACGCCCAGGCCGAGGCCTACCAATGCGAGCACGGTCACCGACAGCCCGGAGGCGAGCAGCATCGGCAGGTCGTTGGCCAGGGAAGACTCGTTGAACTGCAAGTGGCGCTCGCCTGCTATGAGGCGGCTCGTCACGTACGTGAGGATGATGATCGAGTTGGCGGCGACGAAGGTGACGGCGGCGACCACCCCGGCCTTGGCCAGTAATAAGGTCCCTCTCCTGGGAACGACGGTGAGGCTTGTGCGGATCATGCCGCTGGCCTGCTCCGCGGTGATGGCCAGGACGCCGAGGACAGCCAGGCTGATCTGGATCAGTGGCAGGAAGCCCTGCTCAGGGGCCGCCGCTCGCAGTGCTCCGCGTTCGTCCGCCAGGCCGCTGACGTAGAAGGTCCAGATCATGCCGAGGACCACCGTGAGCGCAGCCACTCCGAGTGCCTGATAGGTCGAGGTGACTGAGCGCAGCTTCAACCATTCGGAAGACAGGACCGCCCTCATCGCGCGGCTCCGTACTCCACGCTGCTCGCCGTCAGGGCAAGATAGGCGTCTTCGAGCGACGGGTAGCGCTCAGTGAGCTCCGCCACGGTGGCTTCCATGATCAGCTTGCCTCGGCCGAGGATGATGATGCGCTCGGCCGTCAGCGCCATCTCGCTCATCAGGTGGCTGGAGAGCAGGATGGTCCTGCCTTCCTTGGCCAAGGAGCGCATTAAGTCGCGAATCCAGCGCACTCCGTCGGGATCGAGTCCATTGACCGGTTCGTCGAAGATCAGCGTGCCCGGGTCGCCGAGCAGGGCGGCCGCGATGCCGAGGCGCTGTTTCATGCCGAGTGAGAAGCCGCCCACCCGCTTGCGTGCCACCCCAGCCAGGCCCACCTGCTCGAGAACCTCGGCGACTCGCGTCGGACCGATGTCATTGGTGCGCGCCAGGCACAACAGATGGTCGTAGGCCCTACGCCCGCCGTGCACGGCGCTCGCGTCCAGCAGCGCGCCCACCTCACGCATGGGCCTGCTCAGCGAGGTGTATCGTCGCCCATTGACGAGTGCCTGGCCCGAGGTGGCGGAGTCGAGGCCGAGGATCAGGCGCATCGTGGTGGATTTGCCGGCACCGTTGGGGCCCAGGAATCCGGTCACGTGGCCGGGCTCTATCTTGAAGGACAGATCGTCGACGGCGAGCGTGTCGCCGTAGCGTTTGGTCAGGCGGTTGAGTTCGATCACGCGGTAAAGAATGAGGTACGGCGGGCGCTCGCCACATCGGACCACGGTTCGATCCTCAAGGTCAGACCCCAGTCTGACGTGCAGGCCCAGCCTCAACCACTACGGTCAACGCGTGAACGAATCCCCCTCCCTCTTCACCGCTCGCTTGAGCCGTCGCCAGCTGATCGGGCTGGACCTGCTGGCAGGGTTGGGCTTCTGTCTCATGTTCCTCACGGCAGCGACGAGTGGGTGGGCCCTGCCGCCGTGGGCGAGGCTGGCGCTTCTCCTGGGGCTGGGTTTGCCGCTGGCGATGCGCAGAGTGTGGCCGTTGCCGGTCTTCTGCCTTGTGCTGACAGTCTCCATCGTGGTCGCCGTGGTGTTAGGGGTGTCATCCGCTTATATCTCGCCTGCCTACGCGCTCTATATCGTCGCCCTGGCCGATGCCCGAGGTGCGTGGGTTCCGACCTCGGCGATCGGTGCGCTCACTCTGGTCACGCTGGTCGGAATGGTGGTCGCCGGCGGTGTGCCGCAGCCGACGGGTCCCGCGTGGCTGACGAATCTCGACCAGCCGCTCATCGGCATCGCCGCACTGGGCGGCGCGTGGACTGTCGGGCGAGCCGTACGAGAACGAAGACACTATGCGGCGCGCGACGCCGAGCGCCTGGCTGGACAGGCTGTGACAGAGGAGCGGCTGCGGATCGCCCGTGAACTGCACGATGTGGTCGCGCACAGCGTGGGATTGATCGCCGTCAAAGCGGGCGTGGCCAATCATGTGATGGCCACCAGGCCGGAAGAAGCACACGATGCGTTGCGGGTGATCGAGACCGCGAGCCGAAGCGCGCTCGTCGAGATGCGCCACTTGCTCGGCGTCCTCCGCTCAGACGAGACGCCCGACCGTGGCCCCGCACCGGACCTCAGCGGCCTCCCGAGGCTGGCCGAGCAGGCCAGGTTGGCGGGAGTAGAGGTGGAGCTGGACCTCCGGTTGGCAACAGGGGGAGGTCGTGACAGTGAAGATACTGTCGCACCGCATTCGCGGGCTGATCGTGAGGACGACCAGGGCAATCGCCCGGCCGCGTCTGGTAGCAATCGCGCAGACCGGGACAGCACGGCAATGGAGGTTACCGACGTCAGCGGGGGCGAAGATATCTCGCGGCTCGGGGTGGGGTTGCCTGAGGGTGTGGAGTTGTCGGTCTACCGGATCGTTCAGGAAGCCCTCACCAACGTGGTGAAGCATGCGGCACCGGCCCGGTGCCGGATATCGGTGGTGGCCGATGTGATGGAGGTGCGGATCGAAGTGATCGATGACGGTCCTGGCCGTCGCACATTGCCGGTGGAGGGAACGGGACACGGGCTGATCGGAATGCGGGAGCGAGTCATGATGTACGACGGAGTGTTCGAGGCCGGACGTCTACCTGGGCGAGGGTTTCGGGTGTCGGCCCGGTTGCCTTACGGGGGCACTTCATGATCCGTGTTCTTGTCGCCGATGACCAGGCCCTGCTCAGGGGGAGCTTCAAGGTGTTGGTCGACTCGGAGCCCGATCTGACGGTCGTGGGTGAGGCCACGACGGGAGCCGAGGCGGTGGCCGTTGCTCTGGAGGAGCGGCCTGACGTGGTCCTCATGGACGTGCGCATGCCGGAAATGGATGGCATCGAGGCCACTAGGCGGATCGGTGATCTGGCTCGGGTCCTGATCGTGACCATGTTCGACCTCGACGCCTACGTTTACGACGCACTCCGTGCTGGAGCCAGCGGGTTCTTGCTCAAGGACACCCCGCCGGCCGATTTGGTCGCCGCCATTCGGGTGGTCGCGGCTGGTGAGGCGTTGCTGGCTCCGAGGGTGACGCGCAGGCTGATCGAGGAGTTCGCCCGCACGCCGGCGTCGCTACAGGTCAAGGGGCTTCAAGGGGTTACGGAGCGGGAGCGGGAAGTTCTCACCCTGATCGCGCGGGGCCTTTCCAACAACGAGATCGCCGCTCATCTTCACCTCAGCCTTGCCACGGTCAAGACCCACATCAGTCGGCTCCTGGCCAAGCTCGACGCTCGAGACCGCGCACAGCTTGTCATCGTGGCGTACGAGAGCGGGCTCGTTTCTGCGCTTCGTTGATCGAGAGTTGGTGCGGGTTAGGAGCGTGGGTGGGGTTGGGGTGTTTGGTCGGTGGGTTAGGAGCCCGGGTGCGGTTCCCCCACACGGGTTCACTGGTCGGTATGCTCGGCCGCGGTCTTCGGGAGCGAGAGCATCACGAGTGCCGCCATGACGTAGAGCATCGCGGAGACGCCGAGGACGATGCTGAGCGCGTGACCGTAGTCGGCCAGTCCCGGTGTGCCGGTCGTTGATCCGGTGACGGCGGTGAAGAAGACCGTGCCGAGAACGGCGATGCCGATGGCGCCGCCGATCTGGTTGACGGTGGAGAGCACGCCGCCCGCGGCGCCTGCGTTGCGTCCGGGGATGCCGGCGAGGACGACATTGATGAGGATGGGGGCGGCAAGACCGAGCCCGAGGCCGCCGATGAACAGAGCGAGGGCAAGGGGCCAATATCCGGGATCGTTGCCGTCCCTGATGATCGCCCACAGGACGAGCTGAGATGCCGCGATGGTGAGCGAGCCGGTGATCAGCAGGGCTCTCCCGGCCTTGGCGGCGAGAGCGACGCCGAGTCCTGAGGTGATGATCGAACCGAGCGCGTAAGGCAGGATCACCAGGCCGGTCTCCCACGCGGTGCGGTCGGTGCCGCTTTGGAGGTAGATCGACAGAGTGAGGAAGAACGACCCGATGCCGCCGAAGAAGAGGACGGACGCGCTCAGGCCGATCGCGAAGGCGCGGATTCGGAGCAAAGCCGGATCGAAGACGGGTTCGGTCCCGCGTCCGGTGAGGCGGCGCTCGTAGGCGAGGAAGATCGCCAGCACGATCATTCCGGCGGCGAGGAGGGCGTAACTGGCCCAGGTCCATCCCCAGGTCTCGATCTGAATGATCGGCAGTAGCACGAGCAGGATGCCCGAGGCCGCGAGCAGCGCGCCGAGGAGGTCCAGCCGCGCAGTCGAGGTGGAGCGGGACTCCGGCAGAACCTTCGCGCCGATGATGAGCGCCAGGATCGAGACAGGTACGTTGATCCAGAAGATTGTGCGCCATCCCAGATCGAACAGGTCGCCGTCAACGAGCAGCCCGCCCAGCAGTGGGCCGGCGACCGACGCGAGACCCTGGATCGCCCCGTAGGCGCCGAACGCCTTGGCACGCTCGCCCGGAGCGAACGATGCCCGGATGATCCCGAACACCTGCGGGACCATGATTCCTGCGGTCAGTCCCTGCGAGGCGCGCATGCCGATGAGCATTCCCGGGTCGGCGGCCAGCGCGCAGAGTGCGGAGGCGAGCATGAACCCGGCCAGCCCGATCATGAACAGGCGCTTGCGGCCGTACTGGTCACCGAGCCGTCCGCCGGTGACCAGGCCCGCGCCCAGGGCGAGGACGTAGGCGGCGATCGTCCACTGGATCTGAGCGTCGCCGGCCCCCAGGTCTTGGGCTATCGCCGGGGCCGCGACGGTGACGATCGTCGCGTCGAGAAGGTCCATGAAGGAGCCGAAAAGCACCACCAGGAGCGCCGCGCTCGCGCCCGCGCCGGAGACGAGTGCCGAGGATGCGGCGGGTGCATGCGTGCCCTGTTGAGGGCTCTGTGAAGCGGTCATGCTGGCCACGATGATCGATATAGTTGCCATCGAGTGACCGCTTTATGTGAGGGGATGAGCGATGGCTGCCACCTCCGCACGGACACTCAAGCTGCTGTCGATCTTCGGGATCGGCGCGACTCTGACCGCCGAGGAGCTCGCCACCAGGCTCGGAGCGTCTGTACGGACCGTGCGACGCGACATCGACACGCTCAGAGAGCTCGGGTACGAGATAGAGGCCGTGCGCGGGGCGCGCGGAGGTTACCGGCTCGGCCGCGCCACCCGGTTGCCGCCGGTCGTCTTCGACGAGGACCAGGCTGTCGCGGCGGCCGTCGCGCTCCAGACTGTCCCCACTGTCCTGTCCGGCATCCGCGAGAACTCGGCCCGCGCCCTCGCCACGCTGCAGCAGGCGATGCCCGTCCGCAGCCGCATCCACGCCGAAGCGTTCACCGTCTCCGCAGCGCGTAACTACTGGGAGTTCCCCGCAGCGCCCATCGACGCCGACGTCATCCGCGTCATCGGTGGCGCGATCAACCGACAGCACATCGTTCGCGTGGACTACACCGGTGAGGACGAACCGACGACGCTCACGCTGGAACCGCACGACCTCGTCGTGTGGGCGGCACGGTGGTACCTCGTCGCGTTCCAACCGGACGCGGACCGATGGCGCGCGATGCGAGTCGACCGCCTCGAACCACGCATGCCCACGGGGAGGACCTTCGACCGCCGCGACGTCCCGCACAGCGATCCGGTCGCATTCGTCATGAGCACGCACGATCGCGGCGACACCCCGGCGGAATGGCCATGCCGCGGGTCGGCGCTCGTCGCACTACCCGCGCCCGTCGTCGCCCGGTTCGCCCCCGGCGGATCGACGGTCGAGCACGACACCGACTCCCGCTGCCGACTCACGCTCGGTGCGTGGTCATGGGCAGGGCTGGCAGGGCTGCTCCTGACTTTCGACGCTGACATCACAGGCATCGAACCGGCAGAGCTCAGGCAGGCACTGCGCTCCTTGCGCACCCGCATTGACGAAGCGCTCAGGTGCACTACGTGAGTTCACCGGGCTGTGCCGAGGCTGGGGACTGTCGCACGAATAGGTGACAGCGCCACGGGTTGAACGACAAGCTGAGAGCCTGCTGACAAAGGAGGTCAGAGCCGGGGATGGCCAGGACGGGCCATCTTCGAGCGATGTGCTCCCTACGCGTCTCAGCGACCAGGAGTCCGTGGTTGTCTGTCCACACGCGTACATCGTGAACAGCAGCGGTTACGCCTCACCGGGGCGCTCGCTCAGGTGGAGAGGCCGCCCGCGAACGGTTGTGGTCGGTGTCCCAGGCCGCCACTGGCAACCCCACCTGGGCCTGATGATCGGCTAGAGGCGTTCCTTGGCATGGAGAAGGAGCTCATCCTCAGGCTCTGAGTGACGGTCCGGTAGCGTCCCTGGAGTGACCGATGTGAGGATTGTCTTCCGGAAGTACGGCGGGGCGTTGCACTGGAACCATTCCGCGAAGGTGCTCGGCGAGGATGAGCACGGGGTGTGGGTCGCGGTGCCGGGCGGGACGGTTGCTCGTAAAGGGGAGGGGCCGCCGGTTGTGTGGGAGACCACGGCCATCATGTTGTTCCCGCGCGACGGGTGGTGGACGGCGTCCTTCAACTCGCCGCCGCATCGAGCTGAGGTGTACGTAGACGTCACTACTGTTCCCGAGTGGCGTGATGGTGAGGTGACCATGCTCGATCTCGATCTCGACGTGATCAGGATGCGTGACGGGCGGTTGATTCTGGACGATGAGGACGAGTTCGCCGAGCACCAGGTGTTACTGGGATATCCGCAACAGATGATCGACCGGGCCGAGGAGACGGCCAGGTGGTTGATGGGCGCGGTGGGCGGGCGGCAGGGGCCGTTCGGGGGTGCGCATTCGAAGTGGCTTGATCAAGCGGGTGGTAGCAACACGGCTTGATCAAGCGGGTGGTAGCAACACGAGCTGAGCGGTGGACGGTCAGCGGATGAGGCGTAGGGCTTCGGCCATGGCGGCGAGACGCCGGGGGGAGGCGAGACCGGCGTGGTAGAGGTGGAAGTCCGTGGCGCCTGCCTTGGCGTACGTTCTGAGCTGCTCGGCGAGCGCCTGGCCGTCGGCGGGGCGTGGGGGAAGGGCCAGGACATACGCGCCCACTCGCTGGCCGGGGCCGCAGAGTTCGCCCAGTCTGGCCAGACGGGCGGCGTCCGAAGCCGGGTCGCCCCAGCAGTTGCCCACCAGCACCTCCGCTCCCGGCTCGCCGACGGGGAGGGCGGCGAACGAGCTGGCAGCCCAGGGGTCGGGGTTGGCGTGCAGAGTGATGGGTACGTTCGGCGCGGTCTCTCGGGCCACGGTGATGAGGCGGGTGCGCAGTGATGCCGACAGATCTACGCGTACGTCTCGGACATCGTCGGCGAGTGGGCCGAGAGCGGCCTCCACAGTCTCGGGAGATGCCGGCGAGCCAGCCCTGGCGGGAGGGCCGTCGATGGCCGCGCGTACGCGTTCCCTGGTGCCCTCGGGGTAACGGGGAGCGCAGGCCGTACAGAAGCAGAGCGTCAGCAGGTCACTGTGTACGGACGTCCAGTCGGCGCCGGCCGTCTTGTCGTGCACGCTCTGGTGCCCGAAACCCATGGGACCGCACGCCTCGAGGATGAGGCCATCCGGTTCTCCGACGGCCAGGATCTCGCTGACCAGACGCTCGCAGTACTCGACCACGTCCTCGAAAGCCGGACACAGCGCATATGGATAGGGATCACCGAAGGCGTTACGTACCACCAGGTCAGGGTGCGTGCCGCCGAGGAAGGAGTTGTGGGTCAACACCGTCCACGCGTGTACCCGCAGTCCGACGGCCTTCAGGGCGTCCCGTGCCTGCAGGTAGGCGTCCGTGGGTGTCCAGGTTGGGGAGGCCGGTGTCAGACGTCCCCAGGAGGAGGACCGTACTGGCAGGTAAAAAGCCGATTGTGGGACATCCAGCACCCGGTGGGCGGGGTGATACGGCGTTGCCGCGCGGGTGGAGTGATAGCTGGCCGCCAGCGCGACGGCCTCGACGCCCAGCTCCGCGAGGCGCGAAGGGGCCGACGGGTCGCCGACGATGTCCCAGGGGTAGGCGTAGGCCACGTTCACCAGCGCGGTCTCCTCGCAGAGAAAGCAGGCTCGAAGCGCTGCATATAGGTGGTGTCGTCGCGCGAGGTGATTCCGCACGCGAGATATTGCTCGTGCATCATGGCCAGGGCGTCCCGGTCCAGTTCGATGCCGAGGCCGGGCCCGTCGGGCACGGGTACGGCGCCGTCGACGAACCGCAATGCGCCCGGCGCGACTACGTCCTGGCCGTTCTGCCATGGTGTGTGAGTGTCGCAGGCGTGGGTGAGGTTCGGCGTGGCGGCGGCCAGATGGGTCATCGCGGCCAGGCTGATCCCCAGGTGCGAGTTGGAGTGCATGGACAGCTCCAGCCCGAACGTGTCACACAGTGCGGCGATATGCGAGGAACGTACGAGTCCACCCCAGTAATGATGGTCGAGCAGCAGCACCCCGATCGCCTGGGTGGCGATGGCGGGGGGAAGGTGCTCGGGCGTCACCACGCACATGTTGGTGGCCAGCGGCATCGGGACCTCGGCGGCGACCTTCGACATCCCGGAGATTCCGGGTGTGGGGTCCTCCAGATACTGCAGGCTGCCTTCGAGCGCCTGTCCTACCTGGATCGAGGTCTCGACGGTCCAAGCGGCGTTCGGGTCGAGGCGGAGGGGCACGCCGGGGAAGGCCTCCCGCAGGGCTATGATCGCCTCGACTTCTTCCTGGGGCGCGAACACGCCGCCTTTGAGCTTGATCGACGCGAAACCGTACTCCTTGATCAGCATCGATGCCTGCTCGACCAGCCCCGCCGGGTCGAGCGCCGCGCCGAACCTGTCGGGCTCGACGCCCGGATGTCCCGCCCACTTGTAGAAGAGATAGGCGCTGTACGGCACGGCGTCGCGTACCCGGCCGCCCAGCAGATCGACGACGGGCACGCCGGCTGCCTTGCCGCGAATGTCCAGACAAGCCACCTCGAAGGCCGCGAACACCCGATCGATGCTCTTCTCCTGGGTCGCGGCCCCGGTCAAGCCGTGCATATCGGTCACTACGTCGCCGACGAGCGCGCTGATCCTGGCGTACATCTCATTCGTCGCATGCACCTCCATGCCGACCAGCGCCTCGGCGCATTCGCGTACCTTGGAGAGATGCCCCAGGTCACCGTACGTCTCGCCGAGGCCGCTCAGCCCCTCGTCGGTGACCACCTCGACGATCGTCCGCAACGCCCAGGGTTCGTGCACGCCGGCGGCGTTCAACAGCGGCGGATCCTTGAAAGCTACGGGGGTGACGTGGATCTGCCTGATGATCATATGACCGCCGTCCATATATGTGAACAAGTGCCAGGTTTGTGGACAGGTTGTCGCAACTGTAAGAATCAATATGAAGAAGTGTCAAGACTCCGAAGGGCCATTCGATGATCTACGGATACAACCCCAGGACCGGCGAGACCGTGGGCAGTGCCCTGCCTGAAACCGACCGCGCCGGGGTCGACATGGTTGTTTCCGCCGCGGCCGCCGCAGGTGCGGCCTGGCGGGCGACTCCCGCCGCCGAGCGGGCCGAAACGCTGGAGGCCGTCGCTGACGCTCTCTCCGCGAAGGTGGACGAGCTGTGGCAGATCGCCGACAGCGAGACCGCGCTGGGAGAGGTACGGCTGCGCGGCGAGGTCGCTCGTACGGCCGGCCAGTTCCGGCTTTTCGCCCAGGTGATCAGGGATGGTGGCTACCTCGACGCCATCGTCGATCACGCCGACCCCTCGGCCACCCCGCCCAGGCCCGACGTGCGCCGGATGAAGCAGCCGCTGGCCGGCGTGGTCGCGGTGTTCGCGGCGAGCAACTTCCCGTTCGCATTCTCCGTGGCGGGTGGCGACACCGCATCGGCGCTGGCCGCCGGTTGCGCGGTCGTGGTGAAGGCGCATCCCGGCCACCCCAACACCTCCGAGCAGGTCGCTCGCATCGTCCGCAAGGCCCTGCCGTACCCCGACCTGCTGGGACTGGTGCAGGGCATGCAGGCGGGTGCCGACCTGGTGCAGCACCCGAGCGTGGTCGCGGCCGGGTTCACCGGGTCGATCCCGGGCGGCAAGGCGATCCAGGGGCTGATCGACCAGCGAGAGGTGCCGATCCCGTTCTTCGGAGAGCTGGGCAGCGTCAACCCGGTCGTCGTGCTGCCGTCCGCGCCCGTGGCGGAGGTGGCCACCGGCTTCGCCACGTCGCTGACGATGGGGGTCGGGCAGTTCTGTACGAATCCCGGCCTGATGTTCGTGCCCGAGGACGATGAGCTGCGCAAGGCGCTGGCCGAGGCCGTGGCGGGCACCACCGGTGGGCCGATGCTGGCCGAGCGGATCAGGGACGGCTACCTGGGCGGGCTGCAGCGGCTCGGCGAGCTGCCGGTGCTGGCCGAGGGCAAAGCGGGAGAAGGGGACTTGGCCGTCACACCCACGGTGTTCACGACGGATCTCGACTCGTTCGCGGAGAAGTTGCCCGGCATCGGCGAGGAGTGCTTCGGGCCGGCGTCTATCGTCGTGACTTATCGCGAAATTTCGGACCTGCGGGCTGTGCTGGAGCGGCTGGACGGGTCGCTGACGGCCACCGTGCACGCCACCGACCCCGGCGAGGCCGGCGAGGTCGCCGAGGTGCTCGGGCGTAAGGCCGGGCGGCTGATCTGGAACGGGTGGCCCACCGGGGTGGCGGTGTGCTGGGCGATGCATCACGGCGGTCCGTGGCCGGCTTCGACGTCGGCGGCGCACACGTCGGTCGGCGCGACGGCCATCGACCGGTGGCTGGTGCCGACGGCGTACCAGGACTGGCCGGGTGAGCTGCTTCCGGAGGAGCTCAGGGACGACAACCCGCTGGATGTCCCGCGCCGAGTGGACGGCGTACTGGGGCGCTAGTCAGGGACGGGATGCGGCAGAGACGCGCTCTGGTGTGGGCGCGTCCTGCTGCCTGGTGGTGTGGCGGGGACGGCCTTGGCCAGGACCGCAGGGACGGCCTTGGCCAGGACCGCGGGGACGGCCTTGGCCAGGACCGCGGGGACGGCCTTTGGCCAGGACCGGCCGCGGGGCTGGGAAGCGCTGGCTGGATAAGAGCTCTTGAGAAGCTCTCACAAAGGCCGGTCAGGCCCCGGCGATGTCCAAGCCGATGGCCAGGATGCGCTCCAGCTCCCGCAGGTCCTCCGCTGAGGGATCTACCAGCGGAGCCCGTACGCCACCGACCGCCAGGCCTCGCAACCGGACCCCTGCCTTGACCAGCGAGACCGCGTACCCCGGGACCCGGTCCCGTAGCTCCACCAGCGGCAGGTAGAAGTCGGTGAGCAGTCGCTGTACCAGCACCTCGTCGTCCCCGGTCACCGCCTTGTGGAAGGCCAGTGCGATCTCCGGTGCGAAGGCGAAGACGGCGCTGGAGTACAGCGTCACGCCCAGCCCTCGGTAGGCGGGGACGGTCAGTTCGGCGGTGGGCAGGCCGTTGAAGAAGGTGAACTCCCGGTCCGTAGACCGCCGCACGGTCAGGATGATGCGCTGGAGCAGGTCGAAGTCGCCGAGTCCGTCCTTGAAGCCGATGACCTCGGGCAGTTGGGCCAGCTCGGCCACCGCTGAGGGGGAGAAGCGGGCGGTGGCGCGGTGATAGATGATGACGGGCAGCCCACCGGCTGAAGCCACCTCACGCACGTAGCGGACCAGGCCGTCCGGGGGAGCGGTCACCAGGTAGGGGGGCATCAGCAGCAGGCCGTCGGCTCCGTTGTCCGCCGCCGCGCGGGCGAACGCCTTGGCGGTGGGCAGCGGGCCCCCCGCGCCCGCGAAGACCGGGACCCGGCCGCCCGTGGCCCGCACCGACGTGGCCACGACCTTGGTGTAGTCGGCGATGTCGAGCGCGTTGAACTCGCCTGTGCCGCAAGCGGTGAACACTCCTCCGGCTCCGGCGGCGACCCCATGGGCGACGTGCTCGGCCATCGTCTGTTCGGCTATGTCGCCGTCAGTGCCAAAAGGGGTCACGGGAAAGAAGAGAACACCATCTAGCCGCATCAACAATCCTTCCTAGCGGATGAGCAGAAGCCGATCAGCGGATGCCCTCCCGGCGAAGCGTGGCGGCCAGCTTGCGCGTGTGTCTGGTCACCGCGTCCGTGACCTGCTCGATCTCGGCCGGTGCCAGGCCCGCCGGCATCGAGCAGCTGATCGCGTCCGTGGCCGGGATCCGATAGTCGACGGCCACCGCCACGCAGGCCACGCCCGGGGTGCCCTGTTCGCGTTCGTAGGCCCAGCCCCGGGTGCGTACCTGGTCGAGCTCCCCGATCAGCTTGGCCGGATCGGTGAAGGTGTGCTCGGTGATCGGCGCCAGCGGGTCCGGCAGCAGGGCCGCGACCTCGTCGTCGGTGAGCTGGGCGAGCAGCACCTGGCCGAGTGCCGTGACGTGGGCGGGCAGCCGCCGGCCTACCCTGGGGATCACGTGATGCGCCTCCCGTGACTCCCTGGTCGCCAGGTAGAGGACGTGCGCCTCGTCGCGGCGGGCGAAATGCGCGGTCTGGCCGGTCTCCGCGCGTAGGTCCTCCAGCGTCTCCTGGGCCAGGGGTAGCGCGGGGTCCTTGTCGAGGTACGCGGTGCCGGTCAGCAGGGCGTGCGGCCCGATGCCGAAGGCCGATCTGGCGGAGTCGGTCTCGACCCAGTTCAGTTCGACCAGGGTGCGCATCAGGGCGTGCAGGGAGCTGCGCGGAAAACCCGTGTGCTGCTGGAGCTCCGACAGTGTCAGGGTCTCGTGGGAGGCGGCCAGGGTCTCGAGGATGCGGACCGTCCGCTCTGCGGACTTGACTAGCTGGGGCTCCATACTCATCCCATCTTGACAGAGGCTTCCGTGTGTCAGCATATGGGATTCCATCCAGATACATGGACGACTAACCCTTGATGGCGCCGCTTGTCAGGCCGCGCATGAACTGCCGCTGGAAGGCCAGGAACGCGATGATCGACGGCAGCAGCGCGAGCAGTGAAGCCGCGAGCAGTACGCCGATGCCGACCTCCTCGTCGGAGCGGAGGGAGCGCAGCGCGATGGGCAGGGTCCACATACTCGACTCGGGCGCCACGATCAGCGGGAGCAGATACTGGTCCCAGATCATGGTGAAGCCGAAGACGCCGATGACGCCGAGCGCGGGCCGGCACAGCGGCAGGATGATGCCGAAGAAGATGCGCAGCTCGCCCGCGCCGTCGATGCGCGCGGCCTCCTCCAGTTCGACCGGCACCTCCTTCATGAACTCGGTCATCACCAGGATGGAGAAGCCCCAGGCGCCCACCGGAAGGATCATGCCCGCGTACGTACCGATGAGATCGGCGTGGATGATGGGCATGTCGGCGAGTACCAGCGAGAGCGGGATCGCGATGATCTCCTCGGGCAGCATCATCGTCGCCAGCATGATCAGCATCACGAACGCCATGCCCCTGAACTTCTTGCGGGCGAGCGCGTAGGCGGCGAAGACGCTGACGAGCATCTGGAGCAGCAGCCCGAACCCGACCACCACGAACGAGTTGAACAGGTAGTGGTAGACGTTCTTGTTGCCGGCCTGGACGAAGTTCTCCAGGGTGAAGTCGTCGGGCCAGAGCGTGAATCTGGTCGGGTCGAGCGTCTTGCTGAAGGCGCTGACCAGCAGCCCGACCAGCGGCCCGGTGAAGACGATCACCATGAAGGCGTAGACCAGCACCTTGAGGGTCGTGGCGAGCGGACCTCGCCTGGACTCCAGGCCGAGAGCGCTGTCGAATCTCATCATGCGTTCTGCCTCCTGCGCATGACCTGGGTCAGCACCGTGAGCAGCAGGGTCGCCGCGAACAGCACGATCCCGCCGGCCGACGCGGTGCCCAGGTCACCCTTCTGGAACCCGAGCTTGTAGATCAACGTCATCAGCACTTCGGACGATCCGTTCGGCCCGCCGTTCGTCAGCACGTACACCTCGACGAAGACGCGCAGGCCGCGGATGGCGGCGAGGGTGAACAGGATCCAGAACACCGGGCGCAGTGCGGGCAGCGTGATGTGCCGCAGCCGGTGCCACGTGGTGGCCCCGTCGACGGCGGCGGCCTCGTACAGCGTGCGGTCCACGCCGACCAGCCCGGCCAGGAAGATCATCATGTCGTACGGCGTGCCGCGCCAGATGCTCATGCCCATGATCGACAGCAGCGAGGAATGCTCGCTGGCCAGGAAGGGCTGCGGATCCAGGGTGATCCAGCCGAGAATGGTATTGATCATGCCGCTGTCGGCGGGGTGGTACATGATCCGCCAGACCTCGGCCACAGCCGCCATCGTGGTCACCACCGGCAGGAACGCCGCGGTCCTGATGAACCACAGGTAGCGTGCCGGGCCCTCGATGAGCAGCGCGAACAGCAGGCCGAGGAGGAGCGAGCCCGCGGTCGTGCCCAAGGCCAGCACGATGCTGTGCCAGATGGCCGAGACGAAGGCGTCGTCGGTCATGATCGTGGCGTAGTTGTCGAGGCCCACCCATCGATCACCGACGTAGCGGATCTCGAAGAAGCTCATCCGCAGGCCCTCGAACATGGGGATGAACTTGAAGAACAGGAACAGCAGCAAGGCCGGCGACAGGAAGGCCCACGCGATGAGGGTCCCCCGCCGCCGCATCCGCTTGGGACGGCGGCGGGGGGTCTCCGTGCGGCTCCGCGCCTGTGTGAGCGTGGAGGTCATGATGCTTTCTGGGTCTGCAGTTCCTGGGTGAGCTTGGTGCTCAGGGTGTCCATCGCCGTCTTGACGTTGGCTGAGCAGTCGGCCCACACCGTGTTGATGGAGTCGGCGGAGTCCTGGCGGATCGGCGCCCAGTTCGGCACCGGCGGCGCGTAGACCGCGTTGGCGTAGGCCTCCTGGAACACCTTCCAGCGCGGATCCTGGCGTTCGGCGGCCATGTCGACCTGGGTGTTGACCGGCAGGCGGACGATGGCGCCGTTGGCGTCCTTGTTCATGCCGATGCGCTGGCCGTCGGGGGAGACCGCGTACTCGGCGAACTTCTTCTGGCCCTCGACGTTGTCGGAGCCGGCCATCATGTAGACGTTCTCGCCCTCACCGAGGGTGCCGGGGCCGCCCGACGGGCCCTTGGGCACCGGTACGACCTCGATCTTGTCGGTCCCGATGCTCTTGACGAACCTGGCGAGCACGTACGGGCCGACCAGGTAGATGCCGCCCTGCCCCTTCTCGAACACCTCGTGGGTGACGGTCGTGTCGTTGCTGACGGCGCCCGGGTTGACGGTCTTGGCCTTGCAGAACTGGTCCTGTAGGTACTGGACCGCCTCCACGGTCTTGGGGTCGCTCACAAGGGGGCTGAACTTGCCGCCGCCGTTGGCCTTCACGAAGTCGCCGCCGTTGGCGTAGATCAGTGAGGAGGCGTACCAGGAGGCGTAGCCGCGCTTGGTGCCCGCGGGGATCACGAAGCCGGCCGTGTCCTTCTGTCCGTTGCCGTCGGGGTCCTTGTCGGTGAAGGCCGCGGCCAGCTTGGCCAGATCGTCCCAGGTCTTGGGCGGCTCCATGCCGACCTTCTCCCGCCAGTCCTTGCGGATGATCAGGGCGAAGGCCTGGGCGGAGAACGGCGTGCCGTAGTACTTCCCGTCGGGGCCCTGGGCGGCCTTCCATGCCTGCTCCGACACCTTGTCGCCGCCGGCCAGCTTGGCCTTGTCGACCTCCTGCAGCCAGCCCTGCGTGTGCATGTTGCCGAGTTGGGCCGTGTCGTTGATGACGATGTCAGGTAGCTTCCTCTGAGCTGCCTGCTGCTGAAGCTTCGTCTCGAAGTCATCGAAGAGCGCGACGACTTTCGTTTTGATACCACTGGCCTTCGTGAACGCGTCGGCCAGTTTCACAGCCGTTTTCGCGGAGTCGGAGTCGGGCGCCTGCCTGATCCAGATCTCCAACGCGTCGTCCGAACTTGATCCCCCGGAGCCGCAGCCTGTCAGCGTTACGGCCAGGGCCGTCGCAATCGCGGCCCCGAGCAGCTGGCGTGACATCAGACCGCCTCCCGTTCACATATATGGACACCTGTCGCAGACGTGGAGCCTGTCCGTGTGAACGTAACGAGTGACATAGGTCACGGTCAATATTCAGGAATGTGAATTTGGACCAGAGTTGTGTACAACAATGAGCCTTATGCGCATTCTCATGACGGGCGCCGCCGGCAAGGTCGGTACGCTGCTCCGCCCCCGCCTCGCCCGTGACGGCCGCACGCTGCGCCTTTCCGACCTCCACTCACTGGAGACCGCGCCCGGTGAGGAGATGGTGACAGCCGATCTCGTCGACGAGGCGGCCATGGCCGAGGCGATGAAGGGCGTCGACGCGGTGATCCACCTGGGCGGCCAGAGCCGGGAGCATCCGTGGGCCGACATCGTACGGGCCAACATGGACGGCCTGCACGTCCTGCTCGAAGCCGCCCGGCGGGAAGGCGTCGAGCACCTCGTGCTGATGGGCAGCCACCACGCGGCCGGCTTCCACACCCGCCCGGCCGATGGCGTGGAGCTGCCCGACTACGCATTCCCCCGGCCCGACACCTTCTACGGCGTGAGCAAGGTCGTCATGGAGGCCCTCGGCAGCCTCTACCACGACAGGTTCGGCATGAACGTGACCGTGATCCGGCTGGGCACCTGCAACGAGGCTTCGGGCGACACGCGCGGCCTGGCCACCTGGATCTCCCCTGACGACCTCGCCCGCCTGGTGGAGGCCGCGCTGACCGCGCCCGGATATCACGTCGTCTGGGGTGTCTCCGACAACGCGCGCCGCTGGTGGTCGCTGGAGGAGGCCCGGTCGATCGGATACGTCTCGCGGGACGACTCGGAGGGCCAGGCCGCCGCGCTGATCGCCGAGCAGGGCGAGCCCGATCTGAGCGAGCCCCTGCACGAGCGCGCGGGCGGCGTCTTCACGCTGAGGGACCTCGGAGGCAAGTGGTAGGAGGTTCCCCCAGCGTGACGCCCCCGTAGTGTGCTGTGCAACCGGTTGTATTCATGGACAAAACATTCATCCGACCCTTTGCTCACGACCATTCATTGAACTGGCGAAACATAGATCACGATATATCGGTAACGTCTATGTAACGCCTGCAAAGGGTTGACGAAACTTTTGGCCCACCTATAGGAAGGCGCTATCCGATCCCGCCGAGCCGGGCCAGCACTGAAACGAGGGGTGCATGAATGTCGGTAACCCCGGACAGCGTGTCACTGCGCGCGCAACCGCGCGGTGGGCGTCGCCGCATCGCACCCGTTAACGCTCACAAACGGCGTGAGGCCCGTACGGCCTACCTCTTCCTGGCGCCATGGTTCCTCGGCCTGTTCGTGATCACGGTCGGTCCGATCCTGGCGTCGCTCTACCTGTCGTTCACCGACTTCAACATGCTGGAAACAGCCAAGTGGATCGGGCTCGACAACTACGCGAAGATGTTCACCGAGGACACGCGGTTCCTCAC
>NZ_JBFAIF010000043.1:0-27322 GCF_040654555.1 Nonomuraea sp. NPDC050680 | reverse complement strand
GGTCGCGGGGTCGGAAACCGCCACAGCCGGTTCCCCGCGCGCACGGATCCGGTCGCTCTGGGGTATACGCCGGGAGCTAAACCGGCGGCGGGGCGCCCGGCGGACCATCCGCCGGGCGCCTCTCGCACGCCTGGACCTGCTTTCCACCGCAGCAGGGCCAGGGTGCGCTTCACACACCAGGACAAGCGGTGGTTGCCAACGATGTATGTGGGTGCTCTGACCCTGGACATCCTGCTCGGCGACGTACATTCGCTGAAGCAGAAGCGTTCCGTCGTGCGACCGCTGGTCGCCGAGCTGCACAGGCGTTTTCCCGGTGTCGCGGTGGCCGAGACCGGCCATCTCGACCTGCACCGCAGGGCGGAGGTCGGCGTCGCCGTAGTCTCGGGCTCTGCGGGCAACTGCCAAGAGGTATTGGACGCCTGCGAGCGCCTGGTGGCCTTCCGCCCTGAGATCGAGCTGCTGTCGGCCAGACATCGGCTCTACAACGACGAAGACTGAACGACTGCACGGCCTTCGGGCCGTGCGTGAGGGGGAGCGAACATGGTGGATGCAGCACGAGCGCGCAAGCTCGCCGACCGCATCCAGCAGATCGTCGCCGAGATGCTGGATCGCCGGATCAAGGACCCGCGTCTGGGCTTCGTCACCGTGACCGACACGCGCATCACCGCCGACCTGCGTGAGGCCACGGTCTTCTACACGGTGTTCGGCTCCGAAGCCGAGCGGGCCGACACTGCGGCCGCCCTCGAGAGCGCCAGAGGCATCATCCGCTCCGAGGTGGGCCGCCAGACCGGTGTCCGCTTCACTCCGACGCTGGAGTTCAAGCACGACCCGCTGCCCGACAGCGCACGCCAGCTCGACGATCTGATCAACGCCGCCAAGGCCAGGGACGCCGAGGTGGCGCGCAAGGCCGAGGGCGCGACCTACGCCGGCGACCCCGATCCCTACCGCAAGCCGGAGGAGGACGACGAGCCGGACCTCCCCGGCAAGCCTGACGAGGACGGGCAGCCGGCGACGTGACGCCCGACGTGCGCGACAGAACCGATCGCCCGCCCCGCATGGGTCCGGGCGCGTCGGGTTCAGACGCTGCAAGTTCGGGCGCTGCAAGTTCGGGCGCAGCAGGTCCGGGCGCGTCAGGTTCGAGCGCTGGGGGGCAGGGCCGTCTTCAGGCTCCGCCGCCCAGCGGCGCGGACGGCGCGCTGCCGCCTTCCGGCTCGGTGATCCCCGAGCCCGCCTGGCGGCGGGCGCTCGACCTGATCGGCAAGGCCGATGAGATCGCGCTGGCCTGCCACGTGTCACCCGACGGTGACGCGCTCGGCTCGATGCTGGCCACCGGCGCCGTCCTGCGGGCCCAGGGCAAGCGGGTCGTCGCCTCCTTCGGCGACCGGCAGTTCGACGTGCCGCGCCTGCTGCGCTTCCTGCCCGGCCAGGACCTGCTCGTGCCGCCGGCGGACTTTCCGGCGGAGCCGGAGCTGATGATCACGTTCGACTCCTCGACGCCCGACCGGCTGGGCCTGCTGGGCCCCAACACGGCCAAGGCCCACGAGGTCATCGTGGTCGATCATCACCTGTCCAACACCGGGTTCGGCACGCTCAGCCTCATCGACCCGCACGTAGCCGCGACGGCCGTGCTGGCCGAGCAGCTGATCTACCGTCTCGGCGGCAGCCTGGACCGTGACATCGCCACCTGCCTGTACGCCGGGCTGGTCACCGACACCGGTTCGTTCCGCCATGCCTCGACCACGCCAGAGGTGCACCAGATGGCCGCCCGGCTGGTCGCCACCGGGCTGCGTACCGACGAGATCGCCCGCGAGCTGTGGGACCGGTCCCCGTTCGGCTACCTCAAGGTGCTCGCCGCCGCGCTCGAGCGGGTGTCGCTGGAGGACGGCCTGGTCTGGACGTATGTGCCCCGGGTCGACCGGGCCGCGTACGGCCTGCCGTACACCGAGTTGGAGGGCCTCATCGACATCGTGCGGCGCACGGACGAGGCCGAGGTGGCGGTGGTGCTCAAGGAGGACGACCAGGGAGCCTGGCAGGCGTCGAGCCGCTCCAAGGGCGCGGTCGACGTCGGCTCGATCTGCTCCGTGCTGGGCGGCGGCGGTCATCACAACGCGGCCGGATTCACCTCGCACGTCAGCGTCGAGGACACCATCGCGGCGTTCCGCGCGCTGCTGCCGAGTCGAGACGGAGAGACCTGATGGCCGAGAGCGGCTTGATCATCGTAGACAAGCCGGCGGAGTGGACGTCCCACGACGTGGTGGCCAAGCTGCGGCGGCTGGCCGGCACCCGGCGGGTGGGTCACGCGGGCACGCTCGACCCCATGGCGACGGGCGTGCTCGTGGTCGGCGTGGAGAAGGCGACCCGGCTGCTCGGGCACCTGGCGCTGACGGAGAAGGTCTACGAGGCCACGATCCGGCTGGGCGTGACCACCAACACCGATGACGCCGAGGGCGAGGTCACCTCGACCGCCCCGGCCTCCGAGGTGCGCCCCGCCGAGGTCGAGAAGGGCATCGCCGCGCTCACCGGCGAGATCATGCAGGTCCCGCCGCAGGTCAGCGCCATCAAGGTCGGGGGGCAGCGGGCGTACAAGCTGGCCCGTGCGGGCGAGGACGTCGAGCTGGCCGCGCGGCCGGTCACCGTGCGGGAGTTCTCGGTGCTGGACATCAGGGCGCACGACGCCGTGATGGACATCGACGCGGTGGTGACCTGCTCCAGCGGCACCTATATCCGGGCCCTGGCCCGTGACCTGGGGGCCGGGCTCGGCGTCGGCGGGCACCTGACGGCGCTGCGCCGCACCCGGGTCGGCCCGTACGACCTGTCGCGGGCCAGGACCATCGACCGGCTGGCCGAGGAATGCGTGGTCCTGCCGATCGGGGAAGCGGTGTCGGCGGCGTTCCCGCGCTGGGACCTCACCGCCGAGGAGGCCAGGGTCGTCAGCCACGGCGGGCGGTTGCCCGCCGCGGGGCACGGCAAGGGCCCGATCGGGGTGTTCGGGCCGGAGGGCGAGCTGCTCGCGCTGGTGGAGGAGCAGGGCCGCATCGCCAAGCCTCTGGCGGTGTTCATTTCCTAGACGTCATTTCCTAGACGTCATTTCCTAGAACCCACAGGTGCTCTGATGGGCGGCCGCGGGGGAGAGGCCCGACCTCTTATGGCTTGCGGGCCACCATGATGTCGCGGACGATCGCCTGGTCGACCCAGTGCTCGAAGTCGGGCAGATCGACCACGTCGAGCCCTGCCTCGGTGAGGATCGCCGCCAGCTCGTCGCGGGTGCCGCCATAGGTGTTCCAGGAGATGCCGAGGGCGCCGCCGGACCGCAGCAGCTCCGCCCAGACGGGCGCGGCCTTCCTGATGAGCTCCAGAGGACTGCGCGACAGTCCGCCCCCGCCCCTACTGCCGTGCTGCACGCCATAGGGGGCGTCGGTCACCACGACGTCGAAGGAGTGCGGCTTGAAGAACTCGCGGCCGCGCAGGGTGTCGGCGTTGACCACGCAGACGCGCTGAGTGTCGCCGGACTTGAACTCCTCCTTCGACCGGCTGAAGGAGATGTTCAGGCGCCGGCCGACCAGCGCCCGCTCGCGGCGTACGGGCACGGTCTCGGCGGTGTGCTTGAACCGCTTGTTCTTCAGCCAGGTCTTGAGGAAGCCGGTGTACGCCTCGAAGTCCTTGCTGTCGACATCGGCCCCATAGGCGTCGTATCCGTACATGAGGGCCTGGTTGAGCGTGGTGCCACGCCCGCACAGCGGGTCGAACACCGACAGCCGCTCGTCCAGCCGCCGATCGCTCGCCAGCACTGTGACGTTCAGCAGCAGCTTGGTGAAGTGCTCGTTCGTCTTGCCGGCGTATTTCTGGATCGTGATCAGATCGCTGCTGAGCCGGTCGAGCGGCGACACGGTGAGCGGCCGCAGCAGCTCGCCCTCGATCCCGTAGAGCGCGTAGACCGAGGAGAGGTTGGACAGCAGCGCGACGTCACCGGCGCCGAGCGGCGCGGCGGTCTCGAAGGTCACGTACGGCAGGCCGCCGATCACGCTCTCCCCGAGGTCCGACACCTCGGTCTCCAGGGCCCGTCGGCCGAAGAAGGCCAGCTCGGCGAGGGTCAGGCGGACCGCGCTCTCACCGTAGACACGGTTGAAGGCAGGAAGGATCAGAAGTGCGTATCGAGGCATGGTGCGGCGATCGTACCCCCTCGATTGGAGCTCACGTGGCGCCGCATGGCAGGCTGGTGGGGGATTGATCCGCCACAAGCGAATGGGGCCGGGCGTGCAGGGTTCGGAAAGGTCCGCCGTCACGATCGGCGTGTTCGACGGCGTGCACCGCGGGCACCAACAGGTGGTCGAGCGGGCCGTGGCCGCCGCCCGGGAGCGTGGTCTGCGCGGCGTCGCGGTCGTCTTCGAGCCACACCCCGCCGAGGTCGTCCGGCCCGGCTCCCACCCGGTCCGCCTGACCACGCCGAGGCGCAGGTCGGAGCTGCTGACCGGGCTCGGCGTGGGCGAGGTGTGCGTCGAGGAGTTCACGCTGGAGTTGTCCAGGATGAGCCCCGGCGAGTTCGCCCAGTCGATCCTCGCCGACCGGCTGCGGGCCGCCGTGGTCGTGGTGGGGGCCAACTTCACCTTCGGCCACCGCGCGGCGGGCACCACCGAGACCCTGGTCGCGCTGGGCGAGAAGTACGACTTCGCCGTCGAGGTGGTCCCGCTCCTCGACGGGGTCTCCTCCACCGAGATCCGCGACCGGCTGACGGCCGGCGACGTCGAGGGCGCCACCGCGGGCCTGGGCCGCCCGCATCGGGTGGAGGGCGTGGTCGTACGCGGTTACCAGCGCGGCCGCCAGCTCGGCTTCCCCACCGCCAACGTTGAGACGCCGCCGCACACGGCCATCCCCGCCGACGGGGTCTACGCGGGCTGGCTGGAGTGCGTGCCCGTCGCCAACCTGCCCGCCCTCTACGCGGGCGAGCGCTGGCCCGCCGCCATCTCCGTCGGCACCAACCCCACCTTCGAAGGGGTCCCGCGCACGGTGGAGGCGTACGCGCTGGACCGCGACGACCTGGAGCTGTACGGCGTGCACGTGGCGGTAGACTTCGCCGCGAGACTGCGGGGAAACACCCGGTTCGACTCGATCGAGGAGCTCATCGCCCAGATCCACACCGACGTCGACCAGGCCCGGCGGCTGACCTCGGGTTGAATGATGACGCGGCGCTTGACCGCGATGGTAACCTTGCATGTCGGTCCAGTGACGGCGGCGCTGCGCGCTGCTCTGACGGCCTTCGCCGCGGCGACTGTAGGCACGCACGGTCGCTCGCATCACTTATCCATTCGCGCGTGCCCGTAGCTCAAAGGAGAGCCGTGTCCCTCGACACCGCTGCCAAGAAGACCATCATCGCTGAATACGCGACGGCCGACGGCGACACCGGGTCGCCCGAGGTGCAGATCGCGCTGCTCAGCAAGCGCATCAGCGAGCTGACCGAGCACCTGAAGACGCACAAGCACGACCACCACAGCCGTCGTGGCCTGCTCCTGCTCGTCGGGCGTCGGCGCCGCCTGCTGAAGTACCTGCAGAAGGTCGACATCGCGCGTTACCGTGCGCTCATCGAGCGCCTCGGCCTGCGCCGATAGAGTGAGAGGGAGCGGCGTCCGCGTCGCTCCCTTCTCCTTGAGAGACCAGTCTCCTAGAGAGAACAGTCTCCTTGAGAGACCAGCGCTCTCATTGCAAGACCGGCGCGTCGAGCGCCGTACAACTGAATATCCGAGACACACTTAAGAGCCCCCGCGTCCGCACAAGCACCAAGCGACCCGCGACGCATGCGGGCCGGTCCTCGGTAGTGGCTTCCGGTAACAGTGACAGTTCTGACCGGGCGCTTCGATCGAAGACCGGCGCTGCACCTAACGAGGGTGCCGGTGAGAAAGAGGGCGCGGGAGACTGACTGACCAAGGAGGTCCCCCGTGGAGGGTGTCCACACCGCTGAAGCCGTCATAGACAACGGCTCATTCGGCACACGTACGATCCGGTTCGAGACCGGTCGCCTGGCGCGCCAGGCGGCGGGTTCCGCCGTCGCCTATCTCGACACCGAAACGATGGTCCTGTCCGCGACCACCGCCTCGAAGTCGCCCAAGGAAAACCTCGACTTCTTCCCGCTGACGGTGGACGTCGAGGAGCGCATGTACGCCGCGGGGCGCATCCCCGGCTCGTTCTTCCGCCGTGAGGGCCGTCCCTCCGAGGACGCCATCCTCACCTGCCGCCTGATCGACCGGCCGCTGCGCCCGTCGTTCGTCAAGGGGCTGCGCAACGAGGTCCAGGTCGTCGCCACGATCCTGTCCCTCAACCCCGACCACCTCTACGACGTGGTCGCCATCAACGCCGCCTCGCTGTCCACCCAGCTCGCCGGGCTGCCGTTCTCCGGCCCGATCGGCGGCGTCCGCGTGGCGCTGATCGACGGCCAGTGGGTCGCCTTCCCGACGCACCCCGAGCTCGAGCGCGCCACGTTCGACATGGTCGTGGCCGGGCGGGTGCTCGCCGACGGCGACGTCGCGATCATGATGGTCGAGGCCGAGTCCACCAAGGACACGCTGAAGCTGATCGCCGAGGGCGCCGTCGCGCCCAACGAGGAGACGGTGGCGCAGGGCCTGGAGGCCGCCAAGCCGTTCATCAAGGTGCTGTGCGAGGCGCAGTCGCGGGTCGCGCAGGTCGCGGCGAAGGAGACCGCCGAGTACGCCGTCTTCCTCGACTACCAGGAGGACGTCTACGCCGCCCTGGAGAGCGCGGTCAAGACCGAGCTGGCCGCCGCGCTGACCATCGCCGGCAAGAAGGAGCGCGAGACCGAGCTCGACAAGGTCAAGGCGCTGGCCGTCGAGAAACTGCTCCCCGAGTTCGAGGGCCGCGAGAAGGAGATCTCCGCCGCCTTCCGCTCGGTGATGAAGAAGCTCATGCGCGAGCGGGTCGTCAAGGAGGGCCTGCGCATCGACGGCCGCGGCACCAAGGACATCCGCGCGCTGTCCGCCGAGGTCCACGTGGTCCCGCGGGTGCACGGCTCGGCGCTGTTCGAGCGTGGCGAGACCCAGATCATGGGCATCACGACCCTCAACATGCTGCGCATGGAGCAGGTCATCGACACGCTCAACCCCGAGCGGACCAAGCGCTACATGCACAACTACAACTTCCCGCCCTACTCCACCGGTGAGACCGGCCGCGTGGGCTCGCCCAAGCGCCGGGAGATCGGTCACGGCGCGCTGGCCGAGCGGGCGCTGATCCCGGTCCTGCCCTCGCGCGAGGAGTTCCCGTACGCCATCCGCCAGGTCTCCGAGGCGCTGAGCTCCAACGGCTCCACCTCGATGGGCTCGGTCTGCGCCTCCACGATGGCGCTGCTCGACGCCGGTGTGCCGCTGCGCGAGATGGTGGCGGGCATCGCGATGGGCCTGATCGGCGAGGGTGACCAGTACGTCACGCTGACCGACATCCTCGGCGCCGAGGACGCCATGGGCGACATGGACTTCAAGGTCGCCGGCACCAAGGACGTCATCACCGCGCTCCAGCTCGACACCAAGCTCGACGGCATCCCCGCCTCCGTGCTGGCCGCCGCGCTGAAGCAGGCCAAGGGCGCCCGCCTGGCGATCCTCGACGTGATGCAGGAGGCGATCGACTCTCCGGCGGAGATGAACCCGACCGCGCCGCGCATCATCACCATCAAGGTCCCCGTGGACAAGATCGGCGAAGTCATCGGCCCGAAGGGCAAGATGATCAACCAGATCCAGGACGACACGGGCGCCGAGATCACCATCGAGGACGACGGCACCATCTACATCGGTGCCACCGACGGCCCGTCGGCCGAGGCCGCGCGTACGGTGATCAACGGCATCGCCAACCCGCACATGCCGGAGGTCGGCGAGCGCTACCTGGGCACGGTCGTGAAGATCGCCGCCTTCGGCGCGTTCGTCTCGCTGATGCCCGGCAAGGACGGCCTGCTCCACGTCTCCCAGATCCGCAAGCTGCATGGCGGCAAGCGCATCGAGAACGTGGAAGACGTCATGAGCGTCGGCGAGAAGGTCCAGGTCGAGATCGCCGAGATCGACGGCCGGGGCAAGCTGTCCCTGGTCCCGGTCGAGGTCATCGAGAAGGAGGCCGCCGAGAAGGAGGCCAAGGGCGAGGCCGACTCCGCCGAGGGCTCCGGTGCCGAGGCACCGGCCGCCGCCTCGGACGACAAGCCGCGCGACGACCGTCCCCGCCGTACCCGTACCCGGGTGCGGGCGCCCCGCGCCGACGGTTCCGATGGAGACGACCGCAACTCGTGAGAACCACCACGCTGCACCCCGGCCGTGACGGGGCCGGGGTGGTAAGGCGCACCGTCCTTCCCGGTGGGCTGCGCGTGGTGACCGAGACCATGCCGACCGTGCGTAGTGTCGCGGTCGGCATGTGGGTCGGGATCGGCTCGCGTGACGAGGACTCCCAGCACATGGGGGCCACCCACTTCCTCGAACACCTGCTCTTCAAGGGCACGCCCACGCGCGACACCATGGAGATCTCGGCGTCCATCGAGGGCATCGGCGGTGAGATCAACGCCTTCACCGCCAAGGAATACACCTGCTACTACGCCCGGGTGCTCGACGAGGACCTGCCGGTCGCGGTGGACGTGCTCGCCGACGTGGTGACCAGCTCGCTGATCACCCCCGACGACGTCGAGTCCGAACGCGGGGTGATCCTCGAAGAGATCGCCATGCACGATGACGACCCGTCCGATGTCGTGCACGAGCAGTTCGCGGCGGCGCTCTACGGAGACTCGCCGATCGGGCGGCCCATCCTCGGCACGGTCGAGTCGATCAACGAGCTCCCCCGCGACCGGATCGTCGGCTATTACCAGCACCACTACCAGCCGTGCCGCACGGTCGTCTCCGTAGCCGGCAACATCCGGCACGAGGACGTCGTCGAGCTGGTCGCCCGCGCCTACGAGCGGGCGGGCGCGCTCGGCGGACCGCTGGAGCCCGACCCGCCCCGCACGAGCGGGCCGGGCGCCCGGACGCAGTCAAGGGTCAAGGTGCTCGACCGGCCCACCGAACAGGCCAATCTGGTCCTCGGTACGACCGGCATGTCCCGTACGGACGAGCGGCGCTTCGCTCTCGGCGTGCTCAACGCCGCGCTCGGTGGCGGCATGTCGTCGCGGCTCTTCCAGGAGATCAGGGAGAAGCGCGGGCTGGCCTACTCCGCCTACAGCTACACCTCGGCCTACGCCGACACCGGCCAGTTCGGTATCTACGTGGGCTGCCTGCCGTCGAAGATCGACGACGTGCTCAAGATCTGCCGCGACGAGGTCGTCAGGGTGGTGGACGACGGCCTCGACGCCGATGAGATCATGCGCGGCAAGGGGCAGATGCGGGGTGGGCTGGTGCTCGGCCTGGAGGACACCGGCTCACGTATGTCGCGGATCGGGAAGAACGAGCTGGTCTACGACGAGCTGCTGTCCGTGGACGAGGTGCTCGCCAGGATCGAGGCCGTCACTCCGGACGAGATCGCCGAGGTCGCGGCCGACGTCCTCAACCGGCCGCTCACGCTCGCCGTGATCGGTCCTTATGGCGACAAGGACTTCTCCAGCGCCATCGCCTGATGTCGCGCCACTGTCTTGTCGAGGCGCGTGTGACCTTCCTCCCCGGAAGGTCCGCGCGGTTCGGCAGGTATAGGGTTGACCTGTGATTAAGGTAGGTGTGCTGGGCGCGCGCGGTCGCGTGGGCGTCGAGGTGTGCAAGGCGGTAGAGGCGGCCCCCGACCTCGAGCTGGTGGCCGCGCTCGACAAGGACGACGCCATCGAAGGGCTCCAGGGAGCCGAGGTCGTCGTCGACTTCACCCATCCCGACGTCGTCATGGGCAACCTCGAATGGGCGATCGCCCACGGGATCCACCCGGTGGTCGGCACCACCGGCTTCGGCGCCGAGCGGCTCGACACCGTGCGCGGGTGGGTGGCCAAGTTCCCCGGCACCAACTGCCTGATCGCCCCCAACTTCGGTATCGCCGCCGTGCTCATGATGCACTTCGCCCAGCAGGCGGCCAAGCACTTCGAGTCCGTCGAGATCGTCGAGCTGCACCACCCCAACAAGGCCGACGCGCCGTCCGGCACCGCCCGCCGCACGGCTGAGCTGGTCGCGGAGGCGCGCGCCAAGGCCGGGATGGGCCCGATGCCCGACGCCACCTCCGCCGAGCTCGACGGGGCGCGCGGCGCCGACGTCGGCGGCGTCCACGTCCACGCCGTACGCCTGAGCGGGCTGATCGCGCACCAGGAGGTGCTGCTGGGCGGCGACGGAGAGATCCTCACGATCAGGCATGACACGATGAGCCGCTCGTCGTTCACCCCAGGTGTGCTGCTCGGCGTACGCCGGGTGCGCGAGCTGCCCGGCCTGACCGTCGGCCTGGAACCGCTGCTCGACCTCTGAACATACGTCATGCCCACGACCTGACCCGGGTCATGGGCACGACGTGAGGAGGGGATCCCGGCTCCGCACAGCCGAGCCTGTGGTCACCACATTAATATCCAGGAGCGCGACCGCGCCGAACATGAGACCGTGTCGGCATGGCGCGATGGGTCGAGCCGGGGGAACTGCCCGGACTGGTCGCTGTGGAGCTGGCGGCCGATGGGGTGTTCGAGCAGGTGGGGATCGTCTTCCCGCCAGGGACGACCATGATCGAAGAGGTCACGGATCCGGCCGCGGTGCTGGTCGAGGGGGAGCCGCCCGCCGGGTTCGCGCTGATCGGCTGGGTCGACGGCAACCTGCATCTGGATCAGCTGGCCGTACACCCGTCGCGGATGCGGCAGGGGATCGGCGGCCGGCTCGTCGCGGCGGTGCGCGACCACGCGGCCGCTAGTGGCGCCCCTGCGGTGACGCTGACGACCTACCGGGATGTGCCGTGGAACGCGCCCTGGTACGCGCGGCACGGCTTTTCCGTGCTGCCCGAGGCGGAGTGGGGGCCGGAGCTGCGGGCGGTGGTCGAGCACGAGCGCGAGCTGGGCATCGAGGTGGCGCCGCGCGTGGTCATGCAGACGGTCGCGGCAGGTTGAGTCGTGCCAGATCGAGTCGTGCCAGATCGAGTCGTGCCAGATCGAGTCGTGCCAGATCGAGTCGTGCCAGATCGAGTCGTGCCAGATCGAGTCGTGCCAGGTCGAGTCGTGCCAGGTCGAGTCGTGCCAGGTCGAGTTTTGGCGGGTTAGACGCCGAGTTCGTCGGCCAGCCGCTTCAGGTAGGAGGCGAACTGCCGGCGGTCGTAGTCGTCCCATCCCACGGTGAGCTCGTCGAAGGCGCGCCGCTGCCACTGGCGCGAGCCTGCCAGGAGGTTCTCGCCATGCGCGGTGAGCTGCAGTGACGCGCGCCGTCGGTCGTACTCGGACGAGGCGCGGGCCAGGTAGCCCGCCTTGGTGGCGTCCTTGACGATGCGGCTGGCCCCGGAGTGGTCGAGGCCGAGCTGATGGGCCACGGTGCCGACGGTGGCCTCCTCGGTGGCGTCGTTGCCGGTGTCGACGGCCTCGACGGCCAGGATGTGCTGCACGTGGCGGGTCTCCCCGGTCTGCTCCTCCGAGGCGCTGTTGATCCACCGGCGCGACCAGAAGCGCACCAGCCGGAAGAGCGCGGGACCGCCGTCGCCGTCAGCGGGGGTAAGGCCATGCGCGTTCATGTTCACACTCTACCCACGGATGGATGCGATATGCACATATAGTGTGTGCGAACCGCATACATTGTCTCTCGTGAGGAAAGAGCCATGTCCATCGTCCTGAATCACCTGATCGTCCCGGCGGCCGACAAGACGGCCGCCGCCACGTTCCTCGCCGAACTGCTCGGGCTGCCGGTCTCCGAACCGTCCGGTCCGTTCGTGCCCGTCAGGGTCAACGACGACCTGGCGTTCGACTTCGACGACCGGCACCAGGTCCAGCCGGGTCACTACGCGTTCCTGGTCGACGACGACACCTTCGACGCGGTGCTGCGCCGCCTTGAGGAGACCCCGTCGATCTCGTACGGCTCCGGCCCGGGCCACGGCTGGGACAGCAGGATCAACCACCTCGGCGGCGGCCGTGGCGTCTATGTCAGGGACCCCAATGGTCACAGTTACGAGCTGTTCACGGCCGTCCCCTAGCGGGTAGCGTGACTGCCGGGTCGGCCAAATGCCATGACGCGACGGGGCGCCCGGCCAGTGTCTTTCCGTTCGCCTACAGGGTGATCGCGAGGCCGAGGGTGAACAGCAGGCCGTACGCCATCTGCAGCTTGCCGGTCTGCTGCAGGACGCCGATCAGCGCGGGGCCGACGGCGCCACGCAGGACCGTCTTGACCGGCGCGATCGCCAGCGGCGCGGCGAGTACGGCCGCCGCGGCCAGGGGGGCGATCAGGATCATGGCCAGGGCGATCACGAACGGCACGATCAAGCACGTCGCGTACAGCGTACGAGTGCGCGCCGCGCCCAGGACGACCGCCAGCGTCCGTTTGCCCGACTCGCCGTCGGTCGCCACGTCGCGCAGGTTGTTCACGACGAGCATGGAGCACGACAGGAGCCCGACCGGGATCGAGGCCACCAGCGCGGCCCAGGACAGGTGCTCGGTCTGGACGTACGCGGTGCCGACCACGGGCACGATGCCGAAGAAGGTGAACACCGCCACCTCACCGAGCGCGCGGTAGCCGTACGGAGACTTGCCGCCGGTGTAGAACCAGGCGGCGGCGATCGCGGCGGCGCCCACGAGCAGGACCCACCACGCGCGGGTGGCCAGGACCAGGGTCAGCCCGAGCACCGCGGCGAGGCCGAAGCAGCCGAGCGCGGCCGCGAGCACCTGCGGTGGCGTGGCCACCCGCGAGCCGACCAGGCGCATCGGGCCGACCCGCTGGTCATCGGTGCCGCGGATGCCGTCGCTGTAGTCGTTGGCATAGTTGACGCCGATCTGCAGCGACAGAGCCACGAGCAGCGCGACGATCGCGCGCCACCAGACGAAGCCGTCCTCGCCGATCGCCACGCCGGTGCCGACCATGACAGGCACGATGGCGTTGGGCAGGGTGCGGGGACGTGCGCCGGCGATCCACTGGCCGGGGGTTGCCATATCGACGAATCCTCTAGCTGATGTCGGTGGTGAGCCTGACCATGCGAATGGGACGCCCCATGTCGAGCACCCGCTCGGCCATGTCCTCGCCCCAGCCGGCCGACTCCAGGAAGCCCAGTACCGCGTAGTTGTCGGCGAACACCCAGGTGACGATCTGCCGGAAACCGTCCTCCCGCAGGTAGTCGACGGTCGCGTTGAGCAGGCGGCTGCCATGGCCACGCCGGACGAAGTCGGGATCGACCAGCAGGGTCAGCATCTCGGCCGCGATGGTCGGGTCGAGGTCGGGATCTTCGGCGGGCGCGTGCGAGGCCAAGCCGACCACCCGCTCACCGCCGCGCGGCGTGCTCAGGGCGGCGCTGCCGCCCACGCCGAGAGCCGGGAAGCCCTCGGTGTCGAGGATCGTCTCCACCGCCACCAGCACCCGGTGCATGGGTGTGGGCGGGGCGACGATCGCCTCGTCCCACTGGCGCAGCCACATCTTCTCCGCCGCGGCCCCCGTCATCTGCTCGAGCGGCCCCTCGGGGAGGAACTCCCGATAGCCGTAGCGCCAGGCGCGGATCTGAGTATTCGCAACCTGGAGAACATCCTCGCGCCGGGCCGCCCGGACGCCTACGTCTGCCATCTCGGCCCGCTCCTTCGCCTGCCGTCCATGCCACAAGGCACGAGTTACACCGTATCGGTGTTTGAGCCTTGGAGATGACGCGAACCCTGCTTCCTCGCCCGGTAGGCGCGCGTTTTGGTGCGGTTGCCGCAGACCCGCATGGAACACCACGAGCGTGATCGGTTCTTCGAAGAGTCGATGAACGCCCACTGACACATGCTCTCTGCGCAGACCTTCAGCCGGTGCCACGACTGATCCGTCACGGCGGCGGCGATCCTGGCCAGGCCGCCCCGGACGCCGTCCTCGACGGGGATCAGATCCGGGTTGGCGCCGACACGCACCAGCAGCGGAAAGGCCAGCAGCCCGGGCATCTCCGGAGTTTCGCGTCGTAACCCCATCCGCAGGACTTCCCGCAGAGCAAGCGCGGCGGTGAGGTCCTCCTCGGTCGCGCGGTCACGCGGGCCGATCAGACTCCGCTCCCGGAGCCAGACGGCCAGCTCGGCGGGTGAGGCCAGCTCGTCGGCATCGGCATCGGCATCGAGAGCGTAGGTGTTCACGAAGTCGCGCACGAGCTCCGCGGGCGCCAGCATGTCACCACTGTACGGCAATAGCAGGTTGCGCCATCATGGGTCACATGATCGTTCGCACCTGGCGGGGCTGGACCCGGGAGTCCGATGCCGCGGCCTACGAGGAGTACCTCATGCGTACCGGCTTTCCGGGCTACACCGAGACGCCGGGCAACCGCGGCGCCTACTTCACCAGGCGCGACAGCGGGGACATGACCGAGTTCTTCCTGATCTCGCTGTGGGAGTCGTGGGAGGCGATCAGGGCGTTCGCCGGCGACGATCCGGGCGTGGCCGTCTTCTATCCGGAGGATGACGCGTTCCTGGTCGACAGGGAGCGGACCGTGGAGCACTACGAGGTGTTCGCCAGCGCCTGAGAGGGAGCCGACCGTGGAGCGCTACGAGGTGTTCGCCAGCGCCTGAGAGGGAGCCGACCGTGGAGCGCTACGAGGTGTTCGCCAGCGCCTGAGCCAGCCGCCGCACCCCCTCCGCCAGCTCCGCCAGATGGGCGGCCGCGATGTGCGTGACACGCAGGCGGGGTCCCGGCGGCTCCGACGGGTAATGGATCCTGCCGGGGCTCACCAGCACGCCGTTGCGTTTCGCGGCCTCGACCAGGACGTTCTCATCGGTTTCCGGTGGCAGGCGTACCCACAGGTGCATGCCGCCCCTCGGCAGTAGATGCAGCTCGACCTCGGGCAGCCGCGCGGCCAGCTCGGCGGCGAGCGTGTCGCGGCGGACCAGGATCTCGCTCCGTACGTTCGCCAGGTGCCGGCGCCAGCCGGGGGACTCGACGAACTCCAGCACGGTCTCCTGCAGCGGACGCGCCACGAAGAACGACTCCACCAACTGGCTGGCCCGCAGCCGATGGGAGGCCGGACCGCGCGCGATGACGGCCGCGACCCGTGCGCTCGGTGAGAGGATCTTGGTGAGCGAGCAGATGTAGACGACCGTGCCGTGCGCGTCCATCGACACCATCGGCGGCGGCGTCCGGTCGCTGAGATAGCGGGCGTAGTCGTCCTCGATCACGAACGCGCCCGCCGCCCTGGCCACCTGGAGCACCTGCTCCCGGCGCTCGTGGGTGAGGGTCGCGCCGGTCGGGTTCTGCAAAGTGGGCTGGCAGAGGAAGACCCGCGCGCCGGTGACGGCGAACGCCTCGGCCAGCAGATCGGGCCGTACGCCGTCCCGGTCCATCGGCACGGCCGTCGCCCGCAGGCCCGCCGCCCTGGCCGCGGCCAGCGCGCCCGGGTAGGTCGGCGTCTCGACCAGGACCGGCGTCCCAGGAGCGGCCAGCGCCCTGAAGGCGTGCGTGAGCGCCGCCTGGCCGCCACTGACGATCAGTGCGTCGGCCGCGGTCACGTCGCCCCCGGCCTGCGTCGCGAACCACCTGCGCAGCTCGGCCAGCCCGCTCAGCGGCGGCATCGCCCACGCCCCCGGCCGGCGCACCGCTCGCCCCGCCGCGGCGGCCAGTTGCTTGTCGGGCCTGAGATCGGGGTTGAGATAGCCGCCGGTGAGCGGAATGACGCCTTCGGGCGGCGGGGTCAGCAGCGCGGTCACCGGGCTCTCGTCGACCACCCGATCGCCCAGGGCGACGGTCTGCCAGGAGAAGTCCGGCGGCTCGTTGGGCCTCGCGGGTTTCGCGGGCAGCTGGGCGATGAACGCCCCGATGCCCGGCTTGGTGACCACCCGGCCCTCGGCCGCCAGTTGCCCGATGGCCCGCGAGACCGTCACGGGGCTGACGTTGTGGCGGCGCATGAGCTCTCTGGAGGAGGGGAGGCGGTCTCCCGGCCGCAGGCGGCTGAGCTCTTGGCGCAGGATCGCGGTGATTTGGGCGATACTGCTATCCTGTTCCATGACGGATAAGAATAGCGCTATCGTTGGCGACACAGTAGCGGTGGTCGCTTCCCCGGGGTCTCCCCGAGGTCAGGGCACTCTCCTCGCCTTCCTCGGCGTTCTCGCCTTTTCCGGCTCCTTTCCCGCCACCGCCTACGCGATGCGCGGCTTCGACCCGTGGCTGGTCGCCATCGGCCGCGCCGTGGTCGCCGGCGTCATAGCGCTCATCTGCCTCAAAGCCGCCCGTCTTCCCCTGCTCCCGCCCCGCCACCAGTGGCGCTCGTACGCGGCCATCTCGCTCGGTGTGGTCTTCGGGTTCCCCGTCTTCAGCGGCCTGGCTCTGGACCTCGGCGCCACCACCGCCCATTCCGCCGTGGTCATCGGTCTGCTCCCGGCCGCCACCGCCGTCTGCGCGGTCGTGCGCGCCGGCGAGCGCCCGCGCCCGCTCTTCTGGGTGGCCTGTGCGGCCGGCGCCATCGCCATCACCGCCTTCACCCTCACCCGTGGCCAGAACGCGGCCGCCTGGCCCGACGTCCTCCTGCTCGGCGCCCTCTTCTCGGCCGCCGTCGGCTACACCGAAGGCGCCCGGCTCTCCCGCGAGACTCCCGGCTGGCAGGTCATCTCTTACGCCCTCGTCCTCTCCCTGCCGTTCACGGCCCCGGTGACGGCCGTACTCGCCCTCACCACCCCCGTCCACCCGTCGCCTCAGGCTCTCGCCGGGTTCGCGTATGTGGGGGTGATCTCGATGTTCCTCGGGTTCGTCCCTTGGTACGCCGGTCTGGCCAAGGGCGGCATCGCCAGGGCAGGGCAGACGCAGCTCACGCAGCCGCTGCTGACGCTGACCTGGGCGTGGTTTCTGCTCGGGGAGAGGTATGGTCCGGCCACTGTGGCGGCCGCGGTGGCGGTACTCGTGTGTGTGGCGGTCACCCAACGCACGCGTACTTGAGGGTGTCGTCTGGCGTGCCCCACTTAACGCCATTACGCGACCCCGCGGGATGGGGGGCGTACTTGAAAGCCATGACGCCGCCGCGCAGGATAGGAGGCGGAGGTGTCACACATGGCGGACCTCACCATTCCCGAAGGCGGCTTCTGGCCGGCCCCGGAGATCCCGCAGCCGAACATCTACCCGATGGAATGGCGGGTCGAGACGGCCAAGCTCGCGGCGATCTATGAGAAATCCAAACGGACGCTCTGGAACCCGGCCGACCTGCCCTGGGACGGGCTGAACCCGGACGACTTCACCCGTGAGCAGCGTCTCGGGATCATGTACTGGTTCGCCGTGCTGGCCAACTTCGACGCCTCGGGGCCGGCGGTGTTCGCCCGCGCCACCATCCAGGCGTTCGAGAAGCACGAGGAGGATCCGGTCCGGAAGTGCTTCTTCTCGATCACCCGCGACGAGATGAACCACGAGGAGTGCTGCCAGCGGACCATCGCCAAGCTCTGGCCCGGCGGTCCCCTCGACTGGACCCCGTCCGACGACCTGGAGAAGGCCGCCCACAACAACATCGGCTGGCTCTATCACAACGGCGGCCGCTACTGGACCGGCTACAACGTGGCCGTGGGCAAGTACACGCTGCCCGTGCTGTTCACCAGCTTCATGATGGGCGAGATGGCCGCCTCGACCCTGTTCAGGGGCATGGCCTCAGGCACCGAACATCCGGTCTTCGGCGAGATGTTCCAGCGCATCGGCCGCGATGAGTCCCGACATCTCCAGATTTGCATGGTCATTCTGGAGAACGAATGGCCCGGCCTGACCGACGAGACCCGCTCCCTCATCACCCGCCAACTCCGAGCCGGCTTCGTCTTCCTGTCCATGATCCTCTGGGAGCCGCCGGAGGGCTTCTGGGAGCTGCCGCCGTACTTCCTGGCCAATCACCGCGTCCTGATGGACCACGCCAGGCAGGCCGGGCTGGGCGTCCTCTCCTTCGAGGAGCAGGCGGAGAACTGGCGGCTCGCCATGGCCCGCATCCGCGCCATCGTCGAGCGCTGGGGCATCGCCTTCCCCGCCATCCCCGAACTCGACCTGGAGGGCGTCCAGGTCGACTTCATCGATCCCGAGGAGATCATCCCGGTCTTCTGAGCATCCCGGTCTTCTGAGCACGGCGCCGAGCGCGCCGTCGTGGCGCGCAGCGACGTACATCCGTTTCAGACGTACGATCCGTTCCATGTGGGGTCGCATCGATGGGTTCCGTGTGGTCGAACTCGGCGTGCCCGGCGACCAACGCACCTGGCTGACCGATCTGGTTCTGTCCGGTGCCAAGACGGCCACGGCGGGCCTGCTGGAACTCGACTACGAGGCCGAGGACGAGCCACTGGAACACGTCGGCGAGCGCCTCGTGCTCGTGGACGATGAGGGCTCGCGGGCGGCTTCCGCCTTCTTACCCCTTAGGCCAGAGCTCTTCCGGTGCGACGTAGCTCCCGCGTTGAGGGACCGTGTAGATCCACCCTTGCTCGCGCAGCAATGCCATGGCTCGCCGTACTGTCTCGCGTGCCACGTCATGCTGTTGCAGCAAAGCTGTCTCCCCGGGGATCGGCCGTCTCGGGCGTAACTCCCCGGATTTGATGCGCTGCGCAAGCTCAGCGGCTATGTGCTGATATAGCGGGATTTTATGGGACACGCGGGGCGCCTCGTTGAGCGCGCCGACGAACGTTCCCTCGCCTTGAACGGTATGAATGAGTCCTTCGTCGCGGAGGACGTGGATCGCCCTGCGCGCCGTGGTGCGTGCCACGCCGAACTCGCGCTGAATGTCCGCCTCGCTTACCACGGGGTCGCCAGGCGAGAGGGTGGCGATGCGCGAGCGGATGATCTCGCTGATCTGCTGATAAGGGTGAGTGTCACCTCGCGGTCGAGCATGTCGCCAAGGCTATACATCGCCTGGACGAGAGGTGGCGAGTTATTAACCCTCGCTCGGCCATTCCTTTGGATCAGAAACGAAAGTGCCTCGATAAGGAACGGTGAAAACCCAGCCCTGCTCCCTGAGGTGCGCCACAGCCTGGCGCGCCGTGACTTTGGCCACGCTGTACTGCTGCATCATGGCCTTCTCGCCGGGAATCGCTTTGTTGGGCGCTATTTCGCCCTGCCGGATTTGTTCGGCGATCTCTTCGGCGATCTTTTGATAAATCGGCATGGTTCGTGACGCGCGTGGGGTACCAGGCGGCCCAACAAATGTGCCTTCGCCTTGAATTGTGTACGCCATGCCCTGCTCGCGGAGCTCGCGCGCCACGCGCCTGGCCGTGGTCCTCGCTATCGCGTAGTCCTTCTCGAGCTTGGCCTCGCTCGGCACGGGGTCGCCCGCCGCGAGCTCGCCGCGCTCGATCTGATGGCAGATCAGGTCCGCGACCTGCTTGTAGATGGGGACGGGCCCGTCGCGATCTAGCACCTTCGGATTATAGACGAAACCATACATGCACGTCCAAAATGGACACGCTCATTGAGTATTTGGATACGTGCTAGACCAGTAGATACGGCTGGGTTATAGTGGATCCATGGCGTGGGAAGAGGGTGACCTCCACGGCCGCCATGTGGCAGCGGCCAGGCGCACGTCGGTGTCGATCGAGTGGGAGCCAGAGGGGTTCCGCACTCAACGGACGCGCGTGCGGGATCACACCTGCAACTGCCAGTCGGTGTTTTACGAGCTGTGTCAGGCAGGCGGTCAGCGTTACATCCGTAGAACGACGAGAAAGGGTGGGCGAGTGGTGGTGGAGGAGAGCGTCCGAATGAACGCCTCTCAAATGGACGCTCTGTGGTCCCTGCTGCTGCAGGGAGACGCGCGATGATCGCGAGACGCCGTCGGGGCATCCTCGGCCGTCTTGCCGCCCGGCTACATGGCATCCGTGACCGGGTGCGCTCAGCCTGTCTGTTCTCCCGGCAGACGTCATCCCAAGAACTCCGCGTCCTGCCGGGGACCCACCCGGTCGCGCAGGTCCCCTTTCCGCGCCTGGGGCCTGCGACGACCTTCTGGTGGGCCGTTTCGCTGGAGTTGCGGAAGGTGGCGTGTTCGAGAGGCCGCTCGCGGAACGCCGCGGTTTCGTTGCCTTGGCCGGCGCAGATCCACGAGACCTTGCATGTGGGGACCTTGCATGTGCAGATACCGCTGTCCGCACTCAGATCGCCGACGGCGCTGGTCGGTAGTCACTTGCGATGCCCGTAGCGCTGCGGGCTGCACGTTGCTGTGCGCTGATAGGGCGTGGCCGACGATGACGTCCCGCAGAGCGGTGTGGCTTCTCACCCGCTCAGCCCTGTTCGCCCACGTAGGAAACGCACAACGAGATGGTTGATCCACCACTGGACGGGACACCACCTGGCCGCCGACCGCCGTAGTCGCCCTCGCCTCGATCGGCTCCTGCGGCATTCGCGTCACCCCCGGCGGGCCGTCTTCACGCTGCCGGCCGTCCGTAGCCACTTGAGCAGGTCGGTTAGGTCCGACTGGGAAAGAGCCCTCATGAGACTTCACGCATTTCCCTTGACCATCACACGATGACTCACCTTGCCAGTAACCAGTAACTGACCGTTTCGAGCTGTGCCACTCGGCGGGGACGTCATCGACAGGGTCGCGCTGGCCCCGCATCCCGCGTCTGATACGGGGCCAGCGACGAGGCAGCCGCCCTCTACAGTCGAGCGGCTGCGATTTCAGAGAGTCTTCGTGCACTACGGGTTCCCTGATCGCCGGTGATCGCAGTTCGCCGACGCTCCGAGAACCCGCGTGGGGGATGCTGAGCCTGTCCCACACGCCCGCTACTGGGTAGACCGCGCAGGGAGTCCGACCGTCCACGGTGTTACTGCGCTGGCGCGCGTCGTGGACGGACCCAGTAGCGGGTAGACGTGGTCCCATGCCCTCCGGGAGGCACGGGACCACGCTGGTGCGAGCGGTTGGCCGACTCACGTCAAGTCGACCTGCTCGCAGAGGTAGCGTCTCACGCTCTGCTGAGGGAAGGCTTGCCTTCAGTGCTATCAACGCAAACATGCCTTTCGCTGGTCTTGCGGTGGATCAGCACCCTTAGGGATGCTCAGAACGCCGCATAAAGGTTCGCCGAGACGCGTGAGCACGTCGAGCGAAATGCGCAGGCGAGGGGCGGCCGCCAGAGATGATGTCCCGCAGAGCGGTGTAGTTTCTCGGCCACTCGGCTCTTTTCATCCCTCGTAGGAGCCATACAGCGAGATCGTGGATCTACTACTCAGTGGGACATCAGGTTTGGCTGGGGTTCGGTGGTCGGCTGGGGTCGCGCTTGAGATCCGGTGGTACGGGTTCGGTGATCGGCTGGGGTCTGGTGCCTGTCAGGGTGGTCGGCTCGGTCCGGTGCCTGTCAGGGTGGTCGGCTCGGTCCGGTGCCTGTCAGGGTGGTCGGCTTGGGCCTAGTGCCCGTCGGGGGGCGGAGCGTGGCCCGGTCCCGGGCCACGCTCCGTGGCGGTCAGAAGGGCACCCGACGCCATGCCGTCTCCGTGACGATCAAGTGATCGAGGAATTGCAGCCCGACCGTCTCAGCAGCCTCGGCAAGACGCGCCGTGGCCAGCAGGTCCGCTTCGCTCGCATCGAGAGAGCCGCTCGGATGGTTGTGCGCGACCCCGAATGCCGCCCCGCCAGCCGTCAGAACCGCGGTGATGACGTCCCGAACCGGCATCGTCGTGTGGTCGGAGCCACCCTCGGTCAACACCACACGCCGTACCACGGCCCCCCGAACGTCGCACGCCATCACGACCAGCCGCTCCCGGGAGTGACCGCGAAGCAGCGGAGCGACCACCGCCGCCAGGTCCGAAGTGCCGCTGATCCTGGTCCGCTCAGGATCTGCCTGCGCCCGCCGTACGAGATGGAAAGCCGCCGCCACCCGCGCCGCCTTGGCGGGCCCGACGCCAGGCACGGCGAGCAGGCGGTGCGGCTCGGATCGGGCCAGCCCGTCGAGATCGCCACAGTGCGCGATCACCTGGGCCGCCAGATCCATCGCACTCGCCCCTCGAAAGCCGGAACCGAGGATCACGGCCAGCAACTCCCGGTCGGCCAGGGCCGTCGCCCCGCTCGCCATCAGTCGCTCGCGTGGCCGCTCACGCATGGGCAGGTCTTTGACTCGCATCCGCAACCTCCAGAACGGTTGTATCAACGAGCACCGACAACCTTGGCCTGACCAGGAGAGATCGCCTGGAATGTCGCCGGGGGCGACCTTTTCGTGGTTCGACGGGGTTGACCTAGGTTGATGTTTTATCGGGGGAGCTGAAGCCCGTGTGGCTGGCCGGCGTCGGCCGGGACATGCGGCGCAGAGGCGACGCCGATGCCGCGTTGACCGTGCTCGATGACGCCCTACGCCTGTGGGGCGGCACTGGACAAAGGCGCTTGCCAGCCCGGGTGGCGGTCCGTTCGTGGTGGATCCACTGGTGGTCCGTTCGTGGTGGATCCACGATCTAATGGCACGTCGCCGAGCAGGCCCTATGAGGTTGAGCGGGCGAGGAGTAACGCCGTCGTCCGAGACGATGTCCCATCGCGTGGGGGAATGTCGTCCTGGATTGAAGATCCATGGCGACGCCCAGGTCAGGTTCCACCGGTCTCGGTGATCGCCTTATGGAGGTTCATCGTCTACTCCAGCGTGGATGAGATCGCCACGGTCTTCCGAACGCAGGACCGGTGGGACGTCACCGGGGCGCCGGTGCTGGAGTTGACCATCGAGCTGCAGCAGGTGATCAGTGCTCGATGCCCTCGCTGCTCGCGAAGATCATCGCGCGTGAAGGTCCTCAGGAATTCCACCGCTTTGGGGGCGCGATCAGTCGCGCCGCGCGCCAGGAGCGCGGCCCCGTGGTGAGCCGTCGAGGCTGTGCGGACGGGTCGGCCGTTGCCGCCACGAAGGGTGAGCTCCGGTGGCCATCCGGCTGAGCTCCAGGCCGAAGAGGCGGGTATCGGCCCGGAGCTCTCAAATTCGGTCAAACAGGCATGCTGTACATGATCCGGAAGCGGTCTCCCGGGATCACGATGTCGCTGGTCTCCACTGGGCGGTCGCCTGCCCAATGGGTGCGTTCTACGTGCAGGACGTGGATGCCCGCGGGCAGATCGAGGGCGTCGCTCTCCGCGGGGCGGGGCACGCGGGTGTGCACGCTTTCGACGATCTCCGTGATCTTTATCCCGTGCGCGTACACCCTGGCGACCAGGCTGCGCCGTTCCTCCTCCGTGTGGGCGGCGAACTCCAGAGGCTCGTACGAGGTGGCGAGCTGGAGCGGGCGGCCATCGCCGCGGAAGACGTAGTGCGTCCTCGTCAAAGTGGTCGATTCGTCGAGCCGCAGCCGTCTGGCGATGTCGGGCCCGGCTTCGGCGGGTTCGCTGTGCCAGTCCCAGGTCACGCGCCGGCCCTGGGATTGCAGGTCGGCGGCGAACGGGGCGGGATGATCGAGGAAGCGCCATCGGTGCAATGGGGAAAGGTCAGGGCGTTCTCTGACGTAATGACCCGATCCCACGCGGCCGATGATGAGGCCCTCGCTCGCCAGCACACGCAGAGCGTGGCGGGCTGCGGTCTCGCCGACCTGGTACTTGCGGGTCAGTTGCGCCCGTGAGGGAATGGGTGCACCGGGGGGAAGGGTGCCGTCGGTGATCTGTCGCCGAATGTCTTCGACGACACGCAGGTAGACCGGATCTGAGGTGGCCACTAGTCCATCCCTGGGGGTTCGTGTGAGGCGTTGCCCTATGTTGCCGTATTCGACAGGTAACCGACCGTCATCGAGGTCACTTGGAGCCCCAACTTTGCAGCAGCAGAAAATTATCGAAGAAACCCTGTAACGCCGATGTAAGAGTGGCCGATTCTTCGGTAGAGGTCGTCGATGTGTGTACCCCCGAGCACATATCGGCGGCCTCTTCCCATGCGCGGCGCGAAGTCGCTGGCGCGGACGCGGCTCCTCGTCGGTGGTTTGCCAGATATGTACGACATGTCGGTGGACGTCATGGCGCCTGTACACGGCATGTCGAGCTGCGATCGTACGGCAGGCGCGTGACTCCGGATGGAATCCAGTGATCACTGCGAGCGGCGGGCCGAGGATCCGGTGCCAGACGCGCGATCCGGCTCAAAGGGCCGTCCGGTGGCCGGGAGCGGCACGCTAAGACCTGTCGAGTGCGGCCGGACATGCCCTAGGATGCCGGGGAACGGCATGACAATACGCGGCCCCAGGCAGGCAAAGCGGGGTGGCGGCGTCCACCGCTTTTGCGAATCCAGGTAGCGTTCGCACTATGGCTTCGCCAACTGGAACCACCGACGCGCCCTTCGGCCGTATGTTGACCGCCATGGTCACGCCGTTCACTCCTGACGGTGCGGTCGATTACGACGCCGTGCGGCGCCTGGCCACCTATCTGGTGGACGAGCAGCGCAACGACGGCCTGATCGTCAGCGGGACGACCGGCGAGTCGCCCACCACCTCCGATGAGGAGAAGGAGCGCATTCTGCGCACCGTCCTCGAGACGGTGGGTGATCGGGCAACGGTGGTGGCCGGGGCAGGCACCAACGACACCCACCACAGCATCTCGCTCGCGAAGGCAGCGGCCCGGGCGGGCGCTCACGGGCTGCTCGTTGTGACGCCGTACTACAGCAAGCCCCCACAAGAGGGCCTGTATCAGCACTTTGCTGCTGTGGCCGATGCAACAGGCCTTCCGGTGATGCTCTATGACATCCCCGGACGCAGCGGCGTGCCGATCAAGATCGAAACTCTGATCCGG
The DNA here is from genome assembly GCF_040654555.1 of Nonomuraea sp. NPDC050680. NCBI lineage: Bacteria > Bacillati > Actinomycetota > Actinomycetes > Streptosporangiales > Streptosporangiaceae > Nonomuraea > Nonomuraea sp. NPDC050680. The sequence continues at coordinate 2,611 of NZ_JBFAIF010000043.1, read as the reverse complement.
CTCGCACAGCACGAACGTATCGTGGCCGTGAAGGACGCCAAGGGCGATCTGTTCCTCGGCAGCCAGATCATGGCGATGACCGATCTCGCCTTCTATTCGGGCGATGATCTGCTCAACCTGCCCTGGCTCTCGGTTGGCGCGGCCGGGTTCGTGAGCGTTGTCGGCCATGTGGTCGGCGCCGACCTGGCTCGCATGATCGACTTGTACAGGAACGGCGACGTCGTTCAAGCACTTGCGGTACACCGACAAGTGGCGCCCGTGGTCGAAGGGATCATGATGAGCGCGGGCGGCGCGATCATGGCCAAGGCGGCACTGGGCATGGTAGGAGTGCCGGTCGGACCAGTGCGGCTGCCGTTGGTGGCCGCGACAGAGAAGCAGATCGCCGAGCTGCGTGCTTGCCTGGTAGCCGGCGGGGTGAAGTTGACAGACGCATAGGAACGGGGAGGAACCGGGAGTTTTGAGAACACGATTTGACCATGGGGGCCGGCTATGAGCCATCCACATCCTGAGCTTGGCCCCCCGCCGACGCTGCCAGAGGGCGGCCTGCGCATTGTCGCGCTGGGCGGGTTGGGTGAAATCGGCAGGAACATGGCCGTCTTCGAATACGACGGCCGATTGCTGATCGTCGACTGCGGGGTGCTTTTTCCCGAGCCCGACCAGCCGGGCATCGACCTGATCCTGCCTGACTTCGAATACATCAGGGACCGGCTCGACGATGTCGAGGCCGTGGTCCTGACTCACGCGCACGAAGACCACATCGGGGCCGTGCCGTACCTGCTTCGCGAGCGGCGCAACATCCCGCTCATCGGATCCAAGCTGACGCTGGCCTTCATCGAGGCCAAGCTCACCGAACATCGGATCCAGCCGACCAAGATCGAGGTGGTAGAGGGCGAACGGCACAGGTTCGGGCCGTTCGACTGCGAGTTCCTGGCGGTCAACCATTCGATCCCGGACGCGCTGGCGGTGGCCATCAGGACGCCCGCCGGCATCGTGCTGCACACCGGCGACTTCCGCATGGACCAGTTGCCGAGCGACGGCCGCCTCACCGACCTGGGTGGGTTCGCCCGCCTTGGTACCGAGGGCGTCGACCTGCTGATGTCCGACTCGACCAACGCTGAAGTGCCCGGGTTCGTCACCAGCGAACGGGAGATCGCCCCGGTCATCGACGAGGTGATCCGTACCTCGGAGCAGCGGGTCATTGTGGCCAGCTTCGCGTCGCACGTGCACCGCATCCAGCAGGTCATGGATGCGGCGGCCAGACACAATCGCAAGGTCGCCATGGTCGGGCGCTCGATGCTGCGCAACATGGGCGTGGCCCGCGATCTCGGCTACCTCAAGGTGCCGCCGGGGCTGATCGTCGACTCGCGCGACATCGAGGAATGGCCGCCGGAGGACGTGGTGCTCGTCTGCACGGGTTCGCAGGGCGAGCCGATGGCGGCGCTGTCGAGGATGGCCAACCGGGATCACCCGATTCGCATCGCCGAGGGTGACACCGTACTGCTGGCGTCGTCGCTGGTGCCGGGCAACGAGACCGCCGTCAACAAGGTGATCAACGGGCTCACCCGCTGGGGTGCCCGAGTCGTGCACAAGGGCAACGCAAAGGTGCACGTTTCCGGACATGCGGCCGCCGGCGAGCTGCTCTACGTGCTGAATCTGACCCGCCCTTCGAATTTCATGCCCGTACACGGCGAATGGCGGCACCTGCGCGCGCACGCCAAGCTCGCCGCGCTTTCAGGCGTGCCCGACGATCACATCGTGATCGCGGAGGACGGCGTCGTGGTCGACCTGGTCGACGGCAGAGCCAAGATCGTCGGTGCGGTCCATGCCGGGTACGTCTACGTCGACGGCTCGTCCGTCGGCGAGATCACCGACACCTCCCTGAAGGACCGCAGGATCCTCGGCGACGAGGGCTTCATCTCGGTCGTCGTTGTGGTCGATTCCAGCACCGGCAAACTCACCGGCGGGCCGGAGATCCACGCACGTGGCTCCGGCATCGACCCGGCGCAGTTCGAGCAGTTCATTCCGCAGATCGAGAAGGCACTCGAGGAGAAGGCCGCAGACGGAGTCGTCGACATGCAGGAGATCCGCCGGGTGGTCCGCCGCACGGTCGGGCGCTGGGTGAGCGACAACTACCGCCGCCGTCCGATGATCATCCCCGTGGTGCTCGAGGTCTGACCTCCGTACAGGTACGGCAGGCACGCGCCTGCCGTACCTCTGGAGGTCGCGTCGCATGACAGTGGTGCGATCGTGTGATCGCGACAGCCGTGTCAATGGTGCGGCCGTTGAGACGATGCGTGTCAATGGTGCGGCCACTGAGAGGGTGCGTCGCATAGCTGCCAACTCACCGTGACAGCTGTGTCGCATGACAGTGAGTGTGACCACGCAGGTATGTCGATGGTGCGGGCACTGAGTTGAGGCAAAGTGACGCCTCGCCGACATGCCCCGCCGATATTCCTCGCGTCATTTCTCGGCGTCATCAGAACCGTGGGTCCCGCCGCCACTCCGCGCCCCATGCAGGCTGCGTCCACGGAAGTGGTGTATGAGTTTGGCCTGGTGACAGGCGTGGCGTCGTGAAATGAGGACGGCCATCGCGTGATCCTTCGAATGCGCA
>NZ_JBFAIF010000042.1:0-33460 GCF_040654555.1 Nonomuraea sp. NPDC050680 | reverse complement strand
CCCTGGTCGTCGGGGTGGACCGGACGGGCTCGCAGGCGGCCGCCATGCGCCGCGCCGGAGCGGACGTCGTGGTGACGGACCTGGCCGAGCTGGCCATCACCGGCCGCGCCCCTGCCCTAGGGCGATGAATCCCTGGACCCTCGCCTACGAGGGCTTCGACCCGGCGTCCGAGGGGTTACGCGAGGCGCTGTGCACGCTCGGCAACGGCCGGTTCGCCACCCGCGGCGCCACCCCCGACGGCGAGGTGCGCACGCCCGGCACCTATGCCGCGGGCTGCTACGACCGGCTGGCCTCTACGGTCGCGGGCCGCACGGTCACCAATGAGGACTTGGTCAACCTGCCCGATTGGCTGCCACTGACGTTCGCCACCCCCGGTTCAGCGTGGTTCCGCCCGGAGCGGGCCGACCTGCTGGGCTACCGCCAGGAGCTCGACCTGCGGCAGGGGGTGCTGCTGCGCGAGTTACGCTGGCGTGACGAGGCGGGCCGCGTCACCCTCGTGCGGCAACGCCGTCTTGTGTCCATGGCCGACCCGTACCTGGCCGCGCTCGACACCACCTTCACCGCGGAGAACTGGTCCGGCCCGCTGCGCGTGCGCGCGGAGCTGGACGGCCGGGTGACCAACAGCGGCGTGGTCCGCTACCGTGACCTGCGCGGCGATCATCTGACCGGCCATGCGACCGGTACGCAAGGCGAGCTGACCTGGCTCACCGCGGTCACCCGCTCCTCCCAGGTCACGGTCGCGCTCGCCGCCCGCATGGACACCCCGGCGGTGCCCAAGGTGACCAGCGCACCTGACCGGATCACCGCCGAGCACGTCTTCGACGTCGTCGAGGGTGTGCCCGCGACAGTGACCAAGGTCGTGGCGCTGGTGACCTCACGCGATCCCGCCATCCACGACCCCTGCTCAGCGGCCCTGCGCCGGTTACGGCTGGCGCCGCTTTTCGACAAGTTGCTCGCCCGGCACGTAGCAGCATGGGAACTGCTGTGGCAGGACGCGCGGCTGGAGGTGGACGACCCGGAGCTCGCGCAGATCGTTCACCTGCACATCTTCCACCTGTTACAGACCCTCTCCCCGCACACCGTGGACCTAGACGTGGGCGTGCCCGCCCGCGGGTTGCACGGCGAGGCTTATCGCGGGCACGTGTTCTGGGACGAGCTGTTCGTGCTGCCCTGGCTGAACCTGCGCTTCCCCGAGATCTCGCTCGGCCTGCTGCGCTACCGGTGGCGGCGCCTGCCCGAAGCCAGGGCGGCGGCCCGGGAGGCCGGATATGACGGGGCGATGTTCCCCTGGCAGAGCGGTAGCGACGGGCGCGAGGAGACCCAGACGCTGCACCTCAACCCCTCTTCGGGACGCTGGCTGCCGGACGTGTCCCATCTGCAGCGGCACATCGGGCTGGCCATCGCCTACAACGTGTGGCAGTACTACCTGGCGACCGGCTTCATGCCGCCGTGGTGCGCCGAACTGCTCATTGAGATCGCCAGGTTCTTCGCCTCACTGGCCGTGCTCGACCCCGCATCGGGACGGTATGAGATCCGCGGCGTCATGGGACCCGACGAGTACCACGAGCGCTACCCGGGCGCCTCCTCGCCCGGCCTGGCCAACAACTCCTACACCAACATCATGACCGTCTGGCTGCTGTCCCGCGCGCTCGAACTCGGCGAGGCCGCCCCTGAGGAGGAGGCGTGCTGGGACGACATCACCCGCCGCATGCGGGTCGACTTCCATGACGGCGTGATCAGCCAGTTCACCGGCTACGCCGACCTGCTGGAACTGGACTGGGCACGCTACCGCGGCGTGCGGCGCCTCGACCGCGCGCTCGAAGCCGACGGCGACGACGTCAACCGCTACAAGGCCGCCAAGCAGGCCGACACGCTGATGCTGTGCTATCTGCTGAGCGCCGAGGAGTTACTGGCGATCCTGAACCGGCTCGACTACCCGGCCACGCCGGACCTGATCCCTCGCATGATCGGCTACTACCTCGGCCGCACCAGCCACGGCTCCACCCTCAGCGCCGTCGTACACGCCTGGGTACTCTCCCGCTCCGACCGGGCCCGCTCCTGGCAGTTCTTCACCGAGGCGCTGTTCAGCGACATCAACGACGTCCAGGGCGGCACCACCGCGGAGGGCATCCACCTCGGCGCCATGGCCGGCACGCTGGACATGTTGCAGCGCTGCTACCTGGGCCTGGAGATCCACCCCGACGGCCCGCACCTCAACCCGTTATTGCCCGACCGGCTCGGTGCGCTGTCGCTGCCGATCCGCTACCGCGGCCATCAACTGGTCATCGACGTTGATCGCGACAGAACACGCATTGACGGCATCACTCTGCCACGCGGCACCAACCGCACCTTCACCACTGAGGATGAGGAGACGTTCATGACAGGCACCGGCGACTTCGGACGTCGCATGATTCACCATCGCGAGCGGTTGGGCCTCACCCATCAGCCGTCACCCCGTGGGCCGGTGGCGACCGACGGCTCTACATCCGCATGGTCCCGCACCAGATCACCGGCCGCCGCATCCACGGCCGGTGAGGGAGGGGCGAAAGGGGCGGCACCCCTGACCAACGGCCCGCCCGCCTGGGACCTCTGCCCCTACCCGAGTGGATCAGTTCGCGCTTCGCTCGTAAGAGGACGCGAAGGAGGATCCGCGATGCGAGTCACAGTAAGAGACGTCATGACCACGCAGGTCGCCTCGGTAACTCACAGCACGTCGTTCAAGGACATCGCCGAGGTGCTTATCGAGCACGCCGTCAGCGCCGTTCCGGTGGTCGACGGCGACGAGCGCGTCATCGGTGTCGTATCCGAGGCGGACCTGCTGTGCAAAGAGGAGTTCCGTGAGCGGTACTACAACGAGGCCTACAAGCCTCCGCTGCGGACCCGGTTACGGCACCGCATGGCCGCAGAAGGAGCAGACTTCCGGCGCAAGGCCGCGGCCGACACCGCCGCGGAGCTGATGACCGCGCCCGCGGTGACCATCTCCGCCACCGCCTCGATCGTCACGGCCGCCCGCCGCATGGACGAGTACGGCGTCAAACGCCTGGTCGTCGTCACGGGCGATGGCGTACTCGAAGGTGTCGTCAGCAGGCGCGACCTGCTCAAGGCGTTCGTGCGCACCGACAGCGACATCGCCCGCGAAGTCCGGGAGGACGTACTGGAGCGGTCTCTGTGGATGGAGACCCTCGGCACCAAGGTCGATGTCGACCAGGGCGTTGTCACGCTGAGCGGCTGGATGGAGCGCCGCAGCGATGTCGCGATCGCGCTGCGGATGACCGCACGCGTCAACGGCGTCGTCGACGTCGTCGACCGGCTCAACTGGAAACACGACGACGCCAAATGGGACAGCCGCTGACGCGACAAGCGCCGCCGGTGAGAACTACGCACGAAGGGCCGGGCACCGGCCTCGTGAGCCACCGCGGTACAGGCCCAACGGCGCCCGCGTGGAGGACTTTCGGCCGCTGTCACCTGGCGAGCCGGATGATGGGCTGGATGGATGAACCCATATCCCGTGCGTGTCGAGGCCAGGTTGGAAGAACCGCTCAACCGGGGCCTGTGGATCGTCAAGTGGATCCTGGCGATTCCCCACTACATCCTGCTCGGCTTCCTGTGGATCGCCTTCGGCGTGCTCACCGTCGTCGCGTTCTTCGCGATCCTGTTCACCGGCCGCTATCCGCGCGTGCTGTTCGACTTCAACCTCGGTGTGCTGCGCTGGACCTGGCGGGTGGCCTACTACAGCTACGGCGCCTTAGGCACCGATCGCTACCCGCCGTTCACCCTCGGCCCGGCCCCGGACTACCCGGCCACGCTGGAGATCGACTACCCCGAGCGGCTCTCGCGGGGGCTGGTGCTGGCCAAGTGGTGGCTGCTGGCCATCCCGCACTACCTGATCGTGGGCCTCTTCACCAGCGGCAGCGTCATCTCCTGGCGTAGCGGCCTACCCGACGCGGGCGGCGTGCTCTATACCCTGGACTGGGGCGGCCTGATCGGGCTGCTGGTCCTCATCGCCGCCGCCTTCCTGCTGTTCACCGGCCGCTACCCCCACGGCATCTTCGACCTCGTACTCGGCATGAACCGGTGGGCCCTGCGGGTGGCCGCCTACGCCTGCCTCATGACCGACGCCTACCCACCCTTCCGTCTGGAGCAGGGCGGGCATGAACTGCCCAGGCTCGAAACCACGCCTCCATCTGCCCATGTTCCGGTACGACACAGCGCGGGCTCGATCGTGGCCATCACCATGGGTGCCCTGCTGGCCTTCGGCGCGATCGGCACCGCCGTTTCGGGCACCGCTTCGGGTCTCTTGGACCGAGCTCGGAGCAGCGATGGTTTCGTCGCCACGAACGCCGGACGGATCACCACTACGACGTACGCGTTGACCACCGAGCAGATCGCCGTCAGCGGCCAGGGTGTGGACTTCCTGCGTGACCTGGTGGGCCGGGTCCGCGTCGAGGCCATCGGCACCAGCACGCCGCTCTTCGTGGGCATCGCCCGCCGAGCCGACGCCCTCTCCTACCTGAACGGTGTGGCCCACGACCAGATCACCCGCGGCACCGGCGGCGACATCGGCTACCAGCACCACCCCGGTGGCAGACCGGACACCTTGCCCGGCTCGAAGACCTTCTGGGCGGCTCGCGGCTCAGGGAAGGTGGAGTGGGACGTCCAGCCGGGCGACTGGACCGTCGTGATCATGAACGCCGACGGCACCTCCCCCGTAACCGCCGATCTCAAGCTGGCCGCCACTCTGCCCTGGCTGGCCGGACTCACCGCAGGGCTGTTCATCGCCACAGCGGTCCTCCTGCTCGCCGGCACCACGCTGATCCTCATCGGTGTCCGCCTGGCCGCGGCCCCCGCCCCCGAGCGCAGGCAGCCAGCGCCAACTTCATGACCATCAGCGCCGGTATTCCGCCCCAAGCCGGCTTGCACAACGCCGAGACCACCATCACGAGGCCAGGTGGGTGGCGGTCCTCGTCCCGGGCCGCCGATCGGCCATCGCCCACGCGAACTCGTCCGGTACCCGGCAGGCGCCCGCGTACTGATCGTTCGGCCCTCGCATAGGGGACCAAAGGCACTCGTCCGGCCAAAGTTCTCCGGCTGTCATGGAAGAGAAGAAGGTTTCGAGGAGGAAACGATGCGTGTCACAGTGCACGAGATCATGAACGAGGAGGCCGCATACGTCACCGCGGGAACGTCCTTCAAGGAGGTCGCTGAGACGCTGATCCGACATGGACTGAACGCGGTGCCCGTGATCGACGATGGCAGTCGTGTGATCGGAATCGTGTCCGAGGCGGATCTGCTGCCCAAGGAGGAGTTCAAGGAACAGTACTCTCGCGAGAGCTACCCGCCGCCGATCCGGGCCCGCCTCCGAAGGCGTCTGTCTCCGGGCGGCAGGCGGACCATGAAGAAGGTCGGCGCAAGCACCACGGCCGAGCTGATGACCGCTCCGGCGATCACCATCCGGCCGCAGCACGCCATCGTGTACGCGATGCGGCTGATGGACGAGCATGGCGTCGTATGCCTGCCCGTCGTCGATGACCGGGGCCGGCTGGTCGGCGTCGTCAGCCGCCACGACCTGGTCAAGGTGTTCCTCCGCCGGGACGAGGACATCGCCGACGAGATCCAGGAGGAGCTCGACCACTTGGCCTGGGTCGACACCTCTCAGGTCGAGGTCGCGGTGAAGGACGGCGTCGTAGCACTGGACGGGCGCACCGGCACCCGCAGCGACGTTTCGCTCATCGCCCGCCGCGCGGCCCAAGTCAATGGCGTCGTAGACGTGCGAGACGAGTTGCTGTGGGACGAGGACGACGCCTAACGGTCCGGCGCGCAGGTGCCGAAGGGTCGCAGTGCGGCGCTCTGCTCGGCCAGGAACCGGGCGAGCCCCGCACCGGGTCACCTCGACGGTTCGTGCATCACCGCGACGGGCGACGTTGGACCCTTGATGACGAGACGGCCGGATCAGCTCGCCCACGCTCGCAGTCCATGCCACCTGCCGCCGCCACGCATCCGAGCCAGCGACTCCTTCTCCAACTGGCGCACCCACTGCGGGGTCAACCCCAGCAACTCGGCGATCTCCCGGGGGGTGTGCTCGTCGTGCCCGTCCAACCCAAACCGCAACCGCATGATCGACGCCTGCCGCGGCGCCGGCTCCTCAACGAGGGACGCGAGCACGCCCTTGAGCGCCGTCCGCTCGACGAACTGCTCGGGAGACGCGCCATCAACGTCCTCGACCAGGTCGCCCAAGGTCGACTGATGCCGCCCCTCGCCCGCCACCGTGTCAAGGCTGACGCATTGCGCGGGCAGCCGCCGCAGGTAGGCGAGCCTCGCCGGCCCAAGCCCTGATTCCTCGGCCAGCTCCCACTCGGCGGGGACACGTCCGAGCCGATGCGTCGCCTCCGCCTCCGCGCGGGCGATCTTGCCTAGCTCATCCTGCACGCCGATCGGCAGTCTTATCGTGTGCGCGTATTCCAGGCCGCGCTGGATGGCCTTGCGGATCCACCAGGTGGCGACGGTGGAGAACCGGTTGCCCCTCGTGTGGTCGAAGCGCTCGACGGCCTCGATCAACCCGAGATTGCCGTCCTGGATCACGTCCGCCAGCGACATGCCCCTGCGCGCGTACCGCTTGGCGATCGAGACCACCAGCCGCAGATTCGCCTCGATCATGTGCTGCCTGGCGGCCCGGCCGTCGGCTACCGCTGCCTCAAGACCGGGCTCCGTCGCCCCTTGCTCGATCAGACGAGCGGCATGAGCCCCTGCCTCCATCCGCTTGGCAAGCCGGATCTCCTGGCCAGCGGTCAGTAATGGGGTGTCGCCGATCTGGGCCAGGCGGGCGCCCGCCTGATCGTGCGGATGCGGCCCGTTCACTCCTACGAGAATCATGTGTCCTCCTCTGTTCCCTTTACAGGACACGCTGGAGACGGCGACCGGCGTAGCGCCGAAAGGCCTCATGCGGTGGGGACTTTCGTTCCTTTTTGATCAGGTCTTCGGTCCGGTAGCGTCGCAGGCATGATTCGTGTGTTCCTGCTCGATGATCACGAGGTGGTGCGGCGGGGCGTGGCCGCGCTGCTGGACTCCGAGGACGACATCGAGGTGATCGGCGAGGCCGGGACCGCCGAGTCGGCCATCGCCCGCATCCCTGCCCTCAAACCCGACATCGCCGTGCTGGACGTGCGACTGCCCGACGGCAACGGCGTGGACGTGTGCCGCGAGGTACGCTCGAAGCTGCCCGAGCTGGCCTGCCTGATGCTCACCTCGTTCGCCGACGACGACGCGCTGTTCGACGCCGTGATGGCCGGGGCGTCCGGCTACGTGCTCAAGCAGATCCACGGCTCCGACCTGGTCGGCGCGGTGCGCACGGTCGCGTCCGGCCAGTCGCTGCTGGACCCCCGGACCACCGCCGCCATGCTCCAGCGCCTCCGCGACCAAGCGGCCAGAAAAGACCCCCTGGCCGCGCTGTCGGAGCAGGAACGGCACATCCTCGACCTGATCGGCGATGGGCTGACCAACCGGCAGATCGGCGAGCGGATGTTCCTGGCCGAGAAGACCGTCAAGAACTACGTCTCCAACCTGCTGTCCAAACTCGACATGCAACGCCGCACTCAAGCCGCCGCACTCTCCGCTCGGCTACGGGCGGAGAGCCAGGAACACTAGGCCGATGACAGCCTCGCCGCGGCCACGGCCACCTGGCCGTAGCATTCCACAGCGGCTCGCGAAGGCAGCGAGCCGTCCGCTCCTGCGATGATCATGAGGTACCTCCTTCGCCACCCTTCAAGGGGACCTTCCTCAGGTCGCTCCTGGCAGGGTCGAAGTCGGTCGCGCTAGTGCCAATGGGCGCCTGCCGGGCGTACAAGGCCTGGCGGCCGACCTTGCCGCCCGCATCATGGCCATGAAACAGAGCGCGATGGTGGCGTAGAACAGCACACAGCCAGGGCACGTCCGCGCCCTGAGTGAAGGCGACGTAGATGCGATGTTCACGCCCGCGAGCGCTGTCGCCAGAGCGTCCTTCCAAGTCAGACTCATGCCTGCCGCCTCCTTTTCCTTCGAGCGTCCGGCGGGACGGCCACGGCGCGCCACCGTGCGAGTCGACAACCACCAGCACGGGCTCCGCCGAAGCGGCCACCGACATCGAACCGCACGCCACCTCACCGTCCCAGGGCCATAAGTCCCCTCACGGACCAGTCCAAGGAGCGACAGGAAGCGGCGGCATCTTACTAATTCCGGTAGTAGCTGGGACCTAAGGCCCTATGTGGCAGCGGGCCGCGAGGTCACGATGGCAGCAGGAAACGAACAGAGGTGATCACGATGATGTGGTGGGGTTACAGCGGTATGAGCGGCTGGGGCTACGCGCTCATGGGTGTCAGCACCGTGCTCTTCTGGGGGCTGCTGGCCGCAGTGATCGTGCTGGCCACCCGCTATGTGAGCAGGGGCGTCCGCACCGGGGCGTCCGCACCGACGCCGGAGGAGCTGCTGGCGCAGCGCTTCGCCCGCGGCGAGATTGGCTCCGAGGACTACTACGCGGGCCTGGAGGTCCTGCGCGCCAGGCACGACCATCCCATCGGCCGTTAACGACGCGCGGCACAAGCCAGGGGCGGGCCCCGGTCCCGCCCCCATGGCTCGCGCCGCTCAGCCGGCCCCCATCCGAGGTCTCTGGAGTCGCCAAGCCGAGCATCAACGCCGTCAAGGTTCGTGTCCGGTCGGTCCTCATCCAGCTCAGTGCGCTCAGGCGAAGGTATGGACCAAGGCCCTCACCTCTGGAGATCTCTGTGCCTCAAAGGCGTGGGGCCGACTGGTCTCGCCCGCGTCGAAGTCCGGTGGCGCCCAGCCCGCACCGGGCGTAGAAGTCCTCGATAGCGGCAATGACACTGCCGATCGTGGTGGTGGCGTAGCGGGCATGCCGCAGATGGCGGCTGTAGCGATGAGCTGCCCGTGCCGCCGCCGCCATGTCGGTCGGCGGTCCGCTGGTGGGTGAGCCACTGTCCTGTGCGGCGACCCACGTCAGGAACCCGCGGACGCGACGGAGATAGGCCACCCTGCTGGAGTTGGCCAGCGTCGAGCCGGCCAGAGCGGTGGCGTAGGCGGAGATCACCGCTTCGTAGACGGGCGGGAGGCGCCCTGCCTCATGCCGCGTGCTCATCGGGAAGCTCCTTGCTGCTCGGTGCGAGATCTGAGGGAGGCGGATCGGTGCGAGATCTGAGGGAGGCGGATCATCGAACGCTCACCGTTGGTACGGCGACGGTAGACATGGTGACCGACGCCCAAGCAGGTCTCCGGATCGTCTAAGGACGCCCCGGCGCGATCTGCCGGAGTGCTTCTCAGGTGGCTCCGGTGATACGACGGCGGAAGACCCAGTACGTCCAAGCCTGGTAGGCCAGGACCAGCGGGGTGAAGATGGCCGCGACCCAGGTCATCACGGTCAGCGTGTACGGCGTGGAGGCGGCGTTCGTCACGGTGAGGCTGTTGGCCGGGTCGAGCGCGGGCAGCACGTTCGGCCACAAGCCGGTGAACAAGGCGGCCACGATCGCGACCACGGCGAGCGCGCTGGCGGCGAACGCCAACCCGTCCCGGCCGCGCAACGTCGCGACCACGGCGCCGACCAGGCCGAGCGCGACCAGCGCCACCGCGGCCCACCAGGCTGGCCGGCCACCGCCTCCCGAGGTCAGCAGGAACCCCATCACCACCAGGATCGTCGCCGGGGCCAGACTCTTGGCCATGCGGGCGGCGCCTTGACGCAGGTCGCCGGTGGTGCGCAGGGCCAGGAAGACCGCGCCGTGCAGGGTGAACAGCAGCAGCGTGGCCAGCCCGCCGAGCAGCGCGAACGGGTTGAGCAGGGTGAGAAGGGTGCCGGTGTACTCGTGGTCGGCGTCCAGCGGCACGCCGCGCACGATGTTGGCGAACGCCACGCCCCACAGGAAGGCCGGGCCGAGCGAGCCCCAGAAGAAGGCCCGGTCCCAGCCACGCGGGCTGTCGGACTTGTTGCGGTACTCCAGCGCCACCCCGCGGGCGATCAACGCCAGCAAGATGAGGAACAGCGGCAGGTAGAGGCCGCTGAACAGGGTGGCGTACCACTCGGGGAACGCGGCGAAGGTCGCGCCGCCGGCCACCAGCAGCCACACCTCGTTGCCGTCCCACACCGGGCCGATCGTCTTGACGATGGTGCGCCGCTCCTCCTCGCCTCGCCCCAGGAACGGCAGCAGAATGCCGACGCCGAAGTCGAAGCCCTCCAGCAGGAAGTAGCCGGTCCACAGCACGGCGATCAGTACGAACCAGACGTTTTCCATGGTCGGATGTCCTTTAGTAGCTCAGGGCGGGGACAGCGGTGTCGGGCTCGGTCTCCTCGACCGGTCCGAGGCGGATGTACTTGATCAGCAGCCGTACCTCGATCACCGCCAGCACGGCGTACACCAGGGTGAAGCCGACCAGCGTGATCGCCACCGAGGCGACGTCCACGCCCGGAGACACGGCGGCGGCGGTGCGCATCAGGCCGAACACCGTCCACGGCTGGCGGCCCATCTCGGTGAAGATCCAGCCCAGGCTGTTGGCCAGGAACGGCAGCCCGATTCCGGCGATGGCCAGCCGGTAGGCCCAACGGCCCGCGGGCAGTCGGCCGCGCCGGGTCAGCCAGAGCCCGGCAAGGGCCAGCAGCGCCGACAGCGCGCCGAACCCGATCATCAGCCGGAACGACCAGTAGGCCAGGCCGATAACCGGCTGGTAGTCGCCTGGGCCGTACAGCGCCTGGTAGCGGGCCTGGATGTCGTTGATGCCCTCGACCTTGCCGTCCAGGGTGTTGGTGGACAGCAGGCTCAGACCCTTGGGGATCTGCAGGTTGATGTGGTTGCGGCCGTTCTCGACGTCGCCGACGGCGAACAGGGAGAAGCCCGCGGACGTCTCGTCCTCCCACAGAGCTTCGGCGGCGGCCATCTTCATCGGCTGCTGCTCGGTCATGATCTGGGCCTGCCAGTGCCCGGAGAACGACACCCCGATCGCGGAGGCGAGAGCGACGACCAAGGCCAGCCGGGCCGAGGTCCGAAACAGGGATATATCCCGCTTCTTCAGCAGGAACCACGCGCTGATGCCGAGCACGAAGGCCGCAGCGGTCAGAAAGGCTCCGAAGATCACGTGGGGGAATGTGACGAGCGTGGTGGAGTTGGTGAGCACGGCCCAGATGTCGGTCAGTTCGGCGCGACCGTTGTGGACGCGGTAGCCAACCGGGTGCTGCATCCAGGAGTTCGCCGCCAGGATGAAGTACGCCGAGATGTTGGTCCCGATCGCGGCAAGCCAGATGGTGGCCAGGTGCAGCCGGGGCGACAGCTTGTCCCACCCGAAGATCCACAGCCCGAGGAATGTGGACTCCAGGAAGAAGGCCATCAGCCCCTCCATGGCCAGCGGCGCCCCGAACACATCCCCGACGAAGCGCGAGTAGTCACTCCAGTTCATCCCGAACTGGAACTCCTGCACGATGCCCGTCACCACGCCCATCGCGAAGTTGATCAGGAACAGCCGCCCCCAGAACCGGGTCAGCCGCAGATACTCCGGCTTCTTCGTCCGGTGCCAAGCCGTCTGCAGCCCGGCCACGATGATCGACAGGCCGATCGTGAACGGCACGAACAGGAAGTGGTAAACGGTGGTGATGCCGAACTGCCAGCGCGAAAGGTCCAAGACATCCATGCGGTCAGGTTCCTGTAGAGCGGACCCGGGCCGTAGGGCCGAGCGGCCCCTACCCCGAAGGACCTTGGTCCCATCCGCTTCAGGAGCGGTCCCAGATCAACGGCAACTCCAGCCGGTCGTCCCGATCCCAGACGAGCTTCTCGCGGACGCCGACGACGCCGCCGAGCCCTTTGGCCATGTGCACGGCCGCCGCCGCCTCACTACGGGTCGAGGTGAAGCCGGACAGCGTCACGATGCCGTCCTGTACCTGGACCAAGATCCCCGTCCGGTCGTTCCACCGGGCCTGCTCCGGTATGGCCTCCTCGACCCAGCGCTTCAGCTCCGCGTCATCGCGCACGTACGCCTTGAGCAGGTCGCGTCTGCTCACGATGCCGATCAGCCGCCCGTCCTCGTCTGTCACGACCAGGCGCTTGACCCCGTGCTCGTCCATGAGCTGGGCGGCCGTCACGGTGGAGACGTCCGGCGCGACCGTCACCGCCGGCGCCGACATCAGCTCGGCGGCCGTGACGCCCGCAGCCTTCTCCTTACCGTTCTCGCCGTGTCCAGCCAGCCGGCGGAGCAGCCGGGCACGCAGCCGCGGCCGGTAGCCCTCCCCGTAGTGCTGCTGCCTGAACTCCTCCTTGCGCAACAGATCCGCCTCCGACACCACGCCGACGACCTTGCCGTCCTCGTCCAGGATGGGCACTGCGCTGACCCCGCGCCGCACCAGCGACTCGGCGACCTCCTTGAACGGCGTGCCTACCTTCGCCGAAGCGACTTGAGTGGTCATCACGTCTCTCACACTGATCCGCAACATCGGATTCCCCTTTCTCTCCATGGCCATCGCAGCACCGCACCGGAGCAGGTCTACAGGGACGGAAGTCCCGCGATCCGGAGCTTTGTGCCCCAGCACGAGTGACTGACGGCCGTGCAGCACGGGGCCTTCGGCCCTCCTCCCAGCCCGCCCCATCGGTGAAGGTGAAGCGCGAACCGAAGGAGAGTGGAAAGCACGCGCGCTGCCGTCGTGACCGGATTCGACCCCGCGGTGACCGAGGCCGGGACGGTTGGACCAGGGCCACGCCGACTTGAGCCTGGATCCGAACCATGTGCCTGAAGGATCGGGACCAAGGTCCCTAGGCTCATCTCGCTGGATCCGAAATATTGAGAGGCATGACACCCCTGCAGAAGATCGATGCGTACTGGCGTGCCGCCAACTACCTGTCCGTGGGCCAGATCTACCTGCTCGACAACCCGCTCCTGACCGAGCCGCTCCGCCCCGAGCACATCAAACCCCGCCTGCTCGGCCACTGGGGCACCACACCCGGGCTCAACTTCTGCTTCGCCCACCTCAACCGGATCATCGCCGAGCGCGCCCAGGACATGATCTACATCGCCGGCCCCGGCCACGGCGGTCCTGCCGCAGTCGCGCATGCCTGGCTGGAGGGCTCCTATTCGGCGAAGTATCCGGACATCTCGCAGGACGCCGCAGGCATGCGGCGGCTGTTCCGCCAGTTCTCCTTCCCCGGCGGCATCCCGAGCCACGTCGCGCCCGAGACGCCCGGCTCCATCCACGAGGGCGGCGAACTGGGCTATTCGCTGGCGCATGCGTTCGGAGCGGCTTTCGACAATCCCGGCCTTGTGGTGGCGTGCGTCGTCGGCGACGGCGAGGCCGAAACCGGGCCGCTGGCTGCCAGCTGGCATTCCAACAAGCTGCTCGACCCCGACCGCGACGGCGTCGTGCTGCCGATCCTCCACCTGAACGGCTACAAGATCGCCAACCCCACCCTACTGGCCAGGATCCCCGAGGAAGAGCTGGTCAAGCTCATGGAGGGGTACGGGTACCGACCGCACATCGTCGGCCCGGACCACGAGCAGATGGCGCGGACACTGGATAAGGTGTTCGACCAGATCGCCGCCTACAAGGACGGCCGGGCCACCAGGCTCCCCATGATCATCCTGCGGACGCCCAAGGGCTGGACCGGGCCGCGCGAAGTCGACGGCCTGCCGGTGGAGGGCACCTGGCGCGCCCACCAGGTGCCGCTGTCCGGCGTGCGCGACAACCCCGAGCACCTGGCGATGCTGGAGGAGTGGATGCGCTCCTACCGGCCCGGGGAGTTGTTCGACGCCGACGGCCACCCGGTCCCCCAGATCTTGCAGACCGTGCCGCAGGCCGAGCGCAGGATGAGCGCCAGCCCGCACGCCAACGGCGGAGAGCTGCTGCGCCCCCTGGCCCTGCCGGACTTCCGCGACTACGCGGCGGAGGTCAAATCACCCGCGACACAGACCAGCGAGCCCACCCGCCTGCTGGGCGCCTTCCTGCGCGACGTGATCGCCGCGAACCCGCACAACTTCCGGCTGATGGGCCCGGACGAGACCGCCTCCAACCGGCTGCAGGCCGTCTTCGAGACCACCAGCCGGGCATGGAACGCCGCCATCGAGCCGACCGACGAGCACCTGGGCGCCGGCGGGCGGGTGATGGAGGTGCTGTCGGAGCATCTCTGCCAGGGCTGGCTGGAGGGCTATCTGCTGACCGGCCGACATGGGATGTTCAACTGCTACGAGGCGTTCATCCACATCATCGACGCCATGTTCAACCAGCACGCCAAGTGGCTGGAGTCAGCGAAGAAGATCCCGTGGCGGCGTCCGGTCGCCTCGCTCAACTACCTGCTGTCCTCCCACGTGTGGCGCCAGGACCACAACGGCTTCTCCCACCAGGACCCCGGATTCCTGGACGTCGTGGTCAACAAGAAGGCCTCCGTGGTGCGCGTCTACCTGCCGCCGGACGCCAACACCCTGCTGTCGGTAGGCGATCACTGCCTGCGCTCCCGCGACTACGTCAATGTCATTGTCGCCGGGAAGCAGCCCGTACTCGATCTGTTCACCATGGAGGAGGCCGTCGCCCACTGCACGCGCGGCCTGGGCATCTTGCCGTGGGCATCCACCGACCAGGATCAGGAGCCCGACGTGGTACTGGCCTGCGCCGGTGACGTGCCCACCCTGGAGACCCTGGCGGCGGCCGCGCTGCTGCGCGAGCACCTGCCGGAGCTGAAGGTGCGGGTCGTCAACGTCGTGGACCTGATGCGCCTCCAGCCGCCGTCGGAGCATCCGCACGGCATGTCGGACGCCGAGTTCGACACGCTGTTCACCGTCGACAAGCCGGTCATCTTCAACTTCCACGGCTACCCCTGGCTGATCCACCGCCTCACCTACCGGCGGCACGGCCACCACAACCTCCACGTGCGCGGCTACAAGGAGGAGGGCACCACGACCACGCCGTTCGACATGGCCATGCTCAACGACATCGACCGTTACCACCTGGTCATGGACGTCATCGACCGCGTCCCCGGCCTCGGCGCCACCGCCGCCCACCTGCGCCAGCGGATGGTCGACACCCGGCTCCAGGCCCGGGCCCACACCCGCGAGCACGGCGAGGACTCGGTGGAAATAGGCGCGTGGACATGGCCGGCCGCATTCTCGTCCTGAACACGGGGTCTTCGTCGATCAAGTACGAGCTGGTGGACGTCGAGACCCGCGAGCGCCCGGCCAGGGGCCTGGTCGAGCGGATCGGTGAGAGGAACGGGCGGCTGACGCACCGGACCGGCGACCGGCCGCCGTACGTCCGGGAGCGGCCCTTCCCCGGGCACGGTGAGGGGTTGGACGCGATGATGGAGGCGTTCGCCGTAGCGGGACCCGGGTTGTCCCCGGTCGCGGTCGGGCATCGCGTCGTGCATGGCGGGACCCGGTTCACCGAGGCCGTGCTCATCGACGACGAGGTGATCGCCGAGATCGAGAAGCTGGCCCCGCTCGCGCCCCTGCACAATCCGGTCAACCTGGCCGGCATCCGCATCGCGCGCAAGGCCTTCCCGGGGGTGCCGCAGGTGGCCGTGTTCGACACAGCGTTCCATTGCACACTGCCGCCGGAGGCGTACACGTATGCGGTGCCCCATGAGTGGGGCGTGCGGCGTTTCGGCTTCCACGGCACCTCGTGCGCATACGTCTCCCGCCGCGCCGCCGCCTTTCTGGGGCGGGACCTCGCCGAGCTCAACCAGATCGTGCTGCACCTGGGCAACGGCGCCAGCGCCACCGCGATCTCCGGCGGCCGCAGCGTCGACACCTCCATGGGGATGACTCCCCTGGAGGGGTTGGTCATGGGCACCCGCTCGGGTGACGTGGACCCGGCGCTCGCCGGCTACCTCGCCCGGGTGAATGGCATGGACGCCGAGCAGGTCGAGCATGCCCTCACCCATCGCGGCGGCCTGCTCGCGCTGGCCGGGAGCCTCGACATGCGCGAGGTACGCGGCCGCGACGACGCCGCGGCCCGGCTGGCCCTGGAGGTCTACACCCGGCGTGTCCGCAAGTACGTCGGCGCCTACTACGCGCTGCTCGGCCGGGTGGACGCGATCGTGTTCACTGGCGGCGTGGGCGAGCACGACGCCGCCACCCGCGCCGCTTCCCTGGCGGGCCTCGAACGGCTCGGCATCGCCGTGGACCCGGTGCTCAACCAGGCCGGTTCGATCGGCGAGCGGGCCGTCTCCCCTCCGGACGCCGAGGTGCTCGTACTGGTCATCCCGACCGACGAGGAGTGGGAGATCGCCCGTCAGTCCCTCACAGTCATCTCCTGACCTGCAGCGGCCGAACCGTACTCATCAGCGTCATCGCGGTCGCGACACACCCATGGGGTGGCCAGCGTCTGACGGCACCCGCGAATCTGCGGACAGCGCTCTCGAATGACCGTCAGGTCTGGATCAGGCGCTGGTGGTCGGGCATGACGCCGACCTGGTTGCCGAGCCGGCCGGAGGTGGCCGACGTACGCGCCGACACCGGCACGGGTTTGCCGGCGCCGAGCCATCGATTCCGACCACTACCGACCTGGTCATCGCCGGCCTCCTGCCATCGATAAGGCGACGAGCGCGGGCAGGAGCCCCGCGTCTCCCGCCCGCGCTGCCATCGGCGTCAGTGCTCGATGGCGATCCGCCGGCCTTCCGCCTTCTTGTCTTCAGCCAGCCCGATGCTGATCTCCAGCACACCGCCCTCGTAGGTGGCCTTGACGTCGTCCGTCTTGGCCGTCGCGGGCAGCGTCACCGACCGGGACAGCGACCCGTAGGAGAACTCCGAGCGGTGCGGCTCGGTCACCTTCCGGCTCTTCTCGGCCCGGATGTGCAGCACCCCGCCGCCCACGGTGATCTCGACATCCTTGTCGGGGTCGAGCCCAGGCAGCTCGGCGCGCAATACATACCGGCCCTCGGCGACGTAATCCTCGATCCGGACGATCTGTCCGAACGGCCGGAACCCGAACATCGGGTGCTCGATCCAGTCGAACACCTCCGGGAACGGGAACCTGCTTTCCCTACGCTCTGGCAGGTTCATCGCAAACCTCCTTCCGTGGGCTCCCGCCCACATCTCCAGCACACACCGGGCGGCGAGGCCCCCCAAGAGGAGGAAGTCCCGATCTTCAGGGACCATCGGTCACCTCGACTTTCCGGGTGCCGAACGCGTGCCGTACGGTGGCGATGAGCCACAGCGCGACGGTGGCCGAGAACAGCATGGCCAGCAGCAGTTCGCTGCCCATGATCAGCCCCACGACGCCCGCAGCCAGCGCGATGATGCCCAGTGTGCTCGCGATCCCCATGTAGAGCCTTCGGGTCTGCGACGGTGCGCTCAACGCGCAGCCACCCACCATGCCGAGCAGCAGGATGGCGCCGGTGGCACCACGCACGCTGCCGACGATGGGCAGGTCCGCGCCCTGCAGGAAGGCCACATAGATGGCGACGTTCACGCCCGCGACCGCTGTCGTTATGCCGTCTCCTTCCAGGTCAGCTTCATCGTGGTCACCTCCTTTCCCTTCGAGCGTGCGCGGGCGGGCGGCGCGCGGACAGTGCTGTTGGTCCCTGCGGGTGAGGACGTTCGCCGCTATAGGGAGCCGCACGTTGAGGGCGGCCCATACCGAAGCCATGGGGGCCAAAGGCCTGGCGGGGCGGGCCCTTCGGCACTGCACAGCCGCTCGGGGCCGAGGTGTGCTGAGGAGGACACCAGCACGGTGCCGGCTTGCTTCACTGTCACGAAGGAGGCAGCGATGGACACCACACGTGCCCGGGGCTTCAGCCGCTGGCTGTACCGAGGCGGGCGCCCGAACCGCCTGGCACGGGCGATGAACGGGCTCTCGGCCATCCTCCATGCGAGCGGCGTGGTGATGCCGAACCGGCTGGTGACGCTGGAGGTGCGCGGGCGCCGTACAGGACGCCTGATCTCCTTCCCGCTGGTCGTCGCGGACCATCAGGGGCAGCGCTATCTGGTGTCGATGCTCGGCGAGAACGCCAATTGGGTGCGCAACATACGCGCGGCCAAAGGACACGCGCTCCTGCGGCACGGACGCCGCGATGGCCCTGGTACAAAGCAGCTGCTTGCCGGATCTGGACGGTCAGGCGGGCTGCTGGATGCGCCGACCGGTGGCCTCCACCGTGGTGATGACGATGAAGTGGTCGGGGCAGCGTGTCCAGGGCGTCAGCCGCAGGCTTTCCAGCCGGGCGATCTGTGCAGGGTCGTCGGCGACACGAGCCACCCCCACGACGGTGACCGACCAGCCCGTGCGCGCCACTGAGTCGAAGTCGTCGACCTCGAAGGCCACAACCGCCTGGCGTGTGGCGGCGGCCAGCTTGGAACCGGCCGTCGTGCAGATGACGATGTCCTCCCCGTCCAGGCAGAAATTGACCGGTTGCACGGCCGGCAGGGCGCGGTCGGTGAAAACGATCCGCCCGATCGGACGGGAGGGCAGCAGGCGCATGCACTCCTCGTGGGAGAGCACCTGCAGGCCGGCCGAGTCGAGTTTCATACCGTCAGCCTGTCAACGCCCCCACCTGACTGGTTAGGGACGAAAGTCCCGTGACGGCTGCCGATCGCCTCCCGGTCCGCCCCGACGGCCTCAAATCCGGATAGGGACTTTGGTCCCTTTCTTGTGGTGGTCTGGCCGGTTAGCGTCGGAGCATGATCGGGTGCTCCTCGTCGACGATCACGAAGTGGTACGGCGGGGCGTGGCCGCCCTGCTGGACTCCGAGGACGACATAGAGGTGATCGGCGAGGCCGGGACCGCGGAGTCGGCGATCGCCCGCATTCCGGTGCTCAAGCCGGATGTGGCGGTGCTGGACGTCCGGCTGCCCGACGGCAACGGCGTGGACGTGTGCCGCGAGGCCCGCTCCAGGCTGCCGCAGCTGGCGTGTCTGATGCTGACCTCCTACGCCGACGACGACGCGCTGTTCGAGGCGGTGATGGCGGGCGCCGCCGGCTACGTGCTCAAGCAGATCCACGGCTCCGACCTGGTGGGCGCCGTGCGCACGGTCGCCTCGGGACAGTCACTGCTCGACCCGCGGTTGCGCCTGGTCGGCCCGAACTGCCTGGGCATCGTCAACACCGCCCGCCTCAATGCCAGCTTTCTGCCGCACTCCCCCCACCGCGGGTCGCGTCGCGCTGATGTCGCAATCGGGCGCGGTGGGCGCCGCACTGCTGGAACGGCTGGAGGTCTCATCGTTCGTCTCGGTCGGGAACAAGGCCGACGTCAGCGGCAACGACCTGCTGGCCATGCTCGCCCGCTCGGACGAGCAACTGCGCCAGGACGTGCTCGCCCGCACCGGTGCCCGGCATCGTCCGGGTCAGACACTTGAGGTGATCGCCATCAGAACAACTGTCGCGGACGTGATGCCCGAAGATCCGCGAGTGGACATAGCCGGACAGATAACCCGGCCGCGAAGATGCCCGCCACCGATCCCAGTCGGTGGCGAGCATCTTCGCGGTCGAAGCCATCTCATGAGAGGTCCTAGAGCAGAGGCGGGACGACGATGAGGTCTTCCTTGTCGAAGCTCAGCTCGCTGACGACGTCCATGACGCCCTCCACACCGCGGATCGACTTCACGAGGGCCAGGGCCTGGGAGTTTCGCTCGACCCTGCCACCGAGCGTCACGACGCCGTTGTCGAGCTTGATCGAGAACGTGTGGCGATCCGGTAGCAGCGCGGTGATGTCCGCTATGAGGTCAACGGCGGGACGGGTGAAGACCCGCAGTACGTCCCGCTGATGCAGTGTGCCGATGATGCGCCCGGTGACGGGGTCGACCACGGGCAGCTGCTTGACACGCTTGTCGTGCATGAGCCGCGCCGCGTCGCGGACGGACGCGCCGGGTGTGATGGTGATCGCCGGAGTGGTCATGAGCTGTTCCGCTTTTACTCCTGCGGCCTTGTGGTGTTCCTGCCGCTGATGGCGCGACTCGAAGATCGAGACGCCGTGTCGTACGGTGTCGGTCTCCTTCAGCAACAGATCCTCTTCGGAGACCACGCCCACAGGCCGCCGGTCGGCGTCGATCACGGTGACCGAGCCGACGGCGTACCGCTTCATCGCGACCACGATTTCGGCGAACGGCGCGTCTTCGAGGACGGCGATGGCCACGCGCCCCATCACGTCCTTGACCTCGATTGGCATTGTTCTCACCTCTCCTCCACCTCCCACGGTTCGCTTCAGCGGCGAAAATCGGTAGCGGCGAACGTCCCACATCGCCAAGGGCCTAGGTCCTGACCTGCGGCGTCACCTCGACGTCGGCGTGCCCGCCCGCGGCCTGCACGGCGAGGCCTGGCAGCCCGCCACGCCGGGTACGACGCCTACGCCAACATCATGACCGTCTGGCTACTGTCGCGCGCCCGAGACGCCCTGGACCTGCTGCCCGAACTCGCGGCTTCGCCGCCGGAACGGGCCCGCTGGGACGACATCACCCACCGCACGCGGGTCGTACCAGTTGCACGGCGGCTCCATCGTCTTCCGCACCGCGTCGGGCGGCCCCATGGACCAGGAAGCTGCATACCGGACTGGAAGGCGTGGAGATCAGGGCCTGCTTCGAGGTGGACCGAATCGACGACGCCCAGCGAGAGGGCTGAAGCGTCCTCGTCCAAGGCCCCGCCCGCCACCTATCCCCCGACGAACTACCGGAGGCCGCCGACGTCACGTCGTGAGCGGGCGGCGAGCGCCACCTGTACGTCCGCATCATCCCGCACCGGGTCACCGGCCGCCGCATCCGCACCCTCTGACCTTTCGCGGCCGCCGCATCCGCACCCTCTGACCTTTCGCGAACTCTCCGCATCGAGATCACGGGGCGCCCCTGCGTCATCGGGCAGGCTCTGTTGTCTTTGCCACCCCACCAACAGATCCACGAATTGCGCATTTTCGCAATTTAGTACAGCATGGAGTCAGGTTTATCCGCGATCGAGAACAAGGGGCGTGATGTGAGCGGGTCTTTTGCCGCCGCGGTCAGGCAACGACTAAGTCTGGCGGACGCGGCGCTTCAGGCAGCCCGCGCCGCGGATGACGTCGACGCGCTGATGCTTGCCGAAGCTGAGTGGGAGGACGTGACGCACCTGGCCCGCTCACACGGGGTGCGTCTGGATGCCGACGCGGGCACCACCGATTCGGGCGGCTCCACGACAGGCCAGGCGACGGCCCAGTGATGTCGATGCCGCTGTATGAGGCCAAGGCGGAGCTGTTCAAGCTGCTGGGCCATCCGGTCCGGATCCGGGTGTTGGAGCTGTTGCAGGACGGGCCGATGCCAGTGCGGGACCTGTTGGCCGCCATCGAGGTGGAGGCGACGGGGCTGTCACAGCATCTGGCCGTGCTGCGCCGCTCGGCCATGGTCACCGCGCACCGTGATGGCTCGACCGTGACCTACGCCCTGTCCGGCGGGGATGTGGCCGAACTGCTGCGCGCGGCGCGCACGCTGTTGACGCACAAGCTCACCGGTCAGCATGAGCTGCTGAGCGAGTTGCTCAAGGCGGAGACCGGCGCCTCGTGACCCTCTTGTTCTCCTCGGGCTGGGCCCGTATCCGCGGTGTGCTGCCCGAACGCGGGGAGCTGGCTGCGATGGGCCGTCGCCCGCGCCGTGACCTGCTGGCCGGGCTCACCGTGGCGATCGTGGCGCTGCCGCTGGCGCTGGGGTTCGGCATCTCCTCCGGCATGGGCGCCGAAGCCGGGCTGGCCACCGCGGTGGTCGCCGGGACGCTGGCGGCGTTGTTCGGCGGCTCGGCCCTGCAGGTGTCCGGCCCGACCGGGGCGATGACGGTGGTACTCGTGCCGATCATGCACGCTCATGGCGCCTCCGGCGTGCTGATGGTCGGTGTGCTTGCCGGGCTGCTGCTGATCGCGCTGGCGCTGGGCCGTGCCGGCAAGTACATGGCCCTGGTCCCGGCCCCGGTGGTGGAGGGCTTCACCATCGGCATCGCCTGTGTGATCGGCCTGCAGCAGATCCCTGCCGCCCTGGGGGTGGCGACTCCCGCGGGGGACAAGGTCACCGCCGTAGCCTGGCGCGCCGTCCAGGACTTCCTCGCCCAGCCGCGCTGGTGGGCCCTGAGCATCGCTCTTACCGTGGCCGCGCTGATGCTGGTGGGCGCACGCTGGCGGCCCACGCTGCCGTTCTCCCTGCTGGCCGTCGCCGCCGCCACCCTCGCCACTGAACTGGCCGATCTGCCGGTGGCCCGGATCGGGCAGTTGCCCGCTGGACTGCCCACCCCCTCCCTGGCCTTCCTGGACCCGGCCGCGCTGAGCTCACTGCTGGCCCCGGCGGTCGCGGTCGCCGCCCTGGCCGCGCTGGAGTCGCTGCTTTCAGCCGCCGTCGCCGACGGCATGAGCGTCAACCACAAGCACGACCCCGACCGGGAGCTGTTCGGGCAGGGCCTGGCCAACCTCCTTGCCCCGCTGTTCGGCGGCGTCCCGGCCACCGGGGCGATCGCCCGGACCGCGGTCAACGTCCGCTCCGGCGCCCAATCGCGGCTGGCCGCCCTGGCGCACGCCGGCATCCTGGCGGTGATCGTGTTCAGCGCGGCCGACCTGGTCGCCCGGATCCCGCTGGCCGCGCTGGCCGGCGTGCTGCTGGCCACCTCGGTGCGGATGGTGGAAGTCGGCTCGGTCAAGGCCATGATCCGCTCCACCCGCGGCGACGCCGTCGTACTGGCCCTGACCGCGCTCGCCACCCTCGCCCTCGACCTGGTCCAGGCCGTCATCCTCGGCTTGATCGTGGCCGGCGCGCTGGCGTTGCGCGCCATCGCCCGCGACGTCCGTCTGGACGCGATGCCGATTCAGCCCGACCTGCCCGGCGAC
This sequence comes from Nonomuraea sp. NPDC050680, assembly GCF_040654555.1. Taxonomy (NCBI): domain Bacteria; kingdom Bacillati; phylum Actinomycetota; class Actinomycetes; order Streptosporangiales; family Streptosporangiaceae; genus Nonomuraea; species Nonomuraea sp. NPDC050680. The sequence goes on along the minus strand of NZ_JBFAIF010000042.1, from coordinate 10,704 downwards.
CACACCGAACAGGAACATGCCCTGCTCGCCGAGCACATCGTCGCCTACCGCCTGGACGGACCCCTGTTCTTCGCCGCGGCCCACCGCTTCCTGCTGGAGCTGTCCGAAGTCGCCACCGTCTCCGTGGTGATCCTGCGCATGTCCCGCGTCACCACTCTCGACGCCAGCGGCGCCCTGGTCCTCGGCGACGCCATCCAACGGCTACAGCGGCGTGGCATCACCGTCTACATCTCCGGCATCCGCGACGGCCACCACCAGCCCCTGCACGCCCTCGGCGTCATCGCCCGCCTCGACCGAGCCGGCCATGTCTTCGCCACCACTCCCCAGGCCATCGCCGCAGCCCGCGATCGGCTCCAGCAAACCGGTGTCCTGCCCGCCTCCAGCCACACCAACCCGGCCCCCGACACCGCCATCACCCCCCGCTGAAGACCCGAACACTCTCGGCCTGCCCCGCCATCGTTCGGCGTTGTGGCGCTGGCCATTTGGCGACAACAGTTCTCGGCTCGGGAGTTTCGGCGTTTATCGGAACAGGGCGTCGTCGATGGTGAAGCGGATGAACTCGCCCTCGGCCCACCGATCAGTGCCAGGCCACCAGCCGCCCGCCAGGCAGGCCGGAATGGTGAACCCGTCGAATTCGATCTCGCGCCCGCACTCCACTCCGAACAGGTGGTCGCGGTAGCGGCCCTCCCCGGGATCGCCCCAGCGGGACATCGTGACGCGTTCCAGCGCGCCGCTGGGCGCGACGGTCAGGGTCACATCGTGATCCTCGGTCCCCACGGGAAGGCTGGCGATCGCTTGGCGGTCGTCGATCGACTTCCACCGTATCCTCGGATCGAGTGCGGCGGCGGGCGCCATGACGAACTCACAGGCCAGCCGTCCGGCGGCGCTTCTGGTGATGTCCGGACCAGCACCCGACATCACGGGGATGATGTCCAGCAGCCGCCAGCGCATCTCCCCCTGACCAGCGCGATACCGGTCGAACCCGTGCACGGGCAGCAGTCCCAGATAGGCGGTGGCCGACCACACGAAGCCCTCCATCGGCAGGAGTACCTGCTGGGCGCGGAAGTGGCGCCAGGTGTTGAGCCGGATGGAGCCGTGCATGTCCAGCACCACCGCACGCAGCAGCGGTGTCCCCGCAGCGATGGCGTGCAGCACCCAGCGGCGCGCCGGTTCCGGCAGGTGGCCGGCCTGTGCGGGGTCGAACTCCCGGGCGTCCTTGGTCTGCGTCTGCAGGAGGTCCCAGTCGTGGCAGGCGGTCTCGGTCATGTACGGCGGTGCGACGATGACGCTCATGACCGCCTCCAAGGAGTCTGTACCACGGCCACCGGACAGCACGCCCGGTGCATGACACCGTGGCTGACCGACCCGAGCGCCGCCGAGGCGAAGCCGCCCAGCCCACGCGATCCGACCACCACGAGCGCCGCCCTCTCGGAGGCCCTGGCCAGGACCGGGACCGGGTGCCCCGGGACGATCGACTCGATCACCTCGACGTCCGGGTACTTCTCGTGCCACGGCGCCAGGCGCAGCCGGATCTCCGCCACCTCATCGGCCGGCGCACCGGCCGGGAGCGGGCCGTACCCCACGGGATGTGGGGCGAGCCTCGGCGTCCTCTGGCCGTACACGACACGAACCGGCGCGTGCCGCGCCCCGGCTTGCTCCAGGGCGTATTCCAGTGCCGACTCCGCGAACGGGGAGCCGTCGAAGCCGACCACGATCTCCCGATGGCTGCCGGGGACGGGCATCCGGACGATGACCACCGGGCTGTGCGCGTGCCCGGCCAGGCCGAGCCCGACCGAGCCCAGCACCAGTCCGGCGAACCCGCCGAGCCCTCTGCTGCCCACGACCACGCTGTCGGCCGTCTCCGACTCGCTCTTCAGCCGCTCGATCACCGCGCCCGTGACCACCGCCGTCGAGACCTCCAGTTCGGGAGTGATTCTCCGTACCTGGTCTGCGGCCTTGTCGAGCAGGTACGTGCACCGCTCAGTCAGAGTCTGCTGGTCATCGGCCCTGGCAGGTGGATGCTCCGCCGCCCAGGGTTCGCGCACGAGCACGATCCGCAGCGCAAACCCCCGGCGGGAGGCGTCATCGGCGGCCCAGCCGAGCGCCGATCCGGCCGATGGCGATCCGTCCATGCCGACCACGATCGCTCTGCTCATCGTCATCCTCCTTCGGATCTCTCCGCCCGGATGGGGCACACGCCCCCGGCTTCCTTACCTCCAGCACACACCTTTCGGACCGCGGCTCCCATGACGGTCTCAGGACGCCGGGACAGGGAAGGACGAGGCGAGGTGCCTGCCCCATTGCCTGGCCCGCTCCACCTCGCCGACCACCAGCGGCCCCTGCGTTCCGGTGACGTAGAAGCTCTCGGCGGGCGAGGCCAAGGCCAGGCCGAGCCGACGCAGTCGCTTGGCGAAACCGCGTGCGGCAGAGCCGGGCATGCGCGGCTTGGCGATCCGCGTGTCGAAGGCGGCCGAGGCGAGTCTGGCCGACGGCGACCGAACAGTGGCCAGCCACTCCCGCACCCCCTGCCCTTGGGAGAGCACCCGGCCCTGCTGGGCGGCCGATTGCCGGGTCGAGGCCCTGCTCATCCCGAAGGCGTGCGTCGGGCCGCCGACGACGAGCAGGCCGAGGTCCTCCCCGACCGAGGCGGGCGCGGAACCGACCTCCAGGACCTCTGTCCTCAGCGTGGTGGCCAGCCCCTCCGCCACCGCCTCGGCGATCTGCTTGGTGTTGCCGAACATGGACTCGTACACGATCAGCGCGTACATCTCCTGCCTCCTTGGAACTCAGTTCCGCGCGGGTATCACGGGTTCGAGATGGAACATGCCGGTCACCACGGGTACCGCGTCACAGCCTGCGTCGATTCGACGACCGGTAGGTGGTGCACACCGGCGCGGCGCATCATGGCCGCTCCTCGCGGGGCCGGACGATCGCGACCGGGCAAGTGGCATGGTGCAGTACGGCGTGACCGACCGAGCCCAGCACCGCGGAGGCGAAGCCACCCAGCCCGCGCGACCCGACGACGACCAGGTCGGCCGTGGTCGCGGCGTTGATCAGGGCGCCGGCCGGGTGCTCCCACAGTTGCGCGTCGGTGATCTCGATGTCGGGGTTCTTCTCACGCCAGGGGACCACGCGCTCGCCGGCTATCCGGACCTCGTGCTGAAAGGCCTTCTCCAGCAAGCTGTTGTAGGCGGCCGCGTACGGCGAGAAGATCGGCAGCTGCCAGGCATACAGGACATGCAGCCGCGCATGCCGCGCCCGGGCCTGCTCGACGGCGTACTGCATGGCGGCTTCGGAGTGCTCGGACCCGTCGTAGCCGACGACGATCCGGCCGTGCTCTTCCTGGCTGGGCCCGCGTACGATCACGACCGGGCCCCGCGCGTGGCCGGCGACGGCCATGCTGACCGAGCCGAGCACCATGCCGCCGAAACCGCCGAGTCCTCTACTGCCCAGCACCACGCTGTCGGCTGACGCGGACTCGCCGATCAGGTCGTCGATCACGTTCCCGGCGCGCAGTTCCCTCGTCACCTCGACACCGCCGGCCAGCTCTCGCGCCCGGTCGGCCGCGGCCTCCAGCGCGCCCGCGCAGTACTCCGTGCTCAACTCGCCGAGCCCGTGTGGCCACTGCTCGCAGACGTGCACGATCCGCAGGTCCAGCCCTCTGCGCCGCGCGTCGGCGGCGGCCCATTCCACTGCTGCTGTCGCCGGCGCGGACCCGTCCACACCGACCACGATCCGTCCGGCCATCACGCATCTCCTTCGCGAGCTCGAATCACACCTCCAGCCTCGCGAAACAGGCGACAGGCCACAGGAGGACGAAGTCCCGGATAGGCGTGCCATTGGTCCCTCAAGACCTTGATCGGGCAGTAGGTGCGGCCGAAAGGCATCGATGAAACGGGACCTTCGTCCCTGTTCAGGCCGACCCGTCCTGGCCAACGTGAAAGGTGAAGACAACCAGGAGGCATGATGAAGGCGCTCATCTACCACGGTCCCGGCCGGCGGTCCTGGGAGGAGACTCCCGATCCGCAGCTGATCGAGCCCACCGACGCCATCGTGCGCGTGGACGCGGTCACCATCTGCGGCACCGACCTGCACATCCTCAAAGGCGACGTGCCCACCGTGGCGCCGGGCACGATCCTCGGCCACGAAGCCGTCGGCACCGTCACGACGACCGGAAGCTCGGTCGGCACCCTCAAGCCAGGAGACCGGGTGCTGGTGTCCTGCATCTCTGCGTGCGGGCGCTGCCGCTACTGCCGCATCGGCATGTTCGGCCAGTGCCTGGGCGGCGGCGGATGGATCCTCGGCCACCGCGTCAACGGCACCCAAGCCGAACACGTCCGCGTGCCGTTCGCCGACACCTCCACCCACCGGCTACCCGACGGCGTCACTGACGAGGCCGCGCTCATGCTCGCCGACATCCTTCCCACCGCCTACGAGGTCGGCGTGCTCAACGGCCGCGTCCAGCCCGGCGACACGGTCGTCATCGTCGGAGCCGGGCCGATCGGCCTGGCCGCGATCACCACCGCGCAGCTGTTCACGCCCAGCCACATCGTCGCCGTCGACCCCGCCCCCTCACGGCTGGAGGCCGCCAAGCAGCTGGGCGCGGACCTGATCGTAGGCGCGGGGGACGATCCGACCGGCGCGATCGCCGAACTGACCCGCGGGCTGGGCGCCGACGTCGCCATCGAAGCCGTCGGCCTCCCGGAAACCTTCGAACTGTGCACCCGCCTGATACGCCCCGGCGGCCACGTCGCCAACGTCGGCGTACACGGCGCACCCGCCACCCTGCACCTCGAAGACCTGTGGATCCGCAACCTCACCATCACCACCGGCCTGGTCGACACCTACTCAACGCCGACCCTCCTGGACATGATCGCCGCCGGACGGCTGGACCCCTCCAGGTTCATCACCCACCGCTTCGCCCTTCAGGACATGGCCGCCGCCTACGAGACCTTCGCCGACCCGGCGGCGACCGGAGCTCTCAAGGTGGTCCTGTCCCGCGGTTGACGCCGGTCCAGCCGCACCACGAAACAAGAGCAGGCATTCGACATGAGGGGGAATCGATGACGGCCGCAACAGGCCACTCCACCGAACTCGCGGCATGGCGCGGCTTCAACGGCACGGCATGGCGGTCGGCGGTGGACGTGCGCGCCTTCATCCAAGCCAACTACACGCCCTACGAAGGCGGCGAGGAATTCCTCGCGGGCCCGACGGAGCGCACCGCGGCCGTGTGGGCGAAGGTCTCGGCGATGTTCCCCGAAGAGCGACGGCGCGGGATCTATGACGTCGACACCGCCACGCCGTCGTCCATCACCTCCCACCGCCCCGGCTACATCGACGCCGGCCGCGAGCTGATCTTCGGTCTGCAGACCGACGCACCGCTGAAACGCGCCATCATGCCCGCGGGCGGACTGCGCATGGTGGAATCCGGCCTCGCCGCCTACGGCCACACCCTCGATCCGCTGGTACGGAAGATCTTCACCAAGTACCGCAAGACGCACAACGACGGCGTGTTCGACGCCTACACCCCCGAGATCAGGCGCGCCCGCCGGGCGGGCGTCATCACCGGACTGCCCGACTCCTACGGCCGCGGCCGGATCATCGGCGACTATCGCCGGGTCGCGCTGTACGGCGTGGACCGGCTGATCGAGGCCAAACAGGCCGAGCTGCACACGCTGGAGGGCACCTTCGCCACCGATGCGGTGATCCGTGACCGCGAGGAACTGGCCGAGCAACTTCGCGCCCTGGACGAGCTGAAGCAGATGGCCGCCTCCTACGGCTACGACCTCTCCCATCCCGCCGCCACCGCACACGAGGCGATCCAGTGGCTGTACTTCGCCTACCTGGCCGCGATCAAGGAGCAGAACGGCGCCGCCATGTCGCTCGGCCGCACCTCCACCTTCATCGACATCTACCTCCAGCGTGACCTCGCCGAGGGGCTGATCACCGAAGAACGCGCCCAGGAGCTCATCGACGACTTCGTCATCAAGCTGCGCATCGTCCGCTTCCTGCGCACCCCGGAATACGACCAGCTCTTCTCCGGCGACCCCACCTGGGTGACCGAGTCCATCGGCGGCATGGGCTCCGACGGCCGCACGCTGGTGACCCGCACCAGCTACCGCTACCTACAGACGCTGCGCAACCTCGGCCCCGCCCCCGAGCCGAACCTCACCGTCTTCTGGTCACCGCGCCTTCCACAGCCGTTCAAGCGATTCTGCGCCGCGCTGTCCATCGAGACCAGCTCGATCCAGTACGAGAGCGACGAACTGATGCGGCCGCGCTTCGGCGACGACACCGCCATCGCCTGCTGCGTCTCGGCCGCGCCGGTGGGCAAGCAGATGCAGTTCTTCGGCGCCCGGGTCAACCTCGCCAAGACGCTCCTGTACGCGATCAACGGCGGTCGTGACGAGATCACCGGTGAACAGGTCGGCCCTGCGTACCCGGCGCTGCCCGGCGACCACCTCGACTACGAGCAGGTCACCGCGGCGTTCGACCGGATGATGGCCTGGCTGGCCGCCACCTACGTCAACGCGCTGAACATCATCCACTACATGCATGACAAATACGCCTACGAGCGCATTGAGATGGCCCTGCATGACTATCCCGTCAAGCGCACTCTGGCCTGCGGCATCGCTGGGCTGTCCGTCACTGCCGACAGCCTGTCGGCCATCAAGCACGCCCGCGTCAACGTGATCCGCGACGCCGATGGCCTGGCCATCGACTACACCGTCGACGGCGACTACCCCGCCTACGGCAACAACGACGACCGCGCCGACACCATCGCCGTCGACCTGGTCCGCTCGTTCATGGCCAAGGTCCGCCGCCCCCCCGCCTACCGTGACGCCGAGCACACCCAGTCCGTGCTCACGATCACCTCCAACGTCGTGTACGGCAAGCACACCGGCAACACCCCCGACGGCCGGCGTGCCGGAGAACCGTTCGCTCCCGGCGCCAACCCGAGCAACGGCCGCGACCGCCACGGCCTGGTCGCCTCCGCGCTGTCGGTGGCCAAACTCCCCTACGACCAAGCGCTCGACGGCATCTCCCTGACCAACACCGCCACCCCTGACGGGCTCGGCCGCACACCGGCCGAGCGCGTGGACAACCTGATCGGGGTGCTGGACGGCTACTTCGACGCCGCCGGCTTTCACATGAACGTCAACGTGCTCACCCGTGCCGTGCTGCTGGACGCCATGGAGCACCCCGACCGGTACCCGCAACTCACCATCCGCGTCTCCGGGTACGCCGTCAACTTCGTCCGGCTCACCCCCGAACAGCAACGCGATGTCATCAACCGCACCTTCCACGGATCGCTGTGAACATCCGCCAGGCCTACCTCCATCAGGCCGCCACCGAGCTGTGCCACCCGCCGGCCCCACCGGGTACCGGCGTGATCAGCTCCTGGGACCTGTCCATCGGCGTGGACGGCCCCGGCACCCGGTTCGTGGTGTTCACCTGTGGCTGCCCGCTGCGCTGCCTGTACTGCCAGAACCCCGAGACCTGGCGGATGCGCGACGGCCGCCAGGTCACGGTGGAGGAGGTCATGACCGAGATCAGCAGATACCGGCGCTTCATCTCGGTGGCAGGCGGCGGGGTGACCCTCAGCGGCGGGGAACCGCTGCTCCAGCCCGGCTTCACCGCCGAGCTGCTGCACCGCTGCCACGACAGCGGCCTGCACACCGCCCTGGACACCTCTGGCCTGCTCGGCGCCCGTGCCAGCGACGCCATGCTCGCCGACACCGACCTGGTCCTGCTCGACATCAAGTCCTCCGACCCGGCCACCTACCGCAGAGTGACCGGTGGCCCGTTGGAACCGACCCTGCGCTTCGCCCGCCGGCTCGCCGCACTCGGCCGCCCCACCTGGATACGGTTCGTTCTCGTTCCCGGACTCACCGACGCCGAAGAGAACGTGGACGGCCTGGCCCGCTTCGTCGCGGGACTGGGCAACGTCGAACACGTCGACGTCCTGCCCTTCCACCGCATGGCGGCGGCCAAGTACCGCAAGCTCGGCCTGCACTTTCCTCTGGCCGACGTCGCACCACCCGATCAGGACCTGCTCAACCGCGTGCATGCCCAATTCCACGCCCACGGTGTAGCCAGCACCTGAAACGTTGATCCGCTCCGATCTGGCGACCGTAGAGGCCCTAACGCTTTCGATCCCCGTCGACCAAGCCTGTAAGCGATCAGCCAGGTTCCAGCTCAGGGCGCCGGAACCGCCAGGGCACCGTCGTCCAGCGGGCGTGGATCGCCGCCAGGGCCCGCCCGAGCGCCTGCTCCGAGGACACGCTGGTGTCGATCTCGATGGCATCAGGCCAGGGCGCCGCCTTCGCCGTCATGGCAGTGGCGATCGCCTGGTCCGCGTCCGACATCGCACCCGTACGGTGGGCCAAGCGCTCCGCGATCAGCTGCGGCAGAGCGGTGCAGCGCAAGGCTACAAGATCGCTGAATGTGCGTCGTGCGAGGCGCTCGGCGGTCTCCCGCTGCTCGGCATCGCTCCATGAAGCGTCGAGGATGACCGGCTCACCGTGACGCAGCAGCCTCTCGGCCCGGGACAGCAACTCCTGGTACGTGCGCTCGGTCCATTCCCGACTGTAGATGCCTTCACCGAAGGGGGCCGGCGCCGGCTGTTCGGGCGTGATGCCGGCGAGTTCCTTGCGTACGCGGTCGCTGTTCAGCAGCGTGTAACCGAGCCGGTCGGCCATGGCGGCGGCGATGGTGGTCTTGCCGGTGGCCGGAGTCCCACCGACAAGGACCAAGGTCACCGCGCCGGCCCGCAGGTGGCGTAGCGCCAGCTCAGCGAGCTCACGCCCCTCTCGCGCCGCGCCGGCGTCGCCCTGCTGACGTCGGAAGCCGGCGACCTTGGCTCGGACGAAGGCCCGGTAGGCGACGTAGTGATGCCACAGCGAGGGCGATGCGAGATCACCGGAAAACTCGGTGTACCAGTGGAGGAACAGCTCGGCCAGCCGGGGGGCGCCCAGCCGTTCCAGGTCCATGGCCAGGAAGGCGGCATCGTCCAGGCGATCGAGAAAGCGTAGCCGTTCGTCGAACTCCAGGCAGTCCAGGATCCGTGGCCCGTCGTCGAGGCAGAAGACGTCGTCGGCGAGCAGGTCGCCGTGGCCGTCCACGATATGCCCTTCGCTGACCCGGGTGGAGAACAGGCGTTCACGGCCGTCGAGGAACCGCAGCGCGAGCCGCTCGATCTCCTGGATCACCTGGGTGTCGAGAGTCGCATCGGGCAGCGCGCGGACCTGCGCGAAGCTCGCAGTCCAGCGGCACCGCAGCGCCTGTGCCTCTCCCTGCCTGTCGATCTGCGGGCAGTGCCGGGAACGGTCGTGCATGCTCGAGAGCATCCGGGCGACCTGGCGAACGTGCTCGTCCACCGGGTTCCCGGAGCGGATCATCGTGGCGAGGCGGCGCTCCTCGGGCATGCGCCGCATCACGACGAGATGCTCGCAGAGTTCCCCGTCGGGGCCGAGGACGTCGGCGACCCCCTTGTAGACATCGGGTGCCAGCCGCCGGTTGAGCTCCACCTCCTCGTGGCACACGGCTCGCCGTGCTTCGCGAGTGGTGAAGTCCAGGAAGCCGAGATTCACCGGTTTCTTCAGCTTGATGGCCTGATCCCCGAGGAGGATCACCACTGCGGAATGCGTCTCCTTGATCTGTGCCCACGGTCTCATCGATGACGCCTCCGCGCTCTGCCGCCCCACGTGGCCGAGACCTGGCTCGACGGGCGGGGCTCGTCTTGCGATGCACTCTCCTGATTGCCCTGTGTGCGTATTTCCCTAGGTCAAGGCGGCTTACTCGGTCACGGACGTACCACGATGACGGGCGCGTGCGACTGCCGGAGTACGGGTGGAGCGACGTCTCCCGGGCCAAGCAGAGGATCCCCTTCGCGCCCATCTTCGGGGTGCGCCCTCGGACTGGTGATCACGCGAGTCAGGTGCTCTCATCCAGCTCGGCTGCTGCCTCGCGCAGTCGGTCCATCGCGGCAATGACTGCCGCGTCAGCGAACTCCACGCCGGATCGCTCATAGGCGTCGATCACGGCCAGAGCCGCGTTCTCCAGATGATCCGCCTCAGCGTCCGCGCTCAGCAGGCTCGCCAGGTGGCGGACGCATTCGTTCAGCGGTTCCAAGTCGACCTGCGGATCCACCGCGGGTGGGTAATGGCGCATCGCCTGTGCCAGGCGTGCCGCAGCCGCCCTGAACTCGGTCTCACTGTCGGGTATCACGGTGATTGGTCCTTTCCGAGGAACCGCCTGAGCCGGTTCAGTGGCCAGGTGTTGATCAGCTGGTCCGGAGTGAGCCCGCCGCGTTGCGCAGTGCCGATGCCGTACCGCATATAGGCCAGGTGTGGATGGCGTGAGCGTCGGTGTCGATCCGGAAGGCGACGCCCTCCGCTGGGTGAACCGGACGAGGTCGGCCGGACGAATTCAGGCGCGGCCCGATGGCGCGCCTCCGGCGAAACCGGGCCGCTGCCCGGCCAGTTCGGCGATGTCCTCGGCTGTGACGACCAGCAACTTGTGTGCCAGGTCGGCCAGTGCGCGGCCCACCGCCAGCTCGTCACCGATCTCTGGCACCGATCGGTCGATCGGATTACGGCGCGCGCTCCCGACCCCGGTCAGGCTGGTCCTGTCCCGAGTGAGCAGGATCGCTCGGGCAGAGGTGCCGTCGCCCTCTTCTGTGATGTCGATCCGTACGGACCA
>NZ_JBFAIF010000041.1:26573-35519 GCF_040654555.1 Nonomuraea sp. NPDC050680 | reverse complement strand
AGGCTGCCAACAGATGTCCTTCCGAGGGCTCGCGGCGGACTGACTACACGCACGCCAGACAACCTCGCAACGTGAGCAAGCGGAGCGGGTCGTCAAAGGGCAGCGCAAAGGGGCAGTGTAGCCGAACGGCACACGCCTGTCCACTTCACTCTCGCTGCATGCTCCACGTTGGTCGCAGCATCGCCCGTTCGAGCGGAAACGTCAAGCCCGTAAGCCCGACTTTCCGCCGACCTAGGGGCCGGACGCTGGGTTTTCTCCCCTGCGTGATCGGACGCCTACCGTCAGGCCCAAGACGATACCCGCGAACGGGGACGGTTAACGCTCCGTCACACCGAGGGTCGAACCCATGCCGACAACCGGTGTAGCTGAGACTCAGGTACCCGCTACTTGGGCTTCGCTAAACCTTATTTTTAGTAACAATTGACCTCGGAGACGCGCCCGATGACTCAGGCAGTACCGATCAAGGTCGACAGCTCGGCCACCAACCAGCGGGAATCTTGCCGAACCATGACGAGCCTGGCCCGGTCCTGGCTGACCTGTTGCTGTGGTTCGGCCTTGCCGGGGATCTCCCTGTCCGTACCCGTGTTCACGAACAACAGAACCTCTACTCGATCATCTTCTGCCCGCTCCACACCCGCGTCGACGACGGCCACCGTCCGCACCGTCTTCTCCGCCTTGGCCTTGACGACCAGAGAGGCCGACAGGGCCTTGTAGTGCTCGGTGAGCTCGCCCGTCGTGTGCCCCGCCGCCCGGGCCAGGTCCTGCTCGACCGTCCGGTAGTCGTACGAGAGCAGGTCCGGGGCCACCGAACGGGCCGCGGCCATGGCCTGGCGCCCCGCCTCCTCATCCGCCCGCAAGGCGTGGGCGTCGTACCAGAACACCCCTGACGCGGCGCCGAGCCCGAGCACCAGGACCAGCAGTGCGATCGTGACCGCCCTCACACCACCTGCACCGCCCTCGACACCAGCCAGACTCCGTTCGCCTTGGTCACGTCCATCGACCAGCGGTAGAACCGTTCCTGCTTGGGGGTCTTGGAGCCCTCCCAGCGGATCTCCACGTCGGCCACGACCAGCACCCTCGCGGTCAGCTCCGTCATCGACACCAGCCCCGTGGCCCGGAGCACGCCGTCCTGCACGACCTTGTTCTCCACTGTGGTGGACTTGAGCTTCGCCGCGTTCGCCTTGTACTCCTCCTGGGCCACTCCGGTGGAGGTGGCGAGGATGCGTCCCATGTCGGCGTCGACGGTCTTGTAGTCGAGCGAGATCAGGTTGATCGCGTGCGTGCCCGCCGCCTCCAGCGCGGCCCGCCGATCGTCCGCCCTGGCCTGTTCGGCCAGGTCCTGCCCGCGAAGGAACACCACGGCGGCGCCGAGCAGCACCACCAGCAGCACGAGTACGCCGGTCAGGACGCGGGGTGGCCGGACCGGCTCGTCCACGTCTGCTCACCTCCCGGCTTGGTTGCCGGATGATAACCCGCCGGCCGCTCCCGGAGCCCGGGAAACGACAGAGGCGACATAGGACCCCACTCTTGCCGGGCGGGCATTGTCGTCGCCTCCCGACTCCCCAGCGGGCCGAGTACCTGACGAACGCCCTTCAGGCGGCCCTCTGGGGCCCGCTGGGGGCGCGGCAGGGCGTTATGGCCTTTCTGTCGCCGAGGCCCGGGGAACTACCTTCTCGGGCCGCCTGGCGGCTCGCCCCGGTCTGGCGCCCTTGGCCGGTTGGCGGCTCTTGGGTCGCCTCGTGCTCTTGGCCGGCCTGACGGCTCTTGGCCGGCCTGACGGCTCTTGGCCGGGACCTAGCGGACGCCGTTGAGGTGGGCGTTGATCAGGCGGGGGTACTCTTCCAGCCAATTGCGCCCCCGGTCGTCCACGAAGGAGCCCTGGGGCGGGATGACCCCGTTGGCCGCCAGCCAGGTGCCGGGCGGCCGCTGCGTACGACGGAGCCCGTTGCCGCTGGGCATCAGCTGCGGCGGGATCGGCGGCAGCGAGCCTGGGTCGTGGCCCAGCTGCGCCTCGGCCTCCAGCTCGGAGACGTCCTTCTCCTCCGACATGCCGATAGGGCCGTGCTTCCTGGCGTTGAGGAACTGCCGGACCACCGGCTCGTCGCTCGACAGCAGCATCTCGCGGGGCCCGAACATGATCAACTCGCGCCTGAACAGCAGCCCGATGTCGTCGGGCACCGTACGGGCGGTGTTGATGTCGTGCGTGACGATCAGGAAAGTCGCCTCGATCTCGGCGTTCAGGTCGACGATGAGCTGGTTGAGATAGGCGGTCCGTACCGGGTCCAGACCCGAGTCGGGCTCGTCGAACAGGATGATCTCGGGATCGAGCACCAGCGCCCTGGCCAGCCCGGCCCGCTTGCGCATGCCGCCGGAGATCTCGCCCGGCAGCTTGGTCTCGGCGCCGAGCAGGCCGACGAGCTCCATCTTCTCCAGCACGATCTGGCGGATCTGCGACTCGCTCTTCTTGGTGTGCTCGCGCAGCGGGAAGGCGATGTTGTCGTACAGGCTGAGCGAGCCGAACAGGGCGCCGTCCTGGAACAGCACCCCGAACAGGCGGCGCAGCTCGTAGAGCTTGCTCTCGTTGCAGTTGGCCAGATCGTAGCCGTCGATCCAGATGTGGCCGCGGTCCGGCCTGAGCAGCCCGACCAGGGTCTTGAGGAAGACCGACTTGCCGGTGCCGGAGGGACCGAGCAACACCGAGATCTCGCCTGCGGGCAGGGTGAGCGAGACGTCCTCCCAGATGACCTGTCGGCCGAACGACTTGGTCAGCCCGTCGACCACGACTTCGACGCCCAAGGGTCACCCTCCATACGCACAGAGTAATGTGACTTCAACCACACGGCTGCCATCACCGTAGCGGCGCATACGGGAATTGGAACCAGTTCCAATAACTTGTTACTGCCCGGTTATGAGACACGGAGTCCAGCAACGGGCGTCGCGGCCTCTATTCGGCCTGGGGATGGGCGATCGCCCTCAGGGCCGGGCGGAGGACCCGTGCGATGTCTGCTTGAGACGCCTCGCGCAGCTCGTCGAGTTCGAGCAGTTGGTGGCCCACGGTCACGCCCAGCATGATCGTCGTCATCAGCGCCGCCCGCAGTCGCGCGTCGCCGCCGGGAATCGACTCGCCGACCTGATGAATCTGACGACTCAGTACGGCCCGCGCCGACGCGCCCGCCTCCGGGTGGGTGAGCATCGATCGCATCATGGCCAGGGAGCTCTGCGGCAACTCCCCCATCTTGAGGCCGAGGCTCCCGAGGAGCTGCTCGACCAAGTCATCGACGTCCGACTCGCCGCCGTCGCCCTGGGCCACCGGCGCCGGGGCGATGGCCACAGCCGCGCTGAACAGGCCCTGCTTGCTGCCGAAGTACTGCATGACGAGCGCGGGATCGACCTCGGCCGCCTTGGCCACGGCGCGGATCGTGGTGCGCTCGAATCCCAGGTCGGCGAAGAGCTTCCTGGCCGCCTCCAGAATTCGCTGCTCGGTCCTGCGACGCCGCTCCGCCCGTTCGGTCACGCCGCCGCCTCCGCCTCTTTCGGTAACCATCGCTCACTCTACAGGCGTTGACCATTCGCCCTATTTCGCTCTACGCTCGTTGAGTCAACGTCCGTTGAGGGAAATGGAGCTCCCATGTCCGCCACCGATGTCGTCGCCGCCTACCACGCCGCGATGCTCCACAAGTCGGCCGACGAACTGGCCGATCTCTATGCCGAGGACGGCCTGCACGAGTTCCCGTTCGGCGGGCTGCCGGCGTTCAAGGGCCGGGAGGAGGTCCGGGCGGGATACACGATGATGTGGGGCGCCATGAAGGCCCTGGTCAAGGAGATCCGTGACGTGGTCATCCGCCAGAGCACCGACCCGGAGGTGATCGTGGCGGAGCACGAGACGGTGGTCACGGTGGCCGACCAGGAGCTGACGGTGCCGGGCCTGCTGATCCTGCGGGTCAGGGACGGTCTGATCGTCCACGCGCGCGACTACATGGACACCAGCGCCATCGCCCGCGTCCGCGCCGCCTAGCGCGGCGTCCACGAACGTTCGCCGGGTATCCGTCCGTCCACTCCCCTGAAGAGCCTCCATGGGTCCTCCGCGCCCCAGCCCCCACGGACCGGCGCAGGGATCAAGACGGTCGTGTGACGAAACGCCCGGGGACTTGCCGACCCAGAGGTCGTACGGTCACTTGGCGGCGGTGAGGTCGTAGACCGTGGTGTTGCCGACTGTGGCGGCCGTGTACGTCGCCTGCACCCACGCGGCGATCTCGGCCGCGTCACTGCTGCCACCCGTGCCGGCCCCGCCGCGCATGCCACCGCCCATTCCGCCGCCGATGAAGTAGTGGATCTTCCCCTCGGCCACGTACTGCTTGAACTGGGTCAGCGTCGGCGCGGGGTCGGTCCCGTTGAAGCCGCCCACCGCCATCACCGGCCGGCCCGTGGCGAGCTGGTATCCGGCGGCGTTGTTCGAGCCGACGGTCGCGGCGACCCAGCTGTAGGCGGTGGCGTCGCTCTTCAGAAGGGCGGTCAGCTCGGCGCTGGGGGTGGCGGACTGCAGCAACCCGCCCATCCCGCCGCCTCCCCGCCCACCACGAGCGAACCCGTCGGCCCCCGTGCCACCCGATCTCGCGGTAGCACCGGTGCCGCCCGGCTGAGCGCCGATACCACCAGGTCGCCCAGTCCCACCGGTACCACCCGGCTGGCCGCCACCGAAGCCACCGAACCCGCCCGGTCCCATGGCCGCAGAGCCGCCGCGCCGGAACCCTCCAGGTCCGCCGAACCCTCCCGTCGAGGGGCCCGCCGTGGGGATCGCGCCGGTATGCGCGGATGTGGCGGTGTCCAGTGCGTACGCGGCCGGCCCCGCCAGGCACACCACGACCGCCACGATGGCGACAATCCCCGACAACCGCCGCGACCACCACCCACGCGCCGCGAACGACACGCCCGCAGACCCCTCAGACGGCACTCCCCCAGGTTTCCCGGACGGCACACCCGCCCGTCCCTCCTCCTGACGGCCGATGATCAGCAGACCCACGGCCGCCGCCAGCCCGCCGACGAGCACGATCGGCCCCAACCAGGAATTCCACTCCGCGCTACGCGACAGCAGGACGTACCCCCATCCAGCCGTCACAG
Source organism: Nonomuraea sp. NPDC050680 (assembly GCF_040654555.1). NCBI lineage: Bacteria > Bacillati > Actinomycetota > Actinomycetes > Streptosporangiales > Streptosporangiaceae > Nonomuraea > Nonomuraea sp. NPDC050680. Next base: position 30,401 of record NZ_JBFAIF010000041.1, on the reverse strand, counting down.
CCGCCGCCAGCGCGAGCGCCCGGTTCGCCCGGCGCTCCCAGAGCAGCGCCACCCCCGAGCCCACCAGCACCGCGATCGCCGGAGCCAGCGCCACCGTGTAGTACGCGTGGAAGATCCCCTGCATCAGGCTGAAGATCAGCCCGGTGATCATCAGCCAGCTCCCCCACACAGCCACCTGAGCCCGTACGGGATCGGTCCGCGGCGCCGACCGCGTCAGCCAGACCACGGCCACCAGGAGCACCAGCGCCGCCGGAAGCAGCCACGAGATCTGCCCGCCCGCCTCGGTGTCGAACATCCGCCACCAGCCGGCCTGCTGGTTGAGGTTGCCGAGGCCTCCGTAGTCGCCGCCGTTCAGCCGTCCGATGCCGTTGTAGCCGAGCGCGAGTTCCAGCACGCTGTTGGTCTGGGAGCCGCCGATGTACGGGCGGTCGGCGGCGGGCACCAGCGCCACGGCCACCAGCCACCATCCGGCCGACACCACCACGGCCACGCCCGCCAGCACGAGTTGCCAGAGCCGCCGCCCCACCGTGGTCGGAGCCGTGATCAGGTAGACGAGCGCGAACCCCGGCAGCACCACGAACGCCTGCAGCATCTTGGCCAGGAACGCGAACCCGATGCACGCCCCCGCCAGCACCAGCCACCGCGTCCCCGCCTTCTCCTGGACCCGCACCACGCAGTAACCCGCGACGGTCAGCAGCAGCACCAGCAGCGCGTCCGGATTGTTGAAGCGGAACATCAGCACCGCCACCGGCGTAACCGCCATCACCGCCCCGCCGATCAAGGCGGCCCACGCGGGGAACCGGCGGCGTACGGCGGCATAGACCACGCCCACGGTCGCCACGCCCATGAGTGCCTGGGGCGCGAGAATGCTCCAGGAGCTCAGCCCGAAGATCCTGGCGCTGAGCTCCATCGGCCACAACGAGGCGGGCGTCTTGTCGACGGTGATGGCATTGGCCGCGTCGGACGACCCGAAGAAGAACGCCTTCCAGCTCTGGGTGCCCGCTTGGACGGCAGCCGAGTAGAACGCGTTGGCCCATCCGGAGGCGTTCAGCCCCCATACGTAGAGCACCCCGGTGGCGGCGAGCAGCCCGGCCAACATCCATCGATCTCTGACACGCGCATCCTTGAACACACTCGAACGCTAGGCACGGCCTCTCGCCACGCGATGAGACGACCATGAGAATCTCGTGAGCTCTGTACGGCGGCAACAGCCGGGCACGTAGAAAACGCAAAAGGGGCGGCACACCCGGCACCTGGGTGCAGCCGCCCCTTCTGGGGTGAAACGCCGGAACCGGCGATTCGGTAATGCTCTTCGAGCGATATGCCTCGAAAGTGTTACTTCACGGTGACGGAAGCGCCGGCGCCCTCGAGGGCAGCCTTGGCCTTCTCCGCCTGCTCCTTGTTGACCTTGCCGTCGAAGACGTTCTTGGGAGCGCCGTCGACCAGGTCCTTGGCCTCCTTGAGGCCCAGGGACGTCAGGGCGCGGATCTCCTTGATGACCTGGATCTTCTTGTCGCCGGCACCCTCGAGGATGACGTCGAACTCGTCCTGCTCCTCAACGGCGGCGGCGTCGCCACCACCGGCGGCGGGGGCAGCGGCAACCGCGACCGGGGCGGCGGCCTTGACGTCGAACACTTCCTCGAACTGCTTCACGAACGCGGAAAGCTCGAGGAGGGTCATCTCCTTGAACGCGTCGAGCAGCTCGTCGGTGCTGAGCTTCGCCATGATGATTTCCTCCGTATGGATCTTGCGATAACTAGGAACGGGACCGCGGGGTTTGCGGCAATCCCCGTATTACTCGCCCGCCTCTTCGCGCTTGGCGCGAAGGGCGTCGGCCAGCTGGGCCATGTTGGTGGGCAGCGCGGCGAACATGGCGGCAGCAGCACTCTGCTTCGCCTTCATCGCGCCGGCCAGCTTCGCGAGGAGAACCTCGCGGGACTCGAGGTCAGCGAGCCTGGTGATCTCCGTAGCGTCCAGCATCTTGCCATCAAGGACGCCGCCCTTGATCACCAGAAGGGGATTGGCCTTGGCGAAGTCACGCAGACCCTTGGCCGCCTCGACAACGTCGCCGTTGACGAAGGCGATCGCGGTCGGACCGGCGAGCAGGTCGTCAAGACCCGCGAAACCGGCCTCATTGGCCGCAATCTTAGTCAGGGTGTTCTTCGCCACGGCGAACTTCGCATTCTCACCGAGAGAGACGCGCAGCTGCTTGAGCTGCGCGACGGTGAGACCGCGGTACTCGGTCAGAACGGCGGCAGCGCTGCCTTCGAACTCGCTCCTGAGCTCGGCAACTGCTGTCGCCTTATCCGCCCTCGCCATGGGCCTCCTTCCAGATGTGCCACCGGTGAAGGCCCAGAAATGAGAACGGCCCCGGGCGCAGGGCGCACACGGGGCTCGCACACGGATCACTCCGTGTAGGAAACTCGTATCACACCTGCGCGGGCCGTCCACAGACTGTGGATCCTTCGGTCATCAGGTCTTGAGGAACCTGACGACAACCGGCGGTCTTCGGCAACGACCAGACTACGTCCTGGCCGCCGAGTTTCCAAATCGCTCTCAGTCGGCGACGCTTTTCAGCGCCGCACCCGGTTAGTTGGTCGCGCCCTTCGGCAGCTCACCGATCTGGTCGGCGGGCGGCGTCTGGATGTTGACGGCCTCGTTGAACCCCTTGAACAGCAGGGTCGCGTCCAGCGTGGCGCCTTCCTTGGCACCGTTCAGCGCGAGCTTGCGAGGCAGGCCGTCACTGCCGACCCAGATGTCGAACTTGATGTCCTTGAGCTCGGCCAGGCCCGAGCGGGCGGCTTCCTGCTCGTCGGCCGGCAGCTGCTGCACCGCCGCGTCGACCGGGAACGTCCCGCTGTAGTGGGTGGTGTCCGCGCCGCCGACACTCTCGGTGCCGGCCGCCTTGACGTCCTGCGACGCGGTCACCATCTTGGTGACGGCCGCCAGGTCGAACTGCTGGATCTGGTCGAGGTACGTCTTGACCTGATCCGGAGCGCCGACGTTGGTCAGCGGCACCTTGATCCACGGCTTCGTCGCCCCGACGAGCTCCTTGAGCGCCTCGACCTTGACGTAGACGGCGTCGCCCTGGAGCACGGCTCGTGCCCCACCGGGCAGGCTCTTACCGCCCATGTCGAGGGTGTCGAGGGTGAGGTCGACGGCCAGCTGCGGCTTGCTCTGGTAGAGCATCCGCCCCTGCACCTTGCCGTTCCCCTCCTGGGGGTGTTTGACGTTGACGACGGCGTCAACGGTGTAGCTGGTGACCTCCGCGGTCTTCTGCGCGGCCTGCGTCAGCACTTCGGACGCCGCCAGCTTGACCTGGATTGGCTGCGCGGTCGTTCCACAACCGGCAACCGCGACCGCGACCAGGGCGGCACCGGCCGCGGCGGTAGCGAGGGAAATTCTGCGCTTCAGCATGATTTAAACCCTACGTGTCGGTGTCCCGGTGATGGCGTATTCCCCTGACTTTTCAGGGAAAACCCAGGGTCTTCCCCGACCCGCGTCCCCTGGCCCGGCGACGGACCCTCTGCCTCGGGTTCTGTCGTGTGGACTGCTCTGATCTTTCTTTCCGCGTACGGCACCAGGTGGGTCGCGCGGCACCCCGGATCCCACGCTCGCCGTACGAGATCGCTCGCGGACGGCCCCACGAAGGACCGTCCCCGCAGGGCGCACGCCGCACCGGAGGCGCCCATCGGGGCCCGCCGCGCCCACAGTGGCGGGCTCCCATGACGCGGGGACCTGCGGGCGCGGGGACCATTGGTGGCCGCCGCCCACAGTGGCGGGCGCCTGTGAGGCGGGCGCCGGGGCGCGGGGGCCTGTGGCGCGGTG
>NZ_JBFAIF010000041.1:0-26475 GCF_040654555.1 Nonomuraea sp. NPDC050680 | reverse complement strand
TGGGTCTGTGGCGCGGTGGGTCTGTGGCGCGGTGGGTCTGTGGCGCGGTGGGTCTGTGGCGCGGTGGGTCTGTGGCGCGGTGGGTCTGTGGCGCGGTGGGTCTGTGGCGCGGGCGCTTGTGGGCCGCCATGCGTACGAACCGACCCCCCGGACACACAACAGCCCCCGCCGGAGTCGGCGAGGGCTGTGTGGTGCGAAGAGGTGCTAGAAGAGTGGCTTTTTCGCTACGCGTCCAGCTCGGCGGTCAGGCCGCGGGTGGCGTTGGGGTCGACCGGGACGCCGGGGCCCATGGTCGTGGAGAAGGTGACCTTCTTCAGGTAACGACCCTTGGCGGCCGACGGCTTGAGCCGGAGCACCTCGTCAAGGGCGGCGGCGTAGTTCTCGATGAGCTGGCGCTCGTCGAACGACGTCTTGCCGATGATGAAGTGCAGGTTGGCCTGCCGGTCCGTACGGAACTCGATCTTGCCGCCCTTGATCTCCGTCACGGCCTTGGCGACGTCGGGCGTCACGGTGCCGGTCTTGGGGTTGGGCATGAGGCCACGCGGGCCGAGGACACGGCCCAGACGGCCGACCTTGCCCATGAGGTCAGGGGTGGCGACGACGGCGTCGAACTCGCCGAGCCGGTTGCCCTTGGCGATCTCGTCGATGAGCTCGTCGGCACCGATGATGTCGGCGCCCGCCTCGCGGGCCGCCTCGGCACGGTCACCGGTCGCGAAGACCAGGACCCGGGCGGTCTTGCCGGTGCCGTGCGGGAGGTTGACCGTGCCGCGCACGATCTGGTCGGCCTTGCGAGGGTCGACGCCCAGTCGCAGCGCCACCTCGACAGTGGCTTCGAACTTGGTGGTGGACGTCTGCTTGGCCAGCTTCGCGGCCTCGACGGGCGCGTAGAGCTTGTCGTGGTCGACCTTGGCCGACGCGTCCTTGTGCGCCTTGCTGCGCTTCATGTCTGTCTCCTTGTGGTGTGCGGGCCGGGTGCCGGCCCTCCCACTGATCGGTGTGGGCACGAGCCGGGAAACCGGCTCTCCCACGGATCGCGGTGCGGGCCGGGGAACGGCCCTCCCGCGGATCGGGAAGTGTTAGTCGGCGACGGTGATGCCCATCGACCGGGCGGTGCCGGCGATGATCTTCTCGGCCGCCGCGATGTCGTTGGCGTTGAGGTCGGGCATCTTGGTCTCAGCGATGCTGCGGAGCTGCTCGCGGCTGAGCTTGCCGACCTTGTCCTTGTGCGGGACCGCACTGCCCTTGTCGAGGCCCAGAGCCTTCTTGATCAACTCGGGCGCCGGGGGCGTCTTCGTGATGAAGGTGAAGCTGCGGTCTTCGAAAATGGTGATCTCAACGGGGATGATGTTGCCCCGCTGGGCCTCCGTGGCAGCGTTGTACTGCTTCACGAATTCCATGATGTTGACGCCGTGGGGACCGAGGGCGGTACCGACGGGCGGAGCGGGCGTGGCTTGGCCAGCGGGAAGCTGCACCTTCACCAAGGCCGCGATCTTCTTCTTTGGAGGCATGATCCTTCTCCGGGTCCTGAGAATGGTGTTGCAAACCCCCACGGGCATGGGAACCCCAGAACACAGGGGTCCCCGTCCACGCGCGTGGGGACGACATATCAGCTTACGTGATCGTCTTAGATCTTCGAGACCTGGTTGAACGACAGCTCGACCGGGGTCTCGCGGCCGAAGATCGAGACGAGCACCTTGAGCTTCTGCGACTCGGGGCTGATCTCGCTGACCGAGGCGGGCAGAGTGGCGAACGGGCCGTCCATGACCGTGACGGACTCGCCGATCTCGAACTCGACGGTCGGGCCGCTGCTGGCCTTGGCCGAGGACTTCTTGGCTTCCTCGGTCGGCTCGGGCGCCAGCAGTTTGGCGACCTCGTCGAGGTTGAGCGGGCTCGGCTTGTTGGACAGGCCCACGAAGCCGGTCACACCGGGCGTGTTACGCACGGCGGCCCAGGACTCGTCGGTCAGCTCCATGCGCACCAGCACGTAGCCGGGCAGCACACGCTCCTTGACCGGCACCTTCTTACCGCTCTTGAACTCCTGGACGGTGTGCGTCGGCACCTCGACCTGGAAGATGTAGTCCTCCATGTTGAGAGACACGTTGCGGCTCTCGATGTTGGACTTCACGCGGTTTTCGTAGCCGGCGTAGGAGTGGATCACATACCACTCGCCGAGCTGGCCCCGGAGCGAGCGCTTGAACTCCTCGACCGGGTCGACGTCAGGCAGGATGTCACCGTCTTCGTCGACCGTGGGAGCACCGTCCTCGTCGACTGTGGGAGCCTCGTCGGCGACCTCGTCCTCGTCGCTCTCGTCGCTGTCCGCAACGTCGGCGTCGAGCTCGTCGACGGTCTCCTCAGTGGCCTCAGCGGCCTCTTCCGGCTCGGTGTCCCACTCCTCGTGGGACTCGTTCGCCGGCACTGAAGATTCGGACACGGTGACTTTTCCTCTTTCGTCGAATCGAATGGCGACCCCGTCGGGCGACGCCGTCGGTGTCTGGATCAGGCTCCGCCGAAGACGCGGAGAACGGCCCAGCCGAGCGCGCTGTCGAGCCCGTACACGATCGCAACCATGATCAGAACGAATACCAGAACGACCGTGGTGTAAGTGATGAGATCCTTGCGTGTCGGCCAGATGACCTTACGCAGCTCGGTGACTACCTGCCGGTAGAAAAGGGCCGGCGAGGTGCGGGTCTTCTTCTCGCCACTAGGCTTGCCTGCGGTCTCGCCGCGCGTGTCGATCGCCACAGTCCTCACCTGAATCTGTCGTATCCAACGCAGTATGCGGCGCGCTTACACGCCATTGCGCGGACCGCACTCGCAGGGCACGAGGGACTCGAACCCCCAACCGCCGGTTTTGGAGACCGGTGCGCTACCAATTGCGCCAGTGCCCTATGTCGCCAACCACACTACCCTGATCAGCTCACTGCCTGGACCGAACCGCACGTCGACATGCGGCGGCACGACCAGGCAAAAGTGTATCGGGGGAATGCCCCTTACGTCGAACCAAACCCGATCGCCCAGGTCACGGGCCGCGTGGCAGCATGGACCCATGTCCACCCGACCTCGCATATCCAGCCGAATTTCCGCGATTTCCGAGTCCGCCACGCTGGCCGTGGACGCGAAGGCGAAGGCGATGAAGGCGGCCGGCCGCCCGGTCATCGGCTTCGGCGCCGGAGAACCCGACTTCCCAACGCCGGACTACATCGTCGAGGCGGCGGTCGCGGCGGCGCGCGATCCGCGCTTCCACAAGTACACCCCGGCCGGCGGCCTGCCGGAGCTCAAGCAGGCGATCGCCGCCAAGACGCTGCGCGACTCCGGCTACCAGGTCGAGGCGTCGCAGGTCCTGGTCACCAACGGGGGCAAGCAGGCCGTCTATGAGGCGTTCGCCACGCTGCTCGACCCGGGTGACGAGGTCCTGGTCGTGGCCCCGTACTGGACGACCTACCCCGAGGCGATCAAGCTGGCCGGTGGCGTCCAGGTCGACGTCGTCACCGACGAGACGACCGGCTACCTCGCGAGCGTCGAACAGCTCGAAGCGGCCCGCACGGAGCGCACCAAGGTCCTGCTGTTCGTCTCGCCGTCCAACCCGACGGGCGCCGTCTACTCGCGCGAGCAGACGGAGGCGATCGGCCGCTGGGCCGCCGACCACGGCCTCTGGGTCGTCACCGACGAGATCTACGAGCATCTCGTGTACGGCGGAGCGGAGTTCACCAGCATCGCCACGGCCGTTCCCGAGCTGGCCGACCGGGTCGTCATCGTCAACGGCGTGGCCAAGACGTACGCCATGACGGGCTGGCGGGTGGGCTGGCTGATCGGCCCGTCCGACGTGGTCAAGGCCGCGACGAACCTTCAGTCGCACGCCACGTCCAACGTCTCGAACGTGGCCCAGATGGCCGCTCTGGCCGCGGTCTCCGGCGACCTGTCGGCCGTGGCGGAGATGCGCGAGGCGTTCGACCGGCGCCGTCAGACGATGGTCCGGCTGCTCAACGAGATTCCCGGTGTGTTCTGCCCGGAGCCGAAGGGGGCGTTCTACGCCTATCCCTCGGTCAAGGAGCTGCTCGGCAAGGAGCTGCGCGGCCGGCGGCCGCAGTCGTCGGCCGAGCTGGCCGAGCTGATCCTGGAGGAGGCGGAGGTGGCGGTGGTTCCGGGCGAGGCGTTCGGGACGCCCGGATATTTCCGCCTTTCGTACGCCCTGGGGGACGACGACCTGGCGGAGGGCGTCAGCCGCCTCGCCAAGCTCCTCGCGGAAGCCCACTGACCGCGCGGCGTCAGCCGACCGCAGGGGCCAGGTGGCCGAGCAGCTCAGCCAGGCGCGGCGGTCGGCTGACCGCGCCGCGTCAGCCGACCGCCGAGGCCACCTCCTCGATCTCGCGGGTCAGTCCGGGCGTGGCGCCGATGTAGACCGCGATGCCCGGCCGTTCCAGCCACATGAAGTTGCTCAGCCCGCCCCGCGTACGCCAGCGCAGGGCGGGCTTGCCGTTGTACGCCCCCAGGCTCGACCTGCTGACCAGCGAGGCGAACCGCTCGGCGCCCCGCACCCCGCACACCAGACCGACGAGCAGCTCCTCGTCGTTCTTGCGCCACCGCACGCCCTTCACCTTGAGCCGCTCGCGCAGTGACTTGAGCCGTGCGAACGAGCCCGCGCGCTCCACCCCCGCGGGCAGGTGGCCGATGCCGAGATCCCCGGACCCGCAGGTCAGAGAGATGATCGTCGACCTCGCCCGGCTCGGTTCCGGCGTGGCTGTGTTCGCCTCCGGCGTGGCGGCGCTGCCGCACGCGGTGAGCACGAACACGAGGGACACCGCTGCCAGGCGTCGCATCAACCCCCCATGACTTGGAGTGGAAACCGCAGAAAAGGCCCCTAGTCTCCTACAGAAGCCTTGACCGAGGCGGCAACACGAAGCAGTTCTTCGCTCAGGGATTCGCTGACCCTGATCCACGCCCCGGTGCCCGTGCGCTCCAGCCAGACGATCATCAAGCCGCCGCCGGGATGTCTGCCGACCAGCGCGGGTCTGCCGCGGATGGTGGTGTCCCTCGGCGTACGTAGCGGTGTCCGACGCTGGTAGGTGGCCCAGTCGGCCGCGGCGGCGCCGTGCTCGACCCGCACCTCGACGAACCTGTCCCGAGCGCCTGACCCCCTGTCAGGGGCGAATCTGGCCCAGGCGCCCTGGTCGGGTTCGATCACTCCCCCGTCGGCGCGATCGAACCCGGCAGGCAGGTAAGTGAGCCAGAAGTCATGCGCGACCACCGCGATCCGGGGCGCCGCCATGGCAGCGGTGACGGTCCGGCCCCGAACGGGCCCGGCCCGGCCCGGCGCGGCCGGAGCCGGCCGGGTCGGTGCCGGCGGGGCCTGAACCGGCGGAGGCGCCCCCACCGGTGTGCGATGGAGACGCCCGAATCCCGAGGAGAACAGCCCATAGATGATCGAAACGGTGACCCCGAGTGCGAGGAACGCCAGCATCGCGCGCGGCGCCTGTCCGCCGGTCCCGCCCTCAGGCCTCATGCACGGTAGATCCCCGCTCTGATCTCACCCGTACCACCTGATCACTTAACGGGTTCGAGCCCTTCGGCGATCTTCTTCAACTCGGCCGCCGCGTCAACCTTTTTCGCATAGTCCGGGCTGATATACACCTCGACCGCCAGCCCCTTGCGCAGCGTCCAGCCAATGGTGCTCGTGGAGCCCTCAGAGTTGTCGGTGGTGTCGGTGGCGACTTCTCCGCCTTCGGTGACGTTCGCGAGGTAAGCCTCCTTGCCCCTGATATCCAGAGTTTTAGCGCCCTGGCCGGAGAACCTCGCCAGCCGCTGCGCGACCTGCTTGCTCGCCTCACCCGCGAACACGACGACCTGTACGGAGTAATAGCCCTCTGGCTGTCCAGGCTCGACGAAAGTGGTGGTGTAGCTGGTTGTGCCGAAGCCGTTCTTGCCTGACCATTTACCCCATTCGATCCCGTCGGGCAGGTAGCCGACGTGGATGCCGCCGAATGTCCTGCCGTCGCCCAGGTCACCGAGGTCCTGCGGCACCGAGACTTCCTGGCCGACGGTGAGCTGGATGTTCGTCCCCTTCGTCACTTCCTGACCGGCGGCGGGGGCCTGGACGCGCACCGAACCCGTGTCGGTGGCCGTCTCCGGGTCCGCCACGACCAGTCCCGCCTGCTTCAGCGTCTCGACCGCCTCGGCGACGGGCTTGCCTACGACGTCCGGGACGGTCACCAGGTCCATCACGGCCCGGTCCTGGCCGGTGGCCGCGTGCTGAGTCTTGGGGGGTTCCCCGGAGTTGATCAGTGCCGGCACGGTCACCGCGACCAGGGCGGTGACGAGGGCGGCGCCGGCCGTACGGAATCTGAGCACGCGCGAGCGGTGGCGGCGGCGCACGTCCCTGCCGAGCGTCGGTCCGGCGTGCGCGCCGGCGACGTGCGCGGCCATGGCGTCGGCGATGGCCTCTTCTTCGGTCTTCATCGGATCGCTCCTTCTGCGACGGTCATGCGTTCGCGGATCTTGGCGAGGCCCCGGGCCGCCTGGCTCTTCACCGTGCCGAGCGAGCAGCCGAGCAGCGACGCGGTGGCCGACTCCGACTGGTCCTCCCAGTAGCGCAGGACGATCACGGCCCGCATCTTCGGCGGCAGCCTGCGCAGCTCCTCGATGAGCGTGTCGCGCAGGTCCAGGTCGGGCGATTTCGCGGCGGTGTCCGGCGGGCGGGCGAAGGTGATCTCCTGCACGACGCGCCGCCGCCGAGCCCGGCTGATCGCCGCGTTGACGAGGACCTTGCGCGCGTACGCCTCGGGGTTGTCGTGCCGGATCCGGGACCAGTGCCGGTAGACCTTCTCCAGAGCGTGCTGGACCAGGTCCTCGGCGTCGTGGTGGGTGGCTCCGCAGACCAGGATCGCGGTGCGTAGCAACGAGGTGCTGCGTGCGGCAAGGAACTCGTCGAATGCCGCTTCGTCTTCATCCGTCATGGCGGGGTCCCCTTTCGCCCCTCCCAACGCACGAACGGGCAGACAGGTTGAGTGGCAAGATATGGAAATGCCACGCCCGCTTGACCAGTTGCCCAAGGCTCACCTGCACCTGCACTTCACCGGCTCGATGCGGCATTCGACGCTGATCGAGCTGGCTCGCGAGCAGGGCCTGCACCTGCCCGACGCGCTGGAGCAGGACTGGCCGCCCCAGCTGCGCGCGACCGATGAGCGTGGGTGGTTCAGGTTCCAGCGACTGTACGACATCGCCAGGTCGGTGCTGTGGCGGCCGGAGCACGTCTACCGGCTGGTGCGGGAGACGGCCGAGGACGAGGCGGCGGCCGGGTCGCGGTGGCTGGAGATCCAGGTTGACCCGTCGGGGTTCGCGCCACGGTTCGGCGGGTTGACGGCGACGCTGGAGCTCATGCTGGACGCCGCCGCCCAGGCCGCCGTTCTGGCGGACATCGGGATCGCGGTGGTCGTGGCGGCCAACCGCACCAAGCACCCGCTCGACGCGAACACGCTGGCCAGGCTCGCGGTCCAGTACCAGGGCAAGGGGGTCGTCGGTTTCGGGTTGTCGAACGACGAGCGGCGCGGCGCGGCCAGGGAGTTCGAGCGGGCCTTCCGGATCGCCAAGCGTGCGGGGCTGCTGGCCGTACCTCATGGGGGCGAGCTGCTCGGGCCCCGCAGCGTCGCGCAGTGCGTGGACGACCTGCACGCGGATCGCGTGGGGCATGGGGTCCGGGCGGCGGAGGACCCGTGGCTGATGCAGCGCCTGGCCGAGCGGCAGATCTGCTGCGAGGTGTGCCCGACCTCGAATGTGGGGCTGGGCGTCGCCGAGCGGGTGGCGGACGTGCCGTTGCGCAGGCTGTTCGACGCGGGGGTGCCGATCGCGCTGGGTGCCGACGACCCGTTGCTGTTCGGGGCGCGGCTGTTGCGGCAGTACGAGCTGGCGCGGGAGGTCTACGGCTTTCGCGATGAGGAGATCGCCGAGCTGGCCCGGCAGTCCATCAGGGCGTCCACGGCGCCCGAGGGGGTGCGCAAGGAACTGCTGAAGGAGATCGACGACTGGCTGGCCTCACCGGAGTGAGGCGGCTATCTCGGCGGCGTGCTCCTTGGTGCCGGCTCCTTCCAGGCGGTAGCCGGTGGTGCCGGACTGCCAGATGAGGGTGGGTTCGGCCTGGCGCAGGGGGACCGACGTGCCGTCCTCGCGCTTGATGTAGCCGAGGGGGTGCGAGCCGCCGAGCCACCAGGCGGTGATGCCCCCGACCTGGATGTTCTCGGGCCAGGGTGGGCCCAAGGTCTTGAAGAAGTACGGGCTGGCCGTGCCGTCGAACTGGTCCAGGCGAATGCCGCCGGGCCAGAACATCGACGCCACGCGGCCGTTGTCGCTCACCGTGGCGCGCTGGGGAGTGCCCAGCGCGGTGGGGGTCTTGACGGGGAACTTCGCCTGCTTGGCCAGGTCCGCCGGGGCCACCGTGTGCTCGCCTGGCAGCGGGGTGGGGGTGGCGATGGGCTGGGGGGTGGAATCGCTCAGGCGTAGCTCGATGCCCGCATAGTGGAGGATCGCGCGCACGGCGGCGCGGCCCTGCGGGGTAGCGGCGGTGATGGCTATGACGGCCAGGACGATGGCTGTCACGATCTGCCACCTGGCGCGCCGCTTGCGGCGGGGACTGGTTTCAGGGGTGGGCTCCAGGCGGGCGCGGACGGCTGACGCCACGTCGCCCGGCGGTGGGTTGGGGACGTCGAGGAAGTCGGCGAGGGCCGTGAGTTCGGCGGCCAGGTCGTCGTCATGCGAGCTCATTGCCCACCTCCTCCCTGAGCCGCGCGAGGCCGCGATGGGTGCTGGACTTGACGGTGCCGAGCGGCCAGTCGAGCACCTGGGCGGTTTCCGCCTCCGTCAGCTGTAAGAAGTACCGGCAGACGACGGCCTGGCGTTCCCGCTCCGGCAGGTGGCGTACCGCCTCCAGCAGCCGGGCGCGCCGGTCCGTGGCGACGGCCGAGCCCTCGGGGTCGTCGGGAGCCTTGACGTCGGCCGTGGCGCTGAGTCGTACGGCGAGCTCGGATCTGCGCCCGCGCGAGCGGGTCAGGTTGTGCGTCTCGTTGGCCACGATCCGCAGCAGCCACGGCCGGAAAGGGGCGTCCCTGCGGAAGGTCGACAGGTGCCTGAACGCCTTGACGAACGCCTCCTGCACCACGTCCTCGGCCTCGTCCCCCGCCCCGAACATGGCGGCGGTGCGGTGGGCGAGCGCGCTGTAGCGGGCGACCAGCGCCTCGTAGGCGGACAGGTCGCCGTCAAGTGAGCGGCTGATGGCCTCGTCGTCGTCCATGAACGAGTCAGATTTCACCGCATCACAGGGGGTTCAGGGAAGGGCGTTTGACCCATCAGGTGACCATCGGCGCTGCTGGGGCATTAGACTCGCACAAATCCATGAGCCCTTCGAAGGAACGGCACTATGTCTTCTGGGTATGACCGTGTAGTACAACCGGCGGCCGGTGACGAGGCCCTGGAGAACCACCTAGGTGGGGACGAGGCCAAGAACTATCGGCAGTACGAGTTCGACATGGTCGCCCCGCATGTCGGCCGTTCGATGCTGGAGATCGGGTCCGGGCTGGGCCATTTCGCCGAGCAGTTCCTGCCGCGCCTCGACCGGCTCGTGGTGAGCGACTTCGACCCCTACTGCGTCGAGCAGCTCCGCAAGCGCTTCGAGGGGCGCGACGACATCAACGTGCTGCAGTTCGGGCTGCCGACCGAGATCCCGCTTGAGGACAAGGTCGACACGGTCATCATGATGAACGTCCTGGAGCACATCGAGGAAGACGCCGAGGCGCTGCGTTCGCTGGCCCGGGTCACGCAGCCCGGCGGCCGGATCATCATCTGGGTGCCCGGCTACATGCAGCTTTATGGAGACTTCGACCGCAAGGTCGGGCACGTCCAGCGCTACACCCCCAAGACCCTGGGCGCGACGGTCGCCAAGGCGGGGCTGGAGGCCGAGGTGCTGAAGCCGATCAACTTCCTGGGCGGCATCGCCTGGTGGGCCGCCGTCCGCCGGGGCGGCGTGGGCTATCCGGATCCGCGACTCGTGAAGATCTACGACCGGACGGTGGTCCCGGCCACGCGCCTCATCGAGCGCTTCATCCGGCCGCCCTTCGGTCAGACCGTCTTCTGCGTCGCCCGCGTACCCCAGTAACCACCTCAGCCGCCACCGGCGAGCGGGGGCGGCTGAGGGGCCGGGCCGGTGGAGGAGGGGCCCGGGCGGAGATGGCTGTCGTGGCCGGCTATTTGATGGAGCCCGCCGTCAGACCTCCTACCACCTTTCGCTCGATCAGAGCGAAGAGGATGATCACCGGGATGGTGGCGATCACCGAGCCGGCGAAGAGGTTCTGCCAGTCCACCTGGTACTGACCGATGAACGAGTTGAGCGCCACCGTCAGCGGCTGGTTCGCCGGTGTCGTGGTCAGCGTCAACGCCACCACGAACTCGTTCCACGCGGCGATGAAGGTGAAGATCAGCGCGGTGATGACCCCGGGCATGGCCAGCGGCAGCGTGATCCGGAACAGTGCCCCGAACCGCCCGTTGCCGTCGATGAACGCCGCCTCCTCCAGCTCGCGCGGGATCGAGGAGAAGTACGCGTTCAGGATCCACACCGCGAATGCCAGGTTGAACCCGCCGTTGACCAGGATCAGCGACCAGATCGAGTCCACCAGCCCGAACTGGAAGAACTCCCGGTAGATGCCGACCAGCATGGCCGTCGGCTGGAACATCTGGGTGATCAGCACCAGGATCAGGAACGCCGTGCGCCCCCTGAAGTTGTGCCTGGCCGAGTAGTACGCGGCCGGCAGCGCCACCAGCAGCACCAAAAGGGTCGAACCCGCCGCCACCTTGAGCGTGACCATGAGGTTGCCGGCCAGCCCGCTGGTCCAGAAGTTGGTCAGGTTCGACCACTCCCACTGCGACGGGAAGACCGTCACGTCGCGCAGCGTCTCCTGGGGACGCAGCGAGGTCAGCAGCATCACCAGGTACGGGAACAGGAAGATGAACGCGATCACGTACGCGCTGCCCGCGACGATCACCGTCTTGATCCTGGGCAGGCTGCGCGCGGCGGGGCGGGGCGGCTTGGCGTGGTGGTGAGTGGACAGTGCCGGCGCCGTCTTGACGGTCATCACGCCACCTCCTTGTTCCAGCGGGACACCCTGAGGAAGATCGCGGTCAGGATGATCACCATGCCGAAGTTGACGACCGACATGGCGGCGGACTCGCCGATGTTGGAGCCCTTGAGGATGAACATCAGGATCGTCGAGGTCGCCGTCGAGTATCCGGGCTGGCCGTGCGTCATCGCCCAGATGATCGGGAAGCTGTTGAAGACGTTCATGACGTTGATCAGCGCGGCGACGGTGAGGGCGGGGCGCAGCAGCGGCAGCGTGATCGACCAGTACGTCCGCAACCGGGTGGCGCCGTCCATCTTGGCCGCCTCGTAGACGTCATTGGGGATCGTCGCCAGACCGGCCAGCAGCGCGTACGTGGTGAACGGCACCGACACGAACACCGCCACGAACACCAGCCACGGCATCGCCGTCGAGGCGTCGCCGAGCTGGTCGGCCGAGGCGCCGCCCATCGCGTCGATCAGGCCGAGCTTGAGCCTGATCTGGTTGATGACGCCGACCTCCGGGTCGAGCATCCACTTGAAGATGATCGCCGTCATCAGCACCGAGGCCGCCCACGGCGCGATCAGCGCCCAGCGGGCGATCTTGCGGCCGGGGAAGCGCTGGTTGAACAGCTGGGCCAGGGCCAGCGAGATCAGCACGGTGAGGGCGACGACCGCGACCACCCAGATCACGCTGCGGACCATGATGTCCGCGAAGTCCTTCTCACCGAACAGCTTCTCGTAGTTCGCGACACCGTTCCCGCCCTGGACCACGCCGAACCGGCTGATCTTCAGGAACGACGAGCGGATCATCTCGTAGACCGGCCAGAGCACGACCACCGCGATCAGCACAACAGCGGGCCCGACCCAGGCCAGGGGCTCCAGGACGCGGAACCTTCTCATGCGGAACCTTCCGTAACGGTACGGCCGGCGCTCTGGACGCGAAGCGCCGGCCGTACGGGCCCCCGACTGATCAGCCGGCGTCGGCGGTCTTCTGGAGCTCGCCGAGCACCTTGGCCGGGTCGTCCTTCACGGCCCCGCCGATGGTCTGCTTGATCTGCGGGTTCACCTCGGCCCACTTCGGGTCCTGGAAGGGGTAGAAGCTGGCGTTGGGCAGCGCGTCGAGGAACGGCTTGAGCTTCTCGTCGCCCGACAGCTTCTTGATGCCGCCGTTGGTCACGGGCAGCAGCTTGTAGGTGTCGCTGAT
This sequence comes from Nonomuraea sp. NPDC050680, assembly GCF_040654555.1. Taxonomy (NCBI): domain Bacteria; kingdom Bacillati; phylum Actinomycetota; class Actinomycetes; order Streptosporangiales; family Streptosporangiaceae; genus Nonomuraea; species Nonomuraea sp. NPDC050680. The sequence continues at coordinate 14,176 of NZ_JBFAIF010000041.1, read as the reverse complement.
CTTCTGCGCGGCGCTGCCGGTGTAGAAGAAGTCGAAGAACTTCTTGATCTCGGCGGCGTGGCCGTTCTTGTTGAACGCCATGATCCAGTCCATGACACCGAGGGTGGTGTCGAGCGGGCCGGACTTGCCGGGGATCGGCGCGACGCCGTAGTTCTTCAGCCCGGCCGCGTCGAAGATCGGGATGGACATCGGGCCGCCGTTGACCATGCCGACCTTGCCGGCGCCGAAGTCCTCCCAGACCGTCTTGCGGTCCTTGGTGCCCGGGTTCGGGGTGGTCAGCCCGGCGTTGACCAGGCCCTTCAGGTAGGTGAACGTCTCGACGTTCTGCGGGGAGTTGATCGCCCACTTGCCGGCGGCGTCCTTGTAGCCGCCGCCGTTGCCGAGCATCCACAGGAAGGACTCGCCCTGCGCCTCCTCCTGTCCGAGCGGCAGGCCGAAGGGCTGGCTGACGCCGGCCTTCTTCAGCTTCTCGGCGTCGGCCTTGAGCTCGTCCCAGGTCTTGGGCGGCTCGGCGATGCCGGCCTTCTGGAACAGGTCCTTGTTGTAGAACAGGGCGCGGGCGGAGGACACGAACGGGATGCCGTACGCGGTGCCGTCGACCTTGCCGAAGTCGGCGAACTTCTGCAGCATGTCGCTGGAGACGTTCGGCGACAGGACCTCGTCGGCCTTGTAGAGGAGCTGGTCCTTGACGAAGCCGGAGTAGTCGCCGGTCTGCAGGATGTCGGGCACCTGTCCGTTCTGGACCATGGTGGCGACCTGCTTGTCGATGTCGTTCCAGTTGATGACCTGGACCTCGACCTTGATGTTCGGATTGGCCGCCTGGAACTCGTCCACGACGCCCTTCCAGAACGTCTCACCGGAGTTCGGCTTGCCGGGACCGTCACCGTAGTCGGCGGCGACCATCTTGAGCGTCACCGGGCCGCCGGCCGAGGCCTTCTGGTCGCCCGCGCCGCCCGTACCGGGGCTTCCCCCCGAACCACAGCTGGACAGGACCAGCACGGTCGCCAGGCCGAGAGCCGCACCGCCCACAAGTTTCATGTTCACCGAAGTACCGCCTTCTCGTCGGACGGGTCTCGCTGGTCCGTACCAGCGGCCGGTGCGTGAGTCACAGCTCAACGCGTTTGCGTCAGAGTAAGCCTCTATTCTTGGTCTGGTCTATACCGGTTGGTCTCGGTTTGAAAACACTAGGACGCGGAAAACCTCACAACCGGTCTAGACCGCGCGTCAGAGGATCTTTCTCCGCACGCTCTCCCCGCCTTGCGGCGATCCGATCCACGGCCCTTCGATGGACGGGTCGAGAATGCCCTCCTCGACGAAGGTGTAGCGGCCTTCGAGCACGTAGCGGGCGAGCCGGGTGTCTTGGGTGTCGCTGTTGTCCCAGAGTTTGGCGAACAGCGCCTCCGCCCGCCGCCGCGCCTGATGGCAGAACGTGTCCGCCAGCTCGTACGGCCGGCGGCCCAGGTCACGGGCGTCCTCCTCGGCCTTGACGCAGACCGCGGTGATGGCGAACAGCTCGGCCCCGATGTCGATGATCCGGCCGAGGAAGGACTGCTTGTGTTCGAGCCGCCCCTGCCAGCGGGACATCCCGTAGAAGGTGGACCGGGCCAGTTTCCTGCTGGTCCGCTCGACGAAGCGCAGGTGGGCCGCCAACGGCCCGAACTCGGCGTAGGCGGCGGGCAGGTTGCCACTGCCCGCGACCAGGGTCGGCAGCCAGCGGGCGTAGAAGCGGCCGGCCTGCCGCAGCGCCTGCGCGCGTTCCTTCCTGGAGGCGTCGGGGTTGATGAGCTCCCCGGCCGCCGACAGGTGGGCGTCGACCGCCTCACGGGTGATCAGCAGCCGCATGATCTCGGAGGAGCCCTCGAAGATCCGGTTGATTCGCGAGTCGCGCAGCATCTGCTCGACCGGGACGCCGCGCTCGCCCCGCGCGGCCAGCGACTCGGCGGTCTCGTAGCCGCGACCGCCTCTGATCTGGAGCAGTTCGTCGAGCACCTGGTAGGACAGCTCGGAGGCGTAGAGCTTGGCCAGCGCGGCCTCGATCCTGATGTCGTTGCGCTGGTCGTCGGCCATGCGGCTGGTCAGCTCGCAGACGGCCTCCAGGGCGTAGGCGGTGGCCGCGATGAAGGCGATCTTCGTGGCGACGGCCTCGTGCTCACCGACCTTGCGCCCCCACTGCACGCGGGCGTTGCCCCACTCACGGGCGATCTTCACCGCCCACTTGGCGCCGCCCGCGCAGGTGGCGGGCAGCGACAGGCGCCCCGTGTTGAGTGTGGTGAGGGCGATCTTCAGCCCTTCGCCCTCACGCCCGATGAGATTCTTGGCGGGCACTCTGACCTGCGCGAACTCGGTGACGCCGTTCTCGATGCCCCGGAGTCCCATGAAGGCGTTGCGCCTCTTCACCGTGATGCCGGGCGAGTCGGCCTCGACCACGAACGCGCTGATCTTCTTGCCGGTACGGGCCATGACCACGAGCAGGTCGGCGACCACGCCGTTCGTCGTCCACAGCTTGACGCCGTCGAGCACGTAGTCGTCGCCGTCCCTGACGGCGGTCGTGGACAGCCGCGCCGGGTCGGAGCCCACGTCCGGCTCCGTCAGCAGGAACGCCGACACCTCGCCGCGCGCGCACCTCGGCAGGTACTCCCGCTTCTGCTCCTCGGTGCCGAACAGCTTGAGCGGCTGCGGCACCCCGATCGACTGATGCGCCGACAGCAGCGTCGCCAGCGCCGGGCAGTACGACCCGACGAGCATGAGCGCGCGGCAGTAGTACAGGTAGGGCAGGCCCAGCCCGCCGTACTCCTCGCTGATCGTGATCCCGAACGCCCCGAGCTCGCCGAGCCCCTTGACCACCTCGTCGGGCACCTGCGCGGTCCGCTCGATCTCGGCGGGATCGACGTGCGCGTCGAGGTAGCGCCGGACGGCCCTGACGAAATCCTCCCCGCGCTTGGCCGCCTCCTCGGCCAGCGTGGGGGCCGGGTAGACCAGGTCGAGGCGGAGATCGCCCAGGAACAGCTGCTTGGCGAAGCTCGGGCGGGTCCACTCCTTCTCGCGGGCCTGCTCGCCGAGCTCTCTCGCCTTTGCGTAGTCGGTCATCGCGTCCCTCTTCCGTTCGGTGAGGGGTCTCTTTCCCTTTCTTGTACGACAAGTGCGGGTTGCCCGCCACCCGCCGCACCCCCAGTCGTTACGGCTTTGCCGTCAGCAGGGCTATCAGCGACAGTGCCGCCGGTACTGCTAGATATGTGCCGCAGCAGGCCAGGGCTATGCATGACAGGGCAGTTGCCACGATGGCCGTGTTGCGCGGCCTGCCCGGCGGCAGAATGCGGACGGCCGCCGCCACGCCTGCGGTGGTCACCGCGGCCAGGCAGGCCGAGGTGGCTCTCATGAGGGTGTCCAGGTCCGCCGGCAGCAGCATGATCAGGGCGGTCAGAGTCGCCAGGAGGGCCAGGCTGCGGCTGGGGGTTCGTCCTGGTGTGCCGCCCTTCCCGAACCAGCGCGGCAGGGATCCGCTCCCGGCCATGGACGCGCCCAGGCGGGCGGCGCCGGCTATGTAGGTGTTGATGGCGCCGAAGGTCAGGGCTATGGCCGCCGCGGTGCTGATCGGGCCGGCCGCGGCGCCGATTCCGGTCTCCAGCAGGGCGGACAGCGGCGCCGCTCGGCCCAGGACGGCGATCGAGGTGATGGAGACGCTCAGGTAGAGGACGGAGATCACGATCAGGGTCACCGTGGTGGCCCTCCTGATGTCGGTGATCTCCGCCGACAGGTGGGTGGCGGCCTCCCAGCCGACGAAGGCGAAGAAGAGCACTCCGGCCGCGGAGATCACGCCCGCCATGCCGTACGGGGCGAACGGGGTGAAATTGGCGGCGCTGGCGTGCGGCGCGGCGGTGCCGACGGCCGTCGCGAGGAGCGCGATCAGCAGGAGCACCATGGTCACCTGCAGCCGTCCCGAGGTGCGCAGGCCCGCGAGGTTGGCGAGGAAGGCGGCGGCGAGGAGGGTGGCGGCGGCGACGGTCTTGTCCACGCCCAGGGTGTTGGCCACATAGACCGCGCCCACCTGCGCGCCGGCCACGATGCCGATGGGGACGGCGCCGTAGAACCACCAGCCGACCACCGCGGCGGCCCGCCCGCCGAACGCGAGACCGGTGAAGGCCGCCACGCCGCCGCCGTTCGGGTGGCGGGTGCCGAGCGTGGCGAAGGTGATCGCCACCGGTGCGCTCAACGCCAGCAGGCCCACCCAGGCCAGGATCGACGCCGGGCCCGCGGCCTGCGCGGCCAGCTGGGGCAGCACCAGCATGCCCGGTCCGAGTACGCCGCCCAGCAGCATCGCCGTGCCCTGACCGGCGCTCAGGTGGCCTTTCGTTTGTTGCGACATACCCGCCGAAATTAGCCGAACGCGTGGCGGCGCCGCCCTTCTGGCGAACGTTTGGCTGGTTCCGGCGACATAATGCCGATGTGGATGAACTTGATTCGGGAATCATTCGGCTTCTTCAAACAGATGCGCGGCAATCGAACCGGGAACTGGCCAGACAGCTGGGCGTCGCCCCCTCCACCTGTCTGGAACGCGTCCGCGCCCTCACCCGGCGCGGCGTCATCCGCGGCTACCACGCCGACATCGCCCCGGCGGCACTGAACCGCAGCGTCCAGGCGCTCGTCTCCGTCCAGGTCCGCCCGCTCAGCAGGACCGTCATCGAGACGTTCAAGCAGTCGGCGGCCGAGCAGCCGGAGGTGCTGAGCGTGTTCGTCCTGGCGGGCGGGGACGACTTCCTGCTGCACGTGGCGGTCCAGGACCTGGACCACCTGCACGCCTTCCTGCTCGACCGGCTCAGCAAGCGGCGGGAGATCGCCGGGTTCCGTACGTCGGTCATCTTCCAGCAGGTGCACAACACCGCGCCGGGCCTGCTGCCGTACGACGAGTCAGCTCATTAGCCCCGCCTCGTAGGCGATGATCGCGGCCTGGACGCGGTTGTTCACCTCCAGGCGCAGGAGGATGGCGCTGACGTGGGCCTTGACCGTGCCTTCCGAGACGAACAGCTCGCGGCCGATGTCCTGGTTGGACAGGCCGCGGCCGACGAGGGCCAGCACCTCGCGCTCGCGGGGGGTGAGGGATTCGGTCCGCCTGCGGGCGGTGGTGGTCCGGGTGAGCCTGCCGTCGCTCAGCTCGGCGATGACCTGCTGGGCGATGCGGGGCGACAGGTACGCCGCGCCGCCCGCGACCGCCCGGACGCCGATGATCAGCTCGCGCGGGTCGGCGGCCTTGAGCAGGAAGCCGCCCGCGCCCTCCGCGAGCGCCCTGGCCACGTACTCGCGCTCGTCGAAGGTGGTCAGCATGACCACCGCCACCTCCGGAAGCGCGGCCCGCAGCTCGGCGGCGGCGGACAGGCCGTCCAGGCGGGGCATGCGGATGTCGAGCATCGCCACGTCCGGGCGGTGCGCCAGGGCCAGCTCGACGGCCTCCCTGCCGTCGGCGGCCTCGGCGACCACCTCGATGCCCGCGTCGGTGGCCAGGATCGACTTCACCCCGGCCCGGACCATGGGCTCGTCGTCGGCCAGCAGGACTCGGATCATGCGTTGTCTCCTGTGTCGGACTCTTTCGGCCATGGCAACCGGGCCATGACGGTGAATCCACCGATGCGCGACCCGTCCCCCGCGCCTGGGCGGTTCGCCGCGCCCGGTCCGGTCGGTCCGGCCTCCAGCGTGCCGCCCAGCAGCCGGACCCGTTCCCGCAGGCCGGCCAGCCCGGTCCCACCGCCGCCTGTGGACTGCGCTTCAGTGAGCGAGGGTGCGTTGGTGACCGTGACGGCGACCATGTCGGCGTCGCGTTCGATGGTGACACGGACCTCGGCGCCCGGCGCGTACCGGGCGGCGTTGGTCAGGGACTCCTGCGTCACCCGGTGCGCGGCCCGGTCCAGCAGCGGCGGCAGGACCGCCGAGCGCTCGTCGCGGTACAGGGTCACCGCCATGCCGGCCCGCCCGGCCCGCTCCACCAGCGTCTCTATCGACTCGTCCGGTGGGTCCGTGGGGGCGCCGCCCGAGTCCCGCAGCAGCCCGATGGTACGGCGCAGCCGGTCGGTGGCCGTGACCGCCGAGGCCCGCAGCTGGGCGGCCGCTTCCCGGTTCGTCTCGTTCATGTCGGCCGCCAGCTCCAGGGCCCCGGCCCGCAGCGCGATCAGCGCCAGCTCGTGCCCGAGCGAATCGTGCATGTCGGCGGCGATGCGGGCGCGTTCATGGAGTTTGACGCGTTCGGCGGTGTACTGCTGCTCCCGCTCCAACTGACCGACCCGCTGGCGGCCCGCCTCGACCAGTTCCGCCTGCTGTCGCCGGAAGCGCCCCGCCAGCCAGGGCAGCACCGCGAACAGCGCCATGGCCATCAGCCCGCCCACCCCGTCCCAGAGGCTCACCCCCAGCTCCACGACGCCGGGTATCGCCACCACCCCCAGGACCAGCCAGTCCCGGCGTACTGGAAGATGCCTGCCGTGCAGGTAGGCGACCACGGCGACGACCGCGAACAGCAGCTGCCGCCAAACCGGGATGTGGTCAAGGTGCAGCCCGTTGACCAGACTGACCCCCGCGACCACCGCCAGAATCGCGCCGTTTCTCACCTACCAGACCTTATCGACCCAGACGGGATGACCTGCGGAGTCGTTTCAGCCTTGCGCTCCCGCAGCCGGACGATCCGCATCAGCGCCGTGGCGATGCCGGCCAGCGCCGCGACCGCCAGGGTGATCGTCAACGGTGCGGGGAAGTAGGTGAGCTGGGCCCAGGTGATCGTCCGCCCGTTCGAGATGACCGAGATCAGGTCCGGGTACGCCGCCAGCACCACGACCGGCAGCAGTACCGGCACCATCCGCAGCGCGATCCGCCACCCGGGACGCCCGGCCCGCCCGGCCGCCCAGCGTCGTGACCGCCACACGCCCAGGATGCCCAGCCCGATGGCGGCCAGCCCGATGAGGCCCAGCACCAGCTCGAACGTCTGCCGATCACCACCCGGCAGCTCCGGCGTCCGCCCCTGGGTCATCGCGAACAGGCCCGTGGCGACGGCGTACGTGTCGTCGGTGAGGGCCGCGCTGTTGGTCATGACCGCGAAGCCGTAGCCGGTCTCAGGGGAGATCGCCTCGACGGCGGTGTAGGTGAAAAGGTTGCCGGAGTGCACGAGCAGCTTGGTGTCACTGTCGAGGGCCCAGCCCATGCCATAGTCGCTGATCTTGGATGGGGTGTGCATGGTCCGCAGGCTTTGGGGGGATACGAGCGGTTTGCCCTTGCCGTTCTGGCTGACCAGCCAGGCGCCCATGTCGGCGGCGGTGGTGATGACCCCGCCGGAGCCGCTGCCGTCGAGGAACCCGGGCAGTTCGGGGCGCGCCAGCCAGGCGCCGAACACCGAGTTGTAACCGTCCGACGGCCGGACCACCTCACTCCGCAGGGCGCTGTGGGTCATGCCGAGCGGGGCGAAGACGTGCTGCTTCAGGTAGTCGTCGAAGCTCTGCCCGCTCACGACCTCGACCAGGCGGGCGGCCAGGTCGTAGTTGACGTTGCAGTACGCCCAGTGGGTGCCGGGGTCGGTGGCGAGCGCGCCGGTCTTGAGGCGGTCCACGTACTGGGCGAGGGAGGTGGTCTCCTCCAGGGCGTTGATGTCGAGGGTGGTGTCGGACAGGCCGGAGGTCTGGTCGAGCAGCTGACGTACGGTGATCGCCGTGGCGCGCGGGTCCGCCAGCTGGAAGCCGGGCAGCTGCTGGGCGACCGCCTCGTCGAGCTTGATCCTGCCCGCGTCGACCAGCGTCATCACGGCCATGGCGGTGAACGACTTGCTGAGGGAGGCGACGCGCATGGGGGTGTCGGCGGTGACAGGCTTGCCATCGGAGCCCTGGCCGTAGCCGGCCGCATGGATCACTCGGTCGTTGTGGGTCACCACGACGGACATGCCCGGCAGCCCGGTGGACTCCATGACCTTGGCGAGGTAGGCGTCGATGGCGGCCGGGGTCGGCACCGTCTGTTCAGTCGAGGCGGTGGCGGGGGCGGTCAGCGCGATGGTCAGGGCCATTGCCGCCACCAGGGCGCCGATGAGCTTGCGTTTCATAGTGTCGACGGTAGAAATCAGCGGACCGGAAAAGATCCGCCGACCGTCCAGGACCACCCCTGACGAAAGTTAGACGTCAGCCCGGGAACCGGTCGGTCCCAGGGACCGGTCAGCCCGGAAAGCCCTCAGCCCTGGAACCGGAGATACGTCGGTGGCACCTCGTCCACCAGCCAAACCCCGTTGGCGCTGACCCGGAACTCGTGTCCCGCCTCGTGCATCGCCCAGGCGTCCACCGGCAGGACCACCGGCTTGCCCCGCCGCGCCCCCACCCGCGTCGCCGTCTCGCGGTCGGGCGACAGGTGGACGTGGTGGCGGTTCATCGGCCGCAGTCCCTCGGCCCGGATCGCGGGCAGGCTCCTCGCCACCGTGCCGTGGTAAAGGTACGCGGGCGGCGCCGCCACCGGCAGGTCGAGGTCCACCTCGATGGAATGCCCCTGGTTCGCCCGGATCCTGCCGTTCTCAAGGGCGAACCGCTGCTTGTCGTTGCCTGCCACGACCCGCTGCAGATCGGCCGGGTCGATCGGGAACCCATGGGAGGCGGCGGCCCGGAGGAAGACGTCGACGTCCACCCAGCCGCGCTCGTCCAGCTCGATCCCGATCCGCCCGGGCTCATGACGCAGGTGCTTGGACAGGTATTTGGAGATCCGCACCATACGCCGATCGTCAATCATCTTCCGAGCATGTCGCAGCGGCCCGATCGCGGGCAACCCTATTGTGCTGATTTTGTGTACGACGTAAGCTTACAACGTACTCAAAATCAACCAGGAGGTAAGCGCCATGACCACCATCGCGATCACCGTCCCCTTCGTCTGGCTCGGCTGGCTCGTCGTGACCGAGTGGGTGCCGATGTTTCCGCTGAACGACCTGCGGCCCGGCAACGTCGGACAGCGCGTGCTCGCGGCGGGCATCAACTACCCGTTCCCGTTACTGATCGCGGCCGGGGTCGCGCTGCACCAGACCTGGTCGCTGCTCGCCGCCACCGCACTCTGCGTGGTCATAGTCGGCGGCCACCTGTGGAACTGGTGGCTCCCCTACTTCGGCACCGCCACGGCCGCGCAGCGGGAGACGTACCAGCGCGAGTACGGCAGAACGCTCAAAATCCTGCCGACCGAGGGACATGACGTGGTGATCGACGTTCAGCACCTGCTGGTGGGCGCTCTGTCCCTGCTCATGCTGGCGACCACGCTGATCGTTACCCTTGGCGGATGAACCAGTCCGCACCCCGGCGCGGCAGGGGACGGCCGGCCGTCCTGACCCGCGAACGGATCGTGGCCGCGGCCATCGAGATACTGGACGCCGAGGGGCTCGACGCGCTCACCATGCGCCGGCTCGGCACCCAGCTCGGGGTCGCGGCCATGTCCCTGTATCGCCACCTGCCGAACCGGGACGCGGTGCTCGCCGCGGTGGTGGACCACCTGTTCGCCGAGGCGGTGATCGACCTCGACGCCGGCACGCCGTGGCCCGAGGCGCTGGCCCGGTTCGCGGATTCCTACCGGCGGATGCTGCTCGGCCATCCGCCCGCCGTACCCCTGCTGGCCACCCACCCGGTGGACATCGACCTTGGCCTGGAACTGCTGGCCGGGCTGCTGGACCGCTTCGAGGCAGCGGCAATCCCACGCCAGGCCGCACTCACCGCCATCCAGTCGGTAGCCGTCTATGTCCTAGGCCACGCTTTGGCCCAGGTCGGCACCCCACCGGGCACCACGGCGGCGGAAAGCGATGTCACCGCGGCGGCGTTTTACGACGAGTGGTTCAAGACGGGACTGCGAGCCATGGTCTCGGGCTTCGAGCGGCAACTCGACCAAGAGCGTTGATCTTCTAGGCCGCCCCCCGGCCTCCTGAGGCGACGAGCGACGCCGGGTAGTCGTCGACGGTCATGGAGTTGAACAGGCGTGCGCTCTTGGTGGTGAGGTGGAGGAGGGCGCGGCTGGGCCCCGCGGGCAGGGCGGAGATCAGGCGGGCGCCCTGGACCAGTCCCCGCACCCCGAGGCGGGACGTGGGGATCAGGGTCTTCGCCGCGCTCAGAGCGACAGCGCGGCTGCCGCGCACGTGCTCCGCCATCGCGCGCTCGTAGGCGGGGAAGGCGCGCTCGTGGTCACCGCCCGCCCGCGCCAGCTCTCCGGCGAGGACGTACGCGCCGACGACGGCCAGGCTGGTGCTGCCGCCGACGGCAGGGCCGGGGCAGTAGCCCGCGTCGCCGACGAGCGTCACCCTCCCCCGCGACCAGGTGTCCATGCGGAGCTGCGTGATCGAGTCGAAGTAGAACGCCGGGGTGCGGTCGAGCTCGTCCAGCCAGCAGTCCACGTCGGCGTGCAGGCCGCCGAACGCACCGCGCAGCAGTTCCTTCTGCCGGGGCACGTCGCGGTGGTGGTAATCGAGCTCGCGCTCGCTCCGGAACAGGAAGATCGCCCGCGCCTCGCCGAGGTGCCGCGCGGCGTACATACCGGCAGTGCGGCCGACGCCGACGTGCATGAGGAGCTCGCCGTCGAGGCCGGAGGCGTTGGGCAGGGTCAGCACCCCGAGGTAGGCCCCGATGAAGGCGCTGAAGCGGGACTCCTCGCCGAAGATGAGGCGGCGCACGTTGGAGTGCAGCCCGTCCGCGCCGACGACGAGGTCGAAACGGCGCGGCGCGGCGTTCTCGAACCGCACCTCGCCGTCGGGCGAGATCGCGGTGATCGAGTCGCCGAAGATGTACTCGACGTCGTCGCGCGCGGCGTCGTAGTAGATCTCGCTCAGGTCGTCGCGCATGATCTCGACGTGCCGGTCGGAGGCGGCACCATAGATCTTGGACAGGTCCACCCGGACGGGACGCCGCGCGCCCTCGCGGTAGATGTTCATCCGGTTCGCGTCGGTGGCCCGCTCCTCGACGCGCGGGAGCACGCCCATCTTCTCCGAGATGTTCATCGCGGGCCGGAACAGGTCGACCGCGTGGCCGCCCGTCTTGCGCAGAGTCGGCGCGCGCTCGACGACGGTGACGGAGAAGCCGCGCCTGGTGAGCCAGTACGCCAGCACCGGACCGGAGACGCTGGCCCCGGAGATGAGAATCCGCATGGGCACCCTTCCTTTCTTAACGGTAAGTAAGCGTAACATGGTTACTTACCTATCGTTAAGTCAGATAGACTCGCGGCATGCCTCGGCCCTCTGACACCAAGCAGCGCATCCAGGACGTCGCCCGCGAGCTCTTCACCCAGCGGGGTGTGCAGCGGACCAGCCTCCAGGAGATCGCCGACCAGCTGGGCATCACCAAGCCGGCGCTCTACTACCACTTCTCCTCACGCGAGGACCTGGTCCGCAGCATCGTGCAGCCGATCATCGACGAAGAAGAGGCGTTCCTGACGGGCCAGGAGGCACTGGACGAGGTCGAGCCCCGCGCCCTGCTGGAGGGCTACTTCGACTTCCACTACCGCCACCGCAAAGTGATGGTGCTCATGCTCAGCGAGCTGACCACACTCGCGGACCTGGGCCTGATCGACCTCGTGCTGGGCTGGCGCAGGCGGCTGACGATGCTGCTGCACGGCCCCGAACCCACGCTCGAACAGGCCACCCGGGCCGTGATCGCCTTCGGCGGCCTCCAGGACTGCACGATCCAGTTCACCGACGTGCCGAAGGACGAGCTCCGCCGGGCGGCCGTGGACGGTGCCTGCGCGGCCCTGGGCATCGAGCCGCCGCGCTAAGGGTGTGATCATGCCTCGTCCCCGGCGTGCCGCTCGTCGATCCGCTGGTCACCGACTGCCTTCTTGAATGGTTGTGACGGTCGCTCGACCTATAGGTAGATGACCGGTATATATTGATCACATGAGACAGATGCAGGAGCCGACGTTCCTGATCCTGACCGCGCTAGCCGCCGGTCCACAACACGGATACGGCGTCATCACCGACGTGGAGCGCATCTCGGACTGCCAGGTCCGCCTGCGCGCCGGCACCTTGTACGCCGCTTTCGACCGCCTCCAGGAAGAGGGCCTGATCGCCGAGGACCGAGAGGAGATCGTCGACGGCCGGGTGCGCCGCTACTACCGGCTGACCGGCGACGGTGCGGCGAGACTGGCAGCGGAGGCCGAGCGGATGCGCAGGCATGCCCAGGCGGCCACCGCACGCCTGCGCGCGATCGGCTCGGCGGGAACGGCATGAGCCCGCTCGAAGCCCGCTACCGGCGGCTGCTGGCCTGTTATCCCCGCGACCACCGGGCGCGGCACGAAGCGGAGATGATGGGAGTGCTGCAGGCGGGGGCACGGCCCGGACAGACCCGTCCGGACCTGGCTGACGTGGCCGACCTGCTGCGGGGCGCGGCCCGGGTGCACGCCCTCATCCGCGGGCTGGCCGAGCACCAAGACCAGACGTGGGCCATCACTGTCAGCGTCTCCGGCCTGCAGCAGATGCTGGCCCGCCCGGAGATCACCTACCTGATCGCCGAACGGGACGGCCAGGCCGTCGGCTACGTCTCCTGGCTGGAACGGATCAGCTTCTGGTCCGGCGAGAACTACCTCCACCTGGACGACCTGTACGTGACCGGCGCCGAACGGGCCCACGGCGTGGGAGAGCAGCTGATGCGCGCGGCGGCCGAGGCCGCCGAGGGCAAGGTGATCCGCTGGGAAGTCGCCGAGTCCAACGAGGCGGCGCAGCGCTTCTACACCCGCATCGGCGCCACGCTCGCCGCCAAAAAGATCGCCCGCTGGCAGCCGAAGTAAGTGTCCTGGTGAGCTAATCAGCAGTAGCGCTCCCTGTTCTGCCCGCCCTGCTGCCGGACCCCAACTCCTCGGCCAGGAGCACCAACAGGCCGGGCAGATGACGCTCGATGTCCTGCCTGGGCAGCGAGACGGCGCTGCCGTTGCCGTGGTCACGCTGCATGATCAGCCCCGCCTCGCGCAGCACCCGGAAGTGATGCGTGCGCGCGGCCTTCTTCACCGGCAGGTCGAACGAGCCGCAGGCACGCTCCCGGCCTTCGGGATCGGCCGCGAGTTCGGCCACGACCCGGCGACGAGAGTCGTCGGCCAGCGCGCGGAACACCTTGCCCAGATCCATGACTCACTCCTAGGTACGATTTGCATCATACCTCACCGATGGCTAGCGTTCAGGTATGAAAATCGTCGTACCTGAAGGAGATGGGGCGGTCGCTATCTACGGCTTCGCCCGGCCAAAGCCCGAGCGGGCCGATGAGCTGGAGCGACTGCTGCTGTCATTCGTGGAGCCGACCAGGGCCGAGCCTGGCTCGATGCAGTACCAGGTTCACCGCGACGTGGCGGATCCCAGCACGTTCGTGTTCTACGAACTGTGGCGGTCCGCCGACGACCTGCGCGCGCATCTCGCGCGTCCCGAACTCGCACATTTCCAGCAGCACCGCATGGACTACCTACAAGAAGACCTAGAGATCCACTGGCTGACGCCTCTCAGCGTGACCCCTTGACCCCATTGTCAGCGTGCCCACGCGGAGACGCTGGACAGAATGACCGGCCTTGGCCGGGCACATGCGTCGGCCCCCAAAGAACCCGTCTGCCTGTGCGGCAAGGACGCGAGAGCGCGAGATGAGGTGCACCGGCGCGTCCTGGACGGTTGATCAAGCGTGGTTTCCTCCCCACTGCAGGAGTCCGCACGTGTCCCCCGCGCAGTCGCATGCCCCAGCGATTGGCGTGGAACGCGCCCCGTGACAACGGCCACGTGCGCGTCATCGCGTGGACCTGCGAGTGCGCCAGCGCCTTCTACGAGCTGTGCCAGGCGGGCGGGCAGCGGTTCATCCGACGCACTCGAAACGGGTCGAACAGGCGGATCGTCGATGGAAGCGACCGATGGAGTGCAGGGCAGGCGGAGGCGCAGTGGCACGCCTTGCTCGTTGGTCTTGTCCGCTGAGGAGAGGGGCGGCCGTAGGAGATGGGCTTGGGTTGTCGGCGCGCACGGGTGTCGGCGGGAGCATAGAGCGACGTGCCCGCACGAAACGCGGGCGAATAAATCGGTTGCGGCGAGCGCCAGACGAGGCATAGGGTCGGTGACATGCGCTTTTACCTGTAATTCGTTGGGGATGCCAATACCCCGGCCACTCGGCCCCGCCCGGCGGTGTGTATGCCCGCCGACCTCGTCCAGACGCGGCAGCTGAGCTTGTCGACCGGCCCTGGCCGCGTCGTG
>NZ_JBFAIF010000040.1:0-42252 GCF_040654555.1 Nonomuraea sp. NPDC050680 | reverse complement strand
GAGGGTGTGGGAGAGTAGGTCACCGCCGGACAATCTTTGATTGTCGGGATTGGGCTCCACGCATACGCGTGGGGCCCTTTTCTGCGTTACGGGGTTGGACGCGTGGGTGGGGTGTGGGTAGGTGCGGGGAAGGACCGTGGCGGGCCAGATAAGGACCGTGGCGGGCCAGATGTGGAAGGACTGTAGCGGCCCGCTGGGGCGGGCGGTTGGCGGCTTAAGGGCCGCGGAAGGGCTGTAGTCCGTTGGGGCTGTTCGGGGCTAAGGGCCGCGGCGCGCTGGGACCGTAACGCCGACCGGCATGGGACGGACGCGCCGACCGGTCGTTGATCGACGACCTTTGTCGGCCGATGAACTAGAGTCGTCCGCCATGGCCGAATCCTCCCCCTACCTGACCGCGACCGCGGACGCCTACAACGCTGTCGCCGACCTCTACGCCGATCTCGCCCGAGACTCACTTGACCGCCTGCCACTGGATCGCTCGATAGTCGCCGCGTTCGCCGAACTCGTACGGGCCGCCGGACCCCGGCCCGTCGCCGAGGCCGGCTGCGGTCCCGGGTACATGACGGCACACCTGCGTAACCTCGGGCTGGACGCCTTCGGCGTCGATCTGTCTCCCGCACTGATCGACATCGCCCGCAAAGACCATCCTGACCTGCGTTTCGAGGTCGGTTCGATGGGCGCCTTCGATGTGGCCGACGGCGAGCTGGGCGGTCTGCTCTCCTGGTACTCCGTCATCCACATCCCGCCACCGTCGCTGCCGCCGTACTTTGCCGAGTTCCGCCGAGTGCTGGCCCCGGGTGGTTACCTCCTGCTCGGCTTCTTCGAATCCGAGGGCGGTCCGGTGCTGCAGTTCGACCATAAGGTCACGCCGGCCTACCGGTGGCCGATCGACGACTTGGCCGACCTGGCCCGCAAGGAAGAGTTCGTCGAGGTGGCGCGGATGCTGCGCGAGCCTTTGGAGGATGAACGATTCCGCCGCGGCCACTTGCTGATGCGCAGACAAACCGCCGACATGTGCTGATGCGCGCACGATAGGCCCCGATACCACACACCAGACGGGCGGGTACGCGGGCGGCCTGGCACGGAACGGGCACGCCCGCTGCCCGAATGCGCCACGAAACGCCTCTCAATAACTGCGACCTGCCCCAAGACCGCAGGCACACAGATCCAGGCCGACTGGAGGTCGACAGGGGACGCGCTCGAGTGGACGGTCGCCCGTCATCGTGGGTGTCAGCGGCAGCAACTCGTGATGCCCACGCCCAGCCGTTAACGTCTCCTCGACGGTAGCGCGATGTCCGCATTCAGGCGTTACTGGCCCTCGGCGATAATGCGGCTTCCCACTCAAGCGTTGGCGGCTCCTCGACGGGAGTGCGATGACGCGTCCGAGCTTCACCGTGTCCGGCACTTGAGTTGACGCATCCGAGCTTCACCGTGTCCAGCACCTGAATTGACGCATCCGGGCTCAGCTCCACGGCGTCCATCACCTGAGCTAACGCGGTGTGACCAGGCCGGCTTCGTAGGCGGCGATGACGAGTTGGGCGCGGTCTCGGGCTTGCAGCTTGGCCAGCAGGCGACTGATATGAGTCCTCACGGTCCCAGGGCTTAGCCGGAGCTGGTCGCTCAGCTCAGCGTTGGACAGTCCGTGGGCGATCAAAGTGAGCACTTCGCGCTCCCGATCCGTCAACTTGTCGAGCCCGTGGAAGACCGGCTGGGCCGGCCGCCGGACGAACTCCGCGATCAATCGCGTAGTAACGCTCGGCGCGAGTAGCGTCTCGCCCGACGCGACCACCCGGATCGCCTTCAGAAGATCGTCGGGGGGTGCGTCCTTGAGCAGGAATCCGCTGGCGCCTGCCCGCAGCGCTGAATAGACGTACTCATCGAGGTCGAATGTAGTCAAGATGAGCACCCGGGTATCCCTGGCGATCTGCTTGGTCGCGGTGATGCCGTCCATTTCCGGCATCCTGACGTCCATGAGCACCACATCGGGAGACTCCGTCCGCACGAGCGACACCGCTTGCTGTCCGTCGGCCGCTTCCCCGACCACGGTGAGATCGTCCTCCGAGTCGATCAGCAAACGGAAGCTGCCACGCAGCAGTGCCTGATCGTCGGCGACGAGCACTCGAATCAAGAGATCTCCCACAACACGCCCACCATCAGCGGGCTTGGCCTGATCCGCTGGGCACTGTCCCAGTCGACGCCGCCTTCTGTCTTTATGCCACTCAACACCACGGATGCCGACTTACGCTCACGATCCACCATTGCGCGCACCATGGCGGATCAACCCCTGGCGCTCGCGCACAGATCGGGACGGTCCGGCAAACGGTGGGAGCGTGGTCGAACGCAGGTGGCGGGCACTGCGCTTACCAGCCGGAACGGTCCCTCCACTGCCGACTTAACGCCACTCGCCGGGACACTCTCCACAGATCCGCCGCTGTCCCGGGACATCGCCGTCTTCGAGCTGCGTCGCACGGGTGTGGCGAAGCTCCCCAGAGCCCAAGCACGCTGAGGGATGGCGCCGCCCGGAGCATGGCGCCGTCCACCATAGGGTCCCGGGAATCCGACGCGAGGCGGAGCTGTACGCCGGGATTTCTGGTGACCGGGGTGAGCCGAGGCGGTCAGTGGAGCCGTACGTCGCGATCTCTGGTGATCGGGATGAGCCGGGGCGGTCAAGGGATCTTCCATGATGCGTACACCCCGAACCCGCTCCCTGGCAGAGGCCCGGCCTCGAAGGTGCCGCCGTTCAGCGCTGCTCGTTCGCGCATACCCGTGAGACCGTGTCCGCCCGCCTCGCCCGGCAGTCGTCGCTGCCCCGCCCCGTCGTCGACGACGGAGATGCTCAATATCCCATCGATGACCGACACGCTGGCCCGGCAATGGGCGGGAGCGGCGTGTCTGACGACATTGGTGATCGCCTCCTGCACGATGCGGTAGACGGATAATTCCATGCTTTCGGGCACGGCCCCGCTCACCGAGAGGTCGACGCGCACGCCGGCCTCGGCTGCCCGGTGTGCCAGCGACGGCAGGTCGGCGAGGCCGGGCAGCGGCGCGTTGTCGGGTGCGCTGCCGGGTGCGCGCAGCGCGCCGAGGAACTGGCGCATCTCCGTGAGCGAGCTGCGCCCGATCTCCTCGATGGCCCGTAACGCCTCGCGCCCTTCCTCTGGGTGTTTGTCCATGACCTTGGCCGCCACCCCTGCCTTGACAGTGATCATGCTCATCGAATGGGCGACGACGTCGTGCAGTTCACGTACGATCCGCAGGCGCTCATTGACCACTGCCTTCTCGGCCTGCCTCCCGGCCTCGCGCGCGGCGAACTCACGGCGGGTGCGCGCTGTCGTGCCGAGGCTCCAGCTCGCTGTCAGGACGAGCCAGGCCATGCCGACGACAAAGACGGGGTCCGGCCAGCCGTCCGTCCGTGGTGCTGTGCTCATCGCCGAGGCCAGCAGGGCGCCTCCGGAGACGAGCAGGGCCGCCACGAGGGCGATCGCCGAACGCCGTGCGGGCCGGGTGCACGCCACCAGGTAGACGGTCAAGGCCGCCACCATGACAGGCATCAGCCGGTTCGCCTGCAGCGCGAGCACCGGGAGGCCGCCCATGAGCGCACCGTAGTGCGCGGACTCCGGCCAGATCCGCCGCACCGCCACCGGTATCGCGAGCAGCCAGCAGCTCAACGCTGACACGGTGCTCACCTCCAGGCCGGGCGGATTCATCGTGGACGCCAGCGCGAGCAGCACCGCGACAACGGTGTCGGCCATAATGAGCAGCCTGTGCGAGGGCCGTCGGGCGAGCAGGTTCACGGCCCGACGTTATCGATGAACGAGCGCGGGCGAATCGGAGCACGGGCCGTCAGACCGCAGTCGTACTCCGCTCTCGCAGGCCTGCACCGTACGACCCTGGTCGGATAGGCAAGATCGGATCTGGCTCCGATGTGCGCACCCGCCGCCGTGCAGCATCGTGGCCCGCATGAATCGACGCGGACTCATCGCCCTGTGCCTCGCCGCCTGCCTCGCCGTGTCATTCGGCGGCATCGCGCTGGCCTCGGCGCGGGCGTATCGCCTCGTCTGGAAGGAGTGTGGTGACGGCTTGCGCTGCGCCGAGCTGGTCGTTCCGGTGGACTGGGCCGATCCGGGCGGGCCCAAGACCTCGGTGCATGTGGCCAAACTGCCCGCGACGGGCACGAGCATGGGGCCACTGATCGTTAACTTCGGGGGTCCGGGCACCAGCACATCAGTGCTCAGGCGGAAAACCGATCCCGATACCCCACCGGAACTACCGGTCCTGCTCAACGAGCTGCAGCGCCGGTTCGACGTCATCGCCATCGA
Source organism: Nonomuraea sp. NPDC050680 (assembly GCF_040654555.1). Classification (NCBI taxonomy): domain Bacteria; kingdom Bacillati; phylum Actinomycetota; class Actinomycetes; order Streptosporangiales; family Streptosporangiaceae; genus Nonomuraea; species Nonomuraea sp. NPDC050680. Next base: position 37,933 of record NZ_JBFAIF010000040.1, on the reverse strand, counting down.
CCCGCGTGGGCTGTCCGAGCCCCAGAGCGGCAAAAGAGTGAGTTGCGCGGAGCCAGATGCCTCCGTCTACGGCTTGATCCCGGCGCGGACGAAGCAGGACTGGGACGCCCACGCCGCCAAGAACGCCGCCCATCAAGCAAGCTGCCGCAAAATGGCCAAGTCGGCGTGGTACAGCATGACGGCGTGGAATGTGGCACACGACATCGACGCGCTACGCGCCGCACTCGGTCAGGACAAACTCATCTACGCGGGCAACTCCTACGGAACCGTCTACGCCCAGGCCTATCTGGAGCTGTTCCCGCAGCGGGTCGGCCGAATGTACTTCGACGGAACCGCCGATCACACCCAGCAGGGGCTCGAGCCTTGGTTGCGTAACTATGCACGGACGCAGGAGCGACATCTCACCCGCTTCCGTGACTGGTGTGCCGGCCGCACCGACTGCGCCCTGCACGGCAGGGATGCGGGCAAGGCATGGGACGAGTTGGCCGCAAGAGCGCGCCGCGCGCCCCTACCGGCGTCGGCCGGACGAACGGTGTACGAGGGGCAGCTGTACGCAGGCGCGGTCAAGGGCATCAACCCGGCGCTTTGGCCGCTGTTCGCGACCGCCCTGCGCAAGGCCCTCGACGGCGACGCCGGAGACTTCCTGACAAAGCTGGCGCCGGATCAGGGCGGCTCGTCCGTGAGCCAAGACTCCTTGTGCAACGACTTCATGCCGAACCTGCCGACGTACGAGGAGTTCCAGAGCATCGAGGCCAGACTCCGTGAAATCGCACCGAGGTTCGGCTGGATCGAGGGACGCTTCGAGCTCGGGCGGTGCTGGGGGCGCAGCGGCGGCGCGTCCTGGGCGCCGCACCCGTTGCGCGTCAAGGACGTCCCACCGATCCTCTTCGCGATCGGGGAGCTCGACAACAACACCAACTATCTCGGGCAGCACCACGTCGCTGAGCAGATTCCTTCCGCGCAGGTCCTGTGGCACGGCGACGGCCACGCGTCATGGGCGACCAACACCTGCCTGCGGCGGCACGTCTTCACCTACCTGACAACGGGCGCGCTGCCCGCCCAGGGCACGCGCTGTCCCGCCGAACGCATCCAACGGGTGGGAAAATGATCGAAGTCGCAGATCTGACGAAGGTGTACGGCTCCACGCGGGCAGTCTCGGGACTGACGTTCGACGTCAAGCCCGGACAGGTCACGGGCTTTCTCGGGCATAACGGGGCCGGCAAGTCCACCACCATGCGAGTGATCCTCGGCCTTCATGCGCCCACGTCGGGCAAGGCGTTGATCAACGGCGTATGCAAGCGCGACCTTCATGATCCCATGCGTCAGGTCGGTGCCATGCTCGACGCCGCCGAGGTGCAGGGCGGGCGCAGCGCATTCGATCACCTCCAAGCGCTGGCGTATGCCGGCGGGATCGCGCGCGGCAGGGTCGTACAAGTTCTCGAGGAGGTGGGCCTGGCCGGAGCGGCGCGTAAGCGAATCGCTGGGTTCTCCCACGGGATGCGGCAGCGGCTCGGCATCGCGGCGGCGCTGCTCGGCGACCCGGGCGTGCTCATTCTCGACGAGCCGGTCAATGGCCTCGACCCCGACGGAATCCGCTGGCTCAGGACGCTGCTGAGATCGCTGGCGGCCGAAGGGCGCACCGTCCTGCTGTCGAGCCATCTGATGACCGAGATGTCCCTCACCGCCGACCGGCTCATCATCATCGGCCACGGTCAGCTGATCGAGGACACCACGACAGCCGAGCTCCTGGCGCGCTTTCAAGAGGGCGTATTAGTCCGATCGCCCCATGCGGACCGCTTGGCCAGGGTGCTCGAAGCCGCTGGGGCAACCGTGCGCCCCGCGCAGGAGACGAGCGTGGGCCCCGAGCAGAAGACGGGCGCGCCCCCCGTGCAGAAGACGGGCGCGCCCCCCGTGCAGAAGACGGGCGGGGGCCCCGTGCAGAAGACGAGCCCCGTGCAGAAGACGGGCCCCATGCAGAGGACGGGCGGGGGCCCCGTGCAGAGGACGGGCGTGCCCGCCGCGAGCGAAATCGCCGCGTCTCCGGCCTTCCTCTCCCAGGTCAGTGGGGAGTTGCTGGTGTCCGGCTTGCCCGCGGCTGCCATAGGCGACGTCGCCCTGGCGAACGGCTGCGCCGTCCACGAGTTGGCGCCGCGCCGGACGTCGCTGGAAGAAGCCTTCATGGAGATAACCCAATGATCAACCTTGTCGCGTCGGAATGGCTCAAGCTGCGCTCGCTCCGATCCACGTACTACGTCTTGGCCGCCACGCTCTCGGCCCTGGCGCTCACCGGCTTCGCCGCTTTCTCGATCTCGCACTACTTCGACACCAACGGTTTCGGCGGGGAGCCCGTCGGCACCGGGCTCAGCTTCAGCGCCGACATCACCCCCATACTCTTCGGCATGCTGGGCGTGCTCGCCATCTCCGGCGAGTACGGCACCGGCATGATCAGGCTGACGCTGACCACGGTCCGGCGCCCGTGGATGGTCCTCCTGGCCAAGGCTGCCGTCGTGGCCGGCGTAGCCGCGGTCGCGGGCCAGGTGGTGGCGTTCGCCACATACTTCACCGCACAGGCAGTGGTGGGTGGGCGCCCGATCGGCGCCTCGTTCTCCGAACCGGCCGCCTTGGCCGAGGTGCTGGCGACAGGCACCGGGTCCGCAGTCGCCGCGGTGATGGGGTTGGGCCTGGCCACGATCCTGCGGTCGACACCGGGAGCGCTCATCGGGCTGGTCGCCCTCCTGCTGGTACCGACCGGGATTGAGCGCTTCCTCCCCGCTCCTTGGAACGACTGGATGAGCTCCCTGGCGGTCCCATCGCTGACGAGGCAACTGGCCGGCGTTCCCGACTCTGGCGGCTTCGGCCCCGTCTCGGCCACCACCATCCTCACGAGTTATGTCGTGATCTCCCTCCTAGCGGCAACCCTGGCGATCACGCGTCGCGACGCCTGACCACAGCTGACCGAACGGATCGCCTTGCCGGAAGGGCCTACGCGGCGGATCGCTTGCCGGAAGGGAGCAACACGATCGAGACCGCACCGATCATCCGTATCGTCAATCGTGCGGGGCGCTTCTGCTGTGAGCGGCGCCTGCTCAACCCGCTGAGGACACAGGCCCTTTGGTTGTCAGGTGGGGCGGCTATGAACGCGAGTCACCTCGTCGGGACTGATACGGCGCATTCACCAGATGAAACGGGGCTCACTCGTTGAAGCCCAGTTCACCCCGCTGCGCGAGTTCACTCTCAACGGCACCGACCACGTTTCCCACCGTGAGCAGGGCAGCATGATCCGCCGTTACACCGCCTGGCGCAACCGCTACACCCATGACGAGCGCCTACGCAGGATCGTCAAGAGGACGAACGTGGCCTGACGCGGCACTGGCAGCCCACGGCCTGGAGGCGGTCATCCGCCGATTCCGATGCCGGGCGGGCAGGCGACGCTCTCGAAGGAGCCATCGGGGCGCTGGAGCTCGCACCCGCTCTTACTACCGCCGTCCCAGAAGCCGAAGAAGAAGAAGACCACGCCGATCACGATCGCGATGAGCCCAGCGACTATGCCGCCGTAGCTGCCGCCGGTGTTCTCCGCGGGCATGGCCGTGGTCGGGTCCTGTGGGTCGTAGAGCACCTCGGTCTCGTCGCCGGTGCCGAGGTCGGAGGTGGTCGCCGCCTCGGTGGTGATCTCTCGCCCCTCCAGTGTCGTGAAGGTCAGGACCGGCCACTGGTTCGCCCGTAAGTGCTCGCCTCGTCCCGTGAACCTGGTCCGAACGTCGCTGACCACGCCTTGCACTCGCTGCGCCTGCCGTACGAATCGCTTGCCGTTGATGATCCCTCTGATCGAAACCAGAATGAGCACTAATCCAAATGCCACGAACAGCAACGGGGCGTACTGGAACAGGTCTTTCAACGCAGATCTCCTCGGGTTGGTCTGCACGTTAGAACGTTTCGGCGAACCATGGGTTCCCGTCGGCGGTGTAGCGGTGGACTCCCTACGCGAACCCGCTCAGCCACCTGAGCAGTCTCAAGTGATCATGCTGACCGAGGCGAGGTTCCAGCGCTGCGCCTCGACGACGTGGAGCGCGCGCACCTGCTCACCCTGGCCGGTCCCGTACGGGAGCGGCGGCGCACGGCGCCAGCCGCCGCCCTGGCCTCGTGAGCTGACACCGATGCACTGAGAGGGGTCACATCCCGAAGCCCTAGCATGGAGCTCGAAGATCAGAACTCCGGGAGAAGCACTGTGACGACCGAAACCGACCTGCGGCACCTGCGGCGATGTGTGGAGTTGGCGACGGAGGCGCTGGAGGTGGGAGATGAGCCGTTCGGGTCCGTGCTCGTGTCCACTGATGGGATCGTGCTCGCCGAGGATCACAACCGCGTGGCCGGCGGCGACCATACTCGGCATCCGGAGTTTGAGCTGGCCCGGTGGGCCGCAGCGCATATGACGGTTGAGGAAAGGGCGGCCGCGACCGTCTACACCTCTGGGGAGCACTGCCCGATGTGTGCGGCCGCGCATGGATGGGTTGGGCTGGGGCGCATCGTGTACGCGAGTTCGTCGGAGCAGCTTGCCGGGTGGCTGGCCGAGTTGGGTGTTCCCGCGCCGCCGGTGCGGACACTGCCGATCCAGCAGGTCGTTCCAGGGGCCGTGGTGGAGGGGCCGGTGCCGGAGCTTGCGGCCCAGGTACGGGAGCTGCACCGCCGTCGTCACAGCTCCGCCGGCTGAGGTCCGCCCGGTACCGACGTCGCTGTCACAGCGGTCCCCGGGTGTCCGCGATACGGGCTCGGCACGTCTGTCCCGTCAAGCGTGCAGGTCTCGTCAAGCGTGCAGGTCTCGTCAAGCGTGCAGGTCTCGTCAAGCGTGCAGGTCTCGTCAAGCGTGCAGGTCCCGTCAAGCGTGCGGGTCCCTGCCAACGGTCCGCTCTTCCCGTCAGACGTGTAGTTCCCCTGACAGCACCGTGACCGCTCGCCCCGCCAGGTGTACGCGATCCCCGTCCAACCGCACGTGCACCAGTCCGCCCCTGGCCGACAGTTGCGCACCTACCATGGTGTCCCGCCCCAGCCGCTGTCCCCAATAAGGGGCCAGCGCGCAGTGTGCCGAGCCCGTCACCGGGTCTTCCGGCACCCCCACGTTCGGGGCGAAGAAGCGGGACACGAAGTCGGTCGACGAGCCCAGCGCCGTGACGATCACCCCACGGGCCTGGATGGTGGCCAGTGCCGCGATGTCGGGTTTGAGGGAACGTATCGTCGCCTCCGATTCCAGCTCCACCACCAGGTCGAGATTGCTCCTCCCGACCTGCACCGGTGCAGCTCCGAGTGCATTTTCCAAGCCGTCGGGAACGGCTGCCGGCGACACTTCCTTCGCCGGGAAATCCATCGTGATCATGCCGTCGGCCATGCGATTCACGGTGAGTGTTCCGCTGGCCGTACTGAATTCCAGCTGACCGCCGGCCGCACCTGTGGAATAGAGCACATGTGCGGTGGCCAGTGTGGCGTGGCCGCAGAGGGAGACCTCGACCGTGGGGGTGAACCAGCGCAGCGAATCACCGAGCAGGAAGGCGGTCTCCGACAGGTTCATCTCCGTGGCGACTGCCTGCATCCATGACTCGGGAGAGGGAGACTCCAGCAGGCACACTGCGGCCGGATTGCCCCGGAAAGAAGTGTCGGTGAAGGCATCTACAGTGAACACGCGCATGTATCGAGGGTATCGGGGGAGAGATATCCAGGTGATACCTGGCCGCTAGCCGTACAAAATGGAATTAGTTGTGGGCGTGTCGCACGGCGAACTTCTCGTCGTCGGTTAACGTCCAATGGTGGGACGTGCCGATTGAGGTGAGTTCCTGAGGAAAGGACAAGCCGATGGGGGCAGTGCGCAAGGTGGTGAGCTACCTTGGCCTGGGCGGGATCGACCACTACGACGACGGCTACGACGACGAGCAGTACGAAGAGGAGTACATGCCGGCGACGGAGCGGGCGGCGAGGCGCTGGCGTTCGACCGCCGACTCGTCACGAATCGTGATGGTTCAGCCGCTCAAGTACAACGACGCGCCGATGATCGGGCAGCACTTCCGTGATGGCCAGACGGTGATCATGGACGTGACGGGCATGCCGATGCCGGAGGCGACCAGGATGGTCGACTTCGCAGCCGGCCTGGCCTATGGCTGTGAGGGTCGGATCGAGCGCATCGCCGACCGCGTGTTCCTGCTCGCGCCGGCCCACGTGGAGATCGAGAGCTCCTAGGCCGCGCGCGGGCCGCGACGGATCAGCCGGGTGAGCTCGGCCGAGTCGTCCGCGGCCTGTTCCGCACGCATGACCGCCTCACGCGCGTATCCGTGCAGCGCCCACACCGCGCCATCGGCCAGCTCCTTGAGCTCGGCGATCTGCGCGGCCACGTAGCGGGCGTCCGATTCAACGGCCTTGCGGCGCCGCCAGAGTTGCCAGCCCGCCAGGCCGAGCAGTGCCACCCCCGGTGCGGCGAGCACGGGCACCCCCAGCCCGTCGGCCAGCAGCGCTCCGAGGAGGAGACCGACCCCCGCCACGATCAGCGCGACGGCCGCCCATGGCGGCCGTCGCCGCATCGTGCCCTGGGCCACGATCTCGCGTTCGGCCGCCGCGAGCGAGGCATCCTCCGGCCCCTCGGGATGCAGCTCGATGTGGTGGCCGAGCAGTGACACGGTCACCGTGTCGGGCGGCGCGAGCCGGCTGTCGGACTCGAGCTCCTCCGCGACGCCGCGCAGGATCGGGCCGGCCACGTGCAGGGCGAGCGCCGCCAGATGCGGGTCGGCGCCGGGGCGCAGGTCGTCGAGGAGGTGCGAGCTCAGCGCGGCCATCGGCCCCGCGGGGCCGCCGAGTCCGATGAGTGAGCGGAGTACGGCCAGCGGCTCGTCCTCCTCCCACGCGGCCGCGGGGCTGCCGGAGCTGTTGGTGAGCGGGGTGGAGGAGTCGTGCTCGGCCTGCCGCGTCGAGGTGATCTCCGCGCACCGGGCACGCAGCCGGGCGAGCCGCGCGGCGGCTTGGACGGGTCTGGCGAGTTCGGGGAGCTCCGCCATCTCCGGGAAGTCGAGCAGTGAAGGGGGTACGACCACCGACGGCTCACCGGGTAGGAGCGCCTGCGTCCACTGCGCCGCGTCCGCGTGTTCGGGTACGGCCACCGCGTCGAGCTTGCGGAGCACGAAGATCTTCCCGGCGGGACCGTAGGCGCCCCTGGCCGCGGCCAGCCAGAGCGCGCGCTGACCGTGGGTGACCGGTTGGTCGAGCGACAGGTCGCCGAAGGCGGTGCCGAGCCAGGAGGCGTGGATGCGGCTGCCGTGACCCGCGACGGCCAGGGCGAGAGCCAGGAAGAGCGCGGTCTGTTGCTGGTCGCGCCCGGCCGCCTTGCTCAGCGGCGCCAGCGGGTCGTCACCGGCGAGGATCGCCACCAGCGCTTCGACGGCGGGTGGCAGCCAGTAGCCAGGTTTGTCGGGAAAGTCGGGCGGGGCCGGGGGCGCGACGCCGTTGGCGGCCAGGTGAGACAGCAGCGCCTCGGCATATCGGTGCAGCTCGGTTGCTGCTTGGGGGTCGGCAGTCAGGTCCGTGCTCAAGGCAGAGAACTCCCCCATAGTGGCCTCAGTTCCATGACCGCGTAAAGCCTAGCCGGGGGGCGCGCCGTCCACGTGGAGGCGCGCCCGCACGTGCTACATGCGCTCGGGCACCGGTACGCCGAGCAGATCGAGCCCCGTTTCCAGGACTCGCAGGGTCAGCGCGCAGAGAGCGAGCCGGTGTGCCTTCGTCTCGGCGTCGACCCCGTCCTTGGCCACCGGGCACTCCTCGTAGAAGGTGCTGAAGAGGCTGGCGGTCTCGAACAGGAAGGCGCAGAGCCGGTGCGGCTCCGACAGGGTCGTGACCTGCTCCACCAGTGCGCCGAAGCCCAGCAGGTGGAGGGCCAGGGCGCGCTCGGCGGGCTGGCCGAGCACTATGTCGCCGGTGGCGTCGGCCGGTGCCACTCCCGCCTTGCGGAAGATGGAGCGGATCCGGGCCGTCGCGTACTGCATGTACGGGCCGGTGTTGCCGTTGAACCCGAGCATGCGGTCGTAGTCGAAGACGTATTCGCTGTCGTGGCTGATCGACAGGTCGGCGTATTTCACGGCGCCCATGCCCACGGCGTGCGCGATCTCGGCCCGCGCGGTCTCGTCGTAGCCGCGGTCGGCGATGGCCGCCGCGGCCCGGTCGACCGCCTCCTGCAGCAGGTCCGTCAGCTTGATCGACTCGCCGGACCGGGTCTTGAACCGGCGCCCGTCCTTGCCCAGCATCATGCCGATCTGGACGTGCTCGGCCGAGGCCGTTTCGGGCAGCCAGCCGGCCAGCTTGGCCGCCGCGAACACCATGCGGAAGTGCAGCGCCTGGTCGGCGCCCACCACGTAGAGCATGCGGTCGGACTTGAGGTCGTCGACCCGGTAGCGGATCGCCGCCATGTCGGTGGAGGCGTAGCCGTAACCGCCGTCGCTCTTCCTGATGATCAGCGGCAGCGGCTTGTCGTCGGAGCCGGTGAAGCCGGGCGGGAAGACGCAGAGCGCGCCCTCGCTCAGCACGGCGACCCCGGCGGCCTCCAGGTCCTGGCAGGTCTTCTCGAGCATCGGGTTGTACATGCTCTCGCCGGCGATGTCGGCGTCGGTGAGTGTGACGCCGAGCATGCCGTAGACCTTGTTGAAGTAGCGGATCGTGGCGTCCATGAAGACGTGCCAGAGCCGCAGGGTCTCCGGGTCGCCCGACTGGAGCATGGTCACCCGCTTGCGCGAGCGGACCTTGAACTCCTCGCCGCCGTCGAACTGGCTCCTGGCCGCCTGGTAATACTCGGTGCCCATGCCGGCTTCGAGCTGCGCGACCGCGGCCTCCTCGCCGATGTCGAGCAGATGCTCGATGAGCATGCCGAACGGCGTGCCCCAGTCGCCCAGGTGGTTTTGCCTGATGACGGTGTTGCCGAGGTGCTCGTGCAGGCGGGCCAGCGAGTCGCCCACGATCGTGGTGCGCAGGTGACCGACGTGCATCTCCTTGGCCGCGTTGGGCGCGGAGTAGTCGACCACCACGGTCTGCGGGGGCGTGGCGAAGCCGACGCCCGTGCGCGGGTCGTCGAGCATCGTGGCCGCCTCGGACTCGATCCACGAGTCGTCGAGCGCGATGTTGAGAAAGCCGGGACCGCTGACCTCGACCGTGCCGGGGAAGTCGGACAGCTCGGCCGCGATGGCCTCGGCGACCTCCCGCGGCGCCCGTCGCAGTCGCTTGGCCAGGCTCATCGCGACGTTCGCCTGGAAGTCGGCGAACTGGGAGGGCCGGATCAGCGGATCTGCGTCGGCGTACTCGGAGCCGAACGCGTGCGCCAGCGCCTGCTGGACGCGCTCGGTGAGCACTGTCTGCGGGTCGGTCATGGTCTAAGGGTACCGGCGACCTTGACCGCCACGCTGATGCCCGCGGCAGCCACCACGGAGATGCCGACGGCGGTCAGATCGTTGCTCAGATCGCCGGGTTCGAGGGCGAAGAAATGCCGGATGAAGGGGATCGCGAGGGCCAGCGCGAACAGCCCGGCCATGGCGCCGATCATGGCGATCCGTCCCAGGGTGAGCGGCTTGGTGATCAGGATGAGCACCCACCAGGTGGTGAGGAAGAGCGCGATGGTCGCCGACGTACGATCCTCGATCAGGGTGGAGGTGCCGCTGTGCGCGGCCCAGAACGAAAGGATCACCGCGCCGGCGCAGAGCAGTCCGGCGGGTACGGCGAAGCGCAGCACCCGGGGCACGAACCCGGGCTTGGCGCGCTCGAGCGTCGGCGCGAGCGCCAGGACGAACGCCGGGATGCCGATGGTCAGGGCGTTCACCAGCGTGGAATGGCGCGGCGCGAACGGGAACATCAGCCCGAGGACCCCCGTGAGCAGCGACAGGGCGATCGCGTAGAACGTCTTGGTGAGGAACAGGTTCGAGACCCGCTCGATGTTGGCCAGTACCCGGCGGCCCTCGCCCACCACGTGCGGCAGCGAGGAGAACTTGTCGTCGAGTAACACCACCTGGGCGACGGCCTTGGTGGCGGGACTGCCCGCGCCCATCGCGATGCCCAGGTCGGCGTCCTTCAGCGCGAGCACGTCGTTGACGCCGTCGCCGGTCATCGCCACGGTGTGGCCGCGCGACTGGAGCGCGCCGACGAAGGCGCGCTTCTGCTGAGGGGTGACGCGGCCGAACACGGTGTGGGTGTCCAGCAGCTCGGCCAGCTTGGCCGGGTCGTCCGCCGGCAGGGTACGCGCGTCGATCGCGCGATGGCCGTCCGGAATCTCCAGGCCGGTAGCGATCGCGGCGACGGCGTCAGGATTGTCGCCGGAGATCACCTTGACCGTGACGCCCTGCTTGGCGAAGTAGCGCAGGGTCTCGTGCGCGTCGGGCCTGATGCGCTGCTTGAGCGTGACGAGTGCGACGGCCTCCGCCTTTCCGGCGGCGGCCGCCGAGCTTGCGGACGCCAAGCCGTCCACGCCGTTCAAGCCGTTCAAGCCGTTCAAGCTGTTCAAACCGTTCAAGCTGTCCGTACGGCACAGCGCCAGTACGCGGGTGCCGGTGGAGGCCAGCTCGGCGGCCCGCTCGTAGCCGTCGGCGGTGGCGTCGAGCAGGACGTCGGGTGCGCCGAGCAGCCACACCCCGTGGGGGCCGAAGTCGGCGCCGCTCCACTTGCGCGCCGAGGAGAACGGTACGACGTCGACGGCCGCCCACCCGTCGGCCGCCGAGGGGTAGCGGGACTGGATGGCCTTGGCCGTGGCATTGGGCCGGTGGTCCACGTTGGCCAGGGCGGCGAGCGCGTCATGGATCGGCCGGCCGTCGCTCAGGGGGAGTACCTCGCCGAGGTCCATGCCGTCCGCGGTGAGCGTGCCGGTCTTGTCGAGGCAGAGCACGTCGACTCGGGCCAGGCCCTCGATCGCGGGTAACTCCTGGACCAGGCAGCTGCGGCGGCCGAGCCGTACGACGCCGACCGCGAAGGCGATCGAGGTCATCAGCACCAGGCCCTCGGGGATCATGGTGACGATGCCGGCGACCGCGCCGGTGATGGCGGTGCCGAAGTCGGCCGAGTTGCGCAGCTGGCTGTAGATCAGCAGCGAGCCGATCGGGATGACGAGCCAGGTGATGTACTTGATGAAGTTCGTGACGCCGTCACGCAGCTCCGAGCGCGCGAGGTGAAACCGGCTGGCCTCCTCGGCCAGTCGTACGGCGTAGGCGTCGATGCCGACCTTGGTCGCGACGAACGCGCCCGAGCCCGCGACGGCGAAGCTGCCCGACAGCACCTCGTCGCCCGGCAGCTTGTGCACCGGGTCGGCCTCGCCGGTCAGGAGCGATTCGTCGATCTCCAGTCCGTCGGACTCGACGACCTCGCCGTCCACCAGCAGGCGATCGCCGGGCCCGAGCAGGATCAGGTCGCCGAGCACCACCTGGCGGGGCGGGATCTCCTGGTCGCGGCCGTCGCGGCGGACCGTCACCGGTGCCTCGTTGATCACCGCGAGCTTGTCGAGCGTGCGCTTGGCCCGGAGCTCCTGCACGATGCCGATCAGCGCGTTTGCCACGATGACCAGCCCGAACAGCCCGTCCTGCCACTCGCCGAAGATCAGGACCAGCGCCCAGAGCACCCCGATGACCAGGTTGAACAGGGTGAAGACATTCGCTCTGATGATCGCGCCCAGCGACCTGCTCGACCGGCGCGGCACATCGTTGGTCTTCGCCCCCGAGACCTGTGCTGAAGTTAAGCCGTCCACACAACCCCCAGATTTGTGGATCCGCCACAGACTATGGGGTTCTCAGGCGATGCGGGCGGTGTGCGGTCGCGATTCTGTCGCCGATGCGCGCCACGACGCCCTGCGCCGACAGGTCGGCGGCGAGCCGGCAGGCGGCGCTGATGCCGGCCGCCCTGGACGAGCCGTGCGCGATCACCACGGTCCCGTTCAGCCCGAGCAGTACGGCCCCGCCATGGGCCTCGGCGTCCAGGCGGCTGCGCAGCTCGCGCAGGCGGGACCGCTGCAGGAACGCCGCCAGCCTGGCCATCCTGCTGCCGTCGATGGTCCGCCTGAGCTCGGCGAACGCGTAGCGGACCGCGCCTTCCATGGTCTTCAGCGCGACGTTGCCGGTGAAGCCGTCGGTGGTGATCACGTCGGCGATGCCGTTCAGCAGGTCGTGGCCCTCGATGTTGCCGATGAAGTCGAGGCCGGGGGAGCTTTGCAGCAGCTCGTGGGCCCGCTTGACGATCTTGGTGCCCTTCTCGGCCTCGCTGCCGATCGTGAGCAGGCCGACCCTGGGCTTGGAGATCTCGTATGCCAACTCGGCGTAGGCGGACCCCAGATGCCCGAACTGCACAAGCATTTCCGGCTTGACCTCAGCGTTCGCGCCCGCGTCGAGGAGCAGTGTGGGTTTCGGCAGCGTGGGCAGCGCGACGGCGATGGCCGGCCGGAGCACCCCCTGCTGGGCCTTGAGCCTGAGCCGGCCCGTGGCCACGATCCCGGCGGTCGAGCCTGCGGACACCACCGCCGACGCGTCGCCCCGCCGTACGAGATGGCAGGCGATCGCGATGCTGGAGCGGGGGCGGCGCAGGCTGGCCAGCGCGCCCTCGTCCATCGCCAGGGCCTCCTCGGCCCGCACGATGGGGATCTCCTTGGTCGCGTCGTGGTCGGCGAGCGCCTCGTAGAGCACCTTGGGCGAGCCGACGAGCACCACCGCCAGCCCGCGCTCGCGCACGGCGTGCACGGCCCCCGCCACGATCTCGTGCGGCGCGTGGTCGCCGCCCATGGCGTCGAGCGCGATCGGCCTGGTGTCGGACAAAAGGTCACCTCGTACGACTCGCGGAGCGTTCCTGTGGCGTGGCCGGAACGCGGTCGCGCTGCGGTCGCCCCCCATTTGCCCCCGTCCGCATCGTAGGCAGGGCGTGCGCCGGGCCGATCGGCGGGTGGCCAGGTCAGCCGACGCTGCGCAGGTTCCAGTCGGAGACCTCGCGCGAGACGATGACCTTGGAGAACATCGACCGGCCGGTGACCCGGATGAGCGGGCCGTCCTCGCGCGTGCCGCCGCTCACGTGGCGCTTGCCGAACATGGAGCCGCCCTCGTCGATCACCTGGGCGTTGTCGGGCACGAGCACGATCAGCTTGCTGAAGCGGGCGTCGGCCTCGATGGTGATCTCCCGGCCGGGCAGCACGGCGTCCGTCAGGTCGATGATCAGCGCGCCGAACCTCGCCGACAACCTGGTGTGGCGGGAGGCGACCCAGCGGCCCTTCCTGATCACCTTGCTGAACTTCGAGTCGATGGTCTGCTGCTCGATTCCGAGGGCCCCGATGTTTGGCGCCGTCACATCGGGCAGGTCAGAGGTTATGGGGGCCAACTCTCCGACGGTCTTGGCCGTGTAGGCGGCGTCGAGGCGGTCCGCGTGTTCGAGGCTGGTGAGCCTTCCGGTGGCGAGGGCCTCACCGAGCACAGCGGCCACGCGGTCGCGGTCGGCGTCAGAGGCGCGCAGAACGGGATCTGAGGTCACAGTTTTTCAGTCTATGCGCTGTCGCGATATGTCGCGAGTGGTCAAACCTCAGCGAAAACTTGGAGACCAATGGAACCGGGGACGCCGTGCATAGCGTCCGGGTATAAGAACCGTAGACGCATGACAGGCGCCAGAGGTTTACAGCGGATCGAACAAAAAAGATGGGAAAGGCTTAGTGATCTTGAACCAGGCGGGCACGCGCCGCTTCAAGGCGTACACGTCCAAGCACCTCGACGAGCTCCTGCGACGTGCGGGGCTCGACGATGAGCAGCGGCTGAAGGTACGCGCCGTCGCCACTGTGCTGCCCTTCCGGACGAACGCCTACGTCGTGGACGAGCTCATCGATTGGTCGGCAGCGCCCGACGATCCCATATACCGCCTCGTCTTTCCCCAGGAGGACATGCTTCCGGCCGCGGACGTCGCGAGGCTGGCCGACCTCCTGAAGGCCGAAGCACCCAACGCCGAGCTCCAGGCCGAGGCCAACCGGGTGCGCGCGCAGCTCAACCCGCACCCCGCTGGGCAGAAAGAGCTCAACGTCCCCCGGATCGGCGCGGAGCCGGTGCCGGGGTTGCAGCACAAGTACCCCGAGACCGTGCTCATCTTCCCCAAGCAGGGGCAGACCTGTCATGCCTACTGCACCTACTGCTTCCGATGGGCGCAGTTCGTCGGCGACGCGGACCTGAAGTTCGCCTCCGACGACATCGACCAGATGGTCTCCTACATCCGCCAGAACCCCCAGGTCACCAGCGTACTGATCACCGGCGGCGACGCCATGATCATGGGCGAGCCGGTGATCAGACGGTACATCGAGCCGCTGATCGGCCTGGAGCAGCTGGAGTCGATCCGGATCGGCACCAAGGCGCTGGCCTACTGGCCGCAGCGGTTCGTGTCCGACCCCGACGCCGACGCCACGCTCGAACTGTTCGAGCAGGTCGTGGCCGCGGGAAAGAACCTGGCGTTCATGGCTCATTTCACGCACCCGCGCGAGCTGGAGTCGCCGCTGGTCGAGTCCGCGGTCAAGCGGATCCTCGGCAGCGGGGCGACGATCAGGACTCAGGCGCCACTGATCCGGTCGATCAACGACGATCCCGCCATATGGTCGGGCATGTGGCGGCGGCAGCACGGCATGGGGATGATCCCCTACTACATGTTCGTCGAGCGCGACACCGGGCCGCAGGACTACTTCGCGGTCCCGCTCGCCCGCGCGTACGAGATCTTCAGGGAGGCCTACTCCAAGGTCTCAGGGCTCTGCCGGACCGTCCGGGGGCCTTCCATGTCGGCCACCCCTGGGAAGGTGTGCGTCGACGGCGTGACGGAGATCGCCGGTCGGCGGGTGTTCGTGCTCCACTTGATCCAGGCCCGCGACCCCTCTCTGGTCGGCCGGCCGTTCTTCGCCGAGTACGACCCGTCGGCGGTGTGGCTGACGGACCTGCGCCCGGCCTTCGCCGATCGTTTCCCGTTCGAGGTTTCCGTGGAAGACATGCTCGTGCCGGCCTGAGCGGTCAAGCGCGTGCCCCGCAAGCGGAAAGATTGAGCCCCCGGCCCGTGACAATTGTTTTCCCGACCGTTGTCGACGGGCCGTCGGGGTGCCTCTTCTGAATGCGGGTGACGTCAACGGAATGTCGGACATACACCCCGGCTATTTCCCGATTTGTCTCCCGACTCGACACCCCTCCCATGATTGCTCCTGGGCCGCTGAAGCCCGTATGACGTGGAGTTTCCGTGGCCTGCGCCCGGTCGGCCGCGGTGATACAACTGCGTCAGTAGCTCAGCCGGGACGGCGCGCTTCGTGTGGTGCCCATAGCGTGTACGCCACGGCATTCGGGGGTTATCGAGACGCATCTCAGCTTTATTCGAGAGCGCTCGATCACGAGCCGGGAAGGCAAATCATGAAACGTATTATCAAGACGGCGGTCGCCGTCGCGGGATTGGCGCTGGCCGCGGCGTCGTTCGCGTCGGCCGCCCAAGCTGAGGCCCGTTACTCCGCGGTCAGGAGCCTGCCGGGGGGCAGCGACCCGATCCAGGGTCTGGGCGGTGTGAACGGCCTGTCCGCCGGGGCCAAGCTCGGTGGGGTTCTCGACACCGAGGTGTCCGCTCCGCGAGCCACCTCCGGGCGCTCCGCCGGCGAAGGGGCCGCTCTGCGAGCCATTCCCGAGCGGAGCGCCGCCGCCGAGGGCGCCGGGGAGCTCTCGCCGTACCTCGGCGGCCGACTGATGAGCCCGCCGCCGAGCAAGCGCACGGGTCGGCACGCGGATGGGCCCAGGGGCGGCCGCCTGGACGGGCTCAGGGGCGGCCCCATGAACGGGCCTATGAACGGCCCCAAGGGCGGGCCGATGAACGCTCCCAAGGGCGGTCCCATGAACGGGCCCAAGGGCGGTCCCATGAACGGGCCCAAGAGCGGTCCCATGAACGGTCCCAAGAGCGGTCCCAAGAGCGGTCCCATGGACGGTCCTAAGGGCGGTCCCATGGACGGGCGCGCGGATGGGCCCAGGGGCGGCCCCATGGATGGCGCGGGTTGGCGCGCGGATGGGCGCAGGGACGGGCGTAGGGACAGGCGTTGGGGCTGGGGCTCGGAGGCGCATGCGCATGCGAGCACCCGTACAGGCGGCCACGCGGAGGCCCACGCAGGCGACCAGGCGGAGGCCCGCGCGGGCGACCAGGCGGACGGACGTCCGGGTGGGCGCACGGACCGGTTCGAGAGCCGGCTGAAGCACCAGCTCGAGAACCGGTTCGAGGACCGGCTCAACGACCGGCGCACGGACCGGCCTACGGGCGAGCGCGCGCGTATGGGTGGAGTGCCCGGTGCCGCGCGCCTGGCCGAGCCGGTCGCGTCCACCGACGAGATCGCCCCGCTCGTCGAGGACGCGTCCCACGCGGTCTCGACCTACGGGACGAAGGCCGCCGGGAGCTTCGGCGACACGGTGACCCCGCTCGCGGGGACCGCCAAGGCGACGACGGACGCTGTCTCGGGCTTCTCCCGCACGGCTGATCGCGGTGTGATGGCGATCTGACCCAGGCTGGTCGCGGCGGGACCGCGATCTGGCCGAGGCTGGTCGTGGCCTGCTGGCGATCTGGCCGAGGCGCCTTTCGGATGCCGGCCGTTCGAACCGTGGTGGAGGTTCGTGAGTGGCATAGGTGCGTGCGCTCGGGAACGGGCCACGACGGCGACGAGACGGCGCGTCCGGCAGGACAGATGGTCGAGGGTCGGTGCGTCCCCTGAACGTGGGACACACCGCCACAGAACCGGCGTGGCCGGTCGGCGAGCCCCCAACGGTGCCGGGGTGTTCGACACGGCCGTCGCGCATATGTCACAAGCCGCCCGCGAGAGCGGGTGGTCTTCTGGCCGGCCCGGGCGGACGCGCCCTGGCATGGGTCGCGCTCGCGCGGCGTCACACTGCAGGGCTGTGGCGCCGCGTGAGTCGCGCCCGCCGCCGGTCCCGGATCTCCGGGGCCGGCGGCATCTTCATGTCCGCGACAGGTGCCTCTACGGCAGGCGGACGCCGGTGCGGCGGCCTATCTGGGCCTGCAGCCTGGCCATCTGCCAGTGGAGGTCGATGAGTTGCTCGGTCAGTTGGGCCCGGGGAACGTCTGCCACGTCCTCGACGGCCAGATGGTCGATCGCCGCCGCTAGCTCTCCCATCGCGCGCTCCCACTCCATCGGCGTCCTCGTATCGAAACAACGTTCGAATCATATCGGAACGCCGGCCACGCTGTCAGTCATTTGCCCCGCGAGTCGCGCGGGCATGACAGAACCGCGGACGCTTGACAGCGGCGTCCGCGGGAGCGGCGGGGATCAGCCCTTGTTGTAGGCGGCGAGGACTTCCTTGGGGTCGCCGTCCATCTTGATCTTGCCCTTGTGCAGCCAGATGACCCGGTTGCAGGTCTCCTCGATGACCCTGAGGTCGTGGGCCACGAGGAAGACCGTGCCCGCCGACTCGCGGATCTGCTTGATGCGTTCCTCGCTCTTCTTGCGGAACTCGCGGTCGCCGGTGGCCAGGGCCTCGTCGATCAGCAGTACGTCGTGCGTCTTGGCCGAGGAGATGGCGAAGCGCAGCCGGGCGCCCATGCCGGAGGAGTAGGTGGACATCGGCAGCTGGACGAACTCATCGATGCCGGAGAAGTCGACGATCTCCTGGTATTTCTCCCTGACTTCGCTCGGGCTCATGCCCATGGCGTAGCAGCCGAGCACGATGTTGCGCTCGCCCGTGAGCTCGCGCATGAGCGCCGCGTTGACGCCGAGCAGCGACGGCTGGCCGTCGGTGTAGACGGCGCCCGAGTGCGGCGGCAGGAGGCCGGCGATGGCGCGCAGCAGCGTGGACTTGCCCGAGCCGTTGCGGCCGACGACGCCGATCGCGTCGCCGTGATAGGAGACGAAGGACACGCCCTTGACGGCGTGCACCTCCTTCATCTGCGGGCGACCCTGGCGCTTGACCAGCCGCGTGAGGGCGTTGACCGCGTTGCCCTTCTCGTTGTCGCTGGCCGCGCCGTAGACCCGGTAGACGATGTGGAGATCGTCGACGATGACTGTAGGCGTGCCCGTGGGGACGTCCAGGGGCCGCTTGCCGGCGGGGGCCGGGTTGGGATGCACCCTGACGTCCTTGTTGGGGACGTCCGCCTTGGGGACGACCTCGCCGGGGACGGCGGGCTCCTGGCCCTTCACCTGTGACAGCTCCTTGGTCAGTTCAGCCACGCCCGTACCTCTCCTCAGCTCGCCAGAAGTACCAGAAGCCGAAGCCGAGTGCGAACACTGCCCAGAATACGCATGACAGAACCACCATCATCGGGGGATTGTGCCCGTTCTCCGGATGGTAGGTCTTGATGAGGATGTCGCGCATCCACTCGATGTAGGAGGCCGCGGGATTGAGATACATCACGTTGGCCACCCACTGAGGCAGCTTCGCGGAGCCGACGACCTTGTCCTGGATGGAGAAGAAGACGCCCGAGGCGTAGAGCCAGGTGCGGGTGATGAACGGCAGCAGCTGGTTGAGGTCGCGCATCGAGGAGCCGAGCCGGGCGATCACCAGGCCGGCGCCGATGTTGAACAGCGTCTGCAACAGCAGCACGACCGGGATCATCAACCAGAACCACGTGGGCCATTCGCCGGTGGCCGCCACCAGCACCAGGAGCACGCCCATGGAGATGGCGAGCTGCTGGAGCTCTTGGATCGTGTAGGCGAACGGCAGAGAGGCCCTGGGGAAGTGGAGCGCCCGGATCAGTGAGAGGTTGCCCGAGATCGACTTGGCCCCGGCGGTCACCGTCCGCTGCGTGTAGGTGAAGACGAACATCCCGGTCAGCAGGAAGGCCGTGTAGTTCTCGATGTTCTTGCCGCCGCCGAGGATCAGGCCGAACATCAGGAAGTAGATGGCGGCGTTCAGCAGCGGGGTCAGGACCTGCCACAGCTGGCCCAGAGCCGAGTTGGAGTACTTCGAGACGTTGCGCGAGGTCGCGTACGTCAGGATGAAGTGTCGGCGCTCCCACAGCTGGCGCACGTAGACAGGAAACCTCGGCCGCGCGATGGCACGGCGAAGCCCGTATCTCTGGGCGAGCTTGGCCAGCGGCTCTCCGCTTCGGCCGCCCGCCTGGGCGTCCGCTACAGCGGATTCCGGCTGGCTCATGGCAAGGACTCTATTGGATCCGGCTCGTTGAGGTGTCTGCCGCGACGGTTCGCGACAGACTGTTGGACGGTGTCCCGCGATGACCGGTTCCAAGGCTGGTACCAGGGCATGCCAAGACTCGCTCAACCGTAGCTCAGCGACACGCGGGATGGCGGCTAGGGCGCGACCAGTGGCGCCAAGGGGGTATTTTTCATCAGCTGTTCACGTCCCGTAGTGTCCGCTTTAGAGGTTCTTCGGTGGCTTTAGTGCTCTATGCGAGAAATGACTGTGACGTTGGATAAGCGCACGTGTGACCGAACTGCAACGCGCCAGAGACTCCCTGGTGGCAAGTAGTAAGGGATAGTCGCGATCGACTGGCAGGGCGTCGGCTGGTTTGACCAGGTCAGCCAAACCCGGGGGACGACAAGGCACCCCCGTCAGGCTGCTCACGATCATCGCAGCTCAGCGCTTACGCCCACCTGTTTGAGGGAGGAATCTTTTTACCATGCGTGTTACTAAGGGCGCACAGATCGTCGCCGGTACCGCGCTGCTAGCCCTCGCGGTCGCCGCGTGTGGCGGCGGCGGATCCACGACCGGTAACCCCGCGTCGAGCGGAGGCGGCGACACGCCGGTCCGCATGGAACTGGGCGAGCCGCAGAACCTGCTGGTCCCGTCGAACACCACGGAGTCCGAGGGCGCTGAAGTCCTCGCTGCGGTGTTCGAGCCGCTCGTCAACTATGACGAGAACAAGCAGGTCGTCCTGGCGGCGGCCGAGTCGATCGAGAGCACCGACAACAAGGTGTGGACGATCAAGCTCAAGCCTTACACGTGGCAGGACGGCCAGCCTGTCGTCGCGCAGAACTACGTCGACGCGTGGAACTACGCGGCCAACCAGGACAACGCCCAGGGCGCCGGTTACTTCTTCGGCCGCGTCGAGGGTTACGCCGACCTCAACCCTGGCGAGGGCAAGCAGGTCACCACCAAGGAGATGAAGGGCCTCAAGGCGGTCGACGACTCGACGCTGCAGGTCACGCTCACCGCGCCGTTCTCCCAGTTCAAGACCATGCTGGGCTACACCGCGTTCTACCCGCTGCCCAAGACCGCCTTCGGCGCCGACGGCAAGGTGACGGCGGAGTACGGCGAGAAGCCGATCGGCCAGGGCCTGTTCAAGCTCGACAAGCCCTACAAGAAGGGCACCGACCAGTCCATCGACCTGTCGGTCTACGACAAGTACCCGGCCAAGAAGCCGGCCGGCTGGACCAAGCTTCAGTTCAAGCTCTACAACAGCTCCGAGACGGCCTACAACGACCTGCAGGCCGACAACGTCGACATCCACGACTCGCTGCCCGCCTCGGCGATCTCCAGCGCCAAGACGGCGCTCGGTGACCGCTACCAGGACCAGCCTGACGCCGGCGTCGGGTACATCGGCTTCCCGCTGAAGTACAACGACGAGTACAAGGACGTCAAGATGCGCGAGGCCATCTCGATGGCCATCGACAGGAAGACCATCGCCGAGACGGTCTTCTCCGGCACCCGTTCGCCGGCTGACGACTTCATCAACCCGGCCATCGACGGCTACCGCCAGGGCGCCTGCCAGGCCTGCCAGTACAACCCGACCAAGGCCAAGGAGCAGTACGCCGCGGCCAAGGGCCCGGCGAAGCTGGAGCTCGGCTACAACGCCGACGGTGGCCACAAGGAGTGGATCGAGGCCGCGGCCAACAACCTCCGCGCCAACCTCGGCGTCGAGGTGACGGTCAAGCCGTTCGAGAAGTTCGCGAGCATCCTTGACGCCCTCGACAAGAAGGAATACAAGGGCATGTTCCGGATGGGCTGGGCGATCGACTACCCGTCCGCCGAGAACTACCTGACCCCGATCTTCTCGACCGGCGCCATCAAGACCGGTTCGAACTACGCGGGCTACTCCAACAAGGAGTTCGACGAGACGGTCGCCAAGGGCGACCAGGCGGCGACTCCCGAGGAGGGGCTGAAGTTCTACCAGCAGGCGGACGACATCCTCATCAAGGACCTTCCGTACATCCCTGTGTACTTCTACCGTAACAACTCGGGGTACTCGACCAAGGTCAAGAACGTCAAGATCAACCTGCTCAACCAGGTTGAGTGGGCCGACGTCGAGAAGGCCTGACGCTGTTCGCTGGGGTGGGCGCCTAGCCGCCCACCCCTCGAGAGCCCGCCACGAAGGCAGTCATTGGGGGCCGTGAGAACCCCAGGTCCCGGCGACTGCCTTCTTGGCATGTACGGGAGGCTTGAATGGGCCGTTATGTCATCCGGCGCCTGATCCAGGCAATACCAGTCCTGCTGGGCGCCACCCTCTTCATCTTCGTCATCGTCTTCGCGCTCCCTGGCGACCCCATCGCGGCGCTGGCCGGCGAGAAGAGGCAAGATCCCAACATCGTGTTGATCCTTCGGGATCAATATCACCTCAACGATCCGGTGCTGGTGCAGTACGGGTACTACATCAGCAACATCTTCCTGCACGGCGACTTCGGCAAGACCTTCGCCGGAGTGCCCGTGACCCAACTGATGGCCGGAAAGTTCCAGGTCACCCTGAACCTGGCGCTTGTCGCCCTCGTCATGGAGGCGATCGCCGGCATCCTGCTCGGTCTGTGGGCGGCGCTGCGCCGTGGCCGGGCGATCGACACCATGATCCTCGCCTCGACGCTGCTGCTCATCTCCGTTCCGCCGCTGGTGACCGGCTTCGTGCTCCAGCTGTGGCTGGGCGTGTGGCTCAAGCAGCAGGTGGGATTCGAGATCTTCCCGATCGCGGGCATCACCTCAGGGTTCAAGGCGTATCTGCTGCCTGGGTTCGTCCTGGCGGGATCGGGGATCGCGTACCTCACCCGGCTCACAAGGACGAGTCTGGTGGAGACGCTGAGAGCCGACTACATACGAACAGCGACTGCCAAGGGACTGCCGAGACGACGAGTCATCGGCCGGCACGGGCTGCGCAACGCGCTGATCCCGCTGGTCACCTACCTGGGCGCCGACGTCGGCACGCTCATGGGAGGTGCGGTGATCACCGAGACCATCTTCAACATCCCGGGCATCGGACTTCAGATCTACCAGGGTGTATATCTGAGGGAGCAACCCATTGTCGTAGGTATCGTGACGATTCTGGTGCTGGTCTACATCTTGGCGAACCTGCTTGTCGACCTGCTGTACGCCGTGCTCGACCCGAGGATCCGCTATGAGTAATGACCCACAGGTGGGACCTGTGCAGACCGTGACCGCGCCACCTCCTCAGGCCAAGCCCAAGCGGCAGGACAAGCCCGCGAGCCTGTGGGGCGACGCGCTCTACGACCTGCGGCGCAGGCCGATGTTCATCGTCTCGGTCGGGATCATCTTGATCCTGCTGGTCATGTCGCTCTGGCCGTCGCTGTTCGCCTCGATCAACCCGTTCGATCCCAAGACCTGCGAACTGGCCACGGCGCGGCAGGGACCGAGCGCGGGCCACATCTTCGGCCGGGACAACCTCGGCTGTGACGTGTATGCCAGGACGATCTACGGCGCGCGCAACTCGATCGTCATCGGCATCACCACCATGATCGTCACGGCGGTCGTCGGTGGTCTGCTCGGCCTGCTCGCGGGCGCTCGCGGCGGAGCCGTCGACACGGTGTCCTCCAGGATCACGGAGGTCTTCTTCGCGATTCCGTGGATCCTCGGCTCGCTGCTCATCACGGCCACTTTCCGCGACGTCAACCTGGGCATCTGGATCGTGGTCATCGCGCTGGCGGTGCTGTCCTGGCCGATGACGTTCCGCATCATGCGGGCGGCGGTGATGACCGCGAGGAGTCAGGACTTCGTGCTCGCGGCGCGTGCGCTGGGTGCCGGCCAGGGTCGGATCATGTTCAAGCACCTGCTGCCGAACGCGCTCGCCCCGGTGATCGTCGTCTCGACGATCAACCTCGGCGGGTTCATCGCGGCGGAGGCGGCGCTGTCGTTCCTGGGAGTCGGGATCCAGTCCCCGAACATCTCCTGGGGTCTGATGATCGCCGATGCTCGCAACCGGTTCCTGGAGGCGCCGCTGCCGCTGTTCTTCCCGGCGCTGTTCCTGAGCATCACGGTGCTCGCGTTCATCATGCTGGGCGACGCGGTGCGCGACGCCCTCGACCCGAAGCTCAGGTAGGAGGGGGGTTCAAGTGAGAAAGGCAACAACGGACACGTTGCCCGCCGAGGGAGGGCTGGGTAACGAACCGCTGCTCGCCATCGAGGACCTGCACGTGGAGTTCCACACCCGCCCGGGAATCGTGCGCGCGGTCAACGGGGTCAGCTACTCGCTCAGCCCCGGGGAGACGCTCGCCGTGCTGGGCGAGTCGGGCTCCGGCAAGTCGGTGACCGCCCAGGCGATCATGGGCATCCTCGACATGCCGCCGGCCCGCATCCCCAAGGGAGAGATCCGCTTCCGTGGCACCGATCTGCTGAAGCTGTCGGACGAGGCGCGCACCCAGGTGCGCGGCCAGCGGATCGCCATGGTGTTCCAGGACGCGCTGTCCGCGCTCAACCCGGTGTTCACCGTGGGCTGGCAGATCAGCGAGATGTTCCGGGTGCACCGCGGCATGTCCAAGCGCGATGCCGTGAAGAAGTCCATCGAGCTCATGGACAGGGTCCGGATCCCGGCCGCCAAGCAGCGGGTGAACGACTACCCGCACCAGTTCTCCGGGGGCATGCGCCAGCGCATCATGATCGCCATGTCGATCGCGCTGGACCCTGAGGTGCTGATCGCGGACGAGCCGACCACCGCGCTCGACGTGACGGTTCAGGCCCAGATCATGGAGCTGCTCGCCGAACTCCAGCGAGAGAGCAACATGGGCATGATCCTGATCACGCACGACCTCGGCGTCGTCGCCGACGTCGCCGACAAGATCGCGGTCATGTACGGCGGGCGGATCGTCGAGAACGCCCTCGTGCACGACATCTACGCGAACCCGGCCCACCCCTACACCAAGGGGCTGCTGGAGTCGATTCCCAGGGTCGACCAAAAGGGTCAGGACCTGTACGCGATCAAGGGCCTGCCGCCCAACCTGCTCGACATGCCGACCGGCTGTGCCTTCCACCCGCGGTGCCCGTATCGCCAGGACAACTGCGTGACGGACAACCCCCCGCTCTACGAGATCAGCGGCACGCGCAGCAGCGCCTGCCACTACTGGAGGGAGGTCCTCGATGGCGACCAAGGGTGAGCGCATTCTCGAAGTCCGCGACCTCGTCAAGCATTTCCCCCTGACCCAGGGCATCGTCCTCAAGCGGCAGATCGGCGCGATCAAGGCCGTGGACGGCGTCTCGTTCGACCTCGACAAGGGTGAGACGCTGGGCATCGTCGGCGAGTCGGGCTGTGGCAAGTCCACGCTGGCCAAGGTGCTCATGGCGCTGGAGCGGCCGACCTCCGGCTCGGTGAAGATCAAGGGCCGGGACATCGCCAAGGCCAGGGGCGGCGAGCTCAAGCGGATGCGGCGCAACATCCAGATGGTGATGCAGGATCCGTACACCTCCCTGAATCCCCGGATGACCGTCGGCGACATCATCGGCGAGCCGTTCGACATCCACACCGAGGTCGCCCCCAAGGGCGAGCGCCGCCGTAAGGTGCAGGAGCTGCTGGAGGTCGTGGGGCTCAACCCCGACCACATCAACCGCTACCCGCACCAGTTCTCGGGCGGGCAGCGTCAGCGCATCGGCATCGCCCGTGGGCTGGCGCTCCAGCCGGAGATCATCGTCTGCGACGAGCCGGTCTCCGCGCTCGACGTGTCGATCCAGGCCCAGGTCATCAACCTGCTGGAGCGGTTGCAGAACGAGTTCGACCTGGCGTACATCTTCATCGCCCACGACCTGTCGGTGGTGCGCCACATCTCCGACCGGGTCGCGGTGATGTACCTGGGCAAGGTCGTCGAGCTCGGTAAGGACACCGAGATCTACGACAAGCCCGCCCATCCGTACACGCAGGCGCTGCTGTCGGCCGTGCCGGTCCCCGACCCTGAGGGCCGCGAGCAGCGCGAGCGGATCATCCTGCAGGGCGACCCGCCGTCGCCCGCCAACCCGCCGTCGGGCTGCCGTTTCCGCACCCGCTGCTGGAAGGCGCAGGAGATCTGCGCCGAGGAGGAGCCGCTGCTGCAGATCCGGCAGGGGACGGGGCACGAGAGCGCCTGTCACTTCGCCGAGACGCACGACGTGGTTCACGTCGGCTGACCACCGGCTGATCATCGGCTGATCACCGACGCCAAGGCCCTCCGCGGGAGCTTCCCGCGGAGGGCCTTGGCGGTTGTGGGGGAGCCTTGGCGGTTGTACGGTGAGCGTCGCCAAGACGGCCGAGCCGGTCAGCGGGTGGCTATGACGGCCGAGCCGTGGCCGAACAGGCCCTGGTTGGCGGCCAGGCCGACCCTGGCGCCCTCGACCTGACGCTCGCCCGCCCGGCCGCGCAGCTGCCGGGCCAGCTCGCAGACCTGGGCGATGGCCTGGGCGGGGATGGCCTCGCCGAAGGAGGCGAGCCCGCCCGACGGGTTCACCGGCACGCGCCCGCCGAGCGCGGTGTCGCCCGCCCGCAGCAGCTTGCCGGCCTCGCCGGGTGGGCAGAGTCCCACGTCCTCGATCCAGTCCAGTTCGAGGGCGGTGGACAGGTCGTACACCTCGGCGAACGAGACGTCGCCCGGCCCGACGCCCGCCTCCTCGTAGGCGGCGTGCGCGATGGCGGCCCTGAAAGGGCGCTCCGGAGGAGGTACGGCGGCGGAGGAGTCGGTCGCGAAGTTCGGCAGCTCCAGGACCGTGTTGGGGAACGTGGGCGTCACCGTCGAGACGGCGGCGATGCGCACCGGGTCGGCCACGCCCAGCCGGCGGGCGTACTCCGGAGAGGCCAGCACCAGCGCGGCGCCGCCGTCCGAGGTCGCGCAGATGTCCATGAGGCGCAGGGGGTCGGCCACCATGGGGGAGGCCAGGACCTCCTCGGCCGTGACGGCCTTGCGGTAGCGGGCCATCGGGTTCAGCGAACCGGCCAGGGAGTTCTTGACCTTGACGGCGGCGAAGTCGTCGGTGGTCTCGCCGTACAGGGCCAGCCGCCTACGCGCATAAAGCCCGAAATATGCGGGATTAGTGGCACCGAGCAGCCGGAACCGCAGCCAGTCGGGGTCGTCCGGGCGGTCGCCGCCGACCGGCTTGAAGAAACCCTTGGGCGTGGCGTCCGCGCCCACCACCAGCGCCACGTCGCAGAGCCCCGCCATGATCCGGGTACGCGCGATGTCGATCGCCTGCGCCCCCGACGCGCACGCCGCGTAGCAGGAGGCGATGCGGGCGCCGGACCAGCCGAGGGCCTGGGCGTAGGTGGATCCGGCGACGAACCCCGGATAGCCGTTCCTGATCGTGTCGGCGCCCACCAGGAACTGGACGTCGGTCCAGGCGATCCCGGCATCCCGCAGCGCCTGCCTGGCCGCCGCCACGCCGTACTCCGCGAACGGCCTGCCCTGCTTGCCCCATGGGTGCATGCCCGTGCCGAGCACCACGACGCTCACGACGCGCGCCCCCACATCCACACCAGGGGTCCGTCGGCCAGCGGGCCGTGGGTGAGCTCGACCTCCATGCCGACCTCCAGCTCGTCCACCGTCAGGTCCTTGACCTGCCCCAGCACCACGATGCCCGCGCCGGCCAGCTCCACCGCCGCCAGCGTCACGGGCGTGTACGGCTCCGCGGCCACGAACGGCTCGGGCGGTGGGTAGGCGGCGCTGGTGTACGACCAGATCCGGCCGCGTCTCGGCAGCCTGGTCTCCTCCATGGACTCCCCGTCGCAGTGCGGGTTGCGGCAGAACCCGCGCTGCGGCGGGAAGCAGACCGTGCCGCACGCCGCGCACCGGGTGCCGATCAGGTGGGTGGCGGCGTCCTCGATGACGAACCAGCCGTCGATCGCAAGGCTCATAGGGAGGAGTATCACACAAGCGCTTGCTAGGTTACATCCCTCCCGCGCCACCGGTGCCGGACGATGATCCGGCCCGACATGACCGCCGTCAGCAGGACCATGCCGAGCACCACCGGCAGCCGCGACGACGGCGGCGGGGACGACGGCGACCGGGAAACCGGGCCGTCGCCGAAGTAGCCGCCGGTCCCCACACCGCCCCCGGCGGACGCGGTGGCGGGCCTCGCCAGGTGGTCTGCCGCGCGCAGGGCGAGCAGCGCGTTGGCCACCCCGTGCCCGTACGAGCGGTTGTAGCCGTCGGCGGGCCGCCGCCTGGTGCCCTGTTCGATGGCCGTCCGCACGTGGTACGGGGAAAGGTCGGGGTGCATCGACTTGATCAGCGCGGCGATGCCCGCCACCATGGCCGCGGCCGAGCTCGTCCCGTCGCCGACCACGTACGAGTCGGCGCCGTCGGCGGTCACGATGCCGGTCCCCGGCGCGACCACCGAGAGGTAGTCCTGGCGATTGGAGAAGGGCGCCACCTCCAGCCGCCTGTCGACCGCGCCCACGGCGATCACGCCGGGGTAGGCGGCGGGGAAGTTCTTCTTGTTGGTCGTGTCGCCGTCGTTGCCGGACGAGGCCACCAGCACGGTGCCGCGGCTGATGGCGTACTGGACCGCCTCCTCCTCGGCGGCCGAGCCCTCCCAGGAGCCGCTGCCGCCGCCGAGCGACATGCTGATGACGTCGGCGCCGTGGTCGACCGCGTAGCGGATGCCTGTGGCCAGGGCGTCGCGGCCGCTGGGGTGCCGCTTCTGGCGGAGCGGGTCGCCGTTCTCCAGCGTGACCCTGACGGACAGCACGCGGGCGGCGGGCGCGACCCCGATGACCCCGCTGTCCGCGTGACCTCCGACCGCTGTCCCGCTCGCCGCTTGGCCGACTGCTGTCCCGCTCGCCGCTTGGCCGGCCGCTGTCCCGCTTGCTGCCGGGCCGCCCACCGCAGCGGTGCCTGCCGCGGCCCTACGTGTCGCGGGGATGCCTGCTGTCCCGCCGCCTGCCGTCCTGCGGGCTACGGTCGGGCCGTCTGGTGTCCCGCCGTTCGCGGCCAGGGTGTTCGGTGTCGGGGCGCTGTGGTCGTGGCCGTGGCCGGCGATGAGGCTGGCCATGGCGGTGCCGTGGTGGCCCCACATGGCGGGCTCCCCGGCGTCGCCGGTCAGGTCGGGGCCGGCGACCACCGCGCCGGCCAGGTCGGGGTGGTGGGCGTTCACGCCGGTGTCCAGCACGGCGACCAGCACGCCGGCGCCCTGACTCAGCTTCCACGCCTCGGGCAGGCGCAGGGTGGCGAGCTGCCACTGGCCGGCCCGCGCCGCCGTGCCCACGTCGTCGGAGGCGCTCGGTCCCGCCCCGGCCACCAGCACCCCGGCCGCCAGCGGCCCGGCCACCAGCAGGCCCACCGCCAGGGATCCGGCGAGCGGCCTGATCATCTGGTCAGGCTTCCGTACAGGGCCGTGGCCAGCCGGCGGGCGGTGTCGCCGAGGCGTCTGGTGACGAGCTCGCCCGGCTGGTACGGCCGGCCGTCCGCGTACCCGGCGGCCGTCGCCACGACGTAGGCGTCGTTCGACGAGATCAGCACGCCGGTGACGTACTGCGACTCGCCGAACCGCTCGGCCGGCCCATCGGGAAAGGCCACTGGCCGTACGGTCGGCAGCCGTCCGGCACCGGTCCCTGACGGCCCATCGGGCGGACGGCCGGCGCCGGTCTCTGATGATCCGGTCGGCGGGGCGCCCACGAGCGTCAGCGGGAGGTCGTCCGTCAGGCGGTCAAGGGGCCGGTGGGCGTCAGGGCCGGTCAGTACGGCGATGCCGACCGTCGCCACGAACGTCTGCGTGCTGTCCGCGTACGTGGCGCGCAAGGCCGTCACGCACCCGCGCAGCAGCCGCGCGACCCCGGGCTGGAAGGCCACCCGGCACGGCGACTCCGGGGCGACGCCGGCCAGGACATAGGTCACGCGGGCCCCGGAGGGGCTGGTGCCGGGCACGGAGCTCGGGAACACCCTGGCCACCGGCCACGCGTGCCAGCGCTCCGGCACGGGTGGCTCCGAGGACGGCAGGGCGGCGGACAGTAAAGAGAGCAGCACAACAGACAAAGGGAACAAGTGCACCTCGCGGGCAGGGGAGGGGTCGCCCGATGCCCGTGCATTCTGACACGCGATCGACGGTTCAATCTGACGCTTCGGTAAACAGACCGATACGCGGTGTAATTTCCTTTTGGCGGCTTTCGTCTCGAGGGGAGGGCGAGGGCCGCACATGGGCCTGGTCAGGGCGGGGTGAGAGTCGTACATGGGCCTGGTCAGGGCGAGGGTGAGAGTCGTACATGGGCGCCCGGTGGCAGGCCGAGGCGCTGGGCCGCGTCGCCAGAGTTGACGGCTATGGCGATCAGCCCGGCCGAGTCGGCGAAGGCCACCAGCTCGCCCGGCGGCACGGCCGCGAACGTCTCCCGGTACGGCAGTGTCAGTTGCCTGCGCCCCAGCCAGACCCCGAGCGTGTCCCCGATCCGCACGCCCAGCGCCGCCAGGTCGCCCGCCGCGATCGACAGCTGGGTGTTGCCGTAGCGGTCGACCGAGACCACCTCACCCTCGACGGCCCCCTGGCGTAGCTTCGAGGTCGGCTCCGGCAGCGAGACCAGCCGCGAGAGCGGCACCTCGGGTCCCAGCTCGGCCGGTTTGAGCCCGCCGCACAGCCGCCCGGCGACCGGCGAGAACACGTCCCGCCCGTGGAAGGTCGGTGAGACCGGATGCAGGAAGTAGTCGGCGTTGCTGATCTCGTAGGCCGCCTCGGCCCCGCCGCTGGCGTGCATGGCCCACGACAGGAGCCCGTTGTCGGGGCCGATGAACACCCGCCCGCCGGCCTCCACGGCGACCGCCCGCCTGGCTCCGCCCGCGCCGGGATCGACCGCCCCGATGTGTACGCCCTTCGGGAGATAGGGGATTGTCTGGGAGAGTATGGCGGCGCCGCGCCGTACATCGCCCGATGGGATCAGGTGGCACACGTCGATCACCCTGGCCTCGGGGGCGATCCCGGCTATCACGCCATGACAGGCGGCCACATAGCCATCTTCGAGCCCGTAGTCGGTGAGAAGTGTGATGACTGAGGTCACATTTGGTGACTGTACGTCTCTCAATCCGCCGTGAACACCCGCACTCCGCACATTACGATTGGCACGGGCCCGCGTGCCCACGATCTGATCGTCGCGCGCCCTTCCGAGGAGGACACCATGGACACTGCACCGGTCAGCGGTGACAGTGCTGCCCAGGAACCGTCCAGACAACCCCTCTCCAAACGCGATCTCGAACTCCTCGCCTTCGAGCGCCACTGGTGGCGTTACGCGGGTGCGAAGGAGCAGGCCATCAAGGAGACCTTCGGGTTCTCCGCCACCCGTTACTACCAGCTCCTCGGCGAACTGATCGATCGGCCGGAGGCGCTCCAGCAGGATCCGATGCTGGTCAAGCGGCTGCGCCGGCTGCGTTCCACGCGCCAGCGGGAGCGCGCCGCCAGACGGTTTGGCATGCGCCCCTGACCTGCTGGGTACGGCAGGCGCGTGAAGAACATCAGACAAACAGGATCGCCCGGCATGGAAGCGATCCTGAAGGATCCGGCGGGAGCCGTGATCGGGCTCGACTTCGACGGCACCCTTGCGCCGATCGTGGCCGATCCCGCCTCCGCCAGAATCCATCCGGAAGCGCCGCCCGTACTCGCCGAGCTGGGCAGGTACGTCAACGCGGTGGCGATCGTGACCGGCCGGCCGGTGGCCACGGCTCTGCGGCTCGGGACCGGCCTGACCGACGCACCCGGCTTGGCCGAGGTGCCTGGCCTGGTGGTGCTGGGGCATTACGGGTTCGAGCGCTGGGAGGACGGCCGGGTCTCGGCGCCGCCGCCTCCGCCCGGCGTGCTCGAGGCCGAGGCCGAGCTGCAACTGCTGCTCGTCTCCCTCGGCGTGAAAGGCGTGGCGATCGAGGACAAGGGCCGGGCGGTCGCCGTCCACACCCGGCGCAGCGCCGACCCCGAGGGCACGCTGGAGGCCCTGCGCGAGCCGCTGGCCGCACTGGCGAAGAAGCACGGGCTGGTCGTCGAGCCCGGCCGCCTGGTGCTCGAACTGCGGCCACCGGGCATGGACAAGGGGCACGCGCTCGGCCTGTTCCTGGCCGAGCGGGCGGCCAGGTCGGTCATGTTCGTCGGCGACGACCTGGGCGATCTGGCGGCCTTCGACGCGGTCAGGAACTCAGGGCTGCCGGGGGTGAACGTGTGCAGCGGTTCGGCCGAGGTGACCGCGCTGGCCGAGCGGGCCGACATCGTGGTGGACGGCCCCGACGGCGTGGTGGCCCTGCTGCGGGAGCTCGCTTCGGCCGTCAAAGGGCGCTGATCGACCTGCAGATCCGCAAACCGCCTACAAGGCTGCAGGTCCGCAAATCGCCTACAAGGCTGCAGGTCCGCAAATCGCCTACAAGGCTGCAGGTCCGCAAACCGCCTACAAGTAGGCAACCCGCCTGCAAGTGCGGGCCGGTACCGTCGCGGGATGTCGAAGAGATACCTCGCCGTGGCGGTCCTGTCCGTGGCCGCCGCCCTCCTCGTCCCGGCCGTCCCCGCCTCCGCGAGCATCGCGAGCGCGAACCATCCGCTCAAGCTGCGCCACGGGCTGACGCTGTCCCTGCCGAGCTCATGGAAGGTGTACGGCAAGGGCGACTGGATCCATGTCGTCACCGGCAAGTGCGCCAAGCCCAAGGGGGCGTACTTCACGCCGGAGTGCCACGGTTTCTGGGTGCTCGGGCCCGCGGCCGTCAAGGTGGGTCACGAGCTCAATCCGTACACGCCCGACCGGCCCTTCTACTCGGCGACCGACGTGCAGCCCTGCCCGCTCAACCACAAGTGGGGCCAGACGCTCAACGGCGCGGCGGCCAAGGGGCTGCGCCAGGTCGGACCCGGACACAAGGCGTACTACCGCGCGTGGAAGGGCACCTGCGTCACCGGGACGGGCAAGGCGCGGGCCGCCTTCGTCCAGCGGGAGTGGTATCTGCCCAAGAGTGGCGTGCTCGTCGTCGACTCATGGAACACCCCCGGACTGACCGGCGTGCTCAAGCACGCGGCCTGGCGATGAGCGTCCCCGGCGTGCTCAAGCGCGCGGCCTGGCGATGAGCACCCCGCCGGCGGCCAGGGCGATGAGGACGGGGACCAGCAGGAACGCGTTCCAGGTGCCGAAGCCGTCGGCGAGCGCGCCGAGCGCGAGCGGGCCGAGGGCCATCGCGGACCCGGCCCAGATCGGAGCCGCCGCGCCGGCCCGGTCGGGCCGGTCGCCCGCGTGCGTGATCAGCGCGGCCAGCGCGAGCGGGAAGTGCAGGGAGGCGCCCAGCCCGCTGAGCGCGAGACCCGCGTAGGACAGGACGGGCCAGGTGCTCAGCCAGAAGAGCAGCCAGCCCACCGCGGTGATCGCCAGCGCGCCCAGGAAGAGCCGCGCGGGCGCCAGGCGTAAGGCCAGGTACGCGCCGGCGAACCGGCCCGCCGCCAGCCCGGCCAGGAACGCGGTCAGCCCGGTGGCCGCGGCGGCCGCGCTCAGGCCGGTGCGCGAGGCGAACAGCTCGGCCGCCCATAGGTTGAACGAGAACTCCAGCGCCACGCAGCAGCACAGCACGCCGCCCGCCAGGTGGAAGCGCCACCCGGGCGGCGCCGGCCGCTCGCCGGTGGGCGAGGCCGCCACGGCCGTGGCCGGGGGCCAGACCCGCGCCATCGTCACGACCAGCAGCGCGGTGAGCGCGGGGGTGAGGAG
Organism: Nonomuraea sp. NPDC050680; assembly: GCF_040654555.1. Lineage (NCBI taxonomy): Bacteria > Bacillati > Actinomycetota > Actinomycetes > Streptosporangiales > Streptosporangiaceae > Nonomuraea > Nonomuraea sp. NPDC050680. The sequence continues at coordinate 5,143 of NZ_JBFAIF010000040.1, read as the reverse complement.
CAGCGAGGCCCGCCAGCCGAGCGCGGTCTGCGCGCTCGCGCTGAGCAGGAAGGTCGCGGCCACGCCCACGACGACGCCGACGGCGTTCGCCTCGCTCAGCGCGGCCGGCCCGGCCGGCCCGTGGTGCTCGCTGAGGGCGGCCATGGCGCTGTAGAGGGCGATCGCGCCGAAGCCGGCGGCCACGCCATAGCCGAGCAGCGTCAGGGGCAGCGCGGAGAAGAGCACGACCAGGAGCACGCCCGCGTTCATCCCGGCCAGGCCGATCCAGGTGGTGGCCCGCCTGCCGTAGCGCCCGGTGAGGAGCGGGAGGGAGAGGCCGGCGAGGATCGTGCCCACGGCCATCGCGGTGCCGTGCAGGCCGGCGACCGTGCCGGAGGTCCGCTGCTGGAGGCGAAGGAGCGGCAGGGCCGCGCTCAGGCCGTAGATGAACGTGGCGAACGTACCGAGGATCAGGTAGATCAGCCAGGTCGGCCGGTCCCTGGTCAGCCGGGTGCTCTCTGAGATCGCCGACACGCTAGGCCAGCGCGTCCAGCTGGGCGGCGAACCACTTCTGCGGCGGGAGCGCGGTGGCCGCCGCCTCCAGCCGATCGCGGCGGCTCATGCGCTCCTCCTCGGGCATGACCAGCGCGTCGTGCAGCGCGACGGCCGTGCCGCTCACGTCGTAGGGGTTGACCATGAGCGCGTGCGGGCCCAGCTCGGCCGCCGCGCCCGCCTCGCGCGACAGCACCAGCGCGGCCCGCGGCGACAGGATCGGGCCCTCCTTGGCCACCAGGTTCATGCCGTCGCGGATCGGGTTGACCAGCAGCACGTCGGCCAGCCGGTAGGCAGCCAGCGAGCGCGGGTAGTCGTCGTTGACGTTGAGTATCAGCGGGTCCCAGTCCTCGGTGCCGAACTCGTCCTCGATCTCCTGGGCGCAGCGCTGCACCGAGGCGGTGTATTCGCGGTATTCGGGCAGGTCGTGCCGGCTGGGATAGGCGAACGCCAGGTGCACCACCCGGCCGTGCCACTCCGGATGCGCCACCAGGAACTCCCGGTAGGCCACCAGCCCGCGGACGATGTTCTTGGACAGCTCGGTGCGGTCGATGCGGACGATCAGCCGGCGGTCGCCGACCTGCTCCCTGATCGCGGCGATGTTGGACTCGACGTCGGGCTCGTGGGCCCGGGCCCACAGCGCCTCGCCGTCGACGCCGAGGCCGTGCACGCCGATGCGGGTGGTCCTGCCCTCGTGGGTGACCGTATGGCCGGCCCGGTCGACCTCCGCGCCCAGCAGGGCGCGGCAGCAGTCCATGAACGCCCCCGCCCAGCGTTCGGTGAGGAAGCCGGCGTGGTCGGCGCCCAGGATGCCTTCGAGCACCTCGCGCGCGACGTCGTCGGGCAGCAGCGAGAAGTATTCGGGTGGCGCCCACGGCGTGTGGCTGAAGTGCGCGATACGCAGGTCGGGCCGCTCGGCGCGGAGCATCGCCGGGGTCAGCGTGAGGTGGTAGTCCTGGACCATCACGCGGGCCTCGTGTGCGGCCTCCTCGGCCAGCGCCAGCGCGAACGCGCCGTTGTAGTCGCGGTAGGACTCCCACTCGCGCTCGAACCTGGTGCCGAACAGCGGCGCGTTGGGAGTGTCGTAGAGCAGGTGGTTGACGAACCACAGCGTGGAGTTGGCCACGGCGTTGTAGGCGCGGTGGAAGGTGGCCGGCGGGATGTCGAGCATCCGCAGCGCGCCGGTGTCATAGCCGGCGTGGTCGAGCCGGCCGCCGGGCGCCTGGCGTACGGCACCGCGGTCACCGTCGGACAAAGCAGCGCAGACCCACAGCACGCCGTCGTCCTTCAGGACTCCGGAGAGTCCGGACACCAGACCGCCACCGCCGCGCTTCATGGTCAGCACACCGTCGTCAGAGACGGTGAACGAGACGGGTCCTCTGTTAGAGGCGACCAGGACGCTGTTCATTAAAGCTCCCTCCGACCATAGGATCCCAGCTATGGCGCTTGATGACCTAACCGAGGAACTGGCCCGCTCCGCCGCTGCCGGAGATCATCGCGCACTGGGTGAGCTCCTGAAGCGGATCGAACCCGATGTGTTGCGCCATTGCGCTCGCATCCTGCCCTATCACCAGGATGCGGAGGAGGCTTCCCAGGACACCCTGCTGGCCGTGGCGCGCAACATCGGGCGCTTCGAGGGGCGGGCCAGGTTCAGCACCTGGCTGCACATCGTGACGGCCAACTGCGCCCGTACGACCTACCGCACGCTGAAGCGCCGCTCGGCCGAGCAGACCTCCGACGAGCTCCCCATGCAGAAGCCCGACGCGCGGCGGGTCAGTGTGATCGCCGGGTCGCGGCTCGACCTGCTCGACGCGATGGAGTCGCTGGAGGCCAGCAAGCCCGACCTGGCCCAGGCCCTCGTCCTGCGCGACATCGTGCAGCTGGACTACAACGAGGTCGCCGAGCAGCTCGGCATCCCGCTGGGCACCGCGAAGTCGCGCATCCACCAGGCGCGCAAGTACGTTCAGGGCGTCCTGGGGGAGGACTATCGCTGAGACCGTACGTCTCGCTTCGTGAGACGGTTAGTGGCTTGACGCGCCTGGCCAGGTAGAGTCAGGCCAAACAACTGAATATTGCTCATCCAGAGGGGTGGAGGGACCGGCCCTGCGAAGCCCCGGCAACCCTCCCGGATTCAGACTCGCTACAGGGCGAGGCCGACCGGGACAGGTGCCAATTCCGGTCTGCGGTCAAGGTGGCCGCAGGCGAAGATGAGGGAAGGCCTCGCTTCATGTCGCACGACTTCGGACCCGCTGTAGCCCTCTCTTGCCGCGAGTGCGGCACCCGTTACGACCTCGGTCCCAGCTTCGCCTGCCTGGAGTGTTTCGGGCCGCTCGAAGCGGCCTACTCCTTCGGTGACGTCACCCGGAAGGACATCGAGTCCGGCCCCGCCAACATCTGGCGCTACCGCTCACTGCTCCCCGTGCCCGCCGACGTCGCCACCAAGCCGAACATGAACCCCGGCTGGACCAAGCTCGTCAAGGCCGGCAACCTCGGCCGCGCGCTGGGCATCAAGTCCCTGTACGTCAAGGACGACTCGGGCAATCCCACCCACTCCTTCAAGGACCGGGTGGTGGCCATCGCCGTCGAGGCGGCGCGTAACTTCGGGTTCCACACCCTTTCCTGCTCCTCCACCGGCAACCTCGCGGGCGCGGTCACGGCCGCCGCCGCCAGGGCCGGGCTCGACGCCTGCGTGTTCATCCCCGCCGGGCTGGAGCAGGCCAAGATCGCCATGGCCCGGGTGTTCGGGGGCCGGCTGGTCGCCATCGAGGGCTCCTACGACGAGGTCAACCGGTTCTGCTCCGAGCTCATCGGCGACCCGCTGGGCGACAAGTGGGGCTTCGTCAACGTCAACCTGCGGCCCTACTACGCCGAGGGCTCCAAGACGCTCGCCTACGAGATCGCCGAGCAGCTCGGCTGGCGGCTGCCCGAGCAGATCATCATCCCGGTGGCCTCCGGCTCCCAGCTCACCAAGATCGACAAGGGCTTCAAGGAACTGATCGCGCTCGGCCTGGTCGAGGACCGGCCCTACAAGATCTTCGCCGCGCAGGCCAAGGGCTGCTCTCCCGTGTCGACCGCGTACAAGGCCGGCCACGACGTGGTCCAGCCGGTCAAGCCGGACACCATCGCCAAGTCGCTGGCCATCGGCAACCCCGCCGACGGCCCGTACGTGCTCGACATCGCCCGCCGCACCGGCGGGGCGGTGGAGGACGTCACGGACCCCGAGATCGTCGCCGCCATCAAGCTGCTGGCCGCCACGGAGGGCATCTTCGCCGAGACGGCCGGTGGCGTCACCGTGGGAGTGCTGAAGAAGCTCGTCGAGACCGGGCAGCTCGACCCGGAGGCGGAGACCGTGGTGCTCAACACCGGTGACGGCCTCAAGACGCTCGACGCCGTCGCCGACGACGCCCAGCCCTCGGCAGTGATCCGGCCCTCGCTCGACGCGTTCCGCGCGGCTGTCTGACAACCAGGAAAGGCAAGTTAATCATGAGCGTTTCTGTGCGGATTCCCACCATTCTGCGCACCTACACCGGTGGTAACGCGGAAGTGAGTGGGGAGGGCGCGACTCTCCGTGACGTGCTGGCGAAGCTCGACTCCGACTACCCGGGGATCGGCGCGAGAATTCTGGATGAATCGGGCAAGATTCGTCGTTTTGTCAACGTTTATGTTGGCGAAGAGGATGTCCGTTTTGTCGACGGACTTGACACGGCCGCCCCCGAAGGCGTGCAGATCTCCATCATCCCGGCCGTCGCCGGAGGGTAGTCACCCGCTCACTTCAGAAGGCGCTCCCATCTGGGGCGCCTTCTGTTTTTTCCGACAATTCAACGTTGAACGACTCACTCGCCGATGAAATGCGTAATTTGTTGATTGACTCTGTTGCCAAACGCTGTCCCACAGGTATGGTCGAGGGCGATCGCCTGGTTATTTCTCCATATGTCAGGCGATTGAGGGTCTCGCGTAGGAATGGGCGGGATCTAAGAGCCCAGTAAGAGGAGTCGGAAGTGGCGCAGGGCACCGTCAAGTGGTTCAACGCGGACAAGGGCTACGGCTTCATCGCGGTAGACGGTGGCAAGGATGTATTCGTCCATTACTCAGCGATCATGATGGATGGCTATCGCTCGCTCGAACAAGGCCAGCGCGTCGAGTTCGAGATCACGCAGGGGCAGAAGGGCCCCCAAGCGGAGTCCGTGCGAGCGGTCTGAAATCACGAAGCTGGTATGTACCGGCAGGTCGCACGGCAGCGCAGTCCGGGCGAAACCGCCACTCATCCTTCGTCGACTCGGCTACGGCGGGTCCGGACGGACCCGCCGTACTGACTGACCTGGGCATGCGGGTGTCTCAGCTTGCACTCGGCAGGGTAGAGTGCTAAACAGTTTGTTGGCACTCTCGGTTCGAGAGTGCCAACACTGGATCGGGACGATGGGGTCTGCCGAACGGAGATGCAGGCCCATGCCGTCGCGGGCGTCGGCTCGGTCCATTGAAGCCACCCTGCATCTGGGAGGTCTAGCCTTATGGCAGCCAAGATGATCGCGTTTGACGAGGACGCCCGGCGCGGTCTCGAGCGCGGCATGAACCAGCTGGCCGACGCGGTCAAGGTGACCCTGGGTCCCAAGGG
>NZ_JBFAIF010000039.1:0-57663 GCF_040654555.1 Nonomuraea sp. NPDC050680 | reverse complement strand
GTGATGGCGAACGCGATGGCGGAGAAGACCAGCACGAGGGGCCGCACGGCGCCGGTCCACTCCGGCGCCATGCCGTACCGGGGCAGGTAACGCGGTACCAGGTTGATCAGGCCCGCCATCGCCGAGGCGCCGGCGAACCAGAGGATCGCGATCGTGCTGATGTCATAGACGGTGCCGAACCAGTTGCCCATATAGTCGTGGGCCAGGTAGGCCAGCGCGCGCCCGTTGGCCTTGCCGCCCGCCGCGAACTCCTCGTGCGGGATGAGCACGGTGGTCACGAAGCTGGAGAAGATCAGGAACACGCTCATGATCAATGCCGCGGTGGTGAGCATCCGCCTGGTGCCGGCGATCCGCTCCTCGATGCCGCCCTTGATCACCGGCATCACCGCCACGCCGGTCTCGAACCCGGACATGCCCAGCGCGAGCTTGGGCATCACCAGCAGCGACACCCCGATCATCGCCAGCGGGCTGCTGTAACTCACGCTCAGCGCGTTCTCCCAGTCCCACACCAGCCGTGGTGCCTGGAGTACGTGCACGATCCCGGTCGCCACCACCACCGCGTTCAGTCCCAGATAGACGAAGACGACCGGGACGGCGATGGCGATCGCCTCGGTGAACCCCATCAGGAACACCCCGCCGAGCAGGGCCAGCAGCACCAGCGTGACGATCACCCGCTGCCCGGCCAGGAAGTCCGGCATGAACGGGTTCTCCAGCAGGTGCGCGGTGGCGTCGGCGGCCGACAGCGTCATCGTGATCACGAAGTCGGTGGCCGCGAACCCGAGCAGGGCCAGCACGAAGAACTTGCCCCACCACTGCGGGGCGAGCTTCTCCAGCATCGCGATCGAGCCCTGCCCGAACGGGCTCTCGGCGGCCACCCGCCGATAGACCGGCAACGCGCCCAGCAACGTCAGGGCCACCAGGAACAGCGTGGCCAGCGGCGACAGCAGTCCGGCCGCCAGCGCGGCGATGCCGGGCTGGTAGCCGAGCGTGGAGAAGTAGTCGACACCCGTGAGGCACATCACCCGCCACCACGAGTGCTTCACGTGCGGGCCGTGCTCGATCTGCTTGCGGTCGGTCTGCAGCCCTTCGAGCAGCCACGACCGCAGCGTTCCCTCAGTAGCGACCGGCCGTTTCGCCAGCACCATCCCGGTCACCCTCCATCAACATCGCGCACTACGCACACTAGTGACGGCAGATCGGTGTTTCGCCTGGTGAGGGCGTCAAGAAAACGTATATATCGCGCCAGACCGACCATGAGGCCGGATGTGAAAACGGCTGCCCACGTAACACGGCCGCTCATAGCCAGGTTGAGCTGGGCTCCACTGGCCGAAGCGGGCACACTGGAGGCTATGCGGCAGGCTCTCTTGTAACACTGGACAACGTGAGAATCACATGCCAATGTTAGGCCGCTTCAGCAGCCGCGTACCCTTTTGGAGCTGCCATGACCCTGCCCGCCGCGCTCGCCGACATCCTGCGTGACCCGCCCCGGGCGTACTCCCCCGCGGCCATCTGGTGGTGGAGCGGCGAGCGGTTGAGACGCGACCGGCTGCGCTGGCAGTTGGAGCGGTTCGCCGAGGGCGGCGTGTGGAACCTCGTGATACTCAACCTGGCGCCGTCGGGACCGATGTTCGGCTCCGACGCCGACGACCCGCCATTCTTCTCCGAGGAGTGGTGGGCCCTGCTGGAGCAGGTGTGCGCCGACGCCGAGGAGCTGGGGATCTCCCTGTGGTTCTACGACCAGCTCGGCTTCTCGGGCGCCGACCTCCAGGCCCGGCTGGTCGACGAGGAGCCCCGCTTCGCCGGCCGCTGGCTGGCCCCCGACGGCTCGGTGACCACCCGCGGCTTCGACTACCTGTCGGCGGACGCGTGCGCGACGCTGATCGACCGGGTGCACGGCGAGTTCGAGCGCCGGCTGGGGCACCGGCTGGGCGGGGTCATCGCCGGCTCCTTCCAGGACGAGCTGCCGGCGGTACCGACCTGGTCCGCCACCTTCGCCGTGGAGTTCGAGAAGCGCCGCGGCTATGACCTCACCCCGCACCTGCCGCTGCTGTGGGCGGACGGCGCGGGGGCGGGCGAGGTCCGCCGCGACTACCAGCGCACCCGCGCCGAACTGGCGGAGGAGGCGTTCTTCCGGCCGCTCGCCGAGTGGCACACGCGCCACGGCCTGCTGAGCGGCTGCGACCAGCAGGACCCCGCCCGTGCCGGTCATCCGGTGGAGGGCGTCCAGCTGTACGCCGACTACGCGCGCACGCACCGCTGGTTCAGCGCGCCGGGCTCCGACCACCACGGTGACGCGCGGGTGCACTCCTCGCTGGCCCACCTGTACGAGCGGCCGCGCACCTGGATCGAGGCGTTCCACTCCAGCGGCTGGGGCGGCACGCTGGAGGAGACCTTCGACTGGCTGCTGCCCTGGCTGCGGGCCGGAGCCACCCTGTACAACCCGCACGCCGTCTATTACACGACCAAGGCGGGATGGTGGGAGTGGGCTCCGCCTTCCACGGACTGGCGCCAGCCGTACTGGCGGCACCACCGCGTCTTCGCCGACGCCGTCACCCGGCTGTGCGCGGCGCTCTCGCTGGGCCGGCACGCCTGTGACCTGGCAGTCCTCATGCCGACCGCGACCGTCCAGGCGGGCACGCGGCTCGACGGGGTGGGCGCGGAGGCCGCGCGGGCGCAGGAGGTCTACCGCGAGATCGTGGGCGAGATGGCCTGGTTCCGGATGCTTCCCGGCGTCCTGGACCGGCTCGGCCTGGACGCCGACGTGATCGACGACGACTCGGTCCAGCGGGCCACCATCAGACCCGGCCGGTCCTACGGCGCGCGGCTGGAGGTCGCGGACGAGTCCTATGCCGTGATCGTGCTGCCCGCGTGCACGACGCTCGATCCGGCCACGGAAGAGGCGCTCGTGGCGTTCGCCGATCGGGGTGGGCTGGTCGTCGCCGTCGGCGCCCGCCCGGAGGGGCCGCTGCGCTCGCGCGTCCGCTTCGCCGCGACGACGGCCGACCTCGGTCCGCTGCTGTCGCCGCTGCGCCGGGTCGAGGCGCCGGTCCCCCCGCTGGTACGAGAGTTCGACGGTGCCACCATCGTCTACCTCCAGGCCACCTTCCCCATGGCGAGCCATGTGTCGGTCGAACGACCGGGCGAGCGGGGCATCGACCAGGGCTGGGACTCGGCCACCATCGACTTCGACCCCGACCGGTACGCCGCCGAGATGCCGGTGCGAGTGCGCGGCGTCTCGGGGACCCCGCTGCTGGTGGACCCGTTCGGTGGCGGCGTGCGTGCGCTGCCGTACACCGTGGAGGGCGAGCACACCGAGGTCGTCGTGCCGTTCGACGCCGGTCCCGCCGCACTGCTCGTCTTCACGGGCGAGCGGGACGAGCAGGTGGTGACCACCGAACCGGCCGTGTCCCCCACGAGGGAGCTCGATCTCGGCACCGGCTGGGAGATGGAGCTCGTACCCACCCTGGACGACACCTGGGGCGACCTCGGCCACTCCGGGACGGTCCTGCACCGCTGGGAGGTCGAGCACCGGGTGGACGGCCTGAGGTGGCGGCCCGCGTACGCGACGTTCGGCTCGCACGGCAGCCTGCGGACCGACGGCGAGGAGTGGCGGCCCGCGGTGTACTCGACCTCGCGCGGCATCAGGAAGGACCCCATCCACCGCCTCGACCTCGGGCCCAAGGGGCACGTACCGGAGGAGTTCCTGGACTTCGGGCAGGTGGCCATGGGGCGCAGTGCCCGGTTCAGGGCCGAGCTGACCGTGCCGGAGCACGGGTTCCTCGCCGTCGGCGCCGCGGCCGTCAAGGCGGTGCGGATCGACGGCCATGACGTCGACCTGGACGACCGGGGCTACCTGGCGCTGGCCCGCCGGCCCCTGCCGCCCGGCAGCCACCTGCTGGAGGTCCGGCTGGTGCCCGAGGACGACGGATGGCTGCGCGCGCACGTCGCCGTCGTGACGGACCCCGAGCACTACGTACGTCCGGAATGGATCACCGGTCCGACGGGGCCGGTCGAGCTGACCGCCGCGTTCACGCCGAAGGGGACGGTGCTCCAGGTGGCCTCGATGACGGCCTGCCACGTGCTGGTCAACGGGGTGGAGATGGGCCGGCAGGGCGGCTTCGACCCGTACGCCGACCACCGAAGGCCCCGGGTCCGCCGCTACGACCTGGCCGGGGTGCTGCGGCCCGGCGCGAACGAGGTGACCGTCCGGGTCGGTGACGGCGCCGAGCCGGTCCTGGTCGACGGCTGCGTCACCTCCGGACCCGGTTGGTGGGCGGTGCACGACGGCGAGCGCGTCGCGGCCGAGATCCACCGGACGCAGTACCGCGACCCCGCCGCCCTGCACCTGCCGCGCCGCCCGCACCCCCTGCCCGGCACCTCCTGGCTGTCAGGGGACCGGAAGGAACCGGGCGCCCCCGGGTCACCGGCCGCGTCCTCAGCCGGACTGCCGGTCGTGTCCCCGGTCGTGCTGCCGGCTGTGCTGGCCGAGCCGGGCACGGCGGGGCGCGTCGAATGGCTGCGCTTCCAGGTCCCGCCGGGCGCCACCGCCCTCCGGGTACCCTTGCGCGGCGCGGCCGAGCTGCTGATCGACGGTCAGACGGTGGCGGAGGGCGTCGGCCGCCTGGAGGTGTCCCTCGACGGCCGGGCCGGGCCGCGCGAGGCTCTGCTCCGCGTCGTGACCGAGGCCGGGCACACCGGCGGCGCCATCCTCACCGGGCCGATCGAGATCGAGACCGGACCCGGCCCGATCGAGCTGGGCGACTGGGAGCGTTCGGGCCTGCCGGAGTACAGCGGCGGCGTCCGCTACCGCCGCACCGTCCATCTCGACGAGCGCCCGGACACCGCTCTCCTGGACCTCGGCCGGGTGCGCGGCACCGCAGAGGTGCGGGTCAACGGCCGGTCGTGCGGGGTCAGGGTGTGCTCGCCGTACCGGTTCGACGTCGGCGCGGCGCTGCGGGACGGTGCGAACACCGTCGAGGTCGAGGTGTACGGCACGCTCGCGCCGCATCTCGACGCGGTCAGCCCCACGCATTTCGTCTTCCCCGGGCAGCGGGTGAGCGGCCTGCACGGTCCGGCGCGCCTGCTGCTGGGCTGAGAGGAGTTCAGGTGCGGAACCGGTTACGGTAGGTGGTCGCGCTGAGTCCGAAGTACGCCTTGAAGCGGCGCGCGAAGTGGCTCTGGTCCGGCCAGCCCACCGCCCGGGCGATCGACGTCACCGGCTCGTCTGTGCGCAGCAGCATGTCGGCCGCGGTCTCGACGCGCAGCCGGCCCAGGTAGGCCATCGGCGGCAGCCCGGTGGCCGACTTGAACAGGCGCACCAGGTAGGCGGGGCTGAGCGCGACGGCCCCGGCCAGCTCGTTCAGCGTCCAGTCGTGGGCGAGGTCCCGTTCCACCATGTCCACCACGCGCATGACGGTCGGATGCGTCGCCGCGCCGTCGGCCGCCACCTCGTCGTGACCGGTGTCGACGGCGCGGGACAGGTGCCCGAGGAACAGCGAGAGCCAGCCGATGACGTCGGCCCGGTGCCGCTGGATGCTGCGGTCGCGCAGCCCGTCGAGCGCCTCCAGGTAGCCGAGGCACGTACGCAGATCGAGATCCGCCAAATGGGTGGTCAGCAGGCCACGGCGCTGTAACGAGTGCGGACCGGTCCAGAGCAGGTAGCCCAGCCGGGGGTCCTCGCGCGTCCAGGACAGCTCGTTGCGGAGCAGGTCGGTGCCGATGCAGCAGTTGTACAGGACGAGCCGCGCGCAGTCCTCGTACCCGTGCCAGACGCCTGGACGCAGCAGGACGACGTCCCCGCTCCGCAGGTCCTGCCGTCCCGACGAGGAAAGGTGGACGGCCGTTCCGGCGACCACGACGGCGATCTCCACGAAGCTGTGCGCGTGCACGGGCTCCTCGCCCTCGTGCGTGTAGCGGCGCGCGTAGGCGGGAGAGCCGTCGGCGATGAAGAGCAGACCTCGGGACAACTTCAGGGGGGTGGCCATCACAGCCGCCACCCTAGTCATCCGGATGACAGCAATTTCGTCCGATTCAGACGTGTTTAGTGCTATCTGCGAGCCCGGTCCGGCTTCCATGATTTTGGCTGTCCCCCTCTCGACATGTGGGGACATGCGCCGGTAAGAGAGGACACCCCCTTGTCCAGACTCGTGGCCATCCTTCTGCTACTCATCGTCCCCCTCGCTGTCGCCACCCCGGCGCACGCCGACCCCGTCGACGACTCCGCCTACGGAACCCCGCTCGTCGCCGTCTCCGGAGCCGGTGTCATCTGGCACCCGACGACCGGCCTGAGCACGCTCAAGGCGCAGCCGGGCCTCACCGAGGCCGACTTCGCCGAGGTCATGACCAGCGCCAACCACCCCATGCGCACCTGCGACAGCACCGAGGCCGCGGGGCTGCCGATCAAGCCGGCCGCCACGGTCAGCTGGTGCTGGGACAGTGGTGACGCGAGCACCGAGACATGGATCCCGCAGAGCCTCACCACCTCCGGCGACGCCGACGACGATGGCACTTGGGGGGCGTACAAGGCCATCCTCAGCGGCTGGAACTACTGCAACGCCGGCGAATGCGGCGCGAACCTCCGCAACAACGACGCCAGGGTCGCCTTCATCGACTACACCAACCCGTCGGCGCCGGAGTACCGCTGGGTCTACCTGGTCGCGCCGACGGACGGCACCACCAACGCGAACGCCACCAGCTACGCCAACAACAACTTCGGCCCCGCAAAAGCGCACATGGGCGGCATGGTCTGGTACGGCGACAAGCTGTACGTCAGCGCAACGGGCGCCAACTCCACCGGCATCAGGGTGTTCAGCATGTCGGAGATCCTGCGGGTGAACGACTCCAGCTCGGCGATCGGCAAGACGAGCAGCGGGTACGCCGCGTACGGCTACCAGTACGTCATGCCGGAGGTCGGCTTCTACAGCTACGCCAGCGGCACCTGCACCATGAGCAGCGACACGGGTGTGCCGTGCTTCGCCTCCATCTCCCTGGACCGCAGCACCACCCCCGACTCCCTGACCGCCGTGGAGTACTTCAACAACCCCGCCCTGCACGGCAGGGTCTACCGGTACAACCTCGGCGGCGCGAACTTCCTGCTCAGCGCCAATGCCAGCGGCTACACCCCGGCGGCCCAGGCGTACCGCACCCGGGTCGGCAACATGCAGGGGGTGCTGTCCTGGAACGGCACCTGGTACGTCGCGCACAGCTGGCCGGACGAGGCAGGCGAGCTGTGGGCCCTGACCACCTCCACCGGCAGATCTCACACCTGCGCGAACCCCTACAGCTCGGCGTATGAGTGCTGGGGATTCCACCCCGAGTCGCTCAGCTACGACTACGCCACGGGGCTGGTCTGGTCGCTCACCGAGTGGACCAAGAACCAGTGCGCCTCCGAAACCGCCACCCCGCTGAACTGCGGCCGGACCATCTTCGCCGTCCCCCGCACCGCACTCCCGTAGCTCGTAGCTCGTAGCTCGTCGCTCGTAGCTCGTAGCTCGTCGCTCGTCGCTCGTCGCTCGTCGCTCGTCGCTCGTCGCTGGGAGGAGGGTGAGCCCCGCGTGCCCTCCTCCCAGCCCACACCTATGGTGGCGACCAGGGACAGGCGGCTGAGATCTTGGGAGAGGCGAGCATACGCTCCAGAATTGTGGATCCTCGAGGGCAGGGCGCATCCGTTATTTCAGAGCGAGCGCTCTGCTAATGTGGCGGGCATGGCCCGTCCTCGCACCCATGATCTCGACCAGCTGTTGGATGTCGCCGAGCGGTTGGTGGCCGACGGCGGTCCGGAGCGGTTCACGGTGCGAGCGCTGGCGGCGGCCTCCGGGGTGTCGAACGGGGCGATCTACCACGCGTTCGGGTCGCTGCCGGTGCTGCTCGGACGGTTGTGGTTGAGGGCGGCGGGAGATTTTCTGGATCTGCAGGTCGAGCTCGTCGACGCGGTGCAAGGGGGCGACCGCGAGGCGGCGGTCGCGGCGGTGGTGGCGGCGGCGGGCGCGCCCGCGGTGTTCGCCGACCGCCGCCCCGCCGCGGCGCGGATGCTCACGACGGTGCGCCGCGACCAGCTGCTCGGCCCTCAGGTGCCCGATGAGCTGGCCGAGGAGATGTTCGCCCTGGACCAGCGGCTGGTGGCGCTGCTCGTCCGGCTGGCACGGGGGCTGTGGGACCGAGCCGACGGAGCCAGCGTCGAGGTGATGACGCTGTGCGTGGTCGACCTGCCGACGGCCGTGTTCCGCCGCGCGTTGACCGAGCCGTCGGCAGACGGCCGGCCCGTGATCGGATCCGACAGCCGAGAACGCCTGAAAGCCGCAGTCCGTGGCGCCCTCACCCTCCCACCGCCTCCCCCGCGGAACAGGCGACCCAAGCCTTCCGAAGAGGATTGACCACCACACCCGCCGTCCAGGCGTTGGGCCCGGCGCCGGTCGGGTCGAAGATCCGCACGTTGTGGATGACCGTGGGGCTCACGCGGCCACCGCCCGGCGCCTGCGCGCGGCGCCCAGGAGTAGCGCGGCGGGCACGACGCCGAGGACGAACGGCGAAGGCTCGAACACGGCGGCACCGACCAGCGCCCACAGGGCCACGCCGATCCCGAGGTAGGGCGGCGGCACCTGCCCACGCCGCCCGAACCCGACGACCAGTGCCCCGATCAGCCCAAGGGGCACAGCGAAGCTACCCCAGGTCAGCCAGAATGCGCCCATGCTCGGAGTCGGCCGAGCCAGATCGTCCACGTTCGGCGGGAAGAACCACAGCTCTCCCCCGAGCCAGCCCGGGATGTGATCCGCGCTCAGCAGCGACATGGCCAGCAGGTGCAGCCCGGCCAGGGACACCAGGATCCGACCGGCCCACACCACCCCTTTTACGGGAATGAAAGTATCGGAACTCATAGTTCCGAATCATGGGCCTGTTCTCATTCGGATGCAATGTTGGATCTGTCACATGACGAAGCCGGTGGTTCTCGGGCGCTGGTGCTGCCTAGCCCATCGACAAGCCGTCGCCGAAGCCGCCGTGCAGCATGTAAGCCAGCCCATGGGCCAGCGCGTCGGCGAATGCCGGCAGCCGCTCGCGTTCCTCGGAGAGAAGGAACAGCCAGGCGAAGATCGGGCCGAGCAGAAGCGCGTGCACCACTGCCGGATCGGGGAGCCGTGACAACTCGCCACGATCCACCGCCCGTTCCAGCACCTCCATGACGCAGTCGCGCTCGGCTTTGACGAACGTGCCCACGAACGTGGCGGCCATGGCAGCATCCGCGTGTACGTCGGCCAGCAAACCCGGCACCACTCCCGGCGGCGGCGTGGCCAGGCTGGTGACAATGTCGCGGACGACCGCGGCCAGGTCGGCGGCCAGCGAACCCGCGTCGGGTGGAGTCGCGAGGTCCAGGTCGTGCATGACCGCCGCGAAGATCATCTGCTCTTTCGTGGCATGGCGGCGATAGATCGCGGCCTTGCCGACTCCAGCCCTGGCCGCCACGGCGTCCACAGTGAGTCGCGCGTACCCCTGCTCGGCCAGTAGCTCCCTGGCCGCCGCGGCAATGGCCCCGTCCACCCGGCCATCCCTGGGGCGACCCACTGGTTGGCTCATGCGATGGAGCTTATACGGAACTGTCGGCTCCGTAATGTGACAGATCGCCGACGCGGCGATCAGGCTCCTCCCCGCGGAAGGCATGCGCGGTCTCACCCGATAGAGGGGCGCGGGTCGCAAGTCAGTGCACGTTCGTGGACAGGGCACTAACCGACCTGGGCGATGTCGACCCGGTGGTGTCGGTCGCGAAGCCGCTGTACGGCCTCGGGAGACGCGTTCGAGTCGACCACGATGACGTCGAAGGCGTCGAGAGGAGCGACCCTGTGCAAGGCCACCCGGTCGAGCTTCGTGTGGTCGACCGCCAGGACGCACCGGGTCCCCGCAGCCACCATGGCCCGCTTGACCAGCACGATCTCCTGCTCCTGATGGAAGGCGTGCCGATCGGAGATCGCCGAGGTGGAGACGACCACGGTGTCGGTGTTCATCGCCTCGACCGCGTCGACACAGGCCACCCCGAGGAAGGAGTCGTGCGTCGGGTAGTACTCGCCGCCGAGCGCCATGAGGCGGATGCCCGGCATGGGAGCGAGCAGCCTGATCGCCTCCAGGAAGTTCGTCACCACGGTCAGCGGGGCCACCTCGTCGAGATGGCGGGCGACGGCCAGCGCGGTCGTGGAGTCGTCGATCATGACCGAGCTGCCCGGCTCGATCAGCCCCACCACATGCCGGGCGATCGCCTCCTTCTCGGCCGTCTGGGCGGTCTTGCGGTAGGCGATGTTGCTCTCGAAGATGCTGGAGGCCTGGGCGCTCGCGCCACCGCGGTACTTGCGCACCATGCCCTGGCTCTCCAGCTGGTCCAGGTCACGGTGGACGGTCATCACGCTCACGCCGAACGTCTCGGCGAGCTCCGTCATCGAGGCCGACCCATGCCGCAGGACATGCTCGGCCATGGCCTGGCGCCTGGTGGCCCCACCGGCCGCGCGTGACTTCACCTACGGCACTCCCCATGCATCGGTGAGACCTTCACGAATCCTTCTAATCTCTCACACCACCGGCACCGCGAGGAGCGACAAGCCGACTTGACGTCAACCTTGGTTGAGGTCCGAGAGTAGTCCCGTACCGCCGCTCGGCGAACGCCATCCATGGGAGACAGAAATCATGAGCAGAACTTCGCGGGCACTGGTCCTCGGGCCCGGAGGCGTCCCCGGCACGGCCTGGATGGCCGGTCTGGCCGCGGGGCTGAGGCGCCGCGGAGTGGACCTCGCGGACGCCGACCTGATCGTCGGCACCTCAGCCGGGGCGATCGTCGGCGCCATGCTGGCGACCGGTCAGGACCTCGACCAGCTCGCCACCCGTACAGGTCCCGACCGCGACCCCGGACAGAAGCAGGACGGGCGCTCCACCTCCTCGCCGACAGACCCGCAGCCGGACCTGCAGCCGGACTCGCAGACCGACTCGCAGACCGACTCGTGGACGGACAAACAGACAGGCCCGCCGAGGCACCCGCGAACGGACCCGGCGCGGATGGCTGAGGTCTTCACCGTGCTCGGCGACCGCACTCTGGACCCGCAAGAGGCCCGGCGCCGGGTCGGCCGGATCGCTCTCGAGGCTCCCACCATGCTTGAGGAAGAGCGCATCGCCCTGATGGAGTCCCTGATCACCGCGCGCCGATGGCCCGACCGGCGACTGCTCATCACCGCCGTCGACGCCGAGACCGGCGAGCCGAAGGTCTGGGACCGCGACAGCGGCGCGCCGCTGGTAGCCGCGGTGGCGGCCAGCTCCGCCATGCCCGGGGCTTACCCGCCCATCACGATCAACGGCCACCGGTACATCGACGGCGCCCTGGCGGGCGGCGCGAACGTCGCCCTGGCCACCGGCGCCCGCGTTGTGCTGCTCGTCGAGCCGCTGGCGCACCTGTTCCCCCGCGAGCCGCTCGACGGGCTCGGCGCGGACACGACCGTGGCGGTCAGCCCCGATGCCTCCTCGCTGAAGGCTTTCGGCTCCGACATGTCAGACGTGGCGTCCTGGCAACCGGCCTTCCACGCCGGGGTCTCGCAAGCCGAACAGGAGGCCGAACGGCTGCGCGCCGCCTGGCCCGACACCGCATCTCGCTGACCATCTGCGGAAACGGTGAGGAAACAGCCGCCGGCCTAGAAAGTCCTCGAACGTCAGCACGCTGGGAGCGTCTTGGCCTTGCCGAACGCGCCCCGCGCGCTCCCGCAAGGAGAGGACCATTGTTGTGAATCGTGCGACCGCAGCAGCTCGTACTGCCGGTCTGGCCTGCGCGATGCTGACACTGAGCATCGCCCCGCCCGCCGCGGCTACCGACCGACCCCAGACCGGGAACGTACAGGAGGCGTTGAACGCCCTGTCGAAGACCACCGGAGTGGTCGGCGCGATCGGCGAGGTGTACGTCGACGGCAAGCGCGTCGGCCAGGGCTCGGCTGGCTCCCGCCTCCTCAACGGCAAGGGCGGACAGATCCCCGCCGACTCCCGCTACCGCGTCGGATCCCAGACCAAGCAGATGACGGCCACCGTGCTGCTGCAACTGGTCCAGGAAGGCAAGCTCGGCCTGGATGACAAGCTCAGCGCCGTCCTGCCGCAAGTGGCTCAGCAGGACCTGGTGGAGCGGGCCGATGAGATCACCGTACGACAGCTTATCCGCCATACTTCCGGCATCCCCGACTTCTTCACATCCGGGCTGTTCGACGACTTCGACTTCACGACCTACCACCCTCCGGCCGAGCTGGTGAAGGCCACCCGCGGCCTGCCCCGGACGGGGGCGCCTGGGGAGAAGTTCTCCTACTCCAGTACCAACTACGTGCTCCTCGGCATGATCATCGAGAGGGTGACCGGCCACCCTCTGTCCGCTGAATTCACCCGGCGCGTCTTCGCCCCTGTCGGGATGAACCGCACCTACCTGCCCACCAGACCGCCCGCGGCCATCAAGGGCCCGCACGGTCATGGCTACTACCCCGACCCCGAAGGCAAGCTGCACGACATGGACCGGCTCAACGCGAGTTACGGGTACGCGGCGGGCGGAGTGATCTCAACCGCACGTGACGTCAGCGCCTTCCAGCGCGCGTTCGTCCAGGGCAAGCTGCTGCCGGCGTCGTTACAGAAGGTGATCACCGACCCGCCGGAGGGCGCGCCGCCCCAGCCTTCTCCCGGCGGCCGCCTGTGCGGGGGCGAGCCCGCGCTGCAGGCGATCGGGGGCAGTGGGCCCGGCTTCATGGCCGCGACCTTCACCTCACCCGATGGCCGCCTGCAGCTGGCCGTGTCCGCCACGTTGAGCGTGAACAACATGGACTTCTCCCCAGCTGCCCTCGACCAGACGGCCAAAGCGGTCTTCTGTCCTGGGAAGTAGGCGCCTGCACCCTTCGGTGAGCGGCGAAGCATTCGCCGCGTAAGGTCGCCCGCATGGAAATCTTGTCCGGCAGTGGCAGCGCTGCGGCGCCGGGACGCGCGGCGTGACGCCGGGAGAGATGCTCGCGGTGTTCGTGGCCGGAGTCAGCGCCGGCGCCATCAACACCGTGGTCGGCTCCGGGACACTGATCACCTTTCCCGTTCTGCTGGCCACGGGCCTGCCGCCGGTCACCGCCACGGTCTCCAACGCGCTCGGCATGATCGCCGGCTCCATCAGCGGAGCCATCGGCTATCGGGCAGAACTCAGCGGTCAGAGCCGTCGCATCCTGAAACTCAGCGTGGGCGCCATGCTGGGCGGGCTCGCGGGCGCCACGCTCCTGCTGACGCTGCCCGCCTCGGCGTTCGAGAAGATCGTGCCGGCTCTGGTCGGCCTCGCCCTCGTGCTGGTCGCGTTCCAGCCCGTGATCAGCAGGTACGTACGAAGCCGCCACGAACCGGACGGCAACTCCGGCGGCCGAGACGGCGGTCCGCTGCTGTTCATCGGCCTTACGCTGGCCAGCGTCTACGGCGGCTACTTCGCCGCCGCCCAGGGCATCATCTACGTGTCCCTGATGGGCATGCTCCTGGACGAGAGCCTGCACCGCCTCAATGCCATCAAGACCGTTCTGGTCGCCGTCGTGAACGCCGTCGCCGTGCTCTTCTTCCTCTTCGTCGCGGACTTCGACTGGACGGCCGTCGTACTCATCGCGCTCGGGTCCGCTCTCGGCGGCCAGATCGGCGCCCGCGTAGGCCGCCGCTTCAGCCCCGCCGTCCTACGAACCCTGATCGTGGCGATCGGCACCGTCACCATCGCCCGCCTGCTGCTGTGGTCGTGATCGCTCACCGGTCCCACCGCAGTCAGTCATTCAGCGCCTGAGGCCGCTCCCACACGTCACGACCGCTGCGCCAAAGTTCGGAAGCATGGTGGGCGAGCCGGTCGAACAGGCCGTCATCCTGATGGCGCCGCAGGTGCAGCAGCGGCGAGTCGTGTCCCGCCAGCTTGGCCAGGTGCGGGGCGACGAGCATCTCGGAGTCGAACCGGAAGACGCTCATGGCGAGGTGCTCGTCGCCGAACCGAACCTCCACTCCCGCGACGTCCCGCAGTCGCTCGATCGCGGACAGAGTGATCCGTATGCGGGTCGAGACGCTCAGCGGGGCGTTCTCCGCCTCCTCACGGCGTCGGGTCACCTCGCTCTCCGGGTCTCCGACCACGAACCAGACCTTGCATCCCTGCTGGGCTTTCCGCTCAAGGAGCGTCACGAGGTTGGGGTGTTCGATCCACAGGAAGTAGTTGGTGTAGTCGGCGAACACGATCTCGTCGTCCGCGGAGTTGATCAGATTGCACCAGATCGACTTGGGACACACGGAGCGATACGGATAGACGGTCAGGACTTCACGATCGGGCCCAGTTTTAACGGTATTGCGAAGGGCATCTGGCCATAGCACGAATGTCTCAGCTCCTAGTGCCTCTCCGACGGACCGCTGGTGTCGAAGGCGTGGCATGTGAGTTTCGTCCTGCAACCAGCGTTGGCCACGGTGCACCTCGGGGGACTGAGGACGTCGGGGACGTTTTGACGGTAACGCCGGAAGGTCCTGGACGTCTCGATAACGCGATGTGCACGGCACGTGACGCGCGGAGAACTATGGCGGCGGTACGACCCGAGCTTCACGACATTGCGGACACCCGAGCGTCGCTCTCCGGCACGTTCATCGACGGCAGCCCTCCGACGAGAGCAGCAGTACCAGCGTGGACTGCGACAACTCCGAGCCGCTCACATGAACGGCGCTGCTGGATCGCCCCGGTGCGAACACGAGAATGACGGGACGTGGCGCGGTCGGCACAAGGACAGCGGCCGGGAGATCAGCGCGGAACGGTGGGAACTGCTCATCTGGCGGGCCCGCGAAACGGTCATGTTCATAGCGATCTCGAATATGAATGATCTTCTCAAGCGGGTCACCCCAGACACCGGCGAATCCACGTGAGTGACCTGCGCCCGTGACCAGCCGGTCAGCACTCCGCATCGTCGGCGAGCAGGAACGCGGGCAGGGAGCGATCCCAGCCTGGTACGTTCAGCTCGTTGAGCGCCGAGACGATGCGCTTTTCCTCGTAGACGAAGTGCGTCTCTATCAACGCGGCCAGGGTGTCAATCTCGCGTCTGACGTCGGCGGGGTTCGTCGCCTCGTCCAGCCCGGCGACAAGCGCCTCAAGCCGTCGCAGGGAGTCTTCGACCAGCCGGTGGTCGCGGCGCAACTCCTCCAGCACCGGGCGCAGTTGGGGAAACTGCTCGGCGACTTCGGGGAAGGCGATATCGTCCTCGCCGTTGTGGTGCCGGGTCAGCGCTGAGCAGAAGGTCAGGCAGTGGGCCCGAAGTTCGCGTAGTCGCGGGCCGCCCGCGAAATAGGCATCGATGTCTTCACGCAGCCCTGCCAGCTCCTCACGGAGCCAGAGGTGTACTTCGATCAACTGGTTACCGAACGCCGCCAGGCGCTCGTTGGATGTCACCAAAGGTCGTGTCCGTGGTTTCGGCGCCTCCATGCCCTCGGCGGCCTGCTTGCCGGGTACACCGCGACGCTGACGACGGATCTCATCACTCTTGTGTCCAACCGTCAAGTCGGGGGGAGGGATGACATCACAAGGTGGCGTCGTCGCGAGATTCATCATGAATGCTTACGCGAGGGGCTAGCACGTGGTCCGTGATGGGCACGTCCTTGCGGGCCCTGCGTTGTGCCGGGCCTCGCCCTGGAGCCTTTCCACCCCGGAGAGAAGGTCGAGCCCCCTTGAGGACAATGCACGGCTCGTTTTCTCCCACTGAACTACTGGACGAAGCCGAATCGGCCGATCGCCGGAGAGCGCGAAGCGCCCTCCAGGAGGCCCTTGCTTGTCAGGGGCGGTAGCCGACCTGCTGGAGTACGGCCGTGAGGTACGTCTTGACGTCGTCCGCGCTCGTCGAGTCCGGGTAGGCGCCGAGGTGGTGCAGTATCGCGCCCGTGAGCATCTGCTGGATGATGTTCAGGTTTCTGTCCGGCGGCAGCCGGCCGTTGTCGCGGGCCCGGCTCAGTGTCGTGAGCTCGGCCGAGGCACGGCCGCCGCCATAGGAGCTGCGGTACGTCTGGAGCAGCTCGGGATAGTCGTCGACGGCGCCGTAGATTCTGCGGAGCATGGAGCGATTGCGGGGCATGCTCAGATACATCGCCCAGTCGGTCAGCATCCGGTCGATGTCCGGCCAGTCGAGGACCTCCGACTCGGGCGCCTGGTGGACCGACTCGATGGCCTGGATCAGCAGTGAGGTCTTGTCGGGGAAGCGCCGGTAGACGGTGGCCCGGGTCACGCCGGCCCGCTGGGCGACCTGCTCGATGCTGGTCAGCACGGCGCCCCGTTCGATCAGCAGGTCCAGCGCGGCGGCGAGGATGGCCGCGTCCACCTCCTGACTGCGCGGCCGACCGGCCGGGCGCTGGGAGGGTGCGGTGCCGGTCATGTCGACCGCTCAGGGAGAGCCACCACACTCATCCCCTCGCGCCGACGAACGCACCAGCGGAGGTGCCGGCGAAGGTGCAGACGAAGGCGCCGGCGAAGGTGCGAGACACGACCGCATTCTAGCCGCGTGGCGCCGGACCGGCCCGAGCGGTGGGCCTGGGTGATCGAAAGGCATGGAGCCTCCTGCGATTCCATTTCAATACAGTACTGTACTGTATTGGTAGTGGCTCGAAGCCCTCCGTACGTGAGGGCAGATGGGATTCAGCGATGAGCGCCTACGTACTCGGCTTCCACGAGATCGACAAGACCCTGCTCCCCCAGGTCGGGGGAAAGGGCGCCAACCTCGGCGAACTGTCCGCCATAGACGGGGTTCGTGTGCCGGACGGCTTCTGCGTCACCACTGCGGCGTATCGGGCGGTCGTGGAGGGGGATCCCACGGTCAGCGCACTGATCGACGGGCTGACCGGCCTGCGCGCCGACGACCGCCCGGGCATCGCCGCCGCCTGCGCCCGCCTTCGTACGGCCATCGAGGCGTTGGCCGTGCCCGCGGAGATCGAGCGGGACATCGTCACCCACCTGGCGGGGCTCGGCGACGCCCCCTGTGCCGTACGGTCGAGCGCCACCGCCGAGGACCTGCCGTCGAGCTCCTTCGCCGGCCAGCAGGACACCTACCTGAACGTCCGCGGCCCCGAGTCGGTGGTCCACAGCGTCAGGCGGTGCTGGGCTTCGCTGTTCACCGACCGGGCGGTGGCCTACCGCGTCAGGAGCGGCTTCGACCACCGCGCGGTCCAGGTCTCGGTGGTCGTGCAGCGGATGGTCTTCCCCGACGCGGCGGGCATCATGTTCACCGCCGACCCCGTCACGTCCAACCGGACCGTGGTCTCGATCGATGCGGGCTTCGGCCTGGGTGAGGCGCTGGTCTCCGGCCTGGTCAACGCCGACACCTACCGGGTCAAGGCGGGACAGATCATCGACAAGGTGGTCTCCACCCAGACGATGGAGTTGCGCGCCTCGGCGGACGGTGGTACAGAGGAGCGGCCGGTGGCGGCCGCGCGGCAGAGCACGCAGACCCTGGCCGACGAGCAGATCCTTCAGCTGGAGACCCTCGGGCGGCGGATCGAGGCCCACTTCGGCCGGCCGCAGGACATCGAGTGGGGCCTGTCCGACGGCGTGTTCCACGTGCTGCAGAGCCGGCCCATCACCACGCTGTACCCGGTTCCGGCCTCGGACGACGGCAAGAACCACGTCTACATCTCGTACGGGCACCGCCAGATGATGACCGACGCGTTCAGCCCGCTCGGCCTGTCGTTCTTCCTCCTGCTGGACGAGTGGCTCGGCAGGCCGAAGATGGCGGTGGCCGGGAACCGGTTCTACAAGGACATGTCCAACGAGCTCTCGTCGACGTGGGCCAGGCCGCTCACGATCAAGAGCCTCGGCCAGGTCGACGTGCTGATGGCCAACGCCCTGCGCACCGTGCTGAGCAGGAAGGACTTCGTCAAGTCGCTGGCCCACGGGAAGTCGGGCCTGATGAACTTCGGCAAGGGCGGCCCCCTGCCGATGGCCCGCCAATACCTCAAGCTGTCCCGCGAGGACGACCCCCGCGTGGTCCCCGAGCTCATCGAGCAGAACGAGGCGTCGGTGGCCAGGCTCCGGGAGGCGATCGCCGGCAAGTCCGGTGACGAGGTGTTCGCGTTCATCATCGAGGACCATCGCGAGCTGACCGACCTCATGTTCGAGCCGCGGAGCGTGGCGGCGGCGTTTCTCGGCATCCAGTCGGTGAACTGGGTCAACAAGCACATGAACGCCTGGCTGGGCGTGAAGAACGCCGCCGACGCCGTCGGCCAGTCGGCCGACCACAACGTCGTGGCGGCGATGGGCCTCGACCTGCTGGACGTCTCCGACGTGGTACGGCGGTACCCGGCGGTCGTCGACTATCTGAGCGCACGCGCCGAGCGCGACACGTTCTTCACCGGGCTCTCCGGCCTCGACGGCGGCGACGTCGTCCGCCAGGCCATCGAGGAGTACCTGCACAAGTACGGCATGCACTGCCAGGGCGACATCGACCTCACCAGGACGCGATGGAGCGAGGACCCGACGCTGCTCATCCCGCTCATTCTCGGCAACATCAAGAACTTCCCGCCCGGCGAGCGCGAGCGCCGCGTCGAGCAGGGGCGCGCGGAGGCCGAACGTTCGATGAACGACCTCCTGGACCGCCTGAGAAGCAAGGTGGGCGGCCGGAAGGCGAAGAAGGCGGCGCGGCAGATGAGCCTGGTGCGCCATTTCATCGGGTACCGGGAGTACTCCAAGCACGCCTGCCTGCAGCGCTACGGCCTGTACAAGCAGGCGTTGATGGGCGAGGCCAGGAAGCTGGTGGCCCAGGGAGTGATCAAGGAGCCGGAGGACGTCTACTTCCTGTCGCTGGAGGAGTTCAGGCAGGTGGTCAACAGCGGGCGGCTGGACTACGCCATGATCACCGAGCGGCGGGAGGCGCACGAGGCGTACCAGAAGCTGACCCCGCCGCGAGTGATCACCTCGGAGGGCGAGGTGATCAACGGTGAGTACGACGCGGGCGACCGGCCCGAAGGGGCACTGGCGGGCATCCCGGTGTCGTCCGGCGTCGTGGAGGGCCGCGCGCGGGTCGTCCTGAGCATGGCGGACGCCGAGGTGGAGGAGGGCGACATCCTGGTCACGGTCTTCACCGATCCGAGCTGGTCGGCGCTGTTCGTCTCGGTGAAGGGCGTCGTCATGGAGGTCGGCGGCGTGATGACGCACGGCGCGGTGATCGCGCGGGAGTACGGCCTGCCGTCGGTCGTCGGCGTGGAGAGCGCCACCCGGCGCATCAAGGACGGCCAGCTCATCCGGGTGAACGGAAGCGAAGGCTACGTGGAGCTGCTGTCCTGATCGTCGCAAAAGCGAAGGCTACGTGGAGTCGCGGTCCTGATCGTCCGCGCGGTCGATCTTCGTGGTGTCGCGCGGCTCGACGTACGGCTCCCGGCCAGGGGACTGACCGGCCTCGATGGCGCGTTCGCGAGCGAGCTCGGCGTCGAACTCCACGCCGAGCAGCACGGCGATGTTGGTGATCCACAGCCAGACAAGGAAGACGACGACGCCGGCCAGCGCGGCGTAGGTCTTGCTGTAGGTGGCGAAGTTGGCCACGTAGAAGCCGAACACGGCGGACGCGACGATCCACACCGTGACGGCCAGCACGCTGCCGGGGGTGATCCACCGGAAGCCCGGGTGCACGACGTTGGGCGCCGCCCAGTACAGCAGGGCCAGCACGAACGTCACGACGAGCACCAGGATCGGCCACTTGGCGATGCCCCACACCGTCAGGGCGGTCTGGCCGATACCGAGGAGCCGGCCCGCCTGGTCGGCGAGGCCGCCGGTGAACACGACGGCGACCGCGCCGGCCGCCATCAGGACCACCAGCACGGTGGTGATGGCCAGGCGCAGCGGCAGTGTCTTCCAGACGGGCCGGCCTTCCTGCATCTCGTACATGACGTTCGAGGCCCGCATGAAGGCCCCCACATAGCCGGAGGCCGACCACAGGGCGATGGCGAGGCCGACGACGGTGGCCAGGCTCGCGGCGCGCGGGCTCTCCTGCAACGCCTGGAGCGCGGTGTCGATGATCTGCCGCGCGGGCCCCGGCGCCATCGCACCCAGGTTGTCCACCAGCGGCTGGGTGGCCGACTGGCCGAACACGCCGAGCAGCGAGACGACCGCCAGCAGCGCCGGGAAGATCGACAGGACCGAGTAGTAGGTGAGCGCCGCCGCCCAGTCGGTGACCTTGTCGTCCCTGAACTCCTTGACGGTCCGCTTGAGCACTCCCCACCAGGAGCGCCTGGACAACTCCGCCGGCCCTTCGACTACCTGCGTCACGATCTTCCCGCCCTCAGCTGGTCGTGGCCTGGCGGCTACCCCGTCCTTCCATCCCTACGCCTGCGACCGCTATACGCGCGCATAGTAGGCTTTCTCCACAGGCAGCGAGCTATACAAAAGGTGGCCAGCGTGACGATCGCACCGGACCCCGAAGACCTCACCGCCCGCGCCCGGATCCGCGACGCGGCGCTGTGGCACTTCGGCGAGCACGGGTTCGAGCGGGCCACGATCCGGGGCATCGCCGAGACCGCCGGTGTGTCCTCCGGGCTGGTACGCCACCACTTCGGCTCCAAAGAGGCGCTGCGCGACGCCTGCGACGACTATCTGGCCAAGTTGATCCGCCGGATCAACGACCAGGTCCGGAGCAGCCCCATGCCGAGTGACGTGAACTATGTGGCCGTCGCCCGGAACCTCCTGGGGCCCCACCAACCGTATGTGGGGCGGGCCCTGGCCGAGGGACGGGCCGAGGCCGTCTTCGACGAGCTCGTACGGCTGAGCGAGGAGTGGATCGAGGAGTACGACAAGAGCCGGCCCGATCCCCCTCAGGTGCCCCGCAAGGCCCGGGCGGCGGTGGGCACCGCGATGGCGCTGTCGGTCACCGTCCTGCGCCACCACATGTCCCGGGCCCTGGGCGTCGAGGTGCTGAGTCCGGAGGGGGACAAACTGCTCGCCAAGACCCTGATCGACATCTACTCCCACCCCATGCTCAGCCTGGAGGACGCCGCCAAAGCCCAGGCCGCCCTCGATCAGCGCGGCTGAGACTCAGCGCGGTTGAGCCTCAGCGCGGTTGAGGTTCAGCGCGGTTGAGACTCAGCGCGGTTGAGCCTCAGCCCTGCCGAGGCGACCACCCGGCGGTCCCGGCGACAATGCGCACGGCCGCGCGCGCCAGCGGCTCCAGCCCCGCCACGTCGATCTTGTCGAGGGTGTCGGCCGAGTCGAACAGGTACATCGGCGCCGACAGGAAGTGCACGAGCGGCACGCCCTCCGGATGGAAGAACGCCCCATCGGTGGGCGGCATCGGCGAGAACACGTCGGGCGGCAGCACGAAGGACCGCCGCAGCCCCTCCTTCGCCAGTGTCTCGGCGACCAGCTTCTCCAGCCGCGGTATCCGGCTGGTGAACCACCACCTGACCTCGGGGTCCGCGGTGGGCACGAGCTCGCCGTCCACGGCCTCGCAGCGCAGCGCCGCGTGCTCGAGATGCAGCTGGAGCACCACGTCGGCCAGCGCCGGGCGGTGGCGTTCGATGAACGCCCTGGTGCCCGCCGCGTGCGCCATGTGCCCGGACGTGAGGAGGAACGTCAGGTTGTGCGGCCGGGCCGAGACGGGCACCCGGGACCAGTGACGCGCGGCGGCCAGGACGAGCGCGATGCCGGAGGCGTCCTCGACGGCCGAGGCCCACGGCCCGTCGTGGTGGGAGCCGACGATGACCGTGTGCGGTGAGTCGCCGGGCAGCGTGGCGACCACGTTGTGCGTGGTCACCGTGTCGGTGACCGACTGGGCGACCAGCTCACCCGTGCAGGGCAGCCGGTCCAGCAGCCGCCGGGCATCGCTCGCGGACAGCC
This sequence comes from Nonomuraea sp. NPDC050680, assembly GCF_040654555.1. Classification (NCBI taxonomy): domain Bacteria; kingdom Bacillati; phylum Actinomycetota; class Actinomycetes; order Streptosporangiales; family Streptosporangiaceae; genus Nonomuraea; species Nonomuraea sp. NPDC050680. The sequence goes on along the minus strand of NZ_JBFAIF010000039.1, from coordinate 35,837 downwards.
ACAGAGCGGGAATCGGCCGCTCGATCGCGTCATAGGGCACGTAGTAGTCGCGCGTCTCCCACGGCAGCCCGGTCAGCGCCCCGATGAAGCCGGCCGCGCCCGCCGCCAGCGCGGGCTCGACGACCTCCATCATCCGCGGTCCGAACGGGAGCGTCTGGATGAGCGTGTCGAAGACGCCCTCCGGGTCGTAGGACGATGTGGCCAGCGTGCTGACGTACGACTGCGGCAGCTCGGTGAAGGCCAGCTCGTCCACCGCGATGTCGCCGGGCTCCGCGTCGGCGAGCGGCACGATCCTGGCGCGCAGGCCGTCCGTCGGCAGGGTGTGCGGGAGCGGGAACCCGGCCAGTTCCGTGCCGTCGTCGAGCCGCAGCACCCCGATGCCGGGCTGCCAGCGGGGCACCTCCACCGGCTCCAGCGAGACCTCCAGCCCGAACTCCGTCAGCCGTTCGGCCAGCCACCGCTCGGTCCACGCGTCCGCCGGATAGCCCGGCCGCCGGATGCCCCGGGACACTACGGTCTCGATCCAGCCGAGCATCTCGGCGGCGGAAGGCACGTGATCCATGGGGCTGATCCAACCATTGACAGCGGTCCTTTGTGAAGCGACAGTTTCGGTCATCCGTACAACTTGTGGAGGCTGTATGAAGCTCGTCGTGGCCGCCATCGTGGTCCTGCTGGGGCTCGTGGCCAGACCGGCCCAGGCCGCGGACACCATCGAGGCGCACTACAAGGTCGCGGGCCCCTGGGCGGTCGCGACCGCCGACGCCCCGGGCTACAAGCTCTACTACCCGGCCGACCTCGGCGCCGGCGGCGTCAAGCATCCGATCATCACCTGGGGCAACGGCACGAACGCCGTGCCCACGCAGTATTCCGGGCTGCTCAACCAGCTCGCCTCCTGGGGCTTCGCCGTGGTCGCCTCGACCGACATGACGACCGGCACCGGGTCGGAGATGATCGCCGCCGCCCAATACCTGATCGCCAGGAACACCGACAGCTCCAGCGTCTTCTACGGCAAGCTCGACGTGACGAAGGTCGGCGCGGTCGGCCACTCCCAGGGCGCCGGCGGCTCGGTGAACACCGCGACCAAGTCCGGCGGCCTGATCGACACCGTCGTCCCCATCGCGCTGCCCGCGCCCATCTGGGTGAGCTCGGGGGACAAGTTCTACGTCGACCAGCTGGCCTGCCCGGTGCTCTTCGTCAGCGGCGCCAACGACACCCTCATCTCGCCCAACTCGGCCCTGCAGACGTACTACGGCCAGGTCCCGGGAGCGGCGGCGAAGGCGCAGCTCAAGGGCGCCGACCACAACACGATCCAGGGCACGGGCGGCGGCTTCCTCGGTTACGTGACGGCCTGGCTGATGTACCAGCTCCAGGGCGACACCTACGCCAGGGGCGCCTTCGCCGGCACCACCCCGGAGCTCAACACCAACGCCGGCTGGCAGAACCAGGTGGAGAAGAACCTGCCCTAACGGCGCAGCGCGAAGGCGGCGCGCGGGTTGCCCGTCAGCGCCGCCTTGGCCACCTCGCCCAGCCCCGCGGCCTCCAGCCGCGGCACGAACCGCTCCAGGAGGTACGTCAGGCCGGGCCCGCCGCCCAGGCTCGGCCAGTACGACCTGCGCGCCAGGTCCATCCCGAACAGCACCCGATCCCCCAGCCCGCGCTCGGCGAGCTCGGCGACGAGCGTGATGATCTCGCTGTCCGGCCCGTACTTGACGCGGCCCGGCCGGTCGAAGGCCAGATAGGCCCCTCTCTCCGCCAACGAGGCGAGATATCCGGCGTCGGGATTGTGGTCGATGTGCCCGAGCACCACCCGATCGGCCGCCACCCCTTCCGAGGCCAGTGCGTCGAGCAGCTCGTGTCCCATCGTGCCCTTGTCGCAGTGGGTGACGACCGGCACCCCGGTCCGCCGGGCGGCGGCGGCCACCGCGCCCACCAGCCGCGCCACACCGCGCCCGAACGAGTGGTACGCCGTGGCGATCTTGATGGCGCCCGCGCGCGCCGGCGACCGCCGCACCAGCGGCCCCACCAGCCCGTACTCGTCCATGCCCTGCTCGATCTCGGCCACGAGGAGCTCCGTGATCTCGTCGACCGAGTAGCGGTGCATCCAGTGCGCGTCGCTGTAGTACCCGCTCTTGTGGAACCCGGTCACCGCGATCACGTGCAGCCCGGTCCGCTCCGCCAGCTCCTTCATCAGGGACGGACTGCGGCCGAACCCGAGCGGCGTCATCTCGACCACCGCGGACAGGCCCAGCCGCTGCGCCTCCGTCACCTCCACGACGGCCGCGTCGAGGGAGTCGAGCCGGTAGTCCGGCTCGTTGCGCACCGGCCAGCCACCGGTCATGAACAGGTGCTCGTGCGCATAGGTGATGCCCAGCTCCTCGACATCTCCCAGTACGGTACGGACGGTCACAGAAGCGCTCCTTCTTCTCGCAGCCGCGTGCGCAGCAGCTCCACGTCCACCGCCGCGGGCTCCACCCCGGCCTGTACGGCCAGCGCGGCGGCCGTCCCCGCCGCCTGTCCCATCGCCATGCACTGCCCCATGGACCGGGCGGAGGCGTGGGCGTCGTGCGTGGCCGACAGGCAGCGCCCGGCCACGATCAGCCCGCCGACCTCGACGGGGAGCAGGCACCGATAGGGGATGCCGTAGGTGCCGAAGTCGTGCACGTACTCCCAGCGGGTGGCGGCTCCCGAGTCGTGGTCCTCGATGGGCGCGCCGCACCGCGCGATCGTGTCGGGAAAATCCCTCCCGGCCAAAACATCATCAGAAGTCAGGACATATCGTCCGACCAGGCGGCGTGACTCCCGTACCCCGATACGTACCGACGTGCTGAGCAGCACGGCCGAGCCGTACCCCGGGACCTTCGCCCGCAGGAAGGCGACATAGTCGCGGACCTGCCGCCGCCCCACCCGCTCGGCCTCCGCCAGCTCGACCGGATCGGTCGGATCCAGGCCGGTCACCCGCGTGAGGTTGGTGTGCACGATCCCGTCGTTCACGGTCCGGTGCACGGACCCCTCGCGCCGCGGCAGGTCGGCGTCGGCCATCAGCGCGTGCAACTCCGCCGTGCTGGTCGCGGACAGATCGACCCCGCCGAGCCGGAACGTGGCCGTCATCGGCTGGAGCCGCATCCCGGGCCGTTCGAGGGTGGCCCCCGCCCGCCAGGCCACCTCGGCGTCCCCGGTGGCGTCGATCACCACCTGCGCCTTGACCAGGAACCGGCCGGCCACGGTCTCCACGACGACGCCGGTGCCCGGCACGAAGTCGCAGACCCTGGCGTGCAGGAGCGCGTCCGGGACCAGCGCGTCCCAGACCAGCTTGAGCTCCTCCGGTTCGTAGGTCACCCCGGTGCCCGCGCCATAGGTGTTGGGCCGCTCGAAGGCGGCCCCGGCCTCGAAGAGCCGCTCGCACACCTCCCAGCCGACGCCGCCGACGACCCGCCGCGAGACGGGGCCGGGGGCGTAGAAGCCGTAGAAGGTGTCGAGCACCGCGGCGCCCGTACCGCCGAGGAAGCCCGCCGACTCCACCAGCAGGCACGACGCCCCGGCACGCGCCGCGGCGACGGCGGCCGCGCACCCCGCGCTGCCCCCGCCCGCGACCACGACATCGCCTTCCCACAGGACGTTCACCGCAGATGCCACCCTCCGTCGACGGGAATGACCGCGCCCGTGGTCCGTCCGGACGACGGGGACAGCAGCCACAGCACGGCCTGGGCGACCTCCTCCGGCTGGCACAGCTCGGCGCCGAGCGGCATCAGCGAAGGCAGCTTGGCCTTGATCGCCTCAGAGGTCTGGGCGCGGCGGCTCATCGGCGTGGCCACCAGCCCGGCCGAGATCAGGTTGACCCGCACGCCGTGCGGCGCCGCCTCGCGGGCCGCGGTCCTGATCAGCGGGATCAGCGCGCCCTTGGCCGAGGCGTAGGCCACGGTACGGAAGTCGTCGTCGAGCGAGGAGCCCAGCGCCGAGCCGATCACCACGATCGACCCGCCCTCGCCCATCGCGGGGATCGCCGCGCGCAGCAGCCGGAACACCGACTCGTGGTTGACCCGGTGCACCTCGTGCCATGCCGTGTCGGTGCACTCGACCACGCCACCGTCGCCGAGCGAGCGGCCCGACATGCCGACCGCGTGCACGACGCCGGAGATCCGCCCGTGTACGGCCGTCGCCTGGGCCAGCGCCTTCTCCACGTGCCCCGGCGTGGTGATGTCGATCCCGCCGGCCAGGTCCACGCCGAAGGCGGCCCCGCCGGTGGCCTCGACCGCCGCCACGCAGGCCCGGCCGATGCCGCCGTCCGAGCCGGCCACCAGTACGGCGCTCATGGCTTCCTGAGCACGGCGGCGGCGCGGCGGGCGTGTTCGAGGTAGGCGGCCTCGAACAGCTCCTCCGAGCGCGGGCCGCCGACGAGCTTGGCGCTGGAGATGACCGGCGGGACCCAGCCGCCCGCGACGAGCAGCTCGGCGGTACGGACCTTGATCTCGTTGACCACGGAGACGGCGGCCAGCGTGCTGCCCGGACCGACCGGCTCGGCCAGCCCGTCGACGGAGCACAGCGCGTCGCCGACCGGGGTGCACAGGTCGATCACCACGTCGGCGTGGTCGGCGAGCCGGGTCCCGCTGGGGTGACCGGGCTCGACGGCCGTGGTCTCCCGCATCGACGTGACGGCCACCACGGGCAGTCCCGCCTTGCGCAGGCCCATGGCCATCTCGATCGGCACGGCGTTCAGGCCGCTGACGCTGAACACGATGGCCGCGTCGGTCGGCCGCAGCTCGAAGTTGGCCAGGATGGCGTCGGCGAGCCCTTGGACCCGCTCGATGAACATCGCCTGCCGCATCCCGTTCGACCCGGCCACCTGGGTGTAGAACGTCGTCGACAGGTCCACGATGGGATGGAAGCCGGGATAGGAGCCGTAGCGGGGGAACATCTCCTCCACACCCATCCGCGAATGTCCGGTCCCGAACGTGTGCACCACACCCCCGCCGCCGATGGCCGAGGCGGCCGTCCGAGCGGCCGCGGCGAGCGCGTCCTCCTGTGTCCGCTCGATCTCGCCGAGCAGGTCCATCGCGCGCCGTATCCATTTCATCCAGATCTCCTCCCGTAGAGCGCGGCGCCGATCGCCCCGGCCATCGGGCCGAGTACGGCAGGTATCACCGCGATATCCCCGATGAGCGGACGTCGCCGCTCAAGTTCCGTGTCCAGGGCGGATCGCATGAGATCGAGCGCCCCGGAGACCCCGCCGCCCACGACCACCGTGCCGACGCCGAAGAAGGCCGCCGCGTCGCCCAGCGCGATGCCGAGCGCCCAGCCGGCCCTGGACAGCGCGCCCAGCGCCCGCCCGTCGCCCGCCCTGGCGGCCTCGGCGACCTCCTTGGGCGAGCCGGAGCCGAAGGCCCGCACGATGCCCGGCCCGCCGGCGAACGTCTCCACGCAGCCCCGGTTGCCGCAGCAGCACACCGGCCCCCAGGGGGAGACCGTGACGTGCCCGATCTCGCCGAGATTGTCGCGCGGGCCGACGAGTATCCCGCCCCGCAGCGCCACCGCCCCGCCCACCCCGGTCCCGAGCACCGCGAACAGCACGTCGGGCAGCCCGCGAGCCGCCCCGAGGAGCAGCTCGGCGAGCCCGAACGCGCGGGCGTCGTTGACCACGGTCACCGGCGCCCCGGTCAGGGCGCCCAGCCGTGAGCCGACCGGATAGCCGTTCCAGTCGCCGGGCGGGTTCGGCACGAACAGCGCGGTCCCGGTGTCCCGGTCCACGTGACCGGGCAGCCCGATCCCGATGCTCTCCACCCGGCGGGCGGCCAGCGAGGCCACGAACGTCATCGTCTCGTCGGGGTCCGGCGGCGTGGGGACGGTGCCCGAGCCGACCACCGTCTCGCCGTCCAGAACCACCCATTTGGTGTACGTGCCGCCGACGTCGATCCCGAGCCGCGTCACAGCCCGACCTTCAGGACCCGCGAGGCGAACCCGGCGTCCTCGGGCGCCGTGACCGGGCGGAACGGCTCGACGCCGAGCAGCCGCAGGTAGGCCAGCAGCGGCTGGGAGTGGCTGTGCAGGTTGGCGACGGGGTAGGCCTGCATGGCCACGCCGACATCGGCCAGGTCCCAGGTGCGTCCCGGCCGCTCGGTCTCGGGCGCCAGGTAGGCGTCGGGGCCGGACAGCGTGCCTTCCCATACCTCCGGATAGGCAGCCGTATGGGCGGCCAGGGACATCCGGCGCCACCACTGCCAGCCCAGCTCGGGAGCGTGCTCGGCGGCGGCCCAGATCAGCGTCATGTTGATCGCGTACCAGATCGTGCCGACCCCGCCGGGGCCGTAACCGCCCCGATCGGGCCAGCGCAGCCGGGCGCCCAGCGGCGAATCGGCGGCGGCGGTCCGCTCGATCGTGTGCAACAGCTCCACGGCCCGCTCAGGTGGTGCGGCGCCGCACAGAATCGCCCAAGGCTGCACTTCCAGCCACAGGTCGGACTCCCCGACGACGGCTCCCGGGCCGTACGCGCGCCGATACCACCGGCCGTTCCACTCCCCCGCCACCAGCTCACGCAGTTCCTCGCCGAGCTTGCGAGCCTCGGCGGCGGTCGCGTGGTCGCCGAGCCGCTCGGCCAGGACCGCGTAGCGGGGCAGGACCCAGGCGGCCATGGCCGAGTTCAGGACCGACTCGCCGTGGGAGATCATCACCTCGCGGTCCACCCCGCTCTCGGTGATGGCCATGTCGTTCCAGTCGGCGTTCAGTATCCGCAGGTGGCCGTGCTCTCCCCGGCCCACCACGTCGGTGAGGAACCTGAACTGCCGGCGCAGGTTCGCGCCGAGCGACACCGGCGTGGCCCCGTGGGCCGGGTGGTACGGCACGGGGTCACCGAAGGCCGCCACGTCACCCGTCGCGCTCAGGTATTCGGCCGCCAGCCACAGGGCCCACAGGTTCTGGTCCGAGGGCCGGAACAGGTCGGTCCATGGCTGCTTGTCCGGTCCGAGCGCATAAGGCAGGTCACCGTCGGGGCCGCCCCAGGCGCACGTGTTGCGCAGCACGGACAGGGCCAGGTCCGGCTCGATGTAGACCAGTGGCAGCGCGTGCTGGAGCGGGTCACGCGCGGCGCCGTTGAAGCCGTGCCGGAAGGAGTAGCACGAGCCCTGGTCGAGGGTGTGCCCGCCGAGCACGCCGTCGACGCAGGCCGCGCCGGTGAGCAGCGCCGCATGCCACGGGATCTCCCGCTCGGCCTCGGGCGCCCGCGCCGCGACCGCCCTCGGCAGCCGCTCGCGCAGCGCGGCGAGGCTGCCGGCGAACCACCCGGTCACCTCGCCCACCCGGCCGTCCGTCTCGTCGTCCAGCAGCCCGTATCTCAGCTCCAGCAGCCGCTCTACGCCCGCTTCCAGCTCCAGGGGTACGGCCAGGCGGCCGGACCCGGTCCTCGGGCCGCCGACGAGCTCCAGCTCCAGCCCGGGATCCTCGCTCGGCTTGGCGCCGCTGATGAGCTCGACCCGGGCCGCCCCGGCCCTCCACTCCTCGGTCAGCTCCAGCCGTACCGGCTCGTCGAGCAGGTTGCGTACGCGCAGCCGGATCAGCACCCACGGCTGCTCGCCCTCGGGGCACAGCACCGTGCGTTCCAGGGCCACGCGGTCGTCGGCGACCCGGACGATCGCGAACGTCGGCCCGAAGACCCGCTCCGATCCCGAAATATCGGTGGAGAGGGTGCCGAGGCGCGTCACCCCCGTGCCACGGGTGAGCCACAGCAGCCCGGTGTGCTCGTCGAACAGGTCGCTGCGCCCGTAGTTGTCCGCGACCAGCGTGATCCGCCGGTTACCGACATGGACGAAGTGCCGCCGGGTGAGCGGATCCAGGACGGGATCCCACTCCGCGCGCGGGTCACTGTCCTGGTCCATCGTGTAGGCGAAGGCGGGCAGCCCGTACGCGGTGGTCCATGCGCCGAACGCGCTCATTTCCGTACCCCTCCCAGGGTCAGCCCCGCCACGTAGTAGCGCTGCAGCAGGAACATCAGCACCAGCGGCGGCACCGCCGTGATCAGGGCCGCGGTGCTGACCAGGCCGATGCTGAAGTCGTACTCCGTCTGGAGCTGCGAGAGCCCCACGGGCAGCGGCCAGAGGCCGGGATCGTTGGCCACGATGAGCGGCCACAGCAGGTTGTCCCACTGCGCGAGGAACTGCAGCAGGAAGAGCGTGAGCAGGGCGGGCCGCAGCAGCGGCACCCCTATGCGGACGAAGATCCGCAACTCGCTCGCGCCGTCCACCCGCGCCGACAGCAGCAGCTCATGTGGCAGGGCCAGGGCGAACTGGCGGACCAGGAACACCCCGAACGCGCTCATCATGAACGGCACGATCATCCCCTGGTAGGAGTTGATCCAGCCCAGTTCCTTGACGATGAGGTACATCGGCACGAGCACCACGATCGGCGACAGCGACAGCGTCCCCACGATGACCGCGAACAGCACCCGGCTGCCGGGGAACCTGAGCTGCGCGAGCGCGTATCCGGCGGCCGAGGAGAAGATCACTTCGAGGACGCCGATGCCGAGCGCGAGGATCAGGCTGTTGCGCAGGTAGAGCGGGAAGCCGCCCTGATCGAACAGCTGCGAGACGTGCGCGCCCAGCTGGGAGACGTCGAAGCCGAACCCGCCGAGATCGGTCGCGTCCGACGCGGACGAGACCGCGAACATCGCGTACACCGGCAGCAGCAGGACGGCCACGACCAGCGTCAGCAGGGTGTTGCGGACCGCCTTCACCCGTCCTCGCCTCCCCTGAGCACCCTGAACTGCACGAGCGAGAGCGCCAGCATGGCCACCAGCAGGACCATCGCGATCGCCGAGGCGTAGCCCATGCGCTCGAACCCGAAACCGGTCGCCCACAGGTAGAGCGGCAGCACCTCGGTGGCGCCCGCGGGGCCGCCCTTGGTGAGCAGGAAGGCGGGCACGAAGGACTGCATCGCCCCGACCACCGCGATGACCAGCACGAACAGCAGCGTGCGGCGCAGCAGCGGGAGCGTGATGCGATAGAAGACCCGAATCGGACCGGCGCCGTCGAGCGCGGCCGCCTCGAACACGCTCAGCGGCAGCCCCTGCAGCCCGGCGGTCAGGATGATCACGAACAGCCCGAGGTGCTTCCACGTCGTCATGATCACCAGGGCCCAGAGCGCGAGCCCCTCGTCGGTCAGCCACGGCTTCGGCCCCACCCCGACGAGCCCGATCAGCGCGTTCGCCAGGCCCTTGTCGGCGAAGATCACCGACCACACCATCGAGGTGGCCACCAGCGGCATCGCCGCCGGGATCATGACCAGCCCGCGGAGGAAGGCGTTGTAGCGGCCCGGCTTGCTCAGCGGCACCGCGATCGCCAGGCCGAGCACGATCGACGGGACCACGGAGGCGATCGTGTAGGCGGCGGTGACCCGGGCCGAGTTCCAGAATCCGGGGTCGCCGAGCATTCTGCGGTAGTTGTCCAGGCCGGTCCATTCGGGCGTCCCGGCGAAGTCGTAGCTGGTGAAACTGAGGTACACGGCCGCGACGAACGGCACGAGCCAGAAGACCAGGAAGTACACCGCCGCCGGCAGGGCCAGCAGGCCCCCGGTGCGCGCCTCCGCCCACCGCTGGCCCTTGCCCGAAACGCGGGCGACAGGTGGCACCAACCGTAAGGACACCGTCACAGCGTCATCCGCATCGCCTGGTCGAAGTCCGCGGCCGCCTGCTCGGGCGTCTTCTTGCCGAAGGCCACCGCGTCGGCGGCGTCGGTCAGCGCCTTGGCCATCTCGTTCCAGACCGGCGTCTGCGGGCCGAAGTCGGCGTACGGGGCCGCGTCCGCCATGATGTCCAGCGCCTTCTGGTCGGCGCCCGGTAACTTCTCCCAGCCCTTGACCGGCGTGAGGATGCTGGCATCCTTGAGCTGCTTGGCCGCGACGTCCTGGCGCTGGAGGTAGTCGACGAAATGCCAGGCGGTGTACGGCAGCTTCGACTGCTTGGCCACCGCCCAGCCCCAGGTGTAGGCCGGGGCGACCGGCTTGCCCGCGTCCCAGCGCGGCATCGGGGCGATGTCGAAGACGTCGCCGAAGGTCAGCTTGGGGTTCAGCGTGGGGAACAGGTCCATCGCGAACAGCCCGGAGACCAGCATCGCCGCCTCGCCGGTGGCGAACAGCCCGAAGCCGGACAGCGGGTTCGACAGCTTCGCGTTGCCCAGGCTCCCGTAGTAGCGCAGCGCCTCGACCCCCGCGTCAGTGGCCAGCGTCGCCTTGCCGGCGTCGGGGCTGAGTATCGTGCCGCCCTTCCCCTTGACCAGGGCGAGCAGCTGCATCAGCGTCCACTGCGGATTGCCCAGGATCCACTGCAGGCCCACCTTCTTGCCGTCGGCCGAGGTCAGCCGCTTGCTGTATTCGGCGACCTCTTCCCAGGTGGTGGGCGGCTTGTCCGGATCGAGGCCGGCCGCCGCGAACCTGTCCTTGCGGTAGTAGAGGTAGCAGATCGTGTAGTCGGTGGGGACGCCGTAGAGCTTGCCCTCGTACGACAGCGAGCTGATCGCGTGCTCGTCGTAGTCCTGGACCAGCGCCTTCTCGTCGGCCACGCCCATGGCCTTGGGGATGATCGGGGCGAGGCGGCCCTTGCGCGCGTGACCGGGGATGGTCCAGCCGCCGATCCTGAACAGGTCGGGCGGCACGTCACCGGCGAAGGCGGTCAGCAGCTTGGCGTCGAGCTTGTCCACGGGCACGTAGAGCGGGGTGATGTCGACGCCGCCGAACTCCTGCATGTAGCCGCGCAGCAGCGGCGTGAACACCGCGTCGTACGCCTTGGTCTGGTGCAGCCAGACGGAGATCTTCCCTCGCGGCACCCCGTCGGCGGGCACCGTGGCCACCGGATCGGAGCCGCAGGCGGCCAGCAGGCCGGACGCGGTGGTCAGCGCCGCGGTCTTGAGCAAGTTGCGCCGGGTCATCATGGACATGCTCAACCTCCGGAACGGCGATGCCGTCCAGGTAGATGACTGTTTGGGGGGGTGTTACTGGCCCATCAGGGCGTTCTTGGCGTCGTTGAGCTCCACGGAGAACACGGCGAAGTCGCCGCGCGCGTGGCGGATGGTGTATTCGAGCGCGACACCGCTCTCGGTGCACGTGTTGCGGGCGGTCGCGAGCAGGGCCGCGGCCATGGGGACGTGCAGCAGCTGGGCGAGCCGGTAGTCGGCGTTGACCGCGCCGATCGTCTCCCTGCCGCTGGCGGGGGACAGTCCGTACTTCACCCGCAGCAGGTCGTAGAGCGAGCCGGTCAGGTCCTCGTCGAGGATGCCGGGCACCAGCTCGGCGGGCAGATGGGCGCTCTCCAGCATGCAGGGCGCGCCTTCGAGCAGCCGCAGCCGCTCGACGAAGACGACCTCCTGCGCCTCCTGGACACCGAGCGCCACGGCGACGTCGGCGCCCGCCGGCTGCAGATGGGCCTTGAGCACCTGCGTCGTCGGCCTGCGGCCGAGCCGGGCCATCGTCTCGGTGAAGCCGACCGGGCCCGCGCCCAGCTCGGGGGCCACGGCCAGCGGCGCGGTGTAGGTGCCGCTGCCCTGCCTGGCCACCAGCAGGCCCTCCTGCACCAGGTCGCCGATCGCCCGGCGGGCCGTCGCCCGGCTCACACCCGCGTACGCCATGAGGTCCTTCTCGGCGGGGATGGGCGTGTCGGGCTCGCAGTCGCGAATGGCCGCCCGCAGGCGCTCGCGCAGTTGGTAGTAGAGCGGCACCACGGCTGACGGGTCGAGGGCCAGCCGACGTTCCCAGTCGGTCATACGCTCACGTCCTAAGTTGTACGGACGACCGTATCTTTTCCGCTCGACCCGGATGGTGTCAACCACTCGTTGTGTATCGTGCTGAGGTCGAGCACCGGTGGAGGATCTGTGCGGGGCGTCATGTGTACGGTGATCTGCGCGTCCCTCATGCTGGGAGGCTGCGTATCCCGCCCCGCCGCCACCTTGCCGAGCACCGCCGCGTCCTTGCCGAGCACCGCCGCGTCCTTGCCGAGCACTGCCACCAAGGTCGACTTCAACCGTGACGGCTTCGAGGACTACGCGGTCTCGGCCCCGGCGGGCACGGTCGGCCACATCCTCAAGGCCGGATATATCGCCATCTTGTATGGGGCGGCCAGTGGCGTCGATCCCGCCCGGCGCCGGATCCTGCACCTCGACAGCTCCAACGTGGCCAACGATCCCGTGGCCGGGGACGCGTTCGGGACCCGTACCGCCGCCGGTGACTTCGACGCCGACGGCTACACCGACCTGGCGGTCAGCTCGTACAACCCTTTCGAGCTGGACCGGCGGTTCGTCACCCTGCTGTGGGGCGGCAAGGACGGGCTGGCGCTGGGCACCCCGCTGATCGACCCCCCGCGCACCGATGTCCCGCCGGACCTGGTCGACCGGGCCGAGGGCAGGGAGCTGGCCGTCGGCGACTTCGACGGCGACGGCAAGGACGACCTGGCCGCCACCAGCGAGCGGGGACTGGTGAACGTCTTCCACGGCCCGTTCCCGCGGGCCGGCCGCCCGGCCCGCAAGGTCGTCCTGGACGGGTCCTACGAGCAGCCGACCAGGCTGGTCGCCGGTGACCTGACCGGCGACGGCAAGGACGACCTGGTCACCACGCACGCCTGGGAGGAGACGGCCGAACCGTCCCTGTTCTGGAAGGGCGGCCCGCAGGGGCTCGCCGGGCGGCCGAGGCGGCTGGACGCGGCCGCCACCGGCACTGTGGGCGACCTCGACGGCGACCACTACGGCGACCTGGTGATGCGCGTCATCCCCAGCGGCTTCGTCGACACCCTTAAGGCTGACAAAGGCACCGTCAAGGTCCTGTACGGCTCGCCGGACGGCCCCGGCCGCCGCACCCGCACCCTCACCCAGGACAGCCCCGGCGTGCCGGGAACCGGCGCGCGAGGTGACCAGTTCGGCTTCGACCTGGCCGCCGGGGACGTGGACGGCGACGGGTACGCCGACCTCGCCGCGGGCCTGCCCGGCAAGACCGGCGGCGGCGCCGTGCTGCTGTTCAGAGGCGGCAGGGGCGGCCCGAGCGGGGCGCGGCTGTTCACCCAGGCCAGTCCGGGCGTTCCCGGGAGCGCCGAGGACGGGGACCGGTTCGGCGCCTCCGTCAGCCTGCGCGACCTCAACGGCGACGGACGGGCCGATCTCGGCGTGGGCGCCCCCGGAGAGGACAGCCGGGCCAAGCCAGGCGTCGGCACGGCCATGGAGACCGGGGCGGCCTGGGTGCTGCCCGGCTCCACTGGCGGCTTGACCGCCGATGGCGCCCTCTCGTTCGACCCGGCCGCCATCCAGGCGTCCGACACGGGCTCTCACCTGGGAATGTGGTCCGCCAAATAGAGCCAACGGCGAGCTTCCCCGACGAAGGCACAGGCCGAAAGATCGGTTTCGGCTGAACCGACTCCCAAAGCCCCGCGTACCTACTCACGTCCGGACACGTGCCCCAGGAGGTGTCGTGGAGCTCAGCCTTTTGCGAGCGCAGGCGCACAGCCCTTCGTACTTCTCACTGCTGCGCGGATCATCGGGACAGCTTGCCCCGGTGGACTTCTGCATCCCGTGTAACCCTTACTTCCCGACTCCGGAAATATTCGAGCATCTCGGGAGGAACCTGGAGACGATCCTCAAGTTCTATCCGAGCGACGCGGACACGATCACCGCGGAGCTCTGCTCCACCCTCGGACTCCACCCCAAGACGGTCGCCATGGGCAACGGGTCCACCGAGCTGATCACCTGGATCGACCACCTGCTGGTGAAGGAGAGCCTGGCGGTGCCGATCCCCACCTTCGGCCGCTGGACCGACCAGCCGATGGAGACCGGGAAGCGGGTCGACATGTACCCGCTGGTGGAGAGCCGCAGCTTCGGCCTCGACGTCAATGACTTCGTGCGTTTCGTGCGCATGCGCGGCTCCCGCGTGGCGGTGATCTGCAACCCCAACAACCCCGATGGCGGGTACCTGTCCAAGCACGAGGTCCTGCGGCTGCTCGACCTGCTCATCGACCTGGACCTGGTGATCGTCGACGAGTCGTTCGGCGAGTTCGTTGACGCCGAGCCGTACCCGGGCGTGGCCGCGGAGGCCGCGGTCCGGCCCAACGTGATCGTGCTCCGCAGCCTGGGCAAGAACTTCGGGCTGCACGGCATCCGGTTCGGCTACATGGTCGCCAACCCGGCGCTGGCCGGGAAGGTACGCGACGCGCTGCCCAAGTGGAACCTGAACTCCTTCGCCGAGGTCGTGGTGTTCATGATGAAGCAGTGCCGGCCCGAGTACCAGGAGAGCCTCAGGCGGCTCGCCCAGGACAGGCGGGCGATGTTCCACCAGCTCAGCGCGATGCCGGAGCTGACCGTCTACGCCTCGCAGGGCAACTTCCTGCTGGTGAAGCTGCCCCCGGGGCACGACGGGGTGCCACTGCGCGACCACCTGCTCTCCGAGCACGGCGTGTACGTCCGCGAGTGCGGCAACAAGCTGGGCACGACCAGCCAGTTCCTTCGCCTGGTGGTCCGGCCGCAGGAGGACGTACGGCGATTACTGGTCGGCATGACCCAGTATCTGTACTCCGGCAGCCTCCACGAGATCCCCGTCACCGGGCTGCACCATCGGGCCGTGAACCCGTTGTCCGCCTGACCCACCGGCGGTCACCCCCACATTCGTGGTGCCGCGCCCGTCCACCCGGGCGCGGCACCCGCCCTACCAGTAAGCCGACTGGACCGAGAAGGGACCGCGTCGCGGTGCGCATGAAACGCAAGATCTCCTACACCGCCGCCACGGGCACACTCGCCCTGCTCACGGCGTGCGGCGGCAACGACATGACCGGCCAGGACGGCAGGTCGGGCGGCGCGCTCGCCGCCGCCACGACGGCCGCGTCACCGTCGCTCGTGTTCAACGACGCCGACGTCATGTTCACACAGATGATGATCCCGCACCACGAGCAGGCGGTGGAGATGGCCGGCCTGGCGCCGTCCCGCGCGAAAGACATCGAGGTCACGGAACTCGCCGAGAAGATCAAGGCCGCTCAGGAGCCGGAGATCCAGACCATGAAGGGCTGGCTGACGGCGTGGAACAAGCCCGCGATGTCCAGCCATGTGGGTCATGAGATGCCGGGTCTCATCTCCGAGGAGGCCATGCGGCAGCTCAAGAAGGCCAAGGGCAAGGAGTTCGACAAGCTGTTCGCCCGGCACATGATCGTGCACCACAACGGCGCGATCGAGATGGTCCGCACCCAGGAGGCCGAGGGGGCCGACCCCAAGGTCAAGAAGGTGGCCACGCACATGGCGACCCACCAGCGGGACGAGATCGCCCAGCTCCAGACGATCGTCGACCGCTTCTGAAGCCGGGCCGCCTCTGAAGCCGGGCCGCCCCGGGACCGGCCGCTCAGCCCTCTTGGCCGACCAGGAGGCTGATGCCGAGCATGCGCGCCCCCGTCTCGGTCCGCGGCTGGTGACGGCTGCCCGCCGCGAACACCACGTAGCTTCCCGCCACGTACCGCGTGTCGCCCTCGATCACCTCGCCGCTGAGCACGTAGTAACGCTCCTCCCCCTCGTGTACGTCCACCTCGGGCCACTGCGTGCCGGGGGCGAAGTCGATGAGCCAGCCCCGCGCCAGCCCGGTCGCGGTGAGCCGCCTCCTGATGATGCCGGGCGCCACCTCCAGCGCTTCCACGTCGTCGATGTGCAGTGCCTGCCGGTCCGTTTCCATGCCGCCATCCTGGCGAGCGGGACGGTCACCCACCCAGTGCCAGAAAAGACGTCATGGAGTACTTTTCTGCCATGTCGTCAGAGCATCGCGTCGTCGCGCTGGCCAGCCCGCCCCAGGCGACGTTCGAGCTGAGCTGCGCCGCCGAGGTGTTCGCCACCGTACGGCCGGGGCTGCCCCGCCCCTACGACTTTCGCGTCTGCGCCGAGACGCCGGGACCGGTGCCCACCATGGCCGGTTACTCGATCATGGTCACCGAGGGCCTGGCCGCGCTGGAGAGCGCCGACACGGTCGTCATCCCCGGCTGGCAGACCCGCACGGCCTCGGAGGCCGTACTCGCCGCGCTCCGCCGGGCGCACCGGCGCGGCGCGCGGATCGCCGCCATCTGCTCGGGCGCGTTCGTCCTGGCGCAGGCCGGGCTGCTCGACGGGCGGCGGGCCACCACCCACTGGCGGCTGGCGGCCGAGCTCGCGGAACGCTTCCCCGCCGTCCCGGTCGATCCCGACGTGCTGTACGTGGACCACGGCGACGTCGCCACCAGCGCGGGCACCAGCGCCGGGATCGACCTGTGCCTGCACCTCGTACGAGCCGACCATGGCGCCGCGTACGCCGCGAAGGTGGCCCGCCACATGGTCATGCCGCCGCACCGGGAGGGCGGGCAGCTCCAGTACGCCATCGCGCCATCGCGTGGCCGGGTGCCCGACTCGCTCGCTCCCCTGCTGGAGTGGGCGGCGCAGCGGCTCGGCGAGCCACTGACCGTCGACGACCTGGCGGCCCACGGCGGTGTGTCGACCCGGACGCTGGCCCGGATGTTCACCGCCCAGTTGGGCATCAGCCCCGGGCAGTGGGTGCTCGCCCAGCGGATCGGCGGGGCGCGGGCACTCCTGGAGGAGACGGACCTGTCTGTGGACGCGATCGCCGCCCGGGTGGGCCTCTCCTCGGCCACGAACCTCCGCCGCCGCTTCCACGACGCCCTGCGCACCACCCCCGCCGCCTACCGGCGCGCCTTCCACCTGCGCACGCGGACCGAGCCACCGTCCGGCCAGGGCCGGGAGCGGGCCGAGCGGCTGGTGGATCACCAATCGCCGCCCAGCGCCTCCTTGGCGGCCGCGATGCGCTCCTCGTCACGCCGGTAGAACACCCACTGTTTGATCCTCTTGCCGCGCACCAGCCCCGCCCCGCTGAGCACCTTCAGATGCCCGCCGCACGTCGGCTGGCTCACCCCGAGCTTCTCCGCGATGAACAGCGAGCAGACCCCATCCTCGACCAGGTCACCGTCACGCTGCGGCCGGAAGTGACGCTCGGGCTCGCGCAGCCACTCGAGGATCAGCAGCCGCTTGTCGTTGGCCAGCGCCTTGACCAGGTCCACATCCAGCACCAGGGCATTGTGGCAATTAGCTAACTAGCTGTCCAGAGTCAGCCGAGTGGCCGATTCCGCAGCCGGGCCTTCTGGATCTTGCCCGACCCCGTCCGGGGCAGCTCGTCCACCAGGTCGAAGTAGCGCGGGATCTTGTACCTGGCCAGCCGCCCGTCGAGGAACTCCCGCAGCTCCTCGGCCGTCACCGCCGCCCCGCCGACCACGAACGCCCGCCCGACCTCGCCCCACCTCTCGTCCGGCACCCCGACCACGGCGACCTCGGCCACCGCCGGGTGCTCGAAGAGGACGCCTTCCACCTCCGCCGGATAGACGTTCTCCCCGCCCGAGATGAACATGTCCTTGACCCGGTCCACGATGTACAGGTGCCCGTCGGCGTCGAACGCGCCGACGTCACCCGAGCGGAGCCAGCCGCCCGCCGCGAACGCCGCCGCGGTCGCGGCGGGGTTCTGCCAGTAGCCGGGGGTCACGTTGGGCCCCTGGACGAGCACCTCGCCCGGCTCGCCGACGGCGGCGTCGGTGAGGTCGGGCCGGACCACGCGTACGTCGGCGAAGAACACGGGCACCCCGGCCGAGCCCACCTTGCGCACGCTCTGCCCGGCCTCCAGGAAGGTCGCGCCGGGCGCCGTCTCGGTCAGCCCGTAGCCCTGGCAGAACACCAGGCCCCGCTCCTGGTAGACGCGGATGAGCGCGGCCGGGATCGGGGCGCCGCCCGACATCAGGTTGCGCAACGAGGAGAGGTCGGCCGTGGCCCAGCGCGGCGACCGGGCGAACGCGGCGAACATCGTGGTGACGCCGAACATCCAGGTGATGCGGTGCTTCTCGATGAGGTCGTAGCACCCGTCCACGTCCCAGGACGGCATGATCACCGAGCAGCCGCCCTTGACGAACGTGGGCAGCAACGTCTGGTTCAGCGCCGCGACGTGGAAGAGCGGCGCGCTGATCAGTGTCATCTCCTCGCTCGTGACATCGACGCCGATCAGCATGTTGTAGGTGTTCCACACCAGGTTGGCGTGGCTGAGCATGGCCCCTTTGGGCCGTCCCGTGGTGCCGGAGGTGTAGAGGATGAGCGCGATGTCGTCGAGCGCGACGGGTAAGTCGATCGGCGCGGGATCACCCTCGGCGAGCCAGGTCTCGTAGTCCGGCACCAACAGGGGCGGGGCGTCAGGGAGTGCCCCGACCACCTCGGCGCACTCGGGCGCGTGGATCAGCGCGACCGGCTCGCAGTCGCCGAGCATGTAGGCGATCTCGGGCGCCGCGAGCCGGAAGTTCAGCGGCACGAAGATCCCGCCGAGCAGGTGCGTGGCGAACATCGTCTCGGCCAGAGCCGGGTGGTTGGGGCCCAGGTAGGCGACCCGGTCCCCCGGCCGCACCCCGGCCTCGCGCAGGCGCGCGGCCAGCCTCGTCGTACGCGTGTGCACCTCGGCGTAGGTGAGCGCCCGGCCCTCGAACACGAACGCCGTACGGTCCGGCGTCATCTGGGCCCGGCGAGCCGGCCACCCTCCCACTCCCGCGTTGTCCATGCGCGTACGGCCTCCCGCATCGGTAAGTCGCCGTGACCCGCGAGGCCGGGCAGCACGATCAGGCCCGTCAACGCGTCGGTCGGCAGTTTCCCAACCTGAGTCAGAGTTTTGCCGACTGTGACGGATCCGTCTACCCTCTTGCTGTGATGCTCGGCGAAGGAGACGCGCTGACGGCCCGTCCGCAGTCCCTGATGTTCAGCTTTCTCGGCGTCTACGTGCTGGGGCGCGACACCGCCGTCTATTCGGGCAGCGTCATCGACGTCTTCGCCCGTCTCGGCGTCACCGAGGAGGCGGTGCGCTCGACGCTCACCCGCATGGTCAAGCGCAACCTGCTGGCCCGGCACCGTCAGGGGCGCAGGATGTACTTCGGGCTCACCGAGCACGCGGCGGAGGTGCTCGACGACGGGCGCCGCCGGGTCTGGGAGACCGGCGCGGTCAACCGTGACTGGGACGGCGCCTGGACCCTGGTGGGCTTCTCGATCCCCGACAGCCGGCGGAGCACCCGGCACGACCTGCGCTCCCAGCTCATCTGGGCCGGGTTCGGGCTGCTGCAGAGCGGTCTGTGGATAGCGCCGGGCGCCAAGGACGTCGCGGGCATCCTCGCCCCGCTCGAACTCGGCGATCACATCACCGTTCTGACGGCGCGGGCGTTCGAGCCGACCGAGACGGCCGACCTCGTACGGAAGGCTTTCAGCACCGAGCGGATCGCCGCCCGCTACCGGGCCTTCCTCGACCGCTGGGACACACCGCGGCCGCTCCCCTCGGCGGCCGACGACCTGGCCCGGCAGCTCCTCCTGCACACCGACTGGCTGCAGCTGGTCCGCCAGGACCCGCATCTGCCGGCCGAGCATCTGCCCGCCGACTGGCCCGCGATCCGGGCCGAGCAGGTCTTCCGCGCCCTGGCCAGCGACTACGCGCCGAGCGCCAGGGCACTGGCCGACACCGTGCTGGACGAACTGGCGCTCACCGCACCGGCCCACTGACCGTCCAGCCCAGCCTCACCTCAGCCGAGCCCAGCCCATCCCACCTCAGCCGAGCCCAGCCCGGTCTCACCTCGGCCGAGCCCAGCTCAGCCGGGCTCGGCTGAACCGATCAGCGGGTGGCGGCCGCCGCCCGGCGCTTGGTCCACACGTCGAAGGCGACCGCGGCCAGCAGGACGGCGCCCTTGACGAGCATGACCCGCTCACTCGGCGCGCCGACCAGCGACATGCCGTTGTTGATGACGCCCATGATCAGACCGCCGGTGACCGCGCCGACCACCTTGCCGACGCCGCCCTGAACGGCCGCACCACCGATGAACGCCGCCGCGATCGCGTCCAGCTCGAAGGAGTTGCCCGCCGTGGGCCCCGCCTGGTTGAGCCGTCCGGCGAAGATGATCCCGGCGAGCGCGGACAGGACGCCCATGTTCACGAAGATCCAGAAGACGACCGACTTGACCTTGATGCCGGACAGCAGCGCCGCCTGCAGGTTGCCGCCGATGGCGTAGATCCGCCGGCCGAACACGGCGCGGCTGGTCAGCAGCGAGTAGCCCAGCACCAGCACCGCGAGCAGGATCAGCACCCAGGGCAGGTTCTTGAACCTGGCCAGCTGCACCACCACGGCGAGAATGACCGCGGCGGCCGCGGCGATGCGGAGCAGGAAGATCGGCAGCGGGTCCACGCTCTGGCGGTAACCCTGCCGTGCCTTCCGGCTGCGCCACTGGCTGGCGGCCATGCCGGCCACCGCCACCAGGCCGAGCAGCAGGCTGAACGCGTCGGCTCCGCCCAGCGGGCCGAGCGGGACGTTGCCGAAGTAGCCGTCGGTGAAGCCGTTCGACAGCGTACGGACGGCGTCAGGGAACGGCCCGATGCCCTGGTTGCCCAGCACGGTCAGCGTGAGCGCGCGGAACAGCAGCATGCCGGCCAGCGTCACGATGAACGCCGGGATGCCGTAATAGGCGATCCAGAACCCCTGCCACGCGCCGATGAGCCCGCCCGCGACCAGCGTGATGACCAGCGCCAGCGGCCACGGCACACCGTAGTTGACCATCAGCACGGCGGCGATGGCCCCGGTGACGGCCACGACGGAGCCCACCGACAGGTCGATGTGCCCGGCGATGATGATCAGGATCATCCCGATGGCCAGAATCAGGATGTAGGAGTTCTGGACGATGATGTTGGAGATGTTCTGCGGCTGGAGCAGCGCCCCATTGGTGAGGAAGGCGAACAGCACGACGATCAGCGCGAACGCGACATAGATCCCGCTCTGCCGCACGTTGAACGACAGCCAGGAAGATTTGCCCGGTTCCCGCGGCGGAGGTGGCTCCTGCCCGGCGGGCGCCGCCCCCGCGGCGGTGGATGAGGTACTGCTGCTCATCGGATCTCGTCCTGTCCTTTCGTCATGTACTGCATGAGGCCCTCCTGCGTGGCCTCCTCGCGCGGGACCTCACCGGTGATCCGGCCGGCCGACAGCGCGTAGATCCGGTCGCACAGGCCCAGTAGTTCCGGCAGCTCCGATGAGATGACCAGAATGGCCTTGCCGTCGTCGGCGAGCCGATTGATGATCGAGTAGATCTCGTACTTGGCCCCGACGTCGATGCCCCGGGTCGGTTCGTCCAGGATGAGCACGTCGGCGTCCGTGAAGATCCACTTCGACAGGACGACCTTCTGCTGGTTGCCGCCGCTGAGCTTGCCGGTGACGCTCAGCACACTGGGCGCCTTGATGTTCATGCTCTGGCGGAACCCCTCGGCGACCTTGTGCTCCTCGTTCTCGTTGACCCAGCCACGGCGGGCCAGCTTCGGGAGCGCGGCGGCGGAGATGTTCCGCTTGATGTCCTCGATCAGGTTGAGGCCGTACCTCTTGCGGTCCTCGGTGGCGTACGCGATGCCGTGGCGGATCGCGTCCTGCACCGACCGGATCTCGATCTGCCGGCCGTCTTTGTAGATGCGGCCGGAGATGTCGGTGCCGTAGGTGCGGCCGAAGACGCTCATGGCCAGCTCCGTACGGCCGGCCCCCATGAGCCCCGCCAGGCCGACGATCTCGCCCTTGCGCAGGGTGAGGTTGGCCTTGGAGACCACCACCCGGCCACGCTGGGCCGGGCTGTGCACCGTCCAGTCCTCGATGCGCAGCGCCTCCTCGCCGATGTGCGGCTCGTGCGGCGGGAAGCGGTGCTCCAGGGCGCGACCGACCATGCCGGAGATGATGCGGTCCTCCGTGACGTGGTCGGTGACCATGTCGAGCCGCTCGATCGTCCGGCCGTCGCGCAGGATGGTGATCGAGTCGGCGATGTCGATGACCTCGTTGAGCTTGTGCGAGATGATCACGCAGGTGATGCCCTCGTCACGCAGGCCGCGCAGCAGGTCGAGCAGGTGCGCCGAGTCCTCGTCGTTGAGCGCGGCCGTCGGCTCGTCGAGGATGAGCAGGCGCACCCGCTTGGACAGCGCCTTGGCGATCTCCACGAGTTGCTGCTTGCCGACGCCGATGTCGGAGATGAGCGACACGGGGTTCTCCCGCAGCCCGACCCGGTCCAGCAGCTCAGCCGCATCGTGGTTGGTCCGGTTCCAGTCGATCAGGCCGCGAGTGGCCTGCTCGTTGCCGAGGAAGATGTTCTCGGCGATGGACAGTTGCGGGCACAGGGCCAGCTCCTGGTGGATGATGACGATCCCGCGGTGCTCGCTGTCACGGATGTCGGCGAACCGGCACGGATCTCCCTCGAAGAAGATCTCGCCCTCATAGGAACCGTGCGGGTAGACGCCCGACAGCACCTTCATGAGCGTGGACTTGCCCGCGCCGTTCTCGCCGCAGATCGCGTGGATCTCGCCCTGTCGTACGGACAGGTTGACGTCTTGCAGCGCCTTTACTCCGGGGAAGGTCTTGGTGATCCCGCGCATCCGCAGGATGTCATCAGTCATGACGTCAGCCCAGCTGAGACTTGGTGTAGTAGCCGGTGGCGACGAGTTCCTTCTCGTAGTTGGTCTTGTCGACGATCAGCGGCTGGAGCAGGTACGACGGCACGACCTTGTTGCCGTTGTCGTAGTCCTTGGTGTTGTTGACCTCGGGCTTGTTGCCCTTGAGCACGGTGTCGGCGATCTTCACGGTCACGTCGGCCAGCTGCCGGGTGTCCTTGTAGATGGTCGAGTACTGCTCACCCGCGATGATCGACTTCACCGACGCCAGCTCGGCGTCCTGACCGGTCACGATCGGGTACGGCTGGCCGGAGGTGCCGTAGCCGTTGCTCTTGAGCGCCGACAGGATGCCGATCGACAGGCCGTCGTAGGGCGACAGGACGCCGTCGACCTTGGTGCCACCGCTGTAGGTCTTGGTCAGCAGGTCTTCCATGCGCTTCTGCGCGGTGGCCGGGTCCCAGCGCAGGATGGCGACCGTCTTGAAGTCGGTCTGGCCGCTCTTGACGGTGAGCGTCTTCTTGTCGATGAACGGCTTGAGCACCGACATGGCGCCGTTGAAGAAGAACGTCGCGTTGTTGTCGTCGGGCGAACCGGCGAACAGCTCGACGTTGAACGGGCCCTTGGCGCTGCCCGCGGAGCCGTCGGCGTTGAGCAGCTTCAGCCCGACCAGCAGCGACGTGGCCTGCTGCACACCGACCTTGAAGTTGTCGAAGGTGGCGTAGTAGTCGACGTTCGGGCTGTTGCGGATCAGCCGGTCATAGGCGACGACCGGGATCTTCTTGTCGGCCGCCTCCTGGAGCTGCGTGGTGATGGCCGTGCCGTCGATCGAGGCGATGATCAGGAGCTTGGCGCCCTTGGTGATCTGGTTCTCGATCTGGTTGACCTGGGTGGGGATGTCGTTCTCTGCGTACTGCAGGTCGACCTTGTAGCCGAGTTTCTCCAGGCTGGTCTTGACGTTGTCGCCGTCGTGGATCCAGCGCTCCGACGACTTGGTCGGCATCGTCACGCCCACCAGGGCGCCGGCCGAGCCGGCCGATGCGCTCGCGGCGGCGTCCTTGTCGACCGTCTTCTCGGCCGAGCCGCACGCGGTCGCGACCGTGGCTAGCGCCAGGACGGAGACCACGGTCGCGAATCGTGGAAATCTCATGTTTCTCCTTGCGGAAATGGGGAGGTGCCCGTGCGTCACGGGAGACAGCCGATCCCGCGAGTGTTATCGCTAACATTTCCAGTGTCAAGCGCAGCCGATAACGTAGACGTAACACAACCTTCACAGTTGAAGTGGCCCTGGGCCTGCGGCGCTGACCAATCGCGGGCAGATGCCCGGTGGGTTCGGCGGGTTCGTGGACCTCGAAGTCACAGGCCAGCGGCGTCAACCGGAAGGCCGGCCACTCCAGGGTATCTGGCGTGGCGGCGCGGCCTTCATATGGGACAGAAACTGACCTATATGCCCTCTAGCGTCGGACTACCCGCTTCGAAGGAGACATCATGGCCGTCCCTGAGGGCTACACCACCGTGACGCCGTTCGTCGCCTGCCGCGACAGCGCCCGGTTCATCGACTACGTCAAGGAGGCGTTCGGCGCCGAGGAGCTCGGCCGGGTGACCGACGAGGAGGGCCGTATCGGTCACGCGGAGGTCCGGATCGGCGACGCGGTGGTGATGATGTTCGACGCGGTGCCGGACTGGCCGCCGACGCCCGCGTTCCTGCGCCTGTACGTGGACGACGCCGACGCCGTGCACCGGCGGGCCGTCGCGGCCGGTGGCACCTCGGTGACCGAAGTCACCCACCTGTACTGGGGCGACAAGGTGGGACGGGTGCGCGACCCGCTCGGCAACCTGTGGTGGATCCAGACCCGCGTCGAAGAGGTCGGACCGGAAGAGCTCGAGGCGCGCCTCAGCGACCCGGTGTTCGTCAAGGCGATGGAGTATGTCCAGAGCGCCGACTTCTTCCCACGCTGACGGCTAAGGCCGGGATCCTGGTCGGTCATGGTGGTACACACTGTGGGGATGGAGTTCTTCTGCTACCACCGCGATCGGCCCGGCTCGGTGGCGCTGCGCGACGAGCTGCTGGAGGAGCACTGGTCCTACATGGACGGGTACGCGAAGGAGATGATCGCCCGCGGCCCGACCTTCGTCGCCGACGACGACGAGACGCCCACTGGCAGCGTGCACATCCTCGACCTGCCGGATTCCGCCGCCGCCCGCGCGTTCGCCTTCGACGAGCCCAACTACCAGGCCGGCGTCTACCGTGACGTGCTGCTGCGCCGGTGGCGCAACCTGCTGGGACGCACCATGTGGGACTTCCCGGGCGGCCGGACCGGTGGCAACAAATATCTGGTGCTCGGCCTCGGCTCGGGGCAGGCCGCCGACCTCACCGTGCCGCCCGGCCGGGACGAGCTGATCGCGTACGGGCCCCTGCTGGCCGACGACGGCACCTCCTGGCTGGGCACGGCGGCGCTGCTCCGGGCGCCGGACCAGGACGCGGCACGCGCCATCCTGACGCCGGACCGGTATGCGGACATCGAGGTCCACGACTATGACTTCGGCGGGCGGCCGGACAGCTGGCCGACGGTTCCTCAACCGCCTGCCCCGCGCCCATGACCGCGCAGTCCCCCGCCACACCGCTGCCGACCCTTGGACCGAGGCTGATCAAGGCCGAGATCCTCGTGGTGTTCTCCGTCTCACTGGGGGCCAGCGGCCTCCTGGCGCTCGTCCGGCTGATCGGCGCGCTCACGGCGCCCGAGGAGCTGAAGGGCCAGCAGGCCGTGCTCGTCCGGTCGCTGGCTCCGGGGCGGCCCTGGCTGGACCTGACGCTGCAGCTCGTCGACATCGCGATCAGCGTGGCCCCGGTCGCGCTCGTCGCCTACCTGCTGGTCCGCTCCGGCGAGTCGATGCGGACCATCGGCGTCGACCTCCGCGAGCCGCGCCGCGACCTGGTGCGCGGCGCCCTGCTCGCGGCCGCGATCGGCGGGAGCGGGCTGGCCTTCTACCTGGTCGTGTACGCCATCGGGGCCAACCTCTCGGTGGTCGCCGGGCAACTGCCCGACGTGTGGTGGCAGATCCCGGTCCTGCTGCTGGCCGCCGCGCAGAACGGCGTGCTCGAAGAGGTGCTCGTCAGCGGCTACCTGCTGCACCGGCTGGAGCAGGCGGGCTGGGCGCCCTGGCGCTCCGTCGTGGTGGCGGCGCTGTTGCGCGGCTCGTACCACCTCTATCAGGGGTTCGGTGGCTTCGTCGGCAACGTGGTGATGGGGCTGGTGTTCGGCCGCCTGTACCAGCGCTGGGGCCGGGCCATGCCGCTCGTCGTCGCGCACACGCTCATCGACGCCGTCGCCTTCGCCGGTTACGCCGCCCTGCACGGCAAGGTGAGCTGGCTCCCCTGAGTGAAGCCGGAAGGATCACTCCAGCGCTCCTCGCGGATCCTACGTATGCGGGATGGGACCGGAGCGTGCCACGAGCTTCTGCGCGGTGTCGGAGCCCTCGAAGCGGGACTTGGTGGCCTGGTAGGGGCCGATGTTGCCCGTCGTCACGAAGAGCAGACCGGTGTTGGTATCGGAGGGGGAGAGCAGCCCGCCGGACAGCTTGTAGAGGTACAGGTAGAGCACGGGCAGGAAGCCCTGGAGATAGGGCTGCTGGTCGATGGTGTAGTCGAGGTCCCCGTTGTTGATCGCCGCCAGCGTCTCGGGTACGAGGTCGAATCCGCCGGCGACCTTGAGCCCCTTGCTCCGCATGCCGTACTTCTTGACCGTCTGCCCGATCGCCTGGGTGGATCCCGCGTCGACGGCGAGCATCCCTGCCAGGTTCGCGTGGCTCTGGGCGTACGCGTCGATGATCGACAGACCCTTGGTGGTGTCGGCGTTCGTGCCGACCGGGGTGAACCTGACGGGCTTCCCTGAGTCCTCGATCGCCTGCTGGGCACCGTCGATCCGCGGCTGGATGTTGAGCGCGCCGGGGGTGGCGATGAATCCGACGATCTCGCCGGAATCCACCTTCTGGATGGCCCGCTGGCCGAGGGCGTACCCGGACTCGTAAAGTCCCTGGCCGATGTAGGCCAGCCGCGCGCTGCCCTTGTCGTCACGAGCGCCGTCGGCGTTGTACGACACCACGGGGATCCCCGCGTCCAGCGCCTTGGCGACCGGCTCGCGGAACGCGGTCTTGTCCACCACCGCCACCGCGAGCCCGTCGGCCTTGGCCGCGATGGCGGTGTTGCAGGCGTTGACCATCTCGGCCACGATCGAGTCCTTCGAGCCGGTCCACTGGAACTCGGTGCCGAGCAGCGCGCACGCGTCCTGCGCCCCGTACTGGGTGGGGGTGAAGAACGGGTTGGTGGTGACGTGGCAGACGAACACGAACTTCCACCTGGGCGTGGCGGGAAAGTCTCCGTGAGCGCCCGAGCCGCCGGACGCGGCGGGTTCGCCCTGGCTGGAGTTGCACGCCGCCAGCAGCGCGGACGCCGCGGCCGAGGCGCTGACCAGACCGGCGCCGGAGAGCAGCCGCCGCCGGGCGACCGGGGTGAGGCTGAGGGTTTCGACTGCCTCTTCGACCTTGGGATGGATCTTTTCCATGCGCTCGACCTCTGGTTCCTGACGGATGGGTTCAGGGGTGGTCGCTTCCCCGTCAGCATGCCCAATGAAAAACCTAAAAGGATTTCGAAGGGTGTCACTGGGCCATCCTGGACTGACCTGCCGAGAGCGTGGGCAAATCCCCTATTTTCCGACCGCTAAACTACCCTTTGCAGGGGTTACGATCTACGTGACACGCGGGGCCTGCGTGTAAGACGTGCCCCGTGGGGACCTATCCATGTCATGCCTTGCCGGCGGCCGAGGGCCGACCGCACCGACCTCCGGGAGACCCAATGACATCGCCCGCAGACGCGCTCCGGGGAAGCGGAGATCCGGAGATAGAGAGGCTGCTGTCGCAGTTCAACGCGGACGTCGCGCAGGTGGAGCAGCTCAGGGACCGGATCAGCGAGGTGCGCGGCCGGGGCGAGGCGGCGGACGGGCGGGTGGTCGCCGAGACCGCGCCGACCGGAGCGCTCGTGGGTCTCACGATCGATCCGCGCGCCATGCGGCTGGGCTCCGACGAGCTGGCCGCCGCGATCCTCGAAGCGGCCGGGGCCGCGGCGCGGAACGCGGAGGAGGAGATGACCGACCTGGTCGACCCGTTCATCGCGGACACCGTGCTGGGGCCGGCCCGTCGCCCCCGGGACAGCCGGTAGCCGGCTGATCTCCCATGGCCATCAGCCCCGGACGCGGTGCGATCTATGGCACCGGCGTGGCCGGCATCACCGTCTTCGTGTACAAGATGCTCGCGGTCGACTACCCGGACGGCGATCCGGCGAAGGCCCGGCAGGCCGCCGCCGTCTGGGCGCGGCTCGCTGAGCGGATCGAGCAGAGCCAGAACCGGACCTACCCGTTCGCCGAGGCGGTGTGGAAACGCAACGGTGGCGAAGGGATCGAGGCCTACAAGAAGGCCGTGACCGCCGCGCTCTATCCGAACCCGCCCGCGCTGGGCTATGCCGACAAGCTCGCCCAGCGCTGCCGGCAGAACAGCGAGGCGTGCTTGGAGTACGCGGAGGTCATCGAAAAAGCACAGCACGCGTACTGGTCCCTCGCCCTGGCCAACCTCGCCAGTTTCCTGTTCATCACCACCTTTCCCTGGCAGGCCGGGGCCGCTTACCAGATCACCCAAATCCTCATGCGGCGGGCCGAGGCGGGCCTGCTGGCGAAACTGCTCGAACACAACATCGCCAGAATCGTGCTGAGCAAGCTCACCGAGTACAGCATCGGCAGCGCCTTCTTCGCGGTCGGAGATGTGGGCGTGGTGGCCGGGGTCAACGCGCTGCGCGGCGAGGACACGGGCTCGTGGGGCGACAACGGGAAGCAGGCGCTGAAGGAGTTCACCGCGTCGGTCGCGTTCTACGGCGCGTTCGACGCCGCCATGCCGGTGGCCAGAGCGGTGAGCAAGAACGCCGACGTGCAGTACTTCATCAGCCGGATGGCCGGCGGATCCACCTACGGCCCCACGTACGACGCCCTGAACGGGGAGAGCGGCACAGACCTCATCCCCACCTGGAAACAGACGCTCGGCAGGGTGCTGCTCTATTTCACGATGGCCCACAAACCAGCGGGATGACGCATGGCTCCTGAACCTGATCCCAAGCCGCCGGAGCGGCCGGATACCGTCACCGTCACGCCTCCTGGCGGGGACTACGACTCGCTCCAGGAGATCGCCCAGCGGCTCTTCGAGGACCCCTCACTCTGGGAGCGCATCTACCAGGCGAACCGCGACGTCCTCCACAGCCCCGACGACGTGCGGCCGGGCATGCGGCTCCGCCTTCCGATGGAGATCTACCCGGGTCACATCAGGTCCGCCGCCACGGGCTTCGACACCGAGAAACACGACCTCGGCGAATTCGTCAACGCCGCGGCGGCGGAGCTGAACGCCATCGGCAACTTCTGGGGCGACGACAAACTGGGGACCACCTTCTTCAAGGGCGAAGGCGGCCGCATGGGCTACGAGGCCGTGTCAGGCCAGATCATCGAGGGCATCGACGTTCTCCAGGACGCCCATCACGAGATCCCGAAGCGCCTGCGGCTCGTGGCCGACCGGACCGAGGTCACCGACTGGGAGAACGTGACCACCGTCCTCGCGGCACTCCCCACCCCCGACCCTGACCAGCCGGTCTGGGGCGAGCCACACCGTTGACGGCGGTCAGCGAGCAGCGGCGGCGGCCAGGACAAGCGGTCGCGGGGGTAAAGACAAGCGGTAGCGGGGGGTCAAGACGAGCGGTAGCAGGGGTCAGGACGAGCGGTAGCAGGGGTCAGGACGAGCGGTAGCAGGGGTCAGGACGAGCGCGACAACACGGAACGGACGGCCTCCGCGGTACGGCCGACGACGGCCGCCCCGTCCCCGGCGGTGATGATCGGGCGCTGGATGAGCATCGGGTGGCTGGCCAGCGCCTTGATCCAGCGGTTGCGGTTCGCCGCGTCGCGGGGCCAGTCGGCGATGCCGAGATCGGTGGCCGTGGCCTCTCCGAACCGGGTGATGTCCCACGGTTCGAGGCGCAGCCTGGTGAGCACCTCGCGCAGTTCGAGCTCGTTGGGCGGGTCGTCGAGGTAGCGGCGGATGGTGTATTCGGCGTTCTCGGTGTCCAGGAGTTCGAGCGCGGAGGTGCACTTGGAGCAGTCGGGGTTGATCCAGATCTCCATGCTGACTTCCTTTGGGGATGCGAGGAGCGCGGAGCCATCCGGCAAGGCGTCCCATGGAGAAACAGGGGGCGCACTGGACGTGGCCAACCCCCTATTTCACTAGCAAGTGTTAGCCATACGGATTACCACGTCAATCTGCGACACCGCTTGTACGGCGTCCGCTACCCGGCCACGCGCCGCGTCGAGCCGGGATTCAGCCGCCCCGCCCACCACGGCGTAGAGCACCTTGGTCACAGAGCGTGATAAACCGGGCGTCGCTTTAGTAAAATCCCAAATCACCTCTTACGGCCATAAATCCCTGGCCGAGCAGGGGCTCCAGACGCCTCAGGCCCCCCTCTGGTTTACCCCCATCACACACTGATGTCCGAAATTTCATGACAAAGGGTGCCTGACACCGACAGAATGCGGAACGCCCACCCGCCGTCCATCCATACGGAGGACACCCATATGCGTAGACCCCTAGGGGTACTCGCGTGTGCTGTGAGCCTGGCCACCCTCGGTGCGCCGGTCGCCACGGCCCACGCCGCGACGGTGCCGCAACCCGCATGCCGCGTGACCGTGGCCAAGCCGCAGGTCACCGCCGCCGGAAAGATCCAGACATCCGCCACCAGGCGCGGCTGCGAGGGCAGCGCCCTCGTCCGTGTCCGCATCATGCGCGCGGTGGCCGGCCCCGACCGGATCGTCAAGAGCGCGTCGGGCAGGGGCATCAGCCCACGGGTCACGGTCTCGATGCTGTGCGCCCCCGGTGTCTACTACGCGGTCGCCACCGACTACGCCGGCAACTCCGGCAAGTCGCGGCCGGTCCGGCTGCCGTCCTGCACGCCGACCACGCCGACTCCAACCCCCACCGACACGGCCACGCCGACTCCGTCCCCATCGCCGACGGCCACCACCACTCCCACTCCCACCAACACGGCCAATCCGCCGACTGACGTGGTAGGAACGGTCGACGAGAACGAGGTCCTGCGGCTGACCAACGCGGAGCGGGCGAAGGGCGGCTGCAAGCCGCTCAAGCACGACGTCCAGCTGCACAAGGCCGCCTTCGGCCACTCCTCCGACATGGCGACCAAGAACTACTTCAGCCACACCTCGCAGGACGGCCGCAGCTTCATGGACCGCATCCGCGGGGCGGGCTTCACCGGCGGAACGGGCTGGGCCGAGAACATCGCCATGGGCCAGCCGACCCCGGCCTCGGTGGTCACCGGCTGGATGAACAGCGCGGGCCACAAGGCCAACATCATGAACTGCAAGTACAACCTCATAGGTGTCGGCGCGGCCAAGAACTCCAAGGGCCAGATCTACTGGACCCAGGACTTCGCCGCCAAGTAGCGGCCGCCCGAGCAGAACGATGCCCCGCGGCCGGCCGCCCGGCCGCGGGGCATCGCCTCAGTCAGGCCCTGACGCTCACCGGGCCACCCGGCTGCTCGCCGGGCCACTCGGCCACTCGGCCGCTCGCTAGGCCACCCGGCCGCTCGCTCGTCAGGCCTGGCGCCACTCCGCCACGCTGCCTGGCTCGTGCAGGTGCAGGTCGGGCGCCCCTTCCAGGGCCTTCTCAGCGCCCCCGGGCGTGTAGGTGACAATCAGCCGCAATGGCCGCCAGGTCGAGTTGAACGTCGAGTGATAGGCCCCCGCCGGAATGTGCACGGTGTCACCCTCCTTGATCGGGAAGGGCTCACCGTCGTCGACCATCTGCGACGCCTCACCCGAGATGACGTAGATGATCTCCTCGGCCGTCGGGTGGTTGTGCCGGGCATGTCCCTGCCCGGGATTGACGATGACCTCGCCCAGTGTGCTGCTCGCCCCCTCGATGGCCGACGGGGTGACGAACCACTTGATGGACCCCCAGTCGAAGGCCATCGTGGGCACGGCGTCCGGACTGACGTGCATGGCAGCTCCTCAGAAGTTCAGCGCTTTGAAGGCTCGTACCTGCTCGGTGATGGCCCGCTCCGTGGGCAGCCGCTCGACGGACGAGGCGCCGAAGAAGCCCACCACGCCCTCGGTACGCGACAGGACATGGGCCGCGTCGGCGGGCTCGGCGATCGGGCCGCCGTGGCAGAGCACGAGGATGTCGGGCCGGACGGCCGCCGCCGCGTCGCGCATCGCCTGCACCCGGGTCACGGCCTCGTCCAGGGTCAGTGCGGTGCCCGCGCCGATGCTGCCCTTGGTGGTCAGCCCGACGTGCGGGACCAGCACGTCGGCGCCGGCCTCGGCCATGGCGCGGGCCTGGTCCTCGTCGAAGACGTACGGGGCCGTCACCAGGTCGCGCTCGTGGGCCAGCCGGACCATCTCCACCTCCAGCGCGTAACCCATGCCGGTCTCCTCCAGGTTCTGCCGGAAGACGCCGTCGTACAGGCCCACGGTGGGGAAGTTCTGGACGCCCGCGAAGCCCATCGCGGCCAGCTGGTCGAGGAAGCGCGGCATGACCCGGAACGGGTCGGTGCCGCAGACGCCCGCGAGCACAGGGGTGTCGGCGACGACGGGCAGCACCTCGGCGGCCATCTCGACGACGATCTGGTTCGCGTCGCCATAGGGCAGCAGCCCGGCCAGCGAGCCGCGCCCGGCCATCCGATAGCGGCCGGAGTTGTAGATGATGATCAGATCGACGCCGCCGGCCTCGGCGCACTTGGCCGACAGGCCGGTGCCCGCGCCCGCGCCGATCACCGGCCGCCCCTCCGCGACAGTGCGGCGCAGCCTGGCCAGCACCTCCTGCCTGGTCACGACGAATCCCTTCCGATCTGCCTGGTCACGAGGCATCCCCTCCGAGCTTCCTGGTCACGAAGGCTCCCGGCCCGAGCCATCTGGTCATGCGGAATCCCCTCCCGAGATCAGGCGATGCAGCCGGTCGGCCATCGCCCGGCCGAACTCCGGATCGTTGATGTGCAGGTCGAGCCGCTCGGTCGCGGGAAAGGCGGCCAGCGCCTCGAAGCAGGCCGCGTCGGCCTTGGGATCGTGGAAGTCCATGCCCGGCGCGTCCAGGGCGGACACGCCGCCCAGCGGGACGAACAGCTCCGTCGGGCCGCTCGCCGCGCCGAGCTTGGCGGCCACCCGGGCGCCCAGCTCGGCCATCTCCTCAGGCGTGGTCCGCATCAGCGTGACGGTCGGGTTGTGCACGTACAGGAGCCGGCCCGCGAAGCGCTCGGGCACGGTGTCGCGCGGGCCGAAGTTGACCATGTCCAGCGCGCCGGGGGCGACCACCTGCGGCACGCCGTGCGCGCCCGCCGCCGTCAGCCGCTCGGGCCCCGCCGACAGCACCCCGCCGACCAGGTCGTCCGCCAGTTCGGTGGTGGTCAGATCCAGCACCCCGGCCAGCAGCCCGCTCGCCGCCAGTCCCTCCAGCGCCCGGCCGCCCGAGCCGGTCGCGTGGAAGACCAGCACCTCGTAGCCGAGCTCGGCCAGCCGCTCGCGCGCCGCGTCCACGGCGGGCGTGGTCACGCCGAACATCGACGCGCCGATCAGCGCCCGTTCGTCGCTCTGCGTGGTACGCACCGCCCTGGCCAGCTGGTGGGCCTTGGCCATGCCCGCCGCCGCGGCGGCCGCGTTGCCGAGAATCGCCCGGGAGACCCGGTTGACGCCGGCGATGTCGACCACGCTGTACATCAGCGTGACATCCCTGGCCCCGACATATGGCGACACGTCGCCCGAGGCCATCGTGGACACGATCAGCTTGGGCAGGCCGATGGGCAGGTCGCGGACGGCCCGCGCGGCGATCGACGACCCGCCGCTGCCGCCCACGGCCAGCACCGCGTCGACCCGGCCCTCGGCGTACAGCCCGGCCAGGATCGCCGCCGCGCCCTCTCCCATGGCGGTGACGGCGGCCCCGCGGTCGCCCCCCTCCTGGAGCGCCCGCAGATCACCTCCGGCCGCCTCGGCCACCCGCGCGTTGGAGACGTCGGCGAGCAGCGGCACGCCGGGCTCGTTCACTCCCGCGTCGACCACGAGCACGTCGCTGCCCAGCTCCACCAGCCGGTTGCGCAGCCAGGTGTACTCCTCGCCCTTGGTGTCGAGCGTCCCGATCAGTACGACGGTCGGCATCTCACGCCACACCCCTCTGTTCGAAGACCTTCTTCGCCACGTTGATCGCGTTGATCGCCCTTGGGAAGCCCGCGTACTGGACGCAATGAATGATCACCTCGACGATCTCCCCGGGCGTGAGGCCCACGTTGAGCCCCGCGTTGATGTGCCCGGTGAGCTGAGGTTCAACGCCACCGATGTTGACCAGTGAGGCGATCGAGGCGATCTGCCGCTGCCTGAGGTCCAGGCCGGGGCGCGAGTAGATCTCGCCGAAGTTGAACTCCACGCCGTAGCGCCCGAGGTCGGCGCCGGGTCCTGACAGTGCGTCGAGCAGCCGGTCGGCCGCGCCCTCGCCGTACACCTCAGCCCTCCCTGGCCCGCACCTGGGCGAACACCTTGCCCATGGCGCCGCCCGCGCCGGTGATGACGGCCTTCCTGCCTGCCAACCTCATAACGCAACCTTTCCCTTAAGCGCTCTGGTCACTTGAGTGCTCTGGTCCCTTAAGTGCTCTGGTCCCTTGAGTGCTCCGGCGGTCATGCCCTGGATGAAGTGCCGCTGGAGGAGGAGATAGAGGGCGATGATGGGGATGCTCGCGAGCGTCACCCCGGCCGCGATCATCGACCGGTCCACGCTGTACTCACCGACGAAGAACATGATCCCGGTGGAGATCGAGCGCAGCCCCTCGTCCTGGCCGTACAGCAGCGGGATCAGGAACATGTTCCAGGTGAACATGAACTGCAGCACGACCAGCGTGATGATGCCGGGCCCGGCCAGCGGCAGGACGATGCGGGTGAAGACCCGCCACTCGGTGGCCCCAGCGCGAGAGCACGGTGGTCGACATCGCCAGGCAGCTGCTCTCTCAGCTACTCTCCGGACACCTCGCGCCGGGCACCCGGCTGCCGTCCGAGCGCCAGCTCTCCGAAACGCTCGGCGTCGGGCGCTCCACGGTCAGGGAGGCCCTGAAGGCCCTGGACGTGCTCGGCATCATCGAGGTACGCCAGGGAGACGGGACCTACCTCAGGCAGAGCACGTCCAGCCTGCTGCCCAGCGCCATCGAATGGGGTCTCATGCTGGGCCAGCCCCAGGTCCTCGACCTCATCGAGGCCAGCAAACCCTGATACCTCCCTCCAGGACGACGAACCCCGACGCCGCCCTGCGGGACGACGAGCCCTGATGTCCGACGGAGAGCGAATGATCTCGGCCGCGCGAGGCGACATATCGGGCAGCCATGCGCTATCTTGATCAACGTCGGTTGACACGACGGCCGAGGCGCCGGTGAGCAGGAAGGGAGCGAGGAGCGTATGACCGCCCGTTGGGTGGCCGCTGTGCGCGGCATCTCCTCCTCTGTCCTTCCGGGCTGCCCGGGAGCCGGTCACTGCCGCTGAGCTCGGCCGTTCTCCGCGGGAGCCCTCTCTTCCGATGAAGGGTTCCGTTGAACACCACACCGCTCGACATCACGCCGTTCAACATCGCACCGCGGGCGGAAACGCCCGAAGACGCCGCCGCCATCCGTGCGGTGAACCTGTCGGCCTTCCCCACCCCGCTGGAAGCCGACCTCGTCGAGGCGCTGCGCCTCGACCCGGCCTGGATTCCGGGCCTGTCCTGGGTGGGCGTCGCCCCTGACGGGGACGTCGTCGCCTATGCCCTCCTCACCCGCTGCCACATCGGGCAGGCGCCCGCGCTGGCCCTCGGGCCTGTGGCCGTGTCTCAGGCCGTACAGAGGCAGGGGGCGGGCGCGGTGGTGACCCGGGCGGCGCTCCAGGCGGCCCGCGAGCTGGGCGAGAGCGCCGTGGTCGTGCTCGGGCATCCCGAGTACTATCCGCGCTTCGGGTTCACGATCGCCTCAGGGCACGGCATCGGCGTGTCCTTCGACGTGCCCGACGAGGCGTTGATGGCCATGTCGCTGGACGGGAGCCCGCTGCCGGCGGGCACGATCCGCTACGCGCCGCCGTTCGGCGTGTGATCCCGCGCTGGTGCCGCCGGCCGCACAAGGGTGGCGGCATCAGCATTTCGCCGTACGGCGACAGCCGCGCCGCCGTACCAGCTCAGCTGGGACGGCGGCGCGGCGCCCGCGTGGTGGGACCGGCAGAGCCCGACATCCAGGCTCGCGCACTCCTCCAGCGCCACCGGGCAGCGCGGATGGAACGTACAGCCGGTGGGCAGGTCCATCGGGTCCGGCGG
>NZ_JBFAIF010000038.1:0-59342 GCF_040654555.1 Nonomuraea sp. NPDC050680 | reverse complement strand
TGCGAGCCCGCGCTGGCCTACGCCTTCCGGCAGGCCCAGCTGCGGGGAGCCGCGCTGAGAGTGGTGCACGCCTGGCAGCCGGTGCACGTGTTCGCATCCGGGGTGCCGTACGACATGGACGACGTCCGCAACGCGCAGCACCAGATCGTCCACGACCGGGTGGCAACGTTCACGAAGGAGTACCCGCAGGTGACGGTCGTCGAGGACGTCCAGCCGGCGCAGCCGGTGGAAGTCCTGGCCGACGCCTCCGCCCGAGCCGACCTGCTGGTGGTGGGCTCGCACGGCCACGGCACGGTAGGCGCGCTGCTCCTCGGCTCGGTCAGCCGCGGCGTCCTGCACCACACCCGTTGCCCGGTGGCGGTGGTACACGCGAAGGCTCGGCGATGAGGGACGTTCGTCCGTGGCCGCCCAGGGCGCATCGTCACAGGAGAGAGGTGAGGAGGCCACCATGTCCATCAAGGTCAGGGACGTCATGAGGAACGTCGCCATCGCGGTTGGGGAGGACGCGTCGTTCGCCGAGATCGTGCGCACGATGCGCCGATACACCCTCGGAGCGATCAGCGTGATCGATGCCGACGGCCGGCCGGTGGGAGTCGTCTCCGAAGACGATCTGCTGCTCAAGGAGACGGACCCGGTAGGACACGGCACCTCCGTCTTCGACAGGCACAAGCGGCGTGCGGAGCAGGAGAAGGCGGCCGCGGTCACCGCGTCGGCGCTCATGACCACGCCCGCGATCACCGTGACACCGGGAACCCCGGTCCGCGACGCGGCGCGGCTGATGCACGACAAGCGGATCAAGCAGCTGCCGGTGATCGACGTGGCCAGCGGGCGCATCACCGGCACTCTGCACCGATCAGACGTGCTGCGTGTCTTCAGCCGTTCCACGGGCGAGCTGGAGAGGGAGATCAGGGCCGTGATCGGTGACCGGGCGTCGGTGTCGGCAGACGTCTCCGGTGGTGTGGTGCGGCTCAGCGGGCGAGTGGCTCGCGGTTGCGAGGCCATCCGGTTGGTGGAGGAGATCCGCCAGGTGGAGGGTGTGATCGACGTCGTCTCGGAGCTGACCTACGACAGGGCCGACCTACTCGTCGTCCCGCCGCTGCTGTAGCGGCCGCCGTGGAAGCCACCTGGGACCAAGGGTCCTCAAGCGAGTCCATCATGCGCACGTCGGAAACGACGGGGATCAAGCACCTCATCCTCATGGTGGAGGGCATGGGTGACCACCAGCGCACCTTGGAGAACATCCATCGCCTGGGGGCAGAGGTGTTGCCGCAGATCAGCGGCTGAGCGGAAGCTGACCGGGGTCGATCAAAGGCGGGCCGGTGGCCGTTCTGGGTGGATGGCGGCATGCCGCTGTCGCGTCCGCTCGACCAGGCGTCTCGTTCGAGCCGGCACCGGCGGACGCTCATGAGCGCGGCAGGTCATCGCACGTCATCCCAGGCCATCGAGCTCATCCTCCAGCCGGCGGGCGTCCGTACGAACTGGGTGGTCTTACGGCCGGAGCCCTCGAACCACTCTCCGTTGAGGAAACCGGACTTGCGGTACTCGCTGAACCGGTGCGCGATCGACCCGAAGATCTCGGTCCGCTCGGCCACCTCCCATTCGGAGAACTCGGTCAACGTCCCGTCGGTCAGGATCTTCTCCCGAGGCCCGACGAACGCCTCGAGGTCGTAGATCACGGGCTCGGCCCCGACGTTCTTGATGATCATCCCTTCTGGAATGAACACCTCACGGATGACGTCGAGGTTCGGCCGCCGCCCGCCGGTGTTGGCGAACGCGCTGAGGAATGCGCGCGTCAGCCGGTCGAGCTCGGGCTTGACGTCGGCGCCCCTTCCATCCGGTTGGACGGATCGCGGCCATTCGGCGGCGAGCACGGACCAGACCTGCTTGTCGTGCCGGAGCCCGTCGGCGCCTGGGACGGATTGCCGCAACGTGCCGTCGAGGCTCATACCCAGTCTCTTGGCCACGTTGATGCTGCGCACGTTGCCGGACAGGGTGCGCCACTCGGCGCGGCTCAACCCGCGCACCCGGAAAGCCCAGTCGATCATCGTACGGACCACCTGGGTGATCAGCCCATGTCCCTCCGCGGCCGGTTCGAGCCAGCAGCCGATCTCGCATACCCCGAGGGCGGGGTCGAAGCCGACGAACATGGTGCCGCCGACGAGTACGCCGTCGAGCCAGATGCCGTACAGGCGTTGCCGGTCGGCGGCCTGGCCGTCGGCGTAGCGCTGGAGCACCACCCGCGCGGCGTCGAGATCGCCCGCGACGAAGCTCGTGCCCACCCAGGGGGCGATGTGCGTGCGGGCACGGTCCAGGTGGGCGAAGAACTCTTCGGCATGATGCGGCTCGAGCGCACGCAGCTCGGCATTGCCGCGCAGCGGGGAGGCGAACATGGAACCCCAATTCACATAACGGATGTTTTGCGAACGTATCCTGTCGACATGCCACGCCACAAGGGAGATCACGACGCCCGCCGCCGCGACGTGTCAGCGGCCGTGTGGCATGTGCTGGCCACGTACGGGTTCGGCGGCCTGACCCTGCGCGCGGTCGCCGCCGAGATGGGCGCGACGACCGGACTGCTCACGCACTACTTTCCGAGCAAGAAGGACCTGGTCGCGCACGCGTTGACGTTGCTGGACGAGCACCGTGCGGCACGGCCGAGACGTACCGCGCCCGAAGGGCTCGCCGCCCTGCGCGCGGTGCTGATGGATATCCTTCCGCTCACGCGGCAGACAGCCGCGGACAACCGGATCTGGGTCGGCTCGTGGGACGCCGCGATGGCGGACCCGGACCTCGCGGCCGGGCACGCGGCCCGCTACGCGCGATCACGCGAGCGGATCCGCCACCATGTGGAGGCGGCGCAGCGGCTGGGGGAGCTGCCGAAGTCGGATCCGGCCGATCTCGCGGTGGCGATCCAGTCCTTCGCGCTCGGCCTCATCGTGCAGGCGCTGTTGGACGCGGAGGAGTTCCCGCCCCAGCAGCAGATCCGCCTCCTCGACGGCTACCTGGCCACGCTCGCCACCACAGCGGGGGATCTGTAAGCCGCATCCGCTTGAAGGTCGTCAAGCCACGTCAGGCAAGTAGGCGAGCCGCCGTACTCGTTCTGGTCGGACGTGCGTGCAGCGCCATGTCCCTGCCGAAGAGCGGCTGGACTGGTCGGCCACCGGGGACCTGATGGGATGATGCCGAATTGGCGTTCTTTGAGCCGTTCGTGGAGGAACTGCTCGATTTTCTGCTGAAGCGGCTGGAGGAGGCGGGGTTCCGGATCGCCGCGGTCACCGGCACGCTCATGCTGGTCCTGATGTGGGCCGCCGAACTGCCGCTGGCCAACAACCCCTTCATGGACGAGCACGTCATCTACGCCGTCGTCCTGGTCGGCCTGGCCCTGGCCAACGCCGGAGCCACACTCGGGCTGGGCAACCTGCCCAGCGTCCGGCGTGCCGCCTGGCTGAAGTAGCCCACGACCGAACGCCCACCTCTGGTAACGGAGGTGGGCGTTGGCCTGTCTGGGCGGCCGACGACCGTACGAGCGGCGCGACCGCAAGTCCCGGGGGCTGATTCGGGACCAAAGGCACCTGCATCGAGGACTTCGTCCCCGAGCGCCGGGGGTGCTTGTTCCGTGAGGCTGGAGGTGGCAGGAAACCTCGCGAAGGAGAAGCGTGATGGCCAGGCGGATCGTGGTGGGCGTGGACGGGTCGGTGCCGTCGATGGCGGCGGTCGAGTGGGCCGCGGCCGACGCCCAGCGCAGGGGACTGCCCCTGCGGATCGTGCACGTGTGCGTGCAGTGGCCGCACAGCCCTGGTGGGCCCGCCTACTGCGCCAAGGCGCTGGAGGTGGCGGCGACGCGGGCGCGCGAGCTGGGCGCGGAGGTGACGACGGAGACGCCGACCGGAGACGTCATCGACGAACTGATCGGTGCGTCGGCGCCGGCGGACAGCGTGGTGCTGGGCAGCAGAGGGCTGGGCGGGTTCGCCGGGATGGTGCTGGGTTCGGTTGGCCTGGCCGTGGCGGGACACGCCGCCGGGCCGGTGGTGATCGTCCGCGCTGTGGCCGAGGATCGGCACGACCGGGTGGTGGTCGGCTACGACGGGTCGGAGCACTCGCGGGCCGCCATGGAGTACGCACTGGCGCAGGCCCGTGCCCAGGACGCCGAGCTGCATGTGGTGTACGGGTGGCGGATGCCGATGTTCTCGCCGTACGCGGCCGTGACCGGCAGCCTGCTGGAGGACGCCTTCCAGCAGGAGGTACGGATGGCACGCGAGCGGGTGGCCTCCTGGCGCGAGGGCCACCCGGACGTCAAGATCACCGACGCGGAGGTGTGCGAGCATCCGGTGGCCGCGCTGATTCAGGCGTCGGAGACGGCGGACCTGGTGGTGGTCGGCTCGCGCGGGCTGAACGCGTTCGCCTCCGCGGTGCTCGGGTCGGTCAGCCACGGCGTGCTGCACCACGTGACCTGCCCCGTCGCGATCGTACGCCCACGAGAGGAGACGCCATGAACGTCGAGCTGCTGACGGCGAAGCAGGCGATGAGCCGGATCCTGGTGGCGATCAGGCCTGAGGAGTCGCCGCTGATGGCCTGGGAGATGATGCGCCGGGGCGAGGTCCATCACCTGCCGGTCGTTGAGGACGGGCACGTGCTGGGCGTGCTGACCCGCGAGGACGTGGCCGCGTCCTGGTCAGGCGGGCTGGAGGAGCAGTCCAGGCGCCAGGTGCGCGGGCTGTTGGGCGGCAGGCGCAGGCCGCGTGTCCAGCCGGACACGTCGCTGCCGGAGGTGGCGGCCGTGATGCTCGACGCCGGGTGCGACGCGCTCCCCGTGGTTTCGAAGGAGGGGCTGATCGGGCTGATCACGGCCAGGGATGTGCTCGCCGCGGTCGCCGGCCGGGTCAGGGCCGTCGACAGGCCGGGCGAGGTCGTCACCGGGATGTTCCACCTCGACCCCATCCTGCCCGCAGGCGACTGAGCGCATGCCGCCGCGGCGCGGGCAGGCATGCGCCCGCTCCAGCATTGCTCGGGTCCGAAGCCCGGGACGTCACCGGTGGCTGGTCCAGATGAGGGTCACTGGCCGTGGATACGGCGGCCGGTGACCCGGTGCGGGATGACGCGGATGTAGAGCTCGCGGTCGCCGCCCGCCCAGGGGGTGACACCCGAACCGGTCACCTGAGAGAGATCATCGGGTGGGATGTGGTGGGCGGGGCCCTGGATGAGGACGCTCCAGCCCGTCCGCTGGGCCTCGTCGATCCGGTCCACCTGGAAAGCGATCTTGATTTCCACGCCCTCCAGGCCGGTACGCAGATCCTGGTCCATGGGGCCGCCGTGGGCGGTGCGGAAGACGATGGCGCCGTCGTGGAGCTTGTAGTTGACCGGCAGGACCGTCAGCCCGTACGAGCCGTTGAACGCCACACGGCCGATGCCCCCCGGAGCGATCAGCCGCAGGCACTCCTCGGCCTCGATGGCTTCCAGGATCGGGTCGGCCATGGCGGCTCCAGGTCCGGGCGGGCGCTCGCGGCCGCCGCCCAGCAGGTCCTGGACGGTCGTATCGAGCGCGGTGGCCAGGCGGGCGATCGTGTTCCGGTCAGGCACGCCCAGGTGACCCTCCAGGTACTGGATGTATCCCGCCGACATGTCCACGCGATCAGCGACCTGCTCAACGGTGAGGCCGAGCCGGTCGCGATGGTAGCTGATGCGACGTCCGAAGTCGCCGTTGTCGGTCATGAGCGGTCCTCCGCGGTGATGGTCTCGAAGATCGGTGCCCTCGGCCCCGTCAAGTGCCGAGCGCGGCCACATCGACGACGCTAGTCATCCGCCTTCGCGCCGGCCAGGGTCCTTCGGCCTATGGTGAACCGACCTCCGGCCCTGCCCCTGAAGGCTCGCCGCGCCTCATCGGCCGTCTTCGAGCCGATCGCCGCACGTTTTCCGGTCTTCCGCATCGTGCCGCAGGGTGACGCGCGTCATCTCGCGGGCGGATGATCCGTGCCGCTGCAGGCGTCACATGGAGCCGACGGCTCAACCTGCGGCGACGAGGTTGGCCCGGTCGGCGAGAAGGCCCTCCATGGCGCGGACCAGGGCCAGATTCGCCGCGGTCAACGTGCGTACTTCTTCCTCGAGATGGTTGAGCCGCTTCTTCACCGCCAGCAACTCGGCATCCAGCGCTGAAGCCTCTGCGATCATCCGTCCACCGATCATGATCGGTCACCTCCGAAACGTCGTCATGATGATGCTCGCCGCCTCCCGGGCTCTCGTCCAGCGGCGAACGTCCTCATTCGCCGGGACCAACGACACTGTCCGAGTCGGAGAACGCCGACACCTTGGTGGTGGGAACAGAGGATTGGGGGGGTTCGCCGGGCTGGTGCTCGGCTCGGTGGGGGCTCGCTCTCGCCGGGCACGCGGACTGCCCGCTGGTGGTCGTCAGAACGTCCGCACCCTGTCGGATACGGGCCGCTACCTGGTGGACAGGTTCCCGACCTCGCAACGCGGGTCCTCCTCCGATCAGCGCAGGCGCCGCAGGAGCGGCGATGGCGGTGGCTCGCAGGGCGCCACCCTGATGCGGGCGTCGACCGTGGTGGCGCCGTCGGAGCTGACGATGACGGGGTTGAGGTCGAGTTCGGCGATCTGGGGCAGGTCCTCCAGCAGCCTGCTCACCCGTACGAGCTGGTCGGCCAGGGCGTCCACGTCCACCGGGGGCGAGCCACGGTAGCCGTGCAGCAGCGGGGCGCAGCGCAGCTCGCCGATCATGTCGAGGGGGTCGGTGACGGGCGGCACCCGAAACGCGCGATCGGCCAGCAGGTCGGCCATGACGCCGCCCATGCCGACCATGGCCAGCGGGCCGAAGGCCGGGTAGTTGACGCCGCCGATGATGATTTCGACGCCGCCCGGCAGCAGGCGCTGGACGGTCGCGCCGGTCATCTGCGGGCCGATGTGTGCGGACATTTCGTGGTACGCCTGCTGTACCTCGTCCCTGGTTCGGAGGCCGAGGCGGACGCCGCCGACGTCGCTCTTGTGCACCGGGCCGACGGCCTTGAGGACGACGGGCAGCCCGACGCGCTCGCCCGCGGCCGCGGCGGCCTCGGGGCCGTCCACCTCGATCGATTCCACCATCGTGATGCCGTAGCAGCCGAGCAGCCGGGCGGTGGTCGCGGGGGACAGCCACGTGCCGTCCGGGTGGGCTGACAGCTCCTCTTGTACGATCTGCCGCGCCGTCCTCTCGTGCACGCGGAAGGAAGCGGTCGCCGGCTCGGCGGGACGCTCGCGCCACTCGGCGTAGCGCACGGCGTGCGCGAGCGCTCGCACGGCCTGCTCGGGGAAGGCATAGCTGGGCAGGTGGCCGTCGATCAGCCCGTCATGGCCGACGACGCAGGCCAGCACGGTCTTGCCCGCCCCCTTCGCGGCGATGGAGAGGGCCTGCCGGGTCTCCTCGATCCCCGAGCCGAACGGCGGGGTGTACACGGCCAGCACCACGTCCACCTCCGGCGAGGCGGCCAGCGCCGCGACGGCGGCGCCGATCTCCTCAGCACTGGCCTCCGCGGTCAGGTCCACCGGGTTGCCCAGCGCGGCGGCGGCACGGGCCCGCAGCAGGCCGGGCGGCAGTTCGGGAACGACCATACCCTGCTGCTCACAGGCGTCGGCGGCCATCGCCTGAGGGCCGCCCGAGTTGCCGACGATCGCCACCCGGCGGCCTTGCGGGAGTGGCTGGGCGGACAGCAGCTTGGCGGTGTCGATCAGCTCGTGGACGCTGTCGAGCCGGATCACTCCCGAGGCGCGGACCAGGGCGTCCACGGCGACGTCCGGGGTGGCCGCGGCGGCGGTGTGCGAGCGCACCGCCCGATCTCCCGCGCCGCCGCGACCGCTCTTGATGAGCAACACCGGCTTGCGCGCCCCTACCCGGCGGGCGATGCGGGCGAACTTGCGCGGGTTGCCGAACGACTCCAGATACAGCGCGATCACGTCGGTGCCGTCGTCGTCCTCCCAGGATTCGAGCAGGTCGTTGCCGCTGACGTCGGCCTTGTTGCCGACCGAGACGAACGAGGAGACGTTCAGCCGTTCCAGCAGCGAGGCCCCGACCGCACCGGATTGCGAGACCAGCGCCACCCGGCCCGGGGTCGGCTGGTGTGGCAGGAAGCTGGCGTTCAGGTGGGCCGCGGTGTTGATCACGCCCAGGCAGTTCGGGCCGATCAGCCGCATCCCGGCCGTACGGCAGATGCGCACCAGCTGCCACTCCAGGTCGCGCCGCCCGGCCTCGGCGAACCCCGACGTGAGCACCACCAGTCCGGCCACACCGGCGTTCGCGCAGTCGCGGGCCACCTGAAGCACGTGCCGGGCGGGCACCGCCACGACCGCCAGGTCCACGCCGTCGGGCACCGTGGAGTGGCTGGCCAGTCCGGCCACCTCTGCCGCGTTCGGGTTGACCGGGTAAATCGGGCCGCCGAAGCCTCCGTCGATGAGATTGCGCAGCACCTTGTGGCCGACGGACCGCTCGTCCCGGCTCGCGCCGATCACCGCCACGGAGCGGGGGGTCAGCACCCTGGTCAGGGAGGCGCGTTCCGCCTCGTGGTCGCGGGCCTCGATGCCCGCGCGCAGCCGCGCGGTCGGCTCGGCGGCGATGGCCAGGCGCAGCGTGCCGCCGTCGAAGCGCTGGGTCAGGTCCAGGCCGAGGTCGCGCAGTACCTTGATCATCGGCTGGTTCTCGGCCAGCACGTCCGCGACCAGCTCGCGCACGCCGTGCGTGGCGGCGTCCAGGGCGACGTGCTCCAGCAGCAGCGTGCCGAGCCCATGGCCGTGTACGGCGTCATCGATGAGGATGGCCAGGTCGGCGCTGCCGTCACGGATGGGGATGTACTCGGCGACCGCCACGAGCCGGCCCCGCAAGGCGGCCACCAGGGCGTGGCCGTCGTACTTGTCGCTGGTGAGGCGATCCATGTAGGAGTGCGCGGTGTTGCGGCCGCCGGTGAAGAAGCGCAGGTAAGCCGAGCGTTCGGACGAGCGGTCCACCAACTCGTGCAGTGCCTGGCGATCGCCGGTCCGCAGCGGCCGCACGTGGGCGATCCCGCCATC
Source organism: Nonomuraea sp. NPDC050680 (assembly GCF_040654555.1). NCBI lineage: Bacteria > Bacillati > Actinomycetota > Actinomycetes > Streptosporangiales > Streptosporangiaceae > Nonomuraea > Nonomuraea sp. NPDC050680. The sequence continues at coordinate 50,297 of NZ_JBFAIF010000038.1, read as the reverse complement.
ACGCAGCAGAACGTCATATCCGTCGGTCATACCTTCGAGGCTGTCGGGCGATCGGCGCGGCAGGCAGTGCCGTACGGCCTTCGCCCGCAGGACCAAGGTCCCTACCCGCCGGCCCGCGCACGCGTCAGGCTGGCAGCATGAACGACATCGTGCTCGGCTACGACGGCTCGGACTTCTCCATGCAGGCCCTGGACTGGGCGCTGGATGAGGCAGAGCTCAGGAAGCTGCCGCTGACCGTCGCCCACGCCTGGCAGTGGCCGTACGGCGAGGCGGACGAGGACGCCAAGTCCCACCTGCGCAAGGCCGCCGAGCACGTGCTGTGGCATGGTGGCGAGTGCGCCCGTTCCACCAGTTCGGGTGTGCGCGTGGACACCGATCTGTACGAGGGAGCAGCCGCCCAGCGCCTCGTCGAGCTCTCCGACGACGCCCCGCTCATCGTGATCGGCTCCCGCGGCCTGAGCGCGCTGCCCCGGGCAGTGGTCGGCTCGGTCGCCGGGTACGTCGCCGCCCACGCCGACTGCCCGGTCATCGTCGTACGCGGCCCGGGCCCGCTGCCCGCGCCGATGAGGCCCGGCCCGATCGTCGTGACCAGCAAGGATCCGGAGGCGGACGTGCTGGACTTCGCCTTCACCGAAGCCGCGCTGCGCCGGCTCCCGATCGCCTCCCCGGCCGACCTGTCCGAGTGGGCGGCGCGCCACCCCGGCGTGCGCGTGCAGCCGTACGACGCCGCCGGCCACGCCACGCTGGTGGTCATCGGACGTACAGGAGCCATGCGCCACGGCGCCGCCGCCTACCTCCTCCAGCACGCGCCCTGCCCCGTGGCGGTAGTGGGCCAAGGCTGAACGGTCGTGTTAAAGAGGCTTCACCAGTCGTGGACGGTGCCGTCATACCGGTGTCTGCCCGGAAATGTCACCCGAAGCGTGGATGGAGCAAGGTAGAGCATCCACTGCTGGAGACCAGTGCCGGCCGATCTGCCCGGTGGTGTTCCTGCCGGCGCGGTCCCGGTTCAGGCGACGTGGGTGTCGTAGGTCTCGCGGTTGGCGAGCACATCGTCCATGTGCGTCTCGGCCCAGCTCTTGAGGCCGCGCATCAATTGGTGCAGGGAGAGACCGAGGTCGGTCAGCTCGTAGGTGACCGTGACGGGCACGGTCGGCGTCACGGTGCGGGTGACGAGACCGTCACGCTCCAAGGAGCGCAGCGTCTGCGTGAGCATCTTCTGGCTGACGCCGGCCAGCAGGCGGGACAGCTCCGAGTAGCGCATCGACCTGGGCTCACCGGCGCAGTCGGCGCCGAACTGCTGCGAGCCGTCGCTGCCCAGCGCGGCCAGGATCAGCGTGACCCACTTGTCGGAGATCCGGTCGAGCAGCTTGCGGCTCGGACATGCCGCCACGAAAGCGTCATATTCCGCCTTGGCCTGTGCCTTCTTCTGGGCCGCCGTCATGGTTGTCAATCGACCGCTCCTCTAACCCGTGGGCCACTTACGCACTCTGAGGTGCCCACTTCCCATCGGGAAGTTACCTCCCCATATTTATACAAGGAGCCGTTAGGCACCACTAACCAGCCCAACACGAAAGGCAGAGGCGTGAGCACGCTCTCCACTTCGCTCCCCGGCGGCACCTGGACCCTGGGCGACCTGACCGTCACCCGGTTCGGCTACGGCGCCATGCAGCTCGCCGGCCCAGGAGTCATGGGGCCGCCCGCCGACCGCGACAGCGCACTCGCCGTCCTCCGCGAGGTCGTCGGCCTCGGAATCACCCACATCGACACCAGCGACGCCTACGGGCCGCGCGTCACCAACCAGCTGATCCGCGAAGCGCTGCACCCGTACCCCGACTCGCTGCACATCGTGACCAAGGTCGGCGCGATCCGGGACCAGCAGGGCGGCTGGCCCCCGGCCCGGCAGCCCGACGAGCTGCGCCGCTCCGTCCACGAGAACCTGCAGAGCCTCGGCCTCGAGGTGCTCGACCTGGTCGACCTCCGGCTCGGCAACGCCGAAGGACCCCAGCCCGGCTCGCTCGCCGAGCCGTTCGAGACGCTCGTCGAACTCCAGCGGCAGGGCCTGATCCGGCACCTCGGAGTGAGCAACGCGACCGCCGGACAGGTCGCCGAGGCACAGGGGATCGCGCCGATCGTGTGCGTGCAGAACATGTACAACCTCGCCTACCGCCAAGACGACGAGCTGATCGACACGCTCGCCGAGCAGGGCATCGCCTACGTGCCCTTCTTCCCCCTGGGTGGCTTCACCCCACTCCAGTCCTCGGCGCTCTCGACCGTAGCCAAACGGTTGGACACGACGCCGATGGCCGTCGCCCTGGCCTGGCTGCTGCGGCGCTCGCCGAACATCCTGCTGATCCCTGGCACCTCGTCGTCGGCGCACCTGCGCGAGAACGTCGCCGGCGCGGGAGTCTCCCTCCCCGACGAGGAGCTCGCCGAGCTGGACAAGATCGGCCACTAGCGGTCGACTTCCGGCTGCTGGGCGAGGGGGCGCGCGGGTGGACGGCGGGCCGGGACATCGATGGTCCGTCCGCTACAGCCGAAAAAGAGCGCGACGGCTCGCAGCCGTCCGTGCCAGCATGCTCGATCATGCTGGAGTACGAGACGAGCGAGGAAACGCTGGCCGCCATCGCCGGCCGGCACGGGACCATCGCCGAGCAGGTACGGCCCCTTCCCGCAGCGGTGGCCAACCAGGCTTTCCTTCTCGGCGATGAAGGGGATCGTGGATTGGGGCGATGCCGAATGGGCCGACCCTGCCGCCGACTTCGCCAAGATCCCCCTCACCGGCATCCCAGCCATGCTCGACGGCTACCGACAAGAAACCGGCCAGGAAACCTCAACGAGTACACCGACCTGGGAAGCTCGTGTGCTGTGGTTCCACCTCACCTGGGCTCTCGGCCGCCTGCCGGATCCGGTCCCACGCCCAGACGAACGCCACTGGACCGCCCCTCCAGCCAGCCGGCTCCTGAGCCTGCTCCGCTTCTTCACCTCGGCTTCGCCGGCTCCTTGGGCCGATCTGTCCTGATCCCACCCGGCCTTCGCTGATCACCAATGCGATGTCGACGTGCTGGTCACCTCATTGCGAATCTACATTGTAAAGGCGCTGCTCTCGTCAGGCGGGGAGCTGGGCAGGTCCCATGATGCGCTGGACAGCGAGAGCGGGGCGCCCCTGTGGCGTGGATGACTCCTCTGCGTAGTGCCACCGGGCGCCCCGCGCGGTGCTACAGGACCGCGCCCGTGCCCTGCCGGCGGCGTTCGCGCGGCTGGGGCGGCTGGGGCGGGGGTTGCTTGTTGAGGCGTTCGAGCTCGATCGCGAGGGGGCCGGCCACGAATGATGACGACGCGGTCCCCACCACGATGCCGAAGATGAGCGCGATGGCGAAGTCGCGCAGCGTGTCACCGCCGAAGACGGCCAGCGCGGTGAGGATGAACAGGGCGCCCAGGCCGGTGTTGACCGTACGCGGCACGGTCTGCAGGATCGCCGCGTTGACGATGTCGGGGAAGCGTGCCTGCCGCGAGGCCTGCCATAGTTCGCGGACGCGGTCGAAAACCACCACCTTGTCGTTGATTGAGTAGCCGATGATGGTCAGCATGGCTGCCAGGAAGACCCCGTCGACGGGTTTGCCCAGCCAGGCGAACAGGCCGAGCACAGCGAGGGTGTCCACGACGAGGGCCATCACCGCGGCGGCGCCGAACGTCCAGCGGAATCTGACGGCCAGGTACAGCAGTTGCGCCGCCAGCGCCACGGCGAGCGCGATGAGCGCGTTGCGGCGCAGTTCGTCGCCCAGACTGGGGCCGATGAGCTCGTCGCGTTGCTTCGTCACCTCGCCGAGGTGGGTATCGAGTGCCTGCTCGACGGCGGCGGTGTCGTCGGCGCTGATCTGGCCGGTACGCACGGACACGCTGGTGCCGGAGCTTTGCACGTTGGCCGCCGGGTGGCCGGCCTCGGCCACCGCCTGTCGCGCGGTCTCGGCGCTCACCGGTTGCGCGGCTGTGAATTGGAGCATCCGGCCGCCGGTGAACTCGATGCCGAGGTTGAGCCCGTACAGGGCCAGCCCGGTCACGGCTGCGGCGACCAGCGTGGCGGCCGCGGCCAGCCACCGTCGGCGCCCGGCCATCAGGGACGGGTTGCGCCGGGTGATCCAGGTCCTGACCCGGCCGTGCACCGCCAGCCCGGACAGCCGGGCCAGCCGGGGGCCGGTCCCGCTGAGGATGAGGTGGGTCAGGACGCGGGTGATGAGCATGGCGGAGACGAGTGAGGCAAGGACGCCGACGGCCAGCGTCACACCGAATCCGCGCACCGGCCCTGAGGCCAGCCAGAACAGCAGCCCGGCGGCCAGGAGCGTGGTGATGTTGGAGTCGGCGATGGCGCTCCAGGCGTTGGCGAACCCTCGGTCGAGGGCGGCGCGCAGGCCGCGGCGCGGCGCGCGGCCATACTCTCCACGCAAATACTCTCCACGCAAATACTCTCCACGCGAATACTCTTCACGCGCTCGCTCGAAGACCAGCACGTTGGCGTCGACCGCCATGCCGATGGCCAGAACGAACCCGGCCAGGCCGGGCAGGGTGAGCGTCGCGCCGAGGGCGAGCAGGGCGGCGTAGGAGATGAGCCCGTAGGCGGCCAGCGCGAGGGTGGCCAGCAGCCCCGACAGCCGGTAGGTGACGATGATGAACAACGCGGTGAGCAGGACACCGGCGATGCCTGCCTTGGCGCTGGCCTCGATGGCCTGCGCGCCGAGCGTGGGGCCGACGGTGCGCTGCTCGATCAAGGTGAGCGGGACGGGCAGGGCGCCACCCTTGATCAGCACGGCCAGGTCTTGTGCCTCCTGGTGGGTGAAGGAGCCGCTGATCTGGGTGGATCCGCCGGGGATGCCGGTCTGGCAGGGCACGCCCGCATCGACTTGGGGCGAGGAGATGATCTCGTTGTCCAAGACGATGGCGACCCGCCGCCGTGGGTCGCTCGGGCTGTGGCAGGCGGCCTCGCCGGTCAGCCGCTGCCAGGCGGCGGCGTCGCGGAAGTCGACGGTGGCGAACCAGCCCGGCCCCTGCTGCGGGTCGTTGCGCGCGCCGGCGTCGCTCACCCCGTCGCCGGTGATCGCGGCAGGGCCGAGCCGCAGGCGTTGCCCGCCTTCGTCGGCCAGGACTTGCCCGGATGCGCCGGTGCCCCTGCTGGTGGGGGTGCCTTGATCGGCGCTGGTGTCGTCGGCCTGTTCCAGGACCGGGTGGAAAGTGAGCTGGGCGGTCTTGCCGATGACGTCGGCGGCCTGGCGGGGGTCGAGCACCCCGGGCAGCTCGACGATGATGCGCCGATCGCCGGAGCGCATCAGGGCGGGGTCGACCACGCCGAGCGCGTCGGCGCGCCGGCGCAGCACGTCCAGGGCACGATCGGTGGCCTCGGCGTCGGCCTTGACCGTTGAGGTGTCTCGGGTTTCGAAGACGAGTTGGGTGCCACCGCGCAGGTCCAGCCCTAGACGTGGCGGTGTGGTGACGGTGAAGAGCAGTGCGGTGGCGGCGATGGCGCACGCCGCCACCGCGCGCCAGAAGGGCGCGCGGGACATGAAGCCTCCACGGGCTGTCGAAGAAGGAAAGGGGACGTCAGCGCGTCGTGGAGGGTGGCGCTCGGGCCGGCGCCTGACGGGCGGGCGGCTGCGGTGCCACGGTGAAAGGCCGGGCGAGGGTCGTCAGGGACCGCGCCCGCGGACCGGGCCGTTCGGTGGACGGCAGTACGGCCGGCCACATCGGCAGCGCGGGCGCGCTGCGGGCGGGACTCAGCCGCGGCAGGGCCGCATCCTGCACGGCGTGCTCGGACGGGCCGCTCCACCAGGTCGCAGGCGTCGCGGTGCCGGGCAGATGGGCGCTGCCAGGCGCGGGGCCCAGCAGGAAGGCCGACAGCAGCAGCAGGACGGCGGGCAGTCTGCTGCGCACGTCTCCTCCTGGCAGGTTACGGGTGGGGTCTTGGCGGTCACCGTACCCCGGCCCCGGAGCGGATCGCACCTGCGATGGAATGGCATGCCCCTTTCCGCGCCGTCTGGGCTATGGTCTGCCCTATGACGGGACCGTGGAGAACACCACGAGGGTCCATCGCGTTCGCCGGCGTGATGGGTCTGGTCCTGCTGTGCTTGGTGCTGACCGGCGCCACCGGCAGTGCGAGCGCCGACGGCCCGATCGCGCCGGAGAATGCGCTGTCCGGCCTGGCATGGAGCCCGGACGGTGGGGACGGTGACCGGCCCGGTCTGCCCCCGCAGGCGGGTAGTGCCCGTGAGCACCACGTGCTGGCGCTTTGGCCGCCGTCGCGCGGCGAGCGTCACGATGAGCCCGCTTATCTGGCGCTGCTGGCGTCGCCTGGCTCGAAGATCGATGAGCTCCGCGACCCGCAACAGCTCGCGCACCGCACCGCGGGATCGCGCAGCCCGCCGCTCATCTAGCCGACGCCACCCCTCTCCGAGGGGCCGCGGCCGCTCGTGCCGTGGAACCTGACCCCGCGTGTCCCGAGCCCATGGGCTGTGACCTGGGGCTGGTCCATGCTCGCCGTCGCCTTCGGAGCACTCTCGCGGTCCCTGCAGCAAGGGCCGTGTTCCTGTACTGCCTTCCTTTGGCCTCAGCAAGGAGCCGATCATCGTCATGTCCGTTGTCGAATCAGTTCACGCCTGGCCGCGGCTGGAGCGGCCACGTCCGGCATCGCCAGCAGGTGCGAGGTGAGCACCGCGCAGCGCTTCGTGGCGCTCGACCTGGGTACCGCGCGTACCCGGTCGCTGTCATGGGGCGGGTTCGCCATCGTGGACCGGCCGTCGTCGGTCACCCGGCCGCCGTCCGGCTCCGGCCTGGCGGACGCGTTGTGGCCCGTCCGGCACGGCATGGTGGCCGATCCGGACGCCTGCCTGCGGCTGGTGCGGCGGCTGCTGCAGGACGCCCAGGTGCCGGGGAGCCGGCCGCGACGGGTGCTGGCCGGCGTGCCGGTGGCGGCCTCGCCGAGCGATCGCCGGGCGGTCCGCGCCGCGGTCGCCGAGGCCGCCGGATGCGAAGTGGGCCTGATGGAGGAGCCGCTGGCCGCAGCCGTCGGCGCCGGCCTGGACATCCTCGATGCCCGGCCCTGCCTGGTCCTGGACGTGGGGGCGGGCATTGTCGAGGCCGTCGCCATCGCGGACGGGGCCGTCACCGACGCGGTCGCCCTCCAGCTCAGCGCCACCACCGGCGAGGGGCTGGTGTCGTACGCGCTGGAGGGCGTCGTCGAGATGACGGCGGGCCTGGTGCGTCGCCTGCCGGCCGCTTCGCGTCCGGCCGCGCGCGAGCGGGGTCTGACGGTCACCGGCGGCGGTGCTCACCAGGAGCAGCTGCTGGGCCACCTGCGCACCGCGCTGCGCCTGCCGGTAAAAGCGGCGCCCCAGCCGCAGCACGCCACCATCCGCGGCCTGATGCGCCTGTGCCTGCAGCCGGCTCTGACGGCCGCCCTCGCACCGCGCGTCCGCTGACGTCTTCGCTTCGCAAGAAAGGACCATCGATCATGACCGACAGCCACGCGACCTCACACCTCAGCAGCGTGCAGCTTGAGTCGCTGCGCCAGGAGCTGACCCAGCAACGGGAGCAGCGCAGCCGGTACCTGGATAGGCTGCGGGTACAGGAGCAGGACGGTAGCGGCGCCGACGGCACCTGGCAGGAGCTCCTCGCCTCGATCACCGCCGCCGAGCGCGCCGTCGCCGAACTCGCTCAGGCCTACGACAGGCTGGAGGCCGGCAGCTACGGCCGCTGCGGCCACTGCCAGGCGGCCATCCCGTTCGAACGGCTCAAGATCCGGCCGCTGGCCCGCAACTGCATCGACTGCCAGCGGCGGCACGAGGCCGCCTGACAACCAGTGAGAGGGGAGCGGGGTCGCCCCGCCCCCTCTGGGCACCCGGAGCCGCACATGATCACATTGGACCGCCTGGTGAACGTGCTCGGCGGGTACGGCGTGCGGTTGTGCGGCCGTCCCGAGACCCGCTCGGCCTGGCTGCGCAGTGTGGCGGTGCCGGATGCCAGCGACCGCCACGTCACCGGTGATCTGCTCCTGGCCGTCGGCACCTCCTCGATCGCCGAGGCGGTGCGGTGGGCGGCCGCCGCCCGTGCCGCGGCGGTCCTGGTCCGCCCCGCCGAGACCGTGACCGGGACCGGCGCTGACACCCCGTGCGCCTCGTCGAGCGCGGCGGTCGAGCGCGAGGCCGCCGCGCTTGGCGACCAGCTCGGGGTGGCCGTGCTGGTGGCCGATTCCGCGGTGTCCTGGAGTCAGCTCGCCGGCGTGGTGTACGGGCTGGTGCTGGAGAGCCGCGAGACCGCTTCGGGACGCGGCCCGACCGACCTGTTCGCCCTGGCCGACAGCCTGGCCGACGCGATCAGCGGGGCGGTGACCATCGAGGACCGGCACTCGCGGGTGCTGGCCTACTCCCGCTCCCAGCAGGCGGGGGATCCGGCCCGGCTGGAGACGATCCTCGGCCGGCGCGTCCCGGACCGGCTACGCGAGCTGTTCCAGCAGCGGGGGGTGTTCGCCCAGCTGGCGTCGACGGACGAGCCGGTGTTCGTCCCCGCCGATCCCGCACACGGCCTGACCGGGCGGATGGCGGTGGCGGTGCGGGCCGGCCGCGAGTTGCTCGGTTCGGTCTGGGTGAGCTGCGAGCGCCCGCTGACCGGCGCCCGCCGGCGCGCGCTGGCGCACGGCGCACGCACGGTGGCGCTGCACCTGCTGCGCTCGCGGGCCAGCGCCGACCTGGAGCGGCAGGTGGAGTCCGACCTGGTCATCCGGCTGCTGGAGGGCGGCGTCGACGCGGAGACGGTGATCAGCCGGCTGGGCCTGCCGGCGCAGGCGCTGCGGGTCATCGCGATCCGCGCCCACACCGACGGCGAGGAGCCCCACGCCGCGCTGCTGCTGGCCTTCGAACAGGCCACCACCGGCTTCGGCTGGTCCAGGCCCGGCCGCAGCACCCTGCTCGGCGACACGCTGTACACGATCCTGCCCGCCGAGCAGGCGGACACGGCCCGCCACTGGATCACCGCGCTACGGGCCGAACTGCCCGCCCAGGTACGCATCACGGCCGGGATCGGCGCGCCCGCCGCGACCGAGGAGCTGCCCGCCGGCCGCCAGGAGGCCGACGAGTGCCTGGCGTTGCCCGAGACCGGCCGGCCCGGCACTGTCGCGCCCGCCTACGACGAGTCGTGGGACGACATCTTGCTGCGGCGGCTACGCGCGGCCTCCCGCACCGGCCGCACCCCGGCCCGCGGGCCGCTGAGCACGCTGCTGCGACATGACGCCCGCCACGGCACCCGCTACGTGCCCACGTTGCGGGCCTGGCTGGAGACCCAGGGCGACCCCGCTTTGGCGGCCGAACGACTGCGGGTGCATCCCAACACCGTCCGCAACCGGCTGCGCAAGATGAGCGAACTCACTCTCCTGGACCTGGACGACCCCCGTAAACGCCTCGCCATGATCATCATGCTGGCCGCCTCCGACGCCGAGGACAACCCCCACCGATGATCTTGTACCAGGCCTGTCGCTGACGCCGGCGTGGCCGGTCAACGCTGTCGAGGCGTGGCTGGGGGCGTTGTGACGATGGCACAACGGCCGCGAAGTGATTGTCGGCCGCCCACAACGTCGCCGGCTGCCGCGCGGGCCATGCTGGCTGGGACACCGGCATTCGTACCCGTTGGAGGTTGGGCATGGTCGGCAACTGGCCGCGATCGGTGATCGTGGTGGGCGCGGGCATCGTGGGCCTGTCGACCGCGTGGTTCCTGCAGGAGCGCGGCGTCGAGGTCAAGGTGGTCGACCGTGGCGGCGTGGCGGCCGGCGCATCCTGGGGCAACGCCGGATGGGTCGCCCCAGGCCTGGCAATCCCGCTGAACGAGCCCGCGGTCCTGCGCTACGGCCTGCGCTCGCTGCTGAACGCGGACGCGCCGCTGCACGTGCCGGCGAGCCTCGATGCGGGGCTGTGGGCGTTTCTGGCCCGGTTCGCCGCCAACTGCCGCTGGCGATCGTGGATGCGCGCCGTGCGCGCCAACCTGCCGCTCAACGAGGAATGCGTCGAGGCTTACGAGGTACTGGCCGCCAACGGCGTGTCCGCCCCGGTCATCGCGGCGCCGATCACCGCCGCGTTCCGCACACCACGCCATGCCGAGAGCCTGCTGCGCGAGCTGCGCCGGCTGGAAGCGGCCGGGCAGCGGGTCGACCATACCGTGCTGGACGCCCGGCGACTGGCCGAGCACGTGCCGCTCGCCGGTCAGGCGCTGGGCGTGGGGGTGCGCATCGACGGGCAGCGCTACGTCGACCCGGGCGCCTTCGTGCACGCCCTGGGCAAGGCCGTGATGAGCCGCGGCGCGACCGTGTACGCCTTCGAGGTCGACGAGGTGCGCACCGACGACAGGAAGGTGATCGTGCGCTCGGGCAAGGGCACCGTCCTGTCGGCCGACGCGGTGGTGCTGGCCACCGGCGCGTGGCTGCCCCGCCTGGCCCAGCAGTGGGGCGTGCGCGTCCCGGTCCGGGCCGGCCGGGGCTACTCCTTCACCGTGCCGGTGGACCACCCCGTCCCTGGCCCGATCTACCTGCCCGACGTACGGGTGGCGTGCACGCCGTATCGCGACGGGCTGCGCGTGGCCGGCACCATGGAATTCCGCGATCCGGACGCCCCGCAGGTGCCCGCCCGGCTGGAGGCCATCGTCGCCTCCGCCCAGCCCCTGCTGCGCGGTGTGCACTGGGACGAACGCACTGATGTCTGGGTGGGCCCTCGCCCGATCACCCCGGACGGCCGGCCGCTCATCGGCGCGACCAAAGCCCCCGGTATCTACGTGGCCGGCGGTCACGGCATGTGGGGTCTGGCTCACGGCCCCATCACGGGGCGGCTGCTCGCCGAGCACATCACCACCGGCAAGCAGCCCACCGCCCTCGCCGACTTCGCCCCCCTGCGCTGACGGGCTTCTCCTGTCCGGCCGAGCGAGCAGGCCGGCCACCGTGTCGAAGTCTCGATGCCGAGCGCCGGAGCCGAGAGATCGTCATACGCCGCCGAGCTTGCCGCGACGGTCTTCGAGGTCTATCCGGCCTCCGACCGCCGACCCCCCCACAGGGAGCCTGCGTCTGGGTTTCCGCGTCCCCGCGCACGCGGTCGTCCGCAGGCTCCCGGCCGGCAGGCATCTTCTCACCGACCCAGACGGCCGCACGATAGACCTGGAGATCATCGAGGAGACGTACATCAACGAGTAGCGCGCCTGGCAAGCCATCGCCGCCACCCTCGGCGGGGACGTCCGAAAGGCCAGGTCGGGGCGGCGCCGCAGGATCAGCGCCGCCCCGTTTCGCAGCTGTCAGCCGGCCGATACGGGTTATCGGTGGATGACTCCGGGGTCGGGGTCGAGGGTGATGGAGTCCAGGTTGACGTTGCCGTTGTCGTTGGGGCCGAAGGTGAAGGTGAGCGGGGTGGCCGGGGTGAGGGTGAGGCTGAGCTGGTGCTCCGACCAGGTGTCCCAGTTGGCCAGGGTGGGGAGCTTGAGCTGGTTGGACTGGGTGCCGCCGCTGAGGGTCATGGTCTGGGTGGTGCCCATGGCGTTGGCGTAGCGAAGACGCAGGGTGTAGAGGCCGCCGAGGGTGACCGGGGTGTTGAAGCGTAGGCCGCTGTCCTTGGTCTTCATGCAGGCCACGAAGCCGGTGCCGGTGTAGCCGGTGTGGTCGGTGCGCAGGCAGGCGCCGCTGAGGAGCTGCGCGGATTCCGCTTCGATCCTGCGGGGCCCGGTGGCGAGTACGCTGCTGATGGCCAGTAGCTCGGCCGCGACGTCCCCCGGGATCGGTGCGGCCGTGAGCAGGGTCGTGAACCGGTTGAGCGCTTCCCTCATCCCTGCCGGGTCGTTGGCGGCCGCGGCGGTGATCGAGGTTTTGACCTCAGTGCTGAGCCTGCCGGACAGTACCGGGTCGAGGGCGCCCGCGTCAGTCGCGAGCCGCACTTTCAGCGCGAGGGAGAAGAGTGCCCGCGGTGTGCCGAGCGGAGCGGCGAGCCGGTCGTCGATGGCGGTTCGGGCTGGTGCGGTCACTGCGGTGAGGGGGAGACCGTAGAGCGCCAGCCGTACTTCCTGGAGCGCCAGGAGACGGCCGATCACGTCGCCCCGACGGAGCGCGGTCTCGGCCCTGGAGATCGCCGGCTGGAGGAGCGCCATCGCGGACGACGTCACCCCACCCGACTTGCGCAGCTTCCGTACGAGGTCGAGCAGCGAACGCGGCTGCTCCACCACAACCGCTTCGCCGCGTTCGCCGCCGGGTGCACCCATGGCGACCCGGAAGTCCTGGTCGGGAACCTCGGGGGCGGGCAGGACGAACTCGACGGTCCGGGTGGCGCCGCCCGCGACGCGGACGCTCCGCACTTGGCCCGCGGCGCGACCGTCGATGAACAGCCGGGCCTGGAATTCGGCCACGGTGCTGCCCTTGTTGGTCAGCGGAGCCTTCACAGTGAGCTGCTGGGTGGCCGGGTCCAGCACGGCTTCGGGGGTGCCGTAGCCGGCCCGGGGGCCGGCGTACCAGGGGAGTTGGTCGAGGTCCCGGCCGGTCGCGGGTCTGATCCTGACGGCCTGCCCGCCGGCGGCGACCAGCGACATGGATAACCGGGTGGACGATCGCACCAGCGTCTTGCGGGTCTCGACGGGCAGCGGATCGCCCTTCCAGGTGGTCTCCTGGGCGTCTGCGTAGGTCTGCGCCACGAAGGTGCCGTTGGGCAGGAACGACAGCGGAACCTGAAGGGTCCGGTCGTTCTCGTCGGTGATCGCGCCGAGGTACCAGGTGCCGCCGTTGCGACGGGCCGTCACGGTGTAGTCCCCGATGACGCTGTCCAGGACGCGGGTCTCGTCCCACGTGGTGGGCATGTTCTTGAGGAAGGCGAATTCGGGGTGGGCGGCGTAGTTCTCGGGGGTGTCGGCGAGCATCTGCATCGGGCTGAAGAACGTCGGGTACAGCGCGAGCTGTGCGGCCGAGGTGGTCTGGACGCGGGTACCGAGCCGGGCCGGGTCCCAGGTGACGTTCAGGACGCCGGGCGTGTAGTCGGCGGGTCCTCCCATGAATCGGGTGAAGGGGAGGATGGTGGCTTGTGCCGGCGGGTTGCCGTTGGCGCCCATGTAGTTCTGCATCTCCATGCCCGCGACGCCTTCGCCCGTCATCATGTTCGGGTAGGTGCGCGCGAGGCCGGTGGGTTTGATCGCTTCATGGGCGTCGATCGTGATGTGGTGCCGGGCCGCCGCGTCGATGACCCGCTGGTAGTGGCGGACGGCTTCCTGGTCGTAGTGGCTGCGGTTGACGCCGCCGAGCAGGAATTTCGTGGCGTAGCCGGTCTTGATGGCGTGAATGCCGAGTTCTTCGTAACGGGAGAAGATCTTCTCCAGGTTCTGATCGTAGTAGTCGATGTCGCCGCGGGTCTCGTTGTGGGCGATGTACCCGATGCCGTTGGCGGCGGCGTACCGGAGCACCTCGGGCAGGTCGAAGTCGGCCTGTGGGGTCAGGAAGTCCTGGCCTGCCCAGGAGCCGCCGGAGTTGGTGTTCCAGCCCTCGGCCAGGACGAACTTGGCGCCTGCCTGTTTGGCGAGGTCGATGTACTGCTTGACTCGTGCGGTGGTCGCGCCGTGCTTGGGGCCGGCGTTCCAGGTGGTCTGTCTGCGTTGGAGCTCCCACCAGACGCCTACGTACGTGGCGGGTTTGATCCAGGAGGTGTCGCCGCAGATCGCGCACGTGTCGTTGAGGTTCTCGATCAGATGGGACTCGCCCAGGTCGCCGGGGCGCTGACCCACGGTCAGGGTGCGCCAGGGCGTGGAGACCTCGCCGTTCAGCTTGGCCTTGGTACCGTCGGGCAGGGCGATCAGGTCGCTGGAGAACCGGCCGGGCTGTCCGGGCACCGCCTTCAGGGTCATGCTGGGGTAGTCGGTCAGGTCGGCCTCGTGCACGACGACATAGGAGTCGGCGGCGGGTGCGGCGGTGATGGGCGTCTGGGCGGTGGAGACGCCGGACAGGGGCAGGTCGCGGTAGTGCTGTTCGTCGGCGGACCAGGTCTTGCCCGCGGCGATCGACCAGCTCCGCGCGGCGGGGTCGAGGGCGAACTCGCTCTGTTCGGCGGTGACGGTGTAGGCGTCCAGACCGCTCTGGCTGGGGAAGTGGTAGCGGAAGCCGACCCCGTCGTCGAAGACCCGGAACACCACATCGAGCCTGAATCCCGTGCCGGCCTGGACGGCGTGGACGGTGAGCTCGCCGGCGTGGTTCCTGACTCTGCTCGATGTCCCCCAGAGCGGCTTCCATGTCTCGTCGATCGTGCGCCGTTCGACGGATTCGATGCTCATGTCCTGGGTGAGGCTGCGGCGTCCCGCGAGATCCACGCCGAGCCCTGATGCGCCGACGAGAGTCTTGCGGTGGCTGTTCACGCTGTAGGTGAGGCGTCCGCCTACGGTGGTGACCGCGACCCGCAGATCTCCGTCCGGCGAGGTCACGACCTGAGCGCCCGCCTCGGTGACCTCGGTCAGGGTGGCGGGGGTGGGCTCCTCGGCGTGGGCGGGGAGCGCCGAGGTCCCCGCGATGATGACGACGGCGGCCGTCATCGCGAGCAGTCCCGCCCGTCTGCTTGCCCCCGCCGCGTCCGCTCGCTTCATGCACGCCTCGTCTGTTGAGAGGTGGTGTGTGACGGAGCGCGGCGTTCGGCTGGGCCGGACGACTCGCGAAGCACCAGCTCGGTAGGCAGGCGGATCACCTCGCCCTCGCGTAATGATCGGGCGGCGAGCTGCTCGATCAAGAGCTCTACCGCGAGCCGACCGGCGTGCGAGCCGGGTCCGGCCAGGGTGGTCAACGAGGGATGGACGAAGTCGGCGGCGAAGATGTCGTCGAACCCGATCACGCTGATGTCGGCCGGCACTCGAACACCGCGCTGGGCGAGACGTCGGATGATGCCGATGGCCAGGAGGTCGTTGTGCGCTACGACAGCGGTCACACCGGTGCGCAGTGCCCCGTCTGCGGCGGCTCCGCCGTTGGCGACGTTGGGGGCGTACGGACCGATCCGGTGTGCCGTCAGACCGTGCGCTTGGGCCCCGGAGCTCAGCGCCGCCCAGCGCGCCGCCCCCATCCAGGAACTGGGTGGCCCGGCGCAGTAGGTGATGCCCTGGTGCCCGAGTGAGGCCAGGTGTTGCAGGATCTGCTGACAGCCGGCGACGGTGTCGAAGGTGACGCTGGTCAACCCGGGCAGCTCTCGGTTGAACAGCACGATCCGGTGCACCTTGGCGAGGTCGCGCAGGACCTCGTCGCCGAGTCGGCTGGAGGCCAGCACGAACCCGTCCACGCCGGCGGCCAGGTCGCGAATCTGGTTCTCCTCGATGCGCCTGGATTCCTCGGCGTTGACGATCACCAGGGTGACGTCGGAGGCCTTCGCGCGCTGCTCCGCGCCGCGGATCAGCTCGAAGAAGTGGGGGTTGGTGATGTCGGAGAGCACCATGGCGATGGTTCGGTGGCGGGTACCCGCAAGAGCGCGGTTCTGCGGTCTGTGCTGGTAGCCGAGCTGCGCGGCGACGGCGACTATCCGCTGTCGCGTCGCTTCGTTGACCCGGCCGGGCTTGTTGAACGCCCGGGAGACCGTCGATGCGGCCACGCCGGCGGCTCGCGCGACGTCGAAGATGGTGGGCTCCACGAACGCATCTAGCCACGAGAATGAAATTCTGGCAACAACTTGCAGAAGTTGTCGCATGCTACCTACGTTTCGATCATGCCGGCCACGCGATGACGTGCCGGACGAGAGGAGCGGGGCATGTCGCAGCCCGGGCAGAGACTGCAGCACATCGCGGGCCGGGTCAGGCGATGGTCCGTGGCTGTGACGATCGGCGCCATGCTGACCGCGTCCCTGACATCGGTGGGGGTGACGCCGGCGCAGGCGTCATCGGCCGACTTCACCCTCTTCAACGGTCGTACGACCGCTCCGATCCTGATCGACGCCTCCTATGGCGGCGATCACGCCGAGCGGGACTACGCGCAGGTGCGCCGCGCGGTCCAGGACCTGCGTCAGGATGTCGCCATGGTGACCGGGGCGATCGATCCCGGTCAGGTGCAGAGCCTGTTCGCCGACGACGAGCCGGCCAAGCAGGCGCGGCTGGCCAAGGCCGACCAGCGCAAGCTGCCGGCCCTGCTGACCAAGGCCGCGGGTCAGAAGACCGCGATCATCGTCGGTCAGATCGGGCAGAGCCGGCTGATCGACGAGATCGTCGCAGCCGGCAAGTTCGACGAGGCCGCCGGGATCAAGGGCAAGTGGGAAGCGTACGCGACCAAGACCATCAAGAACCCGGTCCCCGGGGTCGGCGACGCGCTGGTGATCGCGGGCAGCGACGCCCGCGGGACGATCTACGGGATCTACTCGATCTCCGAGGAGATCGGCGTCTCGCCGTGGTACTGGTACAGCGACATGCCGGTCAAGCGGCGCGACGACATCGAGGTCGAAGGCAGGACCCGGGTCGAGGACGGGCCGGACGTCAAGTACCGCGGAATCTTCATCAACGACGAGGAACGCACCATCGCGTGGGCGAAGAAGAAGTTCCCCACCGGTAACGGCACACCTGATGTCAACTACTACCGGCACGTCTATGAGCTGATGCTGCGGCTCGGGCTGAACACGCTGTGGCCGGCGATGCACCTGGCCTCCAGGGCGTTCAACGCGGTCACCGACACCGGGACGTACGACAACGGGACCCCGATCAACGCTCGCGAGGCGGCGGCCTTCGGCGTGGTCGCCTCCTCCTCTCACGCGGAGCTGATGCTGCGCAACAACGAGGGGGAGTGGCGGCAGTGGTACGACCGCAACAAGGACGCGCTCGACATCAAGGGCGCGGACGCCGTGGCGGCCTTCAACTATTCGATCAACAAGCCCGCGATCCTGGAGTACTGGCGCCAGCGGGTGGTCGCCAACGCCGGCTTCGAGAACATCCTCGCCTTGGGTATCCGCGGTGTGCACGACAGTGATCCGGTGTTCACACCCGGCAACCCGTACGGGTTCAAGGACAAGATCGAGATGCTGGCCGACGTCATTCGCGAGCAGCGCGAGCTGATAGCGGCGGTCTACGGCAGCGCCGACGCCGTGCCGCAGGTGTTCATCCCCTACAAGGAGATGAACGATCTCTACAACGCCGGGCTGAAGAACTACATCCCCGGCGACGTGACCCTGATGTGGGCCGAGGACAACCAGGGCTACCTGCGCCAGGTGCCTACCCGGACCGAAGCCGCCCGGTCCGGCGGGAACGGCGTCTACTACCACATCTCCTACTGGGGCGAGCCGAAGAGCTACCTGTGGCTGAACTCGACGCCGATGTCCTTGATGGTGCAGCAGCTGCGTCGGGCGTGGAACTCTGGCGCGGGGCGCTACTGGATCCTCAATGTCGGCGACATCAAGCCCGGCGAGATCAAGCTCGACCTGTTCGCCAAGCTCGCGTGGGACGTCAAGGGCTATGACGACACGAACATCGGGAGCAGGTTCCTCACCGAGCACCTGCGGGGAGACTTCAGGCTGAGGGGCGACAGCGCCGCCGTGGTCGCCGACGCGCTGGAAAGGTTCGACGCGCTCGAGAACACCAAGCGCGCCGAGTTCTGGGGGGAGATCAACTCCTCCAACGCGGGCTCAGGAAGGATCCACGACGGTCAGGTCTTCCCGTTCAGCGCCACCTCGGACGGGGATGAGCTCCAGCGCTACATCAACGAGTCCAACGAGCTGGTGGCGATTCTCCAGGGTGTCTCCGCCAAGCTCGACCCGCGCTATCGCTCGGCGTTCTATCAGCAGGTGCTCCACCGAGTCCGGTCCTACCGCAACATGGCGGAGCAGATCGGCTACTACTGGAAGAACCAGCTCGCTGCCGCCCAAGGTCGCTACGCCAGCGCGGGAAGCTACGAGCTGCTCTCGAAGCAGGCCCGTGAGCGCATCCGCACCGACGAGGACTACTGGAACACGATCAGCGACGGCAAGTGGGACCACGCCATCGGCCACAGCCATCCCGAAGGCTTCCCGAACGAGGGCACCGTCATGCTGACCAACGACCGGTATGCCCGGGTGGCCACACCGGCCGACGCGGTGGGCGCCGCCGCCGAGGGCAGCAAGGAGCCCGGCCGCGGCACGCTGCGGTTCAACTCGGCCGCGCCCGACGACAAGCGGTTCTTCGACGTGTTCTCCCGGGACGACGTGGCCAAAGCGCAGGAGTGGGTCGCCGAGGCGGACGCTCGGTGGATCACCCTTTCTCAGCGCTCGGGCACGACCGCGACAGAGCAACGAGTCACGGTGACGGCCGCCAGGAACCACCCGGCCGCGACGGGGACGATCCGGGTCTTCAACGCCGTCCACGGCGCCAAGACCGGCGACCCGGTCGCGACGTTCACGGTCGAGGCGGAGCGGGCAGCCGTGGATCTGCGCCGGGCCGGGCCGGCGCACCTGGAGGCCAACGGATACGTGGCCCTGGAGGCCGAGCACTTCTCCGAGAACGTGCCCGGCGCCGACGGGAGCCGGTGGGCCCCCCTTGAGGGCGTGGGTCAGCGCGGGGCATCGATGGGCGGCTTCCCGGAGATCGCGCCTCGGGTCGACTCCGGCTTCGAGACGACCGCCCGCCTGAGATACCGGGTCTACTTCACCTCCACCGGGAAGTTCACCGGGACCTTCTACCGAGTTCCGACGCTGAACGAAGGCACGGAGGACGACGGCACGCCGCGAACCGCGCGTACGGCGATCGGGCTCGACGAGCAGGTCCCCGGCCTGCTGCGCGGCAACTCTGTCGCCGGTACGAGCACCAGCGCCTGGGGATTCAACATCATGCATGGCATCGAACCCCTGAACTTCACCATCGATGTGACCACGCCGGGATGGCACGACCTCGTGGTCTACCGCTCGGACGCGGCGATCCTCTTCGACCGGATCATCATCGAGACCCGCGCCGGCGCGGTCGGTGACGGCCTCGTCGGCCCGCCCGAGAGCCCGAACAACATCGCCGCACCCCAGCGGGCTACCGTGGCGCCTCATCCTGACACGATGCCCGAGCTCCGCCGGCTGCCCGCGATCCAGACATCGGTGGGTAGGACGAGCACGGTCGAGGGTGTGCGGGGTGTGGTGGCCGCGGAGTCGGACAACGAGAGCGCCGCGTCGGTCGCGGTGGCGGACGGTCTGGTGCGGGTCACCGGGCACAGGGTCGGGAAGGCCGAGCTCTCCATCACCGCTGGTGGTGGGGAGGCATGGGTGGCGCCTGTCACGGTGGGCCGCGCAGCTGGGGCGCCGGTCGGCGCCTATCTGGAGCGGGACGGTTCGGTTGTCTTCGACGCGGCCGACGCGCTGGAGAAGAGCGCTGCCGCCAACGCGACCGACAGCAACAACGGCACGCACGGCTGGGCGCTGGCTCGTAACGGTCTCCAGGTCGTCCCGCCGGCCGACGCCGGCGCGAAGGCGCAGTGGCTGGCGACCTCGGCGGCCCAGGCCGAGGCGTTGTTCAAGGCCGGCCCGGCGCAGAAGGTCAACGGGAGCTCCGCGGCGGGAGCGCCACCGCGGCTCGACTTCACCGTCGACATCCAGACCGGGGGCACGTACTACCTGTTCGTCAACACCAGCAACCCGAACGCCGACGCCGACTCCTACCATGTGATCGTCGATGGGCAGTGGAGATACCAGTCGAACAAGTCCGGGCCGGAGACGGGGTTCGAGACCTGGTACGGCAGCACGAGCGTCGCCGCGGCCGCGTTGGCGCTCGCGCCGGGTGAGCACACGATCTCGCTGGCGCCTCGTGAGGCCGGGCTGGTGCTCAACCAGATCGTCTTGACCACGAAGGACACACCCGGCCTCACCGGCTTCCAGACCCCCAGCGGCCGGAGCGCTTCATGACGCTCTGACATCGGGCGCTGGTGGGCAGGCCGCGGTGTTCCTCGGCGCTGTCGACGCCTGGCCGGACATCCCATGACGTCAAGATGTGACGTCATATGTCGTGGAACTTTCATGGCCTGTGACCACCACTGGCCGGCCTACCCGGCGAGCCCCCTCGATCGCTGCCCAACCGAAGGACCACACACCCCCTGCTCCATCGCGGGTCTCCCTCATCATCGCCTAGGCGCAGGAGTGGCCAGAACGCTTCCTGGCGACACTTGGGGCGTTGTTCAATTCTCAATTATTTGTTCTCATGGGGCCCTTGTCCCCTCCTGCGAAGGAACGGATTTGAGGTACCTGGGCCACGAGCCAGAGCGTCGTCCCGCAACTCGACCGCAGGCCATGGAACGGCCTTGGTCCGCACCGCTGCTGGACCACCTTTCACCTGAGGATCGCCGCCTCTTTCAGTTGTTCGGGAAAGGTCCCCATCGGAAGGTTCCTCATCAGTACATCCATCGAGCATTCGAGCGGTGGGCCGCGGTCACCCCAGACGAGGTCGCCGTAGAGCATCTCGGCGAGACCGTCTCATACCGTGAACTCGACCGCCAGGCGAACCTGCTGGCGGGCCTGCTGGTCCGGTACGGCGTTCGGCCAGGGGACAACGTCGGGCTGTTCGTCCGGCGCGGGATCCCCATGATGGTCGGACTGCTGGCCGCGTTGAAGGCGGGCGCGGCCTACGTGCCGCAGGACGTGGGCATCGCCCCGCAGGAGCATCTCCGCCATGTCATCGCCACGGCGGCCACGCGGGTGATCCTCACGCTGTCGGACGTGGAGGAGCGCATCCCGGCAGATGCCGGGCAAGTGTGCGTCCCCATCGACGCCGTCATGCGGGATGGTGGCCAGCGCGCGTTCGAGCCCGTCGATCCTGCGGGGGGCTGCTATGTACTGTTCACCTCCGGCACGACAGGAAAACCCAACGGTGTCATCGTCACCCATCGGAACGTCTGCAACGTCCTGCTCACCGAGCCCGGAGACCTCGGCATGCGTCCGGGCTCGCGGGTCGGGCAGATCCTCAACATCGGGTTCGACATGGCGGCGTGGGAGATTCTGGGTGCCCTCTCGCACGGCGCGACGCTGGTCATCCGGGGGAAGGACATCACCGAGACCGTGACGGACGTCGAGGTGTTGATCGCCACCCCGACGATCCTCTCAACGGTCGATCCGGGGCGCTGCCGCCGGGTACGGACAGCGGTCGTGGCTGGAGAGCCGTGCCCCCGCGCGCTCGCCGACCGGTGGGCGGCCGTCGGCACCTTCTACAACGCGTGCGGCCCGACCGAGACGACCATCGTCAACACGATGCAGCGCCATGATCCGGCGGCGATCCGGCTCACCATCGGCCGGCCCACGCCCAACAACACCGTGTACGTGCTCGACGAGCATGGGCGCCCGTGCGCCATCGGTGAGATCGGCGAGATGTGGGCCGGCGGCGAGTGCGTGTCCACGGGATATGCGGGCAACCCCGAGCTGACCGGCGAACGGTACGCGCCGGATCCATTCCTCGGCGGGGGACGGCTGATGTTCAGGACGCGGGATCTGGGGCGCTGGACGCCCGATGGCGAACTGGAACACCTGGGGCGGACCGATGACCAGGTCAAGATCCGAGGGTTCCGGGTCGAGCTGGACTCGGTCTCGGCCGTTCTCGAGGCGCTGCCTGGATGCAATCGCGCGGTGACGCTCAAGCTCGACGACCGGACCCTCGTGTCGTTCGTCGCCGGGGCGCATGTGGAACAGGAAGCAGCCCGAAGAGCGGTCGCCGCCGTGCTTCCTTATTACTGCGTCCCATCAGCCGTGCACGAAATGGGAGCGCTCCCACTCACTAGCAGAGGGAAGATCGACAAGGAGGCCCTGCTCCGGCTGGCGGTCGCGGAGGTGGCTTCATGACGACGATCGACGCAGGAGAAGGGGTCGCACGGCGGTCGAAGGTCGAACTGCCTGAGCTGACGTCGCTGCCACGGCGCATCCTCAAGCATCCGCGTCTCATGCATTACAACCGGCTTGCGGCCTTCGTCCTTGCGGTGAACCTGGTCGTTCTCTCGTACGGGCTGGGCTCGGGCGGGTGGTGGTCGCGGAACGGGGTGGACCTGCGCGCTCTGTCGTATGCGGCGCTGGGGAACTTCGCGCTGGCCGTCATCATCCGGCAGCAGTACGTCGTCAACCTGCTCTTCTGGCTCGCCATCCGGCCGCCCACCACGTGGCCGCTGCGGGCCCGGTGGGCGCTGGCCAAGGTCTACCACTTTGGCGGTCTGCACATCGGCGGCGCGCTGGCGGGGACGCTCTGGTTCCTCGCGCTCGTGGGTGGGCTGACCCACCACGCGATCCGGGGCCTGGGCGGCGGTGCGACGGCCGGGACCGTCGCGGTCTCCTACGCGCTGGTGGCGCTGCTCATCGGCATGGTGGTCACGGCACTGCCTCCGCTGCGGTCCAGGTTCCATGACCTCTTCGAACGAACGCACCGGTTCGGCGGCTGGAGCGTGCTGGTGCTCTTCTGGGTCCAGACAGTGCTGTTCGCGCGGGCCGTGGAGCAGAGCCTCACGGCGGCGCCTGGCATCTGGGTTCTGGCTGTGATCACGTTCAGCATCGCTCTGCCGTGGCTGCGGCTACGGCGGGTGCCGGTGGTCATCGAGCGACCGTCGTCACATGTGGCGCTGGTGCACTTCGACCACGGTGTCACGCCGTTCGCGGGCTCCTCGACGGCGGTCAGCCGAAGCCCGCTGCTGGAGTGGCACTCGTTCGCCAACGTCCCGACCCCGGGACGACCGGGGTTCCGGCTCACGATCTCGCGGTCGGGAGACTGGACCGGGTCCTTCATCGACGACCTGCCCTCGCACGTGTGGGTCAAGGGCATCGCCACCGCCGGGGTGGCCAACATCGAGACGCTGTTCACCAAGGTGGTGTACGTGGCCACCGGCAGCGGCATCGGGCCGTGCCTACCCCACCTGCTGGCCGCGCAGGTCCCGTCCCGGCTGGTGTGGTCGGCACGCCGGCACCGGAAAACCTACGGCGACGCGCTCGTCGACGAGATCCTGGCCGTCCAGCCCGACGCGGTCCTCTGGGACACCGCCGAACACGGCAAGCCCGACATGGTCCGGCTGGCGTACGCGGCGTACGCCGAGTTCGGTGCGGAGGCCGTCATCTGCATCTCGAACAAGCAGCTCACCTGGCAGGTCGTCCACGGCATGGAGCGCCGCGGCATCCCCGCCTACGGCGCAATCTGGGACTCCTGAGGAGGCAACGATGCACCTGAAGATCGATCGTGCCGGCCGCGTCGTCACCGTGCGCCTGCACCGCCCCGAAGTACTGAACGCACTCAACAGCGACCTGATGAACGACCTGATGGGCGCGCTGCGGCCGCTGGACCGCGACCCGGGCGTCGGCTGCTTCCTGATCACCGGCTCCGACCGGGCGTTCGCCGCCGGGGCCGACATCCGGGAGATGGCCGCCAAATCCGCGACCGACCTGGCCGAGGAGGACTTCTTCGCGGGATGGGAGGAGTTCGCGGCGCTGCGCACTCCGAAGATCGCCGCCGTCGCGGGGTACGCGCTCGGCGGCGGCTGCGAGCTCGCGATGATGTGCGACGTCATCATCGCCGCCGACACCGCGGTCTTCGGACAGCCCGAGATCCGGCTCGGGGTGATCCCCGGCATCGGCGGCACCCAGCGTCTCACCCGCCTGATCGGACGGGCCAAGGCGATGGACCTGATCCTCACCGGGCGCACACTCAACTCCGCGGAGGCAGAAAGCGCCGGCCTGGTCTCCCGGGTGGTCCCAGCCGACCGGCTCTTGGAGGAGGCAACGCAGATCGCAGCCACGATCGCCTCGTTCAGCAAATTGGCGGCCGTGGCCGCCCGGGAAGCGGTCAACCGGGCAGAGGAGACTTCCCTGCGCGAGGGTATGCTCTTCGAGCGACGCGTCTTCCACGCCCTCTTCGCCGGCGATGACCAGACAGAGGGCATGCGCGCTTTCCTGGAAAAACGCGCACCGTCCTTCAACGAAAGCCAGTAGCACTTGGCTGGATGGCGAAGTGTTGTGGGGTGAATAAGGCTGGCGGCAGACGTGACAAGCGCCGGTCCAGGTGGCGAGTAAAGTGCGCAGTTCGCCGAGGAGGCCCGGCGCTGAGGGCAGCGCCCTGCCGGGGCGGCGAGCGGGACAGCGTTTCTGGCCAGCAGCAGCCTTCCTGCTTGATGACAGGCGGAGGATGTAGCGATCGAGCGGAGGCTCGTGCCGCCTCCGGCAGCCCTGCCGGAGGCGGCACGAGGTCGCGTCACGCGACGGCGGTTCCCTCAAGTTCGACCATCAGGGTGGGGATCGCCAGCCGGGTCACCCCGAGCATCGTGGTGGAAGGTGACACCCCGGTGGCGCCCAACCGCGACGCCAGCACGCCGTAGTGCTGGAAAAGCAGATCGACGTCGGTGGTGTAGACGTTGAGCCGGACGAGGTTCGCGAGCGACATGCCGGCCTCGCCGAGCACGGCCTCCAGGTTGTCGAGGCTCAGCGCCAACTGCGCCGCCATGTCACCGTCATGCTGGGGCTTGCCGTCGCCGCTCATCGCGGTCTGCCCGGAGCAGTAGAGGGTCCGGGTGTGTCCGGAGACGATCTCACCCTGGTTGTACCCCATCTCCACCGACCACGCCCACGGGTTGACGGCCGTTCGCTCCATTGCCACATCAGCTCCATTCGATTCGTCGACATTACGCACGTCCATCGGCTCGATAGCCCACGATCTTGGACGCCGTGGTGATGAGCCTCCCAACAAATCACGACATCCTGTGTCGTGTATCTCGATAAAGTTCACCTATGCGCGCCGACCGGTTGGTCTCGCTGGTGCTGCTGCTGCGGCAGCACGGCCGGCTGTCCGCGGCCGCGCTGGCCCGCGAGCTGGAGGTGTCCACCCGCACCGTGCTGCGCGACATCGAGGCGCTGTCCACGGCCGGCGTCCCGGTCTACGCCGAACGCGGCCGGCACGGCGGCTTCGCGTTGTTGCCCGGTTTCCGGACCGAGCTCACCGGGCTGAACCCCGACGAGGCCCTTGCCCTGCTGGTCGCCGGATCGCGGCGCGGCGCGCAGGCCTTCGGCCTCGGCTCGGCGCTCGCTTCGGCGATGCTCAAGGTGGTCGACGCGCTCCCCGAAAGCTATCGGGACACCGCGGCCGGCGCGGCCGAGCGCTTGCTCATCGACCCGGAGACCGACCTGCTCTCGCGCCGGCTGGTCGCTGAGGAGGTGCCTGACGCCATAGCGGCCGAGATCCTGCGCGCGGTGTTCGCCGGACACAAGCTGCGGATCCACTACGCGGCTTGGGACCAGACCCCGAAGTGGCGCACGGTGGACCCGATCGGCCTGGTCACCATACGCGAGCGGGGCTACTTGCTGGCCACCAGGTCTGGCGCGGACCGCACCTACCGGCTGTCCCGGGTCTTGGCCGCCGAGGAACTCGCCGAACCCGCACAGCGACCAGACCGCGTCGATCTGGATCGGGCCTGGCAGGAACGCGGCACGCGGTTTCGGACCGGCGACGACCAAGTCACCATGCTGGTACGACTGAACCCGGCGCGGCGGGAGGACCTACTGGGTACCGCGCTGGCCGTTCGCGCCGAAGAAGCCGACGCGGACGGCTGGCTGCGGATGGAGGTGACCTTCCAAGATCCGAGACACGCCGAATGGGCGCTGTGGCAGCTCAGCACGAACGCGGAAGCCCTGGCCCCGCAGTGGCTGCGCACCTGCCTGCACAACCGCGCCGCCGCGGTCGCCACCCGCTACGGAGCGTCATCCTGAGAGTCGTCGTCCCCCTGAGCCCTGACAATGACGTGGGCATGCTGTCGGTCCAGGTCGCCCTGGTCCGCGTATGGCGGCTGGTGACGAGCGGGCTCTCGTTCGGCGGTCTAGGCGCCCCAGGGTCGTGACGGCCGCAAAAAAGGTCCCTCGGGTGTGTCGAGAATGCGGCGATGGCTCCGTCCCAGGTACACCAGTGGCCACGACGGGGCTGACGGCTCGTCGCGGCCGACGCGCGACCAACCACAACGATTCGCTGAGAACGACAACGGGAGGAATGACCGTGCGACCGAACGAGATCACCGAGGTTCTGAACCGACCGATCAGTCAGGAGCTGCTGGCTCGTGACGTGACCCGCTTGGCCTACGTCGCCAAGGACGGCACACCCCGCAATGTCCCGATCATCTTTGCCTGGAACGGCTCGGAGATCGTCATGTGCACGCCGAAGAACGCGCCGAAGCTTCAGGCCCTGAGCGCGAACCCGATGGTCGCCCTGACGATCGACACCGAGGTGCACCCGCCCAAGATCTTGCTCATCCGGGGCCGGGCCGAGCTGGACTTCGTCGATGGCATCCCGGAGGAGTACCTCCAGACGACCAGCAGCTACGAGATGACGCCCGAGCAACGGGTCGAGTGGGAGGCGGAGGTGCGTTCGCTCTACCACGACGGCATGGTCCGGATCGTCGTGACCCCGACCTGGGCGAAGCTGATCGACTTCGAGACGACCCTGCCGAGCGCGGTCGAGGAACTGCTCCAGCGGCGCGAGGAGCGTCAGCGCGCCTGAACGCCGCCCGGTCACCCGCCACGAGCGGATCCCCCGCCTCAAACGCGGTAGGCGGAGTCTGTGAAGTCCTGCCGGGAAATGCCCAGAAGGGATGTCGAGAACCCGCGCGCGGCTCCGTCCCCGGAGCGAACCCGGCCACAATGGGCCTGTACAACACCAAGGAGAAACACGATGGCCAAGTACCTGCTGCTCAAGCACTACCGGGGCGCGCCGGCGGCGGTTAACGACGTGCCGATGGACCAGTGGAGCCCGGAGGAGCTGTCAGCCCACCTGCAGTACATGCGTGACTTCGCCGCCCGGCTGGAGGGCACGGGCGAGTTCGTCGACAGCCAGGCGCTCCTGCCGGAGGGTACGTTCGTCCGCTACGACGGCGAGGGGCGGCCGCCGGTCACCGACGGCCCATTCGCCGAGACCAAGGACCTGATCGCCGGCTGGATGGTGATCGACGTCGAGACCTACGAGCGGGCACTCGAGCTGGCCGGCGAACTGTCCGCGGCTCCGGGCGCCGGCGGCGAGCCGATCCACGAGTGGCTCGAGGTGCGCCCGTTCATGGCCGAGCACCCCACGGTGATCGAGTGAACGAGTCGCTGCTGCGGGAGCTGGTGCCCGCGGTGATCGGTGTTCTCGTCCGTCGCGGAGCCGACTTCGCGGCGGCCGAGGACGCCGTGCAGGACGCCCTGGTCGAGGCCGTACGCGTGTGGCCGGAGGACTCCCTGCGAGATCCCAAGGGCTGGCTGATCACCGTGGCCTGGCGTAAGTTCCTGGACGCCGCCCGTGCCGAGTCCTCGCGACGGCACCGCGAGGAGCGCGTCGAGAGCGAGCCCGTGCCCGGCCCGGGTGAGGCGGTGGACGACACGCTCCCGCTGTACTTCCTGTGCGCGCACCCGTCCCTGACACCGGCATCGGCCGTCGCGCTCACGCTGCGGGCGGTCGGCGGCCTGACCACGCGCCAGATCGCGCAGGCCTACCTCGTGCCGGAGGCGACCATGGCCCAGCGCATCAGCCGGGCCAAGCGCACCGTCTCGGGCGTACGGTTCAACCAGCCCGGGGACCTCGCCACGGTGCTGCGCGTGCTCTACCTGGTCTTCAACGAGGGCTACTCCGGTGACGTCGACCTGGCCGGCGAGGCGATCCGGCTCGCCCGCCAGTTGGCGGCGATGACCAAGCACGAGGAGGTCGCGGGCCTGCTCGCGCTCATGCTGCTGCACCACGCACGTCGTCCGGCACGGACCGCTCCCGATGGCAGGCTCGTGCCGCTGGCCGAGCAGGACCGCGGCCTGTGGAACACCCGTCTGATCGCCGAGGGCGTCGACGTGCTCCAGGCCGCCCTCGCCCGCGATCGGCTGGGCGAGTTCCAGGCCCAGGCCGCCATCGCCGCGCTGCACGCCGACGCCCGCACGGCCGAGGAGACCGATTGGGTGCAGATCGTCGAGTGGTACGACGAACTCGTCCGCCTCACCGACAATCCGGTGGCCCGCCTCAACCGGGCCGTCGCGGTCGGCGAGGCGGACGGCCCGCGGGCCGGTCTGGCCGCCCTGGCCGGCCTCGACCCCGCCCTGCCCCGCCACACCGCCGTCGCGGCCTACCTGCACGAGCGTGACGGCGACCTGGTGACCGCGGCACGCCTCTATGCCGAAGCCGCCCGATCGGCGCTCAGCCTCCCCGAACGTGACCACCTCACGCGACAGGCCGTGCGGCTCAATGCGCAACCGCGCGGTTGAGCGGCGGGCGCTCACGACCTGGTTCAGGCGCGGTCAGGCAAGGAAACCCTGCGGGCGCCGCCTCTCGATCCCCTCCCTCCAGCGGCGGGAGCAGGCGTTGACGAGGAAGGCGGCAGGAAGGGTCGGCCGGCGATATCGATGGGACGAATCGAGGAAGTCACGTCTCATTGATCATGAAGCAGATCTGTGGGTGTCTTGGCCCGGCTAGATCGGGAAGTGGCCGCGGCGGATGCGCCAGTGGCGGCCGGCCTTCAGGTGGTCGACGATCGCGCGCTGGAGCACGGTGCGCCGCGGTAGCTGGTCGAGCGGCGTGGTCAGGGTGCGGAACACGAACCGCAGCACCTCGACGTCGGCGTCCAGCCCTTCCGGCTCCTCGTAGGGTTCCAGCTCGAACCGCCGCTGGAACCGGACGATGTTGGAGTCCTCGGGCAGGTACTCCAGTAGCTGCGGGTCGAGCAGCCACGAGCCGCAGGAGAAGGCCGTGTAGCGCTCGTCGGGAAAGTGGCGTGGGAAGAACGCGCGGGCCTCCTCGAGCGAGGCCGCGATCGCCTCCGGGGTCATCGGCCCCGACTCGGGGATGTGCAGGTGGATGGTGGTGCCGCCGCGATGGTGCTGCAGCCGGCCCAGCTCGTAGATGCCGCCGCGCGCGTGCAGTGTCAGCCAGCTCTGCATGACCGGCCAGCCCTCGCGGTGCATCCGCCGGTCGATCGCGAGGTTGCGGCCCAGATCCGCGAGGGTCGCCCACGACACGGCCTCGGCGATGCCGTGGTCGCGGTGGTAGCCCGTGACGACGTCGACCAGGGCCAGATACGCGTACACGTAGAGATGCCGCCAGGCGGGACCCCGTTCACGCGGCAGCTCCGGACCGGGCGACAGCCAGCCGTGCCCCCCGAGATCGGCGCGGACCAGGGCGATCGAGCGGTCGAGCAGCCAGCGCAGCTCCGGAGTCCACAGCGGAGAGCCGGGGTCGGGCCAGCCCGCCATGATCTCGGCGGCGTCGTCCGGCCGCACCGCGAGCCGGTCGAGGATCGCGGGCGCGTCGGCCTTGGCGGGCAGCGGAGCCGACGGCCGGTCGCCGGCGAGCCGGTGCACGCGCTCGACGTCCTCGACGGCTACCCCGAGCCGGGCGGCGATATCGTCCAGATCCACGCGGACGATCCTACGATCACCGGCAACGCCACGGAGAAGACTCCAGGGATCTGGTCGAGGTGGCTCAGGTGACATCCTCCGCCTCACGTCACCTTCTGGCGCACCTTCTGGCGCATCGTCTGGGACAATTTCTGTTCCTCACCTGGCGAGGCTCGAGACTTTGGGGTCGGCGGACGGCCGCCGTGGTGGAGCGGGGGAGGGGCGCAGGAATGCCCCGAAGGCGAATATCGCGACCAGCAGGAGGGCGCAGATCCCGGCGAACCAGTCGCCGAGCCTGGTGTACAGAGTCGGCACCGCACGATCCGGCAGGTCCGCGGTCACCGACACGAAGGAGGTGCCTGTGGTACGTGCCTCGGCCAGGAGGCGACCGTGCGGGTCGCTTACGGTCAAGGCGCCCTGCCGGGCCGCCCGTGCCACCGCGAGGCCGTTCTCGATGCCGCGCGTGATCGCCATCCGGCTGTGCAGCCACGCGTCGGCACCGAAGTCCCAGGCGGGTACGAACAGCGCGCTCGCCCCGTCGCGCCGATAGTCGCGGACCAGGTCGGGGAAGTCGAGATCGAAGCAGATCGCGATCGCCCAGCGCCGGCCGGATCCGGGTACGAACGCCTGCGCCTGACCGGCCTCGAAATCGCTCTCCAGCCCGGGGACGAGGTGGCGTTTGACGTACTCGACGGGCCGTCCGCCATCGGCGGGGAAGTCGATGGCCGCGTTGTACTCGCGCCCGTTCCTCGCGAGGACCAGCCCCGCGACGATGTCGATGTGGTGGCCGGAGGCGAGCCGGGACAGCGGTCCGGCGAGCAACGGCAGGTCCGCCTCATCCACCCGGAACGTCTTCTCGGGAAGAACGACGACCTCGGCCCCGCGCTCGGCCAGGGCCGGGATGCGGCTCACGTAACCGGCCAGCAGGTCACGCCCCTCGGGATCGGTCACCGCCACCGGGTCGACCGACCGGTCGGTGGCCAGCAGCGCCACCTTGACCGCCGCCCCGGCCTCGGCCGGTTGTAGCTGCCACCACCCGTAGCCCGCCACCAGGGCCGCGACCGTCGCGGCAGCCACGGCGACCCTCACCCGGCCGGCCGCACCGGGCCTCAACAGGGCGGCGGCCGTGGCCGCGACGCCCATCAGCACGAACGTCACGCCCCAGGGTCCGGTGGCCGAGGCTATCTGGATGACGGGAAGGACATCGGCCTGGGTATAGGCCAGGCTCCACCAGGCGCCGTTCGGCGTGATCAGCGACAGCGCGTACTCGATGACGACCCACGCGGCCGGGACGACGCCGACGGCCATCAGCGGGTGTCCGCGCACCGTCAGGCCCCGGTAGGCGATCACCACCAGGCCGAACAGCAGCGCCGAGCCGGCGAGCAGGAGTACGACCATCGTCGGCGGGATCTGCACTGTGTTCAGGAAATATCCCCACATGGGGGTCTGGCCGCCGAGCCAGGCGACGGACGCGGTGGCCAACGCCGCACGCGCTGAGCAGCGCGGGGCCAGGACAAGGACCGGGATCGGCGCGATCCACGTACACCACGGCACCGGCCGCAAGCCGGTACCGAGCAAGAACAGTGTGGCCGACAGCACCGCCGCGGCGATCAACCACCATCGTTGTGATCTCATCGAGCAGACTCCTCCGCCAGGGAAAGGGAAACTGCCTCGATACTCCACACCGGCGCCCTGCGCCCACATCGGCGGCGAGAGTGAACTCCGCTTTCCCTCTCACGGACCGCGCAGGCCACCCGGGCGCCTCATGGCCCCCTGCCTGGACCGCTCAGGCGCCGCCGGCGACGATGAGCCCCGACTCGTAGGCGAACACGACCGCCTGCACCCGATCGCGCAGCCCCAGCTTCGTCAGGATCCTGCTGACATGGCTCTTGACGGTGTACTCGCTGACGACCATCTCGCCGGCGATCTCCGCGTTGGACAGCCCCCGGGCCACCAGCCGCAGCGTCTCGGCCTCACGGCTGGTCAGCTCGGCGAGGCGGGCGGCCAGCCGGGGCGCCACTCCATGGCCAGGCCGGAGGACCAGATCCTCGATCAGGCGTCTGGTCACCGTCGGCGCCAGCAGTGACTCGCCCGCCGCCACCACGCGCACCGCCGCGGCCAGTTCGTCGCGACGGATGTCCTTCAGCAGGAAACCGCCGGCCCCCGCGCGTAGCGCGTCGTAGACGTACTCGTCCAGATCGAACATGGTCAGCACCAGCACCTTGGCGGACGTCGTCGCGCAGATCCGCTCGGTCGCCTCGATCCCGCCCATGCCGGGCATCCGTACGTCCATCAGCACGACGTCCGGGCGCAGCGCGGTGGCTGCCCGAACGGCCTCGGCGCCGTCGCCCGCCTCGCCGACGACGGTGATGTCGGCCTGGGCGTCAAGGATCATGGTGAAGCCGGCGCGGAACAGGTCCTGGTCGTCGGCCACGAGCACGCGGATCATACGTCTATCCAACCGGGAGCGAGGCCGCCACGACGAAGCCTTTCTCTCCCCGGCCGGCGCGCAGCGTCCCCCCGCAGGCGGCGGCCCGTTCCCGCATCCCGATCAGGCCATGTCCCTCGGCGGTGCCGTCGGCGCCCTTGCCGTCGTCGGCCACTTCGACCGTCAGAACGCCCGGTGTCCAGCTCAGTCGCACCCGCGCGGTGCGCGCGTCCGCGTGGCGCAGCACGTTCGTCAGCGCCTCCTGCACGATCCGGTACGCCGCGACGTCGACCTCGACGGGGATCGGCCGCGGCAGGCCGTCGCTGGTCATGCTCACCCGCAGCCCGGAACGGCCGGTCCGCTCGACAAGCTCCGGCAGGGCCGCGAGCCCGGGTTGCGGCTCCCGGTGACCGGTCTGGCCCGACCGCATCGTGCCGAGCAGGGTCCGCAGTTGGGCGATCGCGCCCCGGCCGGTGTCGGCGATCGTGTCGAAGGCGGCCTGCGCGCGTACGGGATCAGAGCGGAGCATCAGCGGCCCGGCCTCGGCCTGGACGACGATGAGGCCGACCGAGTGAGTGAGGATGTCATGCATGTCCCGGGCGATCCGCGCCCGCTCGTGAGCCGCGGCGATGGCTCGCTCCCGCTCCAGCCGCAGAGCCCGTTCGGCCAGCTCGGCGGCCCGGGCGCGGCGGGCGCGGGTGCTGGTGCCCAGCGCGTACGCGGCGACGAACGCCGTACCCACCACGCGATAGGAGTCCAGTCCTTCCTGCGGCAGGGCGAGGGAGACGTACACCCCTGCGCCGATGACCGGAACGGCGGCCAGCCGCAGCAGCGGCGGGCTCAGAGCGGCGATGGTGTAGGTGCCCACCAGCGGCCCGTACGGCAGCATCGGCTTCTCCCACATCACCAGCGCCGTCATCGCCAGCCCGACCACGCAGGTCACCACGAGCGGTGCGCTACGCCGCCACAACACAGGCACCGAGGCCAGCACGGCCAGCGCCACCACCCACCACGGCTGTGCGGAGGGGGCGAGCGCGGGACCGACGGTGGCCGCCGACACGGCGACCGTGATCGCGACGTCGACCACTCGTGGCGGCACGTCCGTCCACCGGGTGCGCAGCCGCTCAATAAGTCCGGGCATCTCGCCCAGTATCGGGATCCAAGCCGCCCGGCGCATCCCTCCCACGACGGATAGCGCCTCTCACTCTCAGGAGTGCTCGCCCTCGACCCGGCAGAGCGCGTTGGGTAGCTGAAATTGTTTTTTTCTAACTTATGCAGCAATTGTGCTCCGGTCGGCGATCTGATAAAGCCTCGCTCTTTTGTGCTCTGGTGTGTTCGCCGTTATTGACCCGCTTTTCGGAAGGTGTAACAATTCGCTGGCTCGGGGGTGGCACAGGAGGGGGAGAGGGCATATGCGTGGGAAATTCATGATCAAATCCCATTTCTACCCAGAAGGGGGCAATCCCAGAGAGCTTCCGGGAGGCACCGACTTCGCCTTCGCCGACGACCCGCCGCTGATCGTCGGCGAAAGGGTCCGGATCGAGATCGATGGGGAGCCGGGCTGGGCGGACACCGCGGCGGTGATCGCCGAGAACGGCGACACGGGGTTGCTCATCGCCGGAAAGCGGCAGGAAATCCAGCAGGTCGCCAGCGTATCCGGTTTCGTCGCACACTGCGAGCGCGTGCAGGCCGCCATCGACGGTCTGCCCGAGACCATCGATAACCACCTGATGGTGAAGAAGCAACTGGAGACGCACCTCGCCGATTTCCGGGTTAACCTGTGGCGGCCTCAGGCCCTGCGGTCGGTGGCCGAGAAAGCCGTCATGTATTGGGCCGTCGAGCAGGAGCCAGGGCCATGGCCGGCGATTCTGCGCCTCTACGCCTTTAGGTCGGCCAACACCCGCAAGGGGCCGTACAACTTCCTGCCGAAGCTGGTCACCACCGCGTTCGACCAGATGCTCGGAGGAGGGAACGAACCGTACGACGGCGCCCGTCTGTCGTCGATCGTCCTGCAATCCCTGCGGGCATGTGACGGCATTCTCGCGGCGAACGAAAGGTCTTCTCAGGAGTACGTGGTGACATACGCGCCGATCTATCCGCACGCTCAGAACCTCTTCTCCACCCACGACCAGTCGATGGTCTCCCTGTCGACGCCGTTCGTCCCCGGCACGATCGTCGATCCCGCCGGCGACCATTACCTCGACGGGGCGCCCCAACCCGCCGACACCCCGGTGAAACGACTGATATTGGAGCACCAGAGCGTGTTCTCCCCGGACGGCCCGAGCGGCGACGACGTCGCCCAGGGCGAGCTGGGCACCTGCGTCCTGCTGTCCACGCTCGCCTCGATCGCCGACCACGACCCCGGCCAGATCAGGCGGATGGTCAGGCCGAGCACCGACGGGAGCTCCTTCGATGTCACCTTCTTCCGGACGGCCACCGTCCAGGAGCGGCCCTGCCGCATGCCGCAGCGGATCGTGGTCGAGCCGCGTTTCCCGCACCTCGCGCACCCGGACGGCACGCTCACCCTGGTAACCGCCCGGCCAAGGGCCATCTGCGGTCAGGGGGCGGTCAGACGCCGCATGACCGCCGACGGCAAGTTCTACGCGGAGACGGCGATGCCGGTGACGGCGGTCGTCTGGGTTCCGCTGATGGAACGGGCGTTCGCCGCCTTCGCGGCATCCTACGGCCAGGACGGGACGGCCTCCCCCTCCCCGGGTGAGATGCCCGACGACGGCTACAAGCAGATCGGCCAGGGCCTGTTCACCTCGGTGTCGCTGTTCGACTGCCTGTACGGTCACCAACTGCGCCACGCGTACTCGGTGAGCGTGCAGCAACTGCGCCGGGCGGCCCAAGCCGGCGAGGCGCTCTCCACGCACGCCGCCCTACTGCTGAATGTACTGATCATGCTGGAGAAGCAGGCTGCGGCCCGGTCGCCGTACATCGTCGTGCCCACCGCCGGTGTGTCCTGGGTGGACTCCGGCCAGGAGTTGCTGCCGAAGCTCAAGGAGCACCAGGCCGATCTGGTGAAGGCCGGTCTCCCCGACCAGGGCGGGAGGATAAGCACACTGCTCGAGCCCGTGCTGCCGCCGGACCCGCCGGGAAGCGAGACGGACGAGCAGAAAGACAAGCGAATGGAGCGGCGCGCGGCCCTGGAGTTCGCCGACGAATTCAGGACCCCCTGCAAAGAGGTGATTGACGTCCTCTGGCCACTGAGGAACGAGCTTCCCTGGGCTGACAAGGTCGTCAAACTGATCGCGGCGCTGGCTCCGCCGGTGTCCTCGCCCGAGCAACGGCACCACGTCTTCGCCAGCCACGCGTACGCGATCTGCGGCGCCGATCTGCGGTTCACCGCAGATCGGCCCGAGCCTGACTACGACGCGAAATACGGCGCCCCGCCGAGGAACATGGCGTCGCTGTCCGCGGTGCTGAAGACCCTCGACACTCAGGCGTCCACCATCACCCTGCGCAATCCCCACCATCGAAACTCGCCCGACCTGGACAAAGCGCTCAGCTTCGAGCAGGACACTGGACGGTTCAGGCTGACGATTCAGGACTTCCTGGACGTCTTCCACAAAGTCACGTACGCCGTCGTCGCCCGTGACGTCTGAAGACGGCACGTCCCCGGGCGCGCCGGGCAACGCCGATCAAGGTCGTTTTCAGGGTGCGCCGAACCAGTGGGAAAGCGCTTCTCGCAGCGCGGCCGCGGCGGCGTCGGTGGGTTCATCGATGGCCGTGGCCCAGGCGATGTGGCCGTCCGGGCGGATCAACAAGGCATCGGCCGGTCGCTCATCGGTCTTGGCGATGTGGACGTCGACGCGATCCCGCCACTCCCGGGCGATCTCGCGAAACTCCGGGCGGTCAGTGAGGTCGAGGAGGACGGGCCGTGCGGTGTGCAGGAGTTCCGCGACGCTGGTCACCCCCTGTTCGGTGTGCAGGGTGAGGTTCGGGGCGAAGGCGCCGGCCAGCGGGTGGGGGTCGGTGCCGGGCATCGGGTAGCGGATGTCGCTGCCGGCGACCAGCGCGCCCATGCGGCGCAGCGGCTGCTCGTCGGTGAGGAGTTCGGAGAAGACCTCTCGCAATGCTTCGGCGGCCGCGTCGTGCCCGCGTCGCAGGGCCACCTGGGCGCGGGTGTGCAGCATGGTGCGGGCGCCGGCGAGGTGGCGTTCGTCGTGGTAGGTGTCCAGCAGCCCGGCCGGGGCCGTGCCGTGGAGATCGGCGGCCAGTTTCCAGGCCAGGTTGACCGCGTCCAGCATGCCGGCGTTGAGTGCCACACCGGTGGCGGGGAACAGGTGCGCCGCGTCGCCGGCCAGCAGGATCCGCCCGTGGCGGTAGCGCTCGGCCTGGCGGGCTTTGAAGGTGAAGCGCGACAGCCGGATCGCCTCCGCCACGGGCAGGTCCGCACCGAGCACGCGGTGGATGCTGTGCTGGAGCTCGGACAGGGTCATCGGGACGTCGTCGTCGTACTCGGTGCTCTCGTCCTCGATGGTGTAGAGAGAGACGACCTGGGCGCCGGGCGAGGAGCCGACTCCGAGCAGGCCTCGGTCGGTCCGGGTGAAGCCCGCGCGGACCGTGCCGAAACCGGGGACGTCGAGGTCGCCGTTGCCGAGCACGGTCACCGCCTCGGGCAGAGTGACCTGGGCCAGCCGGTTGACCTCCGGATAGACGGTGCCGGGGAAGCCGATGCCCGCCCAGTCCCGGACCCGGCTGCGCGCGCCGTCGCAGCCCACGACGTACCGGGCGATCATCCGGTACGGCCCGTCCGGGCCGCGCACGTCCACCGTGACCGTGGCGTCGTCCTGGCTGATCTCGATCACTTCGTGGCCGCGGCGGATCTCGACGCCGAGTTCGCCGGCGCGTTCGTCGAGCAGCCGTTCCAGCCGCGGTTGCGGAAGCGGCAGGGCGTGCAGCGGGGGATCCGCCAGTTTGGTGAAGTCCAGGTGCACGCCGCCGAACGGGAACCGGGGAGCCGGGATCGGGTCGGTGCAGGCTGCCGCGAAAGGTTCCAGCAGGCCCCGGTAGCGCAGCAGTTCCAGGATCTGCCCGCCGAGACCGCCGGCCTTGGGGGTGTCCCGGCGCTGCGGCTTACGCTCCAGCACCAGTGGTCGCACGCCGGCCAGACGCAGTTCGGCGGCCAGCATCAGGCCGGTCGGGCCGGCGCCTACAACGATCACATCGGTGTTCTGTACGGTCTGGGCGGGATCGTGATGCTTCATGTCGATGGTCTGCCAATCGTGTTGTTCGGGACGCCCGGAGGCTTGGGAAACCGGCTTTTCAACGTTCGACGTCATCGGCGACGGTGGAGGTCGGGGCGCTGAGGATGGCGTCGAACGCGTCGAGGATGGGGGTGTGCAGGTAGGCGCTCTGGATCCGGATGCGGTCGGGGCCGGGGATCTCGTGGGGCGCCTGGCGGAGGTCGGCGATGCTGAGCCCGAGGCCGGCGTCGGCGAAGGCGGCTTCGATGCTTTCCGGCTCGGGTGGCTGCAGCGTGGTGTTGTCGATGGTGAAACCGAAGCGGGCGTTCTCGTCGGGGCGCATGTCGGCGGTGTGTCCGGTGATGCTGGTCAGGCCGAGGGCGAAGTAGTCATCGCCGAGAACGTTGTGCAGGTGCTGTCCCATGGGGAGCCCCGTGAGGTGACCGTCGAAGGAGACCGGCGTTTTCTGGATGTGGGCGTTGTGGGCGGCCAGCACGATGCGGGTCCCGGGGCCGGAGCGCCGCAGGTGCCACTGGACCGATTCGGCCATGAAGACGTCGCGGGCCGAGGTGTCGGCGGTCAGGCCGCTTCCGGCGAACAGGTCGGCCATGGCGCGGAAGCCGTAGTCGGCGTGGCAGGCGGCTTCGAGGCGGCGCAGGGCGATGTCGTAGCTGGGCCGGTCGCCGCGGGAGACGTAGAGGATCTCGACGGCGCGGAAGCGGATGAGCAGGCGCAGCAGGATCGCGGTGAGGGTGTCCTGGTCGGTGGCGGCCAGGCGGGTCCAGGCCGGGGCGGCCGAAGCCGCTGAGGCGCCGGCGAACGACTCGGCGATCCGCATCGCCGTCTGGATCGCCGGCAGGGTTTCGGGGTCGATCTGCCGCAGGTAGTCGGCGACTGGGGCCAGGGCGGGCAGCAGGGACCCACCGGCCGCCGGGATGTCGATCCCGGCGAAACGTACCGGCGCTGTGGCGGTGGCGTTGTGCCGGCGTATCCAGCGCAGCGGCTCATCGACTCCCACCGGGATCGCCGTGGCGAGATGGGCCGACAGGTCCTCGTCCGCGCCCTCTCCTTGGGCCCAGGCGTCGAGGGCGAAGCCTTCGCTCAAGCCGTACTCGAAGGCCAGGACGGTGAAGCCGCAGCGTTCGACCAGGAACCGCAGGATACGCCGGCGCAGGAGCGCGAATCCGGTGATGAAGTGGGAGTTCTCACCGATCGCGACGACGCGGGCTCCGCCGATGATGTCGCGCAGCGGCTCCAGGTCATCGAGGGAGGCGTCAGGATCGAGGTGGGTGAGCGGG
Source organism: Nonomuraea sp. NPDC050680 (assembly GCF_040654555.1). Classification (NCBI taxonomy): domain Bacteria; kingdom Bacillati; phylum Actinomycetota; class Actinomycetes; order Streptosporangiales; family Streptosporangiaceae; genus Nonomuraea; species Nonomuraea sp. NPDC050680. Next base: position 12,100 of record NZ_JBFAIF010000038.1, on the reverse strand, counting down.
AGGGCATGGGCGCCGAGCCAGCCGGCGAACGAGGTGTGTGGGGACGGAGCAGGCATGCTGATAGCTCGAATCTGGTGCTGGAAGGTGAGGGAACGACGAGGGGGAGGCGCGGTCACCGCACGCGGGCGCACCTCTCCAGGTCGTCGATGCTGCCGGACATGATCGTGCGTATGTGTTCGGTGATGAGCTGGAGCGGCCAGTCCCACCAGGCCACGGCGAGGAGCCGGTCGATGTCCGCGTCGTTGTGGCGGCGGCGGATGAGCCTGGCCGGGTTGCCGCCGACGATGCCGTAGTCGGGGACGTCGTCGACGACGACGGAGCCGGAGGCGATGATCGCACCGTGGCCGATGCGGACGCCGGGCATCACCATGGCCCGGTAGCCGAGCCAGACGTCGTTGCCTATCACGGTGTCGCCTCGTCCCGGCAGGCCGGTGATGAGGTCGAAGTGCTCGGCCCAGGACCCGCCCATGATCGGGAAGGGGAACGTCGAGGGGCCGTCCATGCGGTGATTGCCGCCGTTCATGATGAACCGCACGCCCTCGCCCAACGCGCAGAACTTGCCGATGACCAGTTTCTCGGGTCCGTAGTGGTAGAGCACGTTGCGGGTCTCGAAGGCGGTCGGATCATCCGGATCGTCGTAGTAGGAGAACTCTCCGGCCTCAATCAGCGGTGAGGCGATCAGCGGTTTCAGCAGCACCACGCGTGGCTGTTCGGGCATCGGATGCACCACCGTTGGGTCGGCCGGAACGGGCATCACTCATCGTTTCCTTCCAAGGAGGTGAAGGCGGAAATGGAAGAACATCAGGCATCGTTGTCTTGCGGCACGGCACGAGCCGTGCCGATGTGATGGTGCCCAAGGAGCCTCGTCATGTCAAGTACGGCACGTGCCGTACCGATAGGGTGGCGGCATGACCGACACACCCCGTCGTCGTGGCGCCGACCGGACCAAAGCCATCATGCGCACCACATTGGAGCTGGGCCAGGAGATCGGCTACGCCAACCTGAGCATGGAAGCGGTCGCGGCCCGCGCCGGCGCCGGGAAGCACACCATTTACCGCCGATGGTCGTCCAAGGGAGCCTTGCTGCTCGACTCGCTGCTGTCGCTGAACGAGGCTCATCTGGACTACCCCGACACCGGCGACGTCGTCGCCGACGTGCGCGCGCAGATCTACGCGGCCGTGGACCTGCTGGCCGGGCCGTCGTACGGCGCCTTGTTTCGGGCCCTGGTCGGCGAGGCGCAGCACGATCGCCAGGTCGCCGTCGCGCTCAACGAACGCTTCATCGCCCCGCAGGCGGACAAGACCGTCGCCCGGCTGAAGGCGGCCCGCGACCAGGGCCAGCTGTCACCCGACTTCGACCTGGACCTGTCGATGGCGATCCTGTCCGGCCCGCTGTACTTCCAGCTCCTGATCACTCAGGAGCCACTGACCCACGAGTACGTCGACCGGGTCCTCGCCGCTCTCTTCGCCGGAATGGGGCCCGGCCCGCGCACGCGGGCATCCCGCGCCACAGCCGCTGACCGCCGGGCGGCACGATCGTCCCGGTCATGAAGCGCCTACTCCTGGACCTTGCCTCCGGTGAGCCGGGACAGGACCAGGGCGACGATGATGATGGCGCCGTTGAGGGCCTGGATCCACTGGGCGGGCACGCCGGCCAGGGTGAGGACGTTCTGGATCATGTAGAGGAGGAGGATGCCGGTGAACGCCCCGAACATCGTGCCTTTGCCCCCGTTGAGGCCGACGCCGCCGATCACGGCCGCGGCGAACACGGTGAAGATGGCGCCATCTCCCTGAGCGGCGGCCACAGAGGCGAGGTGACCCGACATCAGCAGGCCGCCGAGCGCGGCGAGCAGGCTGGCGCCCACCAAGGCGGTCCACAGCACCCGGTCGGTACGGATGCCGGCCGCCTTGGCCGCGTCCACGTTGCCGCCGATGGCGTACAGGGCACGGCCGTACCTGGTGAAGCCGAGCAGCACGATGCCGGCGGCGAACAGCAGCAGGCACAGCCAGATCGAGGCGGGCACGCCCAGCCACATGGCCGAACCGAGGTAGAGCATCGACGACGGCAGGTTGAAGAAGGTCTGGCCGCCGGAGATGCCCGTGAGCAGGCCGCGCAGCACGATCAGCATGCCGAGGGTGACGATGAAGCCGTTGAGCCCGAACCGAACGATCAACAGGGCGTTGAGCATACCGATCAGCGCCCCGACGGCCAAGGTGATCGGAATCGACCAGGCGCCGGGCACCAGGCCGAGCCCGGCGCCCGAGCCGGCGGCGACGGTCAGCCAGGCGGCCACGCCCGGGGCCAGGCCGAACGTCGACTCCAGTGAGAGGTCCATCTTGCCGGCGACCAGCACGATGGTCTGGGCCAGCACCAGGAGCGAGATCTCCGTCATGGTCTGCAGGATGTTGATCAGATTGTCGCCCTGCAGGAAGATCGGGTTGACGATCTGGCCGACGATGGCGATCACGATGATCGCCGGGATCAGCGCGAAGTCACGCAGCCGGGCGAGCCGCACCTGTGGCCGTGCCCGCTCCCGGGCGGCGCTCCCGGTGGCGGGCGTGAGGGTTTTCTCAGGCATCGAGCCGGACTCCTTCCATGGCCGCCACGACGTCGTGGTCGTGCCATCCGGCGGCCATCTCCGCGACGATGCGACCCTGGAACATCACCAGCAGCCGGTCGCAGAGCCGCAGGTCGTCGAGTTCGTCGGAGGCGATCAGCACGCCGGTCCCCTTGGCGGCCGTCTCCTCGACCTTGCCCAGCAGGAACTCCTTGGACTTCACGTCCACCCCGGCGGTGGGGGTGATCAGTACGAGCAACCGGGGATCGGAGGCCAGCGCCCTGGCCATGACGACCTTCTGCTGGTTGCCGCCGGACAGGCCCATCACCGGCAGACCGGGACCGGGCGTCTTGATCGCCAGGTTGGCGATCAGGGTGCCGGCCAGCCGGTCGCGCCGCCTGCCGCTGATCAGGCCGGCCTCGCCGAGCCGTTCGGGGACCGTCATGGTGGCGTTGTTGGCGATCGACATCATCGGGACGAATCCCTGATGGTGCCGGTCGCGGGGGACGAAGCCGACGCCCGCGGCGAGCGCGTCAGGCACGCTGCCGGGACGGGGGACACGCCCGGCGACCTCGATCGTGCCTGAATCGGCCGCGTGCAACCCGGCGATGGTCTCGGCCAGCTCGGTCCGGCCGCTGCCGGCCGCGCCCGCCAGGCCGACGATCTCGCCGTCCTGGATCTGGAAGTCGACCTCGCTGTACGCCTCGCCGTAGGACAGGCCGCGCACCCCGAGCACCACGCCGGCGCCGGCGGGCACGGCCGTCCGGGAGGATGTGCCGGCCAGGCCGGCGGCCTCTCCCGCCAGGGCCGCCACCAGCTCGGCGTGCGGCAGGCCGGCCACCGTGGTGGTCAGGATGTGCCGGGCGTCGCGGAAGACCGTGACCGTGTCGCAGATCTCGTAGATCTCCTGCAGGTGGTGGCTGATGAACAGGAAGGTCACTCCCTGTTCCTGCAGGGTGCGGATACGGGCGAACAGGCGGGCGATGGCGGCGGCGTCGAGCTGGGCGGTCGGCTCGTCGAGGACGATGAACCGGGCACCGAAGGACAGCGCACGGGCGATCTCCACGAACTGCCGCTGTTCGACGTCCAGTTCGCCGGCGGGCAGCCGTACGTCCACGTCGACCGACCACGTCTCCAGCAGGGCGGCGGCCTTGCGGCGCAGGTCCGGCCAGTTGACGAAGGCGGCGTGGCGGTTGAGGTAGAGGTTCTCGGCCACGGTGAGCTGGGGGATGATCGTGGACTTCTGGTAGACGCAGGCCACCCGCTGCCGCCAGGCGTCACGGTCGGCCAGGCGCGGGGCGGGTTCGCCGTCGAAGCGCACCTCGCCCTCGTCGGGCGCCTGGAGCCCGGTGAGTATCGAGACCAGGGTGGACTTGCCTGCCCCGTTGCGGCCGACCAGAGCGTGGGTCTGGCCGGGCATGATCCGGATTCCGGCGCGGTCCAGCGCGAGGGTCTCGCCGTATCTCTTGGTGACGTCCACCGCCTCGGCCAGAGGCGTGGGCGCCTGGTCAGCCGCCAAGATTGTTGCCCCAGAGCGAGGATTCGCCCGGCTTGACGCTCGTGACGCCCCCGTAGGTGCCGCCGTCGGCTGTGACCAGCGGCGCGGAGAGCTGGTCCTCCAGCAGGCCCGGGCGCACCTGGACGATGGTGCTGTCGTGATCGGTCGCGCCGGGCTTGAACGTTTTGCCGTCGATGGCGGCCTTGGTGTACTGCAGCGCGTACTTGGCGTACTGGTCGGCCGGCTGGGAGACGGTGGCGTCGATGTTGCCGGCGGCGATCTCCTTCAGCTCCTGGGGGATGCCGTCGTTGGAGACGACGAAGACGTGCTTGGGGTTGGCCGGGGGGACCAGCAGGCCGCGCTGCTGGAGCACTTGGAGGGTGCCGGACAGGGCGAAGCTCGATTGCATGTAGACGCCCTTGATGTCCGGATTGGCGGTGAGCCGCGTCTGGAGCTTCTGCGAGGCGATCGCGCCGTCCCAGTTGGTGGCCTCTCCGAACACCGTGATGCCGGGGTAACTCGCCTTCATGCAGTCGTTGAACGCCTCGGTGCGGTCACGGCCGTTGATGGAGGCCAGGTCGCCCTGGAGCATGACGACCTTGCCCTTGCCGCCCAGCTTCTCGCCGAGGAACTTGCACGCCTTCTCGCCGTACGCCCGGTTGTCGGCACGCACCACCATGAAGGCCTCACCCTGCTCGGGACGGGTGTCGACCATGACGACGGGGATCTTCTTGGCGTTGAGCTGCTGGAGTGTGGGGGCCACGGCGGCGGTGTCCTGCGGCGCCAGCACGATGCCCTTGACGCCCTGGCTGATGAGACTCTGCACGTTGGCGGTGAGCTTGGAGATGTCGTTCTGCGAGTTGGAGGTCTTCAGCTCCAGGCCGTTCTCGGCGCCGAACTTGGGGACGTACTTGATGAAGGAGTTCCAGAAGTCGGTGTCGGAGCGGGGGTAGTCCACCCCGACGACCGGCTTGCCGCCTCCTGAGGCGCTCGTGCCGCTGCCTGCGCCACCCCCGCAGGCCGCGGCCAGTCCGGCCGACAGGGCGACGGCCGCCCCCAGGGCGAGTCCTCGGTTCATGGCTGTTCCTTTCCTGCGCCGTTCCGGGTCCTGCGCTGTTCCGGGTCGCTGTTCTGGGTCACAGCCGGAGGTCGGCGGTCCACTGGGGACCGTGCGGGTAGGCGTACTCGGCACGGGACTCCGGACGCATCTCGGCGCCCCCGCCCGGCCGTCCAGGGGCGACGTATCGGCCTTCCCGGATCACGACCGGGTCGGTGAAGTGCTCGTGCAGATGGTCGATGTACTCGATGACGCGATCCTCGGCGGTGCCGCTGACGGCCACGTAGTCGAACATCGACAGGTGCTGGACCATCTCGCACAGTCCGACGCCGCCCGCGTGCGGGCACACCGGGACCCCGAACTTGGCGGCCAGCAGCAGGATGGCGATGTTCTCGTTGACCCCGGCGACCCTGGCCGCGTCGAGCTGCAGGATGTCGATCGCGCCCGCCTGCAGGAACTGCTTGAACATCACCCGGTTGTGCGTGTGCTCGCCGGTGGCGACCTTGATGGGCGCCACCCGCTCGCGGATGGCGGCGTGGCCGAGCACGTCGTCGGGCGAGGTGGGCTCCTCGATCCAGTACAGGTCGTACCGGGCCAGCGGGACCAGCCACTCGATCGCCTGGCCGACGTTCCACGCCTGGTTGGCGTCAACGGCGATGCGCACATCGGGTCCGACCGCCTCCCGGGCCAGCCGTACGCGCCGGACGTCCTCGGCTTGGTCGGCACCGACCTTCAGCTTGATCTGGCGAAACCCGTCGGCGACAGCCTCTTTGGCCAGCCTGACCAGCTTGTCGTCGGTGTAGCCGAGCCAGCCGGGGGTGGTGGTGTAGGCGGGGTAGCCCTCGGCGAGCAGGCGGGCCTGGCGCTCGGCCCGGCCCGGCTCGGCGCGGCGCAGGATGGCCAGCGCCTCCTCCCGGGTGAGGGCGTCCTCCAGGTAACGGAAGTCGACGACGTCGACGATCTCCTCCGGCGACAGCTCCGCCAGCAGCCGCCACAACGGCTTGCCCGCCCTGCGCGCGCGAAGGTCCCACAGCGCGTTGAGCACGGCTCCCGCCGCCATGTGGGTGACGCCCTTCTCCGGGCCGAGCCAGCGCAGCTGGCTGTCGCCGGTGAGCAGACGCGACACCCCGCCGAGGTCGCCGAGCACCTCGGCCACCGGCCGTCCGGTGACCAGCGGTGCCAGCGACTCCACCGCGGCGACAGCGATCTCGTTTCCGCGCCCGACGGTGAAGGCGAGCCCATGCCCCTCCTGCCCGCCGCCGGTCCGAACGATCACGTAGGCGGCCGAGTAGTCGGGCTCGGGGTTCATGGCGTCGGACCCATCGAGGTGCCGTGAGGTCGGGAACCGGATGTCGTGGGCCTCGACCGCGGTGATCAGCTCGGTCACGAAGAGGTACCTCCATGGGATGTTTCTACGCCGTCGCTATTTGAACATGGGATGTCTTTGTAATCCCGGACCTACCCTTCTGTCTAGAGGTAGCCGATAGAGTTCCTGAAAGTCGATAGACAACCCATGTCTGTTCAGCGACCGACTTGGTCCTCGCTTAGACATGGGATGTCTGTTAGGTTTCCAGCGTGGCCCGCGTGTCGATCGATCCGCTCCACCCCGGGAGGCCGTACCCATGTCCCTGACCGACGAGGCGATCTCCCGCATCCGGGCGCTCACCGTAGCCCGGGTGCTCGACATACAGCGGGGCGAGGGCACCTGAACGCCATGCGCGCCGCCAGTGACGACGTGGAGAAGCTGATGCACATCAGCACGACCGAGACCTGGCTCCGCTCGGTCGTGCTGGGAGACGTCGAGGGCTCCGTGACCAGGAGGAGTACCCATCATGAAAGGTCCGCCTGGCACACGGGCTGTCAGGCGTGTTGGAACTGCCACCAGTTCACGTTGAACAGGTAGCCGCTCCCGCCGGTGTATTTGAAGTAGAGGTCATGAGTCCCCATCGCGCCGGTGACCGTACAGGAGACGGTCGTCCAGGTCTGCCAGCCGCCGGTGCCCGGGACGGCGCACGTGCCCATCAATGTGCCGTTGACGGTGTCGCGACGCAGCTCGATGGTGCCGCCGCTGGTCCCCGAGGCCACCCGTGCGCTGAAGGAGCTCGCGCCGGCGCCGAAGGCGACGCCCTTGACCTTGATCGAGTCGCCGTTCTGGATGTAGCCGACGTTCATGCCGCCTTCGCCGGCGGGCTCCGTCTCGACACCGGACTCCCAGGCGATCGTCTCGGCCTCCTGGCGGACATAGGGGTCCAGGGAGCCGATCTGGGGCGCTCCGGCCGTGGTCATGTTCATGGTCGGGATGGTGCCGTCGGGGTTGTAGGTGAACTTCTCCACCGCGACCGAGCGGGTGAAACCGCCGCCGCCCGGCAGCGCGCCGTTGTGGTAGAAGAAGTACGAACCTCCCTGGAAGTCGATGACGCCCGGGTGGTTGGTGAAGCTGCCGCCCTGCGTGGGCATGACCGTGCCCCGGTAGGTCCACGGCCCGGTGGGGCTGGGCGACGTCGAGTAGCCGATGAACTCGGAGCAGCATTTGGCGGCGAAGACGTTGTAGTACAGGCCGTTGCGCTTGTAGACCCAGGGGCCCTCCTCAAACAGGGTCGGCCGGTTGGGGTCCCCGGTGCGGGTGCCGAATCCGGCGGTGGTGAGGGGGATCTGGGCCGGGCTTCCCGAGTAGGAGATCATGTCGGCGTTCAGCCTGAGGTACCACAGGTGGGGGTTGCCCCAGTACAGGTAGGCCTGCCCGTCGTCGTCGATGAAGACGGTCGGGTCGATCTCGCCGTTCTCGACCAGGGGGTGTCCGAGCGCGTCCTTGAACGGCCCGGTGGGGCTGTCGGAGACGGCCACGCCGATGGCCATCCTGCCGGTCGCTCGGTTGGTGGTGGGGACGTACCAGTAGAACCTGCCGTTGCGGTAGACGGCCTGGCCCGCCCACGCGTCCGACTTCGCCCAGCTGAAGGTGGTCAGGCTCAGCGGGGAGCCGTGGTCGGTCCAGTTCACCATGTCCGCCGACGACCAGACCCGCCACTCCTTCATCGTGAAGTACGTCGAGCCGTCCTCGTCGTGGCCGGTGTAGAGGTAGACCCGGCCGTTGTAGACCAGCGGCGCCGGGTCGGCGGTGTAGATGGTCTGGACGATCGGGTTGTCCGCCCTGGCCGCGGCGGCCGGGAGCAGCATCCCGACCAGAACCAGGCTTATGATCCAGATAAGTCGTTTCATATCAGGTGCGACTCCACTTCTGGCAGCCGGCGATCTCGAACGAGCCCTGCATGTCCATCAGGTACTTCGCCTCGCGTCCCACCCCGTAGGGGTCGCCGCCCGCGCCGTCGGCCCGGCGACCAGGGACATCGCGACTGCGAGGAGCGCGACCACGACACTCATGGCTCTCTTCCTGCGCCGGCTCATGGGGGGCCTTTCGCGTCAGACCGCGCTGATCGTGTACTGGTTGTTCGTGCTGGAGTTCGGCGTCCACAGGATCGTGGCCGAGCCCGCCGTGGCGTTGCCGGCGCCGTCCAGTGCCGTGCCGGTGCCGCGGTTGATGATCTGGTAGCGGCCGTTGCCGACGCTGTTGAGCCGCCACTGCTGGTTGGCGCTGCCGCTCCAGGCTGCCTGCCTGGCGTTCGCGCCGTTGGCGGTGTTGCCCCAGCTGTCGGCCACCATGCCGTTGGTACGGTTGACGATGCGGTTCCACCCGCCGCCCAGGTCCACGAGTTGCCACTGCACGTTGGTGTTGCCGTCCCAGTTCCACTGCTTGAGGTTCGAGCCGGAGGCGACGTTGCCGCCGCTGTCCAGGACGAGGCCCGTCGCGACGTTGGTGATCCGTACATACGTCGACGGCGCGGGACCGCCGGACCCTGTCATGCGGTACGTACGGCCGGCCTGGCCGGTCAGCCCGATGACGTCGGCCTCGGGCTTGGTGACGCTGACGGCGGCCCCGGTCGCGACGTCGATCACCTGGTAGGTGCCGGTGAAGATCCGGTTGCGCACGTTGACCGTGCCGTCGCGGTCGAACGTGACCTGGATCTCGGTGGACCCGCTGGCGGTCCACGCGGCGTCCACGGTGTAGCCGCCGCGGCCCCGAAGCCCCTGAACCTTCCCGCTCGGCCAGGCCGACGGCAGCGCGGGCAGCACGTGCAGCTCGCCGTTGTGGCTCTGCAACAGGATCTCGGCGATACCGGAGGTGGCGCCGAAGTTGCCGTCGATCTGGAACGGCGGATGCAGGTCGAACATGTTCGGCGCGAGCCGGGCCGTCGTCACCAGGAGGCGCAACAGGGTGTGCGCCCGATCGCCCGCCTCCATCCGCGCCCAATAGTTGATCTTCCAGGCGAGCGACCAGCCCGTCCCGTCGTCACCGCGCAGTTCGAGTGTCCGCTGCGCGGCCGAGTAGAGGGCGGGGGTGCCCCGTTTGGTGATCTGGTTGCTGGGGTGCAGGCCGTACAGATGCGAGATGTGCCGGTGGTTCTGCTCGGTCTCGACCCAGTCGTACAGCCATTCCTGGATGTTGCCGCGCGAGCCGACCTTCATGGGCGCGAGCCGGTCCCGGGCGGCCAGGACCCGCGTACGGAAGTCGGCGTCCACGTTGAGCACCTGGGCGGCCTTGGCGCAGCCGTTGAACAGGTCGCGCAGGATCTGGTTGTCCATCGTCGGGCCCGCGCACACGCTGACGCCCGCGTGGTGGTTGAGCTCGGGGGAGTTCGATGGGTTCGTGACCAGGTACCCGAGGCTCGGCTCCTGCACCAGGGTGTCCAGGAAGAACTGCGCCGCCCCCTTCATCGCCGGGTAGTACTGCCGCAGGAAATCGAGGTCGCCGGTGAACAGGTAGTGATCCCAGATCATGGTGGACAGCCACGCGCCGCCGGTCTGCCACATGCCCGCCGCGGCGAAGTCGACGACCGCGGAGGCCCGCCATCCGTCGGTGTTGTGGTGGGTCACCCAGCCGGAGGCGTTGTACTCCACCCGGGCCGTGCGGGCGCCGGTGACCGTGAGGTCGTTGATCATCCGGAATACCGGCTCGTAGCATTCCGACAGGTTCGTCGTGTCGGCCGGCCAGTAGTTCATCGGCAGGTTGGCGTTGAGCGTGTACTTCGAGTCCCACGACGGGGTCAGTGAGTCGTTCCAGATGCCCTGCAGGTTGGCCGGCTGGGTGCCCGGACGTGAGGATGAGATCAGCAGGTAGCGGCCGTACTGGAACAGCAGCGCGGAGAACTGCGGGTCATTGGTGCCGGCGTGCTGCGCGATCCGGACGTCGGTCGGCTGGTCGGCCGCCCCGGTGCGACCGAGGTCGAGCGTTGTGCGAGCGAACAGCCGCTGGTAGTCGGCGACGTGCCGGGCGCGCAGGTCGTCGTACGTCCTGCCCTTGGCGGCGTCGAGGTAGCGCCGCGCGATGCCCTGGTAGTCCCCGCTGACATCCTTGTAGGTCACATAGCTGGAACCGATGGAGATGAGCACCGTCACGCTGTCGGCGGCTCTCACCTGTAGCGTGCCGCCGGAACTGGTGACGCTGCCGCCTTCGGCGACGGCCCGGGCCAGCGCCAGGAACCGCACCTTGCCCGCCAGGCCCCGCTGGTCGCCGGAGATCCCGTCGAGCGCCACCGTCGCACCGTCCGGGCTGGAGCGGGTCGTCCGTTGGGGGCTGTCGAACGTCGCGGAGAAGGTGATCGAGCCGGGTTTGTCGGCGGTCAGGCGCATGGCGATGAGTTGGTCGGGTCCGCTCGCGAGGCCTTCTCGCCGGTACCGCACGCCGTTCTGCAGGTACGACACCGTGGTGGTGGCCGTGGTCAGGTCGAGAAGACGGTTGTACTCCGAGACCCCGGTGGCGCTGCCGAAGGTGAGCCGGAGATTGCCGACGGGCTGGTAGGCGAGCTGCCCGGCGGGATTGCCCAGCATGTTCTGGTCGATCATGCTCTGGGCCTGGCTCCACTGGTTCTGGAAGACCAGCTGCCGGATCTGCCCCAGGGCCGCCGCGCCCTTCGGATTGCTCTGGTCGTAGGGTCCGCCGGCCCAGATGGTGTCCTCGTTGAGCTGCAGCCGCTCGGTGTCGACGTTGCCGAACACCATGGCGCCCAGGCGGCCGTTGCCGAGCGGAAGCGCGCGCAGCCAGTCCGTGCCCGCGCTTCCGTCGTACCACAGTGCCAGATCGTTCGCGGCACGCACCTCCGCAGGCGCCACCGACGCGGGCCTCGCGGCAGCCGTCCATTGCGTCGGCAACAGTGCGGCTCCGGCTCCGGCCGCGCTGAGCTTCAGCACTTGCCTTCGCGATAACTCGGACATATGTCTCAGTCCTCCAAGCCACGAGAGAGGTGCGTTTCTCGAATCGATTCGGTCAACTACGAGCCCATTGCTGGTTGGTGCCGCCGTGGCAGGTCCAGATCTGGACCTTGGCGCCGTTGGCGGTGCCGGCGCCGGAGACGTCCAGGCACTTGGTGCCGTAGACGCGCAGCTCGCCGGCGCTGGTGAGGGTCCACTTCTGGTTGTTCTGGCCGTTGCAGTCCCAGATGATCACGGCGGCGCCCTCGGCGGTACCGGCGCCGTTGACGTCCAGGCACTTGCCGCCGGACGTCCGCAGCTCACCGGCGCTGGTGGCGGTCCACTGCTGGTTGGGCTGACCGTTGCAGTCCCAGATCTGCACCTGCGAGGCACCGGCGTCCAGGCACCGCCCCGACCCCACACCCTTCAGCGCGTTCCCCGGCGGCTGCGAGGGACCGCCCCCGAGCCGCGTGAAGAAGTCCCACACCACTGGCCTGGTCCAGGAGTTCTCTCCGGGCTCGAGGTCGCCGGGCTTCCCGTCCACGGGACCGGGGGTGTGGCCCGCGTCGAATGCCGCCCATGCGACCGGGTACCCGTCCCGGCACCCTGAGTAGTAGGTGACGATGTGCGTCAGGCTGCCCTGCGCCGGTTCCGGCGGGTTCTGGGGAGTGCAGCCGTTGTTCCTGACGAACCTGTCACGCAGCGAGCGGCCCGTGGAGATGTTGAGCACCGGGTCTCTGAGGCC
>NZ_JBFAIF010000037.1:47307-64833 GCF_040654555.1 Nonomuraea sp. NPDC050680 | reverse complement strand
TAGTGACACGCCGCATCAGCGTGCCCGCAAGCGTTTCCCCAGCTCAGACCGCAGATCTGTGTGCTTTTCCCGCTACACATCTGCGGAACGCGGGTTTAAGTGGGCTGGCAGGTCGTTGCCTGATGATCGCTTCTTGCCGGAATCCCGTCGGCGTCGCGATGACCGCTAGGTCGATGCCCGGACCGTAGGCATTCGCATATTCCGCCCTGTTGCCCGACAGCTTCGGAGCGGCGAGCTTCTGGGGAGCGGAGATCTTGATCGCCGACCCGTCGCGTTGGCTCGCCGCCGTGAGCAGGTCGGTGCTGCCGCCGGGCGAGAGTGTGAGCCGGCTTTGGTGGCGCGCGGCTTGATGGTGCCGTTGTCTGCCACCAGCGTGGTGTCGACGGGTTGCCAGGCGTCGCCCTGTTTGACGCGGATGGGGTCGGTATAGAACTCGGTGGCGAGAGTCTTGCCGTCGCTGTTGGCGTAGGTGGTCGAGCTCTCGGTGTGCAGGCTGGGGATCTCTACCTGACGGCCGGCCTTTTTCGCCTCTGCTTTGGCCGAGTCGATCGGTGGGAGGAGTGTGGTGTCCTTAGCGGAGGGGCTCGGTGCGGGAGATGGTTGGGCGGCGGCTTGGTCTGCGGGAAGAAGTGACGCGGTTAGGCTCAGCGCCATCGCTGCGATGAGTAATCGTGAATGAGCACGTCGTGATCGTCTTGGTGCGTTCAAGTTCACCTCGATCGGCGTGGAGAGGAAGGCAGGATGATCTTTACATTTCCCTTATCTCGAACACAAGGTCGGAAGAGGTAATATCCAATTCCCGATCTTGCAGGGTCGGAGCCCTAGCGGCTCGCGATACCTTCCAGGCGGTCGCGTCTCGGTAGTGGTCGACCCGGACCTGCGGAGACGCGCGGTCCGGCATTCGGTACTCCGCCTTGCCGGGCCGATGGGGCAGTCCGAGCCTTCCGCGTGCTGCCTGACAGGCGACGTCAGAGCCGAGCGTGGCGCTGGGGCCCATCGAGGAGCGCGTATGCGCTAGGACGACGGGCCGAGTACGAGTGTGGGGGGGACGTAATGTTCCCCTGGGGTGCGGTCGTCGGCGAGAACGTTCGCGGCGGCGAGTTGTCCCATGGCCCGGAGTTCGAGGTCGATCGTCGTCAGCCGCCGGACCCCCTGATCGACGATTATTCCCTCCCAGTTGTCGACTCCGACAACCGCCAGGTCCTGAGGTACGCGTAGCCCTTTGGCCTCGCAGACATTGAGCACCCCACGGGCGATGTGGTCATTGCCGCAGAACACCGCGTCGACCTTCGCCCCGGAATCGAGCAATTCCCGCATGGCGTCGACTCCAGACCCTTCAGACCAGGAGCCATAACGTGTCGGAGCAGCAGGGCTGAGCCCGGCCTCCTTCAGCGTGGTGAGCATGCCGCGCTCTCGCAGGCGCACGGCGATACTCGACGGATCGCCGGTCAGGTGGGCGATGTGCGTACGCCCGCGGTCGAGCAAATGGCGAGTGGCGAGAGCTCCCGCGCCTTCGTTGTCGGGCAGGTAGACGACGTCTTCTGGGTGGTCGGAGGCCGCGAAAGCATATGTCACCGGCACGGTGAAATGGTGGGTGATCGACGGTGATCGGCGCTCGTGTCCGTCGCCTATGACGAGAAGTCCATCAATTTGGCGGGCCTGGAACTGGCGGATGCTCTCGGTTATCTCGCGGGCGGCGAGGATGTCTTCGTCGAAAACGAGGGCGGCTTGCTGGAGCTTCCCGAGTTGCAGGACCGCGCCGATGACCACGGGCCCGGAAAACGTACTCGCCGCGCGGTGGGTGAGCACGCCGATCGTGCGGCTGCGGCCCAGCGCGAAGGAACGCGCGAGCTGATTCGGCCTGAAATCGAGGCGCTCGGCGACGGCGAGCACCCGCGCACGCGTCGCTTCGGAAATCCGGTCCGTTCCGTTGAGCACTTTCGAGGCAGTCGAGAGGGACACTCCTGCGATCGCAGCCACATCACTCAGCCGAACACTGCCCTTGCGGTTGGACGGCACTGGCTGAGTGTACCGAAGGCCGAACGGCGGATGGCGCGTCGTTCGGCAGGTCCTCCTTGACAGCGGCCCTGGCCGCCGCTCACACTGCGGCCAGTGCGAAATCGGTTTCGCACTGGTGGCGATGTCGTGGTCCAGCAAGGACAGCTAGGACAGCGGACAGCGAGGAGAGCGCGCATGCCGATTGGCCCCACCCCCGCACGCCGATTGACAGGGAAGAATCCATTACCTGGACGGGTCGCTTCCGGGCTGGTCGCGATCGCCGTGGCCGTGACAGCACTGGTCGCACCAACCGCATCAGCCCAGGCCGTAGCGGGTGATGTCGTACTCGGAGACTTCGAGAACGGCGTCACCCCGTGGTTCACGGCGACCAGCGGCGGCACGAGCGTGTCGCTGAGCGTGACCTCGGACGCGCCGGCGAGTGGCAGCGGCGCCGCCCGGCTCGACGTGAACGCGCCCAACGGGACCGCGGAGCTCGCGCGCGGTGTCCCCTCGATCGATGCCCGCTCGCTGACCTTCGCCCTCCGCAGCACCCAGTTGAAGGGCATCGTCGTCCGGATGGTCGACGGCACCGGGCAGGCCCACCAGCAGACTGTCCCGCTCACTCCCGGATCGCCGTGGCAGAGCGTCACCGTGAGCGACTTCGCCCCGGCCGGCGCGCCGGAGTACATCCACTGGGGCGGCGCGAACGACGGTGTCTGGCATGGCCCGCTCAAGCAGCTGTCGCTGCTGGTCGACGCGTTCCGCGTGATCAACGGCCCGGCCGCGACGATCGACGTCGACGACGTGACCGTGCAGGGGCCGGCGCCCGACCTCGCGATCGTGCCGAAGGCGACCGGTAACGCGTTCACGACGGGGGATGAGGTGTCGTTCGGCATCCGGACCGCGGCGAAGTCCGTGGAGTGGACCGTACGCGACAGCGACAATGCCGTGGTGGCCACCGGCGCGCGGGAGACCTCGGAGTTGGGAGGCGCGCTGACGCTGGGCAAGCTGCCTACCGGCTGGTACGCGGTCGATCTCGTGGCCGTGCAGCCCGACGGCCGCCGCGTCGCGGGCGGCACCGACGTGTCTGTGCTTCCCGCGTCCGACGCGCGCGAGGAACGCATCGGCGTCGCGACGCATTACGGGCAGGCCTGGTCCCCTGACACGATCCCGCTCATCGCCGACGCGGGAGTCGGCTTCGCCAGAGATGAGGCCTATTGGGCGCAGGCGGAGAAGGTCAAGGGCACGATCGACTTCCCCGCGAGGGTGGACGCCTACACCGCCGCGCTGTCGAAGAACGGCCTCAAGTTCTTCGACATCCTCGCGTACGGCAACAGCCTCTACCACGAAGGCGAGGCGCCGGCCACGCAGGTCGGGCGGGACGCGTTCGCGAACTACGCCGACGTCTCGGTCGCCACGTTCGGCACGGACGACACCTTCTACGAGGTGTGGAACGAGTGGAACCTGCGCGACCGGACCGGGCCCGCCGGCGCGACCGCGGCGAACTACGCGGCGCTCCTGGCCACGACCGCCAAGCGGGTCCGCGCGGCTCATCCCGGCGTGCGGCTGGTCGGTCCGGCGCTGGCCCCGATGGACAACTGGTCGAGCTGGGTGGACGACTTCATCGCCGCCGGCGGCCTGGACAACATCGACGCGTTCACCACGCACCCCTATGACTTCGCCGCGGAGCCGGAGGCGTTCATGAACCACGTCGCCGTGATCCGCGCGAAACTCGACGCCGCCGGGCACCGCGACATGCCGATCTGGCTCAGCGAGCACGGCTGGCACACCTCCGACACGCCGCTCGGCGCCGACGAGAAGTCGCAGGCACGCGACCTCTCACGGGCGCAACTGCTGGCCCTCGGCAAGGGGATCGGCCGCTACACCGTCTACGACTTCAAGGACGACGGCACCGATCCGAAGGATCCCGAGGACCGCTTCGGAATGATCCGGAACGAGAACGACCCCCGGGGTGCGTACACCCCGAAACCGGCCTTCGTCGCGCAGGGCATCCTGACCCGCCAGACCGATGACCGCGAGGTCCGCCAGGCGCTGGCCCTCGGCAGCGGCCAGTACGGCGTGGAGTTCGGCGCCCGCTCCGGCGAGCCCGCCACGACCCGCATGCAGGCTCTATGGGCGCTGAAGCCGGAGACCTGGAGCGTCAAGGCGGCGGGCGAGGTCACGGTGACCGACCTCTACGGCGCCCAGGCGACACTGAGGCCGGACGCCGACGGCCTGGTCCACGTCGCCGTCGGCAAGGATCCGGTGTATCTCACCGGAGAGCTGGGGGAGGTGCGGACGCAGTCGCCGTACACCCTCACGGTCGACAAGGCCATCGAGGGCCTCGCGCCCGCGGCGAAGTGGACGGTCACCGCCGGGGACCGGGCGCTGGAGGTGTCCCTGCGGAGCGGCACCGGAACGGCTTCCGCGCAGGTGGCGGCGGGCGAGACCCGGTCCGTGGCCGTCACGCTGCCGGCGGCGGGCGTGGGCAGGCGTACCTGGACCGCCGAGGTCCGCGAGGGCGACCGCACGATCGGGCTTCTTACGGCGAGCGCCGACGTGGTGTCCCGGCTCGGGCTCACCGGTACGCACGCGCTCAACGCCACCGGTGCCGACCTTCTGCGGCTCACCCTGGTGAACCGCGGCGCGGAACCCGTCGAACTGGACGGGATCAACTGGACCGTGGGCTCGTCCAGCGGCCGGTCCCTGCCCGACACGAGTATCGCCGGGAACGGCCGCGTCTCCGTCGACGTACCGCTGTCCGAGCTCGGTGCCTGGTCTGCCACGGCCGTCGGCGACGCGACCGCCACCGCGCACGGGACCCTCGTCGAGGTGGATCCGGTCGATGTGCCGTTCCGCCCGGTGAAGGTGGACGGCAAGGTCGACAAGGCGGTATCCGTCCTTCCCGCGCAGACGCTCGGCGCGGCCGAGCAGGTCATCACCGGCTGGGCGGGAAACGAGGATCACAGCGGCCGTCTCTGGCTCACCCACGACGCCGAACGCCTGTACCTGACCGCTGTGATCACCGACAACGTGCACGCCCAGCCCGCGCGAGCCCTGAACATCTGGCAGGGCGACGGCGTCCAGCTCGGCGTGACGCCAGGGTGGCCCGGCGAGAGCGCCCCACCGGTCAATGAGATCGGTACGGCTCTTACCAGCGCCGGCCCGGTGGATCTCGCGCGCTGGTTGCCGACGAACGCCACAACCGCGGGGCTCGCCTCGGCGGTCAGGCGTGACGAAGCCGCGAAGACGACCACGTACGAGTTGTCCGTCCCGTTCAGCGCGATCGGAGTGAACCCCGCCGACAGGATCCTTTCGGCGACCGTTGCCGTCAACGAGAACGACGGCACCGGCCGGCGCGGATGGAGCACCTGGGGCAAGGGCGTGGCGGAGTCGAAAGACCCCGCGAAGTTCCGGTCGTTGCGCCTGCTGGCGGTCACCGCGGGCAAGTCCTGACCGGCTAGACGGGCTGTCCCGGGTTCGCCGCAGAAGAGCGAACCCGGGCATTCCGTACGCCTCGAAATACCCCGGCCGGTGTGGAGTAATACGGCGATTGACACGCTCTGAGATCTTGTGGTGTTCTAGCGAAAGCGGTTTCGCACATGATGAAGCTTGGATCTTTAGGACGGCACTTGACTGAATCCGCCTCGCCCATGAAGCCCACGCGCGTGCTGGTCACCGGTGCCGATGGCACCATCGGCCGGCCGGTCGTGGAGGCACTGCTGAGCGCGGGCATCTCTGTGTCGGCACTCTCGGCCGCCTGGTCGGCGCCGTCGCCGGCTGACCGGGTGTTCACCGGTGACGCCGCTGACGCGACTCTTGTCCGACAGGCGCTCAAGGACGCGGACGCCGTCGTGCACCTCGCCGCGATACCGCACCCTGGCCTGGGAACGGCGCGCGAGGTCTTCGTGGGCAACACCTCGGCCACCTTCACCGTGCTGGACGTCGCCGGCGAGGTCGGCGTTCGCCGCGCGGTCATCGCGAGCTCGATCAACGCGTTCGGGGTGCCCCTCAACCGGCACGATCTCACTCCCGCCTACTACCCGCTCGACGAATTGTCACCGGTCGCGCATGACGATGCCTACTCCCTGTCCAAGTGGGTCGATGAGCAGACCGCGGCCTGGGCGTACAGCCGCTGGGACATCACGGTGATCGCCCTGCGCTTCCCTCTCGTGCGTGACCTT
Source organism: Nonomuraea sp. NPDC050680 (assembly GCF_040654555.1). NCBI lineage: Bacteria > Bacillati > Actinomycetota > Actinomycetes > Streptosporangiales > Streptosporangiaceae > Nonomuraea > Nonomuraea sp. NPDC050680. The sequence goes on along the minus strand of NZ_JBFAIF010000037.1, from coordinate 58,651 downwards.
CCTGAGCTGCGAGCGGCGGCCGCGCGTCTCAGCCAGGACCCGGACGAGCAGGCACGTCTCGCCCGGGAAGGATGGGCGTATCTGGCGATGGCGGACGCGGTGGACGCGGTGCTGCGTGGGCTGACCCGGCCGGTCACCGGCATGCACACCCTGTTACTGGCGGCGGAGGACACCCTCGTGGAGGAGCCGACCGATCTCCTGCTCGACCGTTTCGCTCCGGCGAGCGAGCGGCGCCGGAACTTCCCCGGCCGCACCGCCCCGATCGACACCGCCGCTGCCCGCCGCATCCTCGGCTGGACCCCCCGGCACCGCCTCAGCGACCCGATCAACGCGACCTTCCTGGAGACGCCGGCATGAGTGACAACACCACCGCGTTCGAACAGCCGTGGGAGGCGCCGGACGATGTGCGCATCACGGGCGTCCGGGCCATCGCCACCGCCCCCGAAGGCATCCCGCTTCTCGTCGTGAAGGTGACCACCAGCGACGACGGCCTTTACGGGCTCGGCTGCGCCACGTACGCACAGCGGTGGCGCGCGGTCGCCTCGTACGTCGAGGAGCATCTCGCCAGGCTCGTCATCGGGCGATATCCCGGTGACATCGAAGACCTGGTGCGTTTGGCCCGCTTCTCCGGCTACTGGCGGGAAGGGCCGGTGGGCAACAACGCGATCTCTGGGCTCGACCAGGCATTATGGGACATCGCCGGCAAGCGGGCTGGACGACCCGTGCACGAGCTGCTGGGCGGCAAGGTACGCGCCGCCGCCGACACCTACCTGCACGCGGGCGCGTCCTCGATCGAAGAGACCCTCGACCAGGCCGAAGGTCTTCGCGAGGCCGGGCTGCGGCACATCCGGCTCCAGGTCGGCCAGTCGGGCCCCGGCACCTACGGCGCTCCTCCGACGGCTGACATCTCCGACGAGTCCGCGCCGTATCCGGGTGGCTGGCGCGTGTCGGAGTACCTGCGGCGTACGCCGGAGCTGTTCGCCGCCGCCCGTGAGCGCTTCGGCGGCGAGATCGAGCTGCTCCACGACGTCCACTCTCGGCTGACCCCGAAGCAGGCGGTCGTTCTCGCGCGCGCTCTCGAGCCTTATCGGCTCTTCTTCCTCGAGGACGTCGTCGCCCCCGAGCACTGGGACCGGCTGCCGGAGGTGCGTGCCGCCTCACCCGTACCGATCGCGGTCGGTGAGCTGACGACGTCGGTGACGGATGCCGCGTGCCTGGTCCTGGGGGGCGGCGTGGACTTCATCCGCTCACATGTCTCCGACCTCGGCGGGCTGACGGCCGCGCGCAAGATCGCCGCGGCGGCCGAACTCGTCGGCGTCCGTACGGCCTGGCACGGTCCCGGCGACACCTCGCCGATCGGTGCCGCCGCCAACGTCGCGCTCGACGTGACGAGTCCGGCGTTCGGCATCCAGGAAGGGCATCTGTACCGCGAAGCCGTGCACGAAGTGTTCCCGGGAACCTTGCGCATCGAGAACGGCTGGCTTCGCCCGAACGAAAGTCCCGGCTGGGGGATCGATCTCGACGAGTCCGCCGCCGCCCGCCACCCCGCCGGCCTGTCGGGGCACGACGCCTGGGCTGCCCGCGTCCGAGGGCTGGACGGAGGACTCATCGCCCCCTGATCGCAGCCCTCATGAGAACACCAGCACCAAGTACTGAGGAGACCCATGCCCCCCACCAATGTCCGGAAGTTCGCTGCCGCCCTCAGTGCCGGTGCCGCGGCGCTCGCTCTCACTTCGGGCTGTGCCGCCGAGAGCCCGTCGAAGCCCGGCTCGGTGTCCATCACCGTCGCCGGTCAGCCCACCCAGGAAAACCCCGATCAGCTCAAGGCGTTCAAACGTAAGATCTCCGACTTCACCGCCGCCAACTCCGGCATCAAGGTCACCGGAGACGAATCCACGTTCGACGTGAACACCTTCCAGGCGCTTGTCGCCGGCGGGAAGTTGCCCACGGTGTTCTACGTGCCGTTCACCGAGATGCAGGGGATCATCGCCCGGCAGCAGGCTGCGGACATCACCGGCTACGTCGGCGCCGACTCCAGCGTCAAGCGGATCAATCCATCGATCCTCAAGGTCGCCACCGGTCCGGAAAGCCATGTCTTCGGGGTTCCCGTCCAGGCCTACAGCATGGGGCTGCTGTACAACCGCGCCCTGTTCACCAAGGCCGGTCTCGACCCCGACGCGCCGCCGAAGACCTGGGACGAGGTACGGGCCGCCGCGAAGACCATCCACGCCAAGACCGGTGTGCAGGGCTTCGGGGCCATGACCAAGGACAACACCGGAGGCTGGGTGCTCACGACCATGAGCTACGCCTACGGGAGCAAGATCCAGTCGGATGACGGCAAGCAGGCCACCATCAACAACAACGCCACCCGCGGCGCGCTTGAGTTCTACCGCTCACTGCGCTGGGACGACGACACCTTCGGGTCCGACTTCCTGGTCGGGTACAAGGACATCACGAACGCTCTGGCCAGCGGCAAAGTCGGCATGATCGTGCAGGGCGCGGACACGTACACCCCCGTGGTCCAGTCCCTCGGGATGAAGCCGGACGACTTCGGACTCGCCCCGTTGCCGCAGGCGCCCGGCGCTCTCGGCACCCTGGGCGGCGGATCCGTGGCCATCATCAACCCGCGGGCCTCGGCGGAGGAGATCAAGGCCGCGCTCAAGTGGATCGACTTCGCCGAGTTCAACAAATACAACAACGAACAAGCGGCTGTCACGGGCGCCAAGGCCGCCGCCGCCGACAAGCTACCGGTAGGCGCACCGGTGCTCCCGCTCTTCGACCAGGCCACCACCGACCGGTATCTGACCTGGGTGAAGGATTACATCAACGTGCCGCGCGAGCACTTCGCGGCCTACTTCGACTCGGCCAAGAGCCTGCCGCTCGTGCCCGAACCGGCGGCGAAGGCGCAGGAGACGTACGGAATTCTCGACACCGTCGCACAGGCGGTATTGACGCGACGAGACGCCGACATCACCGCCCTGCTCGATGACGCCCAGAAGAAGGTCCAGGCCGCAATTGACGCGGGCTGAACCGTCGCTTCCCGTCGCGCCGGTGGCTCTCTCCGGCGCGGCGGTGTCGACAGCGCAGAAAGGGGTTTTCGACACGATGACGGATGCAACCACCACCCCTGAGCCAGGGCGTTCGCGCCGTGTCGCGCGCTGGGTCAGCCGGGGCGGGCTCTCGACGTTGATCTTCTTCATTCCGCTTCTGGTGTCGTTCGGGCTGTTCTCGTGGTGGCCGATCCTCCGCTCCCTGCTGCTCAGTCTGCAGCGGACGAACTTTCTCACCTCCGAGTGGGTCGGGCTCGACAACTTCGCCCGCGTCCTGCGGGACCCTCTCCTGCTGACCGCGGTCTCGAACACGCTGTGGTTCACGGTCCTGGCCTTCGTGATCGGGTTCCCGGTACCGGTACTTCTGGCGGTGTTCATCGCCGAGTTACGGCGGGCGAGGAAGGTCGCGTCCGTTCTCGTCTACTTGCCGGTCATCTTCCCGCCGGTCGTCGCTGTGCTGCTGTGGAAGGCGTTCTTCGACCCCAGCCCGCAGGGAGTGTTCAACTCCGTTCTGGGCTGGTTCGGCCTGGGCCCTGTCGCCTGGCTGAACAATGGCGATCTGGCCATGCCGTCGATCGTGCTGCAAGCGACGTGGGCGTCGTTCGGCACCGCGACGATCATCTATCTGGCGACGCTGATGAGCATCCAGACCGAGCTGTACGACGCGGCCGAGGCCGACGGAGCAGGGGTGCTTCGCCGGTTCTTTCACATCACCCTTCCCCAGATGCGCGCGATCCTTCTCGTGATGTTCCTGCTCCAGGTCATCGGCACGTTCCAGGTCTTCACCGAGCCGTACATCATGACGAACGGCGGCCCGGAGAACCGCACCGTCACGGTTTTGCTGCTCATCTATCGTTACGCATTCATCTCGGGTGACTACGGCCGAGCCACTGCCTTGAGCATCTTGCTCGCGCTCGTTCTCTCGGCCCTGTCCGCCGTATATCTCAGGGCGACCAGACGCTGGAGCACCTCATGACCACCGGACCCGAACCATACGAGCGCGGGATCCTCTCCTTCATCGATCGTCGCCGGCCCGCCGTCCGCGTCGCGAGCGGGGTGATCGGCGCGCTCGTCGTCACCGGCCTGGTGATCCTGTGCGCCGGCCCGCTCTTCTGGCTCTTCAAAGCCGCTACGTCCACCACTACCGAGACGCTGTCGGCGCCGTTCTCCCTCTGGCCCAGCGGCATCCACTGGGACTCCTTCGTTCAGGTGTGGACGCGCGTCGACTTCGGCCGATACTTCTGGAACACCCTCGCGCTCATGGCCGGGTCGCTGTTCCTGGGGCTGCTGGTCGCCACGACCGGCGGCTACGGTCTGGCCGTTCTCAAACCGAAGTATGCCAAGCCCGTGTTCGCGGCGATCCTCGCCACCTTGTTCATTCCCGGCGTGATCTCCCTGGTAGCGCTCTACCTGACCGTCATCGACATTCCGCTCGTCCACGGTAGCCTGCTGGGCTCGATGTGGGCGGTATGGCTGCCATCCTCGGCCAACGCCGTCAACGTGCTGCTCATGCAGCGCTTCTTCGCCGGCATCCCCGGCGAACTCTTCAACGCGGCCCGCATCGATGGAGCAGGACCGTTCAGGATGTTCTTCTCCATCGTCCTGCCGATGTCCCGCCCGATCCTTGGTGTCGTCAGCCTCCTCACGCTCGTCGCCTCTTACAAAGAGTTCCTTTGGCCGCTGCTCGTTCTGCCGAACCCGCAGGACCAGCCGATATCGGTCGCGCTGCCGAGGCTGCAGAGCACGATCGACTTCTCCCAGTTCATGGCCGCGCTCTTCATCTCGGTCATCATCCCCGTCGGTCTCTTCCTCATCCTCCAGCGCCAGTTCCTGCAGGCGGCAGGCAATGCCGGCGCCCTCAAGGGCTGACCTACGCGCCTGCCTCGGACGAAGGACACCAATGCCACATTTCGACCAGCTTGGCGGCGTGAGCGCGCGCTTCGGGGTCAACTACCTGCCGCGGGAGAACTGGTGGTACGCCTGGGCGGAAGACGACGACACCTTCGCCGAAGATCTCCACCAGATCGCCTCGCTGGGGTTCGACCATGTCCGGGTGCAGTGCCTGTGGCCGCTCTTCCAGCCCAACCCGTTGTGGGTGTCACCGCGAGCGCTCCGCCGGCTCGTCCACCTGCTCGATCGTGCGGCGGAGAACGGACTGGACGTCTGCGTCACCGTGCTGGACGGCTGGCTGAGCGGCTTCGACTTCCGGCCCGGCTGGTTGAAGGAGGTCGATCCGTTCACCGACCCCGAAGCCGTCAATGCCGCGGAACTACTCGTCGGCGCGGTCGCGCGTGCGGTCGAAGGTCACCCGGCGCTGTGGTGCGTCGACGTCGCGAACGAACCCAACGTACTCATGAAGCACCTCAAGGCGGGTGAGGGCGAGGCATGGGCCGCGAGGATGCTTCGCGCCGCGCGTGCGGCCGCCGTGCCGGTCACCGTAGGAGTCGACCACGTGCCGTGGATGAGCGACGACGCCCCGATCGGCCGGGCGTTCCTGGCCGGTGCGTGCGATCTCATTCCGGTGCACGCGTGGCCGTACTTCACCGGGGCCCTCGCCAGGGTCGGCGAAGAGCGCGCCTGGGCCATTCCCGACCATCTCTCCCAGGTCGCTCGCGCGACTCCCGGCGCCGCGGACAAGCCGCTGTGGATCCAGGAGGTCGGGGTTTCGCCGCTCTGGCTCACGGACGTGGCGGTGGAGGATTTCGCCGAGCGGATGCTGCGGCGAGCCGCCGCGATTCCCGGACTCGGCGCCGTGACCTGGTGGGCGTCCCACGACATCAGCCGCCGCTTCACGGGGTTCGACGAACTCGAGTACGGCTTGGGCCTCATCGATGCCGAAGGGCGGACGAAACCGATCGGCTCGCGGGTGGCCGAGGTGGTCGCGGAGCTGCGCGATCGGCCGCCTGTCCCATCGGCAGCGGAGCCGGCGATCGTGCTGCCGACTGGACGGGCGCCTGACATCGCCTTCGCCGAACAGTGGTTCGCGCACATGGGGGCGAGCGCTGGACCTGCGATCGAGCTCGAAAGGAGTGCGTCATGACCAACCAGGCGCTGCATACGGACCTTCTGGTCGTCGGAGGAGGGCTCGGGGGAGTCGCCGCCGCCTTGACCGCGGCGCGCCTCGGTATCCGTGTGGTGCTCGCCGAGCGGTCGGACTGGCTCGGTGGCCAGCTGACCACGCAGGCGGTTCCGCCGGATGAGCACCGGTGGATCGAGACCGATCTCGGATCAGCCTCCTACCGGGAGCTCCGCGAGAACATCCGCGCTCACTATCGCCGCCTATATCCGCTTACACCGGACGCGGCCGTGGACCCGCGGCTGAATCCGGGCCTAGGCAACGTCTCGGCGCTGTGTCACGAACCGAGAGTGGGCGCCCTGGCGATCGAGGAGGTGCTGTCTCCGCACCTCGCCTCGGGAGCGATCACCGTGCTCCGTGAACACGACGTGGTGAACGTGGACCGCCGTGACCGGCAGATCACCGGCGTACGTCTGCGCAGCCGGGATGGCGACACCGTGGAGGTGACCGCCCGCCTCGTGGCAGACGCGACCGAAGAGGGCGATCTCCTTGAGCAGGCCGGCATGTTCTACACCTTCGGGGCGGAGTCCCGCGACGAGACCGGCGAGCTGCACGCACCGCTGGAGCCGGATCCACGAGACCAGCAGGCGGTCACCTGGTGCGTGGCGCTCGAATATCGCGAAGGCGAAGACCACACCATCGACCGGCCCGCCGGCTACGCATACTGGCGCGACACCGTCGACCCACGATGGCCCGGCCCGCAGCTGTCCTGGAAGGACATCTTGCCCGACACGGGGGAGGTGCGGTGGCGGCCGTTGTTCGTCCACTCGCCCGAACAAGCGGTTCACACAAGCGCCGACGACCTGTGGCACTACCGCCGAATCCTGTCGCGGCAGAACCTCGACCCGAGCTTCCCCGGTGGCGAGATCACGCTGGCGAACTGGCCGCAGATCGACTATTGGGAGCGCCCCCTGCTCGGTGTGAGCCCGCAGGAGCGCGAACACGCGCTGGCGGAGGCGCGATCTCTCACGCGCGGCTTCGTTTACTGGATGCAGACCGAGGCCCCTCGCCATGACGGCGGCACCGGCTATCCCGAGCTGCGACCCAGGGGCGATGTCATGGGCACCTCGGATGGATTGGCGAAGGAGGCCTACATTCGCGAATCACGCCGGATCCGCCCGGTGTTCCGGGTGACTGAGGCGCACATCGGGGTGGAAATGCGGGGGCCCGGCGTGGGAAGCGCCCTTTTCGAGGACAGCGTCGGCATCGGCCACTACCGCATCGATCTGCACCCCAGTACGGCTGGAAGAGGCTATGTCGACATCGACTGTTTCCCCTTCCAGATTCCGCTCGGCGCCCTCATCCCGGTCGACGTCGACAACCTCGTCGCCGCGAACAAGAACATCGGCACCACCCACATCGCCAACGGCGCCTACCGATTGCATCCGGTCGAATGGTCCATCGGCGAGGCGGTTGGCGCGCTGGCGGCCCAGGTCGCCGAGACGGCACAGACACCGGCGCGACTCCGGGCCGACCCGACGAGTGTCCGCCGCCTGCAGCGACGTCTTCGTGACGACCTCGGTGTCACTCTTGAGTGGCCCGACGACATCCGCACCGGTCGATCTACGAGCTGAGCCCTGTTTCCGGTGTTCCCTCACTCGGCTGGCTCCAGGCGATGACCTGGCCTCTCTCGGTGATGCGTTTCCGCAGCTGCTCGATATCGATGTCCTGAACCGCGACCTGATTCCGGATCGACAACGTCGCCGCGACGGCGGCCGACTCCGCGAGCACGCAGAAGACGGGTTCCATGCGGGTGGCCGCGTACGCGATGTGCGTCGCCGACAGGCACACGGGCACGAGCAGATTCGCGCAGTCGCTCCTGCGCGGCGTGATGGCGCGATAGGGAACGGGATACGGCCGGCCCGTTCCCATGTGTCCGCCGATGAACATGTCCCCCTCGGTCGCCACCCCGAGTCGCGCTGTTTCGGGATCGCGATGGGGGATGCGCCGAGCGGGGTACACATCCACGCCGAAGAGGGCAAGGCCGATGGCATCGGAAGGCTCAGTCTGGTTCAACACATCCGCGTGCGTAAGGGTGTACTGGCCCTTGAGCCGCCGAGACACCCGTACATAGAGCTGATGTGGCCACCCGCCGGTCTCCGGAAAGACACTGGCGTCCAAGCCGTACGCGGCCGTCTCTTGCCGGAACTCCTCGGGCACCTCCGGGTGGGTGGAGAGGAAGTGGTGCAGGCCGCGGAGGTAGTCGATGTGATAGCGCCAGATCCGCGATCGGGCGTTCCAGTCGCCGTCCTGGTAGTCGTGGCTCACGCCGACAGGCGCATTCGTGACAAGAGAGGATCGCTGGTAGTTGTATTCACCTGAGTTGAGCCAGCCAGGAAATATATCCCGGAGGCTGTTCAGCTGGTCGCTGGGGCTCTTACTTACGGACTTGATGTGCTCGATGTATCGGCGAACCAATTCGAACGTGTCAGGCGAGTAGTCCTCCGGCGCGGTGATCTCGGCCTTGTTCCGCATGTCCGTCGTCAGATAGAAGCGGAAGTTGTATGCCTGTGTGTAGCCGTCCGCCGAACCGATCGGCAATCCGTGGTCATCGTCGATGAGCGGGAGGAGTTCGCTGGTGCTGTCTCCAGGCACGACATAGGGGTCGATCGGTGCCCAGTTTGTGATCTGCCCAACACCGGCCAGGGCCTCGCCGAACGCCTGGCGCGACTCGCGTCCGGTTCGATAGGGAACCCCCGCGAGAGCCATGAGGTCGCCTTCATAAGAAGCATCGACAAATACCGATGCGGATATGCCGCGAGGCTCTTCCGATTCGGCCGCGGGCGCGGGAACTCCCCAGGCGTCCGGCGGTGAAGGCTCAACATGGATCGTGTCGATATGGTCACCATCTCGCGTCACCGCGACGATGCGGTGCTCGAAAATCACAGTGATGCCGGCGTCGGCGACCCACTCATGGAACTTGCGCACGATGTCGGGGGGATGGTTCCCGAAACGGAAGATCACATCGCTCGTCAGGCCGCCCACCGCCTCAGGAACGGGGCAGTCCTGCAGCGGTTTGATTCCCGCGCCCAGCATTCCACCCAGCCAACGACCTGGCTCGACGAGTATTACGGACGCGCCCTCCTGATGCGCCGTGATGGCGGCGACACAGCCTGCGGGTGTTCCCCCGTACACACAAATATCGGCCCTCAGCGTCATCGATTCCGTCCCGTTGGAGCGTTGGAGCGTTGGTTGCACGCGATGCCCCGAGATCCTTGGAAGGCCGCGGGGTCTGCACATCTTCTCGGGCGGCGACAGCCCGCGGAATGGCCATTCTGATCGAGGCCATGCACATTTTTGACGGGAGACCACAGGATGCCCGCAGCTTGTCCGAGCCTTGACGGCTACGTTCTGGCGCCTCAGCGCCCCAAGTTCAGCCTCAGTTCCGACAGGTACGAGGGATGGTGCATGCTGCTCCCGAGGAACGGGGCGTTCTCCTACGAAGTCGATGATGTGGGTGAGGCGGGACTCCGTGGCGAAGCGCGTTTCGGCGATGTGGTCATCAGCCCACCCGGCAGCACCCTACGGCGGCGGATGCACGAGCCGACGGCGTTCTTCTTCGCGCGATTCCTGACCGCCCTGGAGCCGCCGATCGGCTGTAGTCGGTTGCGCGACGTCGACCGGCTGCGCGCCAACCTCTCCCTGCTCGAATCGACGCAGTCTGCTGTCGAAGAGGGCCATCAAGCATTGGCTGCTGACCTGGTCGCGGCCCATGTGGTCAGCGATGTACTGATAGCCGTCCATTGGGATCGGACGCGTGCGGGAACGCGTGAGGATGCCCTGGTACGTAAGGCGGTCGTCTTCATCCTGGACAACTTCGCGTCGCCGGATCTTTCGCTTGGCGATCTCGCGAGAACGCTGGGCGTCAGCCCCTCGCTGCTCTCGCGACGCTTCCGCGACGTTCGCGGCGTCACCCCGATCCAATACCTTCGCGACGTCAGGTTGGGGAAGGCTCGGGAGCTGTTGAGCGGGACCGACTTCACGTTGCAGAACATCGCCGAACAGTGCGGTTATCGCAGTGCGTTCTATCTCAGTCGAGTCTTCAAGGTCAGCACTGGTCAGCCGCCTTCTGAATACCGAGCAGGGAGTCGTGGTTGAGATCGTGGGGGCGGAGGATCCTGCGGCAGATGTCCATAATTAGTCCTCCGTACCTTTCTCTGTTCTGGAAACTCGGATCTTTTGCGTGGACTTTGGCAGGCGGCTGTGGATCCGAAGTGGATGGATTCTTTACGAGTTCTGAAACGGCGGACGGCGACGTACGAAGAGGCGTAGGAACTGCGGCTGTCCGCTGGCGAACCCGGCCTCGTCGCCGCCGTCCTGGAGGCTGCCAGCAGCCCGCTCACCGCCAGGCAGACCGATGCGATCAGCAAGGTCGGCGGGCGCAACCGGATCGACGCCATCCGCATCTCCCGCGACGCCGGCTGGCTCCTGACTCTGACGACGACCTGAGAGCCGACCCACGGGATCATTGCGAAGAGTTACCATCAAGATACGTTGTGTCATGAGTAGGGGCGGGGATCACAGCGAGGCACAGATCATTTACGAGAAAGGTGATCGCCTCGATGCGCACCCGTATCCGCCTGGCAGCACTGACGGCCGGCGCCGCCGTACTAGCCGCCGGCGGCATGATGCCGACCTCGGCGTCAGCCACGACCCCGGCCTCCAGCACCCGCAACCACCTGTTCGCGTTTTCGGGCATCGCCTATCTGCCCGCCAACGTCGATCTGCAGCCCACCGCGTCCGGCACCTGGGTCAACACCGGATTGCAGGTCACCCTGCCCAGCGCCGGCACCTACGCACTCGACCTGGACGTCCGGGCACGCCTGCAGGGGGTTCCCCCGGTCAACACGTACATGGTCGCCCGTCTGTGGAACGTCGCATCAGGCGCCGCCCTACCCAACAGCGAGCGGATCCTCAGCCAGCTCATCGACACCACCTCGGCCGGCGCCGGGATCATCGCCAAGAACACGACCTCTCCGATCAGCGAGCGCATCACCGTGACCGGGCCCACCACGATCCGGCTGCAGGCCCAGCGGACCAATGCCTTCGGCGCTTCGACCATCGCTGCCATCTGGAGCGACAGCGCCGGACGCACGTCCTTCCGCTTCGGCAGGATCTTCTGATCAGATCGCCCACCGCCAGACCCGAACCGTGAAATCCACCTGACTGTTCAGCGCGCGCCGGGATGTTCGACGGCCACGCGCAGATCGGGCAAGTC
>NZ_JBFAIF010000037.1:0-47212 GCF_040654555.1 Nonomuraea sp. NPDC050680 | reverse complement strand
AGGTCGGTCCGGACGCACGAGGCAGGTCGGTCCGGACGCACGAGGCAGGTCGGTCCGGACGCACGAGGCAGGTCGGTCCGGACGCACGAGGCAGGTCGGTCCGGACGCACGAGGCAGGTCGGGCAGAGCGCCTGAACGGTCGCCGCGGCCGCGGCGGGGTCGCATTCTGCGCGGCACCCGTCGCGGCCGTTTCGCGTCGGCAGCGTTGTCGGGACGTGCCGAGCGTGGCATCTCGGCCCAGGACTCCCGGCGGCAAGCGTCATGCGTCAAGCACTGGCCGGCGGCGGCGCGAGTTCGGCCGCGACCTCGACGGCGAGCTCGATGGCTCGGCCGGCAAGTGGTGAGTGGGTACGTCCGGCCCGCCAGTGCAGGTAGACCTCCCGCGGCGGCAGGGATGGCCGTAGCCCGTGGACGCGGAGCCTGTCGTCGGATGAGACGTCGGCACCGCGGATGGCGAGCCAAGGCAGCACCGCCGATCCCAGGCCGGCTCGTACCATCGACAACAGGGTGTCGTTGACCGCGGTGCGGAACACGACCTGTGGACGGGCGCCACTGCCGGCGAGGGCCTGCTCCATCCAAGGCTGGTCGCAGGTCAGCGGCCAGGCCACCATGGGCGCGCCGTCCAGCTGTTCCAGCGGGACCGGACCAGCGGGGAAGGTGCCGGCGCCGGCCACCAGCAGGTACGGATCGTCGAGCAGCTTGAGGTGCTCGACGTCGCCATCGATGCGGCCGTCGTAGAACAACAGGTCAAGGTCACCGATCCGCGGCTGCTCCGGCTCCTCCTCGGACAACCTGATGTCGCAGCCGGGGTGCTCGTCTCGTAGCCGGCGTATGACCGACGGCAGGATCACGTTGGACACGCTCTGGAATGTGCCGATGTCGATCCGGCCGTCTCCCGCCTTGAACCGGTCCACGGCGTCGGCCAGTGCCTCCGCCTTGGCCAGCAGTTCGCGACCGTGGTTGAGGACCACGGAGCCGAGCGGGGTGAGCCGTACCGGCTTGGGGCCGCCCGGCCGGTCGAACACCGGACCGCCGACGGCCCTCTCCAGCGCGGCGATCTGTTGGCTCACCGTCGACTGGGTGTACCCGAGACGGGCGGCCGCCCGGCCGAACGAGCCCTCCTCGGCGATGGCGGCCATCGCCGCCAGGTGGCGAAGCTCGAAGTCGGTCACGAGGCCCATTTTTCATCGGCATGAGCGATCAAATCAATCGGAAACCATCGCTTTTCACGATTGAGTCGCGCGGCTTAGCGTGACAGGACCAGCCGCCGGACAGGTCGCCATGACGTACGAGCCGGCGGGTGGTGGTGGCGTTTGGCACAACGATACGAAGGAGAACCGACATGACCAGGACGCTCACTCACGGCGAGCAGCTCCTCAAGATCAACGGTGTCGAGCTGTGTGTCGAGACCTTCGGGGATCGAGCGGACCCGGCGATCCTGCTCGTCGCCGGGTCGGCCGCCTCGATGCTGTGGTGGGACGCCGAGCTGTGCGAACGAATCGCGGTGGCCGGCCGGTACGTCATCCGCTACGACCACCGAGACACCGGCCGGTCGACCAGTTATCCGCCAGGCGAGCCGGCGTACTCGTTCACCGACCTGACTCTCGACATGCTCGGCATCCAGGACGCCTCGGGCATCGAGCGCGCCCATGTGGTCTGCCAGTCGATGTTCGGCGGGGCCGGACTCATCCTCGGTGTGGACCATCCCGATCGGGTCGCCTCGCTGACGTTCGTGTCGAGCTCGACCGGGGCCGACGACCTGCCGCCGCCATCGGGAGACCTGACCATGCCGGCCGAGCCGGATACCTCCGACGCGGCCGCGGTCGTCGAGTACGTGGTCGCCGGCGCGAGGGTGTACGCCGGTGGCTCCCCGTACTTCGACCAGAGCGCGATCCGAGCGTTGGTCGAACGTGACGTGGCGCGTGCCAGGAGCTACGCGTCGACTCTGGTCAACCACTACGCCATCGAGGTCGATGGGCCTGCCCGAGGCGGCTTCGGTGACATCGCGGCGCCGACGCTCGTGGTCCACGGCGACCACGACCCGTTCCTGCCGCTGCCGCACGGCGAGGCGCTGCGCGACGCGATCCCTGGTGCGCGGCTGCTGGTCCTGGAGGGAGCCGGACACGACCTGCCCGAGCCGGTGTGGGCGAACTTCGTATCGGCCCTGGTACAGCACACGAAAAGAGACCGCCCATGAAGCAGCTACGGCGCACGGAAAGAGACCGCCCATGAACCGGCTACGGTCGGCACTCTGGCTGCCGCTCTTCGACGACCTCGCCGACCCGCGGGTGGTCGCGCGCGTCGCCGCCGAAGCGGAGGAAGCCGGGTGGGATGGCTGCTTCGTATGGGATCAGCTGTGCTGGCGGGCGCCGATCCGGCAGGTCGCCGACCCGTGGATCGCGCTGGCGGCGATCGCGACCGTGACCGAGCGGCTGCGGCTCGGCCCGATGGTGTCGGCACTTCCCCGCAGGCGGCCGGCCAAGGTCGCGCGGGAGACCGCGACGCTGGATCGGCTCAGCGACGGCCGCCTCACCCTCGGCGTCGGCCTCGGCGGCGACCGGTTCGCCGGCGAGCTGTCCAAGACCGGCGAGCAGCTCGACAACCGGCGGCGCGGGCGGATGCTCGACGAGTCCTTGGCGATCCTGGCCGCCGCCTGGTCCGGTGAACCGGTGCGCCATCGCGGCGAGCACTACACCGTCGACGACATCGCGTTCCTGCCGCGGCCGGTTCAGCGGCCCGGCGTGCCGGTGTGGGCCGCCGGATTCCCGGGCAACGTCAAGCCGATCCGCCGGGCCGCCCGGCTCGACGGTTTCTTCCCGGCCAACCTGGCGCACCCGGACCAGGTCGCCGAGGTCGTCGGCACCCTCACCGAACTGCGCCATGGAGACATGGCCTCGTACGACATCGCCCTCGGTATGCCGCTCGGTGCCGACCCCGAGCCGTACGCGCAGGCGGGCGCGACATGGTGGCTGCCGGAATTCGAACCGGGTGTACGGCTCGACACCGTGCGCGGCGTCATTCGCGACGGCCCAGCGGCATAAGGGGGCGATCGCATTGTTCGACTACGACGCGGAGCTCGTTCGCTATCACGAGCGGCTGTGGGAGACATCCGCCCCGGCGATCGTGTCCTCGGCATGGGCTGCGGCACCCGGCGTGGATTCGATGGCTCAGGGCTGTCGGGGAGAGCGGATCAGTAGGGTGGCCACTGCTTCCTCTGGGCCGACAGCGCTGTAGATGTGCGGGACGTCGGCCTGCCAGGAGATGTGCTCGCCTGGCGCGGCCAGCAGGGGGACGTCGGCCGGGCCGGCGCGCAGCACGCCCGCGTAGACCGTTACGTGTTCGGTCACGCCGGGGGCGTGGGGTGGCGAGTGTTGCACGATGCCGGGGCGGACGCTCATGCGCAGCAACTCGAACGTCGCGGTCGGCTCCTCGAAGACCTCCAGCAGTGTGGCCGTTACGGCGGCGCCGGGCACGTGGACGGCCTCCGCGGGCGGTGCCCCGGGCTCCAGAACCAGGGCCGTCAACGGTAGGCCCAAAGCTCCTGCCACCGCGTAGAGCGTCTCCAGCGTCGGGTTGCGGGTGCCCAGTTCCAGGCCGGACAAGGTGGCCTTGCCGATGCCGGCGCTGCGGGCCAGCGCCGACAGGGAGATGCCGCGGGCCTCCCGCAATCGCCGCAGCCGGCTCCCGATCTCCGCGTCATG
This sequence comes from Nonomuraea sp. NPDC050680, assembly GCF_040654555.1. NCBI lineage: Bacteria > Bacillati > Actinomycetota > Actinomycetes > Streptosporangiales > Streptosporangiaceae > Nonomuraea > Nonomuraea sp. NPDC050680. The sequence goes on along the minus strand of NZ_JBFAIF010000037.1, from coordinate 43,511 downwards.
GCCGTTCACCCGGCAATCCTTGCATTCGGCCGCCGGGCTTGTCCCACGGCGGCCACATGGCTAGGGTTCGTTCCGTAAACGGAACGATGGAGATGAGGGTGGGCGTGCGGGTGCAGGCCGTTATGGCGGGGCTGGTCAGTGCTGTGGTCGGCTACGCCAGTTCGTTCACCGTCGTTCTCGCCGGACTGCGTGCCGTCGGGGCGACGCCGGGGCAGGCCGCGTCCGGGCTGCTCGCCCTGTGCTGCGGCATCGGGGCGGTGGCGATCTTCCTTGGGCTGCGCTACCGCATGCCGATCAGCATCGCCTGGTCCACCCCCGGCGCGGCGCTGCTGGTGGCGACCGGTCCCGTGCCCGGCGGCTTCCCGGCCGCGGTCGGCGCGTTCATCGTCTGCGCCGGGCTCATCGTCCTGGCCGGCCTGTCGCCCTGGCTGGCCCGGGCGATCGCCGCCATCCCGCGTTCGATCGCCGGTGCCATGTTGGCGGGCGTCATCCTCAGCCTGTGCACCGCACCGGTCCGCGCCGTCGTCGACATCCCGCTGTTGGCCGTGCCTGTTGTCCTGACCTGGGCGGTGTTACAGCGGTACCTGCGGCAGTGGGCCGTTCCCGGCGCGCTCGTCGTGGCGGTCATCGCCATCGCGGTGTACGGGCCCGACAACGGTCTGTCCGGCGCGTCGCTGCCGCCCGTGGTCGAGCTGACCACCCCGACGCTGAATCTGTCCGTAGTGGTGAGCATCGCCATCCCGCTGTTTCTCGTCACCATGGCCGCGCAGAACGTCCCCGGTATGGCGGTCATGGCGACATACGGGTACAAGCCGCCCCTGCGCCCGGTCCTCGTCGCGACCGGCCTGGCGAGCGCGGCGGCGGCACCGTTCGGCGGTCACGCCATCAACCTGGCCGCGATCACCGCAGCACTGACCGCCGGCCCGGACACCCACCCTGACCCCGGCCGCCGGTGGATCGCGACGGTGGCCCTCGGCGCCGGGCAGTTGACGCTCGGCCTCGGCGCCGGCCTGGCCATGGCTCTGGTGCTGCTGTCCCCACCCGTGCTGGTCATCGCGGTGGCCGGCCTCGCGTTGCTGCCGGCGCTCGGCTCGTCGCTGGCGGGCGCGGTGACCGAGCCGGAGGGACGGGAGGCCGCGGTGGTCACTTTCGTGGTCACCGCATCGGGGATGACGATCCTGGGCATCGGCGCGGCGTTCTGGGGCTTGGTCGCGGGCGGCCTGACCGCACTCCTGCTGTACAGGCGACCACCGGTGGAACAGCGATCGCCATCCACGGCGGAAACCGAGGCCCGGATGGCTGGTATGTCGGTCGATCAGCCGTCGTAGTGGAACAGGAAGAGTGATCCAAGGACGATTGATCCGTCCTCGCCCTTCAGAACCACATCATGGGCCCGTCAGCTGACGGATCCAGCCCTGTGAGCGATTCGGCCAGCCTGCCGGTCAGGTCGGCGATCACCAGCTCGGTGAGGGTGCCGGGGAAGGTGTGCCGGTCGAATTCGACGTCCCAGATCATCGTCCACCGGTCGGGGTCTGGTTCGCTGGTGTCCCACCAGATGGTGTCGCGGCTTTCGGTGTTCGCGCACCACAGCAGCCCTTCTGGCGCGGGATGCACGGGCATCGCCTCGCCTTCGCTCCAGTCGAGATATTCGGCTTGCTCTTCGTGCTGCTGCTGGAGATCTTCCGGCTGCCCGATCGTGATGCCGTTGATGCCAATCGTCCCGTACACCTCGAACAACCGCTTGTAGTCGCTCGGCAGCCGCAACCCGAGCGACCGCTCGATCGCCGGCCAGTCGTAGGTGTGGCCACCGGTCCGCGGCTCCCCGATGATCGTCGCCAACTGCGCCAGCGTGTCTCGCGGCCCCTCCTCTACGGTCGTGGCTTCAGTCGTGGCGGGAGCGGCGGGGTCGATGCCCGGCGGGTACAGCACGCGCGGACGCGGCACCGCCGACACCGACAGCACGGGCAGGTCCAGCCGCCCGTCCAGCCACTGGTCGAGGAACCCCGAGGCGCCGTACGGCAGCCGTTGCCATCCCAGGCCGTCGGCGTCCAGCAGCACCACCGGCCACTCGTCCGGCTCGCCGCTGACAGGTAGCCACCAGCACGTCTCACCTCCGTCGAACACCCCCCACAATCGCAACCCGGCCGGCTCAGGCGCGATCGGTGACGGGACCACCCGCTCGCCCGCGGCCCGCCGCGAGCGCAACCGCTCGCTCACCACGGCCTCCTCCGCATCCACGTCGAAGCCCTCCGGCGCCCCGGGACCGAGCAGCCGCAGCACGCCGGCCAGCCTCCCCACGCCGTACTCGCCGGCAAGCGCGGCATAGTCCACGGGCGCGCCCGTGGCCGCCTGGACCCTCGCCGCCGGCCCGGCGACCTCGAGAGCGAGCGGCACCCCTGGGAAGGAGGCACTCTCCGGCACGTCCTCAAGCACGAGCGGGGCGAATTTCCAGGCGTACGGAGGCGACACCGCGGGCAGGGCCTCTCCCAGGTCCAGACTGCCGCTCACTCGCGCGGCGAGCACCTCCGTCATGGGTGCGTCCACCAGCCGCCACGTCTCATCCGGCCAATGCTGGGTGAAGACCCTGGTCGGCCAGTCGTTCGGATCGGTGGAGACCGAGGTGTCCCAGAAGTAGTACTCGCTTCCGCGCGACTCACCCCATGCCAGGAGCCCGCCCGGTTCGGGATGAAAGGCGTACGGGTGCGACGGCGGGTCGGCGGCACGGATGGCGCGTTGCAGCCCTTGCCGCTGGTCGAGCTGTCGGTAAGAGCCGCCGCGGTCGGAGTGATGGGGCACCACGACCCAGATCCACTCCCCGACCAGCACAGGTCCGTACCTCTCGGCGAACTCTTTGTAGTCGTCGGGAAGCCGGAGACCGAGCCACTGTTCAACGCCGGGCCAGTCGACGGGAAAGGCGGCAGGGGGCGGCGGGCCGATGACGGCGGCCAGGGCGGCAAGATCCATGCCTGGATTGTGCTGCATCGCACCCGGCCGCTGTTTCGCTGAGATCGCCTTAAGGCCCTGCGGGCTCGTGGCCCGGCCACCCCTGTGGACATCCTCGGCCTGAGCGCTTGGGCGGTCACCCCCGCTGCGGCAGGCGTGTGAGCACGGGGGAGGGGTGAGGGGCGTGCTGGGCGGGGTTATCGGCGGCTGGCCCAGCGGCCCGAACGAGGGCCAGTGCGCCGGCCGGTGATCAGGTTGTAGACGAGCAGCAGGACTGCCGCGCCGACGATGGCACAGACCCAGGTGGACAGGTTGAAGAAGCCCTGGATGCCCGAGACGTGGAACACCTTGGTGGCCACGAAACCGCCGAGCAGCGCGCCGGCGACGCCGAGTACGAGGGTGATGATCAAGCCTTGCTGGTCTTTGCCGGGGACCAGCGTTCTGGCCAGCAGTCCGGCGACCAGTCCGAGGATGATCCAAGCGATGATGCCCATGACCGAACTCCCTGTGGTGGTGCGTCGATGTCTGCGCGGGATCGGTCTTCCGGACCGGTCGAAGCAGGAGGCCGGCCACCGCATGATTGGCGGCGCCGACCGTCGAACACTTCCAGCCAACACCCTGCGTAATGGGGCAGAAACCGGCGATATGTGAAGGATTAATCTCCAGGACCGATCACCAGGGTTCGGCGCGACCAGTGTTGAGCCCGGCGCGTCACAACGGATCATCGCTGCGGCGGCTGGTGGCTGCCGAAGCACCTTCGCCGGACGCCGGCTCGGCGGCCGGGGCGACGGGCTCCAGCCAGTCGAGCCGTTCGGCCAGCCGCCGGGCGATGTCGATGACGATGGCGATGTGCGGGGAAGGGTTGGCGTCGTGCCACAGCAGGGACCAGGGGTAGTGCGTCGCGGGGTCGGACAGAGGCCGCCAGGTGGTGCCCGGCCGGTTGGAGGAGCGGAACGAGGAAGGGACACAGTGCACGCAGCGATGCTGGAGTACGAGGTCGGCGGCGGCCCGGGAGCTTTCGACGGTGCCCTCGTAAAGGGTGGGCGCCAACCCGGCCGAGCGGCACAGCGCGAGGACGAACTGATTGAGCTCCGGCGTCTGCGATTCCTCGCCGAGCAGTAGCAGCTCGTCGGCGAGGGCGGCGACGGGCACGCCGTCGAGGTCGGCGAAGCGGTGGTCGTCGGGTACCAGCACGCCGAGCGGATCGAGCCTGATGAGGTTGGAGGTCACCTCGGCCGGGGTCTGGGAGGCGTGTCCGATGGCGATGTCCAGGCGGCCGTCGGCCAGTTGCCGGTACTGCTCTGGGGTGCCTGCCTCGACCTGGTGGATCGTGATGCCGGGATGGTTGCGATGGAGCTCGCGCAGGATCTGCGGCATGGTGTCGTAGCCGGCGTCGATGATGCCGACGCGCAGCGTGGGCGCCGAGGCGGCGGCGGTGCGCGCGACCTGCGCGGCTCGGCTGACGTGATCGAGGATCTGACGCGCTTCGACGAGGAAGGCGGCGCCGGCCGTGGTCAGGTCGACGTGGTGGGTGCTGCGGTCCAGCAGTCGCACGTCCAGCTCGCGTTCGAGCCGCTGGATCTGCTGACTCAGTGCCGACTGCACGATGTGCTCGCGGGCGGCCGCGCGGCCGAAATGCAGCTCTTCGGCCAGCGTCACGAAATAGCGCAACTGCCGTAATTCCATGCCCGCCACCCTCTCTGCCCAGGCGGCGCCGACGCGGGCTGTCGTCTCCCACTCTAGGTTCCTCGTGGGCGGGTGAACTTCTGGAGGCGAGCCGGGCCCTACTTGCTGGGCTGAGGTGTCTGGCAGGCGATCTGCGGCTTCATGCCGAAGTAGTTGAGGGGGCCGGCCAGGATCGTCACCGCGATAGTGGCCACCTGATTGCAGTTCTCCACCGGCGCCGTGTAGTAGTTGCGCTGGCCTGCGGCGACGGCGCCGACGATCAGCCAAAGGATCAGCGCTCCTGATGCGACGCGCATCGGTTCTACCTCAATCTTCGTGCTTGCACGGGGGTGGACGGGGTCATCGCGGAACTCGCCGGCGTCCGACCTCGACTCCGTAGCCGCCGAGCGGTTGTCAAAGCGGAGGGTCAGCGTTTGAAGGCATCCCAGATCTTTCCGCCGGCCTGCTTCAGATTGCCTGCGACCTGATCGCTCTTGCCCGCGATCTGCTGGCGCCGGTCGCCGGTGAGGCGGCCGAAGAGTTGCCTGACCCAGCCCTTGAGGACCTGGACCTTGTTGCTGATATCCCAACGCAGACTCATCGTGATCTTCCTTCACTGCTGTGCCGCGGTCAGGCGGCTTGGAATCCCAGTGTCCGTCCCGGCCTGATGGGGGGAAACGAGCAATGGCGGCGCCGGTTATCACCGGAACCGATGAGCGCGGGGCGTATCCGGGATCGTGGTCGTGGCCAGAACGGTGAGGATCACGGTAAGGGAGAGCCACACGAGGATCCGCGGCAGCGGAATTGCCGGGAATCAGTCAGTCTCCGGCCGGTGAGAGCGGGCCGGTACGGCGGTGCCGGAGGCGTTCGGGGTCGGGCCAGTGCACGTCGCTTGCCCAGCCCAGCCGCTCGAACAGGCGGATCACCCCGCTGGACAGGTCGATCTGGCCCCGGTCGAGACCGTGACGGGCGCAGGTCGGCTCGCTGTGATGGCCGTTGTGCCAGCTCTCGGCGAACGACAGCAGGGCCAGCGGCCACAGGTTCGTCGCCCGGTCGTGGTTGCGGGTCTTGAACGGCCGGCTGCCGATGAGGTGGCACAGCGAGTTGATGCTCCAGGTGACGTGCTGCAGCAACGCGATGCGGATCAGCCCGGCCCACAGGAAGGCGGTCAGGCCGCCGTACAGGGTGCCGGTGATCGCCCACCCGGCCAGGAACGGCAGTGCCAGCGACACCACGCACAGTGCGGGGAAGGCGCGGGCCACCCGGGTCATGGCAGGATCGGCCAGCAGGTCCGGGGCGTAACGCTCGGCCGGAGTCTGATCGTCGGCGAACAGCCAGCCCAGATGGGCGTGGGCAAGCCCCCGAAGCTGCCCACGCAGGCCGGTCCCGTACCGGTAAGGCGAATGGGGATCGCCCGGTCGGTCGGTGAAGGCGTGATGGCGGCGGTGCACCGCCACCCAGTCGATCACGTTGCCCTGGAAGCCCATCGACCCGGCGACCGCCAGCGTCACGCGCAGCCATGGCCGGGCGGTGAACGAGCCGTGGGTGAGCAGCCGGTGGAAGCCGACCGTCACCCCGAGCCCGGTCACCACGTAGAAGCCCGCGGCCAGAAGCAGGTCGGTGAGCGCGACCCCCTGCCCCCACGCCAGGTAGATCACCGCGCCGAGCGCGGCGAACGGCGCGATCACGATTGACGCGGTCAGCGCCGTCTGCGCCCGCCCGGCCGGCACGTGCTCTCCGGCCCCGGGGAACGGCGAGGTGCCGTCATAGTCCTGCCGACGTTTCACCGGTCGTTCGGAAACCGGTCGTTCGGAAACCGGTCGTTCGGAAACAGTCATGAAGTAGCTTTCTCCTCATCTATACCGTCCGCCGGTGCACGTAGCACCAGCGCCAGGTCGACCTGGGCCCCAGAGTGGCGGCCACCGGATGGTCGGTCTCCTGGTAGTGGGCCTTGGCGTGACCGCCCCGCGAATCGTCGGAACAGGCCACCCAGCCGCAGGTCAGGCACACCAGCAGGCGTGTCCAGGTCTGGCCGAGGGCCAGGCATTCCTTGCATTCGGGCGGTCCATACCGCACGGTGGGAAACTGGTCGATGTGATCGCAGCGGGGCGCCTGACCGTTCAGGCCTGCACGGTCGGTCGCGTCCATTCCTTGTGCGTCCAGGGTCATCGCGACCCCCTCACGGTGACAGCGACGCAAGGTGCGCCAGCTGGTCACTCACCAGTCAAGGTGCTCAGCCGTGCGGCGGAAACACGCAATCCCAGCTCGCCTCATCAGCTGCGGCGATAGCCACCTGCGAGCACGTCGGCCGCGCCATGTCTGCCCTGCCAGGGGTGGAGAGATCTTTCAAGAGGCCACCGGATCGGCTTGACCTGCCGGATCGCGACTTCGAGGCCCGCCGGACAGCGAAATCGGCCGGAGAATTCAGCGGTGCGAAACCTCCTGCCATCTTATGCCGAGAGTGGAATTCGCTCAGTTGTGCGAAATTTCCCTTGCTATTTATTGCGGATGGGTATTGAATGAGGAATGCAAGCCAAAGAAAAGGGAGGCTCTTATGAGCTTCGTACAGATTCTGGAATTCGATACCAAGCGTGCCGGCGAAGTCGAGTCGCTCATGAACGAGTGGTGGACGCAGGCCAAGGGCAAGCACTATGTAAAGCGCGAGGTCGTGGCGAAGCACCGCGATCGACCCGATCACTACGTGGCCATCGTGGAGTTCTCCTCCTACGACGAGGCCCAGAACAACAGCAAGCTGCCGGAGACCGACCGGTTCAACGCGCACATGGCCAAACTGTGCGAGGGCCCGATCGAGTTCTCCAACTACGATGTGATTCGCGACAAGAGCTGATCATCAACTGAACATCGCGGAAAGCTCAACCTGTGCCGTGGCGTGCGAGAATATTCTCGCGTCATGGCGCGGGCATTTTTTATGCCGGCCTTCAAATATCGCGCGGGCGGCAAAGGAGCTGCCGGCGTCCCGGGCACCCGGGATTCACATCCCGCATGACCGAAGGCCCGGAACGGGGCCCGCGGCGTTGACCGCCTGGCCGGCCGCTCTGGTGAGCGCCCGCTTGGCGTGCCGGGTGAGTGACGTAGATTCGAGGTATCCGGAAACGACGACATCCCGCCGCATTAGAGGTGCCTGCCAGGCCGGCTCACCGAAAGGGTTGTCATGGACATCCTGCACCGCTTCCGCACCAGATCCGGGCCATCTGCTGAGACGGCTGAAGCCGATGTGCCCCAAGGCGAGAGCTTACCGGCGCCGGCCGAGCGCCCCGCGGGCCCGGGCTCAAGCGCTGAGAACTCCAGGCCGGTGCCCGTCACCCGTACCAGCGTGGCCTGGGCGGGTGTGTGGGTCGCCACGCTCGTGTCCGTCGCCTTCATCGTGTTCATGCTGCAGAACACCACCGCCACGCAGGTGTCCTTCCTCGGCCTGCACGGCACGCTGCCGCTCGCGGTCGCGATGCTGATCGCCATGCTCAGCGGGATCCTGCTCACTCTCGTGCTCGGCACCGCTCGCATCACCCAACTCCGGCGTCTGGCCAGCCGGCGACGCCGTCAGAACCGCTGACCGGCGAACACTTTCCCCGCCCCGGCGACCACGCCTCCTGATCACATGTCTTGGCGAGACACTGCCCGAGCGCTACGGGTTCCTCCTGGCGAGCGCCTGCTCAGCCGCGGCGCTCAGCAACCGGGCGGCGGCGGCCACCTCGGCGAGCCGACCAGGCGTCATCGTCTCCAGACAGGCGCCCAGCCGCTGCCGGTCACCACGACAGGCCATGCGCGTCGCGTGCTGAAAGGCGAGGGCGCGCGAAGCGGTACCGATCGCCATCAAGACGTCGGTCAGAGCCTGATCCACGCCGTCGTTCTGATCCGGCGGCAGCGGAGGTTGAGCAGTCAACGCCATTCACCATGCCGTCCTTGAGCTCCGACCGCGATCCGCCCCGATGATCACGGCTGACGATAAGCCTTGTGCGGATTGCCGCTTTCCACCTGGTCGAGCCCGTCAGATGATCAGACCATCGCACCAGACGGCTCCGCTCACGCCGCCCCTCCGCAACGTGTTCATGACCGCCTCACACCCGCGGCCACCTTATCCCGCACTCCCCGCCCGTAGGAGCCAGCATGAACACCGCGGACACACTCGGCGCACGCGCCCCTGACGCGCTCGCCGATCGGCTCTTGCACATCACGCCGCTGGTCGATCCCGTGGGCCTGCGGATCGAAGGTGAGCTCGACCACGCCACCCTACCGGCCCTGACCGGGGCACTGGCCGCGCTGGTGGGCGGCGGCGGCTTCTGCGTCGATGTGAGCGGCCTGGTGTTCTGCGACGTCGGCGGACTGCGCGCCCTGGTCGCCGCCGCCGCCGGTATGCGCGACGACCATGCTCTGACGTTGCGCTCGCCCTCCCCGCAACTGCTACGCCTGTTCCAGCTCACCGGCTGGCACCAGACGGCCGGTCTTCGCCTACAGGATCGGAGCACCTCATGACGGCCCTCCATCCCCGCCCATGCCTGGCCAGAGTGCTGCGCCTCACCGGCCTGGACCACAGCTTCCCGATGTACGGCACCCCGGGCCGAGGCAGGGCCGGGTTCAGCCGCGCGGCAGCGCGCTGAGACGTCGTCGGCACATGTCTGTTCTCGCCGCCGCTGCCACCAGGACGACCGCCGGGCCACGCCCTTGCCTTCCCGTTGAGACGACGGCCGAGCTGGATCGGCTACGCCATCAGGTGCTGGGCGAAGCCCGGATCCAAGCCGCCGCGATCCTCGCCCAGGCCCGCACCGACGCCGAGCAGATCATCGCCGCGGCCAAGCTGGAACGAGTGCGATGCCGGCACCCGCCCCCGCGCCGGGCCCAGGCAGGCCAGGCCACGCAGCCGGCGCCCGCACTCGCTGTCGGCCCCGCGCCGATCATGGTGCTCAACGACCGCTGGCGGATCTACGCGCCCTTGAACGCCGACGCCAGCGCCATGGCCAGCCTGTACCAGGCATACGAGCTCGCCGACCCCGCCACCACCGTCGTGGCCAAGGTGTTCCACCAGGCCCACAACGACCCCCAGCGGTTTCGCACCTTCCTACGGGAGGCACGAAGCATGCGCCTGCACCACCGGCACATCGGGCAGATCATCGACGCCGGCCAGGATCCCAGATCCCAGGCGGTCTACCTCATTTCGCCCCTCTACCAGCCAGGCAGCCTCAACCTCCACCTCCACGGCAGGCCAGGCGCCGACGTCTCCCTGAGGTGGAGCCTGCGGATCCTGGGCCAGGTGCTGGCCGGGTTGCAGGCCGCCGCCCTGAGCGACATCATCCACCTCGACATCAAGCCGCAGAACATCGTCCTGGACGGCCCCGCCACCATCAAGATCATCGACTGGGGAATGTCACAACTGCACCAGGCCGGCACAAGCGTGTCGACGGTCCTGCCCGGCGGCACCAAATGGTTCGCCAGCCCCGAGCAACTCGGCGTCACCGACGACGCCCCCAGCAGTCTGTCCGATCTGTACGGCGTCGGTGCCCTGGCCTACTGGCTGCTGACCGGCCTGGCCCCGCTGCGACGTGAAGCCGACGCCGGCACCGATCCGCTGCAGGTGCACCACCTGATGCGGGCCGGAACCCGGCCCGAACCCGTTGACCGCTACAACCCGCTCGTACCCGAGTGCCTGAGCCGGCTCATTGACCAGTGGCTCAGCTACACGCCCGCAGACCGCATCCCCCCGACGATGGCAGCCTCCGCCACGCTCAGTTGGGCATGCACGGCCCTGAGCCGGCAGACGTGCGACCTCTCCTGATCAGCGGAGGTGATCGGCGGGCGGTCATCTGCCGCTGTCGTACTCCAGAGTTCGCGAGGGCAGCAGCGTGGCCAGTGCCCAGCGTCCGGGCCCGAAGACGGCGATGATCAGGAACGACCAGCAGAAGAGGGCGGCCTGTTCGCCGCCGTTCTGGATCGGGAACAGCGCCTGGGGCTGGTGGACCACGAAATACGCGTACGCCATGGTGCCGGAGCAGACGATGGCGGCGGTACGGGTGCCCAGCCCGAGCAGGACGAAGATCCCGCCGACCAGTTCGATGACCGCGGCCCACCACCCGGGCCACTGCCCGAAGCCGGGTGCCTGGCCTTGCGGCCCGCCCAGCACGTTGAAGAGGGTCGCGGCGCCGTGGCAGGCGAACAGCAGACCCACCACGAACCGGTACAGGGCCAGGAACAACCCCTGATTCTTGGCCAGAAGCTCCATGGCGCATCCCTTTCAGGAAGAGATCGAGAAGCGGTGACGGCAACCTGGTTCATGGCATGTCGGCGGCCGACCCGGCGGAGGGGCGGCCGCGATGCCGTGACATGACGTGACCCGCTAGAAGGACGATTGGGAGCGCTCCCAATGAGGTTCTCGAAGCTGATCGTGAGCTGTCAATCCCGGCACCCGGAAAAAGACGCTGCCAACGGCCGGCAAGCGCCTCATGTGCTCGGATACCCGGACTGACTCGGCCGGTCAGTGAAATTTTCACTACCGCATGACTGGGGCGGGGCAAAGGCAACCTGTTCCAAGCGTCGTCATCACCGTCGCAAGGCAGGCGAGGCGATCGGGAGCGGCGACGGATCGAACCCGATCGTCGGCCGCGCCTGGCGGGCCCAGATGATAGCCGTCCGCAGCCAAAGCTGGGGTCTCGTCGGATATGTGAATATTGGATGCCTTTCGGGTGATCGCAGCGATTCGAGTGGTGGGTTGCTTTTACCGCTATTGGAGGCCCCCTTGTTTCACGAGTAGGGGCCGATCTTGAAACGGCCGTGCCCGTCACATCTGTGTTGCAGCTTGACCTCTCTTACCCGCCACAGACGCTTGCCGGAAAATACTTCTCTACATGACCAGCCGGGAGCAGATCTTCGACGACTTCGCCAAAGCCGTCTTCAAAAAGGTGCTTCGCCGCAGGAAGTGGCGCAGCCGCCTGCTCATAGGGATTCATGAGGGAGCCGCGGGCGGTTCGGCCACTTTGGCGCCCACGGTACTCATCGACGCCTTGACAAACCGGCTGCGGCTAGGCACGACGCCGCTGGTGCCGCACGCGGTGGTGGATCAGCGGGCTCGTGTGGCGCAGCAGATCGCGACCGGGCTGGCGGCTCCGAGAGGGTGGGGCACGCTTCGCTTTCCCCAATACAACGTCTTCAGGGCACTCGAGTCGGATGCCCTGGCCGGAATGGATCCGCAGGATTGTGCCTTCAGAAAGATCCACCCTTTCCTGTGCCGGTTCATCCAACTTCCGGGCGCGCCCGATCCGGTTCTTTGGTGGATCCGGTTGGTCGGCTTCATCATCGTGTTCGCCGGCTGGTTCGAACAGCTGCGGTTCGGCGGGGCATGGCGACGTCGCATGCGCCGCAACTGGTTCGCGAAATTCGCCGGGGGAGGCCAGGAGGATTTTTTCGAGCAGGCCGCGACCATCATGCGCGGCAGTGACGAGCAGAAGAAGGAAGGCGTGCTTCTCCGCGCGCTCCTGTGCGATCTGGACACGGTGTTCACTCCGCGTCTGTCTCCTTGGCGGCGACGCCGGCAGAGCGGTTTCCTGCTGTTCATCAAGAACGGCGACGAGCTCGCTGACCTCGTTCGCAAGGCGATAGAGGACACCAAAGCGCGACACATCACCGTGATTTCCGCTCGATCCGGTCAGGCCGCGGGTGCTCCGAATCTCGCCGAGGCCACGCTCCGTCTCATCCTGCACGGAGACACCGAGCTTCAGGTGACGACGCGGGACATGGCGGCGGGTTCCACCGCGGAGAAGCTCGCCGGCGCGTACAAGATCCCTGTGCGGCTGAGAAGCTCCGTCATGGTTGTTGTCGTCGCTGTCCTGCAGATCGTGATCCCCACCGTTGGTGGCTATTTCGGCGCCGCGCGGCTTTTCCAATTCTGGCCCTGGGCCAGGGATGAGACTTGTCTCGGCGAGACCGCTGGTCATGTGGCGACGGCAAGCACGCCGGTCGGCCTGCTCTCATCTCAGGACGCGACCCGTCTCTACAACGCCGACAAGCAGGCGATCGACGACGAGAACATCCGAGTCAGGGGCCTGGCCAGTAAGAACCCCGGCATGAGATACACGATCAAGACGATTGTCTACCTGGGCTCCGGTGTCGCGGGCGCCTTCGACGCCGGAGTCGCCTACAACGGCGTGATCCCGGAACTGCACGGCATCCGACTCGCGCAACGGAAGATGAACGAACTCGCCGAGGACAATCCGCGAACCAAGGATCGGCTCTCGGGCAACGTCTTCGTCGTTGTCGACATCCGGGAGGCCGGCAAGGACTACGCCCAAGCGCCTCAGATCGCCCAGCAGGTGGTACGGCAGTCGACCGAGACCGTCCTCGGTGTCATCGGACTTGGCGAGAGCAGACAGCAGACACTCGAGGCTCTGAAGACCCTCGGCGACGGCGGGCTGCCCATCCTCGGCATGGGCGCTACCTCCGAGGATATGCAGGCCCATCCGCTCTACCATCAGATCTCCTTCGACAACCCGTACCAGGCGCGCATGTTCGCGGCGTTCGCTCGACAGGCCAACATCATCCGGGCAGGTGCATCCGGCCACTGTGTCCCTGCCGACAAAGCACTGGTCATCGGCGACCCCACTGACAACTACAGCCTCCGGCTCGGAGAGGACCTCGCGACCGAGTTCCCCGTGGACAAGGCTCATGTCATCTGGTTCCCACCGCCGGGATCGGCGACGTCCGTCCATCCCGCGGGCACATTCGTGACCAGCGACTCGGAGTTGCTCGAAAAGGCGTGCGCGCAACTGACTGGAAGTACCGACGACCACACCGTGGTCTTCTGGTCCGGCAGGGCGGAGCGCCTGCGGGACTTTCTCGTCGCGGCCAAGGACAGTGCCGCCTGCCCCGCGTCGTTCACGGTGATCAGCGGTGGGGACCTCTCGACCACGGCCGTCCTCAAAGAGCGATTTCCCACCGACTTCGCCGGCGTGACGCTCTTCTACTCCGCGCATGCGCTAGCGAGCAGCCCGCCCAACAGCGCAGGAGATGACTACACCCACCGTTACCTGGAGCTGTACAAGACCACAAATGATCCTTGGTACGACCACTGGCGAGGACCGATTGCCTATGACGGCCTCGTCACCATGGTGACGGGAATCAATACCGTGTGCCGGGAGAACGGGCCGGCCGGCTGCGGGAGAGGATCAGTGGCCAGCCATTTCCGCTACCGCATCGGAGGAGAGTCCGGGCTTCGGGGCGCGACAGGGATCATCCGTTTCGTCAAGGATCCGTGGGCGACCGCGCTTCCCGCACCTCTCCAGAAGCGGTTCCTGATGCTCCGCGCGACGCCTGTGGGACCGTCCATCGTCATGGAGTGCGGGCAGCGCGACACCAACGACCTCAGGACCACCTGGGGGCCCAAGGACGCGTTCGACTGCCCGAGCACATAAAGGTCTCATGGGCGGCCGGCGAGATCAGGAATGTGGACTGCCCTCAGTCACGAAAGCCGGACACGGCCTTTTCCGCTCCTCATTGGCCAGTCGAGCGCGTAGGCCACCCAGGCTGCCGCGCCGGGAGGCCCCGGAAAACCTGCGCGGCCAGATCTCCACCATCGGCGCCAGCCTGAAGATCACCGGCTTCGCCCTGGGGCCGGCGACCGCGGGGTCGGCGGTCCGTCCGGCAAGCCGCGCAGGATCAGGGGGTTCATCACACGTGCCGCGACGAACAGCAGCAGCCAGAAGAACTTCGCGGCGGTGACGTCGACGAAGGCCACCGGGATGGACAGGAGGAAGACGGCGGTCGCGGTGATCGTGCCGAGAGTAAAGGAGCGGACCCATCGGGGAGTGGCCCGCTCCGGGTCGAACAGGCCGTGGCGGGCGCAGTGGTGGACCATCAGGGCCAGCACGAAGGAGATCCCGGCGATAAGGACAGAGTACAAAATCGTGCCGAACCGAAGATCGGTGGCGCCGAGGACACGGGTCGCGAACGGCAGCAGCACGATCATGAGCAGCCAGCTCAGGTTGAGCACGGTCAGTCGGGCGTCGACCCGGTGAACGTGCCGAAAGAACTGCTGGTGGCTGTACCAGAGCCGGCCAGCCACCGCGAAACTGATCACGAAGATCAGATAGTCGGGAGACAGGAGGTCCAGGAAGGAGTGCCAAATCTCGCTCTCGGTCCGGCCCTCGGGCACCGGCAGCTCCAGCGCGAGCAGGGTGAGTGCGATCGCGATCACCGCGTCCGAGAAGAAGATCACACGGTCCCGCACGTGCCGCCGGTCCTCGTCGCCGGCGCCCTCAGTGGTCGCCGCGAGACGTTCTGGGGGCATTTCGCTGTCTATGCTGTCCTGATTTGGCACGGATCCCAGTGTGTCACGCGTGTACGGCTCCTCCTCGCGCTTCAGGCCGGCCCTCCAGAGCGCTCCGACGCCCCCGACAGACCAAGGGCGACAAGCGGATCGGGCTCCCCGGGAATGCGTCGGCGTTGAGCCGCGTCTGGGACGTGCACGGGCGTACGGTCCTGGCCCCTTGTGGGACGCTCGCGCGGGTCGGTCAGGAGCGTACGTAGCGCCGGAACATGGTCCCCGAGGCGAAGGAACGGTGCTCGACCAGGCGCAGCCGCAGTTCTTTTCTCACGGGCAGGTACGGCTTGCCGCCCCCGACGATCACGGGGAACGCGTACACCCAGAACTCGTCGATCAGATCCAGCAGGGAGATGGCCAGCTCGGGGCCGCCGAGTTGGAGGGTGCCGTCGATCTCCTGCTTGAGGCGCGTCACCGCGGACACGGCGTCCTTGCGACGGACGATCGTGACCCCTTCGGGGACGGTCTGGAGGGTGTCGGAGAAGACGTACCGCGGCGTCTCCTTGTAGAACTGGGCGAACTCCCGCTCGACGGCCGGGGCGCCTTCCTTGCCGAGGTCCTGCGTCCAGGGCTTTTCCATCGCCTCATACAGCCGCCGCCCGTACAGGAACGCCGCGATCCGGCGAACGTGGTCGTTGGCCGCCTGGCGAAAGTCGTCGTCCGGGTCCATGAAGTTCATGCCGCCCTCGGGATCCTCGATGTAGCCGTCGATCGAGGTGTTCATCCAGTAGATGACCTTGCCCATGAAACTCCTCCTTGGTCGTAGAGATCGTCCAGAGTGGAGACCCGATGGAGCGCCGGAACTCATCGCCGACAGGGCGGTCAATGTGTGCTTTTTCGGATGGACCAGCGCCGTCGCTCGGCCGCGCCCTTTACGACGTCCCAGACAGCCGCTCGACGCCGCGCAGGAGCGCGGAGTGGTCGAGCGCGCCGTCGCCGGTCGCGTTCGCCGAGGCCACCAGTTGGGCGACGAGCGCACCGAGCGGCAGCACGACGCCGGCCTCGCGGGCGGCCGAGGTGACGATGCCCATGTCCTTGTGGTGCAGGGCGATGCGGAAGCCGGGCTCGAAGGAGTGGGCGAGCATGTTGGCGCGCTTCTGCGCCAGCACGGCCGAGCCGGCCAGGCCGCCGCCGAGCACCTCGAGCGCCGCCTCCAGATTCACCCCGTACGCGCGCAGGAACACCACGGCCTCGGCCAGCGCCTCGATGTTGGCGGCGACGATGAGCTGGTTGGCCGCCTTGACCGTCTGGCCGGAGCCGCTCGGCCCGACGTGGACGACCGTCTTGCCGACCACATCGAAGATCGGCTTGGCAGCCTCGAAGTCCGCGCTCTCGCCGCCCACCATGATCGACAGGGCGGCGTTCCGAGCGCCGGCCTCGCCGCCCGAGACGGGAGCGTCGAGGTAGCGCAGGCCGCGCCGGGCGGCTTCGTCCGCCAGTTCGCGGGTGATGTCGGGGCGGATCGAGGAGAAGTCGATGATCAGCGTGCCAGCGGCGGCGTGCGCGAAGACGCCGTCGTCGCCGGTCAGCACGTCCTTGACGTCGGATGAGTCGGGGACCATGAGGGCGACGACCTCGGCGCCCGTCACGGCGTCGGCGATGGACGTGGCCACCCGGCCGCCGGCCTCGGCCAGCGGCTTGGTCTTCTCGGGCGAGCGGTTGCAGCCGGTCACGCTGTGCCCGGCCTTGACGAGGTGGACGGCCATGGGGTTGCCCATGATGCCGAGGCCGATGAAAGCGATGGTGGTCACGTTGATCCTTCCGCGCGTCGCTCGCGTGGTAGCCAGTCGAAGGCGCCCGGGCCTTCGACGCGGTATTCGAGGCCGATGTATCCGTCGTATCCGGTGGCGTACACGTCGTCGATCCACTGCTGGATCGGCAGCGTGCCGTCGCCGGGCGCACCCCGGCCAGGGGCGTCGGCGATCTGTACGTGGGCGATGCGCGGCGCGTGCCGCTCGATGACGGCCGGTACGTCGTCACCGTTGGTGGCCAGGTGGTAGAAGTCGGCCAGCAGCCCGAGGGTGGGCACGTCACCCAGCCGGTCGAGCACCGCCACGACGTCGGTGGCCGTCAGCAGCGGGTAGCGCGGCGCGCCGCTGACCGGCTCCAGCAGCACGGTGCCGCGCACGCCACGCGCGCAGGCCGCCAGCATCTCGATGGCGAGGTCGTCCTGCTCCTTGGCGTCGGCCCCCTCCACGCGGTTGCCGTAGAGGGCGTTGAACATCCCGCAGCCGAGCCGCTCCCCGATGGAGGCCACCACGGGGATGTTGTCGAGCAGCTCGCGCGAGCGTCCAGGCCACGACACCAGGCCGCGGTCGCCGGCCGGCATGTCGCCGGCGAAGAAGTTGAGCCCGGTCAGCCGCACCCCGGCGTCCTCGATGGCGCGGACGAACGCGTCCACCTCGCGGTCGGCGGGTTCCGCGACCGGCCACGGCCACCAGAACTCGACCGCCGCGAACCCGTCGGCCGCCGCCGCGGCGGGACGCGACAGCAGGGGCAGGTCCGTGTAGAGGATCGAGCAGTTGACGGTCCACCTGGTCAAGCGGGGGTCCCTTCCGACTGTTCGCGGCGGAGCTGGCCGAGCAGGCGTTCCTGGGCTTGGTCCAGATGGTGGGCGAGGCGCTGCTGCGCCCGCTCGGGATCCCCGTCGCCGATGGCCTTGAGTATGTCGTCGTGTTCGTGCACCACGTTCGTCGGGTGGGTGGTGCGGTGGGCCTGGAACTGGCCCATGGTGAGGTGCACCTCCCCGAGGATCACCTCGTGCATCCTCGACAGCCGGCGGCTCCCGACGGCGGCGACCAGCGCGGAATGGAAGGCGATGTCGGCCTCCACCTGGCTGGCGAAGGCCAGGTCTCCGGCCGCAGCCTTCATCGACGCCTGCGCGCGCACAGCCGCGGGCGGCACGGTGGCCGTGCGGGCGAGCGCCGCGACCGCCGCGCGCTCGACGGTCTCGCGGCTGAAGTAGAGGTCGCGGATCTCGTTCTCGTCCAGCTTCGGGACCACGGCGGTCTTGTGCGTGGTGCGGCGCAGCAGCCCGAGCGCGGTGAGCCGCTCCAGGCACGCCTTCGCGGTCGGGCGCGCGACGCTGTATTCGCTGGCGATGCGCACCTCGGTGAGCTTCTCTCCCGGGGCGATCTCGCCGTTGACGATGCGTTTGCGTACCGACTCGTAGAGCGCTTCCGTCAGAGACGACGGTCCGAGAGGAAAGCTGTTCTGGCTGTCCACTGGGTCCCTTCAAGATCGCCGAAATCGTCAGACAAGTATACCGCCTCCTAATACCCGGCGGTCTTGTCGACGATGTTCCGTAGTGGCGCTCCACGGGCGAATCTGGCCACATTGTCGAGCAGGATGTCGAATCCCCTGCGGGCGGTCTCATGCGTGGTGGCGCCGTTGTGCGGGGTGACGATGACGTTCGGCAACGCCCAGAACGGGCTGTCCTGGGGCAACGGCTCCACGCTGTGCGCGTCCAGCCCCGCCCCTGCGATCTCGCCCTGCCGCAGCGCGTCGAGCAGGGCCTCGTCGTCGGCGATCCCGCCGCGCGAGACGCAGACGAAGCATGCCGTACGTTTCATCGCCGCGAACTCCTCCCGGCCGAACCGTCCAGCGGTGGCCGCCGTGAGCGGCGCGGTGACCACCACGAAGTCCGACTCGACGAGGAGGCGCGGGAACTCGTCCTGGCCGAGCAGTTCGTCCACGCCGGGCACGGGTGTCCCGGACCTGCGGCGCATGCCGAGCACCCGCATGTGAAACGCCTTGGCCTTGGCCGCCAGATCGAGGCCGGCGTTGCCCAGCCCGTACAGGCCGACCGTACGGCCCGCCAGCTCGCCGTGGACGTGGCGGTCCCAGCGGCGCTCGGACTGCACACAGCCCGGCGGATGCGGGCGCGGGCCAGGTCGTCGTGGCCGACGGTGACGATGATCCTCATTTGAGCCCCGTGGTGGCGATGCCGCGGATGAGTTGTTTCTGGGCCACGGCGAAGAAGATGAGCACGGGCAGCAGTGACACGAGCGACATCGCGAACAGCATGCCCACGCCGCTCTGCGTCTCCGAGTCCGCCATGGAGTTGAGCGCCACCGGCACCGTGAACATCTTCGGAGACGTGAGATAGATCAGCGGCACGAAGAAGTCGTTCCAGGTCCAGATGAAGGTGAAGATCGTGGTGGTCACGAGCGCGGGCCGCATGAGCGGCAGTACCACGTACCAGAAGGTGCGGAAGGGACCCGCGCCGTCGATCCAGGCCGCGCGGTCGAGATCGCGCGGGATGGTCCTGATGAACTGCACCATCAGGTAGATGAAGAACGCGTCGGTGGCCAGGAACTTGGGGACGAGCAGCGGGAAGTACGTGTTCACCAGGTCGAGCTGTGAGAAGAAGATGTATTGCGGGATCACCAGCACGTGCATCGGCAGCATCACCGAGACCAGCGTGATGGCGAGATAGAGCTTCCGCATCCTGAACTCCAGCCTGGCCAGCGCGAACGCGGTCAGCGAGCAGGAGAAGAGGTTGCCGATGATCGAGCCGACGGTGACGACCAGCGAGTTGAGGAAGAAGACGGTGAAGGGGCGGTTGAGCGCGTTCCACCCCTCGGCGAAGTTGTCGAAGGTGATCTCGCTGGGGATGATGCCGGGCTCGGTCAGGATCAGGTGGTCGGGCTTGAGCGAGCTGACGATCATCCAGACCAGCGGATAGAGCATCAGCAGCACGAAGGCGCCGAGGCCGAGGTGCTTGAGCACGTCACGGCGGCCGCGTCGGCGCGCGGCGACCTTGGATCGGGTACGCGCGGACTCGAGCGAGGTGGTCGCGGTCGTCATCAGTCGTCTCCGTAGAAGACCCAGTATTTCGACAGGACGAAGTGCACGGCCGTTATCAGGGCGATCGCGCCCATCAGTACCCAGGCCAGTGCCGAGGCGTAGCCCATGTCGAAGTTCATGAAGCCCTGCTGGTAGATGTAGAGCGTGTAGAACAGCGTCGAGTTGGCGGGGCCGCCGGTGCCGCCGCTGACGACGTGGGCCTGGGTGAAGGTCTGGAACGCGCCGATCGTCTGGAGGATCAGGTTGAAGAAGATGATCGGGGTGATCAGCGGGACCGTGACGCGGGTGAACTGCCGTACCACCCCGGCGCCGTCCACCTTGGCGGCCTCGTACAGTTCCTCGGGGACCTGGCGGAGGCCGGCCAGGAAGATGACCATCGGGGAGCCGAACGTCCACACGTTCAAGACGATCAGTGTGGACAGCGACAGGCTGGGGTTCTGCAGCCAGCTCCCGAGTTCGAGCCCGAACAGCGACAGCCCTCGGTCGACGAGGCCGTCGTCGCCGAAGATCTGCCGCCACAGGATCGCCACCGCGACGCTCGTGCCGAGCAGCGAGGGCAGGTAGAAGGCGCTGCGGTAGAAGGCCAGGCCGCGCAGGCCACGGTCGAGGATCAGGGCGAGCAGCAGCGCGAAGCCCAGCTGCAGCGGGATGGAGATCAGGACGTAGACCGCCGTGACCCGGACGGCGGCCCAGAAGTATTCGTCCTGGAACATCCGCTCGAAGTTCTCCAGGCCGTTGAACTCCGGGGTGCTGAGGATGTTGTAGTCGGTGAAGGCCAGGTAGAGGGAGGCGAGCAGCGGCACCGCCGTGACCAGCACCAGGCCGAGCCACCAGGGGATGAGGAACACGTGCGCGGCGCGGCCCTGGTTGAGGAGGCTGCGTTTTGCCACGGCGCGCTCCTACCGGGCCCGTGAGATGCCGGCCTGGATCTCGTCCAGGAGCCGTTTCGCCCCGTCGGCCGCGCTGAGCCGGCCGAGCGCGATCTCCTCCGCGACCCTGGACATGGCCGTCCGCCAGGTGTTCGTGCCGGGAGGCGCCTCGAAGCGGGGGCGGCGCTCGGCCTCGCGGCCGGCCTGCACGAGGGTGAGCATCTCCTTCTCGTCGCCGCTCGCGGACTCGAGCGACTGCTTGAAGACTTTGGGGTTGATGGGCGCGCCCATGGTCAGGCCGACGGTCTTGAGCATCGCGTGGTCGTTGGTGTTGTAGTTGACGACCTTGCCGGCGGCCTCGACCTTGTCGTCGTCGATACCCTGATATATCGCCATCCGCGGGTAATAGAGGAACCGGTGTCCGGCCTGGGCGTCCTTGGCCACGGGCATCGCGCGCAGCTTGAACCGGTAGTCGGGGAACATCTTCGCGTCGTCGATGAGGTGGTTGGAGTTGCCCACCTTGGCCAGCACCTTCTTGCCGACCAGCGCCCAGTCGGGGCCGATGCCCTCCTGCTCGCTGAGCGACATCACGGCGCCCGCCTTGACCAGCTTGTCCCACCAGTCGAACCAGGCGCGCACGCTGTCCACGGTGAAGCCGGTCTTACCGTCCTGGGTCCAGAGCTGCTCGCCACGCTGTCGCAGCCACGACTCGAACGGCAGGTCGGCGTCGGGCTCGTACGGCATGCCCTTGCGCTTGTTCGGATTGTCCTTGGCGTACTCGATGAGGAAGGCCGCCCAGGCGTCCCAGTCGGCGTCGGCGGGCGGGAGCTCCACCTGGTCTTCCTTGGCGAACGTCTCGTTGTAGCGCAGGGCGGGGACGAAGATGCCGAACGGCATGGTGTTGAGCTGTCCGTCGAGCTTGTACGACTCCAGGTCCTCCTTGGAGTAGTCGGCCAGGCTCAGGGTCGGGATGTCGTCGAGGCGCCGGTAGAGCTTGCTCTTGTGGTAGGTGAGCACCTGCGCCGAGGCGATCCAGAAGATGTCGGCCACGTCACGGGCGGAGATCTGCGTGGTCATGCGCTCCTGGAAGGCGGCGTAGTCGGCGAACTCCGGCTCGATCTGGACGCCCGGGTTCTTGGCGGCGAACTCCTTGAAAGCCTTCGTGTAGTTCTGCTGCCGGATGTTGTTGCCCCACCAGGCGTACCGCAGTGACGTGCCGCCGCCGCTGCCGGAGTCGCCGCCGCACGCGGTGAGGCCGGCCCCCAGTGCACCGGCCGCCGCCAGTTTCAGGAATCCCCGCCGATCGAGTCCGCTCATCATTGTTCTCCCATCGTTCTTCACAGGGGACCGGCTGCCCTGGTGATGACCTAGTGTCCATTTGTCTAACGAGACCGTCAATAGGTCATGAATACTTGTTTGACAATTTGCTGCCCACCAACACCTCGTAGAGGCCGAGCTCGGGCAGCCGCACCCGGTCGCCCTCGACCTCCAGCGCGCGGCCCGCGATCAGGGCGTGCACCTGCCACTCCCCGGGCCACGGCAGCGTGAGCCAGGACTCGCCGATCGGCACCGGGCGGCGGAAGCGCTGGTCGGCGTCGCCCGAGCGGTTGAGCAGGTGGATCACCCGCGTCGCCCCCGAGCGCGCGAGGACGATCTCCACCTGTTCCGGCAGGCCGGTCTCCACGGCGAGGTCCGGGCCGACGCGGTCGGCGAACAGGTCGCGGTGCGCGCTCAGCCCGGTCTCCCGGTAGCCGCGGCCGACCGTCCACGGCATCAGGACGCCCTTACCCTGGCCGTAGGGGGCGCTCAGCCAGCCCGGATGGCCGCTCTCCCGGTGGCCGTGGCACTTCTCCGGCGGGCCGTACCTGGCCCTGGACAGCGCGAACAGGCCCGCCTCCGCCTTCTCGGCGGGCTCGACCACGTGGAAGGCCCCGATGACCGGCACCATGCCCCGGTCGCCGCGCAGGTGCAGCGAGCGCACGGACTCCTCGCTCTCCATGCTCGCCAGGCGGCGGACCGCGGGTAAGCAGTCGAGCTGGACCTGGTCCACGTCGAATCCGCTCGAACCGGTCGCCAGCACCGTCCCGCCCGCCGCCGCGTAGGCGTCCAGCACACGGGCCGACCGGAGCGGGCCGAGGTCCGGCAGCACGATCAGCCGGTAGCGGGACAGATCGGCCACCGGCAGCTTGTCCTCGGGCAGCACGTCGAAGGGGATGTGCCGTTCCAGCAGCGCCAGGTACAGCCCCTGGAACTCGCCGGTCGCGGGGCGTCCGTCCTTCAGCGGGTCGGGCCGGACCAGCAGCGTGCGCGCCTCGGAGACGAGGTCCCGGTAGACGCCGGCGTGGTCGCGATGGAAGCGGGTGATCTCCGCCGCCATCTCCAGGCACTCGTACGGGCTGTCGTCCGGCGTCCCCATGATGTACGTGGACGGGATCGCGCCCCGCGAGATGGCCTGGAGCAGATACTGCGCGAAGTGGTACGGTTCCTCCCCCGCCATCCGGTAGGGCATGTCCACGAACCCCACCGAGTTGACCAGCACCGGAACCTCCGGCCGATACGACTTGGCCGCGCTGACGTGCTCGCTGGTGCGGTGGTGCCAGAGCGGCCGGCCGACGGCGTTGTTCGCCTCGTGGAAGACGATGTCGGCGTGCTCGCCCAAGATCAGCGCGGCCTGCGGTCTCCGGCGGGCGATCTCGGCGCGGATCCGGGAGTTGAGGTCCTCGATCGTGTCGTGCGCGAACTTGCGCCACCTGAGGTATCCGGGCGAGCCCGGCCCCTCGGGCAGCTCCTCCTCGAACCGGCGGGCGCACGCCAGGCAGTGGCAGACCCCCCAGTACTTACGGCTGTAGTCCACCTCGTTGAACGACATCCAGTTGAGGAAGAAACCGTCGATCTCGTACCTGTCGAGCACCTCGCCGATGACCTCGAACAGCTTGACCTGGTAGTAGTCGCCGCTCGGGCAGACGCTGGCCAGCCCGTTGTAGACCTGGCGAGCGCCGTCGGGGGCCACGAAGCACCACTCGGGGTGTTCCTCGGCCCGCCGGTGGTCGATCTTGGAGAAGTCCATCCTGGCCAGCACCCGCACGCCCCTTCGGCGGGCCGCGGCGACCGCGTCGCCGATCAGGTCACCAGAGGGGCGCTCGGCCAGCCGCCGATTGCGCGTCTGGAAATCCAGGCCGGTCGGATAGTTGGACAGGATGCCGCCGACGCTGATCAACCAGGCATTCGCCCCGAACTCCTCCAGGTAGTCAAGCACCCGCTCCACGTCGAGCCCGGCGTCCACCTCGCGGAGGTTGGTCTGGAACATCCGGAACGGCTCGCGCCACCACGCCCTGCTCATGACCACTCCCAGGTGAGGTGCACGACTTCGATGAGCCCCACGTCCGCCAACTCCACCTCGACCCGGCCGTCGCACATCACCGTGGCGGCCTCGGCGTCCGCGACCAGCAGGCGCGCCGTGGCCCCCTGGGCGCCGGGCGGCAGCGCGACCGACACCGTCTGGGGCGGCAGCGGGATGGTCTCCCTGATGGCGCCGCGCATGGCCATCGGGTTGGTGAGGTTCACGACGGTCACCGCGACGCCGTGCTCGTCCCGGCGTACGGCGAGGTCGGCCAGGCCGGGCCCGCGTACCGTGGCCTCGGGCTCGCCGCCGAGCGCCCACCGCACCGCGTTGGCGATCAGGAGGCCGTGGTCGGCCTGGAGGGCCTCCCAGAAGATCGCGCCGATGTCGAACGGGATGTAGACGACCCGCCCAGGCCCCTCCCTGGTGATCACGGCGGGGGCGTCCGGCGCCTGCCTGGCGTACAGCTCCTCCATCGGCAGGTCGGGGAAGTCGGGCACGAACCGGAACGGCACCCGCGTGCCCGGCCTGGCCTCGACGCGCAGCAGGTGGCTGCCGCCGATGATCCGCTTGGCGCCCCCGAAGCCGGCGTTCACCGGGTGCTCGCCGGTCAGGGCGATGTAGTTGTTCTTCACCGGGCCCCTGACGGGCGCGGTCAGGTCGACGCCGAACACGTCGGCGAGGCCGAAGCCGTCGCGCAGGTCGCCGTGCTCGTCGTACAGGGAGGACTGGTGCGCGGCCACCAGGCCGCCGCCCGCGGCGACGTACTCGCGGATCACCTGGCACTCCGCGTCGCCGAGCTGCTCGGCGTTGGCCAGCACCAGCACCTTGTACGGCCGCAGCCGCTCGGCGGACAGCGCCTGGTCGGCGATGAACTCGAACGGGATCCGGGCCTCGACCAGCGCCTGGTAGAACCCGTTCTCATCGGGGAAGGTGTGCGCCGCCCCCACCTTGAGCTGCCCGGCCCTGCTGGGGTCGAGCAGCGCGACCTCGGCGGTGACCGCCATCTCCGACAGCACCGGCTCCAGCCGCGCGTGCAGGCCGAACGCCTCCACCACCGCCGGCACCCAGCGCGGATCGGAGACGGTGGCGTTGAACTTGGTGAACCACGGGAACGCGCCCTGCGCGAACCCGTCCACGATCCACGTCCGCACCTCCTCGGGCGGGGCCACCGAGTCCTTCCATCGGTGCTGATGGTGCTCGGGGCCGACGGAGGTGATGAGCCCGATCGGCCGGTCTGGATACAGGCCGCGGCTGCGCTTGGCCACCCGCCCCGCCGCCCACGGAGCCTCGTCCCCCGAGCGGCCCTGCTTGTCCACCACGAACATCGGATAGACCCGCCGCACCAGCTCGGGCTCGAGATCGCGGGCCGCGAACATGCCCAGGTTGGGGATGAAGCGGGCGTGCGGCCGCAGGTCCTTGACCGCCGCGTCCCAGATCGAGACCAGCTCGCTGAGCCTGCGCCGCCGCCAGACCACGTACGCGGGCCAGGCGGGGTCGGACGGGTCGCGCTCGCGTTTGGGCAGCTCGAACCCGGTGTCGTCGCGGAACGAGCGCTGCGCGGCCTCGCTGTGGGAGATGCCGGCGTGGCCCTCCCACCGGTTGGCGAAGATCGCGTCGACGTCGTACTCGCGCACGATCTCGCGGGCCACCTCGGTGATGAACTCGCGGTGGTAGTCGGTGAAGGCGCAGGTCAGCCAGATGTCCGGGTACGCCCAGTGCTCGATGGCCGCCCCCTGCGCGTCGCGCGCCAGCCATTCGGGATGCGCCTCGGCCGCGTCGGCGTGCACGGCGTGGGGGTCCACCCTGGCCATGACGTGCATGCCCAATCCCCTGGCGGCCTCGACCAGGGCGCCGAAGGGGTCGGTGTCACCGAGGTAGGTGCTGCGGTGGTGGAACGGGATGCGGGTCGGATAGTAGGCGATGTAGCCGCCGGCGCTGATGCAGGCCGCGTTGGACCTGCTGTCACGCATCACCGAGGTCCAGAAGTCGACATCGAGATGCGCCGGGTCGTTCTCGGCCAGCGTCAGTTGCGTCCAGCGGGTCGCCGTACGCGGCCAGTCGGATGTTCGCATCGTGACACACCTCTCGTCAGGGCTGATCGTCAGACGGGAAATATTGTCATACAAGAGCGCAAGAGAGACAAGGCCACGGTCTCATGGACCTCGAGAACTCCCCCCGGCGGAGGTGATGAGGACGAACACGACGCCTTTGTCATCGGCGTAGCCGCCGACCGCTCACCTGCGCTGACGCCGGGTCAAAGCCACAGCCGCAGGGCGATGGCCGCGGCGACGAGGGGGCCCTGCAGGCTCGCGATGAGCAACCTTCCGCCCTGCGCGAGCGGCTGGCCGCCGCCTTCGGCATGGTGGCCGAGGTCAAGCCTGAGCCCGCGCGCGCATGGAGCGACTGGACGGCTCGCACCGCCCGAGGGAGTTTCCGGGCCGCTCGCCCAGTTGTGGACGCTCGCCCCCAAGACCGGCTATCCCGCATTCTCCCGGAATATGGTGTCCGCACCCGGCGAGAAGGCCAGGCCAGGGCTGGGCGAACTGGCTCAAGGTCACCGTGCGCGCGGCGGTGCTCGCTGGGGCGCACGAGGACATACCGGGGCTGGCGGAGCTGGCGGCACGCAAGGGCTCGAGCCTGCTGATCCGTGAGGCGCGGCGTCTGTACGAGGCACTCTCCGCCAGAGGCACGCGTACGGGCGCGCCTCTTTCCGTTCCGACTTCTCGAGTTCCCGCCGGATCGGACGGACGCGCCGGTCGGGTCGATCTCCTCGTAGGGGCCGCGCCAGGTGATGCGGCGCTCGGAGTGCCGGAGGACGCCCGTCTGCCACAAGGCTCCCTCTAGCGGGGCCCTTTCGAACGTACGGTCGAGTGATGGTGGTTCGGCTAGCATGGCGTGCCATGGCGATCACTGAGGAGTTGATCACGAGGCTGCGGGTCGCGGCCACCGCGGGGGATCCGGACGCCGCTCGCGAGCTAGGCCGCCTGCTGTGCATGCTCAGGACCGACTCTCCGGAAGACGTCATCAACGGGGAGTTCCTCGCTGCTTGGCCGGAGGAGCCGTGGCTCCGCGCCGCCTTGCGCGCCCGCCCCGACGATCAGCTCGCCGCCGTCATGCTCGCCGGGCGGCTCGTCCAGCAGATCGCCTACTGGCAGATCGATGATGACCACGCGATCGCGCAGGGCGAGGACGACCACACCCTCGCTCGCAGGCGGGACGAAGCACACGCTCTCTACGCGCGAGTGCTGAAAGTGGATCCCGGCAATCCCGCCGCGTGCGCCGGAGTCGCCACCTTGAACGCCTGGGCCGACGACGCCGGCGGCATCGACGTACTGGAGCAGAAACCTCCCTACTCGTACTACGAACTCCATCTGGAGGCGGGGTCAGGCTCGTTCGGTCATTCCGAGTGCGTTGTCACCACTCATCCGGACGAGGTGCGCTGGGCCTGCTCATGGCTCATGGCTCCGGTGGTGGCGGAGGTGGAAGAACCTCCCTTCGGCGTAGAGCTTTGCCTCTTCACCTATTCGGACGGGCGGTTCAGCGGCACGATCAACCTCGGCGAGCATTTCACCGCCGATGGCATGCTCAACTGGGACGCGGTCGAGATACCGCCGCTCACCGGCGAGCCGCTCCCCGCGGGCCACCCGGTGGGCACGAGTCACTACGGATACTCCTGCGACTGGGGATGAGTTCGAACCCGCCTTTCAACCGCTCCAGGTCGACACGCAGCGGGTGGACTGCTGGACGGCCGCTCACCTGCGCTGACGCCGGGTCAAAGCCACAGCCGCAGGGCGATGGCCGCGGCGACGAGGGTGATCGATGTGGCGATGAGGACCTTCCCGAGGGTGGAAGCCGGTTTCAGCCTTCTCAGGCTGGGACCTCGGCGCCACCACGTCTTCCGGCCATGGTCCTCATCCTCGGGGGCGGTCATCCGGTCGAGGCCGGCCTTGATGCTGTTGACGATGGGCGTTCCGGTCAGGCCGAATCTGCGCACCGCGCCGTCTGCCAGGGCGTACAGCAGGGTCGAGGCCGTTCCGGGCGCGCTCAGGGTCACGATCGCGAGCAGGAAAGTCTGGGGAGGGCGGTCCAGGCCCACGAGGATCTCTTCGATGTCCGCCGAGGAGAGCTGGCGGCGATGGCTCACCTGGAGCACGTTCTGGTAGTAGCGGACGCTCTCGTCGGCGGCGCAGATGGAGCTGATCGCGTCGATGAGGTAGCGGTGTCGCATCAGCGCGTATTTGACGGTCTCCATGGCCCGTGGATCAGTGGGCAGGGCACGGTGGTCCGCCTCTGATATGACGATGTCCAGCACCTTGCGGTTGCGGGACTGGACGGCGACGTGGAACAACTCGTCCTCCGACATGTCGTCGAGGATCTTGAGAAGGTGCTCGGGGCCCTGCAGGCTCGCGATGAGCAACTTTCCCGAGGGAGAGCTCCGCGGGAGGAGCCGGCTCATCGCAGCGAGCAGCGCCGGTGGGAGGCCAGGCGCCGCCCGGCGCTGGCCACCCAGATCGACCAGCATCTCCTCGACGTCGGCCGCGTGCATCGGCGATGCGTACAGCAGTCGTAGCAGGCTCTCGTAGAAGGTCTGCACGACAACCGAATCGGCCAGCCTTTGGGGCGGGTGGATCGGGTTCGCCCTGATGAACACGCGGTAGGTCTTGCGGTCCTTGTCCGGCACACGTTCGCGTGCCCGCTGCGCCAGCTGCGTGTTGAGGACACCGAGCCGCTGCTCCTCGGAGTTCGCGATGCTCTCACGGCACTGGTGCAGCAACTGCTCCACCGAGGGTTTCGGGGGGCGTGCGACGGCGGTGCGCTGCTCGCCCGAGCCCGGGAGCTGAGCGGAGGTACTGGTTCGGAGCAGCCTGGACGCCGCGGTTCGGTCGGACACGTCGTCGAAGTCGCGCGGCTCCGCCAAGGTGGTGAGCCACCTCATCAGCTCGTGAAGATCAGCACCCTGATAGCGCTCCAGTTCCTTCTCGTAGAACAGGGCCTGGCGCGGATACCCCTCTGGTGGGTCATCGTCCTCCCAGGGCAGCTCCCAGACCCCGTGGGTGGGCGGCACCTCGGCGAAGGAGAGGCGGATCCGGTGCCGGGAGGCGCTGTTGGTCCAGGTGGAGGCCGCCAGCGTGGGGCGGAACCCGTACGGAAGCAGCGCTGCCACGGCGTCCAGGAAGTCCAGCCGCCGATCCAGAGGCAGATGACCGGCCCGCACCACGCAGACCGGCCGCCCGGTGAGCAGCAGCGCCGCCGCCCGCCGTGCCGTGCCGTTCACCTCGCCGGCGAGATGACGCTCGTCGTACGCCGAGGGGGAGAGCCGGAAGGGCACGTTGCCGGAGAAGCTCTCCTTCGTCAGCGCCTCGTACAGGGCACGGTATGACAGTCTGGTCGACTCGGAGGCGATGTCCGCCCAGCGTACGCAGGCGTAGTACGTATTCGCGTACGGGCGTTGGAAGCCGTCCTGGGACTCCGGCTCGGTCTGCAGGGACAGCCCCAGCCAGGGCTCTTTGTCAGGGCCGACGGCGAAGTAGTTGGTCGCCACCCGGGGGAGGGCCTTGGGCTCCATGGTGCCGGAGGTGAACGCCTTGAGCCACATGCCGAACTCCGCGCTGGTGATCGCGCCCGAGCTGCAGCCGATCACACCGTAGTCGTCCAGACTCTCCGGCGTCTTGCCGAGGATCGCCCAGTGGGCGGTCAGCCATCCCATCGCCTGCTCCTCATCGCGCCGGGCTGGATCATGCGGCCGAGCCAGATCACGGGCTCCATCACATTCATGGGGCGGACGGCCCCCCGGATCGTCAGCCCGCCGTTCGCGTTGTCGATGACGTTCAGGAAGTCGTCCGGGTCGAAACGGCCGAGATCCTCATCGATGAACAGGCCCACCGAAGAAGTCACGAAGTATTTGATGCGATCCTGATGGAAGAACGCCTCTATCAGGTCGAGGATCATCTCCGCGTTGTGGTCGTGGGTCTCCCGGCACAGCACCCGGAAGAAATCGGGGACCCGATCCTCGGGCACACGGGGGATTCGCAGCTCATCGCCGGGATCTCGTTCCGAGAACCCCTCTTCCATCGCGATTCGCAACACCTTCGGGTCGTCGTACTTGGTGATGCAGACCGCGATGTGGTGGGGCAGTTTGCCGTCTTCGAACTCGTCGCCGACGAGCATCCGCCCGGCGACCTCGTGCAGTGCGGCGTCCAGATGTTTGAAGGCGTCGCCCACCCGGGCCTCACGGTCGGGGTCGAACATGTAGATCAGCCCGCGGCTCTTGACCAGGCTGTCGACCAGGGTCTTTTTGTCGATATTGGACTCGGACTCGGCGTACAGGTCCCCGCGCAGGTCCAGGAAGTCGAGCTTGAACTTCGGCGCCTTCGCCACGCGCGTCGCCCACGGTCGCCACCATCGTCTGCGCGGCGCCGCCGCCGGGCCGATGATCAACCAGCTGTAGTGGGTGAGTGCCTCGGTCGGGGCCGGGAACGTGCGCGCCTGCAGCAGCGTGTTGCGCAGCTTCGCCAGTTCGGTCCGGGACACCGGGTTCTCCCCGATGAGTCTCCAGCCCGCGTCGCGGGCCTTGTTCAGCGCGATGCTCAGCGCCGCCAGGAAGGCGGTCTTGCCGCTGCCCGATGCCCCCCACATCGCGATGTCGGGCTCGCGATCGCGCTCGGGGTCGCCGGGGGCGGAGTCAGTGTCGACCACCGATGTCCTCATTCTGGGAGACGAAGGGAAGGGAAAGCGCGGCGGCGGACGATGCCACCAGGCCGAGCCGGATCACGAGTTCTTCCGCGTTCACCGCATCCACCTGGAACAGCGCGGCCGAGCCGAGCCGATGCCAGGGGGACGAGGGGGAGGCGGGCGGACTGTCGCAGATGGCCGCGCTCCTCAAATCGTGGCGCTGTTCCATGTCGCGCAGCAGCGCCAGCCAGTCGTGCCGCGCGGGGCAGGCGGGTACGCGGTCGAGACCGGAGCGCGGGGGATGCGGAGGCCGCGCCCCGATGGTGAGCAGTGCCGTCCGCGTGTTGCCCGGCTGCGGGAGCAGCCGGTCGCTCACCTCCGCGAGCAGGTCCTCGAGCTGGGCGGCGTTCGGGTACGTCGGCGGGGTGGGTTGCAGGGACTCCAGGGCGGCCCGTGCCTGCGCCGTGGAGCCGGACCAGACGGCCAAGGCCGGTCGAGTTCGGTCTGCGTGCCTGGTGCCGAACACGTGGGTGCCGTATCCCACGACGGACACCTGGAGGTGCTGGGGGCCGAGACGGTGCTCGGTGAGAAGGTCGATGACGTAGCCGGCCCAGTGGCAGCGATCCTCGAGCTCCTTCAGCGTTCCCGCCGTCTCGATGGCGCACACCAGGTGGGCGGGCCGGGGCGCGGGCGGCAGCAGTGCCGGCAGTGTGGCCACCACTTCCGTCCACGGACGCGTGTCCGGCTGAAGACCGGGGACCTCGGGGAAGCGGACGACGCCGGGTCGCTCCAACACCGCCCGCAGCCGATGTGGTCCGGGCGGGAGCGGCGCGTGGTCGACCGACACCAGGTCCGAAGGCTGGAGCAGGCCTGACCAGGCGGAGACCGCGAGCAGCACGCCGCCCGCGTCGGTGCAGGTAATGCTCACATGGGCATCGTCCCCGGGCGTCGCTCCGGAGCCGAAGAGCCGCCGTCCCACCAGTTCGAGCCTGCCGTCGTCCGCGCGTTCCCGGGCCACGATCAGGTCGTACGCATGACGCAGGGGTGCACCGGCGATCAGCTCCGGGAGTAGCTCCCCGAGCTTGACCCCGGACACCTCGACGACCTGAGCCGATGGGCGCCACTGTCGCAGCGCGCGCAGCGCCGCCTCCTGCTCATGCCCGTCGGCGCAACGCACCACCATCACCGGGTCCTCCTCGTCGGCGGAGATCAGATCTCCGGCGATCCGGAGCACCGCGTCGAAGACCTCATCGCCGGAGGCGGTCAAGGTGGACCACTTGGCGGAGGCTCTGCGCGTGTGGTGCGGCGTGCCGACCTCGTCGACGCGGACTTCGAAGATCCGTATTCCGGCGGCGTCGATCTCCACGACGGCCAGCCGTTCCCTGAACGAGACGATCAGATCGGCGAGATCGCCACGCAACCCACCCTCTGCGAAATGGTTCAAAGATTTCCCCGCCCGTTTCGAACCTTTATTCGTACGAGTCCTATGGCAGCATTAGTGGAACTTATGGCGATAAGGGTTGATAGCTAATCCTTGTCCTTTTTTTGGTGGTTTGTAACCTTTGGTCGCTCTTGGGAAAGCCGTCCGTGGCGGGCCGTCGGACGTAACCTCCGCGAGTTGACATCTATCCTCTTGTGATAAATCAAGATTGCCGGTTGTTTATGGTAGTCAGTGGATTACTCACGGGGTAGGGCGTACGGCGTCCTGTCCCCTCCCCCCCGGAGCCGCGCGTGGTCGGTAGATGGCTGATTGTCTTGTCGGGTGCCCGTCCGGATGTGCTGGAGCGGTGCAAGGGGGAGCGCGCCAGGTTTCACGGCCTGGGCGGCGCCATACTGACCACGGCCTGCGTCGCCGCCATCTCCATGACGTTCGCGCTCGCCTCGGCGCTCAAGGTGTTCGCACCGCTCGCCGTCCTGATCGGCATCGTCTGGGGTGTGGCGATCCTGAGCCTGGACCGGTGGCTCGTCACATCCCTGCCGGCACAAGGTGGACGGCGCTTGTGGCTCGCCCTGCCCCGGGTGCTCCTCGCGTTGCTGCTGGGCGCCGTCATCTCCACGCCGTTGGTCCTGCAGATCTTCAAGCCTGAGATCGATGCCGAGATCGTCGACATCCAGCAGGAGAAGGCCGACGCGTTCACCAGCGCGCAGCAGGGCGGCGAGACCGGCCGGCGCGTAGCCGAACTGCAGAAGTCCGCGGCGGCTCTGCAAGCTGTGATCGCCTCCCGCGGGGAGGTCACGCTCGACCCGGCGGCCGATCCGCGGGTCCGGGAACTGCGTAAGTCGCACGACCAGGCTGTGAAGCAGCGGGACAAGTCCTACCAGGAATGGCAGTGCCAGCTGTACGTCGGGCCGCCCAAATGCGCGAAGAAGGGGTCCGGGCCTCTTGCGGAGGCGGCGGAGAAGGCGTACAGAACCGCCGACGACCGGGTGAAGGACATCGACCGGCAGATAGCGCTGCGCCGGAAACAGCTCAGCGACAGTCAGGAGGCCGGAAAGGCCAGCAGGCTGGCCCAGGCGGAGCAGGATCTGCGCGGCGTACAGACGGAGCTGGGCAAACTGACCAAGCAACAGGGAGGGCTCAGGGACGGCTTCGCCGCCGAGATCCAGGGATCCGACGGCCTGATGCTGCGACTGGAGGCGCTCGGCAGGGTGTCGCAGGCCAACGCGACCCTCAACATGGCCCGGATCCTGCTGTTCCTGTTCATCCTGCTCATCGAGTGTCTGCCGGTCCTCGTCAAGCTGATGCAGCGGCCTGGCAATTACGACATGATCTTGGCTGCGTTGGAGAAGCGGGAGGTCAACGTGGCCATCGACCAGATCTACGAGGCGGACCGGCCACGTCGCGCTCCATGGCGGGACGGCACGACCCGGCCGTACGTCGCGGACGAACCTCGTACCGGAGTCTTCTACGAACCCGGTGTCCCGTATTCACCCCCGCCGGCGGAGCACCCTGAGGACAGGAGCTTCGAGGACGAGGCACTTCGCAACCTCCGAGACAACCGCGCCTCTCGGACAGGCGACGGCAAGCGGACCGAGTACGCCGGATTGACCGATGATTGGTGATCGCGTCGCCGGTCGGTTCGTCATCGAGGCGCGACTGGGCAGCGGCGGCATGGGACGGGTCTGGCGCGGCCGGGACGGCAAGCTCGACCGCGTGGTGGCGCTCAAACAGGTACGCGCGGACGTCGGACGCCTGCCAGAGCTGAAGGCGCGGGCAGAACGGGAGGCGCGGGCGCTGGCCCGGATCGATCACCCGGGCATCGTCCGGGTCCATGACGTGCTCGACGCCCCTGACGGCCCATGGATCGTGATGGACTACGTGCCAGGTACCGCGCTCGGCGCCCTGATCGAGAAGAGACCCCTGTCCGAGCGCGACGTGGTGCGCATCGGCGCCCAGGCGCTCGACGCGCTTGCGGCCGCGCATGCGGTAGGGGTGCTCCACCGCGACGTGAAGCCGGACAACATCCTGATCACCGCTTCAGGCGAGGTCGTCCTGGTGGATTTCGGGATCGCCGCCATCGAGGGCCACGAGCGCATCACCACGCTCGGTCACGTGATCGGCACCCCGGACTTCATAGCCCCTGAGCGGCTACGAGGCATCCCGGTAGACGGAGCGGCCGATCTGTGGTCGCTCGGCGCCACCCTCTACACGGCCTTGGAGGGACGTCCACCCTTCCATCGGAGCACTGAGGAAGCCACCAAGTTCGCGATCCTCGCTCTCCCCCCGGACCCCATGACCCGGGCGGGCGGACTCAAGTCGACGATCAACCGCCTGCTGGTCAAGAGCCCGGTCAACAGGATGACGGCCGATGAACTGGCGCGGCGACTGCGACAGGCCCCCAGGGGCGATCCCGGGACGGGGCCGCGGCGGACGCGGCACGACTCCGCCACTCGACCACCTCCGCCTCACCGGGCGAACGGAACCGGAGCGAGCGGCGGCTCCCCCGGAGCGAGCGGCGGCTCCCCCGGACGGAGCGGCGGCCGAGGTGGAAACGGCGCGGGAGCGGGTGGTCAGGGCGCGGGAAGGGGTGGAAACGGCGCGGGAGCGGGTGGTGAGGGCGCGGGAAGGGGTGGTGACGGGGCGGCGCAACGAGTGCGACGGACGCTCGCCGGTGCCGACGCCGCGGAAAGAGGCTCGATGCTCCTCGCGCTGCCGGCCGCCGAGGCAGCGGTCCTCCTCGCCCAGCAGTGGCAGCTGTTCACGACCGCCGCGGTGGAGGAGCTGTGCCGCCAGGCGACGAAGAGCGCGAAGATCCTGCAGATGTTGCTCCCGCACCGCGTCGGCTGGCTGCTGGACCAGGTACGAGACCCGAACCTGGTGGCCGGGGTCGTACTCGCGATGGAGCCCCACCACCGCGGACGCATGCTCGCTCACATGCACGATCGGCACTCCGCGGCGGCCCTCGAAGCGATGGCTGCCATCGACACCCGGCAGACCGGTCTCGTCGTCGCCGCGATGCCGGAGGGCCCGGCTGGTCAGGCGCTGAGCCGCCTCCCATCCGCCACAATCGCCGGGTTGCTCGTGAATTGCCCGCCTTCCCGTCGCGACCGCCTGCTGCCCCTGCTGCCGTCCGCGACCCGCGAGGACGTTGCGCGGAGACTCGCCGCCAAGGGATAGCCGCTGATCTTAGGCAGATCGGATGTCTGCGGCACCCCTTGTGCGGCCTTTGAGATGAGACGTCCTGAGGCGTCCAAGGTTGCCCCCTAGATCGAACACGGTGTTCGACGCTGACCTACTGCGACATGACCACCGGCCCGGACGGCGTCCACCTCGACGTCGCCCAGCGCCTGGCGGGCCGCCCATGCCATCAACACGACCTATGGTTGTGCCGTGAGCGGGTCGGCCTGCCGTATCCTGCCGCAGGAGCCGCCCGCCTATGCCTTCGCCTCCTGGTATGTACCCTTACCGGTGTGAACCGCCGCCTGCACACCCGTCCTCCAGTCCTCGCGGACGTGGCGAGGGTCGCGGGCGTGTCCGTACCCACCGTGTCTCGGGTGCTGAGCGGTTCCGCGCCGGTGAGCGCCGACAAGCGCAGGCAGGTGCTGCGCGCGATCCAGGAACTGGGATACCGCCCCAACGCCGCCGCGCGTGCCCTGGCGACCGGCAAACGCTCGATCATCAGCGTGCTGACCAGCGACACCACCAGGTACGGCTACGCCAGTGCGATCCGCGGGATCGAGGAGGCCGCCCGCGCGGTCGGCCTCGTGGTCGCCCTCACGCTGCTGGACGGGGACGACAATGAGTCCGCGCGGGTCGCCGTGGACCTGGCGCTCGGCCAGCCGCTCGCCGGGGTGATCGTGCTCGAGTTCGACATCCAGGGCAGCCGGGCGCTGGCGGCCCTGCCCAGGACGATCCCCACGGCGGCAGTTTCCTCCGCAGGGCAGGGGAGGAGTGTCCCGCGGGCGCTGTTCGACGACCGCGCCGGCGCCCGTGACGCCACAAACTACCTGCTCGGCCTGGGCCATCGCACCGTTCACCATGTGGGGATACCGGAGTCGGGCAGGCCGAGCGGGCGGCTGCTCGGCTGGCGGGAGGCTCTGGAGGCGGCCGGAGCTCCGATTCCTGAGATTGTGGAGAGCGACGAGACCCCTCGCTCCGGCCTCCGGGCCGGTGCGCATCTCGCCGGGCGCGGAGACGTGACCGCGGTCCTGTGCGGGAACGACGAGGTCGCCTTCGGTGTGATCAAGGCGTTCCAGGACGAGGGGATGCGGGTACCCGAGGACGTCAGCGTCGTCGGCTTCGACGACCACCCGCTGGCGGAGATCTGGACGCCGTCGCTGACCACGATGCGCCAGGACTTCGCCGAACTGGGACGTACGGCGGTCGACTTCCTGCTCGGCCGGCTGGCGGGCGTGCCCGTCGAGGCGCCGCACTCCACCCCGCGCCTCGTTGTGCGCGGGAGCGCCGCTCCTCCCACCCGCTGAGGCCACGTTTCGAAAGCGTTATCAGCGCATTTCCCCTGGCCACTTGCGGCCTCCTTCTGATAAACGCTTTCATGGCTGAACCGCACCATATGTCCGGCTTAAGGAACGTGATGACGAGCAGAACCATCCAGTGGCATCCCGGCTCCCTGGAGCTGGTCCTCGATCGACGCGAGGACGCTCCGATCCGCATCGCGAGGTTCGGGACCGCACCAGCACCGGGCGAGGTGCTCCTCTCCCGGGTGCAGCCGCTGGTCGAGCTGATGGTTCTGGGGGAGGGCAGGGCGCTGTCCAACACCCGGTTCAGTGACACCGCCGCCGGATCGCGACTGCGTTTCGCGGATGCGGTCGAGCGCGCGGACGGCGACTGGCGCGAGCTACGCGTGCGGCAGCGTGACGAGACGACCGGGCTGGAGGCCACCAGCGTCTTCCGCGCCAGGACGGACGTCCCGGCCGTCCAGACCTGGACCGAGGTCACCAACACCGGATCGGTTTCCCGGGTGCTGCAGATGGTCTCGTCCTTCGGCTCCGGCGCGCTGGCCGAGTCACCGGACGACGGCGAGCTGGTCCTGTGGCGGGCGCGCACGGACTGGTGCGCCGAGGGCAGATGGACGGGCATCCCGCTGGCTGGCCCGGACGGGCTGGCGGACATCGACGGCGAACTGCACGGGCACGACGGCCGGGGTGCGCTCGTCACGGTGAGCAAGAGCACCTGGTCCTCGGGCGAGTACCTGCCGACCGGCGTGCTGGCCGACGCCCGCACCGGCCGGGCCTGGGGCTGGCAGATCGAGCACAACGGCGCATGGCGGTGGGAGGTGGACCGCCGCCGCGGCGGCGCGGACTCCATCGCCCTCGTGCTGAGCGGTCCTACCGACCTCGACCACCAGTGGAGCACCCGCCTGGCTCCAGGAGAGCGGTTCATCACCGTTCCCGTGTCCGTCGCCGTGTCCGACGAGGGCTACCAGGGAGCGCTGGCCGCCCTCACCCGGCAGCGCAGGGCGATCCGCCGCGCGCATTCCGCGGGCGACGCGCTGCCAGTTGTCTTCAACGACTACATGAACACCCTCATGGGCGACCCGACCACCGAGCGCCTGCTGCCGCTCGTCGACACCGCCGCCGAGGCGGGCGCGGAGTACTTCTGCGTCGACGCGGGCTGGTACGACGACGGCGGGAACTGGTGGGACAGCGTCGGTGAGTGGCGCTCCTCGGCCGGCCGCTTCCCCGACGGCGGGCTCGCCCGGGTCTTCGACCACGTCAGGGCCAGGGGTATGCGCCCCGGCCTGTGGCTGGAGCCGGAGGTTGTTGGCGTGCGCAGCCCGCTCGCCGCGCTTCTGCCCGTCGAGGCGTTCCTGATCAGGAACGGCGAGCGCGTCGTCGAGCACGGCAGGTACTTCCTCGACCTGCGCCACCCCGCGGCCAGGAAGCACCTCGACGAGGTGGTCGACCGGCTGGTACAGGACTACGGAATCGGATTCTTCAAGCTCGACTACAACGTCACCCCGGGAGCGGGCACCGACAGGGATGCACTCCAGCCGGGGGAGGGGCTGCTCGCGCTCAACCGCGCCCACCTGGAATGGCTCGACGGCCTGCTCGACCGGCACCCGGAAGTGGTCTTCGAGAACTGCGCCTCGGGCGCGATGCGGGCAGACTACGCCCTGCTGTCTCGCCTCCAGTTGCAGTCGACCTCGGATCAGCAGGATGCTCGCCTCTACGCCGCCATCGCGGCCTCCGCGCCCGCCTCAGTGCTCCCCGAGCAGGCGGGCAACTGGGCCTACCCGCAGCCCGGGATGCCTGCGGAGGAGCTCGCCTTCACCATGGTCAACGGCCTGGCCGGGCGGCTCTACCTGTCCGGTCACCTCGACGGGATGAGCCCCGCCGAGCTCGCGCTCGTCTCGGACGGGGTGGCGGTGCACAAGCGGATCAGGGCCGAGGTCGCCGCGGCCGAGCCGTTCTGGCCGCTGGGGCTGCCCGCCTGGACCGACGAGGTTGTCGCGCTCGGCCTGCGCACCGGCGAGACGGTGTTCTTGGCCGTGTGGCAGCGAGCGGGCGGGCCGCACGACATCCAGCTCGACCTGCCCGGCCTGGGCGGGCGCGCTCTCCGCGTGGAGACCGAGTATCCGGCTGCGCTGCCCGCCTGGCAGCACCGGTGGGAGGCCCACGCCGGGCGCCTCACGCTCCGCCCCGCCGTATCTGGACCGACCGCCCGCCTGTTCCGGCTTCAGCCGACGGATTGAACCCTTCCAGTGTTAACGCTCACACCCCCATCGAGGAGAATCATGAAAACTCGAGGCCTTTACCGTACGGCTGCCGCCATGTGCGGCGCGCTCCTGCTGGCCGGCTGCTCCGCGGGCAACCCCGAGACGCCCTCCGCGCCGACCGCGGCGACCGCGTGGCCAGACCCGGGCGCGTCCTTGCAGGGAGTGACGCTCACCCTGTGGATGTCGACGCAGACCGCCTCGATGGCCGACAACGTCATCCAGGCGTTCGAGGCCAAGACCGGAGCGAAGGTCAACAAGGTTGTCATCCCCGACGTCTACGAGACCAACGCGCCGACCAAGCTCGCCACCGGAGCCAAGCCGGACCTGGCCACCTGGCAGCCGACCGGCAGCATGCTCGCGCTCCTCAAGCCCGCCACCGACCTGCAGAGCCTGGACGGCGCGCCGTGGCTGACCAAGCAGACGCCGGCCATCCAGAAGCTGGGCCTGGTCGACGGCCGCCACTACGCGGCCTTCGTCAACGTCCCCTCGGTCCTCGGGATCTTCTACAACAAGGCCGTCTTCCAGAAGGCGAGCGTCACCGGCACGCCGAAGAACTTCCAGGAACTGCTCGCCGATGCCCAGAAGATCAAGGCGGCGGGGGTGGCACCGTTCTTCGGCGCCACCGGCGATCAGTGGCCGACCCAGTGGTGGCCGCAGGTCATGACGGCCGAGGCGTCGAAGAGCGGCCTGTGGGAGCGGGTCAGCCAGAACAAGGAGAAGTTCACCGATCCGACGATCCTCGGCGCAGTCAAGCAGTTCCAGGACATGGTGAAGCAGGGCCTGTTCAACAAGGACGACAAGACCTCCAAGTACACCGAGTCAGGCCCCGCCCTGCTCAAGGGCAAGGCGGCGATGGTGCTGCAGCTCACCTCGTTCGCGTCGCTCATGCAGTCGACGGCGGACACGGCGACCATCGACAAGGAGATCGGCTGGTTCCCGATCTCCAAGGACGGCAACCTCGCCACGTCGGTGCCCGGTGGCGACAACGCGCTGGTCGCCTTCAGGACCGGCGACGCCAAACGGGAGGCGGGCGCCCGGCAGTTCCTGCGGTTCTGGCTGGAGACCTACTACCCCGAGTACGTGAAGTCCGCGGGCGCGGTGTCGATCGAGCCCGCCGTACCGACTCCAGACGGGGTGCCAGAGGTCGTGAAGCAGGCCACGGCCGCGCTGGACGACGCGGCCGGTTCGATGCAGCAGAACGCGGCGGTGAACCCGGACTTCTACGTGAACCTGGCGAACATGGTCAACGGGACCATGACCCCCGAACAGGCGACCTCCACGACGCAGGCCCAGTTCGCGCAGCTCGCGCAGGCGCTCGGGATCAAGGGTTTCTGACGGACGCCATGATCCCCTCTCTCCCGCCGCGGCGAGCGGTGCTGTATCCCAACTGGTTCCTGGCTCCGGCGTTCGCCGTGCTGGCCGTGTTCTTCTTCCTGCCGACGCTCTTCAACTTCGTCTACGCGTTCACCGACTGGTCGGCCTTTCACAACGACATCAACCCGGTGGGACTGGCCAATGTCGAGGCCGTGCTGTCCAACGGCGCCCTGCTGTCTTCACTGCGGATCACTGTCGTCTACGCCGTCCTCGTCGCGATCATGCAGACGGGGTTCGGGCTCGGGCTTGCCCTGCTGCTGGAGCGCGACACCCGGATCAACCGGTTCGCCAGGGTTGTCTTCTTCATCCCAGTGCTGATGTCGGCCCTGGCGGTGGGGTACACCTTCCAGGCGCTCCTCAAGCCCGACGGCCCGGTCAACGGTCTCCTCGGCGCGCTCGCCGGCCAGGACGTGACGATCCCGTGGCTCGGCAGTACCACCTGGACGGTGGTGACGGTGGCCTTCGTGAACTCCTGGAAGTGGATGGGGCTGGCGATGGTGATCTTCCTCGCCGGTCTCAAGACGGTCCCCGCCGACGTGCTGGAGGCTGCCAGGATCGACGGGGCCGGCAGGTGGAGGACCTTCCGCTCGATTAGGTTCCCGCTGATCGCGCCCGCTGTGACCTTCAACGTCGCGACCGCGTTGCTGGGCTCCTTCAACGGGTTCGACACGATCCTGGCCACCACCGGGGGCGGGCCCGCCCAGCAGACCGAGGTGCTCGACATCTACATCTTCCGCGTCTACGGCAACGGCCTGTTCGCCCAGGCGACGACGATGAGCCTCGCGCTCCTCCTCCTCGTCACCCTGCTGGCCTTTCCCGTCATCGGATACCTGCGCAAGAGGGAGCGCGTCCTGTGAGGATCTCTCGCTTCGTCCACCCGGCCGCCGTCCTCGTCCTGTCCGCCGTGGTCATCGGGATCCCGCTGTGGCTGGCCCTGGCCACCTCGGCCAAGACGCAGGGTGAGGCGAACCTGCCCGACCTGTCGCTCCCGCGGGTGTGGCACCTGTGGGAGAACTATTCCCAGGCGTTCACGGAGGGGCGCGTGCTGTGGGGGCTGTTCGGCAGCCTGCTGGTGATGGTGCCGTCCGTGGCCGGGGTGCTGATCTTCGGCTCGCTGGCGTCCTGGGTGCTCGCCAGGCGGGCGGGCCGCGCCATGGCCGTGCTCTACGCGGCTGCGATCAGCGGGATCATCCTGCCGCCCGCCGTCGTCACGATCGTCCTGCTGCTGCGGCAACTCCACCTGGCCAGTACGCCGATCGGGATGATGCTGGTCTACATGGGGATGTACATGTCTCTGGTGATCTTCTTCGTCACGGGTTTCGTGCGGACCATCCCGGTCGAGGTGGAGGAGGCGGCCCGGATGGACGGCGCACGGCCGCTCGGCATCTTCGTCAAGGTCGTGCTGCCTCTGCTGCGCCCGGTCATCGCGACCGCCACGATCCTTATCTGCCTCTACATCTGGAACGACGTCTTCTACGCCTTCTTCGTGCTCGGCGGAGGGGAGTACTCGACGCTCCCGCTGAACCTGTACTCGGTGGCAAGCAGCAACTTGTACCAGAACAACTGGAACCTGGTCTTCGCCTACGTCGTCCTCATGAGCCTGCCGCTGATCGTCGTCTTCGTCATCGCCCAACGGCGGATCATCTCCGGCATCACCGGAGGCGCCGTCAAGTAGCGGTGGTCCGCTACCTGCCGGGCTGCACTTTGTCGTCTCAGATCTACGCTCTGCGCGCCGAGGCGGACGGGTACGGCTGAGCTACACACACAATGCCGCGTGAGCCGTCCGAGGCTCGACGGCGACATCTTCCTGAGTCTCCAGAGCGAAGGAGGGGTTATCCCTGCTCATCGCCGTAGGCAAGCTCCTCTTCGGTGATGTCGAGATCGCTCGATCGTGACGTGGTGCTGTACGGACAATCGATGGGCGATCAACGAGCGGTGGCAGGCCTCCGAGTCACTCTCGACACCGAGCAGCACCACGATTCCACTGCTCGGCACGGTGGGTGTGAGGTCGGCGCGGTCGAGGATCTCGGTGGTGAGCGGCGCCAGGAGTGCGGGTGAGTCGGACTTTGGAGTTGTGTCGGTTCGGGCGGGTAGATCTGGCGGAGGAGGCCGGGTCCGACTTCGGACCAGCTGATCAGTAGCAGCGGAGCGACGGCATCGACGTCCGCTTTGTCGTACTCGCCGCTCGCGAGGGGTTTGGCGATGTGAGTCCGAGAGTGGCGAGACCGGAGAAGATCAGGAGGCCTCGGGCGGGATGGAGTCCGGTAGTACTGGGGTGGCGTAGAGACGTACTGGATGCCGAGGAGGAGTCCCACTACTGACAGGTCGACGGCGGGTCCGGCCAGGGGTGCGCACCCGGCGGGGCCGCCAACTTCTATCCCTTGGGGCGCGGTCCGCCGGGCCGCTCGCTGTAGTAGTTTCCCCGGTTGATCTTGACATCGGGTGGGAGAACCGAGACTTCATGTCCCTGAACTGGGGTGGGTGGTTCGCGCCGGGCCAAGTACGGCCCACCACCCACCCGTGACTGACTTCCGGTGCTGGGCGCCCGGAGCCCGCCCCGATCGTCCTCGCTCCGCTCGGGCTGTGTTTCCCGGTGTCGGGCTTCGCCCGACGCTCGCGCCTTCACGTCGATCTCGACTGCGCAGCTCTTCTGATTCGTTCAGCCTTCCTCTGCGGGATGTGACCGACTGCGAGAAGACCTACGTGATGCAGTTCGCCGAGTTGGAAGGCTTCAACCACGTCCATTTCCACACCGTCCCTCGAATGGCGGATCTCAGCGCTGACCTGCGCGGCCCGAAGATACTCGGGCTGATGAGCCGCGATGAGGACGCCGCCCTACCGACTGATGGATGAGCGCTGGATCCGCCGATCCGCTGTTGCAACTTGCGGAATAGGGACCTGGATCCATGATGAGCCGCTTGCTCGCCGAACCAGGCGAGGTGTTTCTAACTTGGTGCTCGACTCGGTGCCGGATGTACTCGTCGGGGTGGTTCGGACGATGTGGATGGAGGCCGAGACGGCGTCCCTGAGTTCGGCTTGGTAACGGCTGGGTTTGAGGTCGAGCCCGGGAACGATGCAGCGACGTACGCCGAGGAGTACGGCGACGGGAACCTGACTCTCAAGCGGGAAAGGACGTTTCTCGGTCCACAGACTGATCAGTGGGATATGCCCAGGGCAACCTCAGCGCGCAGGTGTTCCCAAGCGGTCCACCGTGCGGTCAGTCGGCATATTGCCTCGGCATGTCCGTGGCCATGTAAAAGTCCCCACAGGTGGCCAGTTCGAGGTCACCACTGATGGCCGGTTTAGGTCCCCGCTTCTTCTTCGCGCTGTTCGCG
>NZ_JBFAIF010000036.1:0-75671 GCF_040654555.1 Nonomuraea sp. NPDC050680 | reverse complement strand
CTCTTCCTGGAAACCACCCCCCGGGGTGGGGTGGCCGGCGGCGGGCCGCGAGACCTCCCCCTCCGGCCGGCCGCGTCCGCATGCCCTCATCGGGCGCCACTCATCGGGCCGTCACCAGGGCGAACCTCTGGCGAGCCGCCTCGATCGCGTCCTGGTCGGCGAACTCGCCGAACGCCTCCTCCTGATACCGCTGGGGTATCAGCTGCCGGACCCGCTCGGGATAACCGGCGCCCGGCGTGGGCACCCGTACCAGAGGAGGATCGCCGAGCCGGACGGCGATCGGGCCCGAGGCGCGCACCGAGACGGCCCATCCGGCGCCCGGACCGGTGATGGCGCACATGTGGCGGGCATAGACCCACTTCACCTGGGCCATCGTGGTCGCGGTCGGCGGGTCGAAGCCGAACGGGTCGACCGCGCACACGACCCGGCCGGCCTGCTCGCCGAACTCGTGCCCGTGGTCGTGGTGCTCGGCCGGTGTGGATCTCTCAAGGATGTCCGTGACCTGGGTGGCGAGCTGATCGCGCAGGTCCGATCGCCCCGCCTGGTGCAGGCCTGCGAACAGCGCGGCACCGGCGACGGGGATCAGGGCCACGACGGCGATCGCCGCGGCCCTTCTGGTCCTCACCTCTTCAAGAATGCGCATGACCTACGGGCTGGTGCAGGTCAGCGTGGGTGCGGGGCTGGGGACGGTGCCCGTGGCGTTGAACCCGAACGAGGTGGACGCGTTCGCCGCGAGCTGCCCGTTGTAGGAGGCGTTCGTGACGCTGGCGTTGGGCGGCTGTGCGCTCAGCACGCCGTTCCATGGCGATCCGTCGATGCCCTGCCCGCTGCTGAAGGTCCACTTGACCGTCCAGCCGTTGAGCGCGGCGGTGCCGTTGTTCTTGACCGTCACATCGGCCTGGAAGTGTCCCGGCCAGCCGGGGTTCTCAGTGGCGTGCCAGGTGGCGGAGCAGGCGCCGGGCGTCGGGGGAGTGGGGGTGATGGTGGGGTCGGGCGTGCTGCCGCCGCCGGGTCCGACGCCGGTGACCTCGCCGTTGCCGCCGTCGAAGACGACGTCGGAGCAGCTGAAGAAGTTCTCGGCGCTGTCGGAGCGGATCCAGTCGACGTAGATCATGTGCCGACCGCTCTTGCCGGACGGGAGCTGGACGTTCCAGTAGTAGTAGTTGAGCGCGCCGGGCCCACCGGTGGCCGGCGGGTTGGTGACGCTGCCGAACGACTCGAGGTCGGACCACTTGAGCGGGGCGTTCGGGTTCCAGCCGTTCTTGGTGACGTAGTAGACGAACGTGCCGGGGTGCTGGGCCCAGTTGCTGTGCCACATCTGGATGTTCGCGCCCGAGGTCAGGTGGGTCTGCGGCCAGTCGGAGCGGACGGCGTTGTAGGCGGTGAAGTCGTACGGGCC
Source organism: Nonomuraea sp. NPDC050680 (assembly GCF_040654555.1). NCBI lineage: Bacteria > Bacillati > Actinomycetota > Actinomycetes > Streptosporangiales > Streptosporangiaceae > Nonomuraea > Nonomuraea sp. NPDC050680. The sequence continues at coordinate 74,272 of NZ_JBFAIF010000036.1, read as the reverse complement.
GCCGGTGCCGCCGCTGCAGAGCTGCCCGTCGGGGATGTAGCCGCTGGTGCGGCCGCCGGCGTCGGAGCGCAGGACGGCGAACCAGTTGTACAGCGGCGTGGCGCCGCTCTGCGCGACGGCCGCCGCGCAAGCGGGGTTGTAGGGGATGATCTGCCCGTTGTCCCGCAGACCGTCCTTCCAGCACAGGTAGGTACGGGCACCGGGGAACATCGTGACGCCATGCGCCTGCGCCTGGGGAGCCACCAGGGCGGAGGCGAGCATTGTCGCCACCAGAGCGGCGGCGAAGGCCACCGACCGGATGAATCTCATGGGGATTCCCTTGTTCGTGCGACAGAGATCCCGCCCACGACCTGCCCGCCCGGCAGCTAGACGGATTGAACCACGCGCCGACCCGGCCGACAACGCGGCGTGAAACTTTCACCCCGTCCCGGTCAGGGTTTGCCTGGTCGCTCGCCTCGCTGCGGGCGATGGCACGGGCGAGTGCTTGCCGGGGACAGTGTCGGCCGAGATGCTGCGTTGTGGGAGCGCTCCCACAACTCCTTGTCAGAGAAGCGGGAGCAACATGCCATGAGGCGCGTGCACATCAACCTGATCATTGCGGCGATCGGCTCGATCCTCGCCGCGGGACTGTTCGCCGTTCCGGCCCAAGCCGCCCCGGTGATCTGCGGGAAGGTGGACTCCACCAGCATCCAGGGCAACAAATACATCGTCCAGAACAACATCTGGGGAGCCGACACGGCGCAGTGCATCGACGTCAACCAGGCCGCCGCCGGCTTCACGATCACCCAGGCGGCGCACAACAAGCCGACCAACGGCGCACCCGCCTCCTACCCGTCGATCTTCGCGGGCTGCCACTACGCCCTCTGCACGGCCGGGAGCGGTCTGCCCATGCAGGCCGGCGCGAGTGGCTTCAGGAACCTGCGCACCAGCGTCAGCATGAGCTACCCGAGCGCGGGCACCTGGGACGCGGCCTATGACATCTGGTTCGACCCGACCCCACGCACCGACGGGCAGAACACCGGGGCCGAGATCATGGTCTGGCTCAACAAGCAGGGCTCCATCCAGCCGGTCGGCTCGCCCGTCGGCACGGTGAGCCTGGCGGGCGGCACCTGGCAGGTCTGGTTCGGCAACACCGGCTGGAACGTGATCTCCTACGTCCGCACCTCGGCCACGTCCTCGCTGGACTTCGCCATCGACACCTTCCTCACCGACGCGATCAGCCGCGGGTACGCCCAGCGATCGTGGTACCTCACCAGCGTGCAGGCCGGGTTCGAGCCCTGGGTCGGCGGGACGGGACTGGCCGTCAACGCGTTCTCGTACACCACCTCGGGAGGCGGCACCGACACGACGCCGCCCACCACGCCGTCCGGTCTGACGGCGTCGGGCACCACGTCGAGCGGTACGAGCCTGTCGTGGACCGCCGCCACCGACTCCGGCGGCAGCGGGCTGGCCGGGTACGACATCCTGCGGGCGACAGGCACCGGCGCCTTCGCCCAGGTCGGCACGAGCACCACCACCTCCTACGCCGACAGCGGCCTGAGCCCCGCCACGACCTACCGCTACCAGGTACGGGCGCGGGACGGCGCGAACAACCAGTCACCGGTGTCGAACACGGTCAGCGTGACCACCTCGACCGGCGGCGGGGGCGGCGGCTGCTCGGCCGTCGCGACCGTACAGAACGCCTGGAGCAACGGCTACGTCGTGCAGCCCGTGACCGTGACCAACACCGGCACCGCCGCCAAGAACGGCTGGACGGTCACCTTCACACTGCCCGCCGGTCACACCGTCACGGGCTCCTGGAACGCGAGCCTCACGGTCAGCGGGCAGACCGTGACGGCCAGGAACCTGTCACACAACGGCACCCTGGCGCCCGGCGGGAGCACCACTTTCGGCTTCCAGGCGAGCCGGCCCGACGGGAACACCCAGACGCCGTCGGGGTACGCCTGCGGCTGACCGCGCATGAGGGGTGCGGCCGCGCATGAGGGGTGCGGCTGCCGACCGCGCACGAGGGGTGCGGCCGAGGCTCATCGCGCATGAGGGGTGCGGTCCGGCCGTACCCCTCACTGGGGGCCCAGCGCGGTGGCGATCTCGTCGAGACGGGCCTGGAGCCGCGTCCGGCAGGCCGGTGTGAGGCGGCCTTCGCGCTCGCGGTCGGCCAGCTTGCGCTTCAGCGCCGCCATGCCGGGCTCGATGGGGCCGGGGGTGTCGAGCACGCCCCGCAGGACCTGCTGGAGGTCCAGCGTGACGTCGTGATCGGTGGCCCCGCACGCCCCGGCGCCGGCCAGCGTTCCGTGGAACCCGTCCACCGCCTGCCGGGCCGTACGCGCCTGGCCGGCCGACCGCTGGACGATATGGGTGGATGGCCCCCCGGTGATAGCCGGTCCCGAGGTGAGCGCCGGTTCCGCCGTGGCCAAGGGTAACGCGCTGGCGGCGGGGCTCGCGGACGGCCCGGCCGTGACGGCGCCATCGCCGGAGGCGCGCGGGGCGGCCGTGGTGCCGGCGGTATCAGCGGGCGCTCGCGTGACGGATGTGATGTCGGACGCGCGCGGTGTGGCCATGGTGCCAGGCGCGGCCGTTCGGAGCGCGGTCGTGGTGCCGGCGGGGGGCGATGGCGAGGTGGGGAGGCCGTCGATCGGGCGGTTGAGCCACAGCACCGAGGACAGCACCATCACGCTCGTCCCGGCGACGGCGAGGCCACGCCGTACCCGCCGGCCGAGCGCGGCGCCCGCGAGCGCGGTGGCCAGCGAGTCCGCGATCTCCGCCGCGGTCGGTCGCCGCGCGGGGTCGTGCGCGAGGCAGTTCCGGCACAGTGAGGCGATGCCGTGCGGCACGCCGGTCACTCGAGGCGGCGGCGAGGTGCGGTGGGCGGCCTCGATCTGCTCCCAGGTGGTCTCCGGATAGGGCGTACGGCCGGTGAGCATGGCGAACAGCAGCACCCCGAGCGCGTACACGTCGACCGCCGGATGGGTGGGGGCGCCGGCCAGCCGTTCGGGGGCGACGTAGGGCGGGGTGCCCCGGTCGTCGTCGGGGTCGCCGGAGGCGGCCGCGATCCCGAAGTCGAGCAGCTTCGGGCCGGACGCGGTGAGCAGCACGTTGTCGGCGGTGACGTCCCGATGGACCACGCCGCGGGCATGCCCGTCGCGCAGCGCCCGCGCCAGCCGCAGGGCGATCGCCGTGGCCTCGGTCCAGGGCAGCGGCCCCTCGGCGATGCGCTCGCCGAGGGTGGAGCCGTCGAGCAGCGGCATCACCACGTAGGCCGCCACCTCGCCGTCTTCCGTCACGGTCTCGCCGTAGTCGTAGATGTCGATCACGTCCGGGTGGAGGAACCGGGCGGCGGCGCGGGCCTCGCTGCGTACGCGGACCCGCTCGCCGAGCCCGGCATGGAGCGAGGCGGTCAGCACCTTGACCGCGACCAACCGGTGCAGCGACTGGTCGAAGGCCCGCCAGATCACCGACATGCCGCCGCGGGCTAGGGGATCCAGCAGCAGGTATCTGCGGGCCAGGACGTCACCCGGGTCAAGCCGACTCACGGATGACCAGTTCCGTGGGGAGGACGGGGTCGATGCCGGTCGTCCCGGCCAGGAGTAATCGGGTGGCGACCATCGCGAGCTCCTCGACCGGCTGCCGGATCGTGGTCAGGGCGGGGACGGTACGCCGGGCGACGGGCGCGTCGTCGAAGCCGATCACCGCGACGTCCGCGGGGACCCGGCGACCGGCGCGGCGCAGGGCCTGGACCGCGCCGGCGGCCATCAGGTCGGAGGCGGCGAAGACCGCGTCGAGCCCGGGGGCGTGTCGCAGCAGCCACTGCATGGCGTGCGTGCCGGAGGCGGCCGTGAAGTCGCCGTAGGCCACGGGCACCTCCGTCGCTCCGGCGCTGCGCAGCGTACGCACCAGCCCGTCGAGCCGGTCTCGCGCCCCTGGCAGGGACGGCGGGCCGCCGATGGCGGCGATCGTCCGGCGGCCCGACAGCAGCAGGTGCTCGGCGGCCTGCCGGCCGCCGTCGTGGTTGTCCACGTCCACGTACGGCAGTTTGAGGTCGTGCGGGGGGCGGCCGACGTTCCGCACCGGCACGCCCGACGTGCAGAGCTTGATGGCCAGGGGATGGCGTTCGCGGGCGCCGATGAGGAGCACCGCTCCGCCCAACTCGGGAAGCACCGACGCGGTCGGGGTCACGGTCGTCACCATGAGCTGCGTGCCGTGCTCGGCCAGTACGGCACCGGCGGCCGACAGCAACCTGGCGTAGTAGGGCTCGGAGAATAATCGGGGCAGGTGATCGCAGACCACCGCCGTGACCCCGGCGGCCGGTCCTCTGGTCCCCGATCCTCTGGGCGCGCGATGACGTACGTATCCCATGCGGGACACCGCGTCGTAGACCTGCCGTCGGGTCGAGGTGCTGACCCGTACGGAGCCGGTGAGGACCCTGGACGCGGTCGCGGGTGATACCCCCGCTTCGGCCGCTACCTGTGCCAATGTGGGCTGCTCAGACATGGGAGCACCTCGCGGAAAAAGATCCTGGGAGCGCTCCCACGTTACCAATGTTTCGCCGCTGTTAACAGGGCGATTTGACAGTGTTGTCAGCACGAGACCCGCGAGCACGGCGTGCGCGCGGGCCTCGGAAGGATGTATCGGCTAGTTGGGGAGCGTGTTGTCGATGATGGGGTCTTCGGTGTCGGTGTTGGTGTCGGTGTTGTCGTCCGGCGTCGTCCGTACGGGAGCACAGCCCTGACCGCAGCCGCCGAAGCGGGCGGAGTTGATCGGCTGGAACGAGGTGGGCTCGATGTCCTTCAGCGCCGCCAGCATGGTGTCCTTCCAGATCGGCCCCGGCACGCTCGCGCCGAACACCGAGCCGAAGTAGCGGCCGCCGATGGTGATGTTGTTGAGCTTGTGTTCCTGGGCGCCCCGGATGTCGCCGATGCTCACCGCGCCGGCCAGGTCGGGCGTGAACCCGGCGAACCAGGCGGTGGCCTGGTTGTCGGTGGTGCCGGTCTTGCCCGCGGCGTCCCGGCCGATGCCGCCGACGCCCCGCATCGTGCCCTTGGTGAACACCCCGCTCAGGACGTTCGCCGTGGCGTCCGCGATCTCGGGGTCGAGCGCCTGGCGGCACTTGGGGTCGTACTTGGTGACCTTGCCGTCGCGGTCGGTGATCTGGGTGATGGCCATCGGCGCGCAGTACTTGCCGCGCGCCCCGATGGCGGCGTAGGCGTTGGCGACCGTGATCGGGTCCATCTCGTTGATGCCGAGCGTGAAGGTCTCGTATTCCTGCAGCTTGTTGCCGTCGGCCCGCTTGATGCCGAGCGACTGGGCGGTCTTGATGGTGTCACAAAGGCCGACGCGCTGCTCCAGCGTCAGGAAGAAGGTGTTGACCGAGCCCCAGGTGCCGGTCTGCAGCGACTTGAAGCCGCCGCCGCCCTCGTCGTTGCTGACGGTGTGCGTCGGGTCACCGATGTTCTCGCCCTTGCAGTTCTTGAAGGAGGAGTAGTAGGGGGCCCGGTAGCCGCTGCCGACGGTGAAGCCGTCGTTGATCTTCATGCCCTCCTTGAGGGCGGTGATCAGCGTGAACGTCTTGAAGGTCGAGCCGGGCTGGAAGCCGGTGCCGCCGCCGTGGGCCACGTCGGCCGCCACGTTGAGCGACAGTTCGTTCTTCCGCTTGGACGTGCCGTATGGCCTGCTGACCGCCATCGCCTTGATCGCCCCGGTGCCCGGCTGGATCAGGGCCTCGCTGGCGATCGGGTTGTCGGTGGCGAAGACGTGCTTCTTGATGGCCTTGTCGGCCGCCGCCTGCATCTTGGGGTCGAGCGTGGTCTTGACCTTCAGGCCGCCCCGGCTGAGCAGCGCGGTGCGGATCTTCTGCGTCTTGCCGAAGAGCGGGTTCTTGGTGATCTCGTTGCGTACGTACACGCAGAAGTACGGGTATTTGCTGGACTCGCAGCCGCCGGGCAGCGGGGTGCCCTTGTAGCCGAGCTTCTTGGCCTTGGCCGCCGCGGCCTCCTCCGGAGTGATCTTGCCGAGTTCGGCCATCCGGTTGAGTACGGTGTTGCGGCGGACCACCAGGCGATCCCGGAACTTCTTACCGAGGTTGGGGTCGGTCGCGTTGGGGTCCTGCACGGCGCCCGCCAGAGTGGCCGCCTGCGCCAGGCTGAGCTCGGAGGCGTGCACACCGAAGAACCGCAGGGCCGCGGCCTCCACCCCGTAGGCACTGGCGCCGAAGTAGGCGATGTTCAGATATTTCTCGAGGATCTGGTCCTTGGTGTACTTCTCCTCGACGGCCATCGCATAGCGCAGCTCGTTGAGCTTGCGCGCGTAGGTGGCCTCCAGCGCCTTGTTCTTGTCCTCTTCGGTGGTGGCGTTGTTGAGCAGCACCTGCTTGACGTACTGCTGGGTGATGCTGGAGCCGCCCTGCGCCACCCGGCCCGTGCCCAGGTTCTTCGCCAGAGCGCGGACCGTGCCCTCGATGTCGATCGGGCCGTGCTCGTAGAACCGGTAGTCCTCGATCGAGATGATCGACTTCTTCATGAGGTCGCCCATGTCGGCCAACGGGATGACCTTGCGGTACTGCTCGTAGAACTGCGCGATCTGGTTGCCCTTGGCGTCGAGGATCGCGGTCATCTCGGCCGGCGGCTCCTCGCGGAGGTCTGTCGCCTTGAGATTCAGCTCGGCCGAAGCGGTCTTGAACAGCGCCCCCGCGCCGCCCACGGCAGGCAGGGCGATAGCGGCCACCAGCACACCCGCAGCCGCTCCCGCTCCGGCAAGACGCGCGATACTCCTGGTGATCACGTCAGTCCCCCCTATTGGTATTAGGATTAATCCTATAGCCGTTAGGGTTCCGGGGCGGACGATGCGTAAGAGACTAACGCGGCAGACGACGATAGATGGGGCGATCGCCTATGCCGATGAACACGGCATCGACGCCCTGTCCATCAGCGCGCTGGCCCGCCATCTGGGTGTGGCCGCGCCCAGCCTGTACGTCCACCTGCCCGGCGGGCTGCGTGACCTTCGGATCGCCCTGTCCGTCAAGGGACATCGCGACCTCGCCGAACACTGCCGCCGCGCCGCCACCGGCCGGTCGGGAGCCGACGCCCTAAGGGCGCTGGCCCACGCCCAGCGAGCATACGCGCGCGAGCATCCGGCCCTGTACGCGGCCACGCACTTCGCGGTGGACGGCTTCGACGACGAAGAAGTACGCAGTGCCGCGGACGAGGCGGCGGCCGTCACCGTCGACGTCCTGGCCGTCGGCTCGCTGACCGGAGCCGCCCTGACGCACGCCGCCCGCGGCATCCGCAGCGCGGTTCAGGGGTTCTGCGCGCTGGAGTCGGCCGGGGTGTTCGCACTGCGCGTCTCGCTGGACGACAGCTTCGCCTGGCTGGTGGACGCGCTGGTGAGCAAGGCCATGGGGGCCACCGCGCTGTCAACGGGAGCCACCGCGCTGTCAACGGGAGCCACCGCGCTGTCAACGGGGGCCACCGCGCTGTCAACGGGGGCCACCGCCGTTTGGGAGAGTGGGCCTCGGCCAACTTGATGGGAGCGGCGGTGACGCCCCTCGTCGCGCGCCCCCTGCCAGGAGAGTTTGGTGTGATCAGGGGGTCTTTGTCGAGCATTTCGAAGATTCTGAAAGCGCCCGCCACCCCGTGAGCCGGACCCTGGTCGGCGTGTGACAGCCGAGGCTTGATACTGAGGAGATGGTGATAGACGCGGCGCTCGTGGCCCGGCCAAGATGGCAGCACCGTCGGCACCGGGGGACAACGTGAGCGACATCCTCTTCCCTGTCCGGCGCATCGGACGCCGCGAGTTCGACTTCGCGCGCCAGGTGGCGATCATGGCGATCGTCAACAGGACGCCCAACTCCTTCCACGACAAGGGCCGGACGTTCGAGCTCGACCGGGCCGTGGAGGCGGCGCGGGCCGCCGTCGCGGCCGGCGCCGACTGGGTGGACGTCGGCGGGTTCGCGTTCAGCGCCGACCAGGACGGCATCAGCGTCGGCGAGGAGATCGACCGGGTGGTCCCCGTCATCGGCGGGATCCGGGACGTGACGGACGCCGTCATCTCGGTCGACACCCACCGCGCCGACGTGGCGAAGGCGGCCCTGGCGGCCGGCGCCGACGTCATCAACGACACCAACGGCCTGCGCGAGCCCGGCATGGCAGCGGTCGCGGCGGAGAGCGGCGCGACCGTGATCGTGACGCACAGCCTCGGCGGCCCCGGGAAGGCGGTCGTCCGGCCGGTGTACGGCGACGTCGTGACGGAGGTCGCGGACTTCCTGCGCGAGCGGGTCCGATTCGCGCTCGACTCCGGCATCCCCGCCGAGCGGATCATCATCGACCCCGGCCACGACCTGAACAAGAACACCTTCCACTCGCTGGAGCTCATGCGCAGGCTCGACGAGATCACCTCGATCGGCTACCCGACCCTGGTCGCCCTGTCGAACAAGGACTTCATCGGCGAGACCCTCGATCGCCCGCAGCGCGAGCGGGCGGAGGGCACGATCGCCGCGAACGTGACCGCCGTCCTGAAGGGCGCCCGGATCCTCCGCGTGCACGACGTGCCCACTACGGTCGCGGCCGTACGGATGACCGAAGCCATGCTCGGCTGGAGAGCGCCGATCGCGCCCCGGCATAATCTTGGTTGAGGAAAGGGGCCGCGGATGACAGAGCGCAAACCGGGTGGGATGAGCTTCGAGTCATGGATCGACCGGCAGATCCGTGAGGCGACCGAGCGCGGCGAGTTCGACAATCTGCCTGGCTCCGGCAAACCCATCCCCGACCTCGACAAGCCTTACGACGAGATGTGGTGGATCAAGCAGAAGGTCCGCAGCGAGGGGCTGTCGATGCCGCTGCCGCCGACGCTCGCCCTGCGCAAGGACGCGCAGGAGGCGCGCGCCGAGGCCGTGGGAGCCAGGTCGGAGACCGAGGCGCGGCGGATCATCGAGGAGATCAATGCGCGGATCCGCGAGGCGATCAGGACCGGGCTGCAGGGCCCGCCGCTCAACCTGATGCCCTACGACGTCGAGCGCGTCGTCTCCGAGTGGCGCGACCGCCAGGGCCGCTAGCGGGTCGAACAGCTGTACCCGCTAGCGGGTCCAATAGCTGTCGATGATGGGCTCGCGGCTGAGCAGTTCCGCGAACAGGTCCTCCCACAGCGGCATCACCGAGTCGGGGTGGTAGTTCGCGGCCGTCCGCTTGGCCGCCGCCCCCATCCGGGTCCGCAGCGCCTTGTCGGACATCAGCTGGTCGAGCGCGTCCGCCAGCCCGGCGACGTCCCCGGGCGGCACCAGCAGCCCCTCCTTGCCCGGGGTGAGCACGTCCGCTGGGCCGGTGGGGCAGTCGAACGCGGCGATCGGCAACCCCTGCCCCATCGCCTCGATCATCACCATCGGCAGCCCCTCGAAGCGGGAGGAGAGCGCATAGATCGACGCCCCGGCCAGCTTCTCCTCCAGGCGGTCCGTACGGCCCATCAACTGCACCCGGTCCTCCAGACCGAGCTTGGCGATGAGCGCGGTGAGCTCGGCCTTCCGGGGGCCGCCGCCGTACACGCGCAGCCGCCAGTCGGGATGCCGCCGCGCCGCCTGCTGGAACGCCGGGATGAGCAGGTCGAAGCCCTTCTGCTTGACCAGCCGTCCGGCCGCCACCACGACCGGGTTCACCTGCTTGGAGACCGGCCCCGACCCGTGCAGCGCGTTGGGGATGCGCACGATGGGCGTGCCGGGCAGCAGGATGCGGTATTCGACCTGGTTCTTCGTGGTCAGCACGACGACCGCGTCGAAGCGGCCGTAGTGGCGGGCGATCTCCCGCGTGATCGTCTCGGGGTAGGCGCCCACGTTCATGTGGTCCTGGGCGACGCAGACGACACTCTTGGGAGTACGGCGGGCGGCGATCAGGTTGAGCGCGGGCCGGGTCGTGACCAGGATGCCGCCTTCGAGGCGCGAGACGTAGTCGATGACCGCCTTCTCCACCCGCTCGGTGAAGTAGTCGGCGGCGAACTCCCCGAAGGGCACGATCTTGCCGCGCATCCTCCGCCACAGCTTGCGGCCCAGCGAATCGACCGGCACGCCGCTGCGCTGGTCGGCCAGCGGAACCAGCGTCACGCGGGGATCGATGGCGAACTGTGGCTTGTCGCGCCGTCGTACGGCACTGGCGATCTCCACCTCGTGACCGAGCGCGACCATCGCGTTGGCCTGGTTGATGACGGTGCGGATCGTCCCGCCCTGCCCGTAGGCATGCAGCAGCAGATATCGGATCTTCATGAGTATCCCCAGCTCCGGCACATGTCCCGGAGCGTCTCGGGCACCTCCTCAGGTGTGGGAAGTTCGCGGCCCGGCTGCACGCTGCCGGAGCGGATCTTGTCTCGCCAGTCGCCGAGGCCCTTCGTGAGCACGTCGGGCCGGCCGTACGCGAGCATCTCCCGCTCCCAGGGGACGCCCAGGAACTCGCAGACGGCTCTCGTCTGGCGCTCGGGGTCCGCGGTCAGGTCCTCGTAGCGCACGGTCAGGCCGGTGTGCGCCTTCCTGGCCCGCTGGACCGCCTTCATGTAGCGCAGCGCGTCGGCGGCGGCCGCTTCGCGGTCGCGCTTGTCCGGGGCGGCCTCGTGCCAGGAGGCGGCGATGGAGGCCGGGTGGCGCAGCAGGAAGACGAAGCGCGCGTCGGGCCAGCAGGTGGCGATGCGCTGGTGGGCGAAGGCGTTGGCCGGGGTCTTGTCCACGATGTGCCGCTTGCCGCTGCGGACCAGCTCGCGGTGGAGCACCCGGTCCCAGAGCAGGTGCTCCAGATCGGCCCGGTTGTGGCCGAGCGCCGCCATCGACCGTTCCGCCAGTGATGTCCCGAACTCGACCGCGAGCCTGCGCACATGCAGCTCGTGCGGGGCGTGGACCAGGGAGTGGGCGTCGAGCATCGCGCGCAGCAGGGTGGAGCCCGATCTGACGGGCGACAGGATGAACACCGGCTCGCTCAACAGCCTGTCGGCGGGGTCGGCCGGCGGCTTTGCGGGGCTCTCCGGAGCCGCCTTGCTGACCCGCGAGAACTGGACGCCGGCATATTTGCCGAGCGCCTTGTTGATCTTGTGCTGCCAGGTCATGCGCTTGGAGGTTACCCAGCGTTCCTGGCAATTGGCTGGCAGCGGACACTCGGCGCGGGTCAGGTGAAGCGGGAGTTAACGCCGGTGCAGCAGTGGATGATCGCCTGCGGGCGGGCAAGTGAGCGGGCCCGGCGACCGTACGTACGCGCCATAGGGTCGCATCCGCAGACGGACGAGGAGGAACCCGATGGCGCACGGCTACCCCACATCGGTGCCCTACCGGGCGGGCACCGACGGTTACCACACCTTCCGCATCCCGGCGGCGGTGGTGACCAAGGCCGGCACGATCCTGGCCTTCGCCGAGGGGCGGCACGGCTCGGCCGGCGACTCGGGCCACATCGACATCGTGCTAGGGAGGTCGACCGACGGCGGTGCCACGTGGGACGGGCCGCGCGTGGTCGCCTCCGAACCGCACAAGGGCACCGCGGGCAACCCGGCCCCCGTGGTGACCCGCGACGGCCGGATCGTCCTGGTGTACGTGCGCAACGGCCCCGCCGCCACCGAGGACAAGATCAGGCGCGGCCAGGTCGCCGCCGCCGACGGCCGCCGCGTGTACGTGCAGTCGAGCGATGACGACGGCGTCACCTGGTCGGCGCCCCGCGAGATCACCGCCGGCACGAAGCGGCCCGAGTGGCGCTGGTACGCCACCGGCCCCGGCCACGCGGTCGAGCTGCGGCAGGGGCCGCACGCGGGCCGCCTCGTCGTCCCCGCCAACCACTCGGTGCCCCCGACCGGCCACGACAACGGCACGGAGGGCAAGTACAACGGCGGCCACTGCCTGCTGAGCGACGACGGCGGCACCTCGTGGCGCATCGGGTACGTCGACGGCAACCCCGACGGTTACCTCAACATCAACGAGTCCACGGCCACCGAGCTGCCGGACGGCCGCCTCTACGTCAACTCCCGCACCGACTCCACCGCTCCCGGCAACCGGGCCGACGCCTACTCGGCCGACGGGGGGCAGACGCTCGAAACGCCGTTCCGCCCGCAGGCCGATCTGGTCTGCCCGGTCGTGGAGGGCAGCGTGCTGCAGTGCGACGCGCCGGACGTCCTGCTGTTCTCCGCCCCCGGGGCGCCCGACGCCAGGGCGGTGATGACCGTACGGGCCAGCGCGGACGGCGGCGTCACGTGGCGGCCCGTGCACACGGTCTCGGGTCTGCCCGCGGCCTACTCGGACCTGGTCAGGGTGGACGCGGACACGGTCGGGCTGCTGTACGAGACGGGTGACACCAGCGCCTACTCCACCATCGCCTTCCGCCGCGTCCCCATCGCCGAGCTCACCTGATCCGGCTCTCGAGCCAGGGCCGCAGGATCGGCAGGACGTTGGCGACCTGCATCGCCCGTATGTGGTCGAGGCCGTCGAGCACGCGCACCTCCCAGCCGAACGATTCGAGCTCGGCCCGCCGGTTCACCATCGGCCCGGCGATGTCCACATCCACGCCGCCCCACCGCTCGCCGTACTCGATCTTGTCGGCCGAGCCCGCGAAGCACAGACGGGGGCAGCTCAGGCTCGCCTGCGCCGCCCGGTCGTCGAAATCCTGCAGACCCTCGTAGAGGGTGACGAACTGCCTGGTCTGGGCCTCCGTCATGGTGACCTCCGCGGAGTCCCAGTCGTACTCGTCGGCCTTGCGCTCCGTCTTCTGCGGAGCGGGGTCCTGGCCGGACATCTCGTAGGTGGCCATGGTCACGCTGAGCATCTCCGCGTACGGCCCGTCGAGCGGCGGGTAGCCGCCCATGACGAGCGCCGACAGCCGGTCGGTCCTGATCGCCAGCTGCAGCCCGCTGAGCGCGAGCCACGAGTAGCCGTAGTAGGCGAACCGGGCGGCGTCCACGGCGTCGGCGATGGCGAGCAGGTCGGCGGCGATGTTGGCCGGGGTCAGCGTGTCCGGCTTGGGGGTGGCCAGGACGTGGCCCTCGTAGTCGAAGGCGACGACTCTGAACGCGTCCGACAGCCCGTCGATGAGGTTGCGGCCGAGCGCCGGGTCGACGCCCCATTTGCGCATCTCGTCGGCCTTGGTGCCTTCGATCGGCACCGGGTTGACCGGCAGCAGCACTGTCGGGCCCTGGCCGTGCACCTCCAGGTTGATCGTGCTTCCGTCGTGCAGTTTCGCCTCGTTCATCATGAGCCTCCCGCTAACTCCATACGCTGTAAACCAATCATCCACACAATAGCTTATGCTGTAAAGAGTTAGGGACCGACTAGGCAAGTTTCCGCACCTGCGCACGCGGGTGCGCCCGATGCGGCTGGGCCAAGCTGGCCACCCACCTGGACCAGGTCCGGCAGCGCCGCTACGCGCTCGACATGGAGGAGAAACGAACCCGGTGTGCGCCGCGTGGCCGCCCCGATCTTCCTGGGGCGGACGGCTCCCGTCGCCGCGGTGAGCGTGACCGCGATCAAGGACAGGATGTCACCGGCCCGGATGGAAGAGGTGGGCCACAACCTGCGGCGGGCGGTCGCGGAGCAGGGCTGAGCTCCCGAACAGGAACACGCCCGGCACCGGCAGCATCGTCAGAACCGTGCCCGCCATGATCGCCGGCCAGTTGGCCCGGTGCTGGCCCTGGAACGACGTTCATCCACGGGCACCGAGCTGGTCATCGACGGTGGGCAACTCGCCATCATGTGAGCCCTTTTCTCGCTGATCGCGGCTGAATCGCCGTCATTTTTACGCGTGGACTTTCCGAAGAATCCGCGATCTCATATCCCCGCCGGTATCGCCGAATGGGGAGAGCTGAATGCGGAGAATAGTGGGCATCACCGCGGCCGTCGCGGTCACGATCGGCCTCGCCGCCGTGCCCGCAGCCACGGCGGCGAGTGCCTCGCCGCAGCCCGTCGAGATCACCCGGTTCCTCGGCGAGCAGCGACTGCCGTACAAGATGCCTTACGCCGGCACCACGGTCGGCGGCCTGTCCGGACTCGATCGCGACCCGCTCACCGGCACCTGGTACCTCATCTCCGACGACCGTGGCCGCTACGGCCCGGCCCGCTTCTACACCGGGCGTTTCGCTTTCGACCGGACGACCGGCGCGTTCACCGGCGTGCATCTCACCGGGGTCGACAGCTTCCTGCGCCCCGACGGGAGCACCTACCCCCCGTACGGGGAGCCCGGCTCCGCCGACCCGGAGACCATCCGCTACGACCCGTGGACCGGCCGGCTGCTGTGGGGTGACGAAGGCGACCGCCCGGACGAGGGGCATCCGGACATCCCGCCGTCCGGCCTGTACGTCCACCGGGCCGACGCCCAGGGCCGGCAGGTCGGCGAGCTGCCGATGCCCGCCAACATGCGCATGACCACCACGGACAGCGGGCCCAGGCGCAACTTCGGCATCGAGGGCCTGGCCCTCACCCCGCGCACGATCACGACCGTCACCGAGGGCCCGCGTTTCGAGGATGGGGAGCCGCCGACCGTCGAGCACGGCGCGGCGGCCCGCCTCACCGTATGGAGCCGCTTCGGGAGCAAGCCGAGCGCCCAGTACGTCTACCCCATCGATCCCCTGCCCACCGCCCCTGTCCCGCCGACCGGGCACTCCGACAGCGGGGTCTCGGAGATCCTGGCGATCGACGAGCACCGGTTCCTGGCTCTGGAACGCTCCTGGCTCGAAGGTGTCGGTTACCGGGTGAAGCTGTACGAGATCGATCTGCGTGGGGCCACGAACGTGCTCGCCAGGAACAGCCTGACGACCGGCGGCTCCTACCGTCCGGTCACCAAACGCCTGGTCACCGACCTCGACGAGGTCCGGACTCCGGTACAGAACCTGGAGAGCCTGGCCTGGGGGCCGCGGCTGCGCACGGGCGAGTGCACGCTGGTGATCGGGTCCGACGACAACTTCGCCGCCGAGGAGGCGACGCAGTTCCTGGCCTTCGCCACCCGGAGCTGCTGACTCGCTTCGCAAAACACTGAAGCATCCCAGGGTTCCGCGCCCGCCATCCGGAGCTGGAGCACCTGTGGGAGTTCCACACGGTCAAGAACGGTTACCGGCTGCCCCTTGGCTCCAACCCCAAGTACATTCCGGTCATCGAGCGGGCGATGCGGCAATACCATCCCGCGGCCTACCTGGGGATCCGCGACGAGGGGTTCATGGTCGGTCTGGTGTAGTGCGGTCCTCCCTCCGGGCGGCCTCAGCGGGGGCGGGAGAGGCGGCGGGCGGCCAGCAGGAGGGAGAACAGGCCGACTCCGGCGGTGACGGCGAGCTCCATGAGGACGGGCGAGTGGACGGTAGTGGGCTCCGGTCGTGCGAGGTAGGGGGCGATGGTCCGCCGGAGCAGGTCGATCACGTAGGTGAGCGGGTTGGCCACCATGAGCGCGGTCAACCAGCCCGGCAGGCCCGCGATCGGGAACAGCGCGCCCGACAGGAACACCAGCGGTGTCAGTACGCACCCCAGCGCCGCGTGGAAGGTCGGGGTCGGGGAGATGACCACGGCCAGCAGGGCGACGAACGCGGTCATGGCGAACGCGATCAGCGCCATCTCGGCGACCAGGGCGAGCATCAGCTCAGGCGCGTACGGGATGTGCGCCAGGCCCGCCAGACCCAGGACGAGCGCGCCCTGACAGGTGGCCACGGTGGAGCCGCCCGCGCACCGGCCCGCCAGCAGGCTCACCCGATGGACGGGCGCGACCAGCATCTCCCTGAGGAAGCCCGCCTCGCGGTCGACCGCGACGGAGGCGCCGATGGCGACCGCGGGTGCCTGGACGGTCATCAGCAGTACGCCGGGAAACAGGTAGGTGCGGTAGCTGTCGCCGCCCGGAAGCAGGGCGCCGAGCCCGGTGCCGAGGACCAGCAGGTAGACGACCGGCTGGGCCAGGGTCATGATCAGGCGGGCCGGGTTGCGGACATAGTGGAGCAGCTCGCGCTGCCACACCACGTGGGCGGCCCGCGTCTCCCACCAGAGCCGGCGCAGGAGACGTGACCAGATGGGGGGATGGACGTCCACGGTCACGGCCACACCCCCGGACGCGACGCGCCGTCCAAGGTACGGCCGGTGTAGCGCAGGAACACCTCGTCGAGGCTGGGGCGGCGTACCTCGATCGAGTGGACGGGCACCCGCAGCACGGTGCACACCCAGGGGATGGCGGTGGCCGCGTCGCTCACCTGGACGTACAGGCCGTCAGGCCCCCAAGCGCTGGACAGGCCCAGGTAGTCGGACAGCGTGGCGGCCGCGGCCTGGTCGTCTCCGGTGCGCAGATGGATGCGGTCGGTGCCGATCAGTCGCTTCAGCGCGGCCGGGGAGTCGTCGGCGACCACCCGGCCCCGGTCGACCATGGCGATGTGGTCGCAGTATTCGGCCTCCTCCAGGTGATGGGTGGTCAGGAACACGGTGATGGCCCGGCGATGGCGCAGCTCGCGCAGATGCTCCCAGATCTCCGCGCGGGCCTGCGGGTCCAGGTTCACCGTGGGCTCATCGAGGAAGAGCACCCCCGGCTCGTGCAGCAGTCCGCGGGCGATCTCCAGCAGCCGTCTCATGCTGTCGGACAGGGTGCGTACCAGCGTGTCGCCACGGCCGGTCAGGCCCACGAGGTCCGCGGCCTCGGCCACGCGGCGGCGCGCGTCGTGCTTGCCCAGGCCGTAGAGCGTGGCGTGGAAGGCGAGGTTCTCGCGGACGGTCAGGTCGGTGTCGACGGTCGGCTCCTGGAAGACCAGCCCGATGCGCCGGCGTACTTCCTTCGGGTCGTCGCGCACGTCGATGCCCGCGACGAGGGCCCGGCCGCCGCTGGGCCGCAGCAGCGTGGACAGCATCGAGATCGTGGTGGACTTGCCGGCCCCGTTGGGCCCGAGGAAGCCGAACATCTCCCCGGCCTCGACGTTCAGGCTGATCCCGCACACAGCGCGCATGCCCTGGTAGGACTTGCGCAGCGAGCGGGTATGGATCGCCCCCGGCCTCATGGGGCGGTCGAGGGGGCCGCGACGGACAGCCCCGGATGGTTGCCGGTCAGCCTCTTGGCCACCTCGCCCGGAGAGGCGCCGCAGAGCAGGGCGCGCAGGACCAGCGTGGCGGTGGCGTTGAGCTGCCAGTAGCGGCCGGCGCGCTCGTCGAGCAGCACCATGCCGTCGTTGGAGTGCGCGGCGGACACGCCGCCGCGCAGGCTGAAGGGCATCAGGAGTCTCCCGTGGTCATGGCCGGCATCCGGTGTGGGGTCAGTGAGCGCAGCCATATCTCGCAGGCCAGCGTCTGCGACAGGGGTTCCATGACGTGCGGCCGCGGGTGCACGTCGAGCAGGGCGGCACGCAGGGCGCCGGTGTCGATCAGCCCGAGCCGGGCGAGCTCCGACGCCTCGAACAGCTCCAGCACGCTGTCACGATGGCGCCGCCAGCCGGCGTAGAAGTCGGCGCCGTACTCGCCCTTGGTCGAGCGCTCGAGCAGCTCGGCCGGCACGACGCCGTCCATCGAGGCCGCCAGCAGCGGCTTGTAACGGCCGAGCCCGGCACGTTCGTCCGGCCGTACGGACAGGGCGGCCTCGATCACGGCGTCGTCCAGGTAGGGCGCGGCGTACGGGAGACCCAGGCGGGAGGTGGCCTGGTCGATCTGGCGCAGCCCGGCCCCGCCGGTGCGCGCGTAGAGCAGGGCCCGGTGCTGGGCGCGCCGCGGCGACAGCGGCGCCGGCCGCGCGGCGGCGATCCCGGCCAGCACGTCGCGGGCCGCGTGCACGGCGCAGGCGGTGGCCCAGGGCGGCATGCGCAGGGGCGGTCCCCAGGCCATCGAGTAGGGGTCCGCGGCCGCGGGCGTGGTGCTCAGATCGGCGACGCAGCGCTCCAGCCAGGCCGGGTGGTCGGTGCGGTCGGCCACCGCGCGCAGCATCCGCCACCAGGAGCCGCGCCAGCGGGCCCGGCGGGCGCGCAGGTGCGCGGGCGCCGCGAACGGGCGGTCTCTGACCAGGTCGTGGAGGTAGGGCGGAAGGGGCGAGAACAGCTCGTCGCCGCCGACACCCATCAGATGCAGCCGGGAACCGGCGGTGCTCAGCCGCCAGGCCAGGTCGGCCAGCCGCGCCGCGTCGCGTACCCAGCCGGACGGCTCCTCCATCGACGGCTGGGGCTCGGTCAGACCGGCGAACCACAGCGGGAGCTCGTCGTGGCCGATGACGTGGTGCGTCGCCGCCGGCAGGTCGGTGGCCGCGCGGAAGGCCCAGGCCGGGTCGTCGTTGCCGGGGTCCATGCCCTCGCATTGCACGGTGATCAGGCTTGCCCGGCCACGGGCGGCCAGGAAGCAGAGGCTGGTGGAGTCGATGCCGCCGGACAGGTCGGCGCTGATCGTGCCGCCGTCCGCGGTGCACGTGTCCACGGCGCCGGTCAGCGCCTCGCGGAGCGCCGTCGCCCCCTCAGCCAGGGGCAGGGCCGGTTCGGGTGGGTGCCACCAGGTGCGGATGCCGGTCATGCCGGTGGGCTCGATCAGCAGCGTACGGTCGGGGGGCAGGCAACTGACGTCACGCCACACACCGAGGTCCTGCAACGGGCCGACCACCCCGCTCGGCAGCAGCCGCGTGGCCAGCACCCGCTCGTCGATCCGCCCGCCGGTCGCCCACGCGAGCACGTCGGAACGGCTGGCGGCCACGGTCACACCGCGTACGCGGGCGTGGAAGACGCGGCGGACGGCCGAGGCGGTGCCGCGCACCGCCACCCTGCCGTCGATCGAGGCGACCAGGTGGAAGCTGCCCGCCAGCCCCGCGACGACCTGCTCGATCCGCTCGACGTCGGGTGTCCGGGCCAGCCGCTGGGCCAGGTCAGTGGCGGTGACCGGGCAGCGCCCGATCACCGCCACCCGTGCCGCTCCCGCCGCCGCCAGACGGATCTGGTGGCCGGGCCAGTCTCCGATCAACCACGGCCGCCCGGAGGCGTGGTCGATCACCTGACTGACGCCCGGAAGCAGCACGCCTGCCGCGGCAAGACCCGCTTCACCGTCGGGGAGGACGGCGAACCATATCTCACCTAGCACCGATGCTCCCGCCCGTCAGTCGGAGAACCACTGGAACGGCTGAGGGGCCCAATCGAGGACGAAGCCCGACGGGAAACCGCGCGTCAGGTCGGCGAAATCGCCGACTTCGGCCAGGGCCGGCGGCTCGTACGCGGCAGGTGTGTGCATGACCTTCTCCTTTCAGAGAGGATGTCGGTCACGCCCATGTCTATCTACCTGGCCTTGTCACTGACAGTAGCTATTCGGTTACTAATAGCGATGACCATGGTCACGGTTTCTGTGCCGACCGGCTACTGGTCGCAGGGGATTCGGGACGGGCGCGCAAGGGGTTGGGGACGGGCACGCAGGGGGTTGGGGACGGGCACACAGCGCATCTCGCCGCCGTCGGCGCCGAGCCAGCGCAGCAGCAGGTTGGCCTTGGCGGGCACGTGGGAGGCGGCCAGCAGGGCACGGACCTCCACGTGGTCCGCCGCGTACCCGGCGAACAGGTCTCTGACCCGCGCCCACAGTTCGCCGCCGAGGCCCGGGTGGCGCTCCTCGATCGCGCCGGCGATCTCCCAGAGATTGTTGGTCACCAGGCAGTAGACCAGCCGCTCCCAGCCATAGGCCGCGCTGACGCGCGGTGCCGTGTCCTGGTGCCGGTCGGCGACCAGCTTGACGCCCTCGTGGTCGCGGAAGATCACCTGTGCCGGGGCGCCGGTGGCGTCCACGCCGATCAGTACGTTCTGCAGGTGGCACTCCAGGACCACGCCGTGACGCAGGTACGCGTGCAGGACCGGCGGTACGACGTGCTCGAGATAGCCCTGCCACCAGGCGAGCGCCCGGTCCTCGTCGAGGCCGTCGAGCGGATTGCCGGGAAAGCCCTCACTGATCCCCGCCGCCAGCAGCGCCGTCAGGCCGGGACGCAGGTGCGCCCCCAGGCCGTCGCGCACGACCACCGCCAGCGCCTCGCCGCCATCGCCGAGGTCCACGGTGCGGTAGCCCCGGTCGGAGAGTACGGATGGTCTCGGCAGGTGCGCGGGCAGGTCGTCGAAGACTCTCCGCAGCCGGCCGTCGACGGCTGTGAGCCGCCGCAGGTCGCGGGCCCAGAGCCGGCGGACGTCGTTCGTGATCCGGACGTCGAGACTGAACTTGCAGAACAGGTCCGCGTCGGGCAGGTACACGGTGCGCAGCGAAGAGGTCGGCACGGCCATGGCGGTGGTCTCGCCCAGATAGCGCAGCCGGCCATCCCGCACGGCGGTGGTCTCGCCCAGATAGCGCAGCCGGCCGTCCCGCACGGCGGTGGTCTCGCCCGGATAGGGGACGGCGATGGTCTCGCCCAAACCTCGCAGCCGCCCGTCCCGCAGGGCGGCCGGGCCGCCCAGCAGCTCCAGCTGCCAGGGGTGGGCGGGTAGCAGGAGGCCGCCATCGGGCGGCGGCGGTCCGAGGGCGTCCAGGGCGGTGGCGTCGCCCTCCTCCAGCACGATCTCGGGCGCTAGCCAGAGCAGGGTCAGCGGGAAGCGGGCGCGGGCCTCGGGCGCGTAGGGGAGCCAGGCGTCCGGGCCGAGCCCGCCACGGGCCTTGGGCGCCGGGTGGTAGCGGTGTCCGGCGACCAGGGCCTGCTCGGACCGCAGGAACAGCTCGGTGGGCTCGATGAAGGGCTGGGTGCTGGATGCGAGGGTGCGCCGGGTGGACAGCAGGGTGGCGACGACGTCCCTGCTGTGGTGGACCTCGCCCGCGAGGGTGTCGTTGGACACGCCGGTGCACGCGGTCAGCTCCTCGGCTGTCAGCGCCACCAGGAGGTCCAGGGACAGGGGGAGCCAGCCGCCGGGTGTGTGCAGGGCGGGGTGCGCGGGGTAACGTCCGGCGCGTACCCGCAGCAGGTGGCCGGTCGCGGGCAGACGGTAGATCCGGTGGCCGTCGTTCCGGCCGCTCTCGGGGCTGGCCACTTCGCGGACCAGGCAGTTGAGGAGAGCCGTCATCGTGAGAGCGTCGGCGCGGTCGCGGTCGCGGTCGTGGTCGCGGTCCCGGTCGTGGTCCCGGTCCCGGTCGTGGTCCTCGTCTCGGTCTCGGTTACGGGCCTGGCCGGATCGTACGGTCACCTGTGCCGCGTCCGGCCCCTCGGGGTGGTGCGTCATCGCGGACCCCTCACCACTCGTATCGGTGGTCATACACGGGGTAACTACCCGTTATGAGTATTGAATTGGAGGATCCCCCTCAAGGCCGGGCAGAAGCGGAATTTGCCGCAAAGCTGGCACAGGTCCGTCCCGGCCTGGCCGCCGCCTACGCCGAGGCGCTCCCGGGGGCGCGGGCCACCATCCTGGGTCTGCTCTGGCGGGGCCTGCTGTACGAGCCAGTGCCCGGGTTGGCCGGGCGGGAGGACGCAGACGGGCGGGAGAGCCCGGCCCGGCGGGAGAGCGCGGACGGGCAGGACGGTGCGGCCGGGCGGGTCCGGTTGCCCGATGGGCGCCTGCTCACCGGGCCCGGTCGC
Source organism: Nonomuraea sp. NPDC050680 (assembly GCF_040654555.1). NCBI lineage: Bacteria > Bacillati > Actinomycetota > Actinomycetes > Streptosporangiales > Streptosporangiaceae > Nonomuraea > Nonomuraea sp. NPDC050680. The sequence goes on along the minus strand of NZ_JBFAIF010000036.1, from coordinate 52,835 downwards.
CTGGCGTACGACCTGGGGGCCGGGGAGGACCCGGTGGTGCTGCTGGACGGGCGGGGGTACACGCGGCCGGGTGACCTGCTGGCCGCGCTCGGGCTGCCGGGGTCGGAGCGCTTCGGCGCCGACCTGGACCGCAGCGTCGCCTCGCTGGCGCTCGCGCGCGCCGGAGCACGGCTGGGGCTGGGGACGGGGGCGGAGGAGGGGTCGCTGGAGTGGTTCGAGCAGAGCGTGGTGGACGGGCATCCGTACCATCCGTCCTGTCGTAACCGGCCCGGGGTGTCGGTGGCGGAGCAGCTGGCGTACATGCCCGAGCATCGGCCTGTGGTCGATCTGGATCTGGTGGCGGTGCCGGCGTCGCGGTGTGTGGTCATCGGGGCCTGGCCCGACTGGCTGCGCGACGGTGATCGGCTGCTGCTGCCCACCCATCCGTGGCAGAGCAGGCATGTGCTGCCGGAGCTGGGGTTCCGGCCGTTCGTGGCCGGCGGGATAGCGGCCCGGCCGCTGATGTGTGTACGGACGCTCGCGCCCGTCGGCGGCGGGCCGCATCTCAAGACGGCGCTCTCGACGCGGCTGACGTCCAACGTGCGGGACATCTCGCCGGGCTCGATCCGTGACAGCGCGCCGCTCTCGGCCATGCTGGTGCATCTGGCCCGGCGGCTGGGCGGGCGGCTGCGGATCACCCGCAATCTGGCCGCCGCCTGCGCGGTGGTGGACGGCGAGCCCAGTGCCGACCTGGCGGTCCTGGTGCGCGAGTCGCCGACGGAGTACGCGGGTGCGGGCGAGATCGTGCTTCCCGTGGCGGCCCTCATCGTCCGGCCCCCGACCGGCGGCCCGCCCTTGATCCACGGCCTCCTCCGGCCCTCGACCGCCGGCCCACCCTTGATCCACGGCTTCCTCCGGCCCCCGACCGGTGACCGACCGTTGATCGATGGCGTCGTCCGGCCCCCGAACGGTGGGTCACCCTTCGTCCCCAGTCCGGATGAGGCCAGGGAGTGGCTGGGGGAGTTCGCTCGGCAGGCGCTGGAGGCGGCGCTGGGGCTGCTGGCGTACGGCGTGACGCTGGAGGCGCACGGCCAGAACCTGCTGGTCGTCCTGGACCGCCACGGCCGCCCGATCCGCCTGGTCTACCGGGACCTGGCCGACATCCGCGTCAGTCCCGCGCGCCTGCGTCGCAACGGTCTGACGCCGCCGCCGCTCAGCGCTCGCCTCATCACCGACGATCCGGACGAGCTGCACGCCAAGCTGTACGGCTCGCTCGTCGGCACCACGTTCAGCAGCCTCGTCTCGGCTCTCGGGCAGGGCGACCGGGAGGCGGAGGCACGGCTGTGGGCGGTGGTGGCGGCGGTGGCCGGTCAGGTGTTCGACGACCTGCCCGCCACCGCCGACACCCGCGCCGACCGGGCGGCGCTGTTCGGCGCGGAGGTGCCCGTCAAGGCGCACACGGTGATGCAGTTCGAGGGCGGCCCCACCGGGGACCGCTGGGCCCGGCTGCCCAACCCGCTGTCGCGGTCCTGACCCACGCCGGTCTCCAGACGCGGCCCTGACCCACACGCCGGTCTCCAGACGCGGTCCTGACCCACACAACGGTCGTCCAGACGCGGTCCCGACTCACGCACCCCTCAGACGTCGAAGGCCACTGGCACCCGCGTGCCCGTGCGGGCCGACTCCAGGGCGGCTGTCACCATGGCCAGACTCCGGATGTTGTCGTGGCACTCACCCTGCGGTGGCCGCCCAGTGCGCAGCCCGGCCAGGAACTCCTCCAGCCCCTCCGCCAGCCCGCTGAACCGGGCCCGCCCCGGGTACCGGTCCGGTTCGGGTGGATGTCTGCGTACCTTGTGCCCGTTGGCCCCTTCCACCGTCGGCCGCCGCTCGCCGTCCCAGCGGGCCGTCCCGTGTGTGCCGGCGGCCCGCCAGCTGCCGGTCCAGGACGTCGCCTGGCCGGGCGCGGACCAGCTCCCTGTGAACGTGTAGCGGAGGCCGCCGGTCATCTCGAAGATCGCCGTGGCGGAGCAGGCGCCCGAATACCAGGTCCACGGCGGCCGGAACGACTCGCAGTACACGCTGACCGGATCGGCCCCCGACACCGCGCGGGCCGCGTCGAACAGGTGAATCGCCATGTCCTGTAACAGGGGGTGCTCCAGCGTGGCCAGGAACGGCGGCCCTTGGTACGGCATGAAGAACTCCGAGGTCAGCAGCCCGAGCGGCCCGAGCTCGGCCACCGTCCTGCGGAAGGCCACCAGGTTCGGCAGGAAACGGCGGTTCTGGTTGACCGCGAACAGCCGCCGCGCCCGGTCCGCCGCGCTCACCATGCTCCGAGCCTCGTCCAGCGTGATCGACATGGGCTTCTCGCTGAGCACCGACACCCCGCGCTCCAGGGCGGTGACGGTCACGTCGCGATGAGCGTCGGGAACGGTGCAGTTGACGATGAAGTCGGGCTCCTCGCCGTCGAGTACGGCGGTGAGCGAGGCGCTGACGGGCAGTCCGTCCAGGCCCAGGGCGGCGGCGGAGGCGCGGGCGCGCTCCTCGGCCACGTCCACCCAGCCGACCAGCTCGGTGCCGGGGTGGGCGAGCAGTTCGGGTGCCCACTGGCCGCCGATGTACCCGGCGCCGACGATCACGGCCCGCAGCGGACGGTCCTCGTCGAGGGTGATGAAGGTCATGCGGCTCCTACCAGGTGATGGGGGTGTGGGCGTTCCGCAGGGGGTCGCCGACGCCGGACGCGGGGGCGGACCACAGCACCGCGTTGGCCAGCACGCGTCGTACGTCGGGGTGGTGGTAGACCGGGTGCCCCTGGTCGCCGGGGCTGAAGTAGAAGACCCGGCCCAGGCCCCGGCGGTAGCAGCAGCCGCTGCGGAAGACCTCGCCGCCGCTGAAATTGCTGATGAAGACCAGCTCGTCGGGTTCCGGAATGCCGAACGGCTCGCCGTACGTCTCCTGCTCGCCGATGACCAGCGGCTGCGGCACGCCCTCGGCGATGGGGTGGCCGGGGGCGGCCGTCCAGACCAGCTCCCGCTCGGCCGCGTCGCGCCAGGTGAGCGAGCAGGTGGTGCCCATCAGCCTGCGGAAGATCTTCGAGTAGTGGCCCGAGTGCAGCACCAGCAGGCCCATTCCGCCGAGCACGCGCTGATGCACCCGCTCCACGACCTCGTCGGACACCTCCTCGTGGGCCATGTGCCCCCACCAGGTGAGCACGTCGGTCTCGGCGAGGTCCTTCTCCGACAGCCCGTGCTCCGGGTCCTCCAGGATCGCGGTGCGCACCTGTACGCGGTCGCCGAGCCGCTCGGTCAGGCCCGCGGCGATCGCGCCGTGAATGCCCTCCGGGTAGCGCAGGCGTACGTCCTCCTCGCGTGGCTCGTGATAGTTCTCGCTCCAGACGGTGACCTTGATCGGCATCCGTGTGCCTCCCCGAGGGGCCGTGCGGCCCTCTGAACGTCGTGGACCCTTTGTTGGATGGTTCTCGCCGCTATCGGGGGCGTTGAAGCCGGTTTCGGGGGAGAGGATGGTCGCGATGTGCCTTCGTGGCGATTCAACGGCCAGGTGACTCCGCTGGCCGTAAAGCACGGCCACATCCGGCCGGTGGCGCCGGCGTCAGCGCTGACCCTCTTTCGCCGATGATGAGCTGAAGGTCGCAAAGCCGCATGTTGCCCAGGAGCGCCCATGTCCACGATTGAGACGCCGGAATCCCAGCAACACCTCGCCGAGCCGCCGGTCATCGAAGAGCCGGGCCGCCGCAGGTGGGTGACCGCGGGGATCGGCTCGGCCGTCGCGCTGGTCGCCCTGGCCGCGGCCGGGTACGGCATCTTCCAGACCGTCTCGGCCAAGCCCGCCCAGCCGTACGGCGGGACGCCGCCCTGGTCCATCCCGGACGATCCGGCCCCCGGGATGAAGGCCGCCGGTCTCACCGCCGGGCCGATGGGCACCGCCGAGCACTATCACGCCCATCTGAGCGTCTTCGTGGACGGCAGAGCGGTGGAGGTCCCGGCCAACATCGGGATCGAGGGGGAGGACATGACCCCCGTGCACACCCATGACGCCCGCGGCGTGATCCACGTCGAATCCCGCGCCAAGGGCGAGGTCTACACCCTCGGCCAGATCTTCAAGCAGTGGGGCGTCACCCTGTCGGCGAACCAGATCGGCGCGCTGCGGACCGGCAACGGCAAGGTCCTCACGACCCAGGTCGATGGCAAGCCGTTCACCGGCGACCCGGCGGCCATCGTGATCAAGGCGCACGAGCAGATCTCGCTCGTGTACGGCGTGCCGGACCCGTCCTTCACGCCGCCGACCAGCTTCGCGTTCAAGGCCGACGAATAGTACTCACGCCGGCCGCTGCGTCAGCCGGTAGCGCGACGGCTGGTACTCACGCCGGCCGCTGTGTCAGCCGGTAGCGCGACGGCGGGATCCCGTAGCGGTCGACGAACGCCTGCCGCAGCGTCTCGGCCGTGCCGAAGCCGCAGCGGGCGGCCACGCCGGCCATGGGCAGGGTGGTCGAGGCCAGCAGGTGGGCGGCCGCCTCCGTACGGGCCTGCCGGACGAACCGGCCGGGGGTCTGGCCCAGGTCCTTGAGGAACAGCCGGGTCAGGTGCCGCTCGCTCACTCCGGCGTCGGCCGCCAGCGTGGCGGTGGTCAGGTCGGCGTCCAGGTGGCTGGTGACGTACTCGGTCACCTGCCTGACCAGTTTGTCCTCGCACGCCGGCGCGTCGGTGAAGATGCTCATCTGCGCCTGGTTGCCGGGCCGCTGCAGGTAGGTCACCAGGGTGCGGGCGACCCTCCTGGCCAGGACCGCGCCGTGGTCGTCCTCGATGAAGGCCAGGGTGAGGTCGAGAGCGCTGGTGACGCCGGCCGCCGTGATGACGTTGCCGTCGCGAATGAAGATGGGGTCCGGGTCGAAGGTCACCGAGGGGTACCGGACGGCGAGGTCGCGCGCCCACTCCCAGTGCGTGGTCACGCGCCGGCCGTCCAGCAGGCCCGTCGCGGCCAGGATGCCGGCTCCGGTGCAGACCGACGCGACGCGGCGGCTCTCACGGGCCAGGCGGCGTAGGTGCGCCAGGATCGGCCGGTTCTCCGCCGCTTCCTGGTGGCCGATGCCGCCGACGACGACGACCGTGTCGAGGGGTCCGGTGACGCGTTCGAGGACTTCCTGGGCCTCCAGCGTCAGCCCGGTGCCGCAGGTGATGGGGTTGCCGCCGAGGGTGGCGAGCCGCACTTCGTAGAGGGGGCGGCGGGCGTGGTGGTTGGCCGCCACCAGGGCGCTGGTGATGCAGGCGATGTCGAGCAGCTCCGCCGCCGCGTATCCGATGACGATGATCCGCCGTACGGTCATGGCCAGACCCTACGCTGGAAGGACCGGGACCCCAAGTTTCCGGACCTGTCGATTTGCCCGCCTTTTCCAGGGGAGACGCGGGGTGGGACAGTCGGCGCATGACACAGAGATCATGGGGCCGATTCGCCTGGCACTACGTGGAGATGGTCATCGCGATGTTCGTCGGGATGCTCGTGCTGGGCTTCCTGCTCGACGCCGTCGGGCTCGGGCTGACGTACGAGCGGGATCCCGAGCTCGCCTACCTGGTCATGGCGTTCGACATGTCCGTGGGCATGGCCGCCTGGATGCGCTTCCGAGGTCACGGGTGGGCCGGCACGCTGGAGATGTGCGCCGCCATGTTCGTGCCGGTCGTGCCGTTGTTCCCGCTGCTGTGGCTGGGGGTCATCGACGGGATGGGGCTGATGATGGCCGCGCATGTGGCGATGTTCCCGCTCATGCTGCTGGTGATGCTGCGCCGGCGCGACGAGTACGCCCACGCGCACTGAACCGGCTGGCGTTTGTAGCAAGCGTTTGGTTGGATCACCGTATGGACGACTGCGAGATCGCCGACCGCCTCCAGATCGCCGAGGTGCTGGCCCGCTACGCCTACGCCGTCGACTCGGGGGACTGGGACCTGCTCGACGAGGTCTTCACTCCTGACGCGATGATCGACTACCAGACGGCGGGCGGCATCCGAGGCACGCGGGCCGAGGCCAAGATCTGGCTCGCCGACGTCCTGGCCAATTGGCCCGGACGGCTGCACCTGATCGGCGCTACAAGGATCGTCTTCGAGTCCGGCGGGGCCCGAGTGAGCGCGTCGTTCGCCGACACCCTCGCTCCCTCGCGCGAACTGGTCTCCGCCGACAGCAAGGGGCTGATCCAGGGCGGTGGCTGGTATCACCACCGGATGCTGCGCACCGCCGACGGCTGGCGGAGCCGCGAACTCGTCGAAGAACAGTCCTGGCGCACCATTCAATGAGTCAACGCGGTTCACGAGACCCCCTGTGAACCGGTTATCTGCTCACACCCTAGGTCACCCACTCCATATGGCCAGTGACCCGACTCGGAAGGGTGGGCCACGGTCAAAAGCGCTTATCCGGTTCGGTCAGAAATAGTTACCCGGCAGAGGCATAGCGAGGCGGGCTCCCCGGCGTCTGAGGGCTGATATCAACCCTTTGGAGGTGGTCGTGGACGCTGCGGACGAGCAAGGCTTCCGCGAGTTCGTCTCTGCGCGCTCTCCCGCCCTGATGCGGCTCGGCTTCCTGCTCACCGGTGGTGACCAGCACGGCGCCGAGGACCTGGTCCAGACCGCGCTGACGAAGCTGGCGGCGAAATGGCAGCGGGTCGAGGCGCCCGAGGCGTACGCCAGGCAGATCATGTACCGCCAGCAGGTGAGCTGGTGGCGCGCGGCCATCCGGCGCGGCGAGGTCGTCCAGGCGGCCCCGCCCGACCTGCCCGGAGCGGACCGCACGCACCAGAGCGAGCTGCGCATGGTGCTGCGCGGCGCTCTGGCCAAGCTCACCCCGAAGCAGCGCACGGTACTCGTGCTCCGCTACTTCGAGGACCTGCCCGATCACCAGGTCGCCCGCGAGCTGGGGTGCTCGGTCGGCACGGTCAGGAGCACCGCGCACCGATCACTCGCCCGGCTCCGGCTGATCGCCCCCGAGCTGGCCATGGAACTGGAGGCCGCAACATGAGCCGACTGCTTCGCGACACCCTGGAGGAGTGGGCCTCGGAGGCGCGGGTTCCGCACGACCTGGCGGACCGGGCGCTACGGAGGCGCGCCTGGCTGCCCATTGGCGCGACGGTGCTGGCGGTGGGGCTGGCGGTGGCCGTCGCCGTGTTCGCCTTCGGCCTGCGGGGCGACAACACGACCGTGCGCCCGGCGACCGACGGTGTGAGTGTCCCCGTCAGGCCGACGGTGACCTCGACCGACGTACGCGGCGAGGAGGAGAACGCGCCGCCGCGGAAGCTGGTCGCGGCCGGGAACGTGGCGTTGTCCGCGTACTACGTCACCAAGACCGAGAAGCTGGAGGGCAACTGGGTACGGGACCGGCGCGTCTGGTCGCTCTACGACCCGCGCGATGACACCTATGAGCAGACCCCCTGGGCCTGGGTGGACGTGGCGCCGGGACTCCAGCTCGCCGCGGTGGTCGAGGGCGACCTGATCGGCAAGCAGGTGGGCATCCTCGACATGAACACCCGGCAGATCAAGGCCATGATCGGGCTGGAGCACGCGGTCGGGTCGGTGGTCTGGTCGCCCGACGGCACCAAGGTCCTGGCCACGGCCTACTCCGAGTACCCGGATCGGTGGCAGGTCTTTGGGAAGGACGCCAGGACGATGACGATGCCCGAGTCCACGCGGATCGGCTATTACGTCATCGACGTCGCCACGGGTGAGGCCGCCTACCACGAGCTCGGGCCGATGAGCAGGGACGGGTCTCCAGGCAACTCGAACGCGCGCCAGGATCTCGGCTGGAGCCTGGACGGATCGCTGCTCTGGCAGCCCAGCAACACCAGGCCGGACAAGGTCTTCCTCGACCTCGACGGCAAGCAGCGGGAGGCGCCGGCCGGTGACCAGTACGTCTACTACACCGGCAGGTCGAAGGTCTCGCCCGACGGCAAGCTGGTCCTCGGCCGCGACGGCCTGCCGACCAGCATCACCGACCGTTCCGGAGCGGTCGTCGGCAAACAGAGGGTGCTCCGGCTGCTCGCCTGGGCCGACAACGACAACGTGGTCGCGCTCGGTTGCGCGGGGAAGTGCGGGAACGAGTTCGACAACGGTCTGGTGCTGGTCAGCGTCGACGGCTCCCGGGTGACCCAGCTCACCGGTATCCATGACAGGAACAACGACCGCTGGGACTGGGTCCTCACGCCCAGAAACTAGCCATCTGGACGCCGGCCATGGCCGGTCAGTCGATCTTGAACTCGTCGACGTTCTCCGTGGTCGCGACCTTCACCGGCACGGCCACGGTCTTGTCGATCTTCTCGCCCCTGGCGGCCTTGACGGCGGCGGCCACCGCCTGCTGGCCGAGCAGCGTGGGCTGCTGGGCGACGCTGGCGTTCATCGTCCCCGCCTTGACCGCCTTCAGGCCGTCGGGGGTGCCGTCGAAGCCGACGACCTTGACCTCCTTGCCCGCCTTGGCGCCCAGGGCCTTGATCGCGCCCAGCGCCATCTCGTCGTTCTCGGCGAAGACGCCGTCGATGCCGGGGTTCGACTGGAGCAGGTTCGTCATGACGTCGAGGCCCTTGGTCCGGTCGAAGTCGGCCGGCTGCTGGGCCACGACCTGGATGTTCGGGAACGCCTTGATCCCCTCGGTGAAGCCCTGCCCGCGGTCGCGCGCGGCCGAGGTTCCGGCCACGCCCTGCAGCACGACGACCTGGCCCTTGTGGCCGAGCAGCTCGGCCAGCTCCTGGGCCGCCAGCTTGCCGCCCGTCACGTTGTCGGAGGCCACGGTCTGCGCCACCTCGACGCCGTTGACACCGCGGTCGGCCGCGATGACCGGGATGTTGGCGCGTTGCGCCGCCTTGGCCGCGGGCGCCGCCGCGTCGGAGTCGACCGGGTTCAGGATGATCGCCTTCATGGCCTGGCTGGCGAAGTTCTGGACCTGGTTCACCTGCTGGGAGGCGTCGTTCTGGGCGTCGGTGACGGTGAGCGTGGCGCCCGCCTTCTGGGCCTCGGCCTGCGCGCCGTCGCGGAGCTGGACGAAGTACGGGTTGTTCAGCGTCGACAAGGTCATGCCGATCTTGACGTTGGCTCCGCCTGGTGAGCCGGATGCGTTGTTCGAGCCTGATGGGCCGGCGGAGCCACAGGCGGTGAGGCCGAGCGCGAGAGCGGCGCCGGCTATGACGAGCGCGGGATTCCGCATGATCTATCCCTTTCCTACGACATCCCCCTGCGCCGCAGCGTGTCGACGAGGACCGCGAGTGCGATGACCACGCCGATCACGACCTGCTGCCAGAAGGCCGAGACGGAGAGCAGGTTCAGGCCGTTGCGCAGGACGGCCAGGATGAGCGCGCCGACGAAGGTGCCGAGCGCCCGGCCCTTGCCGCCGGACAGGCTGGCACCGCCGATGACCACGGCCGCGATGGCGTCGAGCTCGTAGCCGGCGGCGGCCTGCGGCTGGGCCGAGGCCAGGCGGCTGGCCAGGACGATCCCGGCGACCGCGGCGAACCCGCCGGACAGCGCGTACGTGATGAGCTTCTGCCGGGAGACCTTGATGCCCGACAGCCTGGCGGCCTCCTCGTTGCCCCCGATGGCGTACATCGCGCGGCCCACATAGGTCCGGTTGAGGATCACGGCCGCGAGGGCGCCCATGACCAGCATCACGATGACGGGGACCGGCAGGTAGCCGCCGATGGTGTCGCCCAGGTGGGAGACCGCCTCCGGCATCGGGATGGGGCTGCCTTGGGAGATGACGAGGGCCAGGCCGCGGGCGATGCCGAGCATGGCGAGCGTGGCGATGAACGGCGGCAGCTTGCCGTACGCGATGAGAGCGGCGTTGACCAGGCCGCACACGACGCCGACCACCAGGGAGACCACGGTGGCCAGCGGCCACGGCAGGCCGGGGACAACGGCCGTCCACGCCAGGACGATCGCGGAGAGCGCGGCGACGGAGCCCACTGACAGGTCGATGCCGCCGGTCACGATGACGAACGTCCCGCCGAAGGCGAGGATCGCGGTGACGGCCGCCTGGACGCCCACGTTGAGCAGGTTCGTCACGCTGAGGAAGTCGGACGACAGCAGCGACAGCGCCACGATCAGCACGACGAGCGCCGCGAGCGCGCCGTTCTCGGCCAGCCAGGACCGCCTGAGGAAGACGTTACTGGCCACGAGGACCCGCCACCTCGGCGACCGCCAGCGCCATCACGCCGTCCTGCGTGGCCTCGGCCGCGGACAGCTCGCCGACCAGCCGCCCGCGCGCCATCACCAGGATCCGGTCGCTCATCCCGAGCACCTCGGGCAGGTCGCTGGAGATCATGAGCACCGCGTGCCCCGACGCGGTGAGCTGGTTGATCAGCTGGTAGATCTCCACCTTCGCGCCCACGTCGATGCCGCGGGTCGGCTCGTCGAGGATCAGCACCCCCGCGTCGGCCTCCAGCCACTTGCCGATGACGACCTTCTGCTGGTTGCCGCCGGAGAGCGTGCGTACCTCCTGGGCCAGTCCGGTCATCCGGATGCCGAGTTGTTCCGCGACCTCCGCGGCGGCCCGGCGCTGCCCGCCGCGGTCGACGAATCCGGCGCGGGTGGCCTCGCGCATGGTGACCAGCCCGAGGTTCTCGCCGATGTCCGCGCCCAGGACCAGCCCCTGGCCCTTGCGGTCCTCGGGGACCAGCCCCAGGCCGGCCTCCATGGCCGCGACCACGTCTCCTGGCGCGGGCCGCCGGCCGCGCACGGTGACCTCGCCGGTGTCGTAGCGGTCGGCGCCGAAGACCGCCCTGGCGACCTCGGTACGTCCGGCGCCCACCAGCCCGGCCAGGCCGACCACCTCGCCCGCGCGCACCTCGAAGGAGACGTCCTCGAAGACGCCCTTGCGGCCGAGTCCCGTGACCTTGAGCAGCGGCTCGCCCGCCTGGCCGCGCTCGCGCGGGAACTGCTGGTCGATCGGGCGGCCCACCATGAGGCGGACCAGCTCGTCCTGGGGCGTGTCGGCGGGTACCTCGCCGACCGACCGGCCGTCGCGCAGCACGGTCACGCGGTCGCCGATCGCGGCGATCTCCTCCAGGTGGTGGGTGATGAACACGATCGCCACCCCCTCCTCACGGAGCCGGCGGACGATCGAGAACAGCTTCTCGACCTCGCCGGTGGTGAGCACCGCCGTCGGCTCGTCCATGATCAGGACGCGGGCGTCGAGGGCGAGCGCCTTGGCGATCTCCACCATCTGCATGCGGGCGATGCCCAGCCGGGCGACCGGTGTGCGCGGATCGACGTCCACGCCCACCCGCGCCAGCAACTCCACGGCCCGCTCGTGCATCCTCTTGGTGTCGACGAAGCCGAACCTGCGCGGCGGCCGGCCCAGCGACAGGTTCTCGGCCACGCTGAGCTCCGGGACCAGGTTGAACTCCTGGTAGATGGTGGCGATGCCGAGCCGTTGGGCGTCGCCGGCCGTACGGATGTGCACGGGGTGCCCGTCGAGCAGCACGCGGCCCTCGTCGGGGTGGTAGGCGCCGGAGAGCATCTTGATGAGGGTGCTCTTGCCGGCGCCGTTCTCGCCCAGCAGGACGTGCACCTCACCGGAGCGCACGGTCAGGTCGACGCCATCGAGCGCCAGCACACCCGGGAAGCGTTTGCGCAGGCCCTCGGCCCTGAGAAGCTCCACCTCACGATGGTGTCCGCCATCGCGCCGACCATTCCGCGAACGCGCAGGTAAAAGGCAGGTTTTTACGAGGAAAGTACCCGTCTGGCACGGTGGGGGGCTCATGCCAGCCTCGGTGCATACGAGGTCGGTGGCGTCGAAGCCGGCGTCGGCTGCGTGTTCGGGCGTCCACACTGCGGTCAGCGATCCACACTGCGCGACCTGCCTGTTAGCGTTATCGCGGAGGTGGTGACCCGCATGGCTGGGGGATCGGACGGCAAACCGCGCACCAGGCCCGCCGTGCTCGGCGATGTGGCCGCGCTGGCTGGTGTCTCGGCGATGACGGTCTCGCGGGTGCTCAACGCGCCCGACCGGGTCCGCGCCGAGACCAGGGAGCGCGTGCTGGCCGCCGTGCGCGAGCTGGACTACTGGCCCAATTCGGCTGCTCGCCAGCTGGTCACGGGCCGCTCGGGCGTGCTCGGGGTGGTCAGCATCGACACCACCCTGTACGGCCCGGCCTCGACCCTCTACTGCATAGAGCAGGCGGCCCGGCTGAGCGGCTACACCGTGAGCATCGCCAGCCTGAGCCTGCTCAACCGCAAGTCGATCGAGGAGGGCGTGCACCGCCTCCGGTCCCAGTCCGTCGACGGCGTGGTCATCGTCGCGCCCCACGAGTCGGCGGTCGACGGGCTGCGCTACCTGCCGCCCGATCTGCCGGTGGTCGCCGTCGACGCGGGCAAGGAGGTCCCGGTGCCGGTGGTCATGGTCGACCAGCGGGCGGGCGCCGCGCGGGCGACCCGCCACCTGCTGAGCCTCGGCCACGAGACGGTCTGGCACCTGAGCGGGCCGGTCGACTGGATCGACGCCAGTGGCCGGATCGAGGGCTGGCGGGGGGCGCTGGAGGCCGAGGGCCGGCCGGTGCCCGAGCTGTTACGCGGCGACTGGAGCTCCCGCTCGGGCTACCAGCACGGCAGGCGGCTGGCCGCCGACCCGTCGGTCACGGCCGTCTTCGCGGGCAACGACCAGATGGCGCTGGGCGTCCTCAGGGCGATGCGCGAGGCCGGGCGCCGCGTGCCGGAGGAGGTGAGCGTGGTCGGCTTCGACGACATCCCCGAGGCGGCCTACTTCTGGCCCCCGTTGACCACGGTCCGGCAGGACTTCGGCGAGGTCGGCCGGAACGCCTTCCACCTGTTGCTCGACCAGATGGCCGGCACGAAGCGGGAGACCCAGCGGCTGGTGGAGCCCGAGCTCGTGGTGAGGGAGAGCACGGGCGCCAGCCGTACGAGGTGATCAGGGACAGTGCGGGCGTCGGCCGGATGAGGTGATCAGCCGAGGCGGGTGTGGTGATCAGCCGAGGCGGATCACGTTCCAGGAGACAGGAGGCAGCAGCACGCGCAGGGGATCGTGCTGGACGTCCGGGTTCGGCCGGGGGGCGACCGTGTCCGGCGCCTCCGCCGTGTTGCGCGCGTAGACGTCGGGGCCCGACAGCGTGGTGGCCTCGACCACGCGGACGTCGCCCAGCGACCGCGCGTCGATCTCCAGGGAGAGCGGCTCGTCGGTCGAGCGGTTGACGGCGAAGATCACGGTCTCGTCGCCGGAGTGCGTGGCGACGGCGTGCAGCAGCGGCACCTCCCCGTACTCCTTGGTGTCGTGGCTCGGGGAGGTCGCCTCGACGCGGAGCACGTCGCCGGCGGCCAGGCGGGACGCCTGCGCGAAGGGGTGGAAGGTGGTCTGCCGCCACGCGGATCCGCCTGGCGAGGTCATGATCGGCGCGATCACGTTGACCAGCTGGGCCAGCGAGGCGGAGGTCACCCGGTCGCTGTTGCGCAGCAGGGTGATCAGCAGGCCGCCGAAGGCCACCGCGTCCGCCAGGTGGTAGTGGTCCTCCAGCAGCGGCGGCGCGACCGGCCAGTCCCGTGGCGGCTCGGCGGCCTGGAAGCGGGACAGGTACCAGACGTTCCACTCGTCGAACGAGAAGTTGATCTTCTTGCGCGACTTCAGCCGGGCTCCGACGCTGTCGGCGGTGGCCACGACCGACTGGATGAAGTACTCCATGTCGGTCGAGCAGGCCAGGAAGCTCGCCAGGTCGCCGTCCTTCTCCTCGTAGTAGGCGTGGCAGGAGACGTAGTCGACCACGTCATAGGTCTCCTCCAGCACCGTGGCCTCCCACGCGCCGAAGGTCGGCATCGACGAGGCCGAGCTGCCGCAGGCGACCAGCTCCAGCTCGCCGTCCATCGTGCGCATGGCGCGGGCGGTCTCGGCGGCCAGCCGGCCGTACTCGCGGGCGGTCTTGTGGCCGGTCTGCCACGTGCCGTCCATCTCGTTGCCCAGGCACCACATCCGGATGCCGTGCGGCTCCTTGGCGCCGTTGGCGATCCGCAGGTCCGACAGTGTGGTGCCGGACGGGTGGTTGCAGTATTCGAGCAGGTCAAGGGCCTCGGCGATGCCGCGCGTACCGAGGTTGAGCGCCATCATCGGCTCCACCCCGGCCTTGCGGCACCAGCGGACGAACTCATCCACCCCGACCTCGTTGGTCTCGGTGCTGTGCCAGGCCAGGTCCAGCCGGCGGGGCCGTTCGGCGACCGGCCCGATGCCGTCCTCCCAGCGGTAGCCGGAGACGAAGTTACCGCCCGGATAGCGGACCGTGGACACGCCCAGCTCGCGGGTCAGGTCGAGCACGTCCCGGCGGAAGCCGTCCTCGTCGGCCGTCGGGTGGCCGGGCTCGTAGATGCCGGTGTAGACGCACCGGCCCAGATGTTCGACGAACGTTCCGAAGGTGCGGCGGCGTACCGGGGCCACGCGGAAGGCGGGGTCGATCGTGAGATGTGCTTCGTGCACTGTGCAGGCTCCTCGGAAGTGATGCCTAGATTGTTAGCGCTCTCATAGGTCCGGTCAAGGCTCTTGACAGCTCACGTGTTACCGCAAACACTCGGGTAACCCGAAAAGAGGCCGCTCATGGAAGGTCCTTCACCCGTCTCCCGCCGTCACCTCCTCGGTGGCGGCCTCGCTCTTCTCGGTGCCGGCGCGGCCGGCTGTGCGATCCCCGTCGGCCTGGGCTCGGCCCAGCGGCGGGTCCGCTACTGGCACTTCCTCGGCGCGAGCGACGGCATCATCATGAACCGGATGGTCGGCGCGTTCGCCAAGGCCAACCCCGACGTCTTCGTCGAGGAGAACGTGCTCGCGTGGGGCGAGCCGTACTACACGAAGATCGCGATGGCCGGAGCGGGCGGGCGCTCGCCCGACCTGGCCACGTTCCACCTGGCCCGCCTGTCCGGCATCGGCGTCGGCCGCATCCTTGATCCGATCGACGTCGACCTGCTCGCCAAGAATGGCCTGCGGGCCGCCGACTTCAGCCCGCCCATCTGGGAACGCGCCCACATCGACGGCCAGCTGTACGCCGTGCCGTTCGACGCCCATCCCATGGTCCAGTACTACAACACCGACCTCTCCCGCCGCGCCGGCCTGCTCGGCGACGACGGCAAGCTGAAGCCGACCACCGGGACCGACGAACTGCTGGCCATGCTGCGCAAGGCCAAGGACGCGCTCGGCGGCAAGCCGCCGCTGGTCTTCGACGCGCTCGGCCTCGGCACGGTGGGCCCGTGGCGGGTGTGGGAGTCCCTGTACGCGCAGAGCGGCGGCACGCTGGTGTCGGACGACGGCACCCGGATCACCCTCGACGACACCAAGGCGCTGACCGCGCTGCGGTTCATGCGCCAGCTCGGCCAGGAGGGGCTCTGCAACCCCAAGACCGACTACGGCGCGTCCGTGGCCGCCTTCACCAACGGCCTGGCGGCCTTCCTGTGGAACGGCGACTGGGAGACGACCGGGCTGAAGGAACGCAAGACGCCGTTCAGCATGGCCCGCTTCCCCAGCGTCTTCGGCAGCGGCGCGGCCCAGGCCGACTGCCACTCGTTCGTGCTGCCGCACCAGCGCAGCCGGGACCCGGAGACCGAGGCGGCGACCTACCGGTTCATCGCCTACCTGGTCAAGCACAGTGCCGACTGGGCGGTGGCCGGGCACGTGCCCGCCTACCTGCCCGCACTGGAGGAGCCCGCCTACCTCGCGCTGCGGCCGCAGTCGGAGTACCGCTCAGTGATCACCGAGGTGGCCCTGGACCCGAAGGTGTGGTTCGCCGGGTCCGCGTCGCGGCTGTGGATCGAGTTCGGCGGCGCGTTCTCGCCGGTCATCAGCGGGGCGCGGACGCCCGAGCAGGGCCTGGAGACGGCCAAGCAGGCGCTGCGCCGGCTCATGTCAGCCCCCGACCCCTTCCCCGCCAAGGAGGGATGATGGCCACCACCGCCGCCGCTCCCGTCACCACCGCTCCCGTCGCCCACATCCAGGTACGGCGCCGCTGGACCCAGCACGGAATGCTGTTCGTCGCGCCCTTCCTGGTGATCTATGCCGCCTTCCTGGTGTGGCCGACCGTGCTCGGCCTCCGCATGAGTCTGTCGAGTGTCAACATCGCGGGCGGCAACAACGAGTTCGTCGGGTTCGCCAACTACGCCGAGGCGTTCGCCGACCCCAGGATGTGGCACTCGCTGTGGAACACCGTGGTGTTCACCGTGCTGAGCACGATCCCGCTGGTGCTGCTTGGCCTGGGATTCGCCCTGCTGGTGCACAACCTGCGCTTCCTGCAGTGGCTGTGGCGGCTGTCGTTCTTCGGGCCGTTCCTGCTGCCGTCTGCCGTGGTCGCGGTGCTCTGGCTGCAGATGATCTATCCGCCCGAGTACGGCCTGCTCAACGGCACTCTGGGCACCGACGTCCTCTGGCTGGGCAACCCGAGCGTGGCGATGTGGTCGATGGTGCTGACCACCGTCTGGTGGACGGTCGGCTTCAACTTCCTGCTCTATCTCGCCGCCCTGCAGTCGATCCCCCAGCACCTGTACGACGCCGCCGCGATCGACGGCGCGACGGCCTGGACCAAGCTGCGCTCGATCACACTGCCGCTGCTCGGCCGGACGACCGGGCTCATCGTGATCCTGCAACTCCTCGCGTCGCTGAAGGTCTTCGACCAGATCTACCTGATGACGAACGGCGGCCCCGAGGAGGCCACCCGGCCGATCATCGAGTACGCCTACGAGGTCGGCTTCTCCGGCTACCGCATCGGCTACGCGTCGGCCATCACCTACATCCTCTTCGTCCTGATCGTCATCGTGTCGCTGGGCCAGCTCCGGCTGCTCCGCAAGCGCGAGGAGGCCCTGTCATGACCAAGCGGTTCAGCCCCTCCCAGATCATCCTGCTGGTGATCGCGGCGGCGCTCGCCATCGTCTGGCTCGCGCCCCTCGCCTGGGCCGTCGCCACCTCGCTGAAGCCTGAGAGCGAGACCACCAAGCTGCCCCTGCAGTGGTTCGGCAGCGAGCTCACCCTGGACGCCTACCGGCTGGTGCTGGCCACCGGCGGCATCGTCAAGTGGGCGATCAACTCGACGGTCACCGCGGTCGTCGTCACCTTCATGACCGTGCTGTTCTCGGCGATGGCCGCCTACGGCTTCGCGCGCACGCAGTTCCGCGGCCAGCGGGTGCTCCTGGCGGTCATCCTGGCCGGGATCATGGTGCCGCCGCAGGTGCTCATGGCGCCGCTGTTCGCGGAGATGGTCTCGCTCGGGCTGGTCGACACCTGGTGGTCGATCATCCTGCCGCAGGTGGCGGCGCCGCTGATCGTGTACATCCTCTACAAGTTCTTCCAGGACGTGCCGCTGGAGCTGGAGCAGGCGGCCTTCGTGGACGGGGCCGGGCGCTGGCGGGTGTTCTTCACGATCGTCCTGCCGTTGTCGCGCCCGGTGCTCGCGGCCGTGTCGATCTTCACGTTCATCACGACGTGGAACAACTTCCTCTGGCCGTTCCTGGTCTCGACCGACCCCAACACGATGACGCTCCCGGTCGGCCTGGCCAACGTGGTGCAGGGCACGTTCGGGCTCCGGTACGCGCAGATCATGGCCAGTGTGGTGCTCGCCGGGTTGCCGCTGCTGGTGGTCTTCGTCCTCTTCCAGCGCCAGATCATCCGGGGCGTCGCCCACGCCGGCCTGGCCGGTCAGTGATTCCCTCCGGTTCGGCTTCTTCCGCTCCCCCCGGAGGGGGTATCGATCAGAGCAGCTTGTCCAGGGTGATCGGCAGGTCGTGGACGCGCCTGCCGGTGGCGTGGTGCACGGCGTTCGCGATGGCGCCCGCGACGCCCGTGATGCTCACCTCGCCGATGCCGAGCAGGCCCAGGGGCATGGTCGGGTCGGGCTCGTCCAGGTAGAGGATGTCGATCGGCGGGATGTCGGCGTGCACCGGGACGTGGTAGTCGCCCAGCCCCGGGTTCATGACGCGCCCGTTGCGCGGGTCGACGAGCGTCTCCTCCGACAGCGCCATGCCGATCCCCATCACGATGCCGCCCCGGAGCTGGCTGGCCGCCGTCTTCGCGTTGATCACCCGGCCCACGTCGAACACGCCGAGCCAGCGTGACACCCGCACTTCGCCGGTGTCCGGATCGACGCGTACCTCGCAGAACTGGGCGCCGCTCGCGGCCTTGACCCAGCGCCGCTGGTCGTTGACGAACTTCGCCATGAACCTCACCTGCCCGGCCAGCGCGCCGAGGCCCGATTCGGCGCCGATCGCCGCCTCGACGGACGGCCGGCCCGCCCTGGACAGGATGGCCTCGTAGCTCTCGCCGGCGCCCGGCCGGTCGCGCCGGTAGAGCCCGCCGTCCCTGGCCTCGACCGCGGCGAGCCGCTGCCCGCGCAACGGCGAGTCGCCGGAGCGCCGGGCCAGAGCCAGCACCGACCCCTTCAGCTTCTCGCAGGCCGACAGCAGGCTGGCCGCGATGCTCGCGGTCTGCGCGGAACCGCCCGCCATCGGCCCGGTCGGCAGGTCGGAATCGCCGTACTCCACCCGGACCGCCTCGAACGGCACACCCAGCTCGTCGGCGGCGATCTGCGCCTGTACGGTCGCGCCGCCCATGCCCATCTCCTGGAAGCCGCAGCGCACCACGACCGTGCCATCGGCCGAGAGCCGCACGGTCACGTTGGCCGTGAACTGCACCGACGAGTGGTAAGCCGTGGCCACCCCCATACCGACGAGCCACCTGCCGTCGCGCATCGAGCCGGGCTCCGGCGTGCGCTCGGCCCAGCCGAACCGCTCGGCGCCCAGCGCGTACGCCTCGCGCAGCATCCGGTGCGCGAAGCGCTTGCCATCGAGCGGGTTGCGCTCCGGCTCGTTGCGCATCCGCAGCTCGACCGGGTCGACGCCGAGCTCGCCGGCCAGCTCGTCGATCGCCGCCTCCAGCGCGAACGTGCCGATGGACACGCCGGGCGCGCGCATGAACGTGTTGGGGAGCAGGTCCATCTCGACGAGGTTCTGCTGGATGAGGATGTTCTCGGCGTCGTAGAGGTGCCGGGCCGCCTCAGTCACTGACTCGGAGTTGCCGCCCGCCTTTCCGGTCCTGGTGATGCTGGTGTGGATCAGCGCGGTCAGTCTGCCGTCCTGTCCGGCGCCGAGTGCGACGCGCTGGATCGAGGGTGTGCGCCCGCCGACCGTACGGTAGACGCCCTCCCTGGTCAGCATCATCCGCACTGCTCTGCCGGTCGCCCGGGCGGCCAGCGCGGCCAGGATCGTGCCCGGCCAGACCGAGCCCTTGCCGCCGAAGCCGCCGCCGACGTAGGGAGAGGTCATGCGTACGTTCCGCTCGGGGATGCCGAACCTGTACGCGAGGTGCTTGCGCATCCAGGAGATGGCCTGGCTGCCCTCGTGCACGGTCAGCCGGTCGCCGTCCCAGACGGCCGTGGTCGCGTGCGGCTCGATCGCGTTGTGGTTGACGGGCGGGGTGGTGAAGCGCAGGTCCACCGACACCGGCGCCACCGCCAGGGCCGCCTCCGCGTCGCCCTTCTTGGCGCTGCCCGGCCCCATGATGCTGTTCGGCTGCGGCTTGGCGTTCGCCTCCTCCGCGGCGAAGTCCACCACGGCCGGGAACTCCTGGTAGGTCACCTCGACCAGGCTCGCGCCGTGCCGCGCCGCCTCCAGGCTCTCCGCGACGACGACCGCCACCGGCTGTCCGTCCCAGTGCACCTCGTCGGTGTTGAGGTAGTTGACCGAGGTCGCGGAGACCATCGTGCTCAGGTCGAGCATGCTCCGCGCGCGCGCCGGCTTCAGCACGGGCGCGTTCAGATGGGTGAGCACCGACAGGACGCCCGTCACCGCCTCGGCCGCCTTGACGTCGATGCCGGTGATCCGGCCGCGGGCGACCGTCGCATGCACCAGGGCGGCGTAGGCGAGGTCCGGATACGGGAACTCGGCCGCGAACCGGGCCTTGCCCGTCGTCTTCTCCGGGCCGTCGACCCGGTCGATGCCCCGGCCCACCGCCCGCTCGCGCGGCGGGCTCTGCGTCTCGCTGGTGGTGGTGGTCATGCCAGGCTCCCGTCGTTGAGCCGCCGCAGTGTAGCCACGATCGTCCGTCGGGCCAGCTCGATCTTGAAGGCGTTGTCCGGCCGGCCGACCGCCGGCTCCAGCTCCGCCTCGGCCGCCCGGCGGAACGACTCCTCGGTGGCCGGGGCACCGAGCAGGAGCGTCTCGGCCTGGCGGGCCCGCCACGGCTTGGCCGCCACGCCGCCGAGCGCCAGCCGTACGTCCGACACGACCCCGTCCGTGACCTCCAGCGCCGCCGCGACCGACACCAGGGCGAACGCGTACGAGGCCCGGTCGCGCACCTTGCGATAGCACGAGGGCGCCGTCAGCTCCGGCACCTCGACCGCGGTGACCAGCTCGTCGGGCTCCAGCGCCGTCTCCAGGTGCGGCGTGCCGCCGGGCAACCGGTGGAAGTCGGCCAGCGGCACGCGTCGCAGGCCGCGTACGCTCTCCACCTCCACGGTGGCGTCGAGCGCGGCGAGCGCGACGCACATGTCCGAGGGGTGCGTGGCGATGCAGTCGTCGCTCGTGCCGAGGATCGCGTGGTTGCGGTTGAAGCCGCCGATCGCGTCGCAGCCGCTGCCGGGCACGCGCTTGTTGCAGGCCGACGCGCCGTCGTAGAAGTAGGGGCACCGGGTGCGCTGCAGCAGGTTGCCGCCCACCGTGGCCATGTTGCGCAGCTGCGCCGACGCGCCCGCGAGCAGCGCCTCCGACAGCAGCGGATAGCGGCTCCTGATCAGCCGGTGGGCGGCCAGGTGGCTGTTGCGCACCAGCGCTCCTATGCGCACGCCGCCGCCGGGCAGCTCCTCGATCTCGGTCAGCGGCAGCCGGGTGATGTCGACCACCGTGTCGGGCCGCTCGATGTCCTCGCGCATCAGGTCGACAAGGTTCGTCCCGCCGCCGAGGAACTTCGCGTTGGGCTCCGTCGCGATCGCGCGGACGGCCGTCGCCACGTCGGGCGCGCTGACGTACGCGAACGGCTTCATCGCGCCACTTCCTTGATGGCGTCGACGATCCCGTTGTACGCGCCGCAGCGGCACAGGTTGCCGCTCATGCGCTCCCTGATCTCGGCCTCCGACAGCCCGGAGGCGCCGGGCTCGGTGACCGCGCTGGGCATCCCCGCCCCGTGCTCGGCCAGCATGCCGATCGCCGAGCAGATCTGGCCGGAGGTGCAGTAACCGCACTGGAAACCGTCGTGTTCGATGAACGCCTGCTGGATCGGGTGCGTGATCCCCTCGATGGTGGTGATGTCGCGGTCCTCGTACTGCACCGCGAGGGCCAGACAGGCGTTGATCCGCTCGCCGTCGACCAGCACCGTGCAGGCACCGCAGGCGCCCTGGTCGCACCCCTTCTTCGTACCGGTCAGGCCAAGACGCTCGCGTAGCGCGTCCAGCAGGCTGACCCATGGTTCGAGTTCGAGCGAACGGGTTACGCCGTTCACCCGCATACGCAGCGTGACCACATTGCCCTCCGGGATGATGCGCGTCATTTGTGGGCGACGTTAACAGGACGGTGTAATCTTAACAAGAGGACGGTGTTTCCTTATCTTGCTCGTATGCTTGGCTCAACCATGACGCGATCGGCGTTTCTCCGGGCCAGGCGCCCGGAGCACAAGCAGCAGCGGCGCGAGGAGATCCTCGCCGCCGCTCGTCGGCTTGCCTCCGAAGTTGGGGTGCGCAATGTCAGCTTGGGTGGTGTCGCGTCGGCGGTCGGACTGGCGAAGTCCAACGTGGCGCGATATTTCGGGACCCGGGAGGAGATCTACCTCGAACTCACCGTCGAGGAGTGGCTCGACTGGTCGGACGAGGTCGTCGCCCGGCTCGCCACGGCCGCCGGTCCTGACGACGTGATCGCCGCGCTGGTCGACACCTTGACCGAGCGGCCGCTCTTCTGCGACCTGCTGGGCCACGTCTCGATCACGCTGGAGCACAACATCTCGGTCCCGGCGGCCCGTGCCTTCAAGCGCGCCATGCTGGGCGCGGTCGACGACCTGGGAGCGCGCGTCGCCCTGGCCTACCCCGGCCTGACCACCGGCGAGGGGGTCGAGCTGGCCGGCGCGGCCGCCGCGCTGGCGGGCACGCTCTTCCCGATGGCGAACCCGCCGCCCGCCCTGCGGGAGCTCTACGCCCAGGACCCCGACCTCGCCGCCCGCTGCCTGCCGTTCCAGCCCACGATGAGGCGCATGCTCGCCGCCCTCGCCGCCGGACTGCCCACGCAGCGCTGACCCACGCAGCGCTGACCCACGCAGCGGACCCGCGCCGAGCTGACCCGCGCCGGACTGCCCGCGCCGGACTGCCCGCGCCGGGCGGGTCAGGGCGGGCGGGTCAGGGTGTGGCGAGTGCCTCGGTCGGGGAGAGGCGGGAGGCGCGGATCGCCGGGTAAAGTCCGGCGACGGCGCCGATGGCCAGAGTGGCCGCGAGCCCGCCGGTCGTCGCCCACGCGGGGATCACCGCGGGCCACCCCTGGTACAGCGCGTACCCCATGGTGACGCCGGTGCCGAGGAGCACCCCGCCCGCCCCGCCGAGCGCCGAGAGCAGCAGCGACTCGGCGAGGAACTGCGTGCGGATCTGCCCGCGCGTCGCGCCGAGCGAGCGGCGCAGGCCGATCTCCGAGCGCCGTTCGAGCACCGAGATGACCATGGTGTTGGCCACCCCGACCCCGCCGACCAGCAGCGCGACCGCGCCGACGCCCAGCAGCAGCCCGGTGAACGCCTGGCTGGTCGCCTGCTTGGCGGCCAGCGCGTCGGACGGCCGCGAGACGTCGACCTCGTTGGGTGCCTCCGGGTTGGCCGTGCCCGCGAGCACCGAGCGGACGGTCTCCAGGCGGGCCTCCTCCGCGCGGGTGTAGAGGGTCGTCGGGTACCCGTCGAAGTCCAGCTCCGCCTCCGCGACGGGCCAGCCGACCAGCACCGCGGTGTCCAGCTCGTCGGCGAGCGGCACCGGGTCGAGTACGCCGACGACCGTGAACCGCTTGCCGCCCACGACCACCTGCGTGTCCGGCCCAGCCGCGCCCACCCCGAGTCGCTGGGCCGCGCTCGACCCGAGCACCGCGGCCGGGTAGCGCTGGGTGGCCGCGTTGAGCCAGGTGCCGCTGCGCAGCGTCGCGCCCACCGTGGCCGGCAGGTCGAGCCGGGCGGCGTAGGTGTTGATGCCGTTGGTCTGCGCCTTGGGCACCTCCTCCGACCGGTAGACCTTGGCGTCGCCGACCTTCCCGGCCGCCGAGACGGCTTCGACCGGGCCGATCCGCTCGATCATCGCCTCCGCCTCGACCGGCATCTTGGCCGGCTCGCCCATCAGCGTCTGCCCGGAGGAGACGGTGAGCAGGTTGGTGCCGAGAGCCGAGAGCGTACGGTCGAGCTCGGCGCCCGACGAGGACGAGATGCCGACCACGCCGATCATCGCCGCGATGCCGATGGCGATGCCGAGCGCGGACAGGAAGGCCCGCAGCGGGCGGGTCCGCAGGCCGACGGCGCCGACCCGCAGCACATCGCCCGACCGCATCCTGGCCGGGGTGAGCTTCGGCAGTCCGGCGTGCTCGACGACGGCCGCCATCAGGCCACCCTCGCTTCGGCCGCGGAGTCGGCGACGATCTGGCCGTCGCGCATCCGTACCTGCCGGGGCAGGCTCGCGGCGATCTCCCGGTCGTGCGTGATGATCACGATGGTGGTGCCGGCCGCGTTCAGGTCGTGCAGCAGGTCCATCACCCCGGCGCCCGAGACGGAGTCCAGGGCGCCGGTCGGCTCGTCGGCCAGCAGGAGCGGGGGATCACCCGCCACGGCCCTGGCGATGGCCACGCGCTGCCGCTCGCCGCCGGACAGCTCGTGCGGCTCGTGGTCGAGGCGGTGGCCGAGCCCGACCCGCTCCAGCGCGGTCGCGGCCCGCCGCCGCCGCTCGGCGCGCCCGATGCCGGTGTAGACGAGGCCGTCGGCCACGTTGTCGATCGCCGGGATCTTGGCGGCGAGGTGGAAGTGCTGGAAGACGAATCCGATGCGGGTGGCCCGCAGCGCGGAGAGCCGGCCGTCCGACAGTTTCGCCACGTCGTAGCCGTCGATGCGGACGGTTCCTGAGGACGGGCGGTCGAGCGTGCCGACGACGTTGAGCATCGTCGACTTGCCCGAGCCCGACGGGCCGACGATCGCGACGAGCTCGCCGCGCTCGATCTCCAGGGAGACCTTGTCCAGGGCGGTGACGCCGCCGGGATAGGAGCGGGTGACATCCGTGAGGGAGATCATCGGAAAGGAGGTCGACGAAGAAGAGGTCGGCGAAGAAGAGGTCGGCGTAGAAGAGGTCGGCGTAGAAGAGGTCGGCGTAGAAGAGGTCGGCGAGAAGGCCATCATCGCGGTATCCCGACGCTCATGCCCTCGGTGAGGCCGTCGCCGGAGATCTCGACCCGGCCGCCGGAGAACAGACCCGTCTTTACGCCGATATATCGGGACTTGCTGCCTTCGACGACCTCCACGCCGTACCCGCCCTCCTGGAGTGCCACGAGCGCGGCGATCGGCACGGTCAGCACGTTCTTGCGCTTCGACGCCGTGAAGGTCACGTCCACCGCGGCCTGGTCGAGCCCCTTGGCGGCCCGCTGCTTACCGAGGGAGACGAGCGCCTCCACCCGCGTCTCGGGCTCCGCGCCCTGCCCGTCGCCCGGTTCGATGACGGTGGCGACCTCGGTGACCTTGCCGGACACGGTCTTGCCGTCGGGCAGCGTGACCGACGCCTTGGCGCCCTTCTTCGCCACCCGCTGGTCCTCCGTCTCCAGCTTGACGGTGATCACCTTGTCGGTGCCGGTGTAGGAGAGCACCTTCTGGCCCGGCGCGGTGGGCTGGCCGGCCTCGGCCTCCAGACTGTCCACGCGTACCTTGCCGGCGGCGAAGACGACCCGGCCCAGCTCGACGACGCCGGTCTCGTCGAGGTCGCGGTCCTCCTGCCACTGCCTGACCGCGTCGGCCGTGGAATCGGTGTACTCGTCGTCCACGGTGAAGCCGTCGTAGCCGAGGGCCTTGAGGTTGCGTTCGAGCTGCTCGACGTCCTTGCCCTCGGTGCCGATCCGCAGGTCGCGGTAGGCCGGCGTGGTGCCGTACATCAGCACCACCGGCTTGGCGTCGAGCCGGTACAGGGACTTGCCCCTGCCGACCGTGTCACCGCTGTCCGGCAGCCAGGTGACCGTGCCCGGCTTCCTGCTCACCGCCGTGGTGGCCGGTCCGTAGCCCAGGTCGCCGTCGGCCTCCCGCGTGTCGAGCAGCGTCTGCCGGGTCACCGTGGTGGTGGCGGGCGGCAGGGCGCCGGCCGTCTTTCCCGCCGCCCGGTCGCCGCCCAGGAGGCCCATGCCGTTCACGGCCGCGCCGGCCGTACCGATGACGGCGAGCGCGACGAGCAGGCCCGCGACCCGCCTGCCGCGGCCGCGGCGGCGGCGCGGGCGATCTCCGCCCGCCGCCGCCTTGTCGTCGAGGGTGGCTGTGGACATCAGGAGCCGCCCTGGCCCATCTCGGGCAGGAACTCCTTCGAACACTTCTCCTGCGCGGCCTTGAAGTCAGGGTCGTTGCCCGTTTCCCCGGTGACGCGCAGCCCGGCGCCCTCGGGGTCGGGGAAGGACTCGACGCCGTTGTCCCGCATGCACTGGGCGAACTTACGCATCGACTCGGCCCTCTTGGGGTCTGCCTTCCCGTCCGGTCCACCGCCGGTCGGCGCGTACTCCTTGCAGGCCTCCTGCGCCTTCTGCGCCGTCTCCGGGGAAATGCTCTTGTCCATCTTGAGCAGGACCCCCTTGCCGGGCTCGGGGTCGTCCATGGGGACGCCGTTCTCGCGCATGCACTGGGCGAACTTGAGCCCCATCCCCGCCCGGTCCACGCTGGCCGAGGCGCTGGGGGCGGCGGCCGGTTTGCCAGTGCTCACCGACGCCACGTCGGAGCCGCCCGCGTCGTTCGCGCCGCAGCCCGCCAGGGCCAGCGTCAGCGCGAGCGGGATCGCGGCCAGGATGCCTCGTCGTCTCATGGTCTCCTCTTTCTTGCGGATCGGGTGTACGAGACGAAAGCCAACAGCGCACGCCGTTTCCCCGGCGTTTCCATGGGTGCTAACGCCGAACAAACAGCCCACCCGGCACGATCGCCCCAGTACATGGCCGAAGGGGACGAGGGCGCGATGCGGGTGCTGGTGGTCGAGGACGAGCGCATGCTCGCCGACGCGATAGCCGAGTGGCTGCGCGAGGAGGCGCACGCGGTCGACACCGCGCACGACGGGGAGGCGGCGCTGGAGCGGCTCGCGGTCAACGACTACGACGTGGTCGTCCTGGATCGTGACCTGCCGCGCGTGCACGGTGACGACGTCTGCCGGGAGCTGGTCGAGTCCGAGTCGACCGCGCGGGTGCTGATGCTCACCGCCGCCGCCGAGATCGGCGACCGGGTGACCGGACTCTCCCTCGGCGCCGACGACTACCTGGCCAAGCCGTTCGCCTTCCCCGAGCTCGCGGCCCGCGTCCTCGCGCTCGGGCGGCGTTCGCGTCCGGCGGCCCCGCCGGTGCTGCGGCGCGCCGGGATCACGCTCGATCCCGCGCGCCGGGAGGTGTTCAGGAACGACCGGTATGTGCCGCTGTCGAAGAAGGAGTTCGCCGTGCTGGCCGAGCTGCTGCTCGCCGCTGGAGCCGTGGTGCCCGCCGAACACCTGCTGGAGAAGGCGTGGGACGAGCACGCCGACCCGTTCACCAGCGCGGTCCGCCTGACCATTCTCAAGCTGCGCCGCAAGCTCGGCGAGCCGCCGGTCGTGGAGACCGTGCCGGGAGTGGGGTACCAGATCGCATGACCGCTCCCACACTTCGCGGCCGGCTCACCCTGGTGTATGGCACGCTGTTCTTCGTCGCGGGACTGACGCTGCTCGGCGTCACATACTTGCTGTTCAACCAGCAGCTCGAGCAAAAGACGGTATCCATCATCGTCAGAGGTGGAGGCCCCGGCTCGCTGGACAGCGACACGGGCTCGCTGGACGGCGACAGGGCCATGAACTGGATGAAGCAGCAGCAGACCCTGCTGCGCGGCGCCGCAACCACCTCGCTACTCACCCAGGGCGCGATCGCGCTGGCCGTGGTCGGCTGCGCGGCGGCGGGGGTGGGGTGGGTGATCGCCGGACGGGTGCTCACGCCGCTGCGCCAGGTGACCGAGACCGCGCGGCGGATCGCGGCCGCCCCGGTCGCCGAACGCGGCCTGCACGAGCGGATCGCGCTGAACGGCCCGGCCGACGAGGTCAAGGAGCTCGCCGACACCTTCGACACCATGGTCGAACGGCTGGACCACTCCTTCGACGGGCAGCGCAGGTTCGTCGCCAACGCCTCGCACGAGCTGCGCACCCCGCTGACGCTGAACCGCGCGCTGGTGGAGCTGGCCATGCATCGCCGTACGGCCTCGGCCGACGTCAAGCAGCTCGGCGAGAGCCTGCTGGAGATCAACGCCAGGCACGAGCGGCTCATCTCCGGGCTGCTGCTCCTGGCCCGCGCCGAGCACGAGATCGGCGATCGGTCACCCGTGGATCTGGCCGACGTGGTGAGCCACGTGGTCGCGCAGGCCACCGCCGAGGCCACGGAGTCGAAGGTCACCCTGGAGGAGGCGGCCGGGCCCGCGCCGACCAGCGGGGACGCGCTGCTGCTCGAACGGCTGGTGCACAACCTGGTCGAGAACGGGATCCGGCACAACATCGACGACGGCACCGGCTGGGTGCGGGCCACCAGTCGCATCGCGCATGACGGCCGCGTCGAGGTGGAGGTCAGCAACACCGGACCCGCCGTGCCGTCGTACGAGATCCCGACGCTGTTCCAGCCCTTCCGCCGGCTCGGCCCCGACCGCGTGGTCACGGCCAAGAGCGCGGGGCTGGGGCTGTCCATCGTGCGCTCGATCGCCCTCGCGCACGGCGGCGAGGTCACGGCGCGTCCCCGCGACGGCGGCGGCCTGATCGTGACGGCCACCCTGCCGCCCCAGAGCCCGGCCCATCGCTAGGCCCGCGCCCGCCCATTGCCCGGAGTAGCAGAAGGCGGCGGAGGCGGGACGCGTACCAGGAGGTCCTGAAGACGGCGGGCTACGGCGGGATTGCCACCGAGGTGGCCGCCGCTTGTCGGCCGCCCCTCTTCTGCATTCTAGGGTTGCTGGCTGCGGACTTCACCTATGGTCGCGGAGGAAGGCGGAGGTGTCGGCGCGGGTCGGGTAGTTCCGCAGGGGCGACGGCTTCCCTTGGAGGAACGCCGTGATGACGGCGATGGCGCGCTCGTTGTTGTCGTCGAGGCCGTTCCACATGTGGTGTCCGACACCGGGCATGTATTGGGTTCGCTCGATGGCGGGATCGGCGGCGAGGATGGCGGTAGCCCATTGGCGTACCTGTGAGGAGCATTCGGCGATCATCAGCATCGCGGGGGTGCGGGAGCGTTTCAGCTCGGAGGCGATGGAGGGTGAGTCCTTGATCGTCTGCATGATGCGGAGGCTCGCGGCGGCGCTGAAGGAGAAGTTCTCCGCGGTGTCTTCGGCAGGGATGCGGCCGGCGTCCCGCGCGCAGTAGGCGGAGGCGGTGTCGCTGCCGAGATCGGCCGCCTTGAAGGCGTTGACGCCTTCGGCCTGCGTGATCAGGCCGGTGTCGGGCGGGAGGAGCCCGAGTTGGATGAGGCCGAGCGCGACGGCGTACCGGGGGACGCGCGTCGCCCGGGGTCCGGTCGGGGCCGGAGCGAGGCCGCGGGCGGACGGTCGTCCCTGTTGCCCGCTGATCAGCGCGGTGGGGCCGTCCATGGGGCCGGGCTCGGCGATGATCGCCCGGTGCACGTGGACGGCGACGTCCGCGGTGGCCAGGGCCCGGGTGAGCACGACCGCGCCCGCGGAGAATCCGAGGACGTCGACCGGGCCCCTGTCCAGGAGATCGATGAAGGCGGCGAGGTCACGTACGGACCTGGAGATCGTGTACTGCTCCATGGGCAGCAGGTCGCTCCGTCCGCCGCCAGGCTGCTCGTAGGCGTACACGTCGTAGCCCTGTCCGGCCAGGAGTTGCAGGAATCGGTGGTCGAATACGGAGATGTCGCGGACGGGCCCTCCGTGGAGGTACACGAGCGGCGTGGGGTGCCGGGGGACGCCGGCGGCGGGGGGATAGTGGTAGACGGCGACCCGGCTGCCCGTGCTCAGGCTCCAGTGTCTCGTCGCGACGAATGACAGGTCGGGCGGATACTGCCGGGTCGTGGGGGCGGTGGGGACGCAGACCGACGCCGTGAGGGCAGCGGCGACGATCACCGGCGCGAAGGGCCACAGCGGACCCGGCCAGGTACGGCCGCGGCCTCGCCACAGTGCGGCGATGACTCCGGCACCAAAGGCGGTCAGCCAGGCGGCGAGCCCCGCACGCGCGCCATCCGTGAGAACGATGAGGGCGAGGAACAGCCCGGCCAGCCCCACGACGGCGAGTACGGCGAGGATCAGGCGGCCGATGAGGCGGAGGGGGACAGGGAGAGTCATATGGTTTCCAAACGTTGTTCCAGAACGACGTTTGGAAACGCTACCAGCTCGGCTAGGCTGGTCGTCGTGGGAAGACCGAGAACCAACGACGACACCGTGAAGGACCGCCTCATCGAGTCCGCGACCCAGATGTTCGCGACCCGTCCACGGGAATCGATCACCATCCGCGCCCTGGCCGCTGCCGCCGGGACCGCGACCGCCGCCGTCTACTCGCTGTTCGACGGCAAGGACGGGCTGATCGCCGAAGTGCGCGGCAGAGCGGTCGCCGGGCTGTCCCAGGAACTGTCGGCGGTGGCGGCCTCCGATGATCCCCTCGCCGACCTCTACGCGCTCGCGGTCGCGTACCGGCGGTGGGGACGCGAGCACCGCCACCTCTACACGGTGTTGTTCGGCGGCGTGCAGAGCTTCGACCCATCCGGTGACGTGGGGGTCGGCGATCCCGTCAGGCCGCTCATCGAGGCGATAGACCGCGCTCTGTCGGCCTCCGCGCTCTCGGGCGACGCGACCTCCATCGCGCTCTCACTCTGGGTGACCCTGCACGGGCTGGTGGCTCTCGAATTGACCGGGGCCCTCGACACCGCCACGGCCGAGACCACGTTCCGCTCGACGATCCCCGCCGTGCTACGTGGCTGGGCGGCTTGACTTCGCAGCATCAGCCTACGCAGTGCTCTCAGACTGTCCCTCGCCTGACGGAGCCGGCGCCGGCCCGCGTTCGCCGCCCGCCACGGACCGGCCCGTAACACCCCGGCAAGGCAATAGATGTGCGACCTAACTTGGCTTCGACCGGTACTCAGCCCACAGGTCGACGGCCTCTTGGAGATCAAGAGCGGCAACGTCCTCGCGGGCCATCCCCACCGTGTGGATCAACCGGTCCGCGAGCCAATCGGGAACGGGTTCTCTCGGAGGCGCTTCCACCACCCGAATGTGGTCGGCCAACGTGCCAAGACGCTCGATCACCAGGCCGAGCTGGACAATCTCCGGACGCTCGGCATCCGCCTCGCGAACCCTCGCCGTCGCCTCGGCGTACACTTCCGCGTCGGCCTGCTCACCGACAGCCCACACTTCACAGATCTCCACCGACTTGTCCTCGGTGATGTGCTCCGGACCTTAAGAAGCGGATCGATCGCCTTCGCACGGAGACCGCCCAAGGCTTCGCCGCTGCCGCACAGCGCCCCCAAGCCCGCTCGGCTGGATGGCTACAGCTTGCCGAACACCACTTCCGGATATTCAGCCTCTTCGACCTCGATGGGCCGGACCTCGCCCCTCCTGACGTCGATCAGCCGATAACCACCGTGCTGCATGCTCACGATCACCGCCGATGACCCGACCCACCGCTCCACGCCGAGCACGTTGTCATCCTTGAGGGTGAAGGTACGATCCCTTCCGCGGCCATCGAGACTTCCCACGTCCACCTTCGGTTGCCGATCGTACGCGTGGGCGTACATCGAGCCGTCGCTCGACACCAACACAGGGTCGGCGAGGTAGGTGTCGATGCGTTCCTTGGAGCCGTCCGGTCGCCTCAGCCAGCCGTTCTCACGGTCATCGCTCATGGTCATCAAACCGCGCGAAGTCCAGCTCATGATCATTTCGTCCGGGTGCCTGACCAGCTTTTCGGGATGGCGGAGATCCATCACGACGATGGGATCTTCGTCGGCCTGGAACGCGACGTAACGGCCGTCTAGGGAGAAGTCCAGCCTCAGGCCGCCGAACCGCTCCGCTTGGAGGGGCAGCCTCTTGGTCCACCCGCTCGTCACGTCCAGGAGTGTCAGCTCGCTCTTCTCGCTGTCATAGTGAGCGATCTTGAGACCGTCGTGGCTGACCTTCAGGAAGTCTCCACGCAGGTTGGCCAGAACCCTGCGTTCCCCGGACACGGTCACGACCGCCCACGAATCCTGGTACCCAGTCTCGTTATAGCGATCAACGAGGCGGTATGCGTACCGGACAGCCACGCCAGGTCCCGTGGGGAGGTCTCTGGCCAGGGTGGGTCTCACGTACGGCTGGGACGGCGGCGGGTACTCGGTTCTCGGGGGCGTCTCCGGCGACAGGAGAAACGCGGCTATGAACAACGTTGTGAGCGCACCCCCGACTCCGGCGCACGCCGCGGCGAAGCGCCTTTTCCGATAGCTCTCCACGAGCTCGCGAATCCGACCCGTTTCGAGTCCTTGCCGCGCCTCCTCCACCGTCGAGGCCGAGGCATCTGCGGCGAGCCGCTCGACCGTTGCGACCCGCCATCCGAGCAGGTCAGCCACATTCTCGGCCGACCACCCGTCGTGACGCAGGCCAACTGCGGCGGCCCACTCACGCCGTGAACGCCGCCCAGCCACCACAGGTCGGCGCCAGCGGCGGAGGGGGGACAGGAAACGCCGGTAGAGGGTGAAGTACGCGTCACGGGAGTCACCGCGACGCGCGAGCGCCTGGGCCGTCAGGCGCTGGGCCCGGTCCGGATCTTCAGTGAGCGCGAGGGCGGTCCGCCACAGCGGTTCCATCCAGGAACCGTCGACCGGCTCTACCACGGCAGCCTGCCCGAGCTGAGCCTTTCCGCGAACTCCAGGCCGGGAGGACGCTCATTGTCCACCTCGTCCTGGGCCCCGGTGACGATATTCACCACGTGGTAAGACTCCCCGTCTTTGGCAAGGACCCGACTGTCGTCCAGCCACGCGACAGCGCGCGACGATTGCGGAAGGGGCGAAGGTCCGAGTCGTTGGCCGGTTTCGACGTCGTAGAGGTTGCCGCCCGCGGAAAAGGTCACGCCATCGGGTGAGAGGCCAATGTCCACATGCTCGTTCTGCAGGTCGTCGAGCGGCTTGACCGATCCATTCTCGCGTACGACGACCACTCGGTTCGGTATGCCGCCTTCGCCGTGACGGCACCACTGGTTTCCCACCAGCAGCTTCGCAGTGACCCCATGAACCACGCAGACGTTCGGAATCTCCCGCGCTTGACCCGTATCGAAGTCGGTCAAGATGGTTTTGGCATTTCCCATCAACGAGACCGTGAACCAACGGCCATCAGCCGAACTGGCGAGATTCACCCATTTCCCCAGTTCCTCGCCGCTCAGCGGAGGAGTAAGCGCGCGGGTCTTTCTCGTGGGCAGGTCCATCGCAACGAAGCGATAGCTCGGCGCATCGAGATAGACCACACGGTGACCGTCCCGGCTGATCGCGAACTCGACTCTGTCCTTGTCGCCGTCGATACCGAAGATCTCGGTCGCGGCCTGCGCGATGGTCACCACGCCGCTGTCAGAGCCGAGCCGCAGTTTCAACCCCGTACACAGGACCGTTCCCACAGGCTGAGCGCCTTCAGAGTCGCGGCACTCTTGGCGCTCACCGGACAATACCGGCACCGCCGTGGGCAATGAGGGCTTCACCCACCACCCTCTGACATCACCCACAAGGATCGTCGCGAGGACGAGAACGATCAAGCCTGCAGTGCGAAACCGCACCCTGCGGGCGCGGCGCGCCAGCCAACTAGAGCGCGCGCAACCGCCACGTGGACCAGCATCACCGGCGCCCAGCGCCGCTTGGAGGCCATTACGCCTGCGCGTGAACTCGCCGGGCCGGCTATGGCCCAGGTCGATCTCCCGAATCGCGTCCTCGGCCGGGCGTGGCGGTCACCGTGGACGGCCGCTTGACCGGCGTTCTGGCGTATGGACCGGTCGGATCGCTAGCATCAGAACGTGTTCTGACATACGCTCATGGCGTGAGCACCAGCCATGCCGACGCAGTGACCTTTTCTGACTTGTCGAGAAATCCCCGAGCGGTTGCCGAGCGTGCGGCACGCCTGGGACGCGTGCGTGTCACACATCGGGATGCTCCGGACTTCTACCTGACTGCGGCGGACCGTGAGGAGGAGCGCGAACGGACGCTGGCTACCGCGTCCCGGCTGCTCCTTGCCTTGATCAAGCATGATCCCACCGCGCGTGCGCTGGTCATAGCCATGCCGGAGGTCTTCCCGTGGGTTCGCCACCTGTCCTCGGACGAACTGCGTGCCTTCACTCTGGAACTGGTTGAAGCGCTCTCCGACGCGGCCGAGTTGGATGTCGATGCCACCACCCAGGAGGTCATTGCGGGCTGGCGGGCCACTGCGAGAATCAAGGCCGATCCCGCGCACTACGCCGAGGCTCGCAAGCCCACGAGTGGTGACTTCGGGCCGGTGCAGGTTTCTGCATGAGCCCGAAGCGCGGAGATCGGGTCACGGTGCCGCCACCGGACGACGAGTGGGATGTCCGGTTTGGTACCGGCGCTGCGGTTGAGGGCTGGGAAGAGCTGTGCCGTCACGCCTTGGCCAACACGCGCCGATGCTTCGAGGCGCTGCGGGCTGATCCTCGTTCAGGCTCCAGCCGCGACCGGCAGCATCGCCTGCGAGGCGACCTTTCGACTCATCGTCACAACGGCAAGAATTTGGAGCAGTGGGAATTCGAGGTCACCAGCGGCGGGCGTGTGCGCTATGCCATCGATGACGCCACCCGTACTGTCTGGGTGATCTACGCATCGCCTCGACATCCTAAGGACACTGAATAGCCGACTATTGCTGCGCAAAACCAAGCGCTACCGGCAGCATTTTGTTCAAACTTCCGAACGGCTACTGCGGGATCGGTGGCACCAACGTCAAGCTAGGTGACCCGTCCGAGTGGTTTGCCCAACAGGCCTGACGACCTCAGAGGAGTAATCCTCGAATATCGGGAATCGCCTCCTCAAACGCCACGACCTCGCCTGCGCCCCAGGCCGCCTCCTCAGCACGCTGATCGTAGGTGGGATCGGAGAAGGTGATCGAGTTCAGCCACCACAGGTTGAGCACCTCGGGCAGGCGATGGTATTCACCCGGATCACGCGCTGCCTCCCACGCCTCGGGTTACTGGGCCAGGAACACCGGACGCCACTTCTCCGGCAGCGCCCGAAGCATCGCTTCCGGGTCGTACCGAAGATCATGGACAGGCCGCGCGCTCATGCCCCCACGTTATCCGCAGACTCCCCTCGCGCCCCAGAATCCGCACCATCTGACTCCACTACAGGGGGCAGGCGCCTCGTCGATCCGCTCCAGGGATTCATGAGGAGCAGGCTCATTGGGATCGTTGGAGTGGATGATGCATGTCCTCAATGGAGATTAAGTCACCTGACGCTCATCGAGCCGAGCGCTCCGGGTGCTTACGGCATCGCCACCGGCCGTTCTACCGGCCTGCCTACGATCAGCGGCGGCGGGTCGATAGCCGACCACTACATGTCATCCTTCGAGCGAGTCTGGGCCGGAGCCGTTCCGTGGTCCGGCGCGGAGATCTGAAAGGCACCCCATATGGGACGAGTTGAGTACTGGAACGACCCGAACGCCCCGAAGGCGAACAGCCTGGTGCCGGCCTGCGGGACGGTCACTGTGGACGACTTGGGCCGCATCCTGATGCAGTGCCGACGGGATACCGGCCAGTGGGCGTTGCCGATGGGCAAGATGGAGATCGGCGAGACGCCCTCGCAGTGCGCCGTGCGGGAGACCGAGGAGGAGACCGGTGTTCGCGTCGAGCCGGTCGGCATTCTCGGGATCTACTCCGACCCCGGTCACATCGTGGCCTACACCGACGGCGAGGTCCGCCAGGAGTACGAGGTCATGCTGATCGCCCGTCCGGTCGGCGGTCGGCCCGAGGCCAACGATGAGGCGAGTGACGTGCGGTGGGTCGAGCCGGACGAGTTGCACACGCTGGACATCCATCCGACCCAGTGGCGGCAGCTCAGCGACTACCTAGAGCAGAAGCATTCCCACGTCGATTGAGCCCAGTCGGCTCGGTCTAGAGGCCACTGGACCCGCGCCCGCTCACTGCCCGGAGCGGCAGAAGGTGGCGGAGGCGTCGCGGGACGCGTACCAGGAGGTGCTGAAAACGGCGGGCTACGGCGAGATCGCCACCGAGGTGGCCGCCCCCGGGCTGTTCTTCTTCGCGGAGGAGTATCGGCAGTGCTCCGCCTCGGGCAATAGATGTGCGACCTAACTTGGCTTCGACCGGTACTCAGCCCACAGGTCGACGGCCTCTTGGAGATCAAGAGCGGCAACGTCCTCGCGGGCCATCCCCACCGTGTGGATCAACCGGTCCGCGAGCCAATCGGGAACGGGTTCTCTCGGAGGCGCTTCCACCACCCGAATGTGGTCGGCCAACGTGCCAAGACGCTCGATCACCTGGCCGAGCTGGACGACTTCGGGACGGTCAGCACCCGCCTCACGAACCCTCGCCGTCGCCTCGGCATACACTTCCGCGTCCGCTCGCTCACCGACGGCCCACACCTCACAGATCTCCACCGACTTGTCCTCGGTGATGCGGTAGACGACACGCCAGGTGTTGCGACCGACCACAAGCTTCCGGAAGCCCGTCAATTCCCCACCTAGCGGGTAACCAGCCTCGGGGTTATCCAGCAAGAGAAGGATCTTCTTGAGCACCTTGGGCACCGCGTCTGGGCCGATGCGCCGAAGGTCATCGACCGCCGGCGCGGTGAAGACGACGTCGGACACCTGTCACATCACTCGTCGTCCGGGAGGGCGGCCAGCGACTCGCGAGTATGCCCGAAAGCGGCGATTACCTCATCGAGCGAGACTCGCTCTCCCGTATCCGCGACCGACCGGGCAAGTACGAGCGCCAAATCACGCAGATCGGCCGCCGCCTCCTCCAACTCGTTGAGCCGTCGGATGCTCACCACGGCCGCCACCGGCTGATGCCGACGGGTGACCACCAGATCGGTCCCCTGCTCCGCATCAGCCACCAGGCGAGCAACCCCTCGCTGGGCCGCTTCCGTGACGCTCAGCTCAGTAGCATCGTGCAGAACAGTCATACATCAACTGTATATTTTTCTGTACAGAACCGCGATCCCTAAGCGAGCTGAGGCTCGCACCTCTCCGGATCCCGCTCGGCTGGATGGCTACAGCTTGCCGAACACCGACCTGCGCCGGCCAGGCGAAGGGCAACGCCGACCGTCTCGAGGCGTGGATCACCACCGTCCAGGCCGCCGATCTGCCTCATCTGCACGCCTTCAGTCGTGGCCTTGAGCAGGACCGCGATGCCGTCGGCGGGGCTGTCACGTTGCCATTCCACAACGGCGGCACCGAGGGGTGAACACCAAGACCAAGCACATCATGCGCCAGATGCACGGCCGAGCCGGCACCCTCCGGTCGGTGTGTGGCGTTGGCCTATCAGGTGCGGTCGTGGAGAGTGATCTGGTAGCCGTCAGGGTCGGCGAAGGTGAATGTTCGACCGAAGGGGCCGTCAATCGGCGCGGAAACGATGGTGTGGCCGTCGGCGACGAGAGCATCGTGAATGGCCTGGACGTCTGTGGCGTGGAGCCAGATCGCGGCACCGATGCCGGGTTGAGCAACGGATGCGAGATCGGTGCCGGGAAGGACGTCGCGGAGTGCGAACGCGATCGGCTTCGTCTCGAAGACGACGGCGTGCGGAGGTCCGGCCTGCGAGCGGACGAGGCCGAGGTACTGCTCGTAGAACGCCTGCGAAGCGTCGAGGTCGCGCGCCTGGAGCGAGATGAAGTCGGGACCGGTGGCGGGCATGATGATGCTCCTTCTTTCGTGTCAGGTTTCTGACACGGGTCAATCTATGTCAGAATGCTGACATGAGTCAAAACGGTGTTGACCTGGACAAATCACTGGGCTACCTGCTGAAAGAGGCTTCGAGCGCCCTGCGCGCAGCCATGGAGGAGGTGCTGCGGCCACTCGGGATGAGCGTGACGCACTACTCCTGCCTCGAACTGCTGGCTCAACGACCGGGCTTGTCGAACTCCGAGCTCGCGCGGGGCGCGTTTGTGACACGGCAGTCGATGAACGTGCTGCTCCAGGCTCTGGAACGAGATGGCTACGTGACTAGGCCTGCGGAGGCACCTGTCGGGAAGGTTCTTCCCACGCGGCTCACGCCTCGCGGCCGACGGAGTCTCGAGAAGGCGACCGTAGCGGTCCGGTCCGTCGAGGTCAGAATGCTGGCCGGCATGACCGAGACCGAGCAGTCAGGCGCGTTCCGGATCCTGCAGAGCATGATCCATTCCCTGCGCGATGGCAACGACGGTTCATAGCTCCTTCCCCGGCGCACTCTCACGCGCCGCCTCCCACGCCTCGTGATACCGGGCCGGCGACCCCATATCGCCCGCGTCCTGGAGTGGACCCGCGCCGTACTGTTCGCCGTCAATGGCGCAACCTGTGTTCGACCGTGAGCGAGAATGGGCGGGCCTGGTCTCGTTCGCTTCGGATGTGAGCCCGGGAGCTCGGCTCGGTGTGGTGAGCGGCCGCCGCCGCCAAGGGAAGAGTTATCTCCTGCAGGCCCTGGCGAGCAGCATGGGCGGCATCTACTTCCCCGCGCTCGAGGTGACGGAGGCGGTGGCGTTGCGCCTCTTCGCGGACGA
The DNA here is from genome assembly GCF_040654555.1 of Nonomuraea sp. NPDC050680. NCBI lineage: Bacteria > Bacillati > Actinomycetota > Actinomycetes > Streptosporangiales > Streptosporangiaceae > Nonomuraea > Nonomuraea sp. NPDC050680. The sequence continues at coordinate 15,027 of NZ_JBFAIF010000036.1, read as the reverse complement.
ACTGATCAGATTCACCGGCGCGCCTGTTCCGGCCTTCCGCGATTGGATCGACGCCATCCCCTATCTCTTCGGTGTCGTGCGCGATCGGGCGGTGCCGGTCGTTTTTGATGAGTTTCCGTATCTTGTCAAGGCATCCCCGGAGCTTCCCTCGATCATCCAGCGGGAGTTGGGTCCTGGCGGCTCCGGAGCCGCCAGCACGGCCAGGGTGTTGCTCTGCGGTTCAGCGATGTCGGTGATGGGCGGTTTGCTGTCCGGTACGGCTCCGCTACGCGGACGCGCAGGACTGGAAATGGTCATCAGGCCCTTCGACTACCGACAGGCCGCCCGTTTTTGGGGGATCAGCGACGCGCGTCTGGCGGCTCAGGTCCACGCGGTGGTGGGTGGGACACCGGCCTACCGGAAGGAGTTCGTCCGTGGCGATGTCCCGGCCGGGCAGGCGGATTTCGACGACTGGGTGATCAGATCCGTGTTGAACGCCGAGGTCCCGTTGTTCAGGGAGGCTCGCTACCTGTTGGCGGAGGAGACGGAGGTCCGCGACCCGTCGCTCTACCACTCCGTCCTTGCCGCCGTCGCCGACGGCAACACGACGTCAGGGGGAATCGCCGGCTACGTGGGGCGGAAGTCCAACGAGATCGCGCACCCGCTCCGCGTCCTGGAAGACAGCCATCTCCTGGTCAAAGAGCGCGATCTCTTCCGGCCGAACCGCAGCTACTACCGGGTGGCCGAACCGCTCATCACGTTCTATCAGGCGATCATGGTCAGGGAGTGGGCGCGGTTGGAGCGCGGGGACGCGGCGACGGTGTGGCGGGGCAGCAGGGCACGCTTCCTCTCGCAGGTCGTCGGCCCCCATGTCAAGGTGCTCTGCCGCGAGTACGCCCTGCATGCCGATACCGCGGCCGGTGAGGTGGGGAGTGGAGTCGTACCCGATCCCGCCAAGCGCACGCAGATCCAGGTCGATGTCGCTGTTCTGGCGCCCGCGGATCACGGACGCCCGCGACGGATTCTCTCGCTGGGCGAGGTCAAGTGGGACAGGGCCATGGGAGCCGAGCATGTGGCCCGGCTCCGGCGCGCGCGCGATCTGCTCACGGCTAAGGGGTACGACACCCGCGACACGGTGCTCACGTGTTATTCAGGCGCCGGATTCACCCGGGAACTCGGCGCCGAACCAGGGAATGACGTGCGCCTGATCACACTTGACGACCTCTACGCTTGATCGCCGGCTCCGGGATGATCAGCGTATCGCTCAGGGGCGCGGGCCGAAGCCCTGGGCGGTGAGCCAGGTGGCGCAGAGGTCCGGCCAGGCGGACGCGGCCAGGTCGGCGCCCTGGGCGAGCCCGAGCCCGTGCCTGCCCTCGGGAAAGACATGCAGCTCGTACGGCGTGCCGGCGCGGCCGAGCGCGTCGGCGAACAGCAGGCTGTTGGCAGCCGGGACCCCTTTGTCCGCCGCCGTGTGCCAGAGAAACGTCGGTGGCGTCTCGGCGGTCACGTTGAGATGGGCGGACAGGGCCGTCGCCTGCTCCTCGGTGCCGTCAGGGCCGAGCAACTGTCGGCGCGACCCCGAGTGCGTGCCCCACCCGATGAGGTCGATGACCGGATAGCCGAGTATCAGGGCATCCGCGCGATCCCCGTCCTTGGCGGTGGCGAAGGTGGCGGCGAGGTGGCCGCCGGCGGAGAACCCCATGACGGCGACCCGCACGGCCCCGCGCTCGCGGACCACGCGCACCGCCTGGCGCAGGTCGTACAGCGGAGCCGGATGCAGCGGCGCGCGCCCCGGCTCGTCGCCGGCCACCCGGTAGGCCAGCACGTAGGCGTCGATGCCGAGCGTGACCAGCCAGCGGGCCACGTCCGCGCCCTCGTGCCCGGCCAGCCCGGAGTAACCACCGCCGGGGCACACCACCACCGCGCCCGTGGCCGGGCCGTTCGCCGCGTACAGCGTCAAGCTCGGCGACTCACCGGTGGCGGGGCCGGGGGGAATCTCTGGCCAGAGGGGAACGTCGATCATACCGGGCACTCTACTCCCCGGAAAAGTTAGGAAACTTTCCTAAGAAGGTTGACCAGGTCTCGTAACGCTCGTTGGATTAGCTGTCATGACCCCCCGTCTCATCGCCAGCGCCGCCCTGGTCGCCTCCCTGGCCCTGCCACTGCCCGCGGCCGCCGCCCCCGCGACCTTCACCCACCCCGGAGTGCTGCTCGGCCGGGACCAGCTCGACTTCATGCGTACCAAGGTCAACGCGGGCGCGCAGCCGTGGAAGTCGGCCTACGACCAGATGATGGGCCACTCGCTGGCCTCCCTCACCCGTGCGGCCAAGCCCCGCGCCGTCGTCGAGTGCGGTCCCTACTCCAACCCGAACAACGGCTGCACCGACGAGCGTCAGGACGCGCTCGCCGCGTACACGATGGCTCTGGCCTGGTACGTCACCAGGGACGGCAAGTACGCCCAGAAGGCCATCGAGATCATGGACGCCTGGTCCGCGGTGATCAAGGACCACACGAACAGCAACGCGCCCCTGCAGACGGGCTGGGCCGGTTCGGTCTGGCCACGGGCGGCCGAGATCATCCGCTATACCTACACGAGCTGGCCGAACGTCAACCGCTTCGCCACCATGCTGCGCACCGTCTATCTGCCGAAGGTCATCAACGGCTCCAACAGCAACGGCAACTGGGAGCTGAGCATGATGGAGGCGGCCGTCGGCATCTCCGTCTTCCTGGAGGACCGGACGAGCTACGACAAGGCGATCACCAAGTACCGCGGCCGGGTGCCGGCCTACATCTACCTCAGCACCGACGGGGAGCTGCCCAAGGGCGCGCCCGGCAGCGGCAACGACACCCGCGACGAGCTGGTCAAGTACTGGCAGGGGCAGACGACCTTCGTCGACGGCCTCACCCAGGAGACCTGCCGCGACTTCACCCACACCGGCTACGGGATCTCGGCCATCTCCCACGTCGCCGAGACCACCAGGATCCAGGGCCAGGACCTCTACCCGGAGGTAGGCGAGCGGCTCCGGTACGCGCTCGGCTTCCAGTCGAAGTACCAGCTCGGCGCGGCCGTGCCCTCCTGGCTGTGCGGCGGCAGCCTGAATCTGGGCCTCGGCCCGGTCACCGAGGTCGGCTTCAACCAGCTCCACAACCGCCAGGGCATCCCGATGACGAACACCCAGACGCTCACCGAGCAGCAGCGTCCCGCCGGCACCAACCAGCTCTTCGTCGCCTGGGAGACCCTCACCCACGCGGGCAGTTGAGCCTTTCCTCAGGTGAGCGTTGACAACGTCGCTGAGCAGGAGTCGTCTGAGGGCCCACGACGAGCGAGGGGGCCGCGAACGCGCGAAGCTGCGTGGGCGTCGCCGAGGAGGACAAGGAGGAACGACGATGAGCGAGTTCGTGAAGTGGTCCGATACCAAGGCCAAGATCCGTGAGATCGACCCCGACTGGGACTCTGCCGAGCGGGTCGCTGCTCGGGAGGCCGGCCGCGAGGAGTTGCGGGCGGAGCTGCGCGGCGCCCAACTCGCCGAGATGCGCAAACGCCTGGGCGTCTCCCAGAAGCTCCTCGCCGAACGGATGGGCATCTCTCAGGCGCGCGTGTCCCAAATCGAGCACGGTCAGATCGGTGGCCTGGACGTTTTGCGGTCTTATGTCGTTGCGCTGGGCGGGACCCTGGACGTGGTGGCCGACTTCGGTGACCACTCCGTGAAGGTCGCTTGAGGCGAATTCGGCAGCCGCTGCCTGTTCAGTTCGGCTCTCTGATGCGGCACATTCAGTCGCCCGTGACGCTGATCTGGGCGGTCCAGTCGGCGACGACGCGTGTTCTCTTCGACGGTGAGGAGGGGACGACGGCGGCGAACCAGGTGGCCTGGACGAGGATGACCCGGTTGCGGAACTCCTTCTTGCCGCTCAGCACGGCGGGCTCCGGCCGGGTGAAGGAGAGGGTCGCGGCGTTGGGACGGGCGGTGAAGCTCTGCTGCTCCCGTACGCCGTACCAGACGACGGCCCCTCCTCCGGAGGCGCGCAGCGCGTAGATCGTCGGGACCACCTGGGTGCGGTCGCGTACGTCCCACTGGCCGCGCAGGAGGCGCAGGTCGGCGAGCCGCGCGGTGGCGGACTGGGTCGTGTACGGGCCCGTGGCCAGGAGGCGCTTGGCCGCCGTGTCCTTGCCGTTGGTGGCCAGGGAGTGGGCGTGCGCGGCGGCCATCTCGCGGGGGGCGACGGCGAGGTCGGTGGTGTCGTCGGCGGCCACCGCGGTCGCCAGTCCTTGGTCGTCCACCGCGATGGGGAGGGCGGGCGCCTGGAGCGGGGTATTCGATCCGGCGACCAGGCGCCAGCCGCCGGCGGTCTCCTGGAGGATGAGCTGGGTCCGGTAGTCCTTGCCCTGCTCGGTGATCTCGGCCAGGAACCAGCGGGCGCCGCCGGGGTTCTTCGGGATCACGAAACGCGTGCTGGTGAGGCGGGGCAGCGTGCCGAGCCGGTCACCGCGGAGCCTGGCGAGCCGGAAGACGGCCCGGTCGAGCTCCAACGCCAGGCCGGCGCTCGTTTCCTGCAGCCCGGATCCGTTCCGCTTCCTGGCCTGCTGCAGCCGCTCGCGGTAGCCGTTGAGGACGAACTCGGCCCCGTCCTCCGTCAGTGTGGGCTGCGCCGGCGCGGCGGTCGCCCGGGGCCCGGCGCTCACCGACCAGGCGCCGGCCTGGGGCGGCGTCCCGGAGGCGCTGCACGCGGCGACCATGGCCAAGGCCAGGCCACTCACGAACAGCTGGCGATTCACCGGCACGGATACCTCCGCGACATGCCCGTGGGAGCGTCCTGAGCTGTCCTCATGAGGTACGGCCTGGACCTGGTCCAGGTTCAATCCACCGGGACCGCGCTGACCGCCTCAGAACTCGGCCGCGGCGAGCCGGTGTGCCCGGACGGTCGCGGGGTGCTCGTCGTACGCGGGGCGGGTCAGCAGCGCCTGGGCGAGGTTGGCCTTGATCAGGGCGGCGCCGCGCACGACCGGCACCAGCGTCAGCGCGAACAGGAGGCCGACCACGGTGTTGAAGACCACGAAGGTGGTGCTGTCACTGCCGAGGCCGAGCAGCTCGGGCAGCCCGCCGTGGAACTCGGGCAGGCCGGCGATGATCCAGCCGTAGAGCGGGAACGTCAGCCCGGCGATCGCCCCCACCCACCAGACGACGGTGACGGCGAAGGTGGCGATGGCGAGGGGGAAGGCGACGACGGCGTGCAGCATGTCCAGCACCGCCTGCCCGCTGGTCAGCGGGTTCATCGTGCGGCGGAACCAGCCGGCCTCCGAGGGCGCCTGGCGGTAGCGGGGACGCGCCACGCGGCGGCCGAGCACGTCGGGCAGCAGCACGCGCTCGACGTCGGCGAAGTTGCGCGCCATGGCGGCGGCCGCGGCCAGGATCGGCAGGCCGATGAAGGCGACCGCACTGCCCGCTCCGGCCGCGACACCGATCAGGACCAGGACGAAGGACATCACCGCGGTGGGGAAACCGAGCAGGACGTAGCGGGTGTCGGTGGCGATGCGGTGCCGGAGGGTCGTCATAGGAAGAACGTTACGAGTCGCCGCCTGCCAGATCGCTCCCGCTCACTGGCGTATCGAGGTAGTGCAGGCCCTACCGTCACCCGTCACCCGTCAGCCGTCAGATCGTGATGGCGCGCGACCGTTACCCGTCACCCGCCACCCGTCAGCCGTCAGGTCGTGATGGCGTGCGACTCCATGTCGGCCACCGTCCACTCCTCGACCTCGTCCAGGTGGATCGCGGCCGCCGCCTGCGCCGCCGCGACGTCGCGGCCGGCCATGGCGTCGAGGATCTCCAGGTGGCGGCGGGTGGAGCCGGCGATCCGGTGCGGGCCGGTGGCGCCCAGCACGCGCAGCCACTGCACGAACGGCTCCGTCGAGGAGCGGACCCGGATGAGCCGCTCGTTGCCGGTGGCCGCCACGATCTCGGTGTGCAGGCGCGTGTCGCTGACGAAGAACGGCTCGTAATCACCCTTCTCCGCGTACGCCAGCGCCTCGACGACCTCGGCGCGGAGCTCGGCGATCCGGGGGAGCGGCATGACGGCGGCGGCGATGCCGGTCGCCAGCCACTCGATGCCCTTGCGCAGCTGGCACACCTCGTGGACGTCGGTGACGCCCGGCCGGGCCACGAACGTCCCCGACCGGGGGCGCGTCTCGATGAGCTGGTCGTGCTCCAGGCGGGCCAGCGCCTCGCGGACCGGGGTGCGCGAGACGCCGAACTCCGTGGCCACCGAGTTCGGATCGAACCGGGAGCCGGGGGCGTACACCCCGCTGGTGATGCGGTCGCGCAGGATCCCGTAGAGCTGGTCCGCGATGGAATCCACGACCAGGGACGAACCCTTCGAGAGCTTGACGGACTGACCCGGCACGATCTCTCCCTGCAGATGTGTGATGTCTAGTGGATCAGATTAGCCGCGCGGAGGGCCACCGCGATCCGCTCGCGTTCGGCGGGGCTCGCCGGCGCGAAGGGCTTCCGGGGACGTCCTCCGTTGCGGCCCTGCAGCTCCAGCGCCGCCTTGAGCGTGGCCGGCAGGTTGGGTCCGTCGATCGCCCGCCACACCGTGAGAATACGCTCGTGCAGCTTCAGGGCGAGCGCGTGATCGCCGTCCTGGATGGCGTTCCACAACTCGACGCTGAGCCGCGGCGTGACGGTCGGGATGGCGGCCAGCGCGCCGTGCGCGCCGAGCACGAACGCCGGATAGTGCAGGTCGTCGAGCGCCGCCAGGATGGTGAACCGGTCGCGTACCCGGGCCAGCAGGTCGACCAGCAGGTGCATGTCGCCGCCGCTCTGCTTGATGGCCACCAGTTGCGGAACGGCCGCGAGCCGCTCGATCACGTCCACGGGTACGAGAGCCCACGGCACCACGTTGTAGAGCACGATCGGCAGGTCCACCGCGGCCCCGATCTCCCGGTAGTACTCCACGGTCTCCTCGGCCGACGGCGCGAAGACATAGTGCACCGGCGTGATCTGCAACGCGTCGACGCCGACCTCCTTCAGCGCCAGCGAATAGCGGATCACCTGGGCCGTCGAGTTCTGGATCACTCCGGCGATCACCGGCACCCGCCCGGCGACCTCCTCGACCACGACTCGGCAGATGTCCCGGCTCTCCTCCAGGGAGAGCGTCTGGCCCTCCCCGGTGCTGCCGCACGCGCAGATCGCGGTGACTCCGGCTTCCAGCAGGTACTTGACCTCCTGGCGCAGGAGGTCGAGGTCCACTTCGTCGTTCTCGTCGAACGGGGTCACCACCGTGGAGATCATCCCGTGCAGGTCCAGGTCGCTCATCGACATCCTCCTGGTGACGTGGCTATTGCGGCCGCGTTAAATCTAGTGTCTGATACATTAGATTATCACCCGGACATGAAAGGATGTCCAATGCAGAGCGGGACGCCAGTCAAACGTGTCGTCTGGGCCAGCGCCCTCGGCACGACCGTGGAGTACTACGACTTCACGCTCTACGCCACGACGGCCGCGCTGGTCTTCAACAAGGTCTTCTTCCCGGCCGAGAATCCGTTGGTCGGCACGCTGGCCGCGTTCGCCACGTTCTTCGTCGGTTATCTGGCGCGCCCGCTCGGCGGCCTGATCTTCGGCCACTTCGGTGACCGGCTGGGCCGCAAGAACATCCTCATCACCACGATGCTGATGATGGGCATCGGCACCTTCGCCATCGGCCTGATCCCCTCGTACGAGTCGATCGGCATCGCCGCGCCCCTGCTGCTGGTGCTCATCCGGCTGATCCAGGGGCTGGGGATGGGCGGCGAGTACGGCGGTGGCGTGCTGATGGCGCTGGAGTACAGCCCGAAGCGGCGCCAGGGCTTCTTCACCTCCCTGGTGCACATCGGCACCCCGGCCGGTGTGCTGCTGCCGGTCGCCCTGGTCACGGCGCTGGACGCGTTCCTGCCGGCGGGCGCGTACGAGTCGTGGGCCTGGCGCCTGCCGTTCCTGGCGAGCATCGCGCTGGTCGCCGTCGGCTTCTACATCCGGCTGCGCGTCAGCGAGAGCCCCGAGTTCGTCAAGATGCGGGCCGAGCGCGAGGTGCGGGAGCTGCCGGTCAAGGAGCTGTTCGCCGGTTACACGGGCAAGGTGCTGCTGTCGATCGTCGCCAAGGTGGCCGAGAGCGGGCTGTTCAACGTCTACTACGTGGTCGCCATCGCCTACGTCACCACGGAGCTGGGTCTGCCGCGCGGGCCGGTGCTGATGGCCGTGCTGATCGCGTGCCTGGCCGAGTGCCTCACGCTGCCGCTGTTCGGGGCGCTGTCCGACCGGATCGGCCGGCGCAAGGTGTACGTGGGCGGCGCGGTGTTCCAGCTGCTGCTCGCCGTGCCGTTCTTCCTGCTCGTGCAGACCGGCAGCCTGCCGTTGATGACCCTGGCCATGGTGTTCGGCCTGGCCGTCGGCCACGGCTCCATGTACGGCGCGCAGGCGGCGCTGTTCGCCAACCTCTACCCGGTTCAGGTGCGCTACACGGGCCTGTCGGTCACCCAGCAGGTAGGGGCCACGCTCGGCGGCGGGCTCGCCCCGCTGGCCGGCACCGCGCTGCTCGCGGCCGGTGGCGGCCACTGGACTTGGCTCGTGGTCTATATGATCGCGATCGCGGCTCTGTCCAGCCTGGCGGCCAGTCGGCTGGGCTCGGGCGAGCTCGACCGTGAGGCGCTCGGTGAAGCGCCCGCCGCCAAGGAGGCGATCCAATGAGCCTGTTCCTCGCCGAAGGCGATCCCGTGACGCCCGCCCTGCGCGGGTTCGCGCGAGTGCACGCCGACCTCGTCGAACTGAGCGAGGACCCGGTCTTCCTGCGGGCCCGCGACCGCGATCCGCGCCGGACCGTCGGGCTGGTGTCCGGCGGCGGCTCGGGGCACGAGCCGCTGCACGGCGGGTTCCTCGGCCGGGGGATGCTCGACGCGGTGGCGCCGGGGCAGGTGTTCGCCTCGCCGCACAACCGGCAGGTGCTGGCGGCCAGCCGGGCCGCCGCCGGCCCCGGCGGGGTCATCCACATCGTGAAGAACTACACCGGCGACCGGATCAACTTCGGCATCGCCGCCGAACGCCTGCGGCACGACGGCATCGAGGTCCGCCGGGTGCTGGTCGACGACGACCTGGCGACCGAGAGCGCGGAGACGGCGACGGGACGGCGGGGCACCGGCGCGACCGTCATCGTGGAGAAGCTTCTCGGCGCCGCCGCCGACGAGGGGCTCGGCCTCGACGAACTGGCCGAACTCGGCGCGCGGTTCGCCGCCGCCTCGCGCAGCCTCGCGGTGGCGGCGCGGGCCCAGACCTCGCCGCAGACCGGCGCCCCCTCGTTCGAGCTGGGGCTCGACGAGCTGGAGTACGGCGTGGGCATCCATGGCGAGCGGGCGGCCAAGACGATCACCAGGCCGCCCGTCGGCGAGCTGGTCACCCGGATGCTCGACGAGCTGCTGGCCGGTCTGCCACCGGGTTCCGACGACCTCGTGGTGCTGGTCAACGGGCTCGGCGGGACCACCCAGCTGGAGCTGTACGGCGTCTTCGACCAGGTGGCGGGCGAGCTGTCGGCACGCGGACTGGACGTGCGCGGCTCGCTGGTGGGGACGTACGTGCCCGCCCTCGACATGGCGGGCTTCTCGCTGACCATCACCCGGCTCGACCCGTCCTGGGACCGCTGGTGGCGGGCCCCGGCTCTGACACCTGCCTTCGTCCGCGTCAAGGAGAACCGATGACCGCGTCGCCCGTACTCCGCCGCTACGCCGCCGACGTGGAGGCCGCCCACGCCGAGCTGACGCGGCTCGACCAGCTCAGCGGGGACGGCGACTTCGGCGACAACCTGCGCTCCGGGTTGCGCCGCGTCATCGACGAGCTCGACCGGTCCGGTACGGCGGGACACGGGTTCGACGTGGCGGGACAGGTGTTCCTCGACGACGTCGGGGGCACGAGCGGGCCGCTGTTCGGGCTGCTGTTCACCGAGATCGGCCGGGCGCTCGACGGTGACGTGCCGGTCGGCCGGGCGCTCGACGGTGACAAGCCCGTCGGCCGGGCGCTTGACGGTGACGTGCCGAGTTGGGCCGCGGGCGCCTCTGCCGGGCTGGCCGCGATCCAGCGGGTGGGCGAGGCCGAGGTGGGCGACTGCACCCTGGTCGACGCGCTCGTACCCGCTGTCGCGGCGCTGGAGTCGGACGGTGCCGGAGCCTTCGCCCGCGCGGCCGCGGCCGCGGCCGACGGCGCCCGGAGCACGGCCGAGCTGCGGGCTCGGCTCGGGCGGGCCAGTTACGTGGGCGAGCGGGCCAGGGGTGTCGCCGATCCCGGGGCGGTGGGGGTGGCGCTGCTGTTCCGAGCGCTGGCCGAGGTCGAGGAGCCCGGCTCGAGAATCGCCCCGCCGTACTGACCGGCGATTACGGGCCGCGTCCTGACGTATGGCTACCGGAAGCGGCTGACGTGCGGTTACGGGACACGCGCTGACGTGCGATTACGGGACGCGCGCGACGCCGCCCAGGACGCCGCCCTTGTCCAGGCTGGCCGGGATGTACTGCTCGTCGTTGCGCCAGTCCTGGACGGGTACGACGCCCGGTTCGAGCAGTTCGAGGCCGTCGAAGTAGCCGCGTACGGTGTCGCGGTCGCGCCAGGTCATCGCCCCCGAGCTGGTTTGCCGGTAGACGTCCTGGGCCTCGGCGAGCTTGGCCGGGATGCCCTCGTTCTCCTCGATGTACCCGTGCGAGATGACCAGGTAGCTGCCGGAGGACAGTGGCTCGCGCAGGGTCTGGACGATGCGGGCCACCTCCTCGTCGTCGGCGAGGAAGTGGAACACGGCGACGACGAGGACGGCGACCGGTTCATTGAAGTCGAGGTGCGCGGCGGCGGCGTCCAGGATCCCCTTGGGGTCGCGCGTGTCACCTTCGACGATCACCGTGTCGGGGTTGTCGGCGAGCAGGGCACGGGCATGGACCAGGACGATCGGGTCGTTGTCGGTGTAGACGACCTTGGCGTCCGGGATGACGCGGTGCGCGACCTGGTGCACGTTGTTCTGGGTAGGCAGACCGGTGCCGATGTCGAGAAACTGCCGCACACCCGCCTTGGCCGCTTCCTCCACCGCGCGGATGAGGAACCCACGATTGGCTCGGGCGATCTCGCGGATGTCGGAGCCGGTCTCCAGGCTGATCCGGATGATGTGCTCGGCCGCCTCGCGATCGGCGGAGAAGTTGTCCTTCCCGCCCAGGAAGTAGTCGTACATCCGGGCGACGCTGGGAACGGTCGGGTCGACTTTCCCCGCGGACAGCTCGTGCTCGGTCACGCCTACACCTTCCTCGCTTATGCCCGCATCTTACGAGGAAACAGGTGATCTGTGGTGATCTGTCAGTCCGGCGCCCAGTACTTCACGAGAAACCGCTCCAGCCGCTGGACCACCGGGGTCCAGGTGGCGGCCAGGGTGTAGCGGCTGGCGCGGTGGCCTCGGTAGGTGAGGGTGTACTTGAGGAAGTCGGCTCCCTGCGGCTTGACCTGGGAGCGGCCGAGGCGCAGGAGCTTCAGGTCGTGATGGAGTTTGCGCTGCTCGCCGCGGGTGAGGCACTTGTTCACGGTCGGGCCCGTACGACGGCTCAGGCGTACGCAGCCGTTGGTGTAGACGATCACCCGGTTGTCGAAGCCCGCGAAGCCGCCCTGCTCGCGCAGCTCGACCAACACCTTCTTGGCCGCCGACGCGGCCGATGCGGTCGGTGCGGCAGGCAGGGCCAGCGCGGCGGGTGCCATGGTGGCGCTCAGAGTGGTGCTCAAGACCACGGTGAGCGCGATCCGCAAGATTCTCATACTCCTAGGACGTACGGAGCGGCGAAACGGCTCATCGTCCCCGCTCCGTACCTGGAGGCCGTGGCCACCAGCCTGCTGGGCCGTCCGATGTCGGGAAGCTAATGGGCCATTTAGCGGTGAATTAGGGGCCTTCCGATACGATCAGCTATCTGTGGTGGATGCGCACTTGATCGGTGCGTCACCGTCGGTCCCGTACCCCTGGAGGATCGCTGATGGCGAAGGTCGACCTTCACCGCCAGGCGCTCGAAGACTGCCAGTCGGCGGCGAACCGGCTGTCCAAGGAGTTCGCCGACCTCGCGGGCGGGTATCCGGCCAAGAGCGCCGACTCCTCGATCTTCGGTGACCTGACCGGCTCCTCCTCGCTGGCCGCCCTCCTCGACAAGATCGAGACCGGGGTCGCGGGCGAGCTGGGACATGTCCAGAGCAAGCTCCAGGGCGTCGAGCGGGCGCTGGAGAAAGTACGCGACAACGTTCACACGGCCAACCAGGCCTCGGGCGCGTGATCAAGGAGTGAAGCGTGGAGCTTGGCGACCTGCCCGGCGGTGACGGCCTCGCGAACATCCTCAAGTCCGTCAGCGGCGATCCCGGCTCGGTTCGCGGCGTGGCCAAGCGCTGGCGCGGTGCCGGCGGCAAGACCGGCGAGTACGTCGGCCGGCTCGGCACGGCGGTCAAGGGCGTCAACACGGCCTGGCAGGGCGACTCCGCCGACGCCTTCGACAAGTACATGCGCCGCTACTCCACGGCCGGCGGCGCGCTCCACGACGCCCTGACGGACAGCGCGACGACTCTCGACGACGTCGCCCAAGCGCTGGAGACGGCCGCCTCGAAGGTACGCGGGATCTGCGGCGATGTCCTCGACAAGGCCCGCGCCTACAAGACCAACAATCCGGACGCCACACAGGCGGAGTTCGACAAGGCGCTCTCGGCCCCTGTCGCCGACGCGGTCGAGGACGCGAAGACGCACCTCACCTCGGTCAACAAGGTCGTGAAGCAGGCCGTGAAGACGATCGGCGAGCACTGGAACGGGCGGGAGGCGACGTTCGCCGCCATCAAGGCGCCCGGCGACCAGACGTTCGTGCCGGCGCCGGGTCACACCGTCCACTGGGACCCGACGCCGCTTCCCGAGTGGCAGAAGACGACACTGGCGAGTGCGGACGGCAACGGCAACGCCTACAGCCCCGCCTCCGCGTCCGCCCCGGTGGCCGCGTCTTCCGGGCCCGGTGGATCTTCGGGGTCTGGGGGATCCGGGGGATCTGGGGGTGCGGTCGCCCAGGCGGTGCCGTACGTGCCGGGCGGCGGCACCGGCGCCGACATCGTCAACGCGGCGCGGCAGCACCTCGGCAAGCCGTACGTCTGGGGCGCCAACGGCCCGAGCGCCTTCGACTGCAGCGGGCTCATCTACTACTCGCTGAACCAGGCGGGCATCAAGATCGGCGACACCACGGCGGCCGGCTACCAGGCGAGCGGACACCCGATCTCAGGGCCGCCGCAGGCAGGAGACATCGTCTTCTTCGGCGCCCCGCCCGATCACGTGGGAATCTACATAGGCGACGGCAAGATGATCCACGCGCCGCACCCAGGGGCGAACGTCCGGGTGGGAGAGGTGGCGGTCCAGCACGGCCCGATCACCTACCGCCGCTTCTGAACCCACCCGCTCCTGAACCACGCGGGATCTTGGCCTGACACACGCGAGATCATGCGGGATCTTGGCCTGACACACGCGAGGCCTGACACACGCGAGGCCTGACACACGCGAGCCGGGGCCCGCGTGTGCGGACCCCGGCTCGTCGTGGTGTTACGTCGTAGATCAGACCGGAACGATGTTCTCGGCCTGCGGGCCCTTCTGGCCCTGGGTGATGTCGAAGCTCACCTTCTGGCCTTCCTGCAGCTCGCGGAAGCCCTGGGCGGCGATGTTCGAGTAGTGGGCGAAGACGTCGGCGCCGCCGCCGTCCTGCTGGATGAAGCCGAAGCCCTTTTCAGAGTTGAACCACTTCACGGTGCCAGTCGCCATGTCGATCTCCTTTGATAGGCGCAGAGCCGGGACCCGCAGGTCACGAATCCCATGTCGCCGCAATGACCCATCCGGAAATGACCGGGTGAAACAACACGCCTTCGGGGCGGAACCCGTCGGGCGCGCAAAGTTCGTGGGTACCAAAACTGCAACAGCTGCCACGCTAGCACGTGGCCTCTCATACTCCCTCCCGAAAAATGGGAGATCTTGCGGCTTGCCTGCTGGAACGGATAATCACCGCCTGGACACCGGCTCCCGACAGGTCGAGGAGCGCCTCCGGCCCCTGCCAGGCGCGCCTGAGAACGCGCGGCACTTGGGCGACCCGCCCGGTCGTGACCGCCGACCGTGACCCGACAAGGTCGATGGGCTCCTGCCGCCCACACGACCACAAAGTTTATGTCAACCCGACATAGATAAAACAAAGCGGCATATCAGACATCTCTCATGTGGCGTCGGCAGAGTTCAGGGCGTGCGGATGACCTTCGGGGGCCGAATTCATCGGGATGCGGCCGGGTCATCCAGGATTGGACGTTGATCTCAGTGCGCTTCCTGAAGCCCCTTACCGTGACCCTGGCCAGTGCCGCCCTCGTCGCCCTGCCGTTCGCGGGCGGCGCATTCGCCGACAGCGGCCAGCCGCAGCCCGCCCCGACGGTCACGCCGGGCGTGAAGACCACGCCGACGGTCACGCCGGGCGTGAAGACCACCCCGACCACCAAGCCCACCGCACCGGTCAAGACCGGCCGGCCCACCGCGACGGACGAGAACGCCCGGCCCAAGCGCCCGGTCTCCACCGCCCACGAGAGGGAGACCACAGCCTCGACCCTCTACCTGAAGGAGCACCGGAGCCCGGCCTCCCTCGACGTGTCGGTCAACCCGACCCGCGTCAAGCAGGGCGCCTCCTACGGGGTGACCATCGTGGTCAGGGGCGCGTCGGCGGGCACGGCGGCCACGATCACGAGTCCCGAGGGCAAGAGCTACCGCGTGTCGCTCGACCAGCGGACGGTCACCAAGACGCTGACCGTACCGGCCAAGGCCAAGCTCGGCGCCAAGACGGTCACCGTCAAGGTCGGCAACCGGACCGCCACCGCCCAGTTCACCGTCGTCCGCGGCGGCGACCACCGCGACGACCATCGTCACGAGGGCAAGTAGCCGACCACCGCCACGAGGGCGAACACCGGGAGGCCCTCGCCTGCGGAACCAGCCCGCGTGGTGGGACCGGCCCCTCCCCGTGACCGGTCCCAC
>NZ_JBFAIF010000035.1:0-79711 GCF_040654555.1 Nonomuraea sp. NPDC050680 | reverse complement strand
TCGAGCTTGAACAGGTTCGCCAGCCGGCTCTCGTCCTGCTCGCCCTGCTCCAGCCCGTCGATGAGAGTGATCTGCCGCTCGACCAGCGTCTGGCTCCTGCGCGAGAGGTTGACGAACATCGCGTTGACGTTGCTACGGAGCCGAGACTCCTCGCCCGCCAGCCGGACGGCTTCACGGTGCACCTCGTCGAACGCCCGCGCCACCTCCCCGATCTCGTCCTTCGACGAGATGGCGATCGGCGGCACCTGTACATCGTCCGCGCTGACCTCGCTGGCGCGCAGCTGCCGCACGAGCTCGGGCAGCGTCTGGCCGGCGACCTTGAGCGCGTCTCCGCGCAACCGCCTGAGCGGCCGGACGAGCGAGCGGGCCATGACGGCGGTGACGGCGAGGACCAGGATGATCAGGGTGATGACGAGGGCGATGTTGAGCCCGGCCACGTACTGGTCATTGCCCTGGACATCGGCACTGATGGTGGCGACCTGCTGCGACATCGCCTTCTGCACGGTGTGCGCGCTGTCGACGGTGTCGCTGATGGACTCGAACCAGCGGGCGACGTCGTCGGTCGTCGAGGTGTCGAGCCGCCGCAGGGACAGGCCCGTGTTGGTGAGGAACACGGCCCTGTTCATGTAGAACTCGCCCCGCCCGACCTTCACGCTGGCGACGGTGTTGTCAAAGAACTGCCGCTGGGCGAGGGTGGCCACGGTGCGGAACGAGGTGCGTTCGCTCTCACGCCTGGAGCGGGCATCGAGGAACGCCTTGTACTCGGGTTCTTCGAACGACCCCCTGACCAGCGCGATCATCAGCAGGCCCCGCAGCTTGGAGGTCTCCTCCTCATAGCGGGCGATGGCTCGCAGGGCGGCGGTCGTGGAGATGAGCTGTTCGTCTGTCGAGCCCTGCGTGACCTCGTCGTAGAGTTGCAGCATCTCGGCGATGGCCTCGGAATACTTCTCCATCGTCGGGAGCGGCGGCAGCTCTGTGCCGGACACGGTGGCTCGCAGCGAGTCGAGCTGGGTCAGCCTGGTGCGTACGGTGGCCAGCTTCCTGCGGCCGAGATCGGACAGCGAGTCCTCGGCCGTCGCGGCGGCCGCGTTCGTGCGCACCACGCTGGCGTTCACGTTTACCTGCTGGGCCGCGAGCTGCTCCTTCTCGGCCGATGCCCTGCCGGAGGCGACGAACTGCGCCGAGAGGTCACGTTCGAGGGCCATCTCGCGGGACAGCTCGCCGAGTTGCGCGACGAGGGAACTCACGTTGCTGATGTGCTGATACTGCTGTGCGCTGCTGATCGAGGTGGTGACGCGTAGTCCGCCCAGCATAACGGCCACGAGGGTGGGAATGGCGATGAGAGAAATGAGGCGGGTTCGCACCCGCCAATTTCGTAAGGCCATTGCGTTGCCGCGCGCGGGCACCGGCTCGGCTGACTTCTCGTGAGCTACTGATTGTCCCGGCAGAGCGGGGGCCCCGGCACGACCGTGTTTGGTCGTCGTTGTCCTCACTGGTGGCAACCTCTCGAGTGGCCTGCTGCAGGGAATTGGTCACACTGCCGAGTGATTGCAGGCAAGTTGGCGGCCAATTGGATCACGAACTTCAGCAGTTAGCCAACCCCCCGGAAGTTTCAACCGGTCCAGCGCGATAACTTTTTGTTGATGTTTTAAGCATGTTTTTAACTACAGTGCATACATCCGAAAAACTATGCCAATCCGGGCATAGAGCCATCAACGGTACTCTAAGTACATAGAGCCTCTATCTCCCCATATATTGTGTTTCATCGAAAAACTCGGATATACGTGGCATAGCGCTTCAGATTTGATCTTCCCTCCGCTACGCTTCACGCTCGGCGCTCCCGATGTCGGATCGCCAGACGCTGCTTCCCCTGGTAGGAGACCCCCCGATGACCCGCACACTGCGTTGTCGCGCCCTTTTTCTCGGCGCCGCAGTCGCTCTCACCCTTACCGCATGTGGTGGGAACAGCGACTCTCCTGGCGCGTCAGCCAACAGCAAGGGCTTGGAGAAGACCGTCATCAAGGTCGGCGCGCTGCCGATTCCCGACGCCGTGTCGCTCTATATCGCCAACGCCAAGGGCTTTTTCAAGGAAGAGGGCCTGACGGTCCAGCCCGTCACCATCACTGGCGGAGCGGCAGCGATTCCGCAGGTCAAGAGCGGCGCGCTGGACATCTCTCAAACCAACTACGCCTCGACCTTCCTGGCCGCCAGTAAGGGTGAGAAGCTCAAACTGGTCGCGGACGCGTACCAGGCCGGTCCGAACACCTTCAACATCATGGTGCCGAAGGATTCACCGATCAAAACGGTCGCCGACCTCAAGGGAAAGACCGTCCTGGTCAACAATCTCCGGAACATCGCCACCCTGGCTGTTACTACGCAACTGAAGGTGGCGGGCCTTACCGAGAACGACGTCAAGTTCGCCGAGAAGCCGTTCCCCGACATGGGCAACGCGATTACCAGCGGGCAGGCCGACGCCTGCTGGATCACCGAGCCGTTCATCACCGCCAACCAGAGCAAGCTGGGCTTCCGCAAGCTGGCCGACACCATGACGGGCGAGACCGAGGACCTGCCGATCGCGGGCTGGATGGCCACCGACGGGTGGGCGAAGAAGAACCAGAAGACGCTGGCCGCCTTCCAACGGGCGATCGCCAAGGCTCAGAGTCTCGCATCGAGTAACCGCAAGGAGATCGAAGCGATGCTGCCCACGTACACGAAGATCGACGCGAAGACCGCCTCGGTCATCACGCTGGGCACCTATCCGAGCGAGCTGAGCGCCACCCGACTGCAAAAAGTGGCCGATCTCATGCTCGACTACAAGTACCTCAGCAGTCCGTTCGACGTGAAGTCGATCATCGCGGCACCGTCGAGCGGATGACCCGTGCACGACTGCTCCGCGGCGTCGTGGGCGCCGCGGGCTTTCTTGCCGCCGGAGAGCTGGTCATCCGGTTCGGGCTGAGCCGTGAGCTGGTCTTCCCGCCGCCCTCGGCCATCCTGTACGAGGCGGTGCTCCTCTTGGCCGACCGAGACTTCCTGATGGGAGCGCTCACGACGCTCACGAACTGGGCGCTCGGCCTGCTGGTCGCGGTGGCGGTGGCCGTTCCGGCGGGCGTCCTGCTCGGCGCGCTGACCCCGATGGAGCGCGCCGTCCGGCCGCTGCTCGAGTTCCTGCGGCCCATCCCCTCTGTCGCGATCATTCCGCTGGCGATCCTGCTGATCCCGGTGGACGAGCTGATGAAGGTCTCCGTCATCGTCTACGCGTCGGTCTGGCCGATACTGATCAACACGTTGTACGGCATGCACGACGTCGACCCGCTGGCCAAGGACTCGCTGCGCAGCTTCGGATTCGGGAGGCTGGCCGTGCTCGGCAGGGTGAGCCTGCCCAGCGCCGCGCCCTTCGTCGCGACCGGCATCCGGATCGCCGCCGGGATCGCGCTGATCATCGCCGTCAGCGCCGAGCTGCTCGCCGGAGGCGTCGCGGGCCTGGGGGTCTTCGTGGTCCAGGCGGGAAGCGGGAACAGGACCGACCTCATCATGGCGGCCACGTTCTGGGCCGGCGCGTTCGGGCTGCTGTCCAACGTGGCGTTGCAGGCGGCGGAGCGCCGCCTGTTCCGCTGGCACCGGGTGCGGACGGGGGCGGTGTCGTGAAGTCGCTCGCCAGGTCCTGGGTGATCCTCGCCGTCATCGTCTTCTGGGAGCTCGTCGCGCGGCGGCTCGAGGACACGGACTTCCCGCCGCCCACGACGATCATCTCCCGCATGTACGAACTGTGGTTCTCCGGCCCGGCCGCACGACTGTTCCTCACGGACGACGCGTTGGCCAACATCCTGCCCAGCCTGGGACGCATGTTCTCCGGGTGGATCCTGGCCTCGCTCATCGGAGTGGTGCTGGGAGTGCTCCTGGGGCGCTCGCGGGTGGCGACCGACTATGTGAGCGCGCTGATCGAGTTCGGCCGCGCCATTCCGCCACCGTTGCTGCTGCCGTTGTTCATCGTGTTGTTCCAGACGGGCCTGCGGATACAGCTCGCCGTGATCGTGTCCGGTGTGATCTGGCCGGTGCTGCTCAACTCGATGGACGGGGCCAGGGCGGTGGACCGGACCTACACCGAGACCGCCACCGTCTTCGGGCTGTCGAGAGCGCAGCGCCTGGGCCGGATCGTCATCCCCGCCGCCTCACCCAAGATCTTCGCGGGCCTGCGGCTGAGCCTGTCGCTCGCGCTGATCCTCATGGTGATCTCCGAGGTGTTCGGCAGCACGGACGGCATCGGCTACCAGCTGCTGATGGCCCAGCGCAGCTTCGACACACCGGCGGTGTGGGCGACGATCGCTCTGCTGGGGATGCTCGGCTTCATCGTGAACGCGCTTTTCGTGGTGGCGGAGCGCCGGCTGCTGGTCTGGCACAGGCAGGCCACCCAGACACCATGACCTCTCTTGGCGCCTCTTGTCGTGGAACCTCTTAGGAAGGGACACATGCCACACTCCGACAGCCTCCTCTGGAGATCTGTTTCCGAAATTTCGCGATTCGCGGCTTTGCTGACCATGGCGGAACTGGGTGTCGCCGACCACTTGGCGGACGGGCCGCTCGACACCGAGGAACTGGCCGACAGGTGCGGGGCGCACGCCCCCTCGCTGCGCCGGGTCCTGCGTGAGCTGACGAGCATGGGGGTCGTCCGCACAGCCGGCGCCGACGGCTACGACCTGACCGACGCCGGCACCGTGCTCCGCTCCGACGTCCCCGGCTCGATCCGCTCCTCGATCCGCGCGCTCGGCGAGGAAGGCTTCTGGTACGCGATGGGCAAGCTGCCGGACACGGTGCGCGAGGGCAGCTCAGCATTTGTCGCAAAGTACGGGAAGTTGTACGAGCATCTGGCGAAAAACCCAGATGCGGGCCGCATATTCGACGACTACATGGCCACCAGGGCGATCACGTTCACGGACGGCCTGGTCAAGCTGTACGACTTCGCGGGCATCGAGACCATGGTGGACGTCGCCGGGGGCAGGGGCCACATCCTGGCCACGGTCCTGCACGCCAATCCGGGCATGCGCGGCATCCTCTTCGATCTCGACCAGGTGGCGGCCCGGGCCAGGGACCTGCTGGCCGCCGAGGGCCTGGCCGATCGGTACGAGGTCGTGGCCGGGGACTTCTTCACCTCGGTTCCGGCGGGCGCGGACGCCTACCTGCTGGCCAGCGTCCTGCACAACTGGGACGACAGCGACGCCCTGCGGATTCTGCGCAATGTCCGCCGCGTGATGAACCCCGGCGGGCGGGTGCTGGTGCTGGAGGTGGCACTGCCCGACGACGAGGCGCCGCATCTGGGCAAGGATCTCGACCTGCGCATGCTGGCCATCTTCAACGGCGGCCTTGAGCGCAGCCGGGAGGAGTACGCGACGCTGTTCGAGCAGGCCGACCTGGAGTTGGCGGCGGTCATCGAGCTGGGCGCGGGAGCGAGCCTCCTTGAGGCCAGGCCCGTCTGAGGCAGGCGTCCTGGGCGGATCGGCGGTCGTCACGGTGACGCCGCGGGCGGTCGAGCCGCCCGCGGCGTTACCAGGTCACTGGACGGTGATCTTGTCCACTTCGACGGTGACTCCCTTGACCTGCGGGGTCGAGGTGGCCGTCGTCACGTTGCCGACCCCCGGGCTGACTCCCTTGATCTTCATCGAGTAGGTCAGGGCACCGCCGGGCGCGCCGGGTGTGCTCGTGACCACGAGGTCCTGGGTGGGCGGCCCGGTGATCTGGTCGCCCGCCGTACCCTCATCGTTCTCCGCGCCCACGGTCAGCCCCGCGCCCGCGGGGGCGTCGCCCGGCAGGTTGGCGGGGTCGTAGGCGTAACTGATGTCCTCCACGCCGTTGAGCCCGATCCACTGCTGGAACACCTTGAGGTTGTTCGTGCCGAAGGTGTGGACCCGCCATTCCAGCACCAGCCAGCGGTTGACCCCGTCGGTCAGTGTCCCGGCGAAGACGCCGGGGGCGCCGGTGCCGTCTAGGTCGGTCCAGTAGGGGGCGAGCACGGCGTTCGGCCGCGCCGGGTCGGGCAGGGTCTGCGGGAGGGCGGCGATGTCGTCGGCGCCGTTGGTGCCGCCGGCGACGCTGTAGCCGTTGGAGACCACGCCGATCCTGGTGTAGGTCTTGCCGGCGAAGGTGAAGGCGGGCACCGTGAAGTTCAGCGCCTGCTCGTCCCCGATCGGCGTCGGGGTGATGCCGAAGCCGTCCAGCGGAAGATATCCGGCCGGCCCCTGGCCCGGTGCGATCGTCGGCTTGTCGGGCTGCCGGCCGGCCAGCGTCGCCTTGGCCGTCGCGATCTGGGTGCCGATCTTGGTGGCCCCGGTCACGCTGTTCAGCCGTAGGCGCGCGTCGAGCGTGCTCAGCGCGGTCACCTCCGCGCCGGCCAGGCTGTTGTTCCGCACGGTGACCGTGCAGGTGGACTCACCGGTGTTCCGCGGAATGGTGGCCGGCGCGCAGGTCTGGTCGACCGGCACGATGCCTTCCTGCCGGAAGAAGGCCACCGGCAGGTGCAGCGCACGCGAGCCGCCGACCTGCTTGAGGTTCACCTGGCCGAAGTACTGACCGTCGGGCAGGTCCGGCGCGGTGATGACCACCGTCAGCTTCGTGCTCTTGCCCGGTGCGACGGTGAAGCGCGCCGGCAGCACCGTGATGGCGGCGCCGCTGACGGTCGTGGCCGAGGCGGAGAACGTGAGCGACTTGCCGGTGGTGTTCGTGACCGTGCGCTTGGCGGTGATGAGGCCGGGCATGGTCGGCGCGTTCACCGAGGGCAGGTTGAGGTCGATCCGGTTGAGCGGATCGGTGGCCGAGGCGATGAAGTTGGCCGCGCTCTCGTCCAGGGTCAGTCCGGGATCACCGGCCTTGGTCAGGTCGATGCGCCCGCCGCCCATGTCGAACGGGTCCGCGGGGGTGACGCGGTCCTGCTTGGTGATCGCGGTCTTGGCCGTGGTCTCCAGAGCCGACTTCACCTGTCCCGGTGTCCAGGTCGGGTGCAGGGCGAACACGAGCGCGGCCGAGCCGGTCACGTGCGGTGCCGACATGGACGTGCCCTGGATGACCTGGTAGAGGTTGCCGGGCGGCCCTTCGAGCGGCGACTCGGGAGTCGGGGTCATGCCCGCCAGGATGTGCAGGCCGGGCCCGGTGACGTCCGGCTTGAGGAAGTCCCCGCCGGGTCCGCGCGAGGAGAAGTAGGTCATCACGTCGCCCTGCCAGCCGGCCTTGACCCCCTGGGTGAACGACGCCGTCGCGCCCGGATGCGCGGACAGGAAGCTCATGAGGACGTCGGTCTCGGGCTTGTCGACGTGCACCGACGGGACCCAGTGGGCGTCGGTGAAGACGTCGAACGGGAAGGCGTTGTAGAGGATCATCCCCGCGGCGCCGCCCTGCTTGACGTTGTAGCTCTTCAGCACCCGGTTCGGGCCCCGCTGGCAGGCGACGATCTTCCCGGTGAAGATCCCGGGCGGCGCCTGGGTGTCACACAGCGCGTTGGAGTACGGCGGAGCGGACGCGAGCACCACCGGCAGCGGAGAGGCGATTCCCGAGGTGACGGACGCGCCCTTGATCGTCGCCGTCGCGCCACCGCCGGACAGCGTGATCGTGGACTGGAACGTTCTGGTCTGCGTGGAGGCGGCCACCGTGGTCACCCAAGGGCTGCGGTGGTCGGTGGTGTTGGCGTCGGGCCCCGAGTTGCCCGCCGACGCCGAGACCAGCACGCCCGCCGCGTACGCGTCGAGGAAGGCCAGCTCGACCGGGTCGCTGTAGGGATCGGAGCCACCGGAGATCGAGAAGTTGATGACCCGGACGCCGTCCAGAATGGCACGTGCCACCGCCTGCGCCGAGTCGGACGGGAAGCAGCCCTCCGCGCCGCACACCTTGTAGACCGAGACCTCGGCGGCGGGCGCGATGCCGTGGATCGGGCCGCGGCTGATCCCCAGCGGGTTCGCGTCGGCCACCGGGCCGCCGGCCGACGTGGTGGCGGTGTGGGTGCCGTGCCCGTTGGAGTCACGGGCGCTGTCGGGGTAGACCTCGCCGCCGAAGACCGCGTTGTAGGTCTCCAGGAACGGCCGGCCGCCGATCAGCTTGTTGTTGCAGGTGAAGGGGTCATTGGCCGGGGTCAGCGGATTGTCGCCGAAGTCGCAGACCCGGGGCGTGCCGTCCTTGGTCGGACCCGGCGCGGGCAGGCCGGTCGGGGCGGCGAACTGGGGGTGCTCGGGCCAGGCGCCGGAGTCCAGCACACCCACGATCACGCCCTTGCCCGAGGAGTTGCTGCCGCCGAGCTGGTTGTAGATGGTGTCGGCGCCGATGAACTGCGGGCTGGAGTCGGTGAGGAGCCGCTGGGGCTTGTCCTCCTGTACGGCGACGGCGCCGGGCAGCTTCAACACCTCGGCCGCCTTGTCACCTGGGATCCGGAGCGCGATGCCGCCATAGACGGTCCTGACCCGCTGGCCCACCACAGCCCCCGGAACCTTGCCGGCCAGCTGGTCCAGGAACTCCTTCTCCACGCTCTCGATGTGCTTGCCGTACTTCTTGACCTCGGCGCTCCTGGTGTCGAGGGCCTTGCCGGTGACGGCGGGACTGGTGCCCGGCAGACCGAGCAGCCCGCCCCGATAGGCGGCGAGCGAGTCGTAGTCCAGCTTGACCATGATGTTGATCGGCGCCGGCGAGGTGGTCCGCAACAGCGCCTGGTCACTCTTGGCGAGCTTGCCCGTCGGGGACTTGGCGCCCTCGACGAGCTGGGCGCCGGTGACGGGGGTGGCCTGCCACTTCCCGTTCGCGGGAGAAGGCGTGGGGGTGGCCCGCGCCGCTGCCGGGCTCATCACCGCCACCATGCTCAGGCCGATGACCACCGACGCGAGCCGCCGCGCGCGGGACAAGCGGGGACTGGATAACACAAGTTCCTCCTCATCGAGGGGCCGCATGGACTCACCACGCGCCAAGGAGGCGTCAGGTCACCCCGCGTCGAGGCACACCGGAGAGATCACTGAACCCTCCCCGGTGGGTGACAAGCCGTATGAGCCGCCCCGTGGGGCGGCTCGGTATCGACCGGAGTGTAACCAGCGATCACGGGGCCGAGAACCCCACCGAGTTGCCATAATCCGGCGGGCAATTTGGCTATTCGTACGGCTCCGCCGGCTGATCGATCTTCGCCACGTCGGTGGCGGCCATGTCAGGGATCACGTAGCCGTTGGGGATCTTGCCCTTCCACGGGATCCATGAGCCGGTGACCTGTACCCAGGAGTTCTCCCTCGGAGCCGGTACGCCCCGGACCGCCACCTTCAAGGCGAGGGCGTCGGCGGCGCAGCAGCTGATCTGCATCCTGGTGACGTACCAGAGATTCTTCTTCTTCGACGGCACCACGAAGCCGGTCAGCTTGACCTGCCGGCCCGCGAGCGACGTGCCGGCGGGGTCGTAGGCGCGCCCGATGAACTCGCCGAGCGCCAGCTGGGGCACGCCGTCGGAGAGCTTCAGAAAGCCCGCGGGCGCGGGCGGGCGCGGCGCGGGCGCGTCGTCCTCGCCGCCTGCCGCGAACGAGCCCAGCGCGGGAGGTGCGATCAGCACGATGGTGAACACCGGCACGGCCAGCAGCCACGCCACCCGTGGCCCGTGGTCGTCCCCGTGATCGTGCCCATCACCCTGCCCGCCACCCTGCCCGCGCCACTGCCTGACGAGGGACACCAGAGCGAGGATCACCAGCACCACCCCGGCTCCGAGGAGTAAAGGCCGGAAACCCAGTTTGACGTAGTTGACGTACGTATTGGAGAAGGCGGAGATGTTCAGCAGTGCCCCGCCGAGGATCAGCAGCATCAGGCTCTGCGTCTGGCGTTTCACAGCAGGATCCATCCGGTGACGAAGCTGACGCCGATCGCCAGCGTCAGCGTGAGTGGCACGAAGCGCCAGGTGAAGGGCCGCCCGAACGTACCCGCCTGCAACGCGATCAGTTTCAGGTCGACCATCGGCCCCACCACCAGGAAGGCGAGCTTGGCCGTGGGCGAGAAGGCGGTCAGGGAGGCGGCCACGAACGCGTCGGCCTCCGAGCAGATCGACAACAGCACCGCCAGCAGCGCCAGCACCAGCACGGACACCACCGGAATCCCGGCCACGGAGGTGAGCCACGAGCGGGGGACCACCACGTTGAGCGTCGCCGCGGTCAGCCCGCCGATGACCAGGAACCCACCGGTATGCAGCAGGTCGTGGCACATCGCGTCCACGAACGCGCCCCACTTGCCGTGCCCGGGCGCCGCAGTACGGCGGGGCACCGGCAGCCACTCGCTACGCCCGAACCGGGCCCAGATCCAGCCGGCCAGCACGGCCACGGTCAGCGAGGCGCCGAACCGCGCGACCACCATCGCAGGGTCGCCGGGAAAGGCCACCGCGGTGGCCACCAGCACGACCGGGTTGATCGCCGGCGAGGCGAGCAGGAACGCCAGCGCCGCGGCGGGCGCCACACCGCGCGCCATCAGCCCCGAGGCCACCGGCACCGAGGCGCATTCGCACCCGGGCAGCACCGCGCCCGCCACCCCGGCCACCGGCACCGCCGCGTAGGTCTGACGCGGCAGGGCCCTGGTCCAGAACGAGGCGGGCACGAACGCGGTGATGGCCGCCGACAACGCCACCCCGAACACCAGGAACGGCAGCGCCTGCACGCACACCGCCACGAAGATGGTGGCCCACGTCTGCAGCGCCGGCGCCGTCAGATACGGCGCCAGCAGAATCCGGCCGGCCACGAGGAGCGCGATCAGGAAGACGAACGACCACGGCAGCCATGACTCGCGGTCGGGCCTGCGCCCCCACGTGTCCGGCGGTAGTTGATCCTGTGTCCCGGGCCAATCCAGCTGGGTCCCGTGTGTCATCGCCCTCCCTGCCCCAACGCTTTGTCCTGATGACACGCGGCAGCAGGGTAGCGGGTTCTCTTCCGTCTTGCGCTGTATGGCCAGCCGGTAGACCGCGATTGCAGCCACCTGGAAGCCCATCCGGGCGTCACCCGCAATGCCCGGCGGCCGCTCGCACGCGAGGCTTGACGGTATGACCGCCGCACGGCGACGAAGGACCGAGTCTCTCCCTTCGTGACCGCCGACGGCGAGCTGGTTGAACAGACGAACGGTGCCGGACGGGCGAAGAGAGAGGACAGCAGCATGCGACAGGTTCGGCTGGGACAGACCGGTCTGCGGGTCTCGGTGATCGGCCTCGGGACCTGGGCCTTCGGCGGCGACTGGGGCGCCGTCGACCTCCGGGAAAGCGAACACGCCATCCATCACGCCCTGGACCTGGGCGTCAACCTCTTCGACACCGCACACGGGTACGGCTTCGGCGTCGCCGAGCGCCTCCTGGGCAAGGCTCTGCGGTCCCGCCGCGAGGAGGTGGTCATCGTCACCAAGGGCGGGCTCCGCCAGGAGGGCGACCGCCTGCTGCGCGACGCCGGCGGACGGTGGCTGCGCGAGAGCGTCGAGGAGAGCCTGCGTAACCTCGGAACCGACTACATCGACCTCTACCAGGTGCACTGGCCCGATCAGCACACCCCACCCGAGGAGACCGCCGGGGTGCTTGCGGAACTGGTCGGGGAGGGCAAGATCCGCCACATCGGGGTGTCGAACTACGACGCCGCGCAGATGGAGGCGCTGGCACGGTTCGGGCGGGTGGAGGCGCTGCAGCCGCCGTACCACCTGTTCCGCAGGGACATCGAGGACACCGTCCTGCCCTATGCCGCCGCGCACGACATCGGCGTGCTCGTGTACGGGCCACTGGCCCACGGGCTGCTGTCCGGCCGGTTGACCGAGTTCACCACCTTCGACGCCGACGACTGGCGCGCCAAGAGCCCCGACTTCACCGGTGAGGCCTTCAGCAAGAACCTCGCCGTGGTGCGGCGGCTGGAGGAGGCGGCGCGGGAGCGGGGCATCGGCCTGCCGCAGCTTTCGGTCGCCTGGACGCTGGCCAATCCCGCCGTCCACGTCGCCATCGTGGGCGCACGCCGACCTGCCCAACTGGACGGGACCACCCCGGCGGCCGACATCCAATTCTCCGAGGCCGACCTGCGCACGATCGACGCGATCCTGGCGCGGGCCGTGCCGGTGTGGGGCCCCTATCCAGAGGGCACCTGACGGATTGGCGCGACACGCCCGGTGGCCGGGAGCCTTCAGCGACACATCATCCGTGATGACCACATAAGCGACAAACTGGAACAATCACTGTTTTGTGTTATTTCAGTGGTGGTGTTCCCGTCTCCTGGTCGGAGCATCGGAGGCTCTGGATCGGGGTGATGGATGTACGCGCGGTCGACGTACGAGGTCGAAACGGTGCTGGCCGCCGGGGCGGGCGATCACGCAGCGGTCGACGAGCTGGTCAGGAGCCATCTGCGGCTCGTGTACAACATCGCCGGTCGTGCCATGAACGGCCACCCGGACGTGGACGACGTCGTGCAGGAGACGATGGCCAGAGTCGTGACCGGGGTGTCCGGGCTGCGCGACCCCGGGAGCTTCCGATCCTGGCTGGTCGCCATCACCATGAACCAGGTGCGGGATTGGCGGCGAGCCACCGCCACCACTACCGCCGCCCTCGATGAGGCGCTGGGCATGGCCGACGCCGGTGCCGACTTCGCGGGGCTCACCGTGACCCGGCTCGGCCTGTCCGGGCAGCGCAAGGAGACCGCGCAGGCCGGCCGCTGGCTCGACGACGACGACCGCGAGGTGCTCGCGCTGTGGTGGCTGGAGGTCGCGGACGAGCTCACCCGGGCGGAGCTGGCCGCCGGAATGGAGCTGAGCGAGAAACACGCGGCCGTCCGCGTGCAGCGGGTCAAGCGGCGGCTGGAGTCGGCCCGCGCGGTGGTGCGTGCGCTCGCGGCCCAGCCCCGCTGCGCCGGACTGGCGTACGTGGCCGACGGCTGGAACGGTACGCCGTCGCCCCTGTGGCGCAAGCGCCTGTCGCGGCACGTACGGGAATGCCAGACCTGTACCGATCAGCTGTCGGACCTGATTCCGGCCGACCGGCTGCTGGCGGGGCTGGGCCTGGTGGCCATTCCGGCGGGCGTCGCGGTGGGGCTGCTGGAGGCGGCGCGGACGGCCGCCGTACCGGCGCTGAAGGGTGGCCTGATCGCCAAGGGCAAGGTGGCGGCCGGTGCGGTGGGTTCGTCGCTGGCCGTCAAGCCCGTCGCGATCGCCGCCGTCAGCACCGCGCTGATCGCCGGCGGCGCCGTGGTCGTCCAGAACCTCCGGCCCGAGCCGCCGTCCGGTCGGGCCGCACCGGTGATCGCCACCTCCGCGCCCGCGTCCTCCCCGCGCTCGACCCGCCCCTCGCCGAAGCCGAAGCCGACAGCGACGCCTACGCCGACGAAGAGCCGTCCGGTCAGCCCGTACGGGCGCACCGTCGACACGGCGGACCAGGCGCCGCCCAGGAACCGGCGCCCCGCCCCGCTGCCCCGGCGCGCCGCCGGCACGCTGGCCATCGGCGGGAAGCACGGCTACTCCAGGTACGGCGGTGCCCCGCAGATGACGCACCGGGGCGACTACATCACCATCACCGGCAAGGGCTACCTCGAAGTGCGGTGGGGCATCCTCTACCGCAGCCGGATCGGCGACTTCCAGCCCGCCACCTGGACCGGGCTGAAGGGCAAGCTGTTCCACGTCGCCTCCGGCGGCGGGCGGCGGATGGACGACGAGCAGGCGCCGGGCGTCACCTGGATGGGCGCCCCGGAGGTCGGCTTCGTCCGGCTGCCCCGCGGTCAGCAGCAGATGTGGCAGAACGAGTTCTACTACCTGGACGGCCGGGTCACCATCCACAACAACGAGAGCGGCACGGACATCGACCTCAGCGTGGCGCCCAGGACCTGGAGTGAGGTCTGGAGGGACCTCTCCACCGGGCTCGACGCCGCCAAGGGGATCATCCGCTACGGCCTGACCCGCGACACCGGCGACGACCGCGCCCCCGTCCCGCAGTACCTCACCAGGGCGCGGCCCGCCGATCCCGCGAAGGTGCCCCAGCGCAGCCGGATCTCGGCCTCCTGAACGTACGACCACCTCGGCTTCGGCACGCTGACCTTCACCCGGGCCACGGGCGGGGGCGGGGGCGGGCCGCTGCCGACGGGTGTCTCGCGGGCCTTCCAGTCGGTCAACCACCCGAAGGCGTACATCCAGGCCGCGGGCGCCGTGGGCCGCATCGGGGCGCCCGCGCTCGCGCTGCGCGTCGTGCCCGGCCTGTCCGACACCAAGGGATACTCCTTCGTCGACTCCGAGGGCCGATACCTGCGGCACAAGGACTTCCTGGCCACCGCGACGACGCCCTCCGCCTGGACAAGGCAGAGGACACGACGCTGTTCCGCGGCGACAGCTCCTTCAAGCCGGCCGCCTGACCTGGCGACGGCTCCGTCAACCCGATCGCCTGACCCGAGAGCGCCTGGGCGGCGGCGTGAGCGCGCCGCCCGGGTCCTTTCCTTTGCCTGAGTCGCACGTGTCGGTGCCGCCGCGATCCGTACTGAGCCGGTGGAGCTCTCAGGACTCAGCGGGATGAGGAGAAGACGCGGGATGAGGAGGTGATGTCTGATAGCCAGGCTTTCTCCGGTTCGAGCATGGATTCCGTGGAGAAGCCGGTGTCCGCCTCCACCTCGGCGATGCTGGCGCGCACCTGTGCCGCCTGGCTGTCGGCCAGGTGGTCGAAGATGGTCAGGGACCTCCGCCAGGTCTCGACTGCCAGCACCGGGCAGCCGGTCGCCGCCAGGGCCTGGCCGAGGATGTGCAGGGCGCGGGCCTCGGTGTTGCAGTCGCCGATCTCACGGCTGCGGTCGAGCGAACGGAAGCACCAGCGGATCGTCTCCTCGTGGTCGCCCAGGGCGGCGTACGTGACGCACATGTCGGTCAGCGCGATGCCCTCGCCCCAGAGATTGTCGATCGCGCGGAAGGCGGCGAGTGCGGACAGATGGTGCTGGAGCGCCGTACGCGGCTGGCCGAGAGCGAGCAGCGCCCGGCCGAGCCCGGCCGAGGCGATGGCCTGCCCCCAGTGGTAGCCGAGGTCGGTGAAGATGGCCAGCGCCTGCCGGTGGCACACGACGGCCGCCTCCGGCGCGTCCAGGTCCCGGTGCACCAGGCCGAGCGTGTTCAGCGCGTTGCCCTGGCCCCAGCGGTCACCGAGGTCACGCTGGAGCGCCAGCGCGATCTCGGCGTGCGGGAGCGCGTCCTTGAACTGCCGGTGGTCCCAGTGAGCCAGCGCGAGGCTGGTGCGGATCGTGGCTTCGGCCTGCGCGTCGCCCAGCAGCAGCGCGGCCTCCAGGCCGATCTCGTTGCTGGAGATCCAGGAGTCCCAGTGCTTGCGCAGGTTGAAGAAGCTCCACAGCGCGCACGGCAGCTGCCATGCCACGCCGTACTGGCCGAGCGTGAAGGCCCGCCGTACGGCGGCCATGAGGTTGGCGTGCTCGGTCTGAAGCCAGCACAGCGCGGCGTCGTAGCCGGAGAAGGTGTACGGCTCGCACGACGGTTCGAGCGGCGGGAGCGGGAGGCCCTGATGCTGGGGATTGAGCACCTGGTCGGCCTGGTCGACGGTGTGGAGATACCACGACAGCAGGCGCTTGACCGCGGCCAGCCGGTCGGCGCCGGACTCCTCGGCCTCGACCCGTTCGCCGGCGTAGACGCGCATCAGGTCGTGCATGCGATACCGCTCGCCGCCGCCCGTCTCCAGCAGGCACCGGTCGGTCAGGATCTCGGCCAGCCGCCGTGCCTCGGCGGGCGGGACCCCGATCAGCGCCGCGGCGGCGCCGACCCCGAACTCCGTCCCGCTGTGCAGGCCGAGCAGCCGGAACGCCCGCGCGGCCCGCGGGTCGAGCGCCTGGTACGACCACGAGAACACCGCCCGCAGGCTCATCTGCGGATCGTCGTCCACGTCGAGCAGGTCGAGGCGGGACCGCTCGTCGCGCAACTGGGCGACCAGGTCCGCCAGTCGCGCGCCGGACCGCCGGGTCACGTGCTCGGCGCTGATCGCCAGCGCCAGCGGAAGGTGGGCGCACAGCCGGGCCAGCTCGGCCGCGGCCTCGGCCTCGGCGGACACGCGCCCGGCACCGAGGATCTTGCCCAGGAGCGTGTGCGACTCCGCCTCAGGCAGCCTGCGCAGGAAGACGTGCCGCGCGTCATCGTGGACGGCCAGCCCGGCCAGGCGGGTACGGCTGGTCACCAGCACCAGACAGTCCGACCCGGGGAGCAGGGGCCGGACCTGGGCGGTGTCGCGGGCATTGTCCAGCAGCACCAGGACCCGGCGCCCGGCCAGCGTGCTGCGCAGCAGCGCGGAGCGGGCCTCGATCGCCGTGGGGATCTGGTCGGCGGGCACGTTCAGGGACCGCAGCATCATCTCCAGGGCGGTGGCGGGCGCCATCGGCTCACCGGGGCCGAACCCGCGCAGGTCGATGTGCAGCTGCCCGTCGGGGAAGCGCTCCCGCACCTGGTGAGCCCAGTGCACGGCCAGCGCGGTCTTGCCGACCCCGCCCGCGCCACCGATCGCCGCGATGACGATGGGCCGGTGCTCCCCCTCCTCCGGAAGTAAGTCGTACAGCTTCGCCAGGTCCGCGTGGCGGCCGGTGAACCGGGCCAGGCCGGACGGCAGCTGGCGCGGCACCGAGGCCGGGGGAGGGGTATCGGGCTCGGCGGACGTCGTCGTCAGGGGAATGCCGTTCAGCACCGCCTGCTGGAGACGCCGCAGCTCACTGCCGGGATCGATGCCGAGCTCCTCGCGCAGCAGGGCGGCGACGTGGCGGTAGACCTCGAGCGCTTCGGCCCGGCGCTCGGCGAGATGGAGGGCCAGCACCAGTTGTTCCCACAGCCGCTCGCGCAGCGGGTGCTCGGCGGTGGCGGCCTTGAGGTCCGCGATGATCTCCTCGTGGCGGCCGGCCCGCAGCTCGAGGTCGAACCAGCGCTCCAGCAGCCGCATCCGCTCCTCTCCCAGCCGGGGCACCTCGTCGCGGTGCAGCGACTCCGACGCCACGTCGACCAGCACCGGGCCCCGCCACAACCCGAGCGCCTCGCGCAGCAGGCCGGACTCTCCCGGCTGGTCGCCCGCCCCGGCCGCCCGCGTCGCCTGCCCGGCGAGCTCGCGGAACCGCTCGACGTCGAGGGTGTCGGCGTCGGCCCACAGGACGTACCCCGCCCCCTTGGTCTCGATCAGCGGCCGTCCGCCGGCGCCGTCGTCCAGCGCCCGGCGCAGCCTGGTCATCTGGGTGTGCAGGGCCGCGCGCGCCTGCTTGGGCGCGTCGTCGCCCCACACGTACTCGATGAGTTTGTCGGGCGATACGCGGTGGTTGGCGTTCACCAGCAGGGTCGCCAGCGCGATGCGCTGCTTGGCCGCCGAGAGCCGCACCGGCCGGCCGCCCCGAGTTATCTCCAGTGGTCCCAGCACACTGAACCGGATCCCCGTACCCGTTTCCATCCGTGGACCTTTCCGCGATCTCCCGACGGTGTGCGCGCCATCCCCCAATGACCCGATCACCTGTTCGCACTCTCCACCATGCAGCAAGGAAGGACGGTTTCCGCGCGTACCGGAATACATCCTGCCCGGAGTGCTACTTCGTAGCCATCCTTAATACGGCCGCCCCTCGCTGGGACGACAGGTTGCCGAAAGGATGACGTCAGCTTTTTGACAGCGCCGCTGTTTACCGTGATGACGACAAGGAGTCAGGAATTTCACGTAGGCGAGGGGGGAGAAACATGCGGAAAAGACATTTCGGGGTGGCTACGGTGTCGTGGTCAACCGCACTAGGAGCACAGGTCGCGGATCTTGCCGATGACCTCGACGATGACCGACACCTCGGCCGCCCTGAGCGAGAGCCGCTTCAGGGCGTCGAGGATGCGCGACCTATCCGGCTCGGTCTCGGCCAGCTCCTGCCGGACGTCGGCCGCGTCCCGGCGCGCCTTGCCCGGCTCATCCACGTTCGACTCGTGCTCGCCGAGCAGCTGCTCCAGCTGGTCCAGGAGCTGCTCGGCCGTACCGGACGCCGGCGAGCCGAGGTTGTTGACGGTGGCGCGGGCGTGCGCGCCCATCGCGATGGGGCCGTTGACCTGGCCACCGGTGATGTGCACGCCGTATTCCGTTCCCATGGGAACCTCCCTGCTAGTCACGGGCCTGGCCGTAGTTCGCCGACGCGTGCTCGCCGAAGGCGATCGGGCCGTTGATCGTGCCGCCCGGGCCCATCGACAACGAGTACGAGGTCACACTGGCCGCCTGCAGCCGGTAGGCGCCGGTCTCCACCTTCCGCTCCTCCAGGAAGTCGAGGACCGCCTCGGTGAGCCGCTGCTCGATCATCTTGATGTACTTCCCGACGTCGAGCACCTGGATGTGGGTCTGGAGGCGCTCGCTGGCGCCCAGCTCGCGGACGCTGAAGCGGGCACCGTACGGATAGACGATGTGGTCGCGGGGGTTCGGCGTCATCGAGCTCTGCCGTACGCTCTGCACGATCGTCCGGACGACCCGGACCGGAGCGGCCAGCACGTCGCGCAGCAGCTGGAGCTTCAGGACCTTGACCGCCTCCCAGGTGATCCGCCCGCTGGTCATGGCCGGGAGGCTGTCGACCACGTGATAGAGGTCGTGGGCCGGCGGGAGCACGGTAACCACGAACTGCGTGTAGAGCATTCGGCCTTCGACGGCGAGGTAGATGAACGCGGATGTCAGCGCCTCCTGGTCCTCGGCCGGCGCGACCAGGTTGCCGTTGAGGTCGCGGATCTCCTGGCCGGCGTTGTTGATCGTGACCCGCTGGTAATAGCGGACGCCGCCCTGCGGATGGCGGGCGATCGCCGCGATCTCCTCGGGGGTGGCCTGGTAGCGGGGCAGGCCGTTCCTGTCGATCATCGGATGCGGCCCGGTCGCGCGGTCGCGCTGCCCATCGGCGACGGTGAAGATCCCGCGCGTCACCACGTGATCTCCGATGTCGAGCCGCTGGATGCCCTCGTTGGGCCGGAGTACGCGGTCCCGCATCTCGATGAGGCGGCCGCGGACGAAGCCGTGCAACTCCACCGGGTCGATGTCGACGGGGTCCGCCCGCCGCGACGGCCGGTGGTTCTCGCGTACGCGGTCGAGTTCGACGGCGATGGACCAGCTCCGCTGGATCGTCCCGGCGCCGAGGAAGGCGTCCTCGTTCGCGTACATGGTGATGTTTCCCCACTGGGCGCCGCGGATGTAGTCGAGGCGGCGGGCCAGTTTGGGGTGCGTGGTTCTGAGGATGGGTTCCGGTGCGCCCGGCTTGAGGCCGCCGACGAGAGTCAGGTAGATCGCGATCCGGTACACGAGCGCGACGCCGAGCGTGATGGCCGGAACCATGAGCGCTTGCAGCAGGGAGCCGGTGCTGTCGCTCACGATATCCGGAGCAGCAGGCTCAATTCCGTATATATCGGGAAATGACGAGCGGCGTGAGGTGGGCAAGCCCGTCGCCGCGGCGAAGAGCGCGGAGAAGAGTGCGGTGAAGATCGCCAGAAAGACCAGCGAGAAGGCCGAGTAGCCGGCCCAGAGCCAGATCATCGCCCGCAGGAACAGCGGCCCGCGCCGGATCCCGTCCACGGTGAGAAGGGCGAATGGGATGAGGGTCGTCACCCATGCGAATGTGCTCAAAGGGGCGACAAAACAGCCGATGGCGAAAAATCCGGTGATCAGGGCGTCGCGGACCACGAGCATCGTCCGGGATCGCCGGCAGTGATAGATCACCGGCATCAGGTCGAACCCCCCATAAGAGGGAGGGATCGCCCGATACTGGTCGAACAGCAGCTCAGCCAGAACTTTGTCGCGGAAGCCGCTATCCAGGTAGGCGGCGGCGCAGAGGTAGCGCGTCACATTGCCCATGCGAGACGTTTTCCCATTCGACGTCCGCGTGTGCAGGGAATCCGTTCCGGAGCTGTCGAGCATCGTGGCCGCCTCCCGCTCATTCGTGCGTGGCGGTGAGCCTATAGTGGGCGAATATCTCAAGAGTGGCTCGTTATCAAATAGTCTTCTTTCGGTAATGCGGGCGGCCGTCGACCAAGCGAATCAGAAATAAAGCATTTGTCCTAGTTTTTCGTGATTGATTAGGGAGAGGTGCATTGGTGGATGAATCGGGCTCCGGCCGCCTTTGTGGGCGATGCGGGGCCGACGCCGGGAACCTCGACCGGTGCCCGAGGTGTGGAGCGGCCCTCGCGGAGCCACCGGCGCAGGCGGGCGATGGGGACTGGGACCCCTGGGATCGGCCGCGCCCCTGGACGTCGCTGGTCTTCCTCGGCTTGATCCTGCCGGCGCTCGCCCTCGCGCTGGTCTGGTGGATCGCCTCCGGCCTCCCCTTGCCCTCCGGTGAAGGAGACACCCAGGCGCGGCAGGACGAGGCGCCCGTGCTCGCCGACGCCACCGGCGTGACCTCATCACCGCCAACCGACACCGGATCGCCGCCAGCCGACACCGGATCACCGGCGACCGGCACCGGCCAGGCCGCCCGGCAGGCCGCCGGTCTGGACGATCTGCTGACCAACAGCCACTCGACCCGCGCCAGCCTGTCGGGGGCCATCGCCCGCGCGAGCAAATGCGAGCGGGCCGGCATGAACGCCATCCAGAAGATCACCGTCAACCGGCGCGACCAGCTGACCATGGCCCAGGCACTCGACCTGACCGCCCTGCCGGAAGGACCCGCGCTCAAGGCGTCCCTCGTCGCGGCGCTCGACGCCTCCTACTCCGCCGACGCCGCCTTCCTCACCTGGGCCCGGCGCCACCTGGCGAAGGGCTGCACCGGACCCATCGTCCGGGATCCCGACTACCGCCGCGGCCTCGACAAATCCGGCGACGCCCAGACGGCGAAGGCCCGATTCGTCGAGGCGTGGCGTCCCATCGCGGAAACCTACGGCCTGACCCACTGGAAGGCCGACGACATCTGAAGGCGTCAGCGCACGCGGACCTGGGAGGCCAGTGTGCCGCCGCCGGTGGCCTGCCATCCCGCCACCACCGTCGGGTGGGCGACCGTGGCGCGGGTCAGGGGGACGGTCACGGTCGTGGTGCCCTTACCGGAGACGGTGACGACGCGGCTGCCGGCCGTGCCCTGGTCGTCGCGGACGAACAGGTGCGCCTTGCCGGCGGCGTTGGCGCGCAGCGTCACCTTCACGGCGTTCCGGCCGCTCGTGGCGGAGATCACCCGGCCGCTCTCCGACTCCTTCGCCGCGGGACCGCCGGCGAGCGGGAGGTGGACGCGGACCGCCTGCTCCAGCGACTGCGGCGAGTCCAGGCTGGACAGGCCGGTGTCGGGGATCACCGGGTCGGGCGGGGTGGTCGGCCGATCGGCCGGCGGCTGGTAGCCCGGCAGCGTCGCGACGCCCCACCGGTACGGGTCACCCTGGACGCCACCCCAGGTCGACCAGCCGATCCGGGTCTGACCGGTCTTGTCCTGGGTGTCGGAGTCGTACACCAGGATGTCGAGCCCGAGATGCGCGGGATCGATCGCGCCCGGCAGGGTCTCCATCGGGATGGCCATCTCCACGTCGTACGCCCCGGCGGCGACCTTCGAGGCCACTCGCATGCCGGTGGCGGGGCCCTGATGGTTGTCGGCGTCGCGCAGCGCGCAGGGCGGGCCTTCGGCCGTCACCGGCAGCACGGCCGCCTTGAACGTCGTGGAGGTGTTCTCCGACGTGCCGCGCGGGTCGAGGGTCACCTCCACCGAGTCGGTACGCCAGTGCCGCTTGCAGTCGGAGGCGGGCAGGCGGGTGCCGACGACGTCGTCCTTCACGTGGACCATCAGGAACAGCGTGTCGTCCCGCCAGGTCACCTTGGCCGTGCCGGAGCAGTCCGCCGCCGACGAGCACGCGGTGCCCTCCCACAGGCGGGAGATGTCGAGGGCGGGACCGGCGTACTCACCGTCGCCCTCCACGCCGTCCACGGCCGGCGCCGCCGCGGCCTGCGGGATGGACGTCGCCGGGACCAGTTCGAGCGCGGGCTTGCTCACCGACGATCCGTCCGCGCTGGTGGTGGTGATGGTGTAGGCGTAGTCGCCGCCCTGGTTCGAGGTCTTCAGCGAAGGGTCGGAGTTGGTGACGGTGAACGGCACCGTCGTCGAGGCCCCGGCCGCCAGCCCGCTGTAGGGCGCCTCGGCGTGGTCGGCGGTGAAGCCCGCGGGCAGGTCAAGGCGCACGGTGCCGGACTGGGTGGTGCCGCTCACGTTGGTGACCACGACACCCACCTGGCGAGAGCCGCCGGACGGGAGGGTGAGCACGGGTGTGACCAGGCCGCGCAGCTGCGGCACGCCGAGTTCGGCGGTCCACTTCTCGTACTGGGCGACCTGGGGGAGCGACTGCTGCCCACCTCGTACGGCCGGGCTGACCTCGACCTGCCGGTCGGTGTAGCCGCGTCCGCGTTCGGTGGTCAGCGTGGCCGCGAGGCGAGCCCGATCGCCGGCGCTCGCGCCCTGAGGTGGTGTCACCGTGAACGTCGCGGATCCCGTACGTCCCTGGGCGATCCGGCCGAGGTCGCCGGAGCCGCTGACCTGCCAGCCCTCGGGGGCCTTCAGCGCCGCCGCCGATCGGCCCAGCGGTTCGCCGGACGGGGCGGTCGCGGTGACCTTGACGGTGAAGGCCGTTCGCGGGCGGACGTCGAACGTACTGGGCCGCAGGTCGAGCAGGGTGCCGAGCGGCACGGTGCCGGCCGCGCGGGTCAGCGCCCCGTCGAGGATCGCGGTGGGCGCGGCCGCCGCCGCGCTGCCCGGCTCGGGGAAGGGCACCCGCGAGTCCACCTGGGTGAAGAAGTCGCAGCCCAGCTGGGCCGGGTCGGACGGCACGTCGGGGAAGACGGCCCAGCCCTGGGAGGCGTACGAGCGCTGGGCCTCGCGCTCGATGGTGGCCCAGGTCTTGCCGCCCTGGCTCTGGGAGGGGCGTCCGCTCCACACGCCGTACACGTTCTGCGCCGGGTTCGTGGGACGGAACGTCGCGGCGCAGGCCGGGCCGACCTGGGAGGTGCCGCGCCCGCCGCCGAGGAACAGCCGGGCGGGCGCGAAGGGCCGCAGCCCCTCACGGGTGAGCTGCTCGGGGAAGGCCTTTGGGTCGGCCGCCGCGTAGAACGCCTCGACGGCCAGCCGCGCGGCCTGCTGGTGGTTCCCGTGGTTGCCGGGGGAGGGGGCCGGGTCCATGGTCAGCAGGACCTCGGGCCGGGTCTGGCGGACGACCCGTACGACCTTCTCCAGGGTGTCGTCCCCCCAGATCTGGTCGGTCAGCGGTGCACTGACCGTGTAGTAGAAGTCGACGTCGTCGAGGTTGAACACCTCTCGAACACCGGCGCGGCCGACCGCGGTCCGCTCCTCGGCCTCCCGCAGCAGGCCCAGGGCCGGGCCTTCCTCCGGTCCGACGGCGTTGCCGCCGCCCTCGCCCCGGGTGACGGTGACGACGCCGGCGCGGATCCGGTGGTCCTCGTTCCACTGGCCGAGCGTGGACAGGCTGAACGCCTCGTCGTCGGGATGGGCGCCGACGAACAGCGCGTCGAGGTCGATGGGTGGAGCGGGAGCATGCTCGGCCAGCGCGGGCACCGCCGGCACGAAGACCAGCGCGGCGGCCACCGCCACCAGCACGTGAAGCGACCTCTTCAAGGGAACCTCCGGGGGGTTATTCGCGGACCGCCCCCTGGAGCAGCCCGCGGACGAAGTGACGCTGGAGGAACAGGTAGAAGATCACGACCGGCGTCGCGACGATGACCGACCCGGCGGCGAGGAGGGTGAAGCCGGAGGTGTACTGGCCCTGGAAGAAGGCCAGCCCCAGCGGCGCGGTGCGCAGCGACTCGCTGGTCACCATGATCAACGGGATGAGGAACTCGTTCCACGTCCACATGAAGACCAGGACGGTCAGGGTGACGACGGCGGGGCGGGCCGGGGGCACCAGCACCTGCCACAGGATGCGCCAGGTCGAGGCGCCGTCGATGCGGGCGGCCTCGACGATCGCCCGGCTGCTGGCGCGGAAGTACGCCCGCATCCAGAACGTGCCGAACGCCACGGACAAGGCGACCTGCGGCAGCGCGACCGACCAGAAGGTGTCGATGAGGCCGAGCGAGCGCAGATCGAAGTAGAGCGGGACCGCGATGGCCTCGCTCGGCATCATGATCCCGAGCATGAACAGGTAGAACAGCACCGACTGGCCGCGGAAGCGCATGGTGCCGAAGGCGTACCCGCTCATGATGGACAGCACGACGCTGACGACCACGACGAACGCCGACACCATCAGGCTGGTACGCAGATAGGTGCCGAACCGCCCGATCTCCCACGCCGCCGAGAAGTTGCCCAGGTGCAGCCCCGCCACGCTGAGCCCCTGCCCGGTGGCGTCGGCGCTGTCATCGGGGCCGAGAGCGGCGAAAAGGATCGACAGAATGGGGAAGAGCGCGAACGCGGCGAACGCCGACAGGATGACGTAGTTGGCCAGCCGCTCCCCGCGCGAGATCACGAGGCCCCCCTGTCCGCGAAGCGATTGATCATGAACGAGATCGCGAAGATGACGACCGTCAGGGTGACCCCGATCGCCGCCGCCGAGCCGATCTGGCTGAGCCCGAAGGCCCGGTGGTAGACCTCGTACGACGGCACCGACGTGGAGTTGCCGGGACCGCCGCGCGTGGTGATGTAGACCAGGTCGAAGGTCCGCAGCGCGGCGATCACGGTCAGCGTCAGCGCGACCGCGATCTCCCCGCGCACCGAGGGCAGCGTCACCGCGAAGAACTCCTTGAGCGCCCCGGCCCCGTCGAGTCGCGCCGCCTCGTACAGCTCCGGCGGAATGCGGCTCATCCCGGCCAGCAGCAGCACGGTCACCAGGCCGGTCTCGAACCACGTGCCGACCACGCCGACCGCCGGCAGCGCGAAGGTGTAGTCGCCCAGCCACCCCCTGGTGAGGGAGTCGAGCCCGAGCGCGCCGAGCAGGCCGTTGAGGGTGCCGTCCGGGGCGTACACGCGCCGCCAGGCGACGGCCACCACGACCATGGCGACCACCTGCGGCAGGAACACCACCGTCCGGAAGAACCCGAGCCCGCGCACCTTGGCGTGGTTGAGTATCGCGGCCAGCATCAACCCGATGGCCAGCGGCGCGAGAGCGTAGAACGCGACGAGGACCAGGGCGTGGACGAAGGCGTCGCGCAGCCCCTCGTCCGCGACGATCGCCGCGTAGTTGGACAGACCCGCCCACGTGCCGACGGACAGCCCGTCCCAGTCGTACAGCGACAGCTGCACCGCCCGGCCGATCGGATAGAGCAGGAACGCCGCGTAGATGACGAACGCCGGAAGGATGTAGAGGTAGGCGACGCGTCTGGGCTCGCCCGGAGGTCGGGCCACGCTCACCCGTTGCT
This sequence comes from Nonomuraea sp. NPDC050680, assembly GCF_040654555.1. Lineage (NCBI taxonomy): Bacteria > Bacillati > Actinomycetota > Actinomycetes > Streptosporangiales > Streptosporangiaceae > Nonomuraea > Nonomuraea sp. NPDC050680. The sequence continues at coordinate 54,448 of NZ_JBFAIF010000035.1, read as the reverse complement.
CTCCGCGAAGGCCTTGTAGTCCTTCTCCAGCGTGGCCAGGAACTCCTGCGGGGTCGCCTTCTTGGCCAGCAGGTCCTGCAGCGCCGCGCCCAGCGTGTCGGCGAAGGTCGGCGTCGCGTAGTCGAGGTAGGGCACCAGGCCGTCGTTCTTGGTCGCGGTGCCGAACGCCTTGAAGACGTCCTGCTGCGCGCCCGCCGGCACGCTCTGCTGGTCGGTGTCGGCGACCGGCAGGTTGCCGGTGGTGGTGAGCACCTTCATGGCGTCGGCGTTGGTGATGAAGTCGATGTACGCGGCCGCCGCGTCGGGGTTGGGGCTCTTGGCGGTGATGGCGAACGGCAGGCCCGTGCCGCCGGTCGCGACGGGCGGCGCGTCGGGCGTGGCGCCGGGCGGCAGGATGAAGCCGAGGTTCTTGCCCAGGACCTTCTCCATGTCGGCCATCAGCCAGGTGCCGCCGATCAGGAAGACGCCCTGGCCCTTGCTGAACGCCTGCCAGGCCGGGTCGTAGCCCTGGCCGTTGAAGCCCTTGTTGAAGTAGCCCTTGTCGACCCAGTCGACGAGCTGCTGGGCGGCCTTGGTGTTCTCGGGGGTGTTCCACGAGGCGCCCTTGCGGCCGAAGGCCAGCGTGCCGATCTGGGCGGCCGGGACATTACGGCCCTGCACGGTGCCGAACACGTGAATGGCCGGCCACTTGTCGAGGTTGCCCAGCTGCATGGGCACCTCGCCGGCGCCCTTGGCCTTGGCCAGCGCGGCCTGGAACTCCTCCCAGGTCTTCGGCGGCTGCAAGCCCAGGCTGGTCAGCTTGGCGGCGTTGTAGTAGATGCCGACGACCTCGCCGACCTGCGGCAGGCCGTACAGGTTGCCCTCGCCGAACACCTTGCCGTCGGCGCTGTAGCTCGAATAGCGCAGGACCGAGTCCGGATAGCGCTTCTTCCAGCCGTACGCCTCGGCGTAGGCGTTCAGCGGGCGGAGCTGGCCGGCCTTCACGAACGCGCCCATCGAGGACCGGCCGTTGTTGGCCTCCACCACGTCCGGCGGTTCGTTGCCGCTCAGCGCCAGGCGCAGGGTGGTGTTGAGGTCGTCGAAGGAGCGGGAGACCCGCTTGAGCTTGATGTTGGGGTATTTCGCCTCGAACGCGGCGTTGAGCTGCTTCATCTGAGCGGCCTGCCCCCCGCGTACCTCCTGGTCCCAGATGGTGAGCGTCACGTTGCCGAGGGCCGCGGCGTCGGTGCGGACCGCGCTGGGCGCTGCCGACGAGGCGGCCGGCGGTGGAGCCGAGGAGCCGGGCGCGCACGCGGTCGCGGCGAGGGCCACGGCGGTGGCGGCGAGTACGGCACGCCTGCGAGGCGTCGGGGGGATCATGGTGTTACTCCTTTTGCGCAGGCACGCGGTGCGTGTTCGGGTCCTCAGGCTCGTCGGGTGGACCGTCGGCCGTGGTGCCCTCAGGCCCGCCGGACGCCTCGGCGGCGGTCCTGGCCGATGGCTTACCCGGCATCCCGAGCGCCATCCCCACGTCGGCCTGCCGGGCGATGGTGGCGGCGGCCCGGCGTACCGCGCCGACCGGGTCGGTGGGCACCAGCTTGTCGAGGAAGCCGTAGCGGCGGGCCAGCGAGTCGCCATAGGCGCCGCTGTGGCCGGCCGCCGCTCGCACCTCGTGCCACCAGTCGGCGATGTCCCCCCAGCCGGGCGCGGCCAGTGAGCCGCCGAACTGCTGTACGGCCAGCGCCGAGCAGACCCCGGCGAACGCCAGCCGATCGGCCAGCGGCCAGCCGCACAGGGTGCCGAGCACGAGGCCCGCGCCGAAGACGTCCCCCGCGCCGGTCGGGTCCAGCGCGGTCACCCGCGGAGCCGGGACGAACGCCTCCTCACCCGTCAGGGAGTCGATGGCCATGGCGCCGTTCGCCCCGTCGGTGACCACGGCGAGGGGGACCCGGTCGGCGATCGCGTACAGCGCGTCACGCGGGCTGTCGGTGCCGGTGTAGGCCATGGCCTCGACGGCGTTGGGCATGAACGCGTGACAGACCGCGAGCTGCTCCAGCAGGGCGGCCGACCAGGTGCCGGACGGATCCCAGCCCACGTCGGCGAAGATGAGGGCGCCGTCGAGCTGCGCCTTCTCGGCCCAGTTGCACTGGCCGGGCATGCCGAGCGGCTCCTCGGCGGACAACGTCACGATCGCCGCCCTGGAGCGGGGCGGGGCGCCGATCATGTCCGAGGCGGCCATGGGAGCGGCGTGGCCGTGGGTCACCATGCTGCGGTCGCGGTCGACGGCCATGGAGACCGTCACCGGCGAGTGCCAGTTCTCGAAGCGCCGGGACCTGGACAGGTCGACCGACTCCTGCTCCGCGAGCGTACGCCAGCAGAAGTCGGCGTAGTCGTCGTCCCCGAACGCGGCGGCCAGCGAGGTGCGCAGGCCCAACCGGCTGGTCGCGATGGCCAGGTTGGCGATGCCGCCCGGGCACGAGCCCATGCCGTCGGCCCAGATCTCCGTACCGGCCGCGGGCATCGCGGGCAGCCCGGTGAACACGATGTCGAGGAAGACCGTGCCCGCTAAGAAGACGTCGAACTGCGGCCCCTCCGGGGTTCGCTGATCGGCTAGAGGGTCGTACGCCTGGGCAGACACAGAACAAGTCCTCCTCGACAGAGCGAGATGTGCGCAATCTTGCATGTTTGCTCGCGTACTTCAAGTGTTTCACGCGAGGTTTTGGTCAAAGATGCTCGCTCATGCGCAGATATGACTGATACGCTTCTCCCGTGCTTCAGCGCCTCAGGCATGCCGAGATCATGCGCCGGGTCCGCCTCTCAGGCGCCACCAGCGTGAGCGATCTGGCCAGCCAGCTCGGCGTGAGCCCATCGACCATCCGCCGCGACCTTGAGGTGCTCGACCGCGACGGCACACTGCGGCGCGTGCGCGGCGGCGCTCTGGCCGAGGTCGACGCCGACGCCGACCGGCCCTTCGCCGAGGTGGCGGTGGTCGATGAGCAGGACAAAGAGGCGGTGGCCGGCCGCGCCGCGCAGCTCGTCCGCGACGGCGACGTGGTCCTGCTCGACATCGGGACGACGACCATGCGGCTGGCCCGCCGGCTGCGTGGCCGCCGCGTCACCGTGGTCACCTCCAGCCTCGCCGTTCTCGACGTGCTCCGCGCCGACCCGGCGGTCGAGCTGCTGCTGCTCGGCGGCATGGTCCGCCGGACATACCACTCGCTGGTCGGCGTGCTGACCGAGGAGGCGCTGCGCCAGGTGTGCGCCGACCGCGTCTTCCTGGGCGTGAGCGGCGTCCGGCCGGACGGGCAGCTCGTCGACACCACGCTCGCCGAGGTGCCGCTGAAGCGCGCCATGATCGCGGCGGCGGGCCAGGTGGTGTTACTCGTGGACCGGCACAAGTTCCCCGGCACGGGCGCCCTGCGGGTGTGCGGCCCGGAGGACGTCGACGTGCTGGTCACGAACGCGGGCGCCGACGAGACGACGCTGCGCAACTGCGCGGCCGCGGGCGCCGAGGTGCAGGTCGTGTGACAGCTTCGGCGATGACAGCGGCGCCGATGGCAGCGGTGGCGATGAAGGGGTGGCGATGAGACTGACCGTCCTCGGCGGTGGCGGCTTCCGGGTCCCGCTGGTCTACGGCGCGTTGCTGCGCGACACCGCGAAGCCGCGCGTGGAGCAGGTGATGCTGTACGACGTGTCGGCCGACCGCCTGGCGGCCATCCGGCACGTGCTCCAGCAGCTCGCCGCCGGGCACGACGACCCGCCCGAGGTGCTGACCACCACGGACCTGGACACCGCGCTGCGCGATGCCACCTTCGTCTTCTCGGCGATGCGCGTCGGCGGGCTGGCGGGCCGCACCGCGGATGAGCGGGTGGCCCTGGAGCTGGGCCTGCTCGGCCAGGAGACGACCGGGCCCGGCGGCATCGCCTACGGCCTGCGCACGATTCCGGTCGCCGTACGGGTGGCCGAGCGGGTGGCCGCCCTCGCGCCCCAGGCGTGGGTGATCAACTTCACCAACCCGGCCGGCATGATCACCGAGGCCATGCGGAGCGTGCTCGGCGACCGGGTGATCGGCATCTGCGACTCGCCGATCGGGCTGGTCCGCCGGGCCGCCGCCGCCCTCGGGCTCGACCCGGCCCGCGTGTCGCCCGACTATGTGGGGCTGAACCACCTCGGCTGGCTGCGCGGGCTCACCTACCAGGGCCGTGATGTGCTGCCCGGCCTGCTCGCCGACGACGCGGCGCTGCGGCAGGTCGAGGAGGCCCGGATCTTCGGCGGCGAGTGGGTGCGGACCCTGGGAGCGCTGCCCAACGAGTATCTGTACTACTACTACTTCACCCGCGAGTCCGTCGCCGCCATGTCCGGGCAGACCCGTGGCGAGTCCCTGCTCGGGCAGCAGGATCGGTTCTACGCGGCCGTACGCGCACAGCCCGAGCAGGCTCTGGCCGAGTGGGGCAGGGCGCGCAAGGAGCGCGACGAGTCGTACATGGCCGATACGCGGGAGATCACCGACGCCGGCGAGCGCGACGCCGTCGACCTGGAGGCGGGCGGCTACGAAGGCATCGCCCTCGCCCTGGTGGGCGCCATCGCCCGTGGCGAGCCGTCCACCATGATCCTTAATGTCCGCAATGGCGGGGCGGTGTCCGGCCTGCCCGCGGAGGCGGTTGTCGAGATCCCCTGCGCGGTGGACGGCTCCGGGGTCCGGCCGCTGGCCACCCGCCCGCTGCCCGGCCGCTTCCTCGGGCTGGTGCAGCAGGTGAAGGCGGTCGAGCAGACGACCATCGAGGCCGCGCTGTCGGGCTCGTCCCGCCTGGCCGTCGAGGCGTTCGCCCTGCACCCTCTGGTCGACTCGGTCGGCACGGCGCGCGACCTGCTCGACGGTTACCGGGCCCGGATCCCGGAGCTGGCCGCCGTCTTTCAGTCGTAGCACTGGCCCGTCCATCAGTCAGTCGTGCAGTCAGTCTTGGTGGTCGTCGGGCACGTCTCTGAGCGCGCGGAGCGTGGGCAGGAGCGCGGTCAGGACACGGGCGTAGGCGGTGAGCAGATGGGGCAGCTCATCCGCCTGCTTCCACAGGGAGTCGACGAGGTCGCTCTCCTCAGACGGGCGCGCACCGTCCCATTCATCGGACAGCTCCCACGCACGTTCCTTGGCCGCTACGGCGATCTCCACGGCCTCGGCGGCGAAGCGGACGTTGTCCACCATGGGCGGCGCGACACCGGCCGCGGTCAGGGACTGGACGAGGTCGTCGGTCTCCGGCAGGAGCGGCATCCGGTGCTTGCGCCACATCTCACCCCACAGGCGCTGCCGCCGCCCCTCCGGAGTCCCGTCCTCGACGAGCAGCGGATTTCCCTCGGGGTCGCGCTGGAGGACCAGTCCGAGCTCCGCCGCGAACGCCTTGCCGCCGACCGGGATGCCCTCCGGCGTCCAGCACTGATCCATGCTGCCGGCGAGCTCGGCCAGTTGGCGGTCGGCTTCGGGGATGGGGGGCAGGCAGGCGAGTTCGGCCTGGCACATGCACGAGCTCGGATCGCCGGCCGCCGCGCGTACCCGGGTCAGCGGAACGCCGGTGAGCAGCGCCATCACCGCGCAGACCGCGAGGTCGACCCACCAGGCGATGAACTTCTGGGCGGCCTCCTCGTGCTCGTCGACCATGCTCTCGGCGAGGAGCACCCGCTGGACGATGAGCGACACCAGCGGCTCGAGTCTGAGCCCGCCGACCAGCCGGCCGGACGTGCAGTCATGCTCTCGCACTCGTTCGGCGAGGGTATAGGAGTCGCGGTAGTGCTTTTCCGCGGTGGCGTGGTCGGCCACGGCATGCTCGGCGATCTCGGCCACGTCCTCAAGAAGCCGATCGATCGACTCGTCGGTCAACGGCCGCCGGGCGGGGGAGGAGTACACGGTGGGGGCCTCCTGGCAACTGGCTGTTGCCGGAAGATTACTCTCGCGTACCACCGCTCAGGGTGGATTCCGCTTCGATCAGCTCGACTTGCCGTGCACGACGAGCGCCCAGGCCAGCAGGCCGAAGGCGGTCGTGGAGGCGAGGACGCGGACGATGTTCCAGCTCGCCCACCGGGCCTCGTCGAACCGCGCGCGGACCGCGGCGAGGTCGGCGATGGAGTCGGGGTCGCCGGCCGCCTTGAGCGCGTCGTTGAGCGGCACGTTGATCGCGATCGTGATGACGAACGTGACGATGTAGAGGACGAGCGCGACCACGACCCACGGCAGCTCGGGCCGCCCGATGTGGGTGGCGGTGGCGAGGATGGTGAAGATCAGGGCGCCCACGAAGCCGCCGCCCATGAACCACGGGTTGATGATGGCCCGGTCCATGGACTGGAACGCGCCGATGAAGGTGCGGTCGTCGGTTTTGGCGAGGCCGGGCATGACGGTGTGCGCGTAAAGGCCGAAGACGCCGGCCACCAGCCCCATCGTCATCGTGGCGGCCATCAGGGAGACGATCCGCAACACGTCCATGGTCGCGCTCCTGGGGAGACGGGGGGTTATGGCTTGTCGAGGATAGCAAGCGGCCTCTGTCGCGCCCCTTTCGCGCGGCTGTCGTGAACCGCTGCCCGGGGGCGGCCTCGAATCTCCGGGAGCTGCGCCCCGCGATACCCTCGAGATCGTGACGTTGTTCGGCATTCGTCCAGAGCAGGGCGTACGACTCACCAATATCTTCGCCACGCCCTGGCACGTGACAGACGGCGCGGAGGCGGCGCCGGCGGGCGAGCGGCCACGGCTCGGGCGGCCGGAAACCTACTTCACCGGCTCGGCGACTCCTCAGGTCCTGCACAAGCTGGCTCTCGACCACCACAAGGTCGAGTTCGAGAGCTGGGACCGGCCGCTCGCCAGTGCCCGGTTGTGGCTGTTCGCGGTGCCGTCCACGCAGATCGTGGCCGTGCTGACCCTGGACGTTGAGGACGAGCTGGCCGACACGGTCGATCTGCTGGAGGACTGCTTCTACGCCGACCTCAAGATCGACGGCCGCTCGCTGGAGGAGGTGGCCGCGGAGCTGGCGGGCGGCACCGGCGGGTTCTTCCCCGAACGCCACCAGCTCGCCTTCAGCTCCCATCTCCCGCCCGAAACGTCCGACGACCTGGTCCAGCGGGTGATCTACCGTGGCGATCTCCCGGAGCGCGAAGAGTTCGGCACGATCACGTACCCGAGCGAGCTGAACAGGCGCCCGGAGACGACCGCCGCCGTGGGCCCGTACGTCAGCGTGCTCTGCGGCCAGCCGAAGTACGTGGAGGACGGCATCTTCCTCTCGGCCGTGCAGGGCGTGGCGAGCGCGGCGCGGCTGCGCGAGATCCGCTCGGTGGCCTACCAGGCGGTGGAGGCGTTCCGTGGCCGCGACCGGGGCCGGCAGGACACGCGGGAGCGGCGCCGGAGCCTGGAGTCACTGACCGACCAGCTCGGCGACCTGGAGCTGGACCTCAGCTACAGCGTCGAGGCGACGGCGGACCTCGGGATGATGGTGCCGTCGTTGCGGGTGGCGGGCTACCACGACGCCCTGTACGGGACGATGGGGCTGGTGGGCAAGGCGGAGAACGTGGCGCGCATGCTCGAACGGCTCGCCCGGGCGATCAGGGCCGAGCTGACCTCGATCGAGAGCCTGGAACGGCGGGCGGACGAGGACCGGCGGCTGCGGTGGACGGTGGCGGTCGGGTTCGTGTCTACGGTGGCGATACCGGTGACCTTGGTGCTCACCTTCTTCGGGGTGAACGCCCGTGAGGTGGATGTGCGGGTGTCGATGTTCGCCGGGCAGTACTGGGGGATCTACGGCTTGACGGTGGCCGTGGTGGCGGTCGGGGTGGGGCTGCTGCTCGGCCTGTACCTGCGGCAACGCCACGAAATGCGCCGAGAACGCCGCTGAACGGTCATTACTGGACCGCACCTCTGCCAAATAGCATACCCGTGGCCTCCGAACAGCGCAAATATCAGCCGAATGGCACATGGGCCGCGTCGACCCCGGCCAGCAGGCTGGTCGCATGGCAACGACAACCCCACGATCCCTGATCTCGGGCTGGCCCGCGTGGTCGGCCTACGCGGCGGCCCTGTGGTCTCTGGGCTACGGTCTGCTCGGCGTGGCCTGGGCGCTCGGCGCGCCAGGCTTCCCTTGGGGCGCTTCCGACCCCGATCCGGACGGGGCGCTGTCCATCCTCGCCGGTGCCACCCCACGTCCCGGCGGCTGGTGGATCGCCGCGTTCGGCGTGCTCGGCGCGATCCTCGCACTGACGCTGGCCCATACCCGCCGACGCGGGCAGGGCCTGGCCTCCCTCACGCCCCTCCTTCTGGCCTGGCCATCGGCGGCAGTACTGATCGTCGTGATCCCCGACTCCCGCCTCATGATGGGCGTGGCCTACAGCCCGTTGCTGGCCGTCGCGCCGCTCTTCGACCTGAGCCTGGGCGGTACCACCTTGGCCGATGCCTGGCCGTGGCCGGTGGTCAACCAGCTCGTGTGCGTGCTGGGCGGACTGCTGCTGGCCGCCGCCGCGCTCGCCTGTCAGCGGCGTCGCCGTGACGCCTGCCGTACGTGCGGGCGTACCGGCCAGGACGGCTGGACCGCACCCGAGGCGGCGGCTCGGTGGGGGCGCCGGGCCGTCTACATCGCCGCCACGGTGCCGCTGATCTACTGCGCGACCCGGTGGTGCTGGGCGCTCGGTGTCCCGCTGGGGGTGAGCAAGGAGTTTCTCGTCGAGGGCGCGCGCGATGCCCCCGGCATCTGGCTGGCCGGTGCCTATCTGGCCACCTTCGGCGCGGGCGGCGGTGTGCTCACTCTTGGGCTGGCACAGCGCTGGGGTGAGGTGTTCCCGCGCTGGATCCTCGGCCTGCGGGGCAGGCGCGTGCCGCCGCTGCTCGCCATCATCCCGGCGACGCTGGTCGCGATCACCATCACGGTGGCCGGCATGACGTACATCCGCGGGGCGATCGCGGGCCGATTCTCCATGTCGGAGTGGGGCGCCTGGCTGCCGGAGACGTTCTGGCCGGTCTGGGGCGGTGCGCTGGCCGCCGCGGCCCTCGCCTACCACCTACGCCGCCGAGGCCAGTGCCGCTATTGCGGCCAAGGCGCCGGTGATCGGGCCGACCGCCCGTCACCTCAGCCGGTGCAGGAAGGGCCACTCCGCTAATCGTGAGCGGGACGGGTGTAGGCGGGGTGGCGAGCGATGGTGCCAGGTTCGGGTTGCCGCGGCGTCGCGTTGCCGGTCAGAGCCGCAACGAGCCGATCTCGTACGGCGCTCAGCTCGGCGATCCGCTCCTCCAGGGCCGCGACCTTCCTGCTCACCGCTTCCACACTGGGTGGGCAGGCCGGTCCCAGCGAGACCTCGCCATCGTCCAGGCAGGGCAGGAAGCCGCGTACGTCCTGGGCGGTGAAGCCGTTCGACAACAGGAGCTGGATGTTGCGGACCTTGGCCACCGCGCTGCCGTCGTAGTGCCGGTACCCGTTGCCGGCCCGTTCCGGCTCAAGCAGGCCCTGCTGCTCGTAATAGCGCAGGGCCCGGACGGTGACGCCGCTCGCTCGCGCCAGCTCCCCGATCAGCACTGTCGCATTTTATGCCTTATAGGGGGCTGACCAAGTACGAGGGAAAGGGATAGCCATGTCGCCGACCAGGGCGATCACACGGCCCCACGCGTGACGTCGTCGAGCGGGTGATGGCGAGCGTGCTGGCGGCCCGCGCCACGGGGCGGGCCGGTGTTTCATAAGCCCTCGCCTGTGAAACAGCCGCCGGCGGCTGGGGCATCCAGGGGATTGTCTGTTTCATAATGTGATCGCACGGAGACAGGCGATGGACAAGCAGACGGAGACCCACTGGGTGCTGCCGAACTTCGCCGACCTGTGCGCACGTTGCTCTTTTCCTCGTACTTGGCCTGCCTCATACGACAATCGGCTCAAATGCTCCTGCCACCCTGGACTTATACACGTAGCTTTGTCAGACGGTCGGTGGCCTCGTGTGGGGTCAGGTCGGCGCCCCGTTCATAGGCGCTGTCGTAGTCGGTACGGCCGAGCGACTCCGCGAGCATCTCCGAGAGGCAGCGCAGTTCGGTGTCGCCGTGGTCGAAGGCGCCGCGGATGGCCTGACTCAGGCCGAGCGCGGTGGCCGCGCCGGCCGGATCGCCCTCCAGCAACAGTAGCCTGGCCAGGAGTTGAGCAGCCAAGGGGGCATCCATGATCGCCTGCGCCGCCTCGACAGCGCGGGGCATCAGTTCGCGGGCGCGTACGGCGTCGCCAGCGGTGAGGAGGTTGGCTACCCGAGCGAGGAACAGCCGAGGGTCGATGGCCTCCGCCGACTGGGGCAGCTTGCGCAGGAGCGCCTCCATCCGGTCGAGCGCTTGATCGGCGCGTTCGACCTCTCCGGAGCGGCGGTGCAGTTCTGCCTGGACGCCGAGCACCTCGATCTCCAGCGCCGGCTGGCCACGCCGCCAGGCCGCTCGTTCGGCGGTGTCGATGTCGCGCCCCGCGCCGGCCAGGTCGCCGGCGCGCATGCGTTCCGTGGCGAGCCCGAGCCGGGTGGAGACCTCGTCCTGCGAGCCGAGGTCGGTGGCGATCGCGAGGCTATGCTCGTAGGCGGTGATCGCCTGGTCGTGGTCTCCGGCGATGGCGTGGATCTGGGCCAGGCCGTACAGCGCCTTCGCCGTCCACCACCGATCGCCCGTCTCCTCGAACAGGCGCAGTGCCGTGGTCATCGCGGTCGCGGAGCTCTCCCGGTCGCCCTGTTCGCGATGGCGCATGGCTTCGATCATGAAGGTGCAGGCGATCGCCCAGCGGTCCGAGCTGCTGCGCACCCGGGCGATCTCTTGATCGAGCAGCTCGTCCAGCCCGAGTATCGCAGCCATCACCAGCACTATCGTCAGCAGCATCGGATAGCGGCGCAGGGCGCCCGTGCGCGCGCAGTCGCCGATGAGCGCGCGGAGCCGCTCGTGGTCAGTGATCGGCCCGCCCTCGACGCCCACCAGGTGGATCGCGGTGAACGCGGCGCGGGCGTCCGCGGGCAGCGCGTCGCCGAACTCGGTGACCTTGGCGATGTAGGTCTCGGCCCGGGCGTCGTAGCGGAGCATGACCCAGTACCAGTACAGCGGTCCAAGCATCCGGGCCGCGGTCTCGGCGTCGTCTCCGTCGATGGCCGTTTGCAGGGCGTACATCAGGTTGTCGTACTCGGCCTGGAACAGCCGCAGCGACTCCGCCTGCTTGTCCGAGCGCAGCAGCGGCTCGTGTTCGTCGGCCAGGTCCGCGAAGTACCGGGTGAGCCCACGCAGGACGGCGTCGGTCTCTCCTGCGAGTCGGAGCTTCTCCGCCGCGTGTGCCCGGATGGTTTCCAGCATCCGGTAGCCGTCGCCGGCCCGCTCCACGATGGATCTGTCGACCAGGGAGTCCAGGAGGTAGACGACCTCGTCCGCGGGAAGCGTCTCATCCGCGCAGACCGCTTCGATCACAGCGATACCCGTCCGCGCCGGAAATATCGATATCCGGGCGGCCAGTGTGCGCTCTTGTGAGGTGAGGAGATCCCAGCTCCACTCAATGACCGCATGCAGCGTCTGCTGGCGGGGCTGGGCGGTCCGGTTACCGGTGCTGAGCAGCCGGAAGCGGTCATCCAGCCGCCGGGCGATCTGCTCGGCGCTCATGGTCCGCAGGCGTGCCGCGGCCAGTTCCAGGGCGAGCGGCAGCCCGTCCAGCCGGCGCACGATGTCCACGACCGGCCGCGCGGTCGACGCGTCCAGTGGGAAGCCGGGTCGTACGGCTCCCGCCCGGTCGAGGAACAGCCGCACCGCGGCCGATGCGGAGGCATGATCGCGATCCGCGTGCGCCGGGGGGAGGCCGAGGGGTCCGAGGCGGCACAGCGCCTCACCCATGACGTCCAGCGGTTCCCGGCTCGTGGCCAGGATGGTCAGGTCCGGCTGGCGCTCCAGCAACTGCCCGGCGAACTCCGCGACGGCTCCGGAGATCTGTTCGCAGTTGTCCAGAACCAGCACGCCTTCACCACCGGCGAGCAGGTTGACCACCCGCTCCAGTAGCGTGCCGGCCGGCTGGGCTCCGGCGAGGCTGATCGTGCTCAGCACCGCCTCCACCAGCCCGTCGGCCGTGTTCACCGCGGCCAGGGAGACCAGCCAGGCCCGGCCTCGCTGATGGACCCGATGCCGGCTCACGGCCTCCACGGCCAGCCGGGTCTTGCCCACTCCTCCGGGGCCCACGACGGTGACCAGCCGGGAGGACTCCAGCAACCCGGCCAGCAACCTCAGCTCCTCCTGCCTGCCGACGAAGCTGGTCAGCTGGGCGGGCAGACGTCCTGGCACTGCGTGCGACCGAGCCTGTCGCGCCTGGGGGTACTCCCGCTCACCCCGCAGTACGGCGAGGTACGTCTCGCGGAGGTCCTCGGAGGGGTCGACGCCCAGTTCCTCGGCGAGGGTGCCGCGGACCTGGTCGAACACGGCCAGCGCGTCGGACTGGCGGCCTGCCGCGTGCAACGCTCGCATGCGCAATCCGGCCAGCCGTTCGCGCAGCGGGTGACCGGCGGCCATCGCCGCCATATCGGCCAGGATCTCGTCGTGGTGGCCCAGTCGCAGCTCCGCCTCGAAACGGTCTTCCATGGCCGCGACCCGTAGCTCGTCCAGCCGCGCGCCGGCCGTGGCGGCGAAGGGGGTGTCACGCACGTCGGCCAGCGCGTCTCCCCTCCACAGCGCCAGCGCCTCGTCCAGCAGCGAGGCCGCTCGCCGCACGTCACCCGCGGCCAGTTCGCGACCGCCCCGCTTCGCCTTCTCCTCGAACCGACAGGCGTCGACGTCCTCGGCTCGTACGTGCAGGCGGTACCCGCCGGCCGCCCTCTCCACGACCTCGGCCTCGCCCAGAGCTTTGCGCAGCCGATGCACCAGCCCATGCAGTGCGTTGACGGTGCCCCCGCGCGGATGATCCCCCCACAGGCCGTCAACGAGTGCGTCGACCGGCACCATCTCGCCCTCGGCCAGAGCCAGCCGGGCCAGCAGCGCTCGGACCATGACGCCGCCGACCTCGATCGGCGTGCCATCGTCGGCACAGGCCCGGACCGGTCCCAGCAACTCCATCCGCATGCACAAAGGCTATGAGCACAAAGACGCGCACGTGCCGTTTGAAAGTGGCGCCATACCGGCTAAAAGAGCGTTCTAAGACGCATGTAAGCGCCGGTGAACACCATGGAGGACGTACGGAAGAAACGTCCGAAAGGCAGTGCAATGGCAGCCCACGAGAACGTGCAGCAGGTACTCGACTGGTCGGTGGCCGAGGTCGGCATTCCCGGCATCGTCGCCGAGGTCAAGGACGGCGACCGCACCTGGTTCGGCACCGCTGGCGTGGCCGACATCAAAACCGGCTCCCCGCGCGTGCCGGGCGAGTACTTTCACGCCGGCAGCAGCGGCAAGGCCTTCACGTCCGCGACGCTTCTGGCCCTGGAGGCCGAGGCCAGCCTCAGCCTCGACGACACGGTCAACGCCCACCTGCCCGGTGTGCTGGACGTCAACGGCTACGACGGCGACAAGATCACCATCAGGCACCTGCTCAGCAACACCAGCGGCCTGTTCGCCACCGGCCTGGCCCCGGAGGTCAGCCAGCGTTACGCCACCCGCTCCGGGTTCGACCGGCATCGCTTCGACACCTTCAGCACCGGGAACTGCTGCGGGTGGCGGTGTCCCAGCCGCCGGTCGGTGCGCCCGGCGAACGCTTCGAGTACGCCAACGGCGGCTTCTACATCGCCGGCGCGATCATCGAGAAGGTCACCGGCAACAGCTACGCCGACGAGGTCGACCGCCGGGTCGTCCAGCCGCTCGGCCTGACCCACACCCGCGTGCGCCCCACCACCGAGACCGGTTACCCCAGTCCGCACCCGCGAGGCTACTCCCACCAGTTCCTCAAGGACGGCGCCGACCCGGCCGCGATCACCCCGGAGAACTGGGAATCGCTGATGGAGGAGCCCGGCCTGCCGCCTCTGGACGTCACCGAGCTCAACTCCTCCCTGGGCTACGCGGCCGGCAACGTCGTCTCCACTACGACGGACATGATCCGCTTCTTCAACGCGATGACCACCGGCAGCCTGCTGCCGCCCGCACAGCACCGGCAGATGTGGACCACGGTCTCCACCGAGGGCGGCTACTGGATGCCGTACGCCCGCTACGGCCTGGGCATGTTCGAGTTCGACGAGCAGGCGACCGGCGGCCGGACGCTGCGCGGCGTCGGCGGCAGCTTCTGGGGCACCTATTTCTTCGCGGTCGGCACTCCCGATGGCCGGCACACCGTCGCCGTGCACACCAACACCGAGTGGAAGTCCTGGGACCCCATGTTCAAAGTCATCGAAGCGGAGTTCGGCGTTTCCATCGGTGCGTAAGCACACCGCCCGCCACCGACCCCCGCTGAAAGTGAACCACCAATGGATACCTTTGACACACCGGAGCCGATCGTCGCCGCCTTGTCATTCACCGCGGCCGACATCCGCATCAGCGTGACCCAGCGTACCGACACCACCGTCGAGGTACGGCCGGCCGATCCGGCCGACGCCACCGACGTCGCAGCCGCCGAACGCGCCCGCGTCACCTACGCAGGCGGCCGCCTGACGGTCAAGGACCGCTCGAGCATCCGATCCCTTCCCGGACGCGTCGCAGTGACGGTCGAACTGCCCAACGGCTCGGCGCTCGACATCAGCCTCCGCGACGGGCACCTGAACGGCCAGGGCCGCCTGGGCGAGGTACGGGCCCACGTCTCCCGTGGCCACATCCACCTCGCCCGCACCGGCGAGTCGCGCCTGAGCACCGACTACGGCGACATCACCGTGGCCACGTCCGGGGGCCCGGCTGCCCTCACCACCGCCCACGGCCAGATCAAGGTCGGCGAGAGCATCGGCGCCACCGTGATCGGCAACGGCGCCGGGAACGTCACGGTGGACCGGGCAGAAGACGGCCTGCGCGTGACCGTCGAGCAAGGCGCCGTCAAGGTCGGCGCGATGGCGCGCGGGCGCGCCGATCTGAACGTCGGCGCCGGGACGATCAACGTCGGGATCCCGAACGGCACCGCCGTACTGGCGGACGCCAAGACCGCGCTCGGCAGGGTCCACGACAACCTGGGCGACAACCTGGGCGACGACTCCGAGGTGTCCGACGGCAACACCGTCGAGCTCCACGCCCACGTCACCCAGGGCGACATCCTGCTCCACCGTGTCACCAGCTGACTCACATATTCCCCTACACCAACACTCCACCTGTATGAATGGCGATCTACCCATGACCAAGATCCTCCGCACCACCGCCTGCCTGCTCGCCGCCGCAGTCGCCGTGACCGTAAGCGCGTCGTCGGCGGTGGCCGGCGACCACGCCGACCGCCGCACCGACGACCACGCCCGGCTCCAGCGGGTGCTTGACCGAGCCGTGGCCGACGGCATGCCTGGCGCCATGGCTGAAGTCCGTGACGGCCGCAGGTCATGGTTCGGTACGGCAGGCGTGGCCGACACCGACACCGGCCTCAAGCGCCGCCGGCAGGAGTACTTCCGGGCCGGCAGCATCACCAAGACGTTCGTCGCGGTCGTGGTGTTGAAGCTGGTGGCCGAGGGCCGGCTGAGCCTGGACGACACCGTGGACAAGTGGCTGCCTGGCGTGGTGGAGGGCAACGGCCACGACGGCAGCAAGATCACCATCAGGCAACTGCTCAACCAGACCAGCGGCATCTTCCCCTACACCTCGGATGCGGACCTGGCGACCGAACAGTGGAGCACCGCCTTCCTCAAGGCCCGTTTCAACAGCTACCGTCCCGAGCAACTGGTGAAGACAGCCATGCGTAACCCGCCCTCTTTCGCGCCTGGCAAAGGGTGGGGCTACTCCAACACCAACTTCACGCTCGCCGGAATGATCATCGAGAAGGTCGCCGGCAGGTCCTACGCCGAAGAGATCAACCGGCGCATCATCCGCCCGCTCGGCCTGCGGAAGACGTACCTGCCGGGCGAAGGCACGAAGCTGCGCAGGCCGCACGCACGGCACTACATCAAGTTCCCGGTCGGTGAGGACACCACAACCCCCTACGACCTCACCGACATGAACCCCTCCTGGGCCGGGTCAGCCGGCAGCATCGTCTCGACCATGAACGACCTGCACACCTTCTATCGGGCAGTGCTGAACGGCCGTTTGCTGCCGCCCGCGCTGCAAAAGGAGATGTTCACCACCGTCTCCACCAAGGGCACGCAGTGGATCGACAACACCGCCTACGGGCTCGGAATCTTCTCCCAGAAGCTGTCCTGCGGCGTGACGGTCTGGGGCAACGGTGGCAGGATCCACGGCTCCTGGACCTATGCGATGGGCACCCGAGACGGCAGGCACATGGTCGTCACCAACATCAACGGCGACTGGGGCAACCCGATCAGCATCCTCACCAAGGAAATGGAAGCCGAGATGTGCTCGGCCGAGATCACGATGACCGCTCAATAGCACCGGCTCATCCGGCCTCACGAGCACGAGGCCGGATGAGCTCGCGCACCGCATGCGGCTCGGCGGACACCTTCCCGGCCATGCCGAACCTGGAGCGCGCCGGCAGCAGCCAGGCTGTGAGTCCCGGTGGTCAATGGCCAGGAAATTCCGGCGCGGTCTCGGCGCGGCGGGCGGCGTCCTGGTTGGGATGCTCCGGCGCGCCGGCGACGAACCGCTGGTTGCCCTCCAGCAGCATCGCCAAGGCCTGTACTTGGTCTGCCACCCTTATACCCCCGCTGCCACGGAGAGGCCGCCGTCCACGCGAACCACCGTGCCGGTGAGGTACCCGGCCTCGGGCCGCGTCACGTTCACGATCCACCAGGCGATCTCACCGGGCTGGGCGATGCGACCGAGCGGGATGCGTCCGATGAGTCCCGCGCCCGAGGCGGCGATCTGCTCCTGGGTGAATCCGGCGTGCGCCAGCACGGGTGTGGCGGTGATGCCGGGCGCCACGGACACGACGCGGACGCCCTTGGGCGCGAGCTCGACCGCCCAGGTGGCCGTCAGGAAGTCGAGCGCGACCTTGGTCGATCCGTAGACCGAGTTGTCCGGCCAGCCGTACGAGGGCGGGTTGGAGGACACATTCACGATCGTCCCCTTCGCGGCGGCCAGGTGCGGCAGGGCGGCCTGGGCCAGGAAAAGGGGAGCGAGGAGGTTCGTGGCGATCTGCTCTTCGGCGGTACGGCGATCGATCGTCCCGAGCGCGGCGGGCCGGGTGATCGCGGCATTGTTGACCAGGACATCGATCCGGCCCAGCCGCTCCACCGCCGCCTCGACGATGCGCTCGGGCCCATCGGCTACCGCGCCGTCCGCGACGAACGTACTGATCGAGGGGTACGCGGCAGCGGTCTCCTCCAGACGCGCGGCGGTGCGACCGACGACGAGCACTCGCGCGCCCTCGGCGGCGAACTGGTGAGCCGTGGCACGGCCGATCCCCGTGCCGCCTCCGGTGATGACCACGCCCTTGCCTGCCAGGCCGTCCATAAGTGTCCTCTCTGTCCACAGGTGAGTGACCGCGACGCTAAAGGCTGACCTGGGGGTCAAGGTCAAAAGGGCGGCTCCGTTCCCGGGTTACGACGCGGCGGTCGGCGAAGCCAGTACGACGCGGCGGCTGGGAAAGGCCCCCAGACGGAACGCTGCGGCGGATGCGCGTCTGGGGGCCTTCTCCTCCCTGGGGGGTCAAGGGAGGTTCGCACCCCACGGCAGGTAGAGGCACCGTCGTACCGACCGTGGGGAGGTCTAGCGAGGCAGTAGCGCCCACACGACGCGTTCGCCAGCCGGGCTGCGGTGGGTATCCCACTGGCCGTTGGTGAGGGCGTCTACCACCAGGAGTCCGCGCCCTCCTGTCTCGTTCGGTCGAGGCCGGCGGGCGCGTGGAGTTTCAGCGGAGTTTCCGGGGTCGGTGATGGTCAATCGCCAAAAACCCGATTCGGGGATCAGTTGCATCCGGACCCATATGGCGTTCGCGTGAATGATGGCGTTGGTGAGCAGTTCTGAGGCTATTTCCTGAAGGTCGGGAAGGGCGGGATGGTCCGGGCCCATCCATTCCACGAGTTCTCGGCGGGCCAGCGAGGGAATCCGGCGCGATTCCACCTCGCCCGTCGTCCATACCTTGACACCTGCGTACGGGGGGACTGACACAGCTGCTCGCATGGCCACCTCGGAACGTACAGATCTCTTGTGTTTGTGCGGTTACCTGTCCCAAGCATGGCCATGGTCAATGCGGATGTCTTTCGGAACGGCCCTCCAAAACCTTCACAGCCTGTGCTTGTCTATGTACGTACGGGTGTGCAAGCGGCGGAGAAAGGGTGTGATATGTCGGAAGATGGGAATAAAGCTGCGAGAAACGCCAGCGAGGAATACCAGGCAAGAATGCTGAAGTATCGAACAGCGAAGGATCTCACTCACGCCCGTCTCGCACCGCTCCTTCCCTGCAGCGAGAGCTTGATAGGCGCGGTTGAGCGAGGCACCCGGCTGCCCACCGAACCGTTCACTAGGCAGCTCGAAAAGGCATTGGGGCTGCATGGCGAGCTGCTGGAGCTGCTACCCCCGATCAGGGGCTTGGGTCCGAAGTGGTTCAGGAAATGGCCGGCGGCTGAGCAAGCGGCGCGATTCATCCGGCTCTACGAACTGGCATTGATCCCCGGTCTCCTCCAGACCTCCGACTACGCCAGAGCGATCTTTCAGGGCGAACCGGGGGCCCTACCCGCCGAGGTAGAAGAGGATGTCAAGGTTCGACTCCAACGTCAGGCGATCTTGTCTCGGGTCACTCCGCCTACCCTCTCCGTCATCCTGGATGAGAGCGTCTTGTGGCGGGAGGTCGGCGGACGTGAGGCGATGAGGGCGCAGCTGGCAAATCTGCTTGCTCTGATGGCCCGCCCATGCATTACGGTTCGGGTGATTCCCCTGGTATCGGGGGCTACGGCTGGATTGGTTAGCGCATTCGCGATAGCCGACACTGACGACGGTACGCAGACGGGCTACATCGACAGCGCCGAGAGCGGCGAGGTCACGCACCAGACAGAAATGATCCGGAAGCTGGGCGAGCGATGGGAGGTGCTGTCCGCTCTTGCACAGCCTATCTACGAGACCGAGAAGATCATTCAGAAGGTGATGGAAAGTCATGACCGATAAGGAGTTCGTCACCGCTGTCTGGCGAAAGGCGACGGCCAGCGGTGGCAACGGAGGCAACTGTGTCGAGGTCGCCCCACTGAGCGGTGGACGCGTAGGGGTGCGGCACAGTCGGCATCCGGAAGGGCCTGTTCTGGTCTACACGAAGGCCGAATGGGACGCCTTCCGGGACGGGATGTCCAAGGGAGAATTCGACTTCTAGCAGGCTGGCAGGGGCCTGCCTGGTCGGGTGGGCCCCTTTCACAGGTCCATGACCAAAAGGTCATTCGGAGGGTGATGGAGTCGTTGTCACTTTTCGAAGTCGTGTGCACGGCTGCCCTGGGCCTTCCGGGATCTGTGCAGAGGACTACGAACATCCGGTGCGTCCATAGTCCTGTGCGCTACCGTGCGTGCGCCCGGCCGGTGGCCCGGCTGCCCGCCGCCGAACGGCTGGCCCGGGTACGGGCGGATCGGTGGATCGGCTGCACCCGCGCCACCCAGGCACTGGACCAGCTGCACACGTTGCTGGACTGGCCGGCCAAGCAACGGATGCCGAACCTGCTGGTGATCGGGCCGACCAACAACGGCAAGTCGATGATCCTGGAGAAGTTCCGGCGCCTGCACCCGCCGACCTCGCACCCGGACCGGGAGGAGATCCCGGTGCTGATGGTGCAGATGCCCTCCGACCCACGTGGCCCGCTTCTACACCGCGCTGCTGACCACGCTCGGCGCGGCGCTGCAGCCTGCTTCACATCGGCGGTAAGGCAACGCGCCTCGGCTTAGCCGATGAGGTTCACAGCGCGGCGGAGGGTCGCGGTGGCGGCTTCCAGGTCTGCGAGGACCTTGCGCCAGTCCGGGGTCTTGTCTTCGTCCATGTCGACCCAGTTCTGTTCGCCGAACTCGCGGGTGGTTCTGTCGATGACATGTGACAGCGTTTGCTGGTCTGCTCCAACAGCGATCGTTTTCGCCTAAAAGTGATGTCGTTGAGAAGTGACAGCGCCCGAGGGCTTGCGGTGGGAGCATTGATGTGTTCGGCGGGATGCGGTAGCGCTGGTGCATCCCAAGTCCAAGATCGAGTTGTACGCGGCGATCCGCCGCGATTGTCGAGCGGGGCTGTTCGTCCGGCCGTGTCTGGCAAGCACGGCGTGGGGCTTTGCACCGTAGAAAGGCGCTGGCCTCCGGCGTGTCTCCTCAGCCGAGGCGGGCGGCGATGCCATCGAGGACGTGTTCCAGCCCGGTCTCGAACTGCCATTGCAGGTCATCCTTGCGAGCGCCTTCGTGGACGTAACGTTGGAACGCCGGATAGCGGCCCGTATTCAACAGCCAGGTCATCTGTGCGGAGAGTCCCGCCCGGCTCTCGGCGCCGGTGGTCCAGCCTCGGTCGTCCATCAGTTGCCGGAGACCGATCTCGGCGCCGGTGGCACCGTGCACGTAGGCGGCGACCGTGCGGAAAACGCTCATTGCCGTGTCAACGTCGAGGTCCAGGCTGTGCAGCGCGGCGAGCGCTCGCTCCGTGAGGTCCATCCGGTTGGGCGTCAGCTCATACACCATCTGCGAAGCGGAGAGCCGGGTGAGCCAAGGGTGCCGCAACACCAGGGCGCGAATGCCCATGGCCAGTGCGCGCAAGGTCTCCTGCCAGCCGGCGCCGTCGGGGACATCCACCTCGCCGTAGACGAGGTCGACCATCAACTCCAGGACATCGTCCTTACCCGACACGTGACGGTAGGCGGACATCGGAGCGACGTCCAACTCGGTGGCGAGACGTCGCATCGTGATGGCGTCGAGCCCCTCGGCGTCGGCGATGGCCACCGCCGCCGCTGCGATCCGCTGGGCGGACAGCGCCGGTCGTGCCGCGGTGGCGGTCTCTTCGAGCCGCTCCCAAAGGGATGCCATGCCACTTCCTCTCAGATGGGTACGACGTATTTGATCTGTGTACGATGTACTCATGAGCTTACCTCGTACGCAAACCCTGCTGGCGCTGGGTACGGCCGGTCCGGTCATCTTCATCACGGCCTACCTCGTCAACGGGGCGGCACAGGCCGGCTACAGCTCCTGGCACGACACCATCAGCACGCTCAGCCTGGCCCCCCACGGCTGGCTTCAGATCGCCAACTTCGTGCTCTACGGAGTGCTCACGCTGTGCTTCGCCGAAGGGCTCAGACGCTCAGGCGCCGTCAACACGCGGGGATATGCGCTCCTCGTCACCGCCGGATTGAGCCTCATCCTCATCGGCCCGTTCCGAACGGATCCGATCCTCGGCTTCCCGGCCGGTGAGCCTGTCGTCGTCACCCCGGGCGGCACCGTGCATAACCTCGGCGCCCTGGTGGTGTTCCTGGCGTTTCCAGCCGCCGGATTCGTCACAGCGCGCCGCCCGTTCCGCGGTTGGTCCGCCTTCTCGATCACCAGCAGCGTCTTGTCCCTCGTTGCGGTCGCAGCGTTCTTCGCGACTGTCACGGCGGCTCAAGGCCACGACGGCGGAGACTCGCCGGCCGGCTTCTTCGAGCGGCTGCCGACACTCTTCATCGGACTCTGGCAGGTCGCGTTCGCGGTCCGGGTCCTGACCGGGCGAGCGGTTCACCGCGCACAGCGAACGACCGCGCCCGAAGGTGCGCCGCGGGCGGCATGAGGTCGCGAGCAACATGTTCCGCTTTGCTTGCAGGCAGCCCAGGGCCTCATCGGCGCGACCATCGCCGCCAACCTCGCCCCACCAGGCTCCCCCTTGGCCATGCTTGTCGGCGATCACGCAGCAAGGCCAGGCGTGCATGGCCCACGCGGACCGGTACCGAGGCGGTGACCGCGCGGGTGACCAGTCCGTCGCGCTCCAGCGTCCGCAGGGTCTGGGTGAGCATCTTCTGGCTGACGCCGCCATGCGGTGGGCGAGCTCGCCGTGCCGCGGCCGACGTGCCGGTGCCCGAGCCCGAGCCCGAGCCCGGGCCCGGGCCGGGGCCGGGGCAGGTGCGGGTCGCCGCGTCCGTTGTGCACCCGGTCGACCTGATGGTCCGCTCCGGTCGGTTCCCGGCCGCGCTGCCCACCGGCTGTCAGGGCCGGTGACGGTGCGTAAGGCGTGCAGTTCCTCGCCCGGAGCCGCGTACGCGGGCGGCGGAACGGCCACCAGGCCCGCCAGCAAGATCCTTGAGTAGCCATGCTGCGATCAACGGGTGGCTCAAGACCTTTGGAAAACACGGCCTCTAGCCAGGCGTCATGGTCTGGGTGCCGATGGTGGCGAGCAGGGCGAGTTTGGTCTCTGATTCGCTGCCCGGCTGCGCGGTGTAGATCACGATCCGCAGGTCGCCGTGCTGGCTGGCGAGGATGTCGCAGTCCAGGTCGATCCTGCCCACCGCGGGGTGGTCGACGCTCTTGGTGGTCTGGTGATGGTCGGAGACCAGATGGGCGTCCCACAGGGTGCGGAAGGAGCCGCTGTGTTCGCGGAGTTTCTGGACGAACGCGCGCAGCCGTGGGTCGTCGGGGTAGCGGGCGGCGGTCCGCCGGAGGTCCGCGACCATCGAGCGCTCGAAGGCCGCCCACTCGTCGGGTGTCATGATGATCCGGTGCGGCTGGCCGGTGTAAGCCTGCCAGAGCACATGGCGGTCCTGCTCGTCGAGGGCCGATGGGTCGCCGATCAGCGCCGCCCAGGGCCGGTTCCAGAGGATCAGCGTCCACATCGCGTCGTACACGGCGATCGGGTGATCATCGAGCCGGTTCAGCAGCCTGCGTACGCTCGCCGGGACCAACTGGCCGATCCGCCCGCTGCCGACCGCGTGGCCGGCCAGCAGGAAGAGATGGGTCTGTTCGGCGTCGTCCAGTTGCAGCGCCCGCGCCAGCGCGGCGCACACCTGCGCCGACGGCGTCGAGGCGCGGCCCTGCTCCAGGCGCACGATGTAGTCGGCCGACACGCCCGCCAGCATCGCGAGCTCCTCGCGCCGCAGGCCCCGCGTACGCCGTTGTCCGTTGGCGGGCAGCCCCGCCTGTGCGGGGGCCAGCCGCTCGCGCCAGACCCGCAGGATCGTCGCCAGTTCGCCGTTGCCGCTCACCCCCTCATCGTCGCACCACCTGCCCGCCCGTGCCTGGTACGGACGTTCCCAGGAAGACCCTTCGCTGGTACGAGCTGCGACGACGGTGTGAGGCTGGAGTCATGACAACGACAGTGATCACCGGAGCTAACAAGGGCCTCGGCTTCGAAACCGCCCGCCAACTCGTCGCAGCGGGCCACACCGTCTACATCGGCGCACGGAACGAGGACAACGCCCGGCGGGCGGCGACGGAGCTGGGCGCGTTGCCGCTGCTCATCGACGTCACCGACGAGGCGTCGGTCCAGGCGGCCGCGGACCTCGTGGACAAGGAGCAGGGCGGCCTGGACGTCCTGGTCAACAACGCGGGGATCGCCGGTGGCGCGCCGCCGGCGAGCGAGTTCACCGGGGCGGACCTGGAGGCCGTCCTGAACACCAATGTCGTGGGCGTCGTCCGGGTGACCCACGCGTTCCTGCCGCTGCTGCGGCGCGGCGGGCATGGAGTGGTGGTCAACGTCGGCAGCGGCCTCGGTTCGTTCGCCCGGGTCCACGACCCCGACCGCATCGAATCCCATGTGCCCGCCCTGGCCTATACCGCCTCGAAGGCCGCGCTCGCCATGCTGACCGTCCAGTACGCGAGGGTCTGCCCCGAGCTGCGGGTCAACGTGGTCGACCCCGGCTACACCGCCACCGATCTCAACGGCTTCAGCGGGACGCAGACCGTCGAGGAGGGCGCCGCCCCGATCGTACGAGCCGCGCTGCTGGGCGCCGACGGGCCCACCGGGGTCTTCTTCGACCCCGCCGGAGTGGCACCCTGGTAACGCGGCCGCCGCGACCTCATCGGTGCCGGTGACGCCGATCAACTACCTGAACCGGTCGGGCGGGCAGGTGACGTCTCACCTTTGTGAATCTTCGTCACGTGGCAGTCGTCGTCACCGCGATCTGCGCGGCCACCGTCCTGACCTCATCCTCGGCGAGCAGCCCGCCAATCGTCCTGACGTCGTGCCCGCAACAGTGGGGAGGCCGGCACGCCGGCGGCTGGGTGCCTGCCGCCGGGCAGATCGACGGGGCCGGGCACTACCTCGTACCTGGTAAACCGGTCACCGCGATGATCTGCGCGTACCCGGGCGACAACACCCGCAGGGGCGGCGAGCGGCTGGCCGGATCACGGACCCTGACCGGCGACGCCGAGGCCATGGCCCGCGACCTCGGTTACCTTCCGGTCAGCACGGAGGAGCGTGATGTCATGTGCACGCTGATGGGCGGCCCGATGACCAACTACCTCATCCGGTTCGCCTACCCCGACGTGCGACCAGGGCTGATGAGCGGGATCCGCGGCGTGAGCACGACCGCCGGACGGCAGGTTCTCTGGCGGAAACGCTGAAAACGATGCCCTCCGCGACCAGATCATCCGTCTTGCCCCGCCGGGCTAGCTTGGGACCTGTTCTATCGCTGTTCAGCGAGCCACTCGTCGAAGGTGGTCGGCGCGATGCGGGCGTCCTCACCGGGCAGCAGCGCGTTGCCGGCCGCCGCCGGGCCGAACACCGCCGACCACGTCGGCACGAGCTTCACCGTACGGCCGCGCGCCTCGTTGGTGCGCCGGGCCATGTCCACCAGGTCCTGTGGGTCGGGTCCGGCGACGTCGACGTAACGCCCCTGCGGCTCGCCCACCGCGATCTCGGCGAGGACGTCGGCCACGTCGGCGGGCGCGACCGGCTGTACGAGCAGCGGCGGGATCGTCGCGACACCGTCCTGATCGGTCCAGCTCGTCAGCAGCGCGGCGAAGTCGTGGAACTGCGTGGCCGGGACGATCGTCCACGGCACCGCTCCCTCGGACACGAGGCGCTCCTGTTCCCGCTTGCCGGCGTAGTGGGCGTTGCCCTCGATGCGATGGATGCCGGCGATCGAGAGCAGCACATGGTGACGGACGCCGGCTCGCTCCTCGGCGGCGAGCAGGTTGCGCGTGGCGGTGCCGAAGTAGGCCACCGTCTCGGCCTGGTCGCTCGCCGGTCCGTTGGTGGCGTCGACGACCGCCTCGACGCCGGCCAGCGCGTCGTCGAGCCCGTCACCGGTCACCAGGTCCACGCCCAGTGAGCGGCTGATCCGCGCGACCTCGTGCCCGCCGCGTTCGAGGGCGGCGACGGTGAGGGCTCCGATGTTCCCGGTCGCACCGGCGATCGCGATCCGCATGATGATCTCTCTCCTTCTCTGGCTGACCCGCGAACGCTATCACGGACTAAAAAGGTCCATAATGTCTGCGATAGGCTCGGAGGCGTGAAGCTGCCGGTGAGTACTGAATGGGTTCTGCACTGCGCTACGACGCTGGCGCAGCTCGATGCGGGAGCCAGCGCGTCGGCGGCGCAGCTCGCGCAGTACTACGACCTCCCGGCGCCCTATCTCACCAAGCAGCTGAAGGCGCTTGTCAGGGCCGGCCTGCTGGGCGCGACCACAGGTCCGCGGGGCGGATTCCGGCTCGCGCGGCCCCCTTCCGAGATCACGCTCCTGGGGATCGTGGAGGCCGTCGACGGCACGTCCCCGCCGTACGAGTGCCGTGAGATCCGCCGGCGAGGACGGGGCGCGCTGCCCGCCGAGGATTGCCGCCGCACCTGCGTCCTCGCCGAGAAGATGGCCGACGCGCACGAGGCGTGGCGAGGCAGCCTTGCCGGGGTCACCCTCGCCGACATCCTCGCCGCACTACCCCCTTCGGCGCCGGCCCGCACCCGACTCCTCCTGGCGGGGACGGCGTAGGCCGCCCGCAGGACGGCGAGCCGGCACAGTCTGGAATACCGGCGAGCTCAACAATCTCAAAGCGCAGGTGAAGGGCTAGGCGATCCTGTCCGAAGCGGCGTGCAGACTCCCGAGCAGCGCGTCCCTGGAGGCCGCCGCGGCCTCCTCTGCTGTGGTGATCGCCGCGAGGATGGCGGCGGCCAAGCCAGTCGCGTCCAGTCGCCTCCTGCTCCGCGGGGAGATCTCCAACCGCGTGATGGTGCCGATCGCGTCGGTGACGGCCACAATCCCACCCTCGTCGGCCACGCCGGCGAACTCGGCGGCACTCCACTCCTCCACCCTCGCCTCCGCCTGCTCGGCGGCGGCGATCAACGCCTCCAGCCGCGCCTGCGCCTCCTCCATGCCCTCCATCGCTCACTCTCCTCGCAGCACGTTGCGGATGTGGCCGTCGAGCGGGTCGGCGGCGCCCTCTGCGCCCGCGGTGTCAGGCGCTTGTCCCCCCAGACCCTGGACGACCTGTGTCAGCCGCTCGCCCATCGCGAGGTGGGCCGCGGCGATCGCCTCACAAACGGCCTGGGCGAGCTGGACGTGGTCCAGGCCGCGCAGGCCGCGCGGGTCGATGGACAACCCGCGCAGGCGGCCGGTGCCGGACACTTCGGCGCGGACGACCTCGGACGGGTCGGCGCCCGCCAGCCGTTCCTCCTCCAACTCGCCCAGCGCCCCGGCCAGGGTGCGCGCCCAGCCGTCCGTCTCACGCAGCAGTCCGTCGACATCGTCCTGCCGACCCCCGGCGAACGCCTCGACATGCCTCATGAGGCTTCCTTCGACATGGGAACCCAGTAGTTTTCCAGCTGTGCGGGGTCCGAGATCGCAGGAGTGAGGTGGAGATCGCGTGCCCCCAGCGCCGGGTTGCCGGACCGGTAGAAGGCGCCCCTCAGATCGTTGAGCTTGAGTTCCAGCTTGTTGAGGGCGCCCTCGTAGGAGTTGTACACGTCGGCGAACTGCTTGACCAGATTTCCGGCCGCGCTCATGAACAGGCCGACCTGGGTCATCAGGGCGACCCTCCCCACCGGGTGTGCGCTCATGGCGGCGACGGTGCGCAGTATGGGGGCCGAGGTGGCGTAGAGCCCGAACACCGACAGGTCGTACTCCAGTACCTCTTTGTACTGGCCGTGCATGGTGCCGCTCATCTCGTCAGTGATCTTGCCGAGCTGGCCGTACAAGCCGTTGACGTTGAATCGGACGTACTGCTGGAGCGTATCCCTCGCTTGACCCTTCCAGTTGGGGGAGATGTCATCAAAAAAGGCACGCCACAGGTCGGACCGGCTGCCTTCCAGCAGTCCGGCCATGCTCTTCCACTGCTCACGCCGATCGTAGAACAGGAACGGGTTGCCCAGGTTGAGGGTGGCCGCCACGTCCAGCGCGAGCGCGGCGACGCCGAGCCCCGAAACAGCCATCGCGGCCCTGTTGGACTGGCGCAGCGGATTCAGCTCCGTGATCAGCCGCTTGTAGAAGCCGGGGTCGGTGCGCGGCTTGGGAGCGACTGTGACGGTCCGCTGTACGGTGCCGCTGGCGTTGGAGACATAGAGCTGCTGATTGGCCGTAGGGGTGGTGCTGCCCGGCACGATCAGCTTCGGCGGTTCTCCAGACGGAGTCGACATCGCGAATTTCTCCTCACTCGGCGGTGCTGGCTCGCGCGGCGGCGACGTAGTTGTCTGCGGCTTTGTCAATCTTGCCGCTGTCGGTGCGCAGCACTTCGGAGAGGATGCCCGCGCTGTCCCGCCAGGTGTCGGCGATGGTGTTCAACCGGTTGACGAACATGAGCCCGACAATGGGCACTCCGGCCATGGGGGCCAGATCCCAGCCCTCGAAGCGGGGGGTCTGCTCCTTGACGGTGTCCACACCGGTGGCCGAGTCGTTCATGGTGCCGGCGAACTTCCGCACGTACCCCGCGTCGGTCTCGTAGCCTTTCGCGGGGCCGTCGGTGTCCTCGAGCAGTGGCGCGGACTTGGCCAGTGAGGCCTGCACCGGCTGCGCGCGTAGACGCGACGGGAGGCACACGGGCGGCGGGCACGCGGGGATGTGCGGGCACGGACTTACCAGCGACGGCGAGGGGCCGAGCGTCCCGAACGCCGGCGAGCCCGGGGAGGTGGTCGGCGAAAGGTTGCCGGGCGGTTGACTGGCCATGGATAAGGGTTTATCGGACGACACGGGACATTTTTACCACGATCATGGTAAGAGATGCTCGTCCCCGGCCAGGCAGGAAAACCAGGTGCGGCGGCCGGCGGGCCGGGCGTAGAAACGGCGTCATGGATGAGCAGCCCCTGCCGGGTGGCAGGCATGTCGGCGGCGTACGCATCGGCGATACCGTCCATCGGCCCGCCAACCCGTGGACGCGCACCGTCCACACCGTGCTGGCCCATCTGGAGGCGGCCGGGTTCGAAGGGGCGCCGCGGGTGCTCGGGTTCGACGAGCGGGGGCGCGAGGTGCTGACCTACCTCCAGGGCGACACGATCGGGGAGCGGGCCCCCTGGCCCGCGTGGCCCTGGTCGGACAGCGCGCTCAAGCAGGTCGGGGCCTGGATGCGGCGGCTGCACGACGCGACGGCGACGTTCGTGCCCGAGCCGGACGCGGTCTGGTTCACCGGGCGTCCCTGGCGGCCGGGGCTGGTCATCGGGCACCACGACGCCTCTCCTTACAACGCGGTGTGGCAGGAGGACGACCTGGTCGGCTTCGTCGACTGGGACACCGCCGGGCCGTCCTCGCGGGAGCGCGATCTGGCCTACAGCGCGTTGACCTGGGTTCCGCTGCACGCCCGGCGCGTCGTCACGGAGCAGGGGTTCACGGCGTTCGAGGATCGGTCCCGGCGGCTGCACCTGTTGCTCGACGCCTACGGCTACGAGGGGGACCGTACGGCGTTCCGCTCCGAGGTGGTCGACCGCGCGCGGATGAACGCCGAGGTCATCCGCCGGCTCGCCGAGGGTGGTGAGCCGGTCTACCAGGCGCTACTGCCGTTCGCCGCGAACCTCGAACAGGCCGTGGTCGAGATCGAGGCGCTGTCGGAGGCCTTCTGGAAGCGCGGCTGAGGGGCCGCCCGTGTGATCCGTGACCTTTTTGTGATCTCACAGGCGTGACATCTCCGGAAAATAGGAGATAATGAATACGAAGTCCAGCAGAGGGCTTCGTCTCGTGTTATCGAGGCGTGTCTCTGTCTGGGCTTTTGTCTTTGGACGGGACCGCCTGCAGTAGATATGAGGAGCAGGAATGACCGTCCAGCAGGCTCACGCTCAGCCTCAGGTACTCGTGCTCAGCGAGATGACCGCCGAACAACTCCTGGTCGAAATGGTCAAGCCGGAGACCTCCGAGCTCGACAAGGTACGGATCCGCGAGCGTCTCGTGGCGATGCACGAGTGGCTGGCCAACGACATCACTCGCCGCTACCGCTACCGCGGCGAGCCCATCGAAGACCTGCGCCAGGCCGCCTACGTCGGCCTCATGAAGGCCATCAACGGCTTCGACGCCGAGCTCGGCCACGACTTCCGTGGCTACGCGGTCGTCACCATGACGGGCGAGGTCAAGCGCCACTTCCGGGACCGTACCTGGGCCATCCGGGTGCCGCGCGTCTACCAGGAGCGCCGCTCCGAGCTCAACAAGCTCGTCTCGGACCTCAGCCAGACCCTCGGTCGCGCCCCCACGGTCGCCGAGCTGGCCGAGAAGATGAAGATCTCCCAGGAGGACGTGCTGCTCACGATGGACGCCTCGGCGGCCTACAGCACGCTCTCGCTCGACGCCCCGACGGGTGTCGACGACGACTCCGCGTCCCTCGGTGACGTCATCCCCGAACACGACGAATCGCTCGACTCCCTGGTCGACAAGCACGCCGTCAAGCCGCTCATCGACGCGCTGCCCGTGCGGGAGAAGAAGATCCTGCTGCTGCGCTTCTACGGCAACATGACGCAGGCCGAGATCGCCGCGGAGTTCGGGATCTCGCAGATGCACGTCTCGCGCATCCTGCGCAAGGTCCTCGACGACCTGCGCAAGGGTCTGTCGGACTGAGGTCCGGGGTCACACCGCTTCGGCCGGCGCCACACGGCGCCGGCCGAAGCGTCGTCACTGCAGGCGTCACTGCAGGCGTCACCGCGACGGTCGGGCTGAGGCCCGGCCGAAACGGCGTCACCGCAACTCGACACCGATCAGGCACGTGTCGTCGTCGGTGTCCGAGTTGCAGTGCGTCAGCAGGTGGTCCAGCCGCAGGTCGAGGGTCTGCGCCGGTTGCCCGGCGATGGCGAGCAGGTGGTTCTGGGCGTGCTGCAGAGCCCGGTCCCGGCGTTCGATGAGCCCGTCCGTGTACATCATCAGGGTGTCGCCGGCTTCGAGCTGCAGCTGCCCCTCCTCGTACGACGCCTCCGACACCGCGCCGAGCAGCAGCCCCTGGACCATCGGCAACTCCGACGCGCTCGCCCCCCGGACCAGGAGTGGCGGCAAATGCCCGGCGCGAGCCCAGCGCAGGACCCTGGTCCGCGGGTCGTACAGGCCGCAGATCGCGGTCGCGGTCACGCTGTCGGTGAGGTGGTGGGCGACGAGGTTGAGCCAGGTCAGCAGCTGGCCGGGCCCCGCGCCGGTGGCGGCCAGGCCACGCAGGGCGTTGCGCAGCACGACCATGCCGGTGGCCGCCTGGATGCCGTGTCCGGCCACGTCGCCCACGGACAGGAGCACGTGCTTGGACGGCAGCACGACGGCGTCGTACCAGTCGCCGCCGACCAGGTGCTCCTCCTCGGCGGGCCGGTAGCGGACGGCGATCCGCAGCCCGAAGGCGTCCGTTGTGTCGTGCGTCGGCGGCATGATGGCCCGCTGCAGTTGCAGGGCCAGCCGGTTACGTTCGGCGGTCTGCTGCTCACTGTGGGCGAGCTGGTCGCGGGTCGCGGCCAGCGCCACCTCGGTCCAGTGCTGGGATGAGATGTCCTGATAAGCGCCGCGTACGGCCAGCAACCGGTCATCGGCCCCGAAAACCGGCTCCGCCACCACGCGGATGTGCCGGGCGATCCCGTCGGGCCGCTGGAGCCGGAACGCCGTCGAAGCCGAGCGCCGATGGTGCAGCACGGTGCGCAGGAACCGGCCGATGCCGGTCTCGTCGTCGGGATGAGCGTGCTCGCGCAGCCGTTCGAGGGGGATCGGCTCGTCGGTGGGAGAAAGGCCGTACAGGGCGAAGAGCTGGTCGTTCCAGGTGACCTGGCCGGTGAGCACGTTCTCCTCGAAGCCGCCGATGCGGCCCAGGCGCTGGGCGTGCTGCAGGATGCCGGCCAGCCGCGCGCCTTCGTCCTGCGGCCGCCAGATGAGCAGCACGCAGTCGCCGTGGCGGGTGGCGCTGACGCCGGCCTCGGTGCTCAGCCGCACCTGGTCCACCAAGGTGGTGAGGGTCATGCGCTCGGTACGGAACGGCTCGCCGGTCGCGTGGACGTGCTCGACCTTGGCGAACAGGCCGCCGTTCTCGGCCGCCAGCGGGTACGCCTCCAGCAGCAGCGCCCCGGTGACCCGGTGACGCGGGCGCCCGGCCGGGTCGGCGAACCGGTCGTTGGTGTGCACGATGCGGAAATCGGTCAGTCTGCCGCCGCTGTCGAGGTGCGGACAGAGCACCAGGGCGGGATCGTGCAGCCCGTCGGCCAGGTCGACGAGCTCGGAGAAGGCCGGGTCGGACGATGACGGCCCGGCCGGGCCGCCCGGCGCGAACGTGTCCAGCGTGTGGGCGCACAGATCCGCCAGCGCCTCGATCTGCCGCTCTATCTGCGGCGGTTGCGGCTCCAGATCATGCGGCCAGCCGATCTCCAGGACGCCCAGGATGCGGCCGCCTGTGCCGGCGGGCACCGTCACCCGCCCGCCTTCGGCCGCCTGCCGGTGCCCGATGGTGGGCAAACCGGCCTCGCGCAGGGCCGGGAACCAGACGGTCCGGCGCTCCGAGAGAGCCTGGCGAGCCGGGGTGGCCACGCCGGGAGGGACGTACCGCCACCGCATGGCCTCCTCGGCACTGAGCCCCGCGTAGCCGGCCAGGCTGAGCGAGGCGTCGGGACCGGCGGCCCATACGGCGACCGTCGTCGCGCCGAGCGGCGCCAGCGCGTGCTCCAGGAGCGACTCGGCGACCGCCTGGGTGTCGGTCGCGTCCAGCGCGCCGCTCTCGGCGGCGCGCAGCCGCAGGGAGACGGAGTGGCGGGCACGGTGGTGGTCGGCCACCGCCGAGCGCAGGAACTCACCGGCCGTCTCGCTGATGCGGTCCTGCGCCGCCTGGTCGATGATGACCGAGGCCAGCTCCAGCTGCGACATCCCGGCCTGCTCCGCGAGCGTGGTGAGCTGGCGGGCGGCCTGGGCGGGGCCGCAGCGCAGCCGCTCGACCAGGACGCCCTTGGCCAGCTCGATCAGGGCGCGCCCGTCGGCGGCCAGGTGGGCGTCCTGGATCTCCTTGCGCAGCCGTTCGATCGTGGCGGCCAGCCGGCCGACGTTCGCCTCATCGGCCGCCGCCTCCGCATGGGCGCCTTCCGGAAGTGGGGCGGCAGGCTGCTGTGCTGGTTGCAACGTGGGACTCCTGGGGATGGACACGAGCTTGCCCGGGGGACTGCGCTAGGAGGTCATCCAGCGCTGTATCACCTCGATGAGATGGTCGGAGTCGACCGGCTTGGTGACGTAGTCGCTCGCTCCCGCCGCGAGCGACTTCTCCTGGTCGCCCGGCATGGCCTTAGCCGTCACCGCGATGATGGGCAGGCCGACGTACTGAGGCATGGCCCGGATCGCCTCCGTGGCGGCATAGCCATCCATCTCCGGCATCATCACGTCCATCAGGATGAGGTCGGTCTCCGGGTGGGCGACGAGCGTGTCGATGCCCTTGCGGCCGTTCTCCGCGTGCAGCACGTTCATGCCGTGAATCTCCAGCATGCTGGTGAGCGCGAACAGGTTCCTGGCGTCGTCGTCGACCACCAGCACCGTACGCCCGGCCAGCGTGTCGTCGACCTCCCGCCCGGCGGGCACGCCCACGTTGGCCGGCCGGACCAGGGGGAGCACGTCACTCGGCTGGTCGGCGGTCAGGTGCAGGGCGATGCGCTCGCGCAGCTCGTCGAGGCTGGAGAGCAGCTCCAGCGGCCGGTTGCTGGCGCGGGCCTGAAGGGTCGCCTCCTGCTGCGGGTTGGTGCGCCAGTTGTTGTAGGCCAGGACCGGCACCTGCTGGAGCGCGGGGTCGCCGTCCATGGCCTCCAGCAGGCCGTACGCGGCCATGTCGGGCATGTCGATGTCGAGGACGATGCAGTGGCACGCCTCGGCGGCGAGCGTGGCGGCGGCCTCCTCCGGGCCCGCGGCGGTGACCACCTCGACGGTCCCGTTGAGGTGGGCCAGGTCGCGGGTGTTGGCCAGGTCGGACACGACGCTCTCGGCGACCAGGGACAGCAGCCCGCGCTGCCGCTCCTCGATGACCAGCAGGCGCCGTTGCTGCGGCACCTCGGGCGCTGCGGACAGGCTCGGCCTGGCGGCGGACGGCAGCGGCTTGATGTCAGGGGCGGAGTAGTCCTCGAAGTCGGGGCGCGCGATCGGCAGGTAGAGCGTGAAGACGCTGCCCTGTCCCGGGGTGCTCCGCGCGGTGATGCCGCCGCCGAGCAGGTAGGCGATCTCGCGGCTGATCGACAGGCCCAGCCCGGTGCCGCCGTACTTGCGGCTGGTGGTGCCGTCGGCCTGCTGGAACGCGCCGAAGATCACCTCCAGCTGCTGCTCCGGGATGCCGATGCCGGTGTCGATGACCCGCAGGGCCACCGCCGCGCCGTGCGGGCGCGCGGGAACGGGCAGCTCGGCCGGGCTGGCCGGCTCGATCCGTAGCTCGACGCTGCCCCTCTCGGTGAACTTGACCGCGTTGGAGAGCAGGTTGCGCAGCACCTGGCGCAGCCGCGAGTCGTCGGTGAGCAGCTCGGTCGGTACGCCCGGGGCGGTGGTGATCAGGAATTCCAGGCTCTTCTGCGTGGTCATCGGCCGGAAGGTGGCCTCGACGTAGTCGAGCAGCTGGCGCAGCGACACGCGTTCGGGGTTGATGTCCATCTTGCCGGCCTCGACCTTGGACAGGTCGAGGATGTCGTTGATCAGCTGCAGCAGGTCGGAGCCGGCCGAATGGATGATGCCCGCGTATTCGACCTGCTTGGCCGTGAGGTTGCGGGTGTGGTTCTGGGAGAGCAGCTGGGCCAGGATGAGCAGGGAGTTGAGCGGGGTGCGCAGCTCGTGGCTCATGTTGGCCAGGAACTCACTCTTGTACTTGGAGGCCAGCGAGAGCTGCTGGGCCCGCTCCTCCAGCTCCTGCCTGGCCTGCTCGATCTCCAGGTTCTTGGTCTCGATGTCGCGGTTCTGGGTGGCCAGCAGTGTCGCCTTCTCCTCCAGCTCCGCGTTGGAGCGCTGGAGCTCCTCCTGCTGGTTCTGCAGCTCCGCCGAGCGGGTCTGCAGCTCGACGGTGAGTCGCTGCGACTCCACGAGCAGCTCGTCGGTGCGGGCGTTGGCGACGATGGTGTTGAGGTTGACGCCGATGGTCTCCATCAGCTGGTCGAGGAAGGCGCGGTGGACCGGGGTGAAGGCGTAGACCGAGGCCAGCTCGATGACGCCGAGCACCTGCTCCTCGGCCACGATCGGCAGCACGATCACCGAGACGGGGGCCGTGCGGCCGAGCCCGGAGGAGACGGTGATGTAGTCGGCCGGGATGTCGGTCATGGCGATGGTCTTGTGGGTGCGCGCCGCCTGGCCGACCAGCGCCTCGCCGATGCGGAACCGGATCGGCCGCTCGGGGTCGGCGGCGAAGCCGTACGCGCTGATGAGCCGCAGCTCGGTCTCCCCGGCCAGGAAGAAGGCGCCGTACTGGGCCGAGACCAGGGGCGCCAGCTCGTCCATCACCAGCTCGGCGACCGTGGCCAGGTCGCGATGCCCCTGCATCAGCCCGGACATGCGGGCCAGGTTGGACTTGAGCCAGTCCTGCTCCTCGTTGGCCCGGGTGGTCTCGCGCAGCGACTCCACCATCGAGTTGATGTTGTCCTTGAGGTCGGCGAGCTCTCCTTCCGCGTCCACGGTGATGGAGCGCGTCAGGTCGCCCGAGGTGACCGCGCTGGTCACCGCGGCGATGGCGCGGACCTGGCGGGTGAGGTTGCCGGCCAGCTCGTTGACGTTCTCGGTCAGCCGCTTCCAGGTGCCGGAGACCCCTTCGACCTCGGCCTGGCCGCCCAGCCGCCCTTCGCTGCCGACCTCGCGGGCCACCCTGGTGACCTCCGCGGCGAAGGAGGACAGCTGGTCGACCATCGTGTTGATGGTGGTCTTGAGCTCCAGGATCTCGCCGCGCGCGTCGACGTCGATCTTGCGGGTCAGGTCGCCCCTGGCCACCGCCGTGGTCACCTGGGCGATGCTGCGTACCTGGTTGGTCAGGTTGTCGGCCATCGAGTTGACGTTGTCGGTGAGGTTCTTCCAGGTGCCCGCCACGTTCGGCACCCGGGCCTGGCCGCCGAGCTGGCCTTCGGTGCCGACCTCGCGGGCGACCCGGGTGACCTCGTCGGCGAAGGCGGAGAGGGTGTCGACCATCGTGTTGATGGTCTCGGCGAGCGCGGCGACCTCGCCCTTGGCCTCGACGGTGATCTTCTGCGACAGGTCGCCCTTGGCCACGGCGGTGGCGACCTGGGCGATGCTGCGTACCTGGCTGGTCAGATTGGAGGCCATGACGTTGACGTTGTCGGTCAGGTCCTTCCAGGTGCCCGACACGCCGCGCACCGTGCCCTGGCCGCCCAGGTTGCCCTCGGTGCCGACCTCGCGGGCGACCCTGGTGACCTCGTCGGCGAACGCGGAGAGCTGGTCGACCATCGTGTTGATGGTCTCCTTCAGCTCCAGGATCTCGCCTCGGGCGTCCACCCGGATCTTCTGCGACAGGTCGCCCTTGGCCACGGCGGTGGTGACCTCGGCGATGCTGCGGACCTGGGCGGTGAGGTTGTCGGCCATGACGTTGACCGACTCCGTCAGGTCCTTCCAGGTGCCGGAGACGCCCTTGACGTCGGCCTGCCCGCCGAGCCGTCCGTCGGTGCCGACCTCGCGGGCGACTCTGGTGACCTCGTCGGCGAAGGAGGACAGCTGGTCGACCATGGTGTTGAGGGTGTTCTTGAGCTCCAGGATCTCGCCTCGGGCGGCCACGGTGATCTTCTGCGACAGGTCGCCGCGCGCCACGGCGGTGGCCACCTGCGAGATGTTGCGGACCTGGGCGGTGAGGTTGCCGGCCATGAAGTTCACCGAGTCGGTCAGGTCCCGCCAGGTGCCCGCCACGCCCTTGACGTCGGCCTGGCCGCCCAGCTCGCCCTCGGTGCCGACCTCGCGGGCGACTCTGGTGACCTCGTCGGCGAAGGAGGACAGCTGGTCGACCATGGTGTTGACGGTGTTCTTGAGCTCCAGGATCTCGCCACGGGCGGCCACGGTGATCTTCTGCGACAGGTCGCCGCGGGCCACGGCCGTGGTCACCTGGGCGATGCTGCGTACCTGGTCGGTGAGGTTGCCCGCCATGGCGTTGACGGACTCTGTGAGATCCTTCCAGGTGCCGGACACGGCCGGCACCTCGGCCTGCCCGCCGAGCCGCCCCTCGGTGCCGACCTCGCGGGAGACGCGGGTCACCTCGGAGGTGAACAGCGAGAGCTGATCGACCATGCCGTTGAAGACGGAGGCGATCTCCCCGAGCAGCCCGTCGGCGTCGTCCGGCAGCCGGGTGCCGAAGTCGCCGTCGCGGACCGCGGTCAGGCCGGCCAGCAACTGCCGGAGCTCTGGTTCGCCGACCTCACCGACGTCACGTGTCCGCTTGGGACGTCCGGACGAACGTGAGGCCCCTGTTGCATCGCTCATGTTCACCTGGCTCCGATCCTGCAATCGTCAAAGCTTCACCAGGAGAATAGTCAAGCGTGCGAGTCGATCGCGCTGATCGTCGAGTTGCGGTCAGGCAACTGCCTTAAAGCCCTGGTAGAAGATCAGGATTTGCGGCCAACAGCGCCGTATTGCGACACTTCCTGGCCGCGATATTGGGTCGTCGGCTCGGGACGCCACTTCGGCAGCGACACCATGCCCGGCTCGACCAGTTCCATCCCCTTGTAGAACTCCATGAGCTGCTCGGTCGTGCGGATCGTGATGGGCGTGGCGCCGCTGTCGTTCCAGATGGCCGCGGCGCGGTCCATTTCCGGGCTGCTCACGCTGGAGGCGAGGGTCAGATAGCTGCCAGAAGGCAGCGCCCGCATCAGCTCGGCGACGACCGTGTACGCCTGCTCGTCGTCCGGCACGAACTCCAGCACGCCCAGCAGCATCAGCCCGACCGGCTGGGTGAAGTCCAGCGCCTTGGCCGCGTGTTCCAGGATCGTCGCCGGGTCGCGCAGGTCGGCGTCGATGTAGGTGGTCAGGCCCTCGTCGGTGCCGCGCAGCAGCGCGCGGGCGTGGGCCAGGACGATCGGGTCGTTGTCGACGTACACGATGCGCGCCTCGGGCGCGGCGGCCTGGGCCACCTCGTGGGTGTTGTCGGCAGACGGGATGCCGGTGCCGATGTCGAGGAACTGGCGCACCCCCGCCTCCACGACCAGGTGCCGCACCGCGCGCGCCAGGAACTCCCGCTCGGCGCGGGCGATGATGGCCAGCTCCGGCATGACCTTGAGGATCTGCTCGCCCGTTTCGCGGTCGGCGGCGTAGTGGTCCTTGCCGCCCAGCCAGTAGTCGAAGACACGGGCCGGATGGGCCACTGAGGTGTCTATGCGGCTGAGCTGTTCCATTACGTCGTCGTTCGCGTCCTCGGTCATCAGGGTTCCCCAGGTCGTCGCGGTAGAGGAGGGATCTTTCCCGGCTCAGCCTAGAGGTCATTCCTGGGGCAAATCGCAGGAATCACGACATGTGATCATTTGAATACTTGACATGGATCAAAGGGCACCAGGAAACTCTCCTGCACCACTGGACAGATTGTTCGGTAAACGTTTACAGGGAGCGACCGATGCCCTTATCTCGATGGAGCGGTGTCGGTGCGCTCATGGCCCTCGCCCTTGTCGTCCTGCTGGCCGTACCGGGAGAGGCACGCGTGCGGGCCGGCCGGACCGGGACGATCACCGCGGCCGCCGCGCCCTCGGCGGCGCTGGGGGAGAACATCGCCTACAACCTCTACCTGCCGTACGGCTACGCCAAGGGCGCCGATCGCTACCCGGTGCTGTACCTGCTGCACGGGCGCGGCGACACCATGCAGGCGTGGACCCGGGTCAAGGACACGCTCGACGCGATGATCCGGACCCGGCGGATACCGCCGCTCATCGCCGTCATGCCCGACGCGCCGTGGAGCGAGCGCGGGAGCTGGTACGTGGACTCCCGCTACACCGGCTCCGACCTGCCAGGACGCCCGGTCGAGACCGCGCTGACCCGTGACCTGGTGGCCCACGTGGACGCGACCTACCGCACGGCGCCGATCCGCCAGGCGCGCATGGTCGGCGGCTACTCCATGGGCGGCTCGGGCGCGCTGCGTTTCGCGCTGGCCCATCAGGACCTGTTCGGCAGCGCCATCGTGCTCAGCCCGGCCGTCTACACGCCACTGCCGCCGGGCGACTCCTCCACCCGTGACTACGGCGCCTACGGCCAGGGCGGCGAGAAGTTCGCCGACGCGGTGTACCGGGAGCTGAACTACCCCGCCCTGCTCCCCAAACTCGACCAGGACCTGCCCGTACGGCTGTTCGTGGCCGTCGGCGACGACGAGTACGCCAACCCCGATCCCGCCGACGCCCAGCACGACCTCGACTTCGAGTCCGCCGCGCTCTACAACGCGGCCAGGCGCTCGCCCGCGATCTCGGCGCAGCTACGCGTGCTCGACGGCGGCCACGACTGGACCGTCTGGGCGCCCGCGTTCGAGCAGGCGATGGCCGAGCTCGGCCCGGGGCTGAGCATCACGCCGCCGGCCGGGCTGCCCGCCCCGCTGTACGGCACGGCCGCCCAGGACTGGGCCGGCGGCGTCGCGGCCCACGCCGACGGATCGCTGACCACCGGGTTCGCGGCGAGCGGGCCCGTCGGCGGACAGCCGTACGCGGGCCGCCTCGACGCGGTGCTGGTCCGCGGCGGAGCGGCCGGCTGGACCAGACAGCTCGGCACCGCCGCCGACGAGCGGCTGTACGGCGTCGCGGCGCTGCCCGACGGCGGCGTGCTCGCGGCCGGCTACACCAAGGGCGACCTGGACGGCCACCACGCGGGCAACGCCACGGACGACGCGTTCGTGGTCCGGCTCGACGCGAAGGGCGCGGTCCGCTGGCTCACCCAGTTCGGCGCGCCAGGCGTGGCCGACCGCCTCTACGGCCTGGCCGCCGCCCCTGACGGCGGCGCCTACGTGGCCGGCTACACCAAGGGCGCGCTCGACGGGGCCAACAGCGGGGACAAGGACGCGCTGGTCGCCCGCCTCTCCGCCGACGGCGCGCTCTCCTGGGTCCGTCAGTACGGCGGGGTGGGGGAGGACAAGGCGTACGGCGTGGCCTCGGACGGGACGAACCTGTACGTGACGGGCAGCGCGACCTCGGCCCTGCCGGGGACGACCGCGCTGGGCGGGCTCGACGGCTGGCTCGCCGCCTACGACCCGAACGGGGCCCGGAAGTGGGCCACCACGGTGGGCGGCACCGGTGACGACCGGCTGAACGCGGTGGCCGTCACCACGGCGGGCCTCGCGGTCGCCACCGGCGGCGTCGGCGGTGATCTGGTCGCGGCGGCGTACACGGGCGCGGGCAAGCAGCGCTGGCAGGCCACCGTCGCCACCCCGGCCGCCGACGAGGGCGCCGCCGTGGTGCCGCTGCCCGGGGGCGCGGTCGCGCTGGCCGGATACACACGGGGACGGGTGGGCGTGGTGGCGGGCGCGGCCGACGTCCTGACGGTCCGGCTCGACGGCAAGGGGAAGCAGCAGGCCGCCGCCCAGCTCGGCACCGCCCGTGACGACGGCGTCGACCCGTTCTCCGAGGTCAACGTGTACGCCGCCGCCACCCCGTCGGGCCAGGTGGCCGTCTCCGGCCTGACCTACGGCACGCCGACCGGCGGCGAGGCACCGGGCAACGGCGACGTCTTCACCACCACGATCGACCCGGCCACCGGCCTGCCCGCCGCCAAGGGGTGACGCGGTCGGCGCGGTCGGCGCGCCTTGAATCGGGCCGCGCCGACGCGTCTGAGGAGGACCGCGCAGACGTACGGGCTGCCGGTGAGGTCAGCCTGGGGTGAGGAGGGCCGCGCCGGCGTACGGGCTGCCGGTGAGGTCAGGCCGGGGTGAGGAGGCCCGCGTCGACGATGGCCCGGCCGAAGGGGCGGGCCAGTTCGGCGAGGCGTTCGCAGTCCTCCTCGCCCAGCGCCGAGTAGGCGGGCAGGGCCAGCGCGTCGGTGCGGGCCTCGATGTGCTGGCGCAGTGTCTTGCCCTCGGCGCTGAGCGTGTGGCCGTCGAGGAGGCCGCGTTCGCGCAGGCGTTCCCCGGCGGCCGCCCACTCCGGCTCCGGCCAGGCCCGGCTCAGTTTGAGGAAGTCCACCGGGACCTCCCCGCTGGCGGCGTGCAGCACGAGCGCGTCCAGCGGCCCGACGCCCTCGGTGAGCAGCGTGCTGACGTGCCCGTCGCCACGGAACTCGCGCAGCAGCGTCTGCGCGTGCCACAGCTGGAGCAGCGGGTCGTCCGGCCAGGCCAGCGCGGCGTGCGCGGCGAACAGCGGGCGGCCCTGCGGGTGCTCGCAGGCGGCCTCGGCGGCGCGCCGGGCCAGCGTGAGGACCGTGTCCAGCTCGGGCTGCTCGTGGATGCCCGCCCGGCGCAGGGCCTCGTCGGCCGCCTCGTACCGCGCGGCCAGCACCTGCTCGGGCGTCGCCAGGTCCCAGGCAGCGGGCAGCGCCTTTTGTACGAGATCGGGGTGGAAGTTGTAGAAGGTCGCGATGACCAGCTCGGCGGAGGCGCGGCCGAGCGCCGCCCCACGCGAGGCGAAGTAACCGGAGCGGGCGTTCAGCCCCAGCGCGGCGTACCGCTTCCGGCCCTCGGGGACGAAGTAGATCATGCCGTGCACCGGCTCCAGCCGCCGCCAGGCCTGCCGTGCCGCCTTCATGTCAACGTCTCCCTTCATGACAGTGACTCCACGAACCGCGCCATTCCGGCCAGCCACCGGTCAGGATCGTCAGCCTTACGCCGGGCGAAGTCGGCCACCTCGGGGTGCGGGAAGATGTGGAACCGCTCCGCCGCCAGCCCTTCGACCACCGTGCCGGCCACGTCGGCCGGGTCGAGGATCGCCCCGGACGCGCCGACCGCGCGGGCCGTCAGATGGTCCTCCGCGACGCCGCGCTCCAGCATGGCGGTCCGTACGCCCTGCGGGCACAGCACGCTGACCTTGACGCCCTTGGTCGCGTAGTGGATCGAGACCCACTCGGCGAAGGCGATGGCCGCCGCCTTGGTCACCGCGTAGGGGGCGTCGCCGGGGCAGCTGATCAGTCCGGCCGCCGAGCAGGTGTTGAGCAGGTAGCCGCCGCCCCGCTCGACCATGCCGGGCACGACCGCCCGCGCGGCGTACACGTGGGCCCGCAGGTTGACCGACCACAGGCTGTCCCACTCCTGGTCGGTGGCCTCCAGCCCGTGCCCGGCGATGACGCCCGCGTTGGAGCAGAACAGATCGGGCGGGCCGAAGGGCGTCTCCGCCAGCGCGGCCACCTCGGCCTCCACCGACACGTCCGCCCGTACGGCCACGGCCCGATCGCCGATCTCCTTGGCCACCGCGCCCGCGCCCGCCTCGTCGAGATCGGCGACCACCACTCCGGCCGCCCCCTCCGCGGCGAACCTGAGCGCCATGGCCCGGCCGATCCCGCTCGCCGCCCCCGTGACGACGACGACCTTGTCCCGCACCCGCATGAAGCCACCTTCCCAACCGACCAGCCGGTATCCAGAACGTAGTTCTACTAGCGGTGGCGAGTCAACGTCTCGATGACGCGCTTGAGGATCTTGCCGGTGGGGCTCATGGGCAGCTCGTCGGCGAACGTGACGTGCCGGGGGTACTTGTAGGCCGCCACCCGCTCCCTGACGAAGGCCCGCAGCTCGTCGGCCTCGACCGGCGCGCGCAGCGTCACCACGGCCGCGATCTCCTCCCCGAGCTCCGGGTGCGGGACCCCGATGACCGCCGCCTGACGGACGGCGGGATGCTCGTACAGGACCTCCTCCACCTCGCGCGGGTAGACGGTGTAGCCGCCCCGGATGATCACGTCGCGGCGCCGGTCGACCAGGAAGAAGAACCCGTCGTCGTCGACCCGGCCGAGGTCGCCGGTGTGGAACCAGCCGTCGCGGATCGCCTCGGCGGTGGCGGCCGGATTGTTCCAGTAGCCCTTCATCACGTTGGGACCCCGGACGACGATCTCGCCGATGTGGCCGGTGGGCACCTCGCCGTCGTCCTCGTCGACCACCTTCATCTCGACGTCCTTGATCGGGCGGCCGATCGACCCCGGCCGGGTGCCGTGGCGGCCCCGGTTGGAGGAGGCGACGGGCGAGGTCTCGCTGAGCCCGTAGCCCTCCACGATCGAGCAGCCGAACCGCCTCTCGTACGCCCGCAGCACGTCGAGCGGGAGCGCCGCCCCGCCGGAGACCAGGATGCGCAGCAGCGACATGTCGGAGGCGCCCGGATGGTCGAGCAGCGCGATGTACATGGTCGGCACGCCCTGGAAGACCGTGACGCCGTCCCGCCGGATGACCTCCAGCGCCCGGCCCGCCTCGAAGCGCGGCAGCAGCGTGAGGCGCGCCCCGGCCTGGACGGTGGCGTTGAGCGAGCAGGTCTGCCCGAAGGAGTGGTAGAGCGGCAGTGCCCCGAGCACGACGTCGTCCACCCCGAGGGCGTGCATGCGGGCGACGGCCGCGGCGTTGCCGCCGAGGTTGCCGTGCGTCAGCTCGACGCCCTTGGCCCGGCCGGTCGTGCCGGAGGTGTAGTGGATGACCGCCGTCTCGCCGTCCGCGCGCTGGGT
Source organism: Nonomuraea sp. NPDC050680 (assembly GCF_040654555.1). Classification (NCBI taxonomy): domain Bacteria; kingdom Bacillati; phylum Actinomycetota; class Actinomycetes; order Streptosporangiales; family Streptosporangiaceae; genus Nonomuraea; species Nonomuraea sp. NPDC050680. The sequence continues at coordinate 11,683 of NZ_JBFAIF010000035.1, read as the reverse complement.
GACGTCGTGCTCGGTCGTCAGGCCGCGCAGTAGTCGCTGGAACTCGCCGGGCACGACGAAGAAGCAGTCGGTCAGGGTGCCGGCGGTGCCCGCCTCGGCGGTCTCCGCGAAGGCGTGCCAGGCGATCAGCAGGCAGGCCCCGCAGTCACCGACGTACGCGGCGATCTCCCGCCTGCGCAGCAGCGGATCCAGCGGGACGACGACCGCCCCGATCCGCAGCACCCCGTAGTAGACGACGGCGAACTCCGGGACGTTCGGCAGCATGACCGCCACCCGGTCGCCCGCGCCGATCCCGCGCAGCCGCAGCAGCGCGGCGACGCGGGCGCTCATCAGATCGAGCGCGCCGTAGGTGAGCGCCTCGTCGTCGAGCGTGACAACCGTCCTCCCGCCGAGCCGATCGGCGGCGGTGTGGAGCCGGTCAGCGAGATTCATGGAACGACCGTACGTCCCCGCTCCCACGTCGCTCATCGGTCGCGGTGGCCAGTCTTTGCCGCCCGTGGTTGGTGTTGGGCGGCTGTTTGGGGGTGAGCAGCTGATTGGCGTTGGGCGGCTGATTGGTGTTGGGTGGCTGATCGGTGTTGGGCGGGAGAGAGTCGTGCAGGGCGATCGCCACGAGCAGGTCGAGCAGGTCGCTGATCCGGCGCAGGCTGCGACCGGTGCGTTCCTGGATGCGGCGCAGGCGGTATTGAGCGGTGTTGGGGTGGATCTGCAGCCGCTCGGCCGAGGCGCGCAGGTTCAGGTCGGCGGCGGCGAAGGCGCGGATGGTGGCGGTGAGCACGCCGCCGCGCGCCCGGTCCTCGGACAGGAGCGCGGTGATCCGCGGATCCACCAGGTGGCGGGCGGTGTCGTCGGCCCTCAACGCCAGGTACTGGAACGGTGAGAGCCGCGGCAGCGCGGCCACACCGCCGTCCTCCGGCAGAAACTCCAGCATGGTACGGGCCTCGTCATACGCCCGCGGGATCCCGGCCGTCCCGGCGACGACCGTGCTGATGCCCATCGCCAGCACGATCCCCTCGCCCATGAGGCTCTCGCGCACGGCCTGCAGCCGGTCGCACAGCTCCTCCGGGCCGCCGCCGAGGCCGAGCGCGGGGATGGCGACGATCTCCGACTGCCGTACGACCGACAGCGTCCGCGTGCCGTTCGCCCCGGCCCTGGAGATGGCCGCGCAGGCCGCGTGCCGCGCGTCCACGCCGCGGTCGGGGCCCGTGGTGACCGGGTTCCCGCCGGTCACGAGCGCATGCGGCCCGAGCAGGACCGCGATCACCACGAGCAGCGGCGAGCGGGTGTCGGACCCCAGACCGTACGCCTGGGCCGCGGCGAGCTGCCCGCCGCGCGTGGGCGCGCCGCCGGCCAGCAGGGTCTCCAGCAGGTCCCTGTTCTCATGAACGGCCTCCGCCGCGGCGTAGCGCTGGAACTCCATGTACGCGTTGGCCGCGTGCGTGCTGGCGAAGTCGCAGTAACGCATGATCGGGGCCGCCAGGGAGAGCGCCGCCTCATGGCCGGCGGCCGAGTGGCCGGCCCGCTCCAGCACCGACCCCCAGAAGACCCGCTGGCACACGCGGAAGGCGTTGACGTAGTCGGCCAGGGCGAGCCCGGCCCTGGCCCGCCGTATGGCGGCCCGGCGGGCGAAGGCGATGTCGTCGACGGTGACCGTGCGGTCTTCGAGCATCACGGCCAGCTTGCTGCGGTAATGGCGGACCACCTGGTCGCGTACGTCAGCGAGGAAGTTCTCGTCCTGAGCGGCGTAGGCGGGGATCTCGGCCCGCATCGTCTGGACGGCCGTGTCGGCCAGGTCGGCTAGGTGATCGAGGAGCTCGGAGAGGATGCGCGTGCGCTGGACGCGGACCGTCGCCGAACCGGTGAGCGTTTCCGTGCTGAAACCACCGGACATGCCGGGATGATCCATGCACTTTGCCGGGCGGTCAACAGCTCGTAACCGGTCCGAGACAGATCCTGTGCCCGGCGGACAACAGCCAGGACGCATCTTGGGTGACCGTGCCCAATGTGGTCTCGGACGGGTGGCTCCTACGCTTTCAGAACATTGTTCTCCGCTCACCATCAGCAGGAGGCCGGATGCTGGAGGTCAGCGAGCTCACGGTCCGCTTCGGTGGCATCACGGCTCTCGACGGCGTGGGCTTCTCGGTGCGGCGCGGTGAGATGGTGGGACTCATCGGGCCGAACGGCGCGGGCAAGACCACGCTGTTCAACTGCCTGACCCGCCGCCACGACGCCGACGCGGGCCGGGTCGCGTACGAGGGGCGGGACCTGCTCGCCGTACCTCCGCACGCGATCGCGGCCTTGGGCATCGCCCGGACCTTCCAGAACCTCGGCCTGTTCCCGCGCATGTCGGTCCGCGACAACACGCTGGTCGGCGCGCATCACCGGGGCCGGGCCGGCTTTCTCACCGCCGGCCTGCGCCTGCCCGGCGTGCGCCGGGAGGAGGCCGGGTTGCGCGCCGAGGCCGACGCGGTGCTCGACCGGCTGGCGCTGACCGAGGTCGCCGACCATCCGGCCGCCGGGCTCCCGTTCGGCACGCTCAAGCGGGTGGAGCTGGCCAGGGCGCTGGTCGGCCGCCCCGCGCTGCTGCTGCTCGACGAGCCGGTGAACGGGCTCAGCTCGGCGGAGGTCGAGGAGTTCGCCGGCGTCCTGCGCGCGATCCGCGACGAGTACGACCTGACCATGGTCGTGGTCGAGCACCACATGGGCTTCGTCATGGGGATCTGCGACCGGATCGTCTGCCTGGACTTCGGCCGCAAGATCGCCGAAGGAGCCCCGGCCGAGGTCCAGCGCGATCCCGGGGTCATCGAGGCGTACCTGGGGACCGCCGTATGAGCGAACTGGTGGTGACGGATCTGGTCGCCGGGTACGGCGACGCGAAGGTGCTGCACGGGCTGAGCCTGGCGGTCGGCCCGGGGGAGATCTGCGCGATACTCGGGCCGAACGGAGCCGGCAAGACGACCCTGCTGCGGGCGCTGTCCGGCATGGTCCGCGGGCGCGGCAGCGTCCGGCTCGGCGGGACCGAGCTGACCGGCCGCTCGCCGGACGCGATCGCCCGGCGCGGCGTCGCCCACGTGCCGGAAGGGCGCGGCACGTTCATGCCGCTCACCGTCGAGGAGAACCTGCGCCTGGGCGCCTACGTACGCCGGGGCAGAAGCGGCGTGCAGGCCGACCTCGACCGCATCTACACCTACTTCCCGGCGCTGAAGCCCAGGCTGCGGCAGACGGCGGGCAGCCTCAGCGGCGGCGAGCAGCAGATGCTGGCCATCGGCCGCGCGCTCATGCTGCGCCCCCGGCTGCTCCTGCTGGACGAGCCGTCACTGGGTCTGGCGCCGCTGGTCACCCGGGAGCTGTTCCGCATCGTGCGGGCGATCAACGAACAGGAGCGGACCACCGTGGTCGTCGTCGAGCAGAACGCCCATCTCGCCCTCGGCATCGCCCAGCAGGCGCATGTCCTGGAGACCGGCCGGATCGTGCTGTCGGGCACGGCGGAGCGGATCAGGGCGGACGAGCAGGTCGCCCAGTCCTACCTCGGATACCGGGTCTAGCCATGGCCGGTTTCCTGCAGCAGGTCGTCGAGGGGCTCGGCGCGGGCGCCATCTATGCCAGCCTGGCGCTGGCCCTGGTGCTGATCTACCAGTTCACCGGCATCGTCAACTTCGCCCAGGGCGAGCTGGCGATGTTCTCCACCTACCTGGCCTGGCAGTTCACCGCCGCCGGGCTGCCGTTCTGGCTGGCGCTGGTCATCACGCTCGTGGTGTCGTTCGCGGGCGGCATGCTCATCGAGCGGGTGATCATCCGCCCGGTCGAAGGCGCTCCCGAGCTGACCGTGGTGATCGTCACCGTTGGGCTGTTCATCTTCGTGAACGCCGCCGCCGGGTGGATCTGGTCCTTCCTCATCAAGGACTTCCCCAACCCGTTCCCCGAAGGCGCGCTCACAGCGGGAGGCGTCAGCATCGGGTACTCGACGCTGGGCATTCTCGGCGTCGTCGGCGTGGTCATGGGCCTGCTGTACCTGCTCTTTCAGCACACCAAGATCGGCCTGGGCATGCGCGCGGTGGCCTCCAGCCCGCAGTCCGCCCGGCTCGTCGGCATCCGGGTGGGCTGGACGCTCGCGCTCGGGTGGGGCCTGGCCGCCACGGTCGGCGCGGTGTCGGGCGTGCTGGTGGCGCCGCTGCTCTTCCTGGACCCCAACCTGATGGGCGGGGTGCTCATCTACGCCTTCGCGGCGGCGACGCTCGGCGGGTTCGACAGCCCGCTGGGCGCGGTCGTGGGCGGCCTGGTCGTCGGCGTGGCCGAGACGCTCGCCGGGGCGTACGTCGGCTTCATCGGATCGGATCTGAAGATCGGGGTGCCGCTGGTCATCATCCTCGGCGTCCTGCTGCTGCGGCCTCAAGGGCTGTTCGGACGAGCGGTGGTGGAGCGGGTATGAGCGAGTCGGCGGAAGCGACCGGTTCGCCGATCGCGAAAGGGCCCGATTCTCAGGTCGCGAAGGAGCCCGGTTCTCAGGTCGCGAAGGAGCCCGGTTCTCCGGTCGCGAAGGAGCCCGGAGGGCGGGTCGCCCGGCGGTGGCCGGTGCCCGCGAACTGGCGCTGGATCGTCGTCGCTCTGCTGCTCGTACTGGCCTGCTACGCGCCCTTCCAGCTGGTGCCGTTCCGGGTCTTCCAGTTCACCATGGTGCTGATCTACGCGGTGGCGCTGCTCGGACTGAACCTGCTCGTCGGGCACGCGGGCCAGATCTCGCTCGGGCACGGCGCCTTCTTCGCCGTCGGCGCCTACACCGCGGCCATCCTGCTGCACAGCTGGGACGTGCCTTACCCGGCCACGCTGCCGGCCGCCGCCGCGGTGGCGTTCGCGCTGGGGCTGGCGCTCGGCGTGCCCGCCGTCCGGCTGCGCGGCCTCTACCTGGCCCTGGTGACGCTGGCCATCGCGATCTTCCTGGTGCCGCTGCTCAAGCGGTTCGAGTCGGTCACCGGCGGCTCCATGGGGCTGACGCTGGCCAAGCCGGTGCCGCCCGCGTGGACGGGACTGGCCGAGGACCAATGGCTGTACTTCCTCACGCTGGCCGTGGCCGTGGTGGCGTTCCTGGTGACCCGTAGCGTGCTGCGCTCGCGGGTCGGCCGGGCGCTGCACGCCATCCGGGACAACGAGGCGGCAGCCGAGGTCATGGGCGTGCGGCTGTCGTTCTACAAGACGCTCTCCTTCGCCTGGAGCGCGATGCTCGCCGGGATCGCGGGCTGCCTCTACACGTGGGTGATCGGGTACGTCTCGCCGGACTCGTTCGTCGTCACACTCTCGATCACGCTGCTGGCGGGCCTCGTCGTGGGCGGCCTCGGCTCGTACTGGGGGCCGCTGCTGGGCGGGCTGTTCGTCATGTTCGTGCCGAGCATCTCCCAGAGCGTGAACGACGCCGCGCCCGGCGTCGTCTTCGGCCTGCTGATCATCGCGGTGATGTACGTCGCCCCGACCGGCCTGGCCGGGCTGGCGGGCCGCGCGGCGTACTCGATCAAGAAGACCCTCCGGAAGGAGTAACAGGCATGCGCGTATCCGTTATCGGCTGTACGGCGATGCTCCTGGCCGCGGTGGCGGCCTGCGGGGGGCGGGGCGGGACCGAGCCGGCCAGCACGGCGTCGGGGCCGTGCCAGGGCCAGCAGACGACCGGCATCACCGACAAGAGCATCAAGCTCGGCGGCATCTACCCGCTGTCGGGACCCGCCTCCGCCTACGGTGACATCCCCAAGGGCATCAAGGCGTACTTCGACTACATCAACGCCGAGAAGAACGGCATCGGCGGGCGCAAGGTCGAGTTCGTGGTCCGCGACGACGGCTACCAGCCGCCCAAGGCGGTCGAGGAGGCCCGCCGGCTCGTCGAGCAGGAGCAGGTGTTCGCGCTGTTCCAGACACTGGGCACCCCCTCGACGACGGCGACCTGGGACTACACCGATCAGCAGAAGGTGCCGCAGATCTTCGTCGCGACCGGCGCCTCGAAGTGGGGCACCGACACGAAGCACCCGTGGACCATCGGCTGGCAACCCAACTACATCTCCGAGGCGCGCGTCTACGCCCAATATCTCAAGCAGGAGAAACCCAACGCCAAGGTCGCGGTGCTCTACCAGAACGACGACTTCGGCAAGGACCTGTTCGGCGGGTTCAAGCGGGCCATCGAAGGCAGCGGGATCACGGTCGTCGGCGAGCAGAGCTACGAGGTCACCGACCCGAGCATCGACCCGCAGATGCGCAACCTCGCCGGGTCCAAGGCCGACGTGTTCCTCAACATCACCACGCCCAAGTTCGGCTCGCAGGCGCTGGCCGCCGACGCCAAGAACACCACCTGGAACCCGCTGCACATCCTCAACAACGTCGCCGCCTCGATCACCGTGCTCAAGCCCGTCGGCTTCGAGAACGTCCAGGGCGTCGTGTCCTCCACCTACTACAAGGACCCCAGGGACGCGACGTGGAACGACGACGCGGAGATGAAGCTCTACAAGGCGAAGATGGCGCAGTACGCCCCGGGCACCGACCCGAACGTGCCGTTCTTCACCTTCGGCTGGGCGGTGGCCGACTCCTTCAACAAGACGATGTCGGCCGCGAAGTGCCCGACCCGCGAGGGGCTGCGCGACTCGATGCGCAGCCTGAGCAACGTACAGATCAACATGCTGCTCCCCGGGGTGACGATGAACACCGCCGCCGATGACGGCTTCCCGATTGAGTCGATGCAGCTCATGAAGTTCAAGGGCGAGCGGTGGGAGCTGTTCGGCGACGTCATCGACACCCGCAAGGCGTTCGGACCGCTGACGGGCTGAACAAGCATGGGCCTCGCTAATCGCTCGGGCGCCTCCCAAACGCAAGCGGCCCCATGACCGGAGCGAGCCCGAAACGAGCAGGGTCATCCGCTGGGATGTCGGCCTCACGCGGTCGCCAACCGAGGTCCTCAGTATGGGAGGCGTTGATACATCGGGAGCATCGTTTCGAGTCGAGCCGCGAGTTGGGGACGGCCTAGGTCTTGGTAGGCGCGCGCCCAAAGGGGGCGTAGGTCGGCGAACCGGTCGCGGTCGTCGTGAAAGGCGTCGATGAGTTCCAGCAGGGCGGTCGCCGGGAATCCAGCTCCCAGCAGACGGTCGGCATCGGTGATAATCTCATCCATCCACCCGACGGCGTACACGTAGCTGCGGTCGGTGAACGCGTCGGCGGGGGCCAGCACGCCGATCCCGGCCCCGTTCACGTCGGGCTCGTGTCTCCACCCGGCCGGGACAGCGAGTTCAAGGGAACCACCACGTCGAAACCGTCGGGGGCACCGGCATGACGACCAAGCTTCCAGCACCCCAGTCACCGCCACAAGCAGTTCGCTTGGTGCAGTGCGTCTCTCAGCGACCTGTCCGCCCAGCTCAGCGGGTCCCTGAGAGCGAGCCGCACCCGGCGGAGGTCCTCGGCTTGAAGCTGCGTATGCAAGCACTCGAAGCTCAACCATGTCCCGGCGCGGTCATCACGGCCATCGCGATCGCCGTCGCCCCGGTGACGGCAGGGCCTATCTGGGGTTGTTGACCTCTTCCCGCAGTCGGAGCCCGATGATCTTGTCAGGCACGTAAGGCACGTTGGCCGGCCTTGAAGGCATGGGGCATTGGCCGTCCGACCGGGTGCTTCTGCCCGACGGGCTCAAGGACCTGAACAACGACGGCTATCCCGACCTGATCGGCCCCACCGGCGACATACCGGGGATATACCGGAGCTCGCTACGCTGACGGGCCGTACTTGATCATGCCCGAAGGAACTCTCGTGATCCGTCTCGCGTTCGTGACCGTCGTCGCCGTACTGCTGTCGATGATCCCCGGCGTGTCTGACGCCAGGGTTCCGGGCGCGCTGGGCACGGCGGGCAACCTTGTGCGTGAAGAGCAGCCGCGCGCCGACGGGATCAGGCACGTGGACACCAAGGCGATCATCGCGGGGCTGAAAGCACTCAACGCGAACACCTACGTCTATCCGATGGCCGGTGACAACGTGCACTGGACCGACCTGCGGGATGAGTTTCTGCCCGCGGCCGCCGCCGCCGGGATCGACGTCTGGGTGCTGGTGTACTCGCCGAGCCAGGAAAGCTGCTGCGTGTCCCGGCCGTTCAAGCACGACTACGTTGCCTGGTCCCGCGAGATCGCCACCCTCGCCAAGAGCCACCCGAACCTGGTCGGCTGGACGGTGGACGACTACGCCTACGACCTCAAGACGTTCACCCCCGCCTACGTCGGACAGATGCGGTCTGTGGCCAAGGCGATCAGCCCCGCGCTCAAGTTCGTCCCGACCGTCTACTACGTCCAGTTCACCGACGCGTTCATCACCGAGCAGATCCCGCTCGTGGACGGGGTGATCTTTCCCTTCCGTGACGAGCCGTACCGGGACACCTCCTGGTCGTGGAGCCTGTCGTACCAGGTGCGGCAGCTCGCCAAGCGGCTGCCAGCCACCGAGGTCTACCTGATGCCCTACGCCCACCCGCTGAGTCACGCCGCCCAGAAGCCGACGGTCTCCTACGTCGAGGCGGTCACAAAGAACGGGATCGAGCACGTACGCAGCGGTGAACTCGCCGGGGTCCTGCAGTACAAGCTCCCTTTCGTCTCCCGCGACCAGGCATGGACGCGCCCCGCGGCCGACAACCTGGCCCGCACGGGCGACGGGCGGCTGAGCTTCGTCGTCCAGAAGCAGGCAGCCACCACGGCCGGCATGTCGTGCGGCGCGACGCGGAAGACCGTCCTGACCTCAGGGGCGGCCAAGCGGGTGGTGAGCTTCTGGCACCGCGACGCCCGCGGGCCGGAGCATCCGGCTGGATACCACATCAAGCAGCTCCTGCTCAACGGCAAGGTGGTCTGGGAGCGGGACGTCACCGCCGACGCAGCGGACACCTGGGTGAAGGCGACGGTCGACCTCACAGCCAAGCTGAGCGGGACGACGAGCGCGACGCTGCAATGGCGCCTGTACGAGCGCAAGGGCGTGAGCGACTACGTCATCGACGTCAGCGTGGACGACATCGCGCTCATCGGCCTGGCGATGAGCGACCCCGGCGTGGAGAACGCCGCCGTCTGGACGCCCACCCTGGCCCGCCAGGGTGGTGCGGTCTACTGCTCCGCCCAGGTCTACCACGAGAACTACGGCGCCGACCTGGGTGCACGCATCGCCAAGCTATATGCCGCCGGGTGAGCCCGGAGCTCGAGCCGGAGGACTACGCCGCGGCGATGGAGCACGTGAGCGGCGCGGCCGCCGCTCACCCAGGGTGGTGGTACCGAGGCCGTGCCTGACGTGCCTGAAGACCCCTGGATATCCGTGAGGCAAGTACCTGGAAACCTTACTTGCCTGACATGGCTGACTACTTGAAGTCACCCAAGATAACTGAGGTGGCCGGTGCCCGAGCCGAGATCACTCAAGACCTCCTTCTCGGGGGAGCGGAGTCCCAGCAGCAGTGGCCCGCTCTCAGATCACCGGCCACACCCGGCACGACCAGTTCACCCTCATCGCGACCTACGCCGACGGCCACCTCATCGGCTTCGGCTACGGTTTCCGCTGCACCCCCGCCTACTGGTACGGCGAGAGCCTGCTCCCCTCGATCACGCCCGAGGCGCGCACCCAATCATGGTTGGGCCAATGCCCGGAAGGTTCGGGGCGCCTCAACCAGCCCACACCAGTGCAGTCGGCGACGATAGACCAGGTCAACCCCCGAAAGCATGGGATGCCGGGTGTGTTGGCCGTTAGCGCACCATCAGATGTGTCCTCACGAGGCGTCAGGCCACCCGACCGAGAAAAGACGCCGAGGAGCGCTCAGGTCCGCTCAGCGGATCGATCGAACATCAACGAAGGGATCTCCCATGCGCACCAAGCTCGCCACGGCCGGCCTCGCTCTTGTTCTGGGTGGCGTTGGTCTCGCTCTGGCCCCTGCCGCCAGCGCCGCCAGCGTGTCCTCCGCTCCGCGGACGGCGACCGTCACGGCGCCCGAGTTCTCCGTCAATGGCAGGTGGCAGTTCACTCAGAGCGGCGGGATCACAGTGACGATGAATGTGACACAGGACAGCAGCGGGAGGCTCTTCGGGACCGCCTCCTGGTCCGGCGGCGTGGGGACGATCGAGGAAGGCGCGGTGGAAGGCCGGAACATCTTTTTCACCGTTGGGTGGTCGTTCGGAGCCAGAGGCCGATACACCGGCTCGCTGGGCCCGGACAGGCGCCTGTCCGGGACCACGTTCGACCTGAATAATCCGTCGAGTCAGGCAAACTGGGTCACCACCCGCACCTTCTAAGACGAAGCGGAGGTCGGTGTAGGAGGATGGCGATGACGAGTGGGCTCAGGACGGGCCCGCCCGGTGCGGCTCTTGACAGGTGTGGACGGCGCCCTTCACCTTGGACCGGTGTCGTCGTCCCGGGTTCTGGCCAGTCTTGCCCTGGCGTTGGCGCCACTGATCTCGGCGTGCACGCAGGACGTGGATCGCGTCCGGCCGTCGGCCGCACCAGCCTCTTCGACGGCGGCTCCTTCGGTGGCGACCCCGGAGGGCGAGCACGAGGAGCTGGATGCGACGGCGTACGTAGAGGTGTGCGCCGATCGCAAGACCGAGATTCGGGTGCGGTACCGCCCGTGTGACGATGCTCTGCCCGGGTTCGTGTTGCGCTACTACCTTCTGGGCGGCCTCGCCCGGGTTCCCGGAGTGGGCGAGAAGATCACCGATGCCTCACCGACGCCACGTGACGACTACATCTATCGTTTCCGGGCACCCGCGCAGGGCGGCCGGAGCCGATTCGTGATGGTCGAGGTCGGTGTCGTTCCCCGGGTCGTGGTCTGTGTCCGGAAGGTAACGCGCATTCGCGTCCCGGGCTCCCGGTGCACCGCCAAGGGCTCCGCTCACGCCTGGTACTACCTCAGGCTCGACGGCCACGTCCCGGCGATCGATGAGCAGGCCGCAGACGGCTCCTTCCTTGTCCCCGACGGCGACATCTACCGGGCACGGCGCAACGGCGGTCACGGCAGCGACGCCGCCATCGGTTACAAAGGCTGAAGCCACCTTTGGTCCCACCAGGGCTATATCAACCGGCTCTCTACGGGCCCATGCCCGCCAGCACTTGAGCCTTTGTCAGCAGGCTCTAACGGTTGCCGAACGCCAGCAGCCCACGGGAGCTTCGAGTGCTTTTGGGGGCGCTGTCGCGCTGTCGGCTTCGGGCTGCGCCCAGTGGGGGGCAGCGCCCCCACACCCCCACCTTCACAAGCGTGGTCCTCGCTGATCGCTCGGGCGCCTTCCAAACGCAAGCGGTCTCATAACCGGAGCGAGCCCGAGACGTTCAGGGTCATCCAGTGGGATGTCGGCATCGCATGCCCCAAGCGCATCACGTCGTCATCAGCCCGAACAGGCGATCGCTGAATCTCCTGCACCCACGGTTCGTGACACCACGGCGCCGGTTCACGGCCTGCGGTGAACACGATGTTCAGCCCACCCCCGGCCACAGCGACTTCCAGCACGCGAGGCAGCCAACAATAGGGGCGATCACGATGGCCGACCGTTCGGGGACGGAGAGGGGCAGACGGGCCGAGGGAACCGGCCTGCCCCAGCGGGCGGACGTGATCACGCGGGACTGGTCACGTCCACGGACGTGGTGTATGAGTGGATCTTCGCGTGATCCTGTTTCTGCAGGTTAAGCGGTCAGTGTCTGCGGCAGTGGGTTCTGGGCT
>NZ_JBFAIF010000034.1:0-82716 GCF_040654555.1 Nonomuraea sp. NPDC050680 | reverse complement strand
GTCGTCGCCGACACCCAGGACAACCCCGGCGCCGGCGGCTCCGGCCGCACCACCGGGCTGCTCCGTGCCCTCCTCGCGGCCGGCAGCGACGAGCCCGTCGCCCTCGGGCTCATCACCGATCCCGCGGCCGCCGCCACGGCCACCGAGGCGGGCGTCGGCGCCACGGTGGACCTCGCGATCGGCGGTGATCCCGCGGTGCCCGGGGACGAACCGGTGCGGAGCCGGTTCGTCGTCGAGGCGCTGTCGGACGGACGCTGCCGCTTCGACGGGCCGATGCTGCACGGCACCGAGGTCGACCTCGGTCCCGCCACGTGCCTGCGGTCCGGGTCCGTGCGGGTGGCGGTGACGACCGGGCGCTCCCAGGTGTTCGACCGCAACCTGTTCCGGATGGTCGGCATCGTCCCGGAGGACCAGCGGCTCCTCGTGGTGAAGAGCTCGGTGCACTTCCGCGGGGACTTCGAGCCGATCGCCCGGAAGATCCTGGTCGCCCGCTCCCCCGGTCTCCTCGCGGCCGATCCCGCCGACCTCGCCTGGCGACGGCTGCCGGCATCGGTCCGCGTGACCCCCGGTGGCGGACCGCCGTGACGAGGCACCGGGCGGCGCCCACCGCCGGCCGGGCTACGAGGTGGTCACCGGGCGGCGGTGGAGCGGCCGGGCTGGGCCGGTCCACCGCTGCGGCCGGCCCGCTCCCCCGCACTCGCCTGCCGCAGCAGGGCCATGGCCGCCTCCGAGGGTGACCCGGCGGGCGTCGTGCACACCACGACCGACTGCCCCGGCGAACGCGCGAGGACGAGGGTCTGCTGGGTGACCGTCACCGTGCCGACGACCGGATGGCGCAGCTCGTAGGTGTCCGCGTCGCACGGCGTCACTCGGTGATCACCCCACAACGCCACGAATTCGGGGCTCTTCATCGTCAGCTCACCGATCAGCTCGGCGAGCAGCCGGTCCTCCGGATGACGGCCGACGGCGATCCTCAGATTGCCCACGACCGCGCGCACCTTGCGCCGCCAGTCCCCGTACAACTCCCGGCAGTGCGGGTCCAGGAACAGCATCCGGCTCATGTTCGGCCGGCGCGCGGGGTCCTCCGGGCTCAGCGGGTCGACGTGGCCGGCGAGCAGCGCGTGGCCGAGTGGGTTCCACGCCAGCACGTCCGTGCGCCGGCCGAGGACGAGCGCCGGGACGCCGTCGAAGGAGCGCAGCAGGTCCCGCGTCTCGTCGGCGAGCTTCTCGGGGCGGGGCCTTCGCGCCTGCGGTACCCGGCGGGAGGCCCCGGCGAGGCGTTCCAGGTGGTCCCGCTCGTGGTCGTCGAACAGCAGGGCGCCGGCGATCGCCTCGAGCACCTCCGCCGACGCGCCACGGGACAGGCCCTGTTCGAGCCGGGTGTAGTAGGACACGCTGACCCCCGCCAGTTGCGCCAGCTCCTCCCGGCGCAGCCCCGCCACCCGCCGGCGCGGCCCGAGGTCGCGGAGACCCACGTCTTCCGGGCGCAGCCTGGCCCGCCGTGCTTGCAGGAAATCGCCGAGCGGGCTTGGTCCGTCCATCACTCCACTATCCACCACGGCAGCACCGCCCAGCCACACCCTGCCGGGGGTAGGACAAGGCGGGACTGGTTGCCGCACGGGGACACGATCAGGCTCGACCTGGTCAGGGCGGCTGCCCGCGACTCACGAGGAGTGATCATGGATCAGATCAAGCTGGGCGACGTGACCGTCACGCGCGTCAAGGAGTACTACGGCTCCGTCGAGATGAGCCCCGCGGAGTTCTTCCCCGACAGCCGCGACGGCGCCTGGGACGAGCACCGGAGCTGGCTCGCCCCGGACTTCCTGGACGCCGGCACCGGCGAGTGCCAATCGGCCATCCAGTCCTGGCTGCTGCGCAGCGAAGGCCGCACCATCCTCGTCGACACCGGGGTCGGCAACCACAAGGACCGCCCCTACGCGCCCGTCTGGAACCGGCTGGACACGAACTACCTGGACAACCTCGCCGCCGCCGGAGTCCGGCCCGAAGACGTCGACGTCGTCATCAACACCCACCTGCACATCGACCACGTGGGCTGGAACACCTACCTCGAAGGCCGGACCTGGGTGCCGACCTTCCCGAACGCCACGTACCTGATGACGCGGCGGGACTTCGACTTCTGGAACCCGGCCAACAACCACGAACCGGTGCTGGGTCGCGGCAACCAGAACGTCTTCGAGGACAGCGTCGCCCCGGTACACCAGGCCGGGCTGACCCACCTGTGGGACGGCTCGTACCGGATCGACCGGAACCTCCGGCTGGATCTCGCGCCCGGCCACACCCCCGGGTCGTCCGTGCTGACCCTGGAGTCGGGCGGCGACCGCGCGCTGTTCGTCGGCGACCTGGTGCACACCCCGCTTCAGCTCGTGGAGCCGGAGACGAACTCCTGCTTCTGCGAGGACCCGGCCGAGGCCCGGGCGACCCGCCACAAGCTCCTCGGCCGCGCGGCCGAGGACAACGCGCTGGTCTTCCCCGCTCACCTCGCCGGCCAGGGCGGCGCCGAGGTCGAGCGCGACGGGTCGAAGTTCGCCATCAAGGAGTGGGCGGGCTTCTCCCGCATCGCCTGAGCCCGGTGGGGCCGGCCCCTTGCCCCGCAGTAACCCGAGAGAGGAAGCGTTTCCCGTGCCCCAGCAGGCAAATCCGATCGTCGAGACCCCGGCGGGCGCCGTACGCGGTGTTCGTGACCGCTTCGGCGAGCTCTACCGTGCCATCCCGTACGCGGTGGCGCCCACGGGCGCCGGTCGGTTCGCGCCACCGGCGTCCCATCCGGGCTGGTCCGGTATCCGGGACGCCACCGCGCCTTCGCCGACCGCACCACAGCCCGCACGGGACTTCGGGCGGCTCGACATGATCCCCTACTTCGGCCCGGGCTGGGTGCGCGGCGAGGAGTACCTGACCGTCGACGTCCGTACGCCCGGCACCGACGGCGGGAAGCGGCCGGCCATGGTCTTCGTGCACGGCGGCGGGTTCGTCACGGGCTCCACCCGCGCCGCGCTCTACGACGGCCGGGCGTTCGCCCGCGACGGCGTGGTGCTGGTGACGGTGAACTACCGCGTCGGCATCCCCGGCTTCCTCGACCTGGAGGGCGCACCCGCCAACCGCGGGCTGCTCGACGTCCTCGCCGCGCTCGGCTGGGTGCGGGACACGATTGCCGCGTTCGGTGGCGATCCCGGGAACGTCACGCTGTTCGGCCAGTCCGCGGGCGCCACCATCACCGGAGCTCTGCTGGCGACGCCGGAAGCCAAAGGGCTGTTCCGGCGCGCGATCGTCCAGAGCGGCAGCGGCACCGGCGCCTTCACCCCCGAGCAGGCGCAGCGGGTCACGGCCGTGGCCGCGCGGGCGCTGGGCGTGCCGCCCACCGCGGCGGCCTTCGCCGAGATCCCGGACGAGCGGTTCCTCGAGATCCTGCCGGATCTCGCGGGGACCGACCTGCGAACCGCGACGGCCACGGACCCACTTGTCGAGCTGAGCCCGTTCTCCCTCGTCCTGCCCGTGCAGCCGGCCGACGCACTGGCGGAGGGGCCCGCGGGAGAGGTCGACCTGCTCATCGGCACCAACACCGAGGAGGGCCACCTCTACCTGGTACCGCAGGGCAAGCTGGAATCGTCCACGGACGACGACGTGCTCGCCGTCGCGGCGAAGGTCGGCGCGGACCCCACCGCCGTCGTCGCGGCCCAGCGGGCGGCCCGGCCAGGGGCGTCCCCGGGCGAGCTACGCTCCGCAGTGCTGGGCGAAGGCCTCTTCGGGGCCGGCACCGCGCGGCTGACCGAGGCCCACGCCCGGCTGTCCGGTGGCCGCACCCACGCCTACTCGTTCGGCTACCGCTCGACGGCATTGGACGGGCGGCTGGGCGCCACCCACACGGTCGAACTGCCCTTCGTCTTCGACATCGCCGAAGAACCGTGGCTGCACGGCGACGCCGGTCTGCTCGGTCCCGACCCGGCGCCCGCCGGGCTCGCGGCCCGCGTGCACGGCGCCTGGGTCGCCTTCGCGACCCACGGCGACCCCGGCTGGGCCGCGTACGACCCGCAGCGGCCTCAGGCGGAAGCCCTGGGCGGCTGAAAGATCCACCGGGTCCGGCGCAATCGATTGCTGGGCGCCGGGACAATCGATTGCGCCGGTAGACTCACCGACATGCCCACGCTCCAGGACGTCGCCGACGCGGCCGGGGTTTCCCGCTCCGTGGCGTCGCGGGTGCTCACCGGCGACTCGCAGGCCCGGGTCAGCGAGGCCACCCGCACACGGGTCCGCGAAGCCGCCGAAGCTCTGCAGTACGTACCAAGCCACCGGGCCCGGGCTCTGCGCTTCCGGCGCTCCGGCGCCGTCGGCCTGATCGTCCCGGACGTCACCAACGCCGTCTTCGCGGACATGGTCGGGGGTGTGCAGGACCGGGCCCGGGAAGCCGGCATGTCGGTGCTGCTCGGTCAGGTCGACCCGCCGCCGTCCGGGCACGGGCACTTGCGCGAACTGGTTGCCGAGGGCCGGGTCGACGGCGTGCTGCTGCAGCGTCGCGAGGACCTCGACGACGCCGCCCTCGCCCAGGTGCTCGGCGACGACGTCCCCGTCGTGCTGATCAACTCCCGGCTGCCGGGCCGGTCCGGCTCGGTGGTCCTCGACGACGTCGCCGGCGCCCGGCTGGCGACCCGTCACCTGGTCGAGCTCGGCCACGAGCGCATCGGCCACCTCGCCGGCGTACCGCACCACGACACCGCGGTCCGCCGTCACCAGGGCTACCTCGAGACGATGGCCGAAGCCGGGCTGACGATCGCGCCGGAGTGGGTGGTGCGGGCGGGCTGGGAGGCGGCCGCCGGGGCGGCGGCCGCCCACCTGATCCTGGGCGCACCGCGGCGACCGACCGCCCTCGTCGTGTCCAGTGTGAACGCGGCGGTCGGCGCGGTTTCCGCGTTGGGCCGGGCCGGCGTCCAGGTACCCGAGGACATGTCCGTCGTGACCGTGCTGGACACCTGGGTCGCGCAGGCCTGGAACCCGGCACTGACCACGGTGCGGCTGCCCCTGCGAGAACTCGGTCGCGCGGCGTGCGGAGTACTGATCGAGCACCTCGGCGGCACACCGCTACGCGATCTCGTGGTGGCCGACCCGACGCCGCGGCTGGTGCTGCGGGAGTCGACCCGCGCACTCTGACTCCGCCCGGAACGGCCGGGCCGATCCCGCCGGCTTCCCGGCCACTCCGGTGGCGATCAGCGTCCGGTGAACCTCGGCGTGCGCTTCTCGACGAAGGCCGTGATGCCCTCGCGGCCGTCGGCGGACGCGAACAGCTCCCCCAGCGCCTCGCGTTCGCGGCGGAAGCCCGGGCCGTCGGATCCTTCGGGTCCACCGTGGACGGCCGCGACGACCGCGTCCCGGATCGCGGCCACGGCCAGCGGCGCCCGCCCGGCGAGCAGGTCCGCGACCTCCAGCGCCCGCGGGAGCAGCTCGTCCCCCTCGCACAGGTGGGTCACGATGCCCACCGCCTCGGCGGCCACGGCGCCCAGACGGTCGCCGGACATCATGAGCCAGCGGGCCCGGGTCGGGCCGACGTGCCAAGTCAGCCGCTGAGTGCCGCCCCAGCCCGGCAGCAGCCCCAGGGTGACCTCCGGCAGGCCGAACGCGGCGCCACGCTCGGCAACCACCACGTCGCACGCCAGCACGAGCTCGAACCCCCCGCCGAGAGCCAGGCTACGCACCGCCGCCACCACGGGTACGCGGCACCGCGCGATCCGGTCGCACAGAGCGTTGCAGCGCTCGGTGAAGGCAGCGAACTCCCCGTGGTCCGCGCCCGCGTAGAAGGCGATGTCCGCGCCCGCGGCGAATGCCTTGCCGGCACCGGTGAGCACTACCGCCCGCACGTTCCGGTCGGCCTCGATCTCGTCGAGCGCGCCGGTCAGCGCGTCGACGGTGGCGTGGTCGATCGCGTTGTACTTCGCCGGCCGGTTCAGGGTGAGTACCGCGACGGCGCCGCGGCGCTGGACGAGCACCGGGCCGGCGGTCCCGTCGACGCCGCCCTCAGGACTGGGCACCGAACGCACCCCCCGCGACCAAGGCGTCGACGGCGGCCGGGCTGTAGCCAAGTTCCGTGAGTACCTCCCGGGTGTGCTCGCCCAGTGCCGGTGGCACCCGGCGCAGCCCCGGGCGCTCCCCGCCGTAGCGGATCGGGTGGGCAGGCACCCGGACGTCGCCGGCCTCCGGGTGCGGGATGGTCAGGATCGTTTCGTTGTGCCGGACCTGTGGATCGGTGGCCACGTCATCGAAGTCGCAGACCGGCGCGTGCCAGACCCGGAACTCGGTGAACCGCTCGATCCAGTACGCCGTCGGGTGCTGGGCGAGCAGTGCGGCGACCCGCTCGTTGACCTCCTCGCGGCGCGCGTACTCGTCGGCGGGGGCGACGCCGGTGAACCACGGCTCGTCGAGCACCTTCGCCAGCACGTCGGTGCCCGTGAGAGAGATCGTCAGGTGCCCGTCAGCAGTGGCGAAGACGCCATACGGCGCCTTGTAGAACCGCGACGAGACGCCGGAAGGGCTTCGCTCGCCGCCAAACCCGTTGAGGTGGTAGGAAAGGGGCTCGACCTGCAGGTCCAAGGCGGCGCTGAGCAGGTTGCTCTCCACCCGCGTGCCTTCGCCGGTCCGCGCCCGCCCGTGCAACGCGGCCAGGATCCCGAGCGCCCCGAGCGCCGCACCGTGCGCGTCGACCACGGAGGCGCCGACCGGGGTGGGCGGCCCGCCCGCGGCCCCGGTCGCCGCGGCGAGGCCGGACAGCGATTGGACCAGGACGTCCTGCCCCGGCCGGTCCTTATAGGGGCCGTCGGACCCATAGCCGGAGAGCGAGCAGTAGACCAGCCGCGGGTTGGTGGTCCGCAGCTCCTCGTAGCCGAGCCCGAGCCGGTCCATCACGCCCGGCCGGAAGCTTTCGATCAGGACGTCGGCGCCGTCCAGGAGCCGGCGCAGCACTCGGCGGCCCTCGTCGGACTTGAGGTCGACGACCATGCTGCGCGCGTTGCGGTTCGCGAGCAGGAAGAACACCGAGACGCCGCCGACGAACGCGTCGGGGCCCGACCAGCCACGCTCGAAGGCGCCTTGCGGTGGCTCGATCTTGATCACGTCCGCACCCAGGTCCCCGAGGATCTGGGTGGCCGAGGGGCCCTGCAGGAAGTGCGTGAAGCTCACGACTCTGGTTCCGGAAAGCATGTGTCGTCCCTGTCTGTACGTGCGATGTTCCACCGGCGGCGGAGGGTGCCTGCGAGCGCCGGGTCCGGTCCGGTCCGGGTCTCGGGAACGAGTGAGTGCTCCGGGCACGCTACGTCCGCGGCGGTTCTCCGGTCAAGATGCGCAACCGATTGTTCTCCTGTGAGCAATCGGTTGCGCATTACGGCGCCGGTGTGCTTCGATCCTCGGCAACGAGCCTCCTCGCAGCCGAGGTAAGCCGCTTTGCCCCCAACGAGCGAAGTGCGCAATAAATCGTCCCGGCAAAACATCGACAAAGGAGACGTCCTCGATGCAGAGCACCGAATCCGCGGCCGCACCCCCGTTGGCCGGGCCCCGCAAGGTCGTGGCCGCGTCCATGGCCGGCACTGTCGCCGAGTGGTACGAGTTCCTGCTGTATTCCGCGTCATCGGCCCTGGTCTTCGGTACCGTCTTCTTCCCGGACAACGGGAATCCGCTCGACGGTGTCATCAAAGCCCTGCTGGTCTACGCGGTCGGCTTCGTCGCCCGCCCGCTCGGCGGGATCGTCTTCGGCCACTTCGGCGACCGGGTCGGCCGGAAGAAGCTCCTCCAGCTCAGCCTGCTGCTGGTCGGCGCCGCCACCTTCCTGATCGGCTGTGTGCCCACCTACTCGAGCATCGGCTTCTGGGCGCCGACGATCCTGGTGGTGTTGCGCTTCGTGCAAGGCTTCGCGGTCGGCGGCGAATGGGGCGGCGCGGTCCTGCTCGTCGGCGAGCACAGCCCGGACGCCCGGCGCGCCTACTGGTCAAGCTGGCCCCAAGCCGGCCTGCCGCTCGGCAACCTGCTCGCCACGATTGTCCTGCTGACCTTGTCGTTCTCCCTCACCGAGAGCGCGTTCGCCGCATGGGGCTGGCGGACGGCGTTCTGGGCATCGGCGATCGTCGTACTGATCGGCTACTACATCCGGTCCCAGGTGGAGGAAGCGCCGATCTTCCTCGATTCGTTGAAGCGGGCGAAGGAGCGCGAGTCGGAGCGCTCGTCCGTCATCGAGGTCCTGAGGCGCTACCCGCGCGGCGTGCTGATCTCGATGGGGGCGCGGGTCGCCGAGAACATCCTCTACCAGGTCGTGGTGACCTTCTCGATCACCTACCTGGCGCTGCGCGTGGGCAGCAGCACCACCGACATCCTGCTGCTCCTGGTGGTCGCCCACGTCGTGCACCTGGCGATCGTGCCGTGGTTCGGCCACCTCGCGGACCGGTTCGGGCGTCGCCCGGTCTACCTCACCGGCTCGGTCCTGATGATCGGCTGGGGCTTCGCGGGATTCCCGTTGATGGACACCGGGAACCCGGGACTGATCGTGCTGGCGCTCGTCCTCGGCGTGGTCGTGCACGGACTGATGTACGCACCCCAGCCGGCGATGATGGCCGAGCTGTTCCCGACGCGGATGCGCTACGCCGGCGTCTCCCTCGCCTACCAGACGACGTCGATCTTCGCCGGGTCCCTCGCCCCGTTCATCACCGCCAGCCTGCTCAAGGCCTACGGTTCCGCGGTCCCGATCGCGGTCTACCTGGCCGGTGCCGCCGTGATCTCGACGGTCGCGGTGCTGGCCGCCGAAGAGACCCGGGGCATCTCCCTGTCCGCGCTGGACGACCTGGACGACGAGTCACTCGGCCGCAGCTGAGCGCGCTGCACGAGGCCGGCGGGCGCCGGACACCCCGCCGTGCTCAACAGCGAGAGCCGGTCGAGCGCACCTCAGGTGACTCGTTGCGCACCGCGCGATTCCTTGGCGGATCCGCGTGCGCGGCGTCGACGACGGCCCGCCGGGCAGGCGGTCGTCGATCAGTACCTCCTGCCGGCCGCGGGCCTCATGGGCATGAAGTCGGGCAGGGTGAGGGCCGAATGGGCCGGTCGCGGCTCGGCGGCGGGCATGGTGCCGAGCTTGCGCAGCCTGTCGTTGCGCTGGTCCAAAGCCTGGGCGGTGGTCGGGAAGAGCGTGGCGCCGCCCTCGCCGACCAGCCCCTGGTTCACGGCCACGAACTCACGCGTGCTGTCTTCGTAGGCGGCAAACCCGGCGGTGTGGTCCCGGCCTGCCAAGGAACCGGCGAGCATGTACGCGCCGACGAGCGCGAGGCTGGAACCCTGTCCGGTGAGGAACGAGGGCGCGTACGCGGCGTCACCCGCCAGCGCGACCCTGCCGCTGTGCCAGCGGGGCATGCGGATCTGGCTGACACCGTCGAAGAACACGTCGTCCGCCTCGTGCATGGCGGCCAGCATCGCGGGGACCTCCCATCCCGCGTCGGCGAAGACCGAGGCGACGAGTTCCCGCTGGGCCTCCCGGTTCGCGAACACGTCGAACGGCGGTTCCGGCTGGGCGAAGTTCAGGAAGGCGTGCACCTCGTCGTCCTCCCCCACGGCGTAGAGAGCCGCGGCCCTACCCGGCGTGTTCCACATGACGGTCTCGTGGGATAGCCCGAAGGTGTTGCGCATGGGGAAAACGGCGAAGCAGTAGCCGAGGTACCGGTGGAACTGCGCTTCGGAGCCGAACACGAGCTCCCTGGTACGTGAGTGCGTACCGTCCGCGCCGAACACCAGGTCGAACGTGCGTTGGCCGCCGCCGCGGAAGGTGACGTCGACCCCGTCATCGGACTGGACCAGGGTGTCGATGGAGTCGTTGAACCGGAACTCCACGTCGTCGCAGACCGCCGAGTAAAGCGCGTCGGTCAGATCCCCGCGCCGCACCTCCAAGTCCCGTCCCTCGGCACCGCCGGTGACCGCGTGCGGGTGAACCGAGGCCACCTCACTGTCGTTCCCGTCGAGAAAGGTCAGCCGGCGCAGATCGATGTGCGCGTCCCGCAGTCGTGGCAGGATCCCCATCCTCCGGACGACCTCCAGCGCGGTGCCGCGCACGTCGATGGGATAACCACCGCTGCGAACCGCGGCCGCCCGCTCCACCACCGTGACCGCGTACCCGTGGCGGGTCAGCCAATACGCGAGCGTGGGACCGGCGATGCTGGCCCCGGATATCAAGATCGTGCCCTTCGGCCTGGTACCCATCGGGTGAGCAGTGCTGGTCATGCCTTGACTCCCTTGTGCATGGTGCGGGTGACGAACAGGGCCAGCGCCGTGACGACGCCGGCGATGACGAATCCGGTGATGTACGACGATTCGGCCGCGACGTCCGACCCGGACGGGGTCCCGGCGGCGAGCAGCACGCCACCGAACATCCCGCCCGAGGCCATCCCGAGCACGCGGGTCACCAGGATCAGGCTGGTGGCGACGCCGGTCTCGTTCGCCGCGACGGAGGTGGCGATGCCGGTCGTCATCGCGGTGACGACCAGGCCGTTGGCCAGTGCGACCAGTGCCTTGCCGACGACGAGGTACCACGCCTCGGAGTGCACGACTGACATGGCGATCAGGGCGACAGTCATGATGACAACCCCGGCGGTGGCCACCGAACGTGAGCCGGAACGCCGCTCCCAGTTCCCACCCAGCGGTCCGGCCAGCGTCGCGACCACGGTGCTGGGCAACAGGAAGAGGCCGATCTCGGTGGCGCCGGCCCCGAAGCCGTACCCGGCACCGGACGCGCTCCACAGCTGCGTGACGAGGAAGATCGCCATCGAGGTACCGACGCAGATCGTGAACGTCAGCACGCTCGACTTCCACATCATGGGCCGGGCCAGCAGGCGCAGATCGATCATCGGCGAGGCCGCGCACCGCTCGACGGCGATCCAGCCGGCCACCAGTGCGGCGAGAAGCACGACGAGGCCGCAAAGCACGAGCGGCTGCGAAGCCAGGTCGAGAGCGAAGTTGATCGTCAGCATGAGCGTAATCACCACCCCGCTCAGCAGGACCAGCCCGGGCCAGTCGACCCCGGCGTCGTCCGACTCCTCCGCCGAATCCGTTGGCACCAGCCGGTTCACGAGAAGGGTGGCCACGATGACGGCGATCGTCGGCAGCGCGAACATCCAGTGCCGGGACAGCTGTTCCGCCACGGGCCCGGCCACCAGCATGCCCAGCATCCCGCCACCCACGAACAGCCCGCTGACCACCCCGATGGCCACCTTCGACTCTCCCGCGGACAGGTGCTTGCGCACGACGATGAACGACAGGGGCAGCGCGCCGACCATCGCGCCCTGCAGGACCTGGCCGGCCAGCAGCACGGGCAGACCCGGCGCGAGTGCAGACACCATGCCGCCGACGCACACCACGATCATCAGCCGGATCAAGACTCGTTTTCCGCCGTAGCGATCGCCGAACCGGCCCGCCAACGGCGTGACGAGCGCGCCGGTGATCGGGAGCAGAATGCTGAGCAGTGCCCCTCCGGCGGGCCCCATGTCCAGTTCGCGTTGCAGGAGCGGGAGCGTTGGCTGCACGACCGACTCCAGGGCACCGCTGGCGAGGGCCAGCATGCCGAGAGCCCCGACCGCGGCCTTCCCGGCCCGCACCGGAGGAGCCAGGGTTGTGGTCATGGGAATCCTTTCTGTGACGGGAAAGTGAGGTGAGGAATCTGCCGGGCTACTCGACGGCGAGCGCCGCCTCGGCCGGTCGGCCACGCGTGGCCCGCCAGGCGGGCAGAAGCGTCGCTCCGAGGGTCAGCAGGACGGTCAGCGCGGCCGTCGACACGTAGATCCACGGGGATCCGGCGGGCAGCACCGACCCGAGGCGCTTGAGGCTGACCGGTACCAGGATCCCGAGCACGGCAACGGTGCCCAGCGCGATGCCGCCGAAGGCCAGGATCGCCGCCTCCAAGCCGGCCATCCGCAACACCTGGCCACGCGTCGAGCCCGCGAGCCGCTGCAGCCCGAACTCCCGCCGCCTCGCCGTCATGCTCGACACCAGCGTGTTGATCACCGTGATCGCCGCGTACCCCGCGATCATGACCACCATGAGGTACATCGCGAAGTTGGCGGTCGTCTTCTGCTCGTCGAACTCCCGGAGCAGGACGTCGTGACCGGTCACCGTCAGGCCGTCCTCGGCAGAGGTCACCTCGGTCAGGTCCGCGGTCAATTGTCCAGGGTCGGTGCCCTCGTCGGCTTTGACCAGGATCCGCGTCGCGTGTTCCTCGGTGGTGTGAGCGGCCAGGGTGTCGGAGGGAAGCAACAGGGTGTCGTAGCCGTCCGGCGCGGAGAACAGGGCCGCCACCCGCACGTCGAGGGTGGTGTTGTCGCCCATCCGCAGCGTGATGGTGCCGCCGACGTCGACTCCCAGCGTCTTGGCGTGCTCGTCCCCGATCGCGATCGGGCCGCCGCGAAGAACACGGCGAGAAAGGCCGCCACGAACAGGCCCGCGCGGAACCGCAGGGTGCGCAGTGCGAGCTGCAGCATCAGCGCTGCCCTCCTCGGTTCGCCACCGGCCGCGGGCGAGGGCCTTCGTCGGCGAAGGCGCCCAGGCGGGTCATCCGGTCGGCCACGGATTCGGCGGTCGGCGAGTGCAGCTCACCGGCCAGCCGCCCGTCGGCGAGGAACAGGACACGATCGGCGTACGACGCCGCGACCGGATCGTGGGTCACCATCACGATCGTCTGACCGGCCGCCCGCGACGAGTGCCGCAGCAAGCTGAGAATGTCCCGCGCGGTCCTGGTGTCCAGGGCGCCGGTCGGCTCGTCGGCGAAGATGGCGGCGGGGTCGCTGATCAACGCCCTGGCGATGGCGACCCGTTGCTGCTGCCCACCGGACAGCTCCGCCGGACGGTGGTTGCTCCGCTGGGCGAGGCCGACCTGGTCGAGGATCCGCGCAACCCGGTCCCGGTCGGGTTTGCGGCCGGCGAGCCGCAACGGCAACGTCACGTTCTGCCGCACGGTCAGCACCGGAAGCAGGTTGAACGCGTGGAGACGAACCCGATCCGGTCCCGCCGCAGCTTGGTCAACTCGGTCTCGGTCAGCTCGCTGAGCTCGTGCTCCTCGAGCAGCACCGAACCGGACGTCGGCTGATCGAGCCCGGCCGCGCACTGCAACAGGGTGCTCTTGCCCGAACCCGACGGCCCCATGATCGCCGTGAACGTTCCCCGGCCGAACCGCGTCGTCACTTCCTCCAGCGCAACCACCTGGTTGTCGCGCCTCCCATAGAGCTTGCGAACGGCCGTCAGCCGAATCGCGTCGGTGCTGTCTCCGGGGTTCATCGAACTTCTTCCTGCCGCTTTGCCGTCCGAGCCGGTGCCGGACGATTCCGCCACCAACCTTGTCGCGCACCGCGGTGCCACACATCGTTTGCCGAGACCGTCTTCGCCTGGTGCGTGCGGACCGGTCCGGCCCGTTCCTGGTGCGAACGCACTACACGCGTGCCGGATCCCACCGATCGATGCGATGATCGACGCGTGGAGTTGCGTCAACTGGCGTGCTTCGTCGCCGTCGTAGAAGAGTCCGGCTTCACCCGCGCCGCAGCCCGGTTGCACGTCGTCCAGTCCGCCGTGTCCGCGACGATCGCATCCCTGGAACGGGAACTGGGGGCTCCCTTGCTGCTGCGCACCGGCCGCCAGATCGCGTTGACCGATGCCGGCCGGCAACTGCTGCCGAAGGCGCGGGCGACACTGGACGCCGCCCGCGCTGCCCGAGACACCGTGCACGAGGTCATCGGTGGCATTCGCGGCACGTTGCGCGTCGGCACCATGAGTTCATTGGGAATGATCGATCTGCCCGCCGTGCTGGGCCAGTTCCACCGTGAATACCCCGAGATGTCCTACAACTGGCGATCGTGGGCACCGGATCCACGGGACTCGTGACCGAGCTGACGGAGGGCCGGCTCGACCTGGCCTTCATTTCCCTTCCCGGCCGGCCGCCGGTCGGCGTGCGCGTGCGGGAGCTCACATCTGTCCCGTTGGATCTGGTCGTCCGGCGGGATCACGCGCTCGCGGCACGAAGGGACGTGGCGATCTCGGAACTGGCCGACGAGTCCTTTGTCGACTTTCCGCTCGGCTACGGCAACCGCGCGGTGACCGATCAAGCGTTCGCCGCCGCCGGGCTCGACCGCCACGTCACGATCGAGATCGCCGACATCACCGCCGGCACCGACTTCGTCCGCCACGGCCTCGGTGTCGCCCTGCTCCCGCGCGTGGTCCCGGTTCCCGACGAGGAGCTGGCCATGGTGCGTGTCACTGGCGCCGACCTGGACTGGCCCATCTCA
Source organism: Nonomuraea sp. NPDC050680 (assembly GCF_040654555.1). NCBI lineage: Bacteria > Bacillati > Actinomycetota > Actinomycetes > Streptosporangiales > Streptosporangiaceae > Nonomuraea > Nonomuraea sp. NPDC050680. Next base: position 68,422 of record NZ_JBFAIF010000034.1, on the reverse strand, counting down.
CTGGCCACGGCTGCCGGCCGTGCTTCGGGTGCCGCTGCCCAAGCACTCGAACGTGTTGCGCGGCGGTACCTGGACGCGAACAGCTGAACGCACCTACCACCCATCTGCCGGAGCGATCCGCGCCATCGAAACGCGTCGTTGGACACGGCGTCGTCCGTGTCGCCGAGAAGTCCGGCTACGTGTACTACACCGGTTCGTGGGAGCAGATCTTCGTTCGCGTGGCCGTCGACCCGGCGACCCACCAGCCGGCCGGCGAGCCAGAGGTGGTGACGAAGGGCATTCACGCGGTCGACGACTTCTGCGTGGACGAGAACGCCGGCGTCGCGTACATCACGACCCACATCGACAACACCCTGTGGCGCGTCCCCCTCGATCCAGCGATCGCGGCGACGGAAAGCGAACTGATCATCGGTGAGCCGATCGACCACCGGTTCCTCGGACCCTCCAGTGCCGCATGGGGCCGTCAGAACGGTGACCACGGCCGGATCGCCTACTTCACCACCGATGGCGGACACACACCGCCGAACCCGGCCGGCATCATCAAGCCCGCCGCGGTCGTGCGCGTCGAATTCCAGCGGGAGCCCGAAGTCGGCGACGTCCAACATCAACTTCACTGAACAAACCATAGGCTGAGCATGTGACGCGGTTGATGGACATCGATGACGGACAGGCGTAGTTCGCTCGCACCTCCGGCCGGGCCGTGGTGGCGGAACGGAGCGGTCGTCGCGGTGGCGTTCGCGCTCTGCCTGCTCGGTGGTGCGCTGCGGGTGGACGACACGGTGACACCGCCGCCGTTGACGGCCTACCTCCTCGCCGCGGTGTCGTCCGGGTTGCTCCCGGCGCGGCACCGCGCGCCCGTGGCCACCGTGATCGCCACGACCGTGTGCGGCATGCTCGTCGCGCCGATGGGCCTGCTGTCGAGCCCGCTCATGGTGGCCCCCACCGCCATCAGCGCCTACTCGCTCGCCGTCCGCGCCGAACGGCGAGTGGCGCTCGCGGCCCTGCTTCCAGCGGCGGCGCTGCTGGTCGCCGTCCCCCCGTTCTTCGAAACGGACTTCTCGTGGGCGGACACCAGCAGGCTGGCGACCGTGGCCGCGACACCACTCGTGGCTGCCGTGTTCGGTCGCTCGACGCGGCACCGGCGGGCCTACCTGACGATCATGGAGGAGCGGGCACGCCGGGCCGAGGAAAGCCGGGACGAGGAGGCACGCCGGAGGGTCGCCGGGGAACGGCTTCGCATCGCCCGCGAGCTGCACGACCTGGTGGCACACCAGATCACCCTGGCCAACGCGCAGGCCACCGTCGCCGCCCACCTGTTCGCGACCCGCCCGGAGCAGGCCCGCACGAGCCTGGACGAACTGGTCGGGACCACTCGCCACGCCCTCGACGAACTGCGGGCCACGGTCGGCCTGCTGCGCCAGCCCGAAGACACCGCCGACACCTCCGCACTCACCGAGCCGGCACCCGGGCTGTCGCAGGTCCCCGAGCTGCTGAGCACCTTCCGCCGCGCGGGCCTGGCGGTGTCGATGCACGAGGACGGAACGGCCAGACCACTACCGCCGGCGATCGACCTCACCGCCTACCGCGTCATCCAAGAGGCCCTGACCAACGTGACCAAGCACGCCGCCACCGGTGGCGCCGAGGTGCGCCTGGTCTGGGACCGCGACCACGTGACCATCACGGTCACCGACGACGGCGGCGGTGCCCGCAAGGCTCAAGAGCGCCCGCCCGGCTACGGTCTGATCGGGATGCGTGAACGGGCGGCCGCGGTCGGCGGAACCCTCGTCGCCGGTGCGCGTCCCGAAGGGGGTTTCCGCGTCTCCACCCGCCTGCCCCTTCCCACCGCCAGTAAGACAGCGCGGAGATCTGACGGAGCGACCGATGGCGAGGGCCGATGATCCACGACACACCAGGCGACGGACCGAACACCGGCGAAGCGGCCAGGGATGACGCTGCGCCGCTCCGGGTCCTCCTCGCCGACGACCAGGCGTTGCTGCGCGGCGCTTTCCGGACTCTCCTCGACAGCGCCGACGACATCGCCGTGGTCGGCGAGGCGGGCGACGGCAGGGAGGCGGTGGCCCTGGCCCGCAAGCTGCGCCCGGACGTGGTGATCACGGACATCCGGATGCCCGGCACCGACGGCCTCGCCGCCACCGCGGAGATCTGCGCCGATCCGGATCTGCGTGCCACCCGCGTCCTGATCCTCACCACCTACGAGACCGACGAGTACATCGCCCAAGCCCTGCGCGCCGGGGCCAGCGGCTTCATCGGCAAGGGGATCGAGGCGCAAGGCCTGCTCGACGCCGTGCGCACGATCGCCAACGGCGACACCCTCCTGTCCCCGGCGGCGACCCGCTCCCTGGTGGCCCGTTTCCTCGCCACCCCGTCCGACTCGCCACCACGCCATCCCGAACGACTCGCCGCACTCACCCCGCGCGAACGCGAGATGGTCGCTCTCGTCGCGACCGGTCTGTCCAATGTGGAGATCGCCGATCGGATGTACCTCAGCCCCTTCACCGTCCGCGCCCACGTGCAGCGCGCCATGTCCAAACTGGACGCACGCGACCGCGCACACCTCGTTGTCATCGCCTACCAGACCGGTCTGGTGGCCGGAACGGAATCTCCCTCCTAACCGATCGTCAGGCTCGACGGGGCGGGCGTCTCCAACCGGAAGGCCGTACCGCTGTGGCTGCGTGTCTCACTGCGGTAGCGCCCGGGCGTGCGTCCGTGGGCCCGGGTGAAGGCGCGGGTGAACGCCGGCACCGACCCGTAGCCGACCGCCTCGGCGATCGTCTCGAGGGAGTCATGGCTGTCGCGCAACTGCACGGCGGCCAGATCCATGCGCCAGTTCGCCAGATACGCCGCTGGGGTGTGTCCCGTCGCGGCCGGAAACCGGCGGGCGAGGGTCGCACGGGAGACCGAGATGGCTTCTGCGAGCATCGAGGTCGTCCAGGGAATGGCCGGATTCGCGTGCAGATGCCGGAGTGCCTTGCCGATGACAGGGTCGTAGAGCGCACCCAGCCAGGTGCCGAAGCACTCGGGGGGATTCACCGCGAGCCAGGCGCGCAGCATCTGCACGAGCACGATGTCGACAAGGCTCTTCAGCACAGCAGGCGTGGCGAGCTGCGGATGGGCGACTTCCCGGGCGAGCATGCGCACCGTATCGGTCAGCCCCGGCGTCCCCGCCTCGGCCCGCACGTGCACGAGACCGGGTAGCAGGGTCAGGATCTGAGTGAGCGCGGCCGGGTCGCAGTCGTAGTGAATGGTGACGATCCGTGTGGTCGCGGGCTGCGACCCGAGGCTGATCACTTCACCGGTACCGCGCCCGCGAGCGGCCACGTGCTCGCACCGACCGCGCGTGTCCGCGGGGTCGTCGGTGAGGCCGTGCGGGGTGCCGGCAGGCAGCAGAACCACGTCACCGGCCGCCAGTTCCACCGGTTCGCGGCCGGCGACCGTGAGCCAGGCACCGCCGGCGGTCACGGCGTGCAGGGCCGCCCCGGGATAGTCGTCCAGGGCGACCGCCCATCGGCCGCCCGCCTCGACGCGGGTGCTCAGCGCGCCTTTGACGCCCGAGATCGCCAAGGCGTCGGTCAGTGGATCCACAAGGTGACCTTACACCTGGATCAGACGCAGATGAGACAGAGAATCAATCATCTGAGCCGTTCGGGCATGGTTCGCCTCACCGGTTGCTACATATGGTCTTGGGAGCCGGGACGCACATCCGGCATCATCGAGAAGGAGTCACCATGGACTACCACAGCTGGGCAGGCCTCAAGATCAGCGTTGCGGACGGTGTGGCCACCGTGTCGCTCGACCACCCGCCCCTCAATCTGATGGACGGCGTGCTGCTGCCGTCATTGCGTGGGTTCGTGCATCAGGTGCGCACCGACGCGGACGTCCGGGTGATCGTGTTCCAGAGCGCCGATCCGGAGTTCTTCAGCGCTCACGGTGACATGGCCTACGTCACCGACCCGGAGGCCCTGCCCGCCGCGACCCAGGCCGCGATCGACGCCGCACCGGGGGCCGTGCTCCCTGACGGCCTGAACATCCTGCAGGCCTTGAGCCTGGAGATCCGCGACCTCCCGCAGGTCACCATCGGCAAGGTGGCCGGTTTCGCCCGTGGCGCCGGCAACGAGTTCCTGATGTCCCTCGACATGCGGTTCGCCGCGATCGGCAAATCCGGTCAGGCCCAGCCCGAATCCACCCTCGCGATCCTTCCCGGCGGCGGTGGCACGGTGAACATGACCCGCCTGCTCGGCCCGGCCCGCGCCCTGGAACTGCTCATCGGTGGCCAACTCGTCGGCGCCGAAGTGGCCGAGCGCTACGGCCTGGTGAACCGGGCCCTGCCCGCCGACGAGATCGACGCCTTCGTCGACACCCTGGCCCGCCGGGTGGCGGGAGTGCGCCCCGAAGTCGTCGCCGCGATCAAGGCCACCGTCCGAGCCGCGACCCCGCCCGCCCCCGACGAGGCCTACGCCGTCGAAAACGCCTCCCTGTACTCACTGTTCACCGAGGACATGGTCGAGGTCGCCCGGAAGCAGCTGGCAGCGGGCGTGCAGACCCGTGAGGGCGAGCGGGATCTCGAGGGGCTCGTCGACAGCCTGTCACCCTGGTCCCGGCCCGTGGCTCAGCGGTAGTGCCGCACGTCCCGGAGTTCGATGTCGAGCAGGTGTCGGACGGCAAGTTCGGGCCCGACCTGCCCTCGATCTACGAGAACTGGGCCGGCTTCCGCTCCCGGGTCGCCGAGAACGAAGCCTGGGACCACATCGCCGGGCTGACCATCGGCCAGGACCTCTCCGAGCGGGTCTCGCAGCTGGCCGGGCCCGCGCCGCAGTTCAGCCTCGGCAAGTCGTTCCCTGGCTTCGCCCCGGTCCGCCCGTGGCTGGTCACCCCCGAGACCGTGCCGGACCGCGACGACCTTGGGCTCGGGTGCGCCATCGACGGCGAGACCGTGCAGGACGGCCGCACCCGGGACCTGAGAGGAAGAGGCCTGACATGGCACTGCACCGGTTGTCCTCGGTCGTCGTCGGCGTGCCGAACCTCGACGAAACGGCCCGGTACTACACCGACTTCGGACTCACCCCGGTCGACCCGGCCGACTCCACCGAGCGCGCGTTCCACACCCTCGACGGCGGGGAACAGCTGCGGCTGGTCCGGACCCCGGTCCGACGGTTGGTGCAGCTCACCATCGGGGCCGACGACCACGACGATCTGCGCCGGGTGACCGAGCGGCTCACCCGGCTGGGCATCGACGCGGCCCGGACGTCGGTCAGCGTGACCGCGGTCGAACCCGCCACCGGGGTCCGGGCGACCGTCGCCGTCACGCCGCGGATCGACCAGCCCACCGTTCCCGCGACGCCCTACAACGGCCCTGGGCGGCGGGAACGGGTCAACACCCGCGCCCCGGGTGTCCGCCGGACCGGCCCGGTCCGACCACGCAAGCTCGGTCACGTCGTCCTCGGCACCACGGACCTGGCCACCACCGAGCGGTTCTTCCTCGACGGCCTCGGTTTCAAGTTGTGACCGGATCGCCGGCGCGGGGGCCGCCGCCGGGACGGCGACGAGCGGGTCCAGCCGGTCGTCACTCATGATGTGGCTGGGGCGCCTCGGGGCCGGACGGGAAGGCTGGACAGGGCATGCATGAAGTCGGAACGCCAGGTCAGCTCGCCGGCCGGAACGGCGAGGTCGAGGTCGGGGTACCGGTTCATCAGGGCGGCGAACGCGACCTGGGCCTCCAACCGGGCCAGGGGCGCGCCCAGGCAGTAGTGGATGCCGTGGCCGAAACCGAGATGCGGATTCTCGACCCGGTCCAGCTGCAGCCGGTCTGCCTCGGGGAAACGGCTCTGGTCGCGGTTGGCCTGCGCCAGGCTGATGTCGATGGGTGTGCCGGCCGCGACGGTCTGGCCGACGAACTCGAACGTCTCGACGGCGGCACGGTAGGTGGTCGTGGCCAGTGGGGAGTCGAACCGTATGAACTCCTCGATCGCGGTGGGCAGCAGCCCGGGCTCGGCCCGCAGCCGATTCCATCGCTCGCGGTCCTCGAGCAGCCGGAATATGCCGTTGCCGATCAGGCCGGCGGTGGTTTCGTGCCCGCCGACCAGGAGTGCGAAGACCATCGAGGTGAGTTCGCCGTCGGACAACCGATCCTGCTCCTCACGAACCGCGATCAGGTCACTGAGCAGGCCATCGCCTGGGTGTGCGCGCTGGTCGGCGATCATTCCTCGGATGACGCCGAGCAACCGGGTCAGCTGGATGGGCTGCTCGTGTTCCCGGGCCGCGCCGCCGGCCACGATGGCGGTCCACGTGCGGAACTCCTCGCGGCTGTCGGTCGGGACGCCGAGCAGGTCACAGATGACCTGCATCGGCAGCGGCCACGCGTACGCCTCGATCAGGTCCAGCGTCTCGAGACGGTCCATCGCGTCCAGCAGGTCGGCCGCGACGCGCTCGATGCGCGGGCGCAACGCCTCGATGCGCGCGGCGGAGAAGACGGCCGAGACCAGACGGCGCAGGCGGGTGTGGCTCGGCGGATCAAGGAAGAGGATCATGCGCAGCATCGCGTCACCCAGTTCCGGTGAGAGTCCCCTCGCTTCCGCGTCAAGGATTTTCGACGTTCGCCGTTCGGACAGCATCCGCCGCGCAGCGTCGAAACCGGTCACCAGCAGGGGCGTCGCACCGTCGGGCGGCATGGATTGCCGGGCACTGGTCATGGGCTGCTCCTCAGAGAATCCTGCTCGTTCCGGGTGACGGGGCCGATTGCCGCGGGGCCTTGGTATCTGCCAACGTAAGTGGCGTGCCGGTGCCTCCGATTGGATCTGGGAGCCATGTGGTGGAACATGCGGGCCACAATGGTGATATGAGCGGGAGTCCGGAACTTGATGATCACATCAACAGCTGCGACCGACCGCCGGAATACGCCGCCGACACGGAGCTCGGCGCCCGTGTACAGACCCGGGAGGCCCGGGTACGGGACGCAGTCCTCACCGACTTCCGCACCGCGATCAGGGTGCGATCAGGCACCACGCAGCACGCGGCGGACGAGCTGCGACTGTACGTCGTGCACCGGGGTTCCTGGATCCTGCAGCACTCCGGCAGCCGACTCGCCCTGCCGGGAGGGCGGTTCATGGTCCAGCGCTCCGCCGGTCTGACCGGTTTCGAGATGAGCCCGCAGACCGCCGGCGCCACCATCGCGCTGCCCGCCGGGGCCATCGGCAGCCACGCGGGCGACAGGCCGGTCAGCGGCACGGCCGTCACACCCGAAGTACGCCTCCTGCTGGCCCACGCCAGCCTGCTCCACGACACGATCGACGAACTCGCCGACCACGGCATCGAAGCAGCCAGAAACGCACTGATCGAGCTGACCCGCGGCGTGGTGTACCACTACGTCGACGACACCGAACCCACCCTGGCCCCCGCGCTGGCCACGGCTGCCCGCGCACTCGCCGATCAGTGGCTCACCCACCCCGAACTGACACCCAGCCTGCTCGCCCGTCAACTGCACGTCTCCATACGCACCTTGAACCGCGCGTTTGCCGACACCGGCGAATCTGTCGCCGCCTACATCCGGCGCCGTCGCCTGGAAGAGGCCCGCCGCGCTCTGACCGCCGGCCAGCCTGTCTCAGAGGTCGCGGCCTGCTGGCAGTTCGCCGACAGCAGCCACTTCATCCGTTCGTTTCGCCAGCGCTATAACCAAACTCCAGCCCAGTACGCCCGCGACCGGTCGTCGGCGAGGCCGACGGGGATGAGGATCAGCCGGTAGCCGAGCACGGTGTCGTGGGTCGTTGCTGGTCCTCAGGCCAAGGCCGGATTTCGTTCTTCGGCCCATCCGAGAAGGCCGAACGTGTGGCCTTCGAGATAGTCCTGGATGCCGGCAAGCGGGTACGGAATCACCTCGTCGGGCAGGTCGTCGAGCGGGAACCACTCGACGACCGAGCACTTATCAGGCTCCTGGTTGTACGGTTCACCGGACCAGCGACGAGCCTCGAAGAACACGCCGAGCCGCGGCACCGGTCCGGAGCCAGCAACGTGAAGCGTGTGCACGTGATGTAGGTCGGCCGGGTCGATGCACACGCCGACCTCTTCCTTGCCCTCGCGAGCTGCAGGTTCCGGCAAAGACTCGTCGGCGTTGAGTTTGCCGGAGGGAAGGTGCCACATGCCGTCGCCGTAGGTTCCGCGGCGCCTGATGAGCAACAACTCGGCGTTGCGGACGAGCAGAATGTGCACGTCAATAATCGTGTGCTGGCCGTCGGGCATCCGGCGAAATCCTCACGGGTGGCTTCGCCGCGAATCCCGCGCTGCGCGCCGAACACCTGCCGGAGCCCGTCGCCCAGTTCACACCGGCCGTGCCGGAAGCCACCGGCGACGGCCTGCGCCACGCCCGTCGCCTACACCATCGGCACCGACTTCAGGCCTACCCACCGCGCCCCGTGAAGGAGTTCCTGCACTTTGGACCGGTGGTGAGCCCGTTCAGGCCACCCACTCCTTGAGGCGACGCACCAGCTCGGTGGCGTCGTCACCGACAGGGGTCACCTGGAGGTTGGTCACGCCCGATTCACGGAAGGCCTCGATGGGCGAACATCGGACGGACGAGGTCGAGGACGCCCTTCACGTCTTCTCCGATGGCCACCACGCCACCGGCCACGATCTCCAGCGGCGCGAGATCCGCGGAGCGCGCGGCCGCGCCGGCGGCGAGCGCGTCGCCCCATACCTGAGCGGCGTCCTCGGGCGAGTAGAGGAACGGCAGCCAGCCGTCGGCGTACGACGCGGCGCCCTCGACCGACTTCGGGCCCAGGGCGGCGAGGTAGACCGGGATCGAGGGACGCGGCGCTCCGGCCGGGCGTGGTCGAGCAGCGCGTAGATCATCGTCGGCATCCCCATGAAGCAGTTGATGCGCTCCGCCTCGATCACGTCGAAGAAGCGGCCGGGCTCGAAGCCCTGCTCGACGACGACCGTCCCGCCGCGCAGCAGGGTCGGAAGGACGCTGAGCACGGTGGCGTGGGTGAGCGGCGCCGTGGCCAGGTAGCGCGGCAGGTGCGGCTGCTCGAAGTCCACCAGGTGCGAGAGCGCCATCTGCGCCATCGCCCGGTGCGGCAGCATCACGCCCTTGGGCCGACCGGTCGTGCCGCCGGTGTACTGCAGCCACGCGACGTCGGACTTGGTGGCCGGCCCGGCATCGAGCGCTCGTGCGGCGTAGGACTCGCCCTCGGGCTCGCCCCCGCCGGTCGGCACCACCAGCAGATGGCGCAACGAGTCAACCTGGTCGAGGACCTGCCGGCCGTGCTCCTCGAGAGCGCCGACACCACGAGCACGGCTGCCTCTGCGTCCTCGCAGACCACGATTTGGTCCTGCACCGAGGCCAGGGCCTGGAGCCCCGTGAAGCGCCCTCCGAGGAGGTACGGCGCAGCCTGCACGATCCAGGACTCAGGCGTGTTCGGGCTGAGCATGGTGACGCCCACCCCCAGGCCAACGCCGCGCCGGCTGAGCGCACCCATGTACTGCGAGACCAGATCCCGCACCTGGGCGTAGGTCAGTCGCCGGTCGCCCGCGACGAACGCCTCCGACGAGCTGTGCCGCGTCAGCGACTGGACGATGAGGTCGCTCAGCGTCGCACCGGCCGAGGCCGCCGATGCCGGCGAGGAGCTCTGGGTGATGGCGGAGGGAGTCACCCTTCCACCGCGGGCTCCCCCACTTTTGGGCTACCACCGATGTTCCGCCAGGAACTACGGCTACCCCGCCAACCTCTCACCCGTGGGAGCTGCGGGAGGGCCGAGCCGACGAGCGATAGCGGCCGGGTGTCTGACCGACCAGTTCGGTGAAGGCGTCGATGAAGCTGCTGGGGTTCGACCAGCCCAGCCGGATCGCCGTTTCGGTGACCGTGGCGCCGTCGCTGAGCTCGATCAGCGCCCGCTGGGTGCGTAGCAGGGTGCGCCACTGGTGGAAGCTCATCGACAGCTCGCTGCCGAACAGCCGGCTCAGGGTGCGTTCGCTGGCGCCGGTGCGGTGGCCCAGCTCGGCCAGGGTCGCCGGGCTTGCCGGGTCCACGTGGAGCAGGTCGGTGACCGCCTTGAGACGCCGGTCGTTCGGCTCCGGGAGGCGCAGCGGCTCCGGTGCGGCGCGGGCGAGCTCGCCGAGTACGACGTCGATCAGCAGCCGCGCACGGGGGCTCTCCAGCGGCTCGCCCTCGCTCATCAGCGCCAGATAGGCCTCGCGCAGCAACGCGCTCGCCACGAAGACCGACGGCTCGGCCGGCAGCTGTCCGGTCAGCGTCACGGGCAGCGACAGCACCCGGATGTCCGTCTCGCCGTACGCCTTGCTGCTGTGCACCGCGAAGGGCGGCACCCACATGATCCGACTGGCCGGCGCCACCCAGGTGCCCACCTGGGTCGCTGTGACCAAGGCCCCACGCGCGGCGTAGCGGAGCTGGCCGTAGTCGTGGAAGTGCGCGGCCACGTCGGCGCCATGGGCCAGCGCCGCCGACAACGGCGCATCGTCGGTGCAGAAGCTCGGCTCGAAGCTGGGGTCGGACACGCGATCGAGGCTACCCGCCACTGGCGGGTTATCGGAAGAACCTGGCGCGATACCGGTGGTGCGCCGGGTGCCGCAGACCGCATCGTGGAGACATGTCACAACAGATCAAGCTCGAGGACGCCGCGCCCAAGTCGTCCTCCCCCACCGCCGCACAGACGACCGGCACGATCGCAGTCTTCGGCGCGACGGGGCGACAGGGCGGGGCGGTGGTCGACGCGCTGCTGGACCACAAGGCCACCGTGCGGGCCCTGGTCCGCAACCCGCACTCCGACCGGGCTCAGGCGCTGGCCGCCCGCGGCGTCGAGCTGGCGGCCATCCGGACCGACGACCCGGCGTCGCTGGCCGCCGCGCTGACGGCGGTCGAGGCGTTCTACTTCATGACTCCGGAGGCGAACAACCTCGAAGAGGTCGAGACGGAGATCCGCATCGGCACCGCGCTCGTCGACGCGGCGGTCGCGGCACGCGTCCCGCACGTCGTGTTCAACTCGGTCTTCGGCGCGGACCGGGAGCGGGGTGTGCCGAACCACGACTCGAAGCACTCGATCGAGGAGCACCTGAGGAAGTCCGGCCTCAGGGCCGCGATGGTGCGCCCGACCCCGTTCATGGAGGAGATGGCACCGATCCTGGAGCACGGAGAGATCGTGCTGAGGCTGCCGCTGCCGGAGGATGCCGCCCTGAAGATGATCTCGGTCAGGGACGTCGGACGGGTCGCCGCCGCGCTCCTGCTCGACACCGCGAAGGCACCCGGCGAAGCAGTCGAGCTCGTCGGCGACGAGCTGACGGGCCCTCAGATCGCCGCGGCGTTCGGGGCGCGCGCCGGGCTCCCGGCACGGTACGAGGCCCTCCCGTTGAGCGTGCTTCCCAGCGACCTCGACAGGGCGATGTTCCGTCAGTTCGCGAAGGCTGCGGAACACCCGTCGGATCTTGCGGTGGTGCGGGCGATCGAGCCGGCCACCCTCGACCTGGCCGAGTGGATCCGATCCACCGGCTGGACCGCGCCCACAAACGTGGCTGGTTCCTGAGCCTCCGAGCCGGAACCAGTCGAAGTGCCGGTGCGACCGCCGCCGGTCCCGGCCAAGTTGATCTTTCACCTAAAGCGACGAGCACTGGAGCAGGAAATGAAGGCGATCACCTACACCGAGTTCGGCGGCCCGGAAGTCCTCCGCCTCGAAGAGGTCGACGAGCCGCACGCCGGACCCGGGCAGGTGCGGCTGAAGGTCGTGGCGGCAGGGGTCAACCCGCTCGACTCCAAGATCCGCAACGGGTGGCGGCCGCAGATCGCGCCGCCGTTCCCGGTGACCCCCGGCGTGGAGGCGGCCGGCGTCGTCGACGAGGTCGGCGAAGGCGTGACCGGCGTCGCGGTGGGTGACGAGGTCCTGGGCTGGACCCTCACCGGCGCGTACGCCGAGCACGCGCTGGCCGTCGACTTCGGCCCGAAGCCCGCAGACCTCGACTGGGACCTCGCCGCGGCACTGCCCGTCGCCGTCGAGACCTCGGTCCGCGTGCTCGACGCCCTCGGCGTCGGGGAAGGCGACACGCTCCTGCTGCACGGAGCCGCGGGTGTGACCGCCGCCGTCGGTGTTCAGCTCGCGGTCACCCGCGGCGCCACGGTCATCGGCACCGCCTCCCCCGGCAACCACGACTACCTGCGCTCGCTGGGCGCGATCCCGGTCGCCTACGGCGCCGGCCTCGCCGACCGGGTCCACGAGGCCGCACCGCAGGGCATCGACGCCGTGTACGACGCCGCGGGGGCAGGCGACCTTGAGATGTCGATCGACCTGCGCGGCGGCACCGACCGGATCATCACCATCGCCGATCAGAAGGCCGCCGAACTGGGCGTCACCTTCTCCGGCCCCGGCGCCCCGTTCGGTTCCCGCCTCGGCGAGTACGCCCGCCTCGCAGCCGACGGCAAGCTCACGGTGCGCATCGCGCAGAGCCTTGCGCTGGAGGACGCCGCGAAGGCGCAGGAGCTGAGCGCGAGCGGTCACGCCGCCGGGAAGCTCGTCCTGCGGCCGTAGCTCAGCGCCCGGCCGGCTGGGGAGGCACGACGGCAGCGCGTCACGATCCTGGCGAACCCGCGGCTCGTCAGCCTCCACCGGCCCTGCCTGCCGCAGGTGGCCGAGACCGCGGGCGAGCAGACCGCGGGCCCGGACGATGGCGTCCGGCCCAGCTGCCTTCTGCCAGCGACGTCCGATCTACCGTCCGACTGCTTCGACTAAGCGGTGCGGGCTACGGGAGGTAGCCCGCACAAACCCCGGCGGTCGCAGCCGCAGTGCCGGTAGCGGGCGTAGGACGTATCCGAACACGACTAGGTTCCCACCGTTCGACATCACAACCGGCTGGCGATTAACCGGCGATGGAAACCGGCAACAACCTTGCCGGAACCGCACCTCCGGGAAGCAACCCGAGCCGACGACCTACAGAATTACGCATTTTGCCTGGCCAAGCCTCGTGCCCCACTTCCCTGACACGGAAGGGGTCACTGGTTCAATCCCAGTATCGTCCACCATGCTCCATGGCAGATCTGCGCACGCAGGAGCCATAGCCCCAGCTCACGGCACCCGCCGGAAGCTGGGGTTTCTTGTTGCCATGGGTTGATCATGGCCGTTGTCATCACACGGCAGGCGCTGCGACGTTCGCCTGTGAGAACGCCACTGGAGCCCGGCTCGACCTGGTCGTCAGGGTGGCCGGGACGGTGTCGCCCACAGGTGCCGGTTGCCGGCCGACTACGGTCCCGTCCGGCGCACCGGTAGCGCGCCGGACGTCGGCACGGCAGACGGCCGGTGCCATCGCTAGAGGTGGGCGCCCCCTGCCGGGGGGCCGGCCTTGCGACCGACGCCGACCATCACCCACGCCTTGTCCGGTCTCTCGGTCAGAAAAGGGCTGTCGGGCCGCCACTCTCGGACGTACACCAGCCCGGGTTCGACCAGCTCCAGCCCGTCGAAGAAGGGCAGCACCGTCTCGCGCGTACGGGCGCCGCCTTCGGCGTGGCCCAGCATTCTCCGATAGAGGGCGACGATCGGCTCCGCCACCTCCGGGCGGGAGTCGAAGACGACGTGCGTGATGACGACGTGGCTGCCGGTCGGCAACGCCTCACGCAACTCGGCCACGCGACGGTAGGGCTCGCGGCCGTCCGGGATGTACTGCAGGACGCCGAACAGCAACACCGCCACCGGCCGGTCGAGGTCGATGACCGCCCGCAGGTCGGGGTCGGCCAGCAACTCGGCGGGATGCAGGATGTCGCCCTTGACGACGCCGGTCCCGGCCCCCCGGGCCAGGATCGCGCGGGCGTGCGCGAGCACCACCGGGTCGTTGTCCACGTAGGCCATGCGAGCCTCGGGGGCGAGGGATCGGGCCAGCTCGTGGGTGTTGGGTTCGCTCGGGAGCCCCGAGCCCAGGTTGATGAACTGGGTGATGCCCTGCTCCACGAGAAACCGGATCACCCGCCCCTGGAACGCCTGGTGCTCCTGCGCCATGACGCGGACCTCCGGCGCGGTGGCCAGCACGGCCTCAGCCGCCTCCCGGTCCACGGCGAAGTTGTCCTTGCCCCCGATGAAGTAATCGTGCATCCGGGCGAGGTTCGGTGTGCTGGAGTCGATTCCTGCGATCCACCGGGCCTCGTCACTCATGCGGCGTCTCCTCCACGTAGCGAATAGCTCTTTGATTATGCCCAACGACAGCAAGCTACGCCGTACCTGCAAAGACCGGACATAGTGCATCGAGACGGTGATGAGATGCGCTCATGTTTGGGCCTTGTCGGAGTCGCGCGGTCGACGGATGCTGGCGTCAGGCCCCCCAGCCATGTGAGGTGTCCGTGATGCGTCACCGATCCATCGCCGTCGTCCTCCTTCTTCTGACCGCCTTACTGGCCCCACCGGGGGGCAGGTCAGCGGCGGTCGCGGCGGAAAGCAGATCGGCGGTGGCCTCCGATGTGCGCGGGTTCGTCGACGCGCACAGCCACCTGTTCTCCTACGAGGCGTTCGGCGGCATGCTGCTGTGCGGGAAGCCGTTCGACCCCGGCGGCATCTCCCGCGCCCTGGCGGACTGCCCCGATCACTATCCCCATGGCGAGCTGGCCTGGTTCGAGAACTTCACCCGGACCGGCTCAGCGACCGGCACCCACGACCCGGTGGGCTGGCCCACGTTCCGCGACTGGCCGGCGCACGACTCGCTGACCCACCAGCAGGCGTACTACACGTGGGTGGAGCGGGCCTGGCGCGGCGGACTCCGGATCATGGTCAACGACCTGGTGGCCAACCGTCAGCTGTGCGCGATCTACCCGCTGAGGAAGAACTCCTGCGACGAGATGACCACGATCAGGCTGGAGGCGCAGCGGGCCCGTGAGCTGCAGGACTACATCGACGCCCAGTACGGCGGGCCCGGACGGGGCTGGTTCAGGATCGTGCTCGACCCGGCCGAGGCCAGGCGGACGGTCGAGGCGGGCAAGCTCGCCGTCGTTCTGGGGATCGAGACCTCCGAGCCGTTCGGCTGCCGCCAGATCCTCGGCATCCCGCAGTGCACCCAGGGGCAGATCGACCGGGGGCTGGAGGAGATGTACGCGCTCGGCGTACGGAGCATGTTCGTCTGCCACAAGTACGACAACGCCCTGTGCGGCGTACGCTTCGACTCCGGCACCCAGGGCGCCATCGTCAACCTGGGCAACCTGCTCAGCACCGGCTCCTTCTGGCAGGCGCGCACCTGCACCGGGCCCGCGCACGACAATCCGATCGATCCCGGCGGAGTCCTGCCCGACCAGCTGGCCGGGCTGCTGCCACCGGGTGTCTCGCTGCCGATCTATCCCCCGGCGCCGCACTGCAACACCAGAGGGCTGACCGCCCTGGGCGAGTACATGGTCAAGGGGATGATCCGGCGGGGCATGCTGGTGGAGCTCGACCACATGAGCGCGAAGGCCGCCGGCAGTACGCTCGCCATCCTTGAGGCGGCCGGCTACCCGGGCGTGATCTCCTCCCACAGCTGGGCCGACCCGAGCTACTTCGACCGGATCTACGCCCTTGGCGGGATGATCACGCAGTACGGGCACGACGCGCGGGACTTCGTCGCCGAGTGGCGCCGTACCCAGCCGCTCAGGCAGGCCCATCAGATCCCCGGCTACGGGTACGGCCTGGACGCCAACGGCCTGGGCCGGCTGCCCGCGCCCCGGGCCGGCAACGCCGCGAACCCGGTCACGTACCCCTTCACGTCCTTCGACGGGAGCGTGTCCCTGGACCGGCTGCGTACCGGCGACCGGGTCTGGGACGTCAACACGGACGGCGTCGCCAACTACGGCCTGGTGCCCGACTGGATCGAGGACATGCGGATCATCGCAGGCCCGGACATCGTGCGGGACATGGCCGCGGGCGCCGAGTCCTACCTGCGCACCTGGACGGCCGCCGCGGCCCGCCGCATCCCGTAGCCCGTGGCGATCGCTACTGACGGTCGTCTTTCCTGACTTCCGCGAGCCGGCGCTTCAGGCCAGGAGCTCGCGGGCCAAGGCTTCGCTCCACCACCGCTGGATCCGATCGGGCGGCCAGCCGCGTTCGGTGGTGAGCGTGGTGTAGACGTCGATGGTGCACATGGCCGCATAGACGTCGACGGCCGACGGCACGTCCAGCCCGTGCCGCAGCACACCGGCCGGCCAGGAGGAGAACACCTGGACCCGGGTCTCGTCGCCCCGCCGGCGGGCGTCACGGTAGAGGGCCGCCAGCTCGGGCTCGGTGCGGCCGGCCTCGCGCACCAGCGCGATGACGTCGCCCGCGCGCTCGAACAGCCGCCGGTCGTAGGCGGCCATCGCCGCCAGCTGCCGCCGGGGGTCGGATGCCGCGGCTTCAAGCTCCGCGAGCTGCTGGGATACGTCGGCCGACAGGTCGGCCGCGTCCGCCAGGGCCTGGGTCAGCCCGGCCTTGTTCCCGTACGCCGCGTAGACCGTCGGCACCGAGACTCCCGCCTCGCGCGCCACGTCGCGGACGGTCGTCGCCGCCCACCCTTGGGAGACGAAGAGCCGGCGGGCGGCCCCGGCGATCTCGGCCCGCGTCTCCCGCGCCTGCGTCGCCCGGCGCAAGGAGTCGTAGCGGCGCGGCCCCGGCTCTGCCGTCACTTGATCCTCCCGACTTTCCGCTGGTTGTAATGAATATATGACACCTCAACCAATCGCGGCGACCGCGGCTTCTCCCGGATCAGCGGCCGCGCCGCCCTGGGAGGTGAACGGTCGTGGACATCGCGCTAGTGGCCGCGTACGGCCTGGATCGCGGCGTCACGTGTGAGTGCGGCACCGCGGTCGTAGGCCGTGGCGAAGAGCGCCTCGCCGAGTAGGGCGCGGGCGCGTTCGGTGGGTCGCAGGAGGTTGTCGAAGCCGCTCAGGTCCGTCGTTCCCCGCAGCGCGGTGGCCAGGCCGAGCAGGTGAGCGGCGCGCGTGGGGTCGCCGTCGGCCAGGGCGAGCGCGGCGCGCAGGTGTGCCGCGCCGGCCAGGGTCGGCATGTCCACCGCGTCGGCGGCCAGCTCGATCGCGGTGTCCAGCAGCGGCCGGGCGCCGTCGGCGTCGCCGTCGAGCAGGGCGGCCATGGCCCGGTAGCAGCCGGCCGACGCCCGGACCGGAGGGTGGAGGGCCATGGCCTCCACCGCGTCGAGCTCGCGCCGGGCGGCCGCCCGCTCGCCGCTTCTGAGCAGGACCTCGGCCCGCGCCAGCCGGATGTACTCGATGCCTTCCTGCTTGCGCAGCTGCTCCGCGAAGTCCCAGGCCGCTCGCATGTCGCTCTGTGCCCGGTCGATCTCCCCCAGCCGCGCGCGGATGATCGCCAGGCCGGCCAGGATGGCCGCCTGATCTTCGAGGATGCCGAGCTCCCCGGCCAGGCGGAGCGCCTCCAGCCGCGCGTCGATCGAGGCGCTCAGGTCGCCCCGGCGGGCGTGGTGCTCGGCCAGTACGCGTAACGCCGAAGACAGGGCCCAGCGTTCGCCGAGGACCTCCAGCCCCGCACGGGCCTCTTTCAGGAGGGCGAAGGCTCGGGCGACCTCGCCCTCGTACTCCGCCACGATCGAGCGCATCATCAGCGTCGTCGCGCGCTCCCAGCCGGTGAGCCGCGGCAGCAGCCGATCGGCCGAACGCGCGGCGCCCGCCGGGTCGCCCAGCCAGACGGGCGCGAAGAGCAGCAGAACCCACCCGGACGCCTCGTCGCCCAGCCGGTCGCGCAGCTCCAGGCCGGTGTTCATCGCCTGCTGGGCCGCCTCGACCGCGCCGAGCCCGTGGTGGGCGAACGCCTCCAGCACCAGCCGCACCGGGCGCTGGGCTTCGGGCACCTCGCCGGGCAGGTCGAGGACGCCGCGCGCCCAGTGCATGCCTTCAAGGGACCTGCCTTCCAGGTACCAGAACCACCAGACGGCCGCGAGGAGCCGTACGCCCAGCTCCGCGTCCCCCACCTCGGCCGCGAGCCGCAGCGCGGCCAGGAGGTTGTCGTCCTCGGCCCGCAGCCGCGCCAGCCAGCGGAGCTGGTCCGCCTTGCGCAGCTCGGGGTCGGCGGTCTCGGCGAACCGGAGGAAGTGGCGGGCGTGCCGGTCGCGGACGGCCCGGTCCTGCCCGGCCTCGGTCAGCCGCGCCATCCCGTACGAACGGACGGTCTCCTGCATGCGGTAGCGCTCGCCGTACGGCTCGACCAGGGACTTGTCCACCAGGGCGGTGAGGACGTCCAGCACGTCGGCGACATCCGGCCCGCCGACCGCTTCGAGCGCGCCGGGGGCGGCGTCCGGCCCGCTCACCGCTTCGAGCGCGTCCAGCGTGGCGCCGCCGGGGAAGGCGGCCAGGAGCATCGCGAGCTCGCGTTCGCGGCCGGACAGCAGGTCCCAGCTCCAGTCGACGACCGCCTGCAAGGTCTGATGCCGGGGCAGGGCCGTGCGGCTACCGCTGCTGAGCAGGCGGAACCGGTCGTCCAGCTTGGCGGCGATCTGCTCGACGCTCAACGCGCGCATCCGCGCGGCGGCCAGCTCGATGGCCAGCGGCATCCCGTCGAGCCGTCCGCAGATCTCGACGACCGTGCCGGTGTTGTCCTCGTTCAGCACGAAGCCGGGGCGGACCAGGGCCGCGCGCTCGACGAAGAGCCGCACGGCCGGGTAGGACCGCGGATCGCGGACCGCGGCCGCCGGCCACTCCAGGGGCGGGATGGGATAGAGGCTCTCCCCGCCGATGGCCATCGACTCCCGGCTCGTCGCCAGGACGCGCAGGTCGGGGCAGGCACCGAGCAGCCGGTCGGCCAGGTGCGCGACGGCCGCCACGACGTGCTCGCAGTTGTCCAGGACGAGCAGCACCCGCCGCCCGTCCAGCTCCTCGGACAGCCGGTCCAGCGCCTCGGCCAGCCGGTCCGTGACGTCGCGAGCTGTGACGTCGCGGGCCGGGGTGTCGCGGGCCGGGGTGTCGCGGGCCGGGGTGTCGCGGGCCAGGGTGCCGCGGGCCAGGGTGCCGCGAGCCGGGGTGTCGCGAGCCGGGGTGTCGCGAGCCGGGGTGTCGTTGGCGGGCGCGGGCTCGAACCAGCCGGAGTCTCTGGCGCCGATCGCCGTGAGCACCGCGTGGGCGACGTCGAGCGGCTCGGTCACCGCCGCCAGTTCGACCAGCCAGACGCCGTCGGGGGCGAGTTCGGCGGAGCGCTGGGCGACCTCGGTGGCCAGCCGTGTCTTGCCCGCGCCTCCCGGGCCGACGACGGTGACCAGACGGCCGGCTTCCAGCGCCTTGGCCAGCTGCGCCAGCTCCTCCTCCCGGCCGACGAAGCTGGTCACCTGAGCGCGCAGATTGCTACGCCGGGTCCGGCGCCGGGGCTGGTGCCGAGGGTCGTGCCGGAGGAGGCCCAAGTGGACCTCGGCCAGCTCCACCGACGGGTCGACACCCAGCTCGTCGGCCAGCGTGCGCCGGGTCCGCTCATAGGCGTCCAGCGCGTCCGCCTGCCGACCGGACGCGTAGAGCGCGCGCATCAGCAGGCCCTGCAGGCGCTCGCGCAACGGGTGGGCGGCGGCCAGGGGGCGCAGCTCGGCGAGAACGTCGGTGCCTTCGGCGAGTTCGAGCTCCAGTCGTTCTTCGGCGGCCGACAGGCGCAGCTCGCTCAGGCGTACCGCCTCGTGGGCGGCGAACGGCAGGTCGGCGAGATCCGCGAGCGCGGGCCCGCGCCACAGGCTTTCGGCCGCACGCAGCGCCGCGAGGTCGCCGGCGCTCGCCAGCCTCTCGAAGCGCGTGACGTCGACCGCGTCGGGCTCGATCGCCAGCCGGTAGCCGGGCGGCAGCGACTCGATCGTCGCGGCGCCGGCCAACCGGCGGGTGCGGGAGACCAGTGCCTGCAGGGCGTTGGCGCTGCCCGTCGGCGGCTCATCGCCCCAGATGGCCGCGATGAGCACCTCGACCGGCACGACCCGACCGGCCGCCAGCGCGAGCCTGGCCACCAGCGCGCGCAACCTCGTGCCCGGGATCTCGATCGGCCGGCCGTCGTCGGCCCACATCTCGAACGGGCCCAGCAGCATCACACGCACGCCCCAAGCTTGCCACCCGCCGGACGGCGCCCGTCCACGACGCCCGCGGGTGCCGGTCCTCTCGCCGCGTCGCCCTCCGCGGCCCGCGACACCCCGGCCCGCGACCGGTGCCGGTCCTCTCACCGCGTCGTCTTCCGCAGGTGCCGGCCCTCCCGCCGCGTTGGCTTCCGCCGGTCCTTCGCCGGTGCTAGCTTTCGCCCCGTGATCCTGAATGTGGTCTTCCTGCTCGGGGCGCTGGCCTTGATCGTGGCCAACGGGATCTTCGTCGCGGCGGAGTTCTCCCTGGTGACCGTCGAGCGCGTACGGGTCCACCAGCTGGCGGAGTCCGGCGACCGGGGCGCGCAGGGGATCGAGGCCGCGGTGCGGCGGCTGTCGTTCCACCTGTCCGGGGCGCAGCTGGGCATCACCGTCACGTCGCTGCTGCTCGGCGTCGTGTCCGAGCCCGCCATCGCCGGCCTGCTGGAGCCGCTTCTGGGCGGCGTCCCCGCCGCTCCCGGCATCGCCGTCGTCCTGGCGATCGTCATCTCGACGGTGGCGCAGATGGTCCTGGGCGAGCTGGTGCCCAAGAACGCCGCCCTGTCGAGGCCGATGGCCGTGGCCAGGGTAGCGACGCCGCCGCAGCGCGTGTTCTCCGCCGCGTTCGGGCCGCTGATCAAGCTGTGCAACGCGGTGGCCAACGGCATCGTCCGCTGGGTGGGGGCCGAGCCGCAGGAGGAGCTCGCCTCGGCCCGCTCCCCCGAGGAGCTGAGCCTGCTCGTCCGGCTGTCGGCGGAGGCGGGGGCGCTCCAGCCGAGCACCGCCGCCATGCTCCAGCGAGCCCTGCGCTTCGGCGGCAAGATCGCGGCGGAGGCGATGACCCCCCGTACGGACTGCGTGACCATTGGCGGATCCACCAGCGTCGCCGAGTTCCTCAGGCTGGCCCGCCGCACCCGGCATCTGCGCATCCCCGTGTGCGGTACGGAACTGGACGACATCCTCGGCGTGGCGAGCGTGCCGCGCGCGTGCGCCGTGCCGGAGAAGGAGCGGGAACGGACGCCGGTGGCCACGATCGTCAGGCCGGCGGTCCAGGTGCCCGAGTCGGTGAGCCTGGAGGTGGTCCAGGAACGGCTCCGCTCGGCGGGCGTCGAGATGGCCGTGGTGATCGACGAGTACGGCGGCTTCGCGGGCGTCGTCACCGCGGAGGACCTGGTGGAGGAGCTGATCGGCGACATCGCCGACGAGTACGACCTGCCGGAGGAGGAGTCGGCCGAGCCCGCGGCCGCCCTGCTCGCGCCGGGCGCCTCGGTGAGCGTGCCGGCCGTGCTGAGGGCGGACGAGGTCGAGGAACGTACCGGCTTCCGCATGCCCGAGGGGCCCTACGAGACGCTCGCGGGGCTGGTGCTGGCCCGGCTCGGCCGCATCCCCGATCCGGGCGACGAGGTGGAGGTGGCCGGGTGGACGCTCCGGGTGGAGGCCATGCGTAGCCGGCGGATCGAGCAGGTCACCCTCACCGCGCCGAGGCGGGAGCTGCCATGACCATCGCCGACGGCTTGGCCCTCGTGCTGCTCCTGGCCGTCAACGGGTTCTTCGTGGGGGCCGAGTTCGCCCTCATCTCGGCGCGTCACACCCAGATCGAGCCGCTGGCGCGGGCGGGTTCACGCCGGGCGCAGGCGGTGCTCGCCGCCATGAACACGGTGCCCACGATGCTCGCCGCGGCCCAGCTGGGCGTGACGCTGGCCTCGCTGATGCTCGGCGCGTTCGGCGAACCGGTGGTGTCGCGGGCCGTGGAGCCGCTGTTCGCGGCCGTGGGGCTGCCCGAGGAGATGGTGCATCCGGTCGCCTTCACGCTGGCGCTGCTCCTGGTGGTGTCGGCGCACGTGATCATCGGGGAGATGGTGCCGAAGAACCTCGCGCTGTCCGGCCCGGACACGGCGGCGCTGTGGCTGGTGCCCGCGTTGTTCGTCCTCGCCCGGGCGATCGGCCCGCTGCTCACGTTGATCCAGGCCATGGCGGGCGCGGCGCTCCGGCTGCTGCGGATCCCGCCGGCCGACGAGATCCACACCGTCTACACCTCGGCCGAGCTGCCGGTGCTGATCGAGGAGTCCCGCCGGCACAAACTGCTCCGGCAGGACGAGCGGGACCGGATGATCGCCACACTCGCGCTGCACGCCCGGCCGGTCGTCACGGTCATGGTGCCCATCGGCGAGGTGGTGAGCGTCCCCGCCACGATCGACAGCCTCGGGCTGCAGGAATACTCGGGCCGCCACGGGCACTCCCGCTTCCCCGTGCACGGGGACAGCCCCGCCGAGTTGCGGGGCTACCTGCACGTCCTGGACGCGCTCAACGGGCACGGATCCCGTCAGCCGCTGCCGATCCGCGCCCTGCCGCTGATCGCCGGCACGGCGACGCTCGCGGACGTCCTGGCGACCATGCGTCAGCGCCGCGCCCAGCTCGCCGCCGTGACCGGCGACAGGGGGCAGGTGCTCGGCGTGGTCACCTTGGACGACGTGCTCAGCGGGATAGTTCGCCAGCCGTCCCGAGGCCCTTCATGACGACCTTCATCACCATCTCGATGTGCGCGGCGGCACGACGCGCATCCGTTCGCGAC
Organism: Nonomuraea sp. NPDC050680; assembly: GCF_040654555.1. NCBI lineage: Bacteria > Bacillati > Actinomycetota > Actinomycetes > Streptosporangiales > Streptosporangiaceae > Nonomuraea > Nonomuraea sp. NPDC050680. The sequence goes on along the minus strand of NZ_JBFAIF010000034.1, from coordinate 45,813 downwards.
ATCGGGCCGGAGACTCAGGGCATCTTGTATTCCGCGGCCTTGCCGCAGTAACTGACCCCGATCGGCGAGCCGCTGAACCGGCACACCTGTACGACCACGCGATCGATGGCGGCGACCCCGGCCGGATCCGACAGCGAGAAGGAGAGCGGGACCTGGGCGTCGTCCGCCTTGTAGGTTTCCGAGTCGACGAGGGTGGTGCCGTTGTAGGCGTGGAAGACGGCGCTGGAGTACATGCCGTCCCGGGCGCAGGGCGAGAGGGCGGCGTCATCGGACAGGTACCCGTCGACCTTGACGGTCGGCCGGATCACGGGCCCCGCCGGCCAGTCCAGCGTCCCTTCGGTGATCCCGTGAAAGCATGAGTCGCCGGAGTCGGCGTAGAACCGCACCGCCGCTTGGGCCGACGCCGCCACGGGCTGGAGCGCCGGCAGAGCGGCGGCTACCAGGGCGCCCAGCACCAGGTGAACAGGTAAACGCATACGATGTGACCCTTCCCCGTCATGGTGAATCCGAGCCCTCATCGTGAACGACAGATCCAGGCTGCGCCACCCCCTCACGCGCCAGTGACCTCCTGACAGGTGGCCTGGGCAGTGGGAGTGGCCGTCCCGAGCTCCTTCATGACGACGCCCGCCTTCATCACGATCTCGATGTGCGCGGGATCGGCCAGCGCGTGGATGTCCCGCAGCGGGTCGGCGTCGGTGACCACGAGATCGGCGAGCTTGCCCGTCTCCAACGTGCACACCTCGTCGGAGATGCCGAGCGCCTCGGCCGCGGTCCGGGTGCCGGCGATGAGGGCGTCCATCGCCGTCTGGCCCGCAGGCCCGGCGGCACCTGACCGGGTGCCCCGCGGCGTGTGAGAGTTGCGCCGACCCCCGGCAATCGGTCAAGATCAGTTCATCTGCACAGGGGTCTGGGCAGAAAGCGCAAACTTGACATCCGTCTTAAGCGGCATCTTTATCTGGAAGGTTAGGAGATCCCGCTTTAAGGCGTGACAGCGCGACGAGGCGCCAGGACACTCAGCTTAGAGACATATAAGCGACAAAAGAGGAGACGACGTCGTGTCGGATGAATCCTTTGACAACGATCCCGCTCTCCCCTCCAAGATCGACGCCAGCAAGCCGCACCAGGCCCGGGTGTGGAACTATTGGCTGGGCGGAAAGGACAACTACCCGGTAGATCGCGAGCACGCCGAGCAACTCCGGCAGATCTATCCGGGAATGGAGGACATCGCCCGCCACGCCCGCGCATTCCTGGGCCGCGCCGTCCGCTATCTGGCGGAGGATGCCGGCATCCGGCAGTTCCTGGATATCGGCACCGGGCTGCCGACGGTCGACAACACCCATGAGGTCGCCCAGCGGGTGGACCCGGCCTGCCGCGTCGTCTATGTCGACAACGATCCCCTGGTGCTGGTGCACGCCCAGGCGCTCCTGGCCAGCGGCCCTCGGGGCGCCTGCGACTACATCGAGGCCGATGTACGCGATCCGGGCGCCATCCTGGAGTTCGCGGCCAAGACGCTGGACTTCAGCCGGCCGACCGCGCTCATGCTCCTCGGCGTGATGGGCACGATCTTCGACGACGACCAGGCGCACGCGCTGACGCGGCAGCTGCTGGACGCCCTGCCGTCGGGCAGCTACCTGGTGTTCGAAGACGGTACGAACACCATCAAACCCGACGCGGCCGCGGAGGCTGGACGGCTCCATAACGAGGAGCAGTCGTACTCCTACCGCCTGCGCACCCCGGACGAGATCGCCCGGTTCTTCGACGGCCTGGAGCTGGTGGATCCGGGCGTCGTCTCCGTCTCCCGGTGGCGGGTGGAGTCCTCGGTGTTCGGCGTGCCCGACGAGGTGGACGCCTTCGGCGCCGTGGCCCGCAAGCCATAGCCCTACAGGGAGGCGGCGATCTCGTCGATGATCGCCGGGGTCGCGGTCAACGGCTGTGCGTGGATGCCCAGCTCGTCCATCAGGTGCTGGTACGGGTGCACGTCTGATGCTTTGGTGAGATATTGCGCGCTGGCGATCTGCTCGAGGTAGACCACGTCGTCGAGCTCGGCCTGGGCGAAGCGCAGCATGGTGATGGGGCCGACCCCGCCGAGGTGACCGCAGTAGCTGAACGGAAGCACCTGGATGGTGACGTGCGGGAGCTTCGCCATCTCCTTGAGGTGCTCGAGCTGCCCGCGCATCGTGGCGCCGTCTCCGACCCGGCGGCGCAGGGCCGCCTCGTCCAGCACCACCCAGAGCTTGGGCGCCATGGGCCGCGAGAGGATCCGCCGACGGCGCGTCCGGAGCGCGAGCCGGCGCTCGATCTCCTCGGGCGGCCGGCCCCGGTGGCCGCAGGTGATCACCGCACGGGCGTAGTCCTCGGTCTGGAGCAGGCCGGGGACGTACTGGACCTCGTAGGTACGGATCATCGCCGCGTCCTGCTCCAGCCCGAGATAGTCCTCGAACCAGTCGGGCACCACCTCGCGGTATTCGTGCCACCAGCCGGGCGCGTTGGCCTGCTTGGTCAGCGAGAACACGGCCTCGCGCTCGGTCTCCTCGACCACGCCGTAGAGGGTGAGCAGGTCGGCCACGTCGCGCAGCTTGAAACCGGTCCGCCCGCATTCCAGGCGGCTGATTTTGGAATGCGAACTCCGGATGGCGTATCCCGCGGCTTCACGCGTGATCTCTCGCGACTCACGCAGCCGGCGTAGTTGCCTGCCCACCAATATCCGCAGCGCCGTCGGCCCGGACTGACGAGTCTCCCAACCTGGAATTTCGGTCAGGTCGTCAATATTCCGAGCATTCGGCATATACGCTCCTAGGTCGGAAACTGTGGCAGTCTGACGCATCGACAATCCTGCCACGCTAGCCAGCTCCGCCGCCACGAGCCAGGTTAATTGCGGAAATACCAGGTCACGGGATGGGCACAGCGCCTGACTGCCACTTGACCGCCGTCTGACCGCCGCCGATCTGGATAGGGAACTGGCATGAAAGTCGTCATCTTCGGTGCCACCGGCATGGTGGGGCAGGGCGTACTCCGGGAATGCCTGGCCGATGAGCGGGTGGTGGCCGTGCTCACGGTCGGCCGCACCCCCACCGGGCGTACCCATGACAAGCTGCGCGAGCTCGTGCACGCCGATCTGCTCGACCTCACGCCGATCGAGGCCGAGCTGTCCGGCTACGACGCGTGCTTCTTCTGCCTCGGCGTCTCCTCTGCGGGCATGAGCGAGAAGGACTACCGGCGCGTCACCTACGACTGCACGCTGGCCGCCGGCCAGACGCTGGCCAGGCTCAACCCCGGCTCGACGTTCGTCTACGTGTCCGGGGCGGGCACCGACGAGCACGGCCGGGCGATGTGGGCCCGGGTCAAGGGCCAGACCGAGAACGCGCTGCTGGCCCTGCCCTTGGAGGCGTACATGTTCCGGCCCGGCTACATCCAGCCCATGCACGGCGTCACCTCGCGGACGACCTGGTATCGGCTGGCGTACGTGGTGACGGCGCCCTTCTACCCGATGCTGCGGCTGCTCTTGCCCACGGCGGTGACCACGACCGAGCGGATCGGCCAAGCCATGATCACCGTGGCGGACCGCGGCGCGCCCCAGCGGGTGCTCGGGCCACCGGAGATCAACGCCCTCCAAGGCTGACCCGCGCGGAATAACCTCGGACCACACGCTGCTTGGGTGGTTGTTGAACTTTCAATAGTACGAGGTGATGAGCGATATGCAGTTCGGGATCTTCAGTGTGGGCGACGTGACCATGGACCCCACCACCGGCAGGACGCCGACGGAGCATGAGCGCATCAAGGCGATGGTGGCCATCGCGGTCAAGGCCGAGGAGGTCGGGCTGGACGTGTTCGCGACCGGCGAGCATCACAACCCGCCGTTCGTGCCGTCCTCCCCCACCACCATGCTGGGCTACATCGCGGCCAAGACCGAGCGGCTCACGCTGTCCACGGCCACGACGCTGATCACGACCAACGACCCGGTCAAGATCGCCGAGGACTTCGCGATGCTGCAGCACCTGGCCGACGGCCGGGTCGACCTGATGCTGGGCCGGGGCAACACCGGGCCCGTCTACCCATGGTTCGGGCAGGACATCAGGCAGGGCCTCCCGCTGGCCGTCGAGAACTACGCCCTGCTCCACCGGCTCTGGCGCGAGGACGTCGTCGACTGGGAGGGCCGTTTCCGCACGCCGCTGCAGGGCTTCACGGCCACGCCACGGCCGCTGAACGGGGTGCCGCCCTTCGTGTGGCACGGCTCGATCCGCAGCCCGGAGATCGCCGAGCAGGCCGCCTACTACGGCGACGGGTTCTTCGCCAACAACATCTTCTGGCCGAAGGAGCACTTCATCCGGCTGATCACCCTCTACCGCCAGCGGTACGCCCATTACGGGCACGGCACGCCCGAGCAGGCCATCGTGGGGCTCGGCGGGCAGGTGTTCATGCGGAAGAACTCGCAGGACGCGGTGCGCGAGTTCCGCCCGTACTTCGACAACGCCCCCGTGTACGGGCACGGCCCGTCACTGGAGGAGTTCACCGAGGAGACGCCGCTCACGGTGGGCAGCCCGCAGCAGGTCATCGACAGGACGCTGACGTTCCGGGAGTCGTTCGGCGACTACCAGCGGCAGTTGTTCCTGATGGACCACGCGGGGTTGCCGCTGAAGACGGTCCTGGAGCAGCTGGACATCCTCGGGGAGGAGGTCGTGCCGGTGCTGCGCCGGGAGTTCGCGGTGAACCGGCCGGCCGAGGTGCCCGACGGTCCCGTCCACACCACCCGCGACCGTCTGACCGCCTGACTGCTCGACTGAGCTCGACCTGGAGAAGATCGGAGGAGTGTTCATGAAGCTCGTCGTCGTCACGGCGGGTCTGACCCAGCCATCGTCCACCCGCCTGCTCGCCGACCGCCTCACCGAGGCGACCGTGCGGCGACTCGCCGACCGGCCGACCGAGGCGACCGTCGGGCGGCTCGGCGACCGGCCGAGCGAGGCCGCCGAGGCGGGTGTGGAGCGGCTCGGCGAGTCGCCGACCGGGACGACTGTGCGGGTGATCGAGTTGCGTGATCTCGCCGTCGACATCGCGAACAACTTCGTCACCGGCTTCCCCGGCGCCAAGCTGCGCGAGGCGATCGAGGCGGTGACGGAGGCCGACGGCCTGATCGCGGTCACGCCCGTCTTCAGCGCCTCCTACAGCGGCCTGTTCAAGTCGTTCTTCGACGTCATGGACCCCACCTCGCTGGTGGGCAAGCCGACGCTCATCGCGGCGACCGGCGGTACGCCACGGCACTCGCTGGTATTGGAGCACGCGCTGCGGCCGCTGTTCGCGTACCTGAGGGCCATGGTGATGCCGACCGCCGTCTACGCGGCGTCGGAGGACTGGGGCGGCGGGGGTGACGACTACGCGGACGGCCTGGCGGAGCGGATCGAGCGCGCCGCGAGCGAACTGGCCGACCTGCTGCGCAGCCGTACGCCGGCACCCGCGCCGGAGGCGGACGTCGTACCGTTCGAGCAGCAACTAGCCGCACTACGCCGATAAGGGGCCCAATTTCACAACAAAAGCCCCGAAGGTTGACTCCTGCGAGTATGGTTCGTTAGGAAGCTTTCCTAACGAAGAGCAGGAGATCACGTGCTCCGAACCACTCTCGTCTCACTGGTCACCTTAGCCACCACTCTCGTGCTCACGGGCACCAGCCAGGCAGCGGTCGACCTCACCGATCCGCACAAGAAGGACATCGCCATGCAGCTGGTGTCCAGTGCCGAGAACTCCACGCTCGACTGGAAGTCCCAGTACGGCTACATCGAGGACATCGACGACGGCCGCGGCTACACGGCCGGGATCATCGGGTTCTGCTCCGGCACCAGCGACATGCTGGCGCTCGTCGAGCTCTACACCAACCGCAAGCCGGGCAATGTCCTGGCCAAATACCTCCCCGCCCTCCGCAAGGTCAACGGCAGCGACTCACACGCGGGCCTCGACCCGAACTTCACCAAGGACTGGAAGAGCGCCGCCAAGGACACCGCCTTCCAGACGGCGCAGAACGACGAGCGCGACCGCGTCTACTTCAACCCGTCGGTCAGCCAGGCCAAGACGGACGGACTGCGGGCGCTGGGCCAGTTCATCTACTACGACGCGATCGTCATGCACGGCCCCGGCAGCGACAAGCTCAGCTTCGGCGGCATCAGGAAGACCGCGATGTCCAAGGCCAAGACCCCGGCGCAGGGCGGCAACGAGACGACGTACCTCAACGCGTTCCTGGACGCCCGCAAGGCCGCGATGAAGGCCGAGGAGGCGCACGAGGACACCACCCGCGTCGACACCGAGCAGCGGGTCTTCCTCAAGAACGGCAACCTCGACCTGAACCCGCCGCTGACCTGGAAGGTGTACGGCGACAGCTACACGATCAAGAGCTGATAGACGTAGGGCCCGCGCCTCTGCCACGCTCTGATCATGACCCGTGCTGGGACGATCTTATTGACAGGGGCGACGGGCGGCATCGGCTCGGCCATCGCCACGACGCTGCTGGAGGCGGGTTACCGGGTCCTGGCCCTGGTCCGCGACCCGGCCCGCCTGAGCGAGCTCGCCACCTCAGGCGGGCTCACCACGTCCGGCGGGATCACCACCTCGGTCGAACTCGGCGTCGTGGAGCGGTCGGCCGGGCCTGGTGCCACGGATGGGATCGCGGAGCTGGGCGAGATCACCCCGGTCGCGGCGAATCTCCCGTGGCCGGAGATGATGACCCCGGCCCTACCGTCCGCCGCCGTCGCCGCTGCCGGTAGCGCCCCTGCTGCGGTCACACCCACCGATGGCACGCCCGACGAAGCCAGGCCCACAACCGTCACGCACACCGATGTCACCCCCGCCGGTTTCGCCCCCGGCAGTGTCATCGCCGTCGTGGCGGACCTGGCCCGGCCGGAGACGCTGGCCGCCGCGCTGCCGCCCATCGGGGAGTTGGACGGGTTCGTCCACTGCGCGGCCATCGCCGAGGTGACGGCGACGGCGGACAGCACGGTGGAGCTGTGGCGCGACACCTTCAACGTCAACGTCGCCTCGGCCGCCGAGCTGCTGCGACTCATCCTGCCCGCCCTGCGCGGGAGCCGCGGCCGGGTGGTCCTCATCAACGCCGCGCCCGGCCTGAGCCCCAAGGGCTGGCCCGCCTACGCGGCCAGCAAGGCGGCGCTGCGCGAGCTGGGCGAGGCCGTACGGGACGAGGAACACCCCCATGGCATCCGGGTCACCACGATCTACCCGGGCGCCACGGCCACCGACCTGTTGCGCAAGGTCCGGACCGGCTTCGGCTCACCGTACGACCCCGACCGGTACCTGCCCCCGGCCGCGGTCGCCTCCCTGGTCCTGACGGCCCTCACCGCCCCACCGGAAGCCCACCTCACCGAGCTCTCCATCCTCCCGGCCCACCTCTGAGGACCGGCAAGCCGGGCTCGGCCGCTTCGACCGACAGACCGGGTGGGAGGCCCGTCACCTGGACTCCGCCCGACCGGTCGATCGACACGGTGACGTCGGCGCCCGCCACCCGCAGGCCGCGTACGGTGACCGCGCCGAGCGGGGCTCCCGCCAGGGGACGCACCACGACCTTGCCGCCCGGTACGTCCGGATACAGGCCCACCGCCGCGTGCAGCAGCGTCACGGCGGCGGCGGCCGACCACGCCTGGGGCCGGCAGGCGGCCGGGTAGGCCACCGGGCGGCCGACCGTGTCCCGGTCGTCGCCCGCGTGGAGCTCGGGCAGGCGGTAGTCGAAGCCCTCCGCCGCCGTCAGCAGGCCCCGCGCCAGCTCCGCCGCCAGCCGCCCATGACCGGTCCTGGCGAGTCCGGCGATGACGATGGCGGTGTCGTGTGACCAGACGGACCCACAGTGGTAGGACAGTGGGCTGAACGCGCCGTCGTCCGCCGACATCGTCCGCAGCCCGAAGGCGCCGGACATCGCCGGGGTGCCCAGCAGCTCCGCCACCCTCGCCTCCTCCCCCGGCGACAACACTCCCGTGCCGAGGAGGTGGCCGATGTTGCTGGTCAGCGAGTCGACGGGCCGTTTGTCGCGGTCGAGGGCCAGCGCGGGATAGCCGCTCTCCCAGCCCGCCACCGGCGCGGGATGACCGCTCGCCCGGTCAGTGTCCGGCGCGGGGTAACCGCTCCCCCCGCCAGTGACAGACGCGAGATGACCACTCCCCCGCTCGGTGTCCGGCGCGGGGTGAGTGACCCAGAAGCGGGCGCGGAAGCGGTCGGCCATCGCGCCCGCGTAGTCCAGCCACCGCTCAGCCCCCTCCCGGCCGAACGCCGTGAGCAGCGCGGCCCCCTGGTGGGCGGCGGCGCAGGCGTACCCCTGGACCTCCGCCAGCGCGATGGGCGGCTCCGCCTGGCGGCCGTCGCGGAAGCGGACCGCGTCGCCGGAGTCCTTCCACCCCTGGTTGGCCAGGCCGTGGCCGGTGGAGTCGATGTACTCCAGGAAGCCGTCCCCGTCCGGGTCCGCGTGGTCGCCGAGCCAGCCGAGCGCCGCCTCCAGGGCGGGGAGCAGGGGCTCGATCTGGGCGGCGGGCATGCCCCAGTGCCAGGCGTCGTACAGCAGGCTGATCCAGAGCGGGGTGGCGTCGATGGTGCCGTAGTAGGCGGCGGGCAGTCGCAGGCTGCCGCCGCCGTGCTCGTGGCGGCGCAGCTCGTGCATGATCTTGCCGGGCGCCTCACCGGTGGCCGGGTCGACGTGGGTGCCCTGCCGTCTGGCCAGTACGCGCAGCGTGCTTGCCGCCAGGTCGGTGCCCAGCGGCAGGAGCATCCTGGCGGCCCAGAGGCTGTCCCGCCCGAACAGCGTCAGGAACCACGGCACCCCCGCCCCCAGGAACGTGTCCCCCGGCTCACCGGTCTCGGCCAGCCTGAGGGAGCGCAGGTCTTCGAGCGAGCGCGCCGCCAGCCGTACGAGCCGGGTGTCGTCGGCCGTCACCTCGGGGACGCTCCACTCCAGCGGCTTGGTCGGCGCGGTCACCACCGCCTCGGGGTCGTCGATCATGACGGCCCACCGCAGCGTGACACGCTCGCCGGGCGCCAGCGCGACCTCCCACCGAAACCGCCCCTCGGGCAGCGGCTCAGCCGCGGCGTTCTCGCCGATCGCCCGTACGGGGCGCGGCTCGGCCGTGGCGCTCTCGCCGATCGCCCGTACGGGCTGCGGCTCGGCCGTGGCGTTCTCGGCGGTCGCCCGTACGCGGATGCGGCCGGACCGCCACTCCAGGCAGGCGCCCTCGGTGGACGAGGCGGGGGTGACGGCGGCCGGAGGGGCGCTGCCGCCGGCCTTCACCAGCTCGATCGGGGCGAAGTCGCAGCTCAGGTCGAGGGTGACAGTAGCCGTCACCGGGCGGGTGGCGGTGGAGGCGATCTCGATGAGCTCCGCCATCCGTCCGGGGGCGACCTCGCGGGTGCGGTCGAGGCGGACCGTGGGGTCCGCGATCGGGTCGCCCAGCCAGCGGAGCAGCGACACGAACCTGGTACGGCCGGCGGCCTGCGCCGCGTGCCCCACCGCCTCCGGTTCCCTGCCGTCCACGGCCAGCTTCACCTGCGACAACGCCCGCGCGTCCGCGTGGAAGAGGCCCTGCACCCCGGCCGCCCTGATCTGCCCGTCGGTGCCGCTCAGCGCGGTCGTCGGTGCCAGGACGGTGCTGACGAGGTCGTGCAGCAGCGGTTGCAGGCGGTGCGTGGCTTGGTCGAGCACGAGCGGCCCCCAAAATCTTGACAGGCGAATCGTCCAAGGGAGATAGTGCGTAACACTCCGTTTACTTGAACGATCCAATCCTGCCATACCTCCGTTTGAACGTTCAAACCATTAGAAAGCGACATGATGCCCGAAAAGGTGACGATTGCCGACGTCGCGCGGCGTGCCAACGTCTCCCGGCAGACCGTCTCGAACGTCCTGAACTCCCCCGACCTCGTCCGCGAGGAGACGCGTGAGCGCGTACGGCAGGCGGTCGAGGAGCTCGGCTACCGGGTGAACCAGGCGGCGCGCCGCATGCGGACGGGCCGGTCGCGGCTCCTGGCCGTACGGATCGAGCAAACCCAGGATGGCATGAACGTGTTCGACCGGTTCCTGCACGGCCTGACCGAGTCTGCGGCCAAGGCGGGGTATCGGGTGATCCTCTACTCGGCCGACGACGATCGGTCGGAGATCGCCACGTTCGACGACCTGCTCGGGGCGTACGAGCCGGATGCGTTCGTCCTGACCGGCACCCATTACGGCGATGTGCGCACCTCGTGGCTGGCCGAGCGGGGGCTGGCGTTCGTCACGTTCGGGCGGCCATGGGGCATGCCGGAGGGCGGCGACCATCCGTGGGTGGACGTGGACGGCGCGGCCGGTACGGCCGCCGCCACCCGGCACCTGCTCGACGCGGGTCACCGGCGGATCGGCTTCATCGGCTGGCCGGAGGGCTCCGGCGTCGGCGACGACCGCAGGAGCGGCTGGGTCCGGGCACTCGAAGCCGCGAGCCTGACGCCGCGCACGAAAGACGCCGAAGCGCGCACGAATGACGCCGAAGACGGCGAGGCGGCGGGCGTCCTGGAGCGGCGGACCGATGGGTCGGCGGCCGAGGGTGAGGTCGCGGCGCGGGAGCTGATCGCGGCCGGCGCCACGGCCCTGGTGTGCGTGAGCGACTCCGTCGCCCTGGGCGCCATGCAGGCCGGGCCGGTGCCCGTGATCGGGTTCGACGACACGCCCGTGGCGGCCGCGATCGGCCTGACCAGCCTGAGCCAGCCGCTGTCAGAGGCCGCCGTGCGCTGTGTCCGCGTGCTGACCCGGCTCCTAGAAGACGACAGCCCGGACAAGCCGGATCACGTACTGCTTCAACCCTCCCTGGTCATCCGGCGGACAGCGTGAAAGGAAACACGATGAAACACCTCCCCCTGGCGGCGCTCTCCGTACTGGCGCTGGCCGCGACCGCGTGCGGCAGCGGCTTCGAGGACAAGCCGGCGGCCGCGCCGCAGAGCAGCGGCCCCGCCTCGCTGCGGATCCTCATCGCCTCCTCCGGCGACCCGGAGACGACGGCGGTCAAGCAGGCCGCGGACGCGTGGGCGAAGGCGAGCGGCAACCAGGCCACGGTCACCCCGGCGCAGGACATCCACCAGCAGCTCGGCCAGGCGTTCGCGGGCGGCACCCCGCCCGACGTCTTCTACGTGGACGCCTCGCGGTTCGCCGACTACGCCAGTGTCGGCGCGCTGGAGCCGTACGGGGACAAGATCTCGAACCCGGACGACTTCTACCCGAGCCTGCGCACCACCTTCACCCGGGACGGCACGTTCTACTGCGCGCCGAAGGACTTCTCCACCCTGGCGCTGATCGTCAACGACGGCCTGTGGAAGAAGGCGGGCCTGGCGGCGTCCGACGTACCGACCACGTGGGAACAGCTCACCGAGGCGGCCGGCAAGCTCAAGGCCAAGGGCGTCACCCCGCTGGCGATCGGCGACACCCGCGACCGGATCGGCGCGTTCATGGTGCAGGCGGGCGGCTGGATCACCAGCGCCGACGGCAAGCAGGCCACCGGCGACAGCCCGGAGAACCTCAAGGCCCTGGAGTACGTCAAGACCCTGCTCAAGGACAAGCTGGCCCAGTACCCCAAGCAGCTCGGCGCGTCGTGGGCCGGTGAGGCGTTCGGCAAGGGCAAGGCCGCGATGACGATCGAGGGCAACTGGATCAAGGGCGCGCTGAAGGCCGACTACCCCGACATCCAGTACACGGCCCACCCGCTGCCCGCCGGGGCCAAGCAGGGCACGCTGTCGTTCACGAACTGCTGGGGCATCGCGGCCAAGAGCGCCAACAAGACGGCCGCGATCGCCTTCGTCGAGGCGATGACCAAGGCCGACCAGCAGCTCGCGTTCGCCAAGGCGTTCGGGGTCATGCCGTCGCGGCAGTCGGCCAAGGACGCCTACGTCAAGGAGTTCCCCACGGACACGGCGTTCGTGGACGGCGCCGCCTACGCCCAGGGCCCGGTGAACGCCGCCAAGATGGACAGCGTCCTGGCCGACTTCGACGCCGGGCTCCAGCAGCTCACCTCGCAGGACCCGAAGGCGCTGCTGGCCAGGTTGCGGAAGAACACGCAGTCCGCGCTGGGCGACTGATGCGCCGCAGCCGGGCCAGGGACGACGCGACGGGGTGGCTGTTCGTCGCGCCGGTCGTGGCGATCCTCGGGGTGTTCCTGCTGCTGCCGATCCTGATGGCGATGTGGGTCAGCCTCACCTCGTGGAACGGCCAGGGCAGCCCGTTCAAGAGCGGCGTGCCGTTCGTCGGGCTGGAGAACTACGGCCGGCTGTTCGCCCGCGACGACCTGGCCCGCGAGAACTTCATGATCAGCGTCAGGAACAACGCCTACTACGTGGCGATCGTCGTACCCCTGCAGACGGCGCTGGCGCTGGGTCTGGCCTTGATCGTGAACAGCCGGCTACTCAAGGGCAAGTCGTTCTTCAGGAGCGCGTTCTACTTCCCTTCGGTCACCAGTTCGGTGGCGATCAGCGTGGTGTTCCTGTTCATCTTCAGCAATTCCGGGGCGCTCACGCAGTTGCTCGGCTTCTTCGGCATCCAGGGGCCGCAGTGGTTCTCCGACGCCAGAGGGGTCATCCACCTGCTGCTCGGCATGGACACGCCGCCGGCGGTGCTGGCCGGGGCGGGGCCGTTCGGCCTGTCGTGGTGGGAGTGGCTGTCCGGGCCGAGCGTGGCGATGTGCGCGATCATCGCGCTGGTCGTGTGGACGACGTCGGGCACGTTCATGCTGATGTTCCTGGCGGCGTTGCAGGACATCCCGGTGACGCTGGAGGAGGCGGCCGTGCTCGACGGGGCGGGGCGGTGGCAGCGCTTCCGGTACGTGACGCTGCCGCTGCTCAGGCCGACGATGTTCCTGGTGCTGACGCTCGGGATGATCGGGAGCTGGCAGGTGTTCGACCAGATCTACGTCATGAGTCAGGGGGCTCCGGCCAAGACCACGCTGACCCCGGCGTTCCTGTCGTACCGGACGGCCTTCCGGGACTTCGACTATGGGGCGGGGACGGCGATCTCGTTCGTGCTGTTCCTCATCATCGTGCTGCTGACGCTGTTCCAGCGGCGCGTGATGCGGGAGAGGAGGAGCTCGTGACGCTCCCGACGCGCGACAGGACGGCAGGGGGTGGGATGCGCAGGCTCGCGAGCACCTTCACCGGCTACTCGATCCTGATCTTCTTCGCGCTCGTGTTCATCTACCCGTTCGTCATCCAGATCGCGAACTCGTTCAAGACCGAGCCGGAAGCGGCCGCCTCACCGCTCTCGCCCATCCCGCACCCGGGGACGCTGGCGGGGTTCGAGCAGGTGTTCAGCGGTACCGACCTGCCGGTGTGGCTGGGCAACTCGCTGCTGGTGACGATCGTGGTGACGGTCGGGCGCGTGTTCCTCGACTCGCTGGCCGGGTACGCGCTGTCCAGGCTGCGCTTTCGCGGGCGGTCGGCCCTGTTCGGGGCGGTCATCGCGGTGATGGCCGTGCCGGGTGTCGTCCTCTTTATCCCGAAATTTCTGGTCCTCAACCAGTTAGGGATGTATGACAGCTATCTGGCGTTGATCCTGCCGGTCCTCGTGGACGCGGCGGGGGTGTTCATCATGAAGCAGTTCTTCGACTCGATCCCGGCGGGGGTGGAGGAGGCGGCCCGGATCGACGGGGCGGGCGCGTTCCGCACGTTCTGGTCAGTGGTGCTGCCGATGGCCCGGCCGGCGCTGATCACGCTGACGATCATCTCGTTCCAGGGCACGTGGAACGAGTTCCCGCACACGCTGGTGGCCGTCCAGAACCCGGCCCTGTTCACGCTGCCCCGAGGGCTGGCCGATCTGGTCAGCGGGTCATTGGGGGGCGGCACGCAGTACCCGCTCAAGCTGGGGGCGGCGCTGCTGGCGACGATCCCGGTGGCGGTGATCTTCGTGATATTCCAGCGCAGATTCGTCCGTGGCGCCAACGAGGGCAGCGACAAAGGTTAGCCGACAAGACGGTGAGCCGAAGGTGATCCGCCACCCCTTCACATACTTCGCCGGACGATATATCGTCGCGCGTATGGTTAAGCGATCACCAGTGATGAGCGAGCCCACGTACTTCGTGCTGGCCGCCCTGCTCGACGGGCCTTCGCACGGCTACGGGATCATCAAGCGGGCCGAGGAGCAGTCCGGCGGGCGGGTACGGCTCGCCGTCGGCACCCTTTACGGCGCGCTCGACCGGTTGGCGGGCGACGGGCTGATCGCCGTGGACCGCGAGGAGACCGTCCAGGGCCGTCCGCGCCGCTACTACCGGCTGACCGAGGACGGACGTTCGGCCGTCATACGGGAGGCGGCGCGGATGGAGCAGGCCGCCCGGGTCGTCACCGGACGGATCACCCCGGCGATGGGGACGGCACAGGCATGAGCGAGGCGTTCACCGAAAGCTGGTACCGGCTGTTCCTGCGGGCCTTCCCGTCCGGTCACCGTGCCGAATACTTCGGCGGCGCTGGTGGTCGCGCTGCTGCGCGGCTGGGCACTGGCGGCACTGCCTTTGGCCTTGGCCCTCGCGCTCTCGACCGGCCGGGCCATGGTGTTCGGGACCGAGGCGACGGGTTGGGCGCCGTTCTTGGGCCCGGCGTACCACAACTGGGTTTCGCTGACGCCCTACGGCCTGCTCGCGGTCGGGGCCGTGGTCCTCGCGGCCCGCCGATCGCGGGACCTGCGCACGCGGCCGTGGTGGTGGTCGGCGATCCCGGCAGCCGCCATCATCCTCACCTACGCGCCCTATTTCGGCGAGTATGGCGAGACCTGGCAGTTGGTCAGAGGGGTTACGGAAGGCGTCCTGCTCTTGGCAGGGGTGTGGGCCACCACCGTCGCGCGCAGCCCGCGCTGGGCGTTGGCGGCGGCGATCTACATCCTGCCGGGCTTGGCGTCCGCGCTCACCAACCCATCGTCGAGCCTGCGGCACACGGCCTATTGGGTGACTCTTGCGGCTCTCTTGCTGATCATGACCGCGACGGGATGGCGGCGCGCGGCCAAAGCCCGAGGGTGATCACTCGCTGTCGTACTCGGGCGGTCGAGCCCGGCAGGGAGGCCGCCCTCTGACGGTCCTTCGTCGACTGCTATGAAGGTCGGCGTGACCCTTGTTGCAACTCGCGCTGGTGCGGTCCGTGGCGTCGATCTTGGTGATGTGCTCCTCTGGCAAGGGATCCCCTATGCCGCTCCCCCTGTGGGCGAGCTCCGGTTGCGCCCGCCGCAGCCGGCGGTGCCCTGGCAGGGAGTGCGGGAAGCCACCGCGCCGGGGAACGCGGCCATGCAGTCCGTCCTGCCCGGCCTGCCGGCGCCGGTCATGGACGAGGACTGCCTGTATGCGAACGTGGCGGCGCCTTCCCCGGACGGGCGGTTGCGGCCGGTGCTGGTGTGGGTGCACGGAGGTGGCTATCTCACCGGCAGCGGCATCGACATGTACGCCGACGGCAGCCTTTTCGCACGCACCCATGATCTCGTCGTGGTCAGCTTCAACTACCGGCTGGGCAGCCTGGGCTTCCTCGACATCGGCGACTCCTCAGGCGTCTCTGGACTGCTCGACCAAATTCAGGCATTGCGCTGGGTGCAGGAGAACATCGCGGCATTCGGCGGAGATCCGAAGCGGGTCACCCTGTACGGGCTGTCCGCCGGCGCCAAGAGCGTGGCCAACCTGCTGGCCAGCCCGCTCACCCGAGGGCTGATCCACCGGGCCGCGTCCAGCAGCGGCGGCGGCGACCACGTCGCCACCCCGGCGCAGGCCAAGGCCGTGACCGTACGGTTCCTGCGAGAGCTCGGCGTGAGCGCCGACCGAGTGCGCGAGGTGCCCGCCGCCGAGATGCTCGCGGCCCAGGACGCCATCGCCACCGGCGCGAAGGCACTGTGGATCTGGCGGCCCGCCATCGACGGGACCGTGCTGTCCGGCAGGCCCATCGACGCCATCGCCGCAGGTTCCGCCGCCGGTGTCCCGCTGCTCGCACAGACCTGCGGGAACGAGGGCGGCACCTTCCAAATGATGGACGGCAGTACGGCCGCACAGGCGCCGAGGGTACTGGCCGAACTGTTCGGCGCGGCCGAGGCGGACACGATGCTGGCCGCCTACCGCGAGAGCCGACCCGAGCTCGACGACACCGCGCTCGGCCTGGCCGTCCTGGGTGACGAACGGTACGGCATCCCCACAACCCGGCTGGCCGAAGCGCAGGCGCGACACGCGCCGGTGTGGCGATCCCGCTACGACGGCCCCTTTCCCGGGGTACCCGCCACGACACCCCTGGGCAGGCTGCTGCGCGGCGGGCACGGCGCGGACGGACCGATGATCTGGCAGTCGATCCCACTCACCGAGCCCGCCGACCGAGCGCTGTCGGCGGAACTGCACGACACCTGGGGGCACTTCGCCCGCGGCGACACACCCGGCTGGGCACCCTACGACACCGAACACCGCCAGACCATGATCTTCGACACCGGCCAGAGCCGGGTCGAACCCGATCCACGCCCGACCGAACGCCACGCCTGGAACGGCCGCACCTGGCCCTCAGGCACCTGGTGGCACCTCGACGGCCTCAACTGAGACGGCCCCAACTGAAAGCCCGGTCAGGTCAGTGGTCGTAGCGGCCCCGGCACCCGGACGGCTCATGATTTCGGCGCGCTCGCCAGGTGGACCAGTTTCTCGGAAGCGCCACGGGCGCGCAGGCGCGCGGGCGCGTGGCGGACCAGCCAGGCGAACAGTGTGGCGCGCTTGTCCTCCTCCTCGTCCCAGGCATCCCAAGGGAGCCGGTCTGCCAGCAGGTCAGGCTCCCAGTGGGCCACCGCTTCCGCCAGGCGCTGGTCGGCAAGGGGATGGGCGACCGCCTCCCAAGTTGCCAGCCACGGGTCGAGCGTGCCAGACGCCTCGGCGCACACCACGAACACCTCGTACGCGGGCACGGCGATCTCGGATGTGGTGAGGCTGTACATCCACCACGCGTGCAGGAATGCCCAGATCGCCGCCACCTGCTCCGCGGGCCAATCCCGCCACTGACCGCGGACAAAGGAGCGACCAATCTCCTCCATACCGGATATCTGGTCCTCGGCATGATCGTGACCGCGGTGACCGGCAAGGACTTCCGCCAGGTGAGCCGGGACCTGATCCTCACGCCGTACGGGATGCGGGACACGTACTGGCCGGCCAAGGGCGACTACGACATCCGCGGCCCGCACGCCCACACCTACGGGGTGCACCCGGGCCGCCCGCAGGGCGGCGAGGTGGATCTGACCGACCGGCTGCCGACGTACGAGTTCGGGCCCAGCGGCGGTCTGGTCTCCACCCCGCAGGACCTCAACCGGTTCTGGAGCAAGGCCCCGCTGGGCAAGATGATGGCCAGGACGGTGCCGGTCGAGCAGGAAGGCTGGCCCGAAGGCGCCCGCTATGGCTACGGGGTGACCCGGATGAAGTCGGGCTGCGGCTACGCCTACTTCGCCGCCGGCGACATGCCGGGGGCCGCGGTGTTCAGCGGCCGGGACCGGGCCGGGCGCGCCGCCACCGTCTACGTCACGGGCGTGCCAGACAAGCGGCAGCACCTGATCGACGCCTTCGTCGCCACGATGTGCGACCGCTGAGTCCGCCCGCGCTGAGCACGCGTGCGGCCGAAGACTCGGGCTGACCGTTACAGCGCCCTTAGGTGGGCTCGTCCGGTTGATCAAGACCCAGCTTCGTGCGTAGGCGTGTGACGCCGGCGTGGAGGGTGGGGGGCACCGTGATCAGGAGGATCACGGCGTCGCTGAGGCTGTTGCGTGCGGTTT
Source organism: Nonomuraea sp. NPDC050680 (assembly GCF_040654555.1). NCBI lineage: Bacteria > Bacillati > Actinomycetota > Actinomycetes > Streptosporangiales > Streptosporangiaceae > Nonomuraea > Nonomuraea sp. NPDC050680. Next base: position 28,076 of record NZ_JBFAIF010000034.1, on the reverse strand, counting down.
CCACGATCATCCAGCCGAGCAGCACGGTCAGTGGGGTCCAGGTGCGCAGGTCTGTCCGTAAGATCCAGCGGAGAACGGACAGCAGATAGTCGGCTGGCATGTGCCGTACTGGGCGGCGCAGGGTCAGAGCCAGAGCGGGCATGCTGAGAGCCAGCCTGAGCGCGAAGCGGGTGCGGGCCCGCCGGTCCTGCGGCACGTCGAGCTCGCCGAGCCATTCGTCCACATAGCTCGCTCTGACCGCCGCCGGGAGAAGCAGCGCGCCGAGGACGAGCAGCCGGTACGTCGCGCCGGTGTCCGCGGATAGGTGGGTCAGGCGTCCGCGTGCGATCGATTCGAGTTCGTCCGCGATGGCCCGCAGGCCGAGGTGCCCGGCGAGCGGTGCGATGATGTCAAGCGTCTGCTCGCTCTTCAGCCGCTGTTTCTCCTGGTCGAGGTGCTGGATGGTGCGCATGTTGTGCAGCCGATCGAGCACCTTCAGGGCAAGGGCGCGGTAGTCTGCGGCGTCGATGGCCGCCTGGTCGTGCCTGTCGTCGAGCTCGGTCATGCTCTGGACCAGCGTGGTGATCTCGTCGCCGAACTCCGCGCGGAGCTGTGCGGCGTCACATCCGGTGTCCTCGATCACATCGTGGAGCAGGGCAGCGCAGACAGTGGCACAGTCCAGGCCGGCGTCGATCGCGATCTCCGCCACAGCGACGGGGTGGGTGATGTACGGGTCACCACTCTTGCGCACCTGGCCCGCATGGCAACGGGCGGCGAACCCGTAAGCACGCTGGATCCTGCCACGCTCCACAGCCGTCGATTCGGCGGGCAGCCGAGCCAGCAGCGGCTCCAGTAAGCCGGTCATGACGTCGCCGGCCGGAGGTTCGCAGCAGGTCCGCGAGAGCGCTCGGCTCGCTCGAGAGCGGCCCGAGCTCGAAGTGCGCCCTTCTCGGTCAGCGTGTAGTAGTAGCGGGCGCGGCGTCCCTGGGCCAGGTGCTCGGCCGCAGACTCCTTGCGGCGCTCGATCCACCCGAATTCACGCTCCAGCCTGGCCAGGATCGGGTAGATGGTGCCGCTGGGCTGAGCGGTCTTCTCGCACAGTTCCAGCCCGTAGCGGCGCTTGGTCGGGTCGGACAGCATCTCTTCCAGCACGAGCATCGTCTGCAGGGTCATCCGCGGACCATCCGTCATGTGTAGAACTCTAGATATCCAACACGGAACGTGACATCACCTTGCGGGTGACAACCATGTGCCACTCGCGGTCTCGCTCAATCCCCTGATGCCGCCAAGCGCATCGAGCGCCCGCCCAGCCATGCCCCGACACTCGCGCCACGGCAGCCGTCCCAGCCCGCGGCCACGGCACAAATTCTTGTTTTCGCAGCTGGACCGCGTCTCGCGTGTCCCACCGTGTCCCACGGACGCCGCACGCGACCTTGCCGCGGTGGTCGGATGAGTCCCGTCACCACGTACCGACGAAGGAACAACCAGCACCAACCCGACAAGAAAGGCAGTGACAGGACATGGACCAGCACGTAAGCGACGGCGTCAAGGACATTGAGCAGCAGCCCAAGGGGCGCGGAACGAGGTTCACGCTCAACGGCGCGCTTTGGTCACTTCAAGCGTTGTTCGGCTTCTTCTTCGCCGGCAGCGGTTTCGGCAAAGTGCTGTTGTACGACGGAGCTCTGTATGCGGCGGCGCCCCGGGCCGTGGCGTGGTACGCCGCCGTGCCGCAGCCCCTGATCGTCTTCATCGGGGTCTGTGAGGTACTTGGCGGCGTCGGCCTGATCCTGCCGGCGATGACGGGAGTCAAACCGAAGCTGACGCCGCTCGCCGCCGCCGGCCTGACGCTGACAATGATCCTCGCGGCCGGCTTTCACATCACGCGCGGCGAATACGAATTGGTACCCGCGAATCTCCTGCTGGGCGGCGTCGCGGCGTACATCGCGGTCGGACGGTGGAAGCTGAGGCCCATCGCACCCGCGACCATCACCGCCTCACGCGTACTCAAGTCATTGGCGGTCCTGGGCGTGCTGGCCCTGCTGGCTTTCGCTCCGACGTGGTACACGATGACCAACGTCCAATTCTGATCACGCCGTTCCGCTCGCCGACTGCCCCGACCACCTCGCTCAGTATGAGGGGCTCATCGAGGGCACCGAGCGGGTGCGCCCCGAGGAAGAGCGGGGCCAGCGGCCGTATGAGCCCAGCGCGGAGTTCGCCGCCGCACGCGTCTACCCGAGGAACTCCCGCAGCGAGCGCGGCTGGCGACCCAGGATGTCGGCCACGGTCGTGGTCGTGCTCGCCCAGCGACCATCCCCGATCTGAGCCATGAGTTCGGCCAGGTCACGGGCCGCTTGGGCGGGCATGCCGCGCTTCTCCAGGCGAACGGCGGCTTCCTCCACCGGCTGGTCCACGTAACGTACGGTCCGGCCGAGTGCTCGGGTGAGCTCGGCGGCGATCTCGTCATGCGTAGGCGCCACCGGGCCGGTGAGCTCGTACGTGGCGTCGGCGCCGACGGGACGCGTGAGCAACGCGGCCGCCACCGCCGCGATGTCCCGCGCGTCGATATAGCCGACCCTGCCCCTGCCGTACGAGCCGAAGATCTGCCCCTCCTCATCCACATCGCCCGCGAGATTCTGCATGAAGCCGACCGGCGCCAGGATCGACCACGGCACGCCCGACGCCTTCAGATGCGCGTCGACCTGCCCGTGCAGGCCGAACCCGAGCAGGCTGCCCGACGTCACGCCGCGCACGGACACGGTCACCACCTGCGCCACACCCGCGGCCGCCGCGTGATCGATGACCGCCTTGTGCGCTGCCACGAAACCCGGCCACAGCGCGCTGTTGAGAAAGAGCCTGTCACCCGGCTCGATCGGGATGCTCTCCGGCCGCTCCAGGACGCCGACCACGTAGTCGCATCCCAACTCCTCGCCCTGTTCCGCGCGCCGTACCACGGCTCGCACCGCACCGCCGAGTTCCTCGACCAGCGCGCGCCCGATCGTGCCCGTCGCACCTGTCACCACGATCATCGCTACCTCCTAAGTGGAATCTCAGCTTCCGGTTGTATACTAAGCGGAAGCCGGTCGTCCACTTCAACGGGAGTTCAATGCGCGCCGATGCCCGCCGCAACCGGGACAGGATCCTGGAGGCGGCACGTGACGCTGTGGCCGAGCGCGGCGCGGACGCGCCGATGGAGCTGATCGCCCGCCGGGCCGGGGTCGGCGTCGGTACGCTCTATCGCCGCTTCCCTGACCGAGGCATGCTGCTCGCCGCCCTGGCGGAGCAGTATGTTCACGAGCTCATGGACGCCCTCGACCACGCCGTGACAGCCGAGCCTGACGCGTGGTCGGCCATTCGCGCCTTCGTCGTCTACAGCGTGGAGAAGGGCCGCGGCGCCATCGCGGTCGCGCTGGCCGGGGCCTCCGCGCCGCAGGCGAGGCAGGCGCTGGTGCGTCGACTCGACGAGCTGGTACTGCTGGCGCAGGCGGACGGCGCGATGCGGTCAGATGTCGGCACCGACGACCTCATGGAGCTGCTCAATGTGTTCGCCTGCCACCCGGACGTCATCCCGAAGCGCTTCCTCCCCCTCATGCTCGACGGCCTCGACCGGCGCTAGGCCGGCGGCCGCGGTTGGTGATCGGGGGCAGCAACGCTGGCCGAGCTGTTCGGAGCCCGAGAGGGGAACACGTTCGAGAAAGTTCAGCTCGCTTCACGAAGGGGCTGGAACTGGACGGTGAGACGTAGGCCGAGGGCTTCGGCGAAGCGTTCCAGCATAGGGATGGTCGGCATGGTGCCGCCGGCTTCGAACCGGGCCACCGCCGGCTGCTGGAGACCCGCTCGCTCGGCCAGCTCCGACTGGGTCAAGCCAAGCTCCTCCCGGCGCAGCCGTACGGCCTCACCCAGCTCGAAGCGGATCCGAGCGGCTTCGTAAGCGGCTCCGGCGCCCGGACGGCTCATGATTTCGGCGCGCTTGTCGGTCCATGCCTTGCGCTCGCTCATGTCACTCATCCTCATCCGCCGCGTGAGCCTCGGCGATGCACCGATTCAGAGCTCGCACAGCTCGTTTGACCTCGGCCGTCTCGCGCATCCGCTGCTTACGGAACACTGTCAGCAAGATGATCCGTCTGCCTGATGCGATCCAGTACGTGATGCGCACAGCCTCTTGAGAGAGATGGAACCGAAGCTCCCTAAGCTTGCCATGCAGTTGCCTGGTGTACGGCTCGTCGAGCAGCACTCCACACCACGCCAGCAAATCGACATAGAAGACCGCCGTTTCCTGATCCTCCTGGCTGAGCGAGTCGAACCACTTGTCCACCTCAGGTTCCAACTCCACCTCTCCCCAATTCATAACACGGACGTTATAGAGCAGGCAAGTGCGGTGTCTCTGAAACGAGAAATCAGCCCAGGTCACCGGCTACGCTCGCCTATTTTGGCGAAGCGATCCCATCCGACGCAGTGCGGATAGACCCACTGCCAGAGGCCGTCTCAGGCAGACGATGTTGCTCTGTCGTACGAGCTTGTGGGCGGCGCCCGGCCGCTTGGCCCGGCAAAGTCAGCGTTGGAATGGCCGATGCCGACGAAGGTGCGGCGTGGCGTGCCTGCCCGGTGTGGCAGGCATGCCACGCCGACCTGGTCACGCGCGGGTCGTGAGCGCGAAGATCTTGACGTTCGGCGCCGCGGGGCTGGTGAACGAGACGCCCTGGGACTTGGCGTCGGTGGTGGCTACGCCGTCCACGTCGTACTGGAGTTTCTGCGCGCGGGAGGAGCCGGACGGCCAGCAGGCGGCGGGCAGGTTCGGGATGGGGATGTCGGCGGTGGGGATGTCGTCAGATCCGGCCCCCCACGAGGTGCTGGGGGGCGCCGACGTTCACCACGATGTCGCCGCCCGTGTTCAGCAGGGGCTCGGGAAGCCAGGAGCCGTCGGGCCAATGCGGGGTCTCCCAGCGGGCGGATCCGCTGATGCCGCGATCACGGGTTACGGCTTGCGGCCGACGCCCCCGTAGAGCCATCGCGTGGCCTCGGGGGCCTGGTCGTCCGGGTCGGGGTGCCAGGTGTCGATGGTGACCAGGCCGGGAGGCACCAGCTCGAATCCCTCGAAGAAGCGTGCGACCTCCGCGTGCTCACGGAAGTAGATCGGCGTCGGCGTGTCCGCGTAAACAGCCTCGATCGCGGCCACCGCATCCGCCAGGTGACCGTCGCGGGTGACGTGGGTCAGCGTGAGGTAGCTGCCGGACGGCAGGGAGTCGCGCAGCTGGGTCATGACCGCCTCCCGCTCATCCATGGTCAGGAAGTGCACCATAGCGATCATCAGGACGCCGACCGGCTGGCTGAAGTCGAGGAGCTTGACGGTATGCGGGTGTTCGAGGACCTCGATGGGGCGCCGCATGTCGGCGGCGGCCACGGTGGTGTTCTGGTCGGTCGCGAGCAGGGCGCGGCCGTGTTGCAGCACGACGGGGTCGTTGTCGACGTAGACGACGCGGGCGTCGGGGATGATCTCCTGGGCGATCTCGTGCGTGTTGCCGACCGTGGGCAGGCCGGAACCGATGTCGATGAACTGCCGAACACCCTGCCTTGCCATGTGACGTACGGCACGGCGCAGGAACGCCCGGTTTTCCAAGGCCAGCTGGCCGACCTCCGGCATAGCCTTCTCGACTCGGCGTACGGCTTCCCGGTCGATCTCGAAGTTGTCCTTGCCCCCCAGGTAGTAGTCGTACATCCGGGCGACGCTCGGCCTGGTGACGTCGATGCCGCTAGGTCCGTCTGCGCCTTGCTCCGTCATGAACGGCCTCCAACCCCTAGATCATTTCCCTAAAATTAGCGCAAACACGGACGGGGCGGGTTAAGCGCCAGTCGACGGGCGAGTTCGCCGAAGCATATCGAGCGTCTCGACCAGGACGTATAGGAAATTGACCAATATCTTTACCCGGCACACGAGGATCGAGTCGGAAGCTTCAACCGTCTCACTGAGATCATCCAGCGCTCACCAAGGGCGGCTGGAGCCTCATCGCCGGCCAGGAGCCTGGCCGTGCGCCCATAGCGCGCACGACCAGGCTGTGCGGCCATCCGAAGATCGCTGCCATCGGGAGCCCGCCGGCCTTGGCCGGGTCCGGGCAGGTCAGTGGCGGGGTGGCGCCGTGATCGCGTTCACCGAGTACGTCGTGTCGGGGGCGGGAGTCGTGGTGAAGCGGGCGTTGGGCAGGTAGAGCCGGTTGCCGAACGATGCCACGGTGCTGGGGACGTCGAAGCGGGGGTCCGTCAGCCGGTTCACGACCTGGCCGGAGGAGCCGTCGGCGGTCAGGCGGATGACGGTGACCGTGTTGAGCCGGTTCTGCACCACGTACAGTGTCCGGCCGTCCAGCAGCAGGCCGTCGCCGTTGACCAGGGATTCACCGCCCAGGTTCACCTCCGTGGTGACGCCGGTGGCGGGGTCGGCCTTGAAGAGCTTGCCGACGTTGGACTGGACGATGAGCAGGCCCTTGTGGTCGGGGGTCGGGGCTATGCCGTTGGCGTTGTTGCCGGTCGTGTACTGGATGGCGCCCGTGAGCGGCACCGATACCGCCTGGTCGGGCAGCGCGCCGTGGCGGCCGAGCGGCACCTTGTACAGGACGGGGTTGGTGGAGTCGGTGAACCAGGCCGCGTCCCGCGTGAGCACGACGTCGTTGACGAACGACGCCCCGGTGGCGAGCGTGTACGACTTGAGCACCGCTCCGGTACGGGCGTCGATCACCCGGGCGTTCCCAGCGGCGCCACCGGAGACGAACAGACGGTTCCGCGAGTCGAGCTTGAGCCCGACCGAAGGGGTGCCGGGGCCCTTGCTGACGACGGCGCCCTGGCCGGTGCGCAGGTCGGCGCGGTAGATGTCGCCGTTCGCCAGGGAGCCGAGGTAGGCCACCGGCCGGCTGCCGATCGCTATCCCCTCCGGCCGGAAGCCGTTGGGGAGCGCGATCGTGGCAGGCAGCGTCACAGTGTCAGGCAGCGTCATCGTGTCGGACTGTGTGGCCGTCTGCGCCATCGTGCCGGGCGGCGTGGCCGCCGACGCGGGCGCGCCGGGCAAGGTGACGAAAAGGGCGCAGAGCGCGGTCGTGAGGATCGCTGATCTCATGCGGCCCACGATGCCCCTGCGCCCCAGCCCGGCAAAGGCCCAAGGAGCCGGTTCACAGCTATTTCTGAGGAAATAATGCGAAATATCAGACTTCGACTACTTCTACTCCCATGAGGTCGGCCAGGGCGCGCAGTTCGGCGGCGCGGTGGCCGGTGCCGAGGGACCAGTGATGGGAGATGCCGGTCGCGCTCCAGTCGTCCGTCCACTCCCCCGGATCGCGGCCGAAGTCGACGCGCGACGTGGTGTTGCCGATCTTGAGGTGCGGGCCGTCCACGGTCTCGCCCTCCGACACGGCGAAGCCGAACCGCCCGTCACGCCGCTGAAGCAGCCCGAACGCCGTCACCGGCCCGTGCGCCACGTCGAACTCGACCGACACCCCCCACCCGCGCTTGCCATGGAAGACGCCCAGACCGCGCAGCAGCGGCTTGCGCGAGCTGATGGCCAGGTGGGCGGGCCCGTCGTGGCCCATCTCGACATGTCCGCGCAGGAAGTCGAGCGCCTGCAGCTCGGTGAACGAGCCGCCGCCGCCCAGCCGATCCATGATCAGCATGGCCAGGGAGGTCCGCAGCTCGTACTCCCCCGCCGCCGGGACGCCCCGCGCGGTGAGCAGGGACGAGCCGAGGATCATGCCCGCGCCGAGCCGTTCGTGGATCTCGCCGTCGAGCCCGCGGTGGTAGTAGGCGAGGCTGTCCAGCTCGAAGTCGGCCACCAGCTGGTCCAGCCCGGCCGATACGCGGGCTGCCCACTCGAAGTCCTCGGGCACGACCGTGTCGGCCAGCTCGAACACCTCCCGCGCGAGCTCCATCCGCTCCTTGACCTGGGTGTCGGTGACCTTCTCGACGCGTACCCGCAGGTCGTCGAACTCCAGCACCTCCACGTGGCCGCCCAGATTGACCGGCACCAGCGTCAGGTCGGTGGCGACGTCGAGCATGCCCGGGTAGAGGTGGCCCATCAGCCCGTGCCGCCCGTCGCGCAGCGTGGCCCGTACGCCCGCCGCCTTCACCCACCGCTCGATCCGCGCCCAGGCCCGCTCGTCCTCCAGGTAGCCGGAGACCGAACGGAACGGGATCCCGGCCCTGGTGAACGTGTTGGCCATCTCCGGCAGCGGGCACGCGCCGCAGTAGGCCAGCCACTGCCCGGTGTCGAAGGTCTCGTGGTCCATCGACTCCGACGGCTGCAGGTTGATCAGCAGCACCGGTGCGCCGCTGCGCTGGGCGATCGGCAGCAGCATGGTGGCGGTCATGTAGGTGGTGAGGAAGCCGACGATCAGGTCGCAGCCCGCCTCGCGCAGCCGTTCCGCCGCGGCCGCGCCCTGCTGGGCGTCGGAGATGAAGCCGACGTCGACCACTTCGCAGCCGAGTGTGCCCATGCGCTCGGAGACGCGCGCGGACGAGCGCTCCAGTTGGGGCAGCAGGTCGGGGAACTGCGGCCAGTACGCGCCGAGCCCGCCCGCCACGAGTCCGACCTTGGTGGGCCGCGCGGGGATCCGTTCGAGCGTCATGTCTTCTTGGTCTCCTCTTCCGGTCGCGGGTGCGGTATCCCGCCGTTACAGGTTGGGGCTTCGGCAAGAACGCGCCTCCAGAGCAGAGGAGGCGCGTCTCTCGGCGTACGAATCAGCGTCAGCGCAGGAAGGCGGCGGCCACTCCCGCGTCGACGGGGATGTGCAGCCCGGTCGTCAGCGACAGTTCCCCGCCCGTGAGCGCGAACACCGCCGCGGCCACGTGCTCCGGCAGCACCTCCTGCTTGAGCAGCGTGCGCTGGGCGTAGAACTCGCCCAGGCGCTCCTCCTCCACCCCGTAGACGGCCGCCCGGTTGGCGCCCCAGCCGGAGGCGAAGATCCCCGAGCCGCGTACGACGCCGTCGGGGTTGACGCCGTTGACCCGGATGCCGTGCGGGCCCAGCTCGGCCGCGAGGAGGCGTACCTGGTGGGCCTGGTCGGCCTTGGCCGCGCCGTAGGCGACGTTGTTCGGACCGGCGAAGACGGCGTTCTTGGAGGAGATGTAGACGATGTCGCCGCCCATGGCCTGGCTCAGCAGGACTCGCGCGGCCTCCCTGGAGACCAGGAACGAGCCGCGGGCCATCACGTCGTGCTGCAGGTTCCAGTCGTCGAGCGTGGTCTCCAGCAGCGAGCGCGACAAGGACAGGCCCGCGTTGTTGACCACCAGGTCGACGCCGCCGAAGGCGAGGACCGCCTGGCGTACCGCCTCGGCGATCTGCTCCTCGGACGTCACGTCCACGCCCACGGCGATCGCGACGTCCTGCGGCCGGTAGGCGGCGCCGCCGAGTTCGGCGGCCACCTTGTCCGCGGCGCCCAGGTCGCGGTCGGCGACCACCACGCACGCGCCCTCGGCCGCCAGCCGCCTGGCGGTGGCGGCGCCGATGCCGGAGCCGCCGCCGGTCACGAACGCCACGCGCCCGGCCAGCGCCTTGGGCTTGGGCAGGCGGCGCAGCTTGGCCTCCTCCAGCTCCCAGTACTCGATGCGGAACTTCTCCGACTCCTCGATCGGCTGATAGCTGGACAGCGCCTCGGCGCCGCGCATCACGTTGATCGCGTTGACGTAGAACTCCCCGGCGACCCGGGCGGTCTGCTTGTCCTTGCCGAAGCTGAACATGCCGACCCCGGGCACCAGCACGATCGCCGGGTCGGCGCCGCGCATCGGGGGCGAGTCGGGGGCCGCGTTGCGCTGGTAGTAGGCGGCGTAGTCCGCGCGGTACTGGGTGTGCAGCTCGCCCAGCCGGGTCAGGACGTCCGCGATCGGCGCGTCCGGCGGCAGGTCCACGACGAGGGGGGCGACCTTGGTGCGCAGGAAGTGGTCGGGGCAGGAGGTGCCGAGCGCGGCGAGCCTGGGGTGCTCGGCGCGGGCCAGGAAGTCGAGCACCTCGGGCGAGTCGGTGTAGTGACCGACCTGGCGGGCGTCGGTGCTCGCCAGGCCGCGGATCGCGGGGAAGAGCTCGGCCGCGCGCCGGTGCCTGGCCTCCTCCGGCAGGGGTTCGTGGACGACGGGGCCGAACGGGTCCGGGCGGCCGTGGTCGGCGATGTACTGCTCGGCGGTACGGATGATCTCCAGGGAGTTCGCCTGGCACTCGGCGCTCGTCTCGCCCCAGGCGGTGATGCCGTGGCCGCCCAGGATGCAGCCGATGGCCTGCGGGTTGGCGGCCTTGATCGCGGAGATGTCGAGACCGAGCTGGAAGCCGGGCCGCCGCCACGGCACCCAGACGACCCGCTCACCGAAGACCCGCGCGGTCAGCTCGGGGCCGTCGGCGGCGGTGGCGATCGCGATGCCGGAGTCGGGGTGGAGGTGGTCGACGTGGGCGGAGTCGACCAGGGCGTGCATGGCGGTGTCGATCGACGGTGCGGCGCCGCCCTTGCCGTGCAGGCAGAAGTCGAACGCCGCCACCATCTCGTCCTCGCGCTCCTCACCCGGGTAGACGCCGCTCAGCGCCCTGAACCGGTCCAGGCGCAGGACGGCCAGGCCGCCGGCGGTGAGCGTGCCCAGGTCGCCGCCGGAGCCCTTCACCCAGAGCAGCTCCACGTCCTGGCCCGTGACCGGGTCGTTCGCGGTGCCCTTGGCGGAGGCGTTGCCGCCGGCGAAGTTGGTGTTGCGCGGATCGGAGCCGAGCGTGTGCGCTCTTTCGAGCAGTTCGTTCTTGGCGTTCGACATCAGGCCCCCCAGCCTGCTTGGTTACCACCGACACGGTCGGCGGCGATCTTCTCGAAGTATCCGGACTTGGCGTAGGCGGCCATCGGGTCGGGCGCGAGCCCCATCTCCTCCCGCAGCTCACCGAGCAGCGGGCGGACATCGGTGTTGTAGGCGTCCATGAGCACGGCGTTGGCGCCCAGTACGTCACCTTCCCGCTGGGCGGCCGCCAGCGCGTCGCGGTCGACGAGCAGCGCCTTGGCGGTGGCCTCCTGGACGTTCATCACCGAGCGGATCTGGCCGGGAATCTTGGGCTCGATGTTGTGGCACTGGTCGAGCATGAAGGCGGTCTCGTTGGTGTAACCGCCGCCGCCGATGACTTCGAACATGATGCGGAACAGCTGGAACGGGTCGGCCGCCCCCACCATCAGGTCGTCGTCGGCGTAGAAGCGCGAGTTGAAGTCGAAGCCGCCGAGCTTGCCCTCACGCAGCAGGAACGCCACGATGAACTCGATGTTGGTGCCGGGCGCGTGGTGCCCGGTGTCGACCACGACCTGCGCCTTGTCGCCGAGCTTGAGGCAGTGCGCGTAGGCGGTGCCCCAGTCGGGCAGGTCGGTCATGTAGAAGGCGGGCTCGAACAGCTTGTACTCCAGCAGGAACCGCTGCTCCTCGCCGAGCCGCTCGTAGACCGCGGCGAGTGCTTCGGCGAGCCGGTCCTGGCGGGCCCTGATGTCGTCCTGGCCCGGGTAGTTGGTGCCGTCGGAGAACCACAGCTTGAGCGTGTCGGACCCGGTGGCGTCCATGATGTCGACGCAGTCGAGCAGGTGCCGCAGCGCCTTGCGCCGCACCTCTGGATCGGGGTGGGTGACGCTGCCGAGTTTGTAGTCGTCGTCCTGGAAGACGTTGGAGTTGATGGCCCCGATGGTCACCCCCTGCTCGGTCGCGTGCCGCGCGAGGTCGGCGTAGTCGTCGACCTTGTCCCACGGGATGTGCAGCGCCACGGTCGGCGCGACGCCGGTGTAGCGGTGCACCTGCGCCGCGTCGGCCAGCTTCTCGTAGGGGTCGCGCGGCACGCCCTGCTGGGCGAACACCTTGAACCTCGTACCGGAGTTGCCGTACGCCCAGGACGGCGTCTCAATGCGCTGCTGCCGCAGCTGATCCTTGATCATTTCTTTCCCCAGATTTCGAGCAAGATTTCAAGCCAGGTGGAAAACTTCGGCCAGCGTGAGCAGCCCCTCGTCGGGCCGTCCGGCCTCGAAGAAGGGAGCCATCTCCGCCTGCCAGCGCGCGTTGACACCGGTCTCGGCCATCGCCTGCTGAGCCGCCTTGAAGTCGTCGGTCTCCAGGTAGCCCACCAGCAGTCCGTCGTCGCTCAGGAACAACGAGTAGTTACGCCACCCGGCCTTCGTCAGCGCTTCGAGCATCTCGGGCCAGACGGCCTGGTGCCGCTCGGCGTATTCGTCGAGCCGCTCGGGCCGGACCTTCAACACAAAACACACCCGCTCCATAACCAACCTCCTCTCATATCCACCCCGCACGGACCCTCGCGGCGCCGGGGGGCCCGGCGCCCAGAACGGCGCCGGGCCTGCTGGGAATCAAAACCGTCAGTAGTCGAACTGGTCGATGTTCGCCGCGTCGAAGGTGAACGGCGGGCCCAGGATGACCTCACCCTGCTTGCCGATCGTGCGCTCGCCCAGCTTGCCCGCCTTGAACGTCTCCCCCTCGGCTCCCGTGATCTGCCCCGACACCAGCGCCGCGGCGGCATAGGAGGCCAGGTAGCCGAGGTCCTTCGGGTTCCACAGCGCGAACTTCTCCACTGTCTTGTCCTTGACGAACTGCCGCATCTGGTTCGGCGTCCCGAGCCCCGTGAGCACGACCTTGCCCTTGTACTTGGAGCCGGAGATGTACCGGGCCGCCGCCGAGATGCCGACCGTGGTCGGGGAGATGATCCCCTTCAGGTTCGGGTAGGCCTGCAGCAGGCCCTGCGTCTGGGTGAACGACTTCTGGTCGTCGTCGTCGCCGTAGGCCACCTTGACCAGCTTCACGTCCTTGTACTCGGGCTTGCCGAGCTCGTCCTTCATGAACGTGATCCAGGTGTTCTGGTTGGTGGCGTTCGCGGTGGCCGACAGGATGGCGATGTCGCCCTTGTTGCCGATCATCCCGGCGAGCAGCTTGACCTGGCTGCGGCCGACCTCCTCCGAGCTGGCCTGGTTGATGAACAGGTCGCGGCACTCCGGGGCGGCGTCCGAGTCGTACGCGACGATCTTGATGCCCTTGGCGCGGGCCTGTTGGAGCGGCCCGCAGACGGCGTTGGCGTCGTTGGCGGCGATGAGGATCGCGTCGTGGCCCTGCTGGGTGAGCGTGTTGATGTAGGAGATCTGCGACGAGGCGGACGCGTCGGACGGACCGACCTCCTTGGCCTCGCCCTGATACTCCTTGGCCGCCTCGATGCCCGCGTTGTCGACGATCGTCTCGTAGGGGTTGTTGATCGCCTTGGGCAGGAAGGCGAGCTTCAGCCCCTGCTTGATCGGGGCGTTCGGGTCGGCCTTGGCGGCGGCGGATGAGGAGGCGGGCGCCGGCGCGGGCGCCGAGGTCACGTTCGACTTGGTCGTACCGCTGCATGCCGCCACGCCGAGAGCGAGCAGCGCGGTCACAGCGGTCAGGCGCATCGGGGTCATGGGGATCCTTTCAGAGCTGGCCTGACGAGCGAGACGAGACGGGGGGTGAGCACCGAGACGATGAGGAGCAGTCCAGTGACGATCGACTGGATCTCGGTCGAGACGTCGCCGAGCATGAGCAGATTGCGCAGCAACCCGATGAGCAGCACGCCGGCGATGACGCCGCCGAGCGTGCCCTTGCCGCCGTCGAAGTCGACGCCGCCCAGGAGAACGGCGGCGATGACGGCGAGTTCGATGCCCACGCCGTTGTCGGCGCGGGCGGAGCCGTACCGGAGCGTGAAGACGACACCGGCGAAGGCGGCGACCGTGCCGGAGATCACGAAGAGCAGCAGTTTGATGCGCTTGACCCGGATTCCGGCGAAGAACGCGGCCTGCTCCTGCGCGCCGATCGCGTACAGGGCCCGGCCGAAGCCGGTGGCGTGCAGGACCACGCCCACGATGGCGGCGAGCAGGACGAACACCGCTATCGGATAAGGGATGGGCGTCCCGGGCACGTCGTTGACGGCGAGCGCGGTGTAGTCCGGCGGGAACTGGGCGACCGCCCGGTCACCGAGCACGACGTAGGCGAGGCCGCGGTAGAGGGCGAGCGTGCCGATCGTGACGGCCAGCGAGGGCAGCCCGAGCCGGGTCACCAGCAGGCCGTTGACCAGCCCGCACACGGCCCCGGTCAGTACGGCGATCGGGATGATCGCCTCGATGGCCATGCCGCCGTCCCAGAGCGAGCCGACCAGCGCGCTGGAGAGCCCGAGCACGGAGGCGACCGACAGGTCCACCTCGGCGGCCACCACCAGCATGGTCATGGCCAGCGCGATGAGCGCGATCTCGCCCAGGTCGCCGAGCGCGAACGACAGGTTGTCGACGCTCGCGAAGCCGGGCGAGGTGAGCGAGCCGGCCGCGAACACGGCGATCAGCAGGGCGCCGACCAGCACGTCCCAGCGCAAGACCTTAGCCATGACGGCTCCTGTTCCTGAGCAGGCGGGCCAGTCTGAGGGCGAGCACCCGGTCGACACTGATCGCCAGCAGGAGCAGCGCGCCGGTGATGGCCTGCTGCCAGAACGGGTTGACCCGGAGCACGACCAGCGCGCTGCCGATCGTGGTGAGCAGGAGCGCGCCGAGCGCCGCGCCGTACACGCTGCCGACGCCGCCGGTGATCGCGACGCCGCCGACCACCACCGCGCTGACCACGAGCAGCTCCCAGCCGTGCGCGGAGTCGGCGATGACCGTGCCGAACCTGGCCAGCCAGAGCACCCCCGCCAGCCCCGCGAGGCAGCCGCTGACCAGGTAGGCGAGCAGGATCCGCCGCCTGACGGGCACGCCGGCGAGCCGGGCGGCCTCCGGGCTGGAGCCGATCGCGTAGAACTCCCGGCCGCTCGGGTAGGACCGCAGGTAGTAGCCGATCACCACCATGATCACCAGCGTGATGAGCGGCAGGTACGGCACCCCGAGCACCGAGCCGTTGCCCAGCGACAGCAGCCCCGGCGGCAGGTTGACCGCGTTGATCTGGCGTCCGTGGGCGATGTAGTGGTCGACCCCCTGGATCACGTAGAGGGTGCCGAGCGTCACCACCAGGGCGGGGACCCGGCAGAAGCTGACCAGCAGGCCGTTGATCAGCCCGCAGGCCGCGCCGATCGCCACCCCGAGCAGCACGGCGGGCAGGATGCCCCAGCCGCTCGCCAGTAGGTCGCCGGTAACGAAGGCGACCAGCCCCACCACCGAGCCGACGGACAGGTCGAGGTTGCGGGTGATCACCACCATGGACTGGCCGACGGCCAGCAGCGCGAGGGTGGCGGTGTTGAGCAGAATGTCCTCGATGCCCTGCCCGGACAGGAAGTTGCCGTTGACGCTGGCCGTGACGCCGACGAGCGCGGCCAGCGCGATGACCAGGCTCAGCTCGCGGGCGCGGAACACCAGGTCGACCAGGCCGCGGGCGCTGCGCGCGGGCGCCGTCTGCTCGGGTGGCGCGGTGGCGGTCGTCATGCCGCTCCCCCAGTCATGCGGCCCTCCCGGTGGCTGCGCTCATCACGCTCTCTTCTGTCGCGTCGGCGCGGGAGAGCTCGGCGGTCAGCCGCCCCTCGTGCATGACCAGCACGCGGTCGGCCATGCCCAGCACCTCCGGCAGGTCGGAGGAGATCATGAGCACCGCGATGCCCTGCCCGGCCAGCTCCGACAGCAGCCGGTGCACCTCCGCCTTGGTGCCGACGTCGATGCCGCGGGTCGGCTCGTCCACGATCAGTACGGACGGCTTGGTGGCCAGCCACTTGGCCAGCACGACCTTCTGCTGGTTGCCGCCGGACAGCACGCCCACCCCGTCGCTCAGCCGGGCGAACTTCAGTCGCAGCCGCACCGCCCAGTCCTTGGCCCGGTCGCGCTCGGCCGTACGGGAGATCGTCACTCCCCTGCGCAGCGAGCCCAGCCCGGTCAGGCCGATGTTGCGTTCGATCGACAGCTCCATGACCAGCCCCTGCTGGCGGCGGTCCTCCGGCACCAGGGCCAGGCCCGCGCCCATCGCCGCCGTGGGACTCCCAGTGGGCAGCGCCCGGCCGTCCACCGAGACGGAGCCCGCGTCCCAGCGGTCCACCCCGAACACCGCCCTGGCCACCTCGCTGCGCCCGGCGCCCACCAGGCCGGCCAGCGCGACGATCTCGCCCCGCCGTACCTGGAAGGAGACGTCGGTGAAGACGCCTTCGCGGGTCAGCCGGTCCACCTGGAGGGCGACCTCGCCGAGGGCGGCCGCCTCCTTGGGGTAGAGCGTGCCGAGTTCGCGGCCCACCATGCGCCGGACCAGGTCGTCGTGGGTGAGCCCGGCGACCGGCTCGCTGGCGATCCACGCGCCGTCGCGCAGCGTCGTGACCCGCTGGCAGAGCGAGAAGATCTCCTCCAGCCGGTGCGAGATGAACAGGATCGCGCAGCCGTGCTCGCGCAGCGCCTCGACCACCGAGAACAGCCGCGCCACCTCGTTGCCGGACAGCGCGGCGGTCGGCTCGTCCATCACCAGGACGCGGGCCTCGCGGGACAGGGCCTTGGCGATCTCGATGAGCTGCTGGTCGGCGATGGACAGGCCGCGCGAGGGCTGCTCGGGGTCGAGGGCGACGCCGAGCCGCTCGAACAGCCGCCGCGCCTGGCCGTGCATCGCCTTGCGGTCGATGCGGCCCAGGGTGCGGCGGGGTTGGCGGCCCATGAAGATGTTCTCGGCCACGGACAGGTCGGGGAAGAGCGTGGGCTCCTGGTAGATGACCGCCACGCCGGCCTGCTGGGCGTCGGCCGGTCCGGCGAAGACGACCGGCTCGCCGTTCAGCAGGACCTGGCCGGTGTCGGGCCGGTGGACGCCCGCGAGCGTCTTGACCAGGGTGGACTTGCCCGCGCCGTTCTCGCCCGCGAGCGCGTGCGCTTCGCCGGCGAACAGTTCGAGTGAGACGTCGCGCAGCGCTCTGACGGCTCCGAACGACTTGCTGACGTTCGCGAGCGCGAGGGTGGGGGCACCACTCATGCATCCTCCGGACAACAAACGTTTTAATCGCGACGAACCCGGAATCTAGGCGCTGGACCAGCAGTCGTCAATGCCTTCACGCGTCTTCTGGCGTCTTTGTGATTGTTACGTTTTAATCGGGGGGTGCGATTCACTGCAGTGGACCTTGGCGCCTCCAGCGGGCGGGTCATGAGTGCCGACGTCTCGGCCGACAGCGTGCGGCTCGTAGAGGAACACCGGTTCGCCAACCGGCCCGTACGCGTGGCCGGGACGCTGCACTGGGACATCCTCTCCCTCTACCAGGGGGTGCTCGACGGGCTGCGCAGGGCCGGGCCCGCCGAGTCGGTCGGCATCGACGCGTGGGCCATCGACTACGGCCTGCTCGACCGTGACGGAGCGCTGATCGGCAACCCGGTGCACTACCGCGACGGGCGCACCGAGAAGGTGACCGAGCGGATCGACCCGTACGAGGTGACCGGGCTGCAGTTCCTCCGGTTCAACACGATCAACCAGCTGGCCTGCGACCGGCTGGACCGGGCCGAGACGATGCTGCTGATCCCCGACCTCCTGGGCTACTGGCTGACCGGCGAACGCGGCGCCGAGCGCACCAACGCCTCGACGACCGGCCTGTACGACGTCACCAAGCGGGACTGGGCCTGGGACCTGATCGACCGCCTCGGCCTCCCAAGCCGGATATTTCCCGAAATTTCGGATGGCGGCGTCGCGGAGCTGCGGCCCGACGTGGCCGTCGAGATCGGCTACACCACTTCCCTGGCCCGGGTGGGCTCGCACGACACCGCCTCGGCCGTGGTCGGCGTGCCCGCCACCGGCGACCGCTTCGCCTACATCTCCTGCGGCACCTGGTCCCTGGTCGGCGTCGAGCTGCCCGGCCCGGTGCTCACCGAAGAGAGCCGCCTGGCCAACTTCACCAACGAGGCCGGCATCGACGGCACCACCCGCTACCTGCGCAACGTCATGGGCCTGTGGATTTTGCAGGAATGCCTGCGCGTGTGGGGCGACCCCGCGCTGGAGCCGTTGCTCGCCGCCGCCGCCGAGGCCAGGACCGAGGCGGTCATCGATCCGGATGATCCGTCGTTCCTGCCGCCGGGCGACATGCCCGCCCGGATCGCTGACTACTGCGCGCGTACCGGGCAGGCGGCTCCGGAGGATCGGGCGCAGGCCGTACGATGCATCCTGCAGAGCCTCGCCCTCGCCTACCAGCGGGCCGTCGCCGACGCCGTCCGGCTGAGCGGGCGGCCGGTCGAGGTCGTCCACCTGGTGGGCGGCGGATCGCGCAACGCGTTGCTGTGCCAGCTCACCGCCGACGCCACCGGCCTGCCGGTGGTCGCGGGGCCCGTCGAGGCGGCCGCCCTGGGGAACGCGCTGGTCCAGGCGCGGGCGCGCGGCCTGGTCGGCGACCTGGCCGACATGCGGGCTCTGGTACGACGAAGCGAGAGCCTGCGCACCTACGAGCCACGGGGGCACCCATGACCGAGCTTGCCGAGGTCATCTCATGAGACGGTCGGAGGAGGGCTCGTGACCACGGTGAGCATCAAGGACGTCGCGGCCCGCGCGGGCGTGTCGCCCGGCACGGTGTCCAACGTGCTCAACCGTCCGGAGAAGGTGGCCGACTCCACCCGGATCCGGGTCGAGTCGACCATCAGGGAGCTCGGCTTCGTCAGGCACGGCTCCGCCTCCACGCTGCGGGCCGGCCACAGCCGTACGGTCGGCCTGTCCGTGATCGACATCGGCAACCCGTTCTTCACCGACGTGGCCGCCGGGGTGGAGGACGTGGCGAGCGAGCGCGGCTACGCCGTCATCCTCGGCAACTCCTCGGGCAGCCGGATGAAGGAGGAGCGCAACCTGCTGGTGTTCGCCGAGCAGCGGGTGCGCGGGGTGCTCATCACGCCGTCGGACGAGGACCCGGGCCGGCTCGACCTGCTGCGGGGCCGCGGCATCTGCGTGGTGCTCGTCGACCATCCGGCCGAGCGCTCCGACCAGTGCGCCGTCGCCGTGAACGACGTGACCGGCGGCTCGATGGCCGTCGCCCACCTGCTGGAGGGCGGCGCGGGCAGCCTCGGCTACGTCACCGGGCCCCCCGTGATCCGGCAGTGCCAGGACCGCAAGCGCGGCGCCGAGCAGGCGATGGCCGCGGCCGGCCGCGACCCGCGCGAGCTGCTCGAGGTCACGATGCCCGCGATGACGGCGAAGGCGGGTCAGCAGGCGGCCGAGAACCTGATCGCCGAGGGGACGCTTCCGGACGCGCTGTTCTGCGCCAACGACCTGCTCGCGCTCGGCATGCTGCGCGGCCTGCTCCAGGCGGGTGTACGGGTGCCTCAGGACGTGTCGCTGATCGGCTACGACGACATCGACTTCGCCTCGGCCTCCACGGTGTCGCTGACCTCGGTCCGGCAGCCCACGTACCAGCTCGGCCGGGTGGCCACCGAGCTGCTGCTCGACGAGTGCGACAACCCGGGGACGCACGCGCACCAGCAGATCATGTTCCAACCGGATCTCGTCGTCAGGGAGTCCACGCGGTAGGTTGTCCCGCAAAACCGACAAACGGGGTTGATCATGCCAAATGGTGCCCGTCATGTGCTCGGGGTGGTCGCGGGACTGCTCCTCCCTCCGCTGATCGCCCTCGGACTGTTCTACGGCGTCGGTGAGTTCAGCCTCAACTACCAGCAGTTCGTCATCTCCTGGGCCGGGCTCGGCGCGATCGTCGTCTCGGGGATCCTGCTCGCGCCGCTGCTCGCCTCGCGGCTGTCGCCCGTCGCCTCGCTGGTGGGCGGGCTGGAGTTCACCGCGTTCGGGCTCCTGCCGATTCTGGACACCGTCGGCCTCCACCTGATGCCCGAGCGGATTTTCTCCGCGGTCCTCTGGAACGGGTTCCTGACCCTGACCTACTCCGGGGTACTGCTGATGATCGGCGTGCTGCTGCTGGTGGGCTCGGCCTTCCCCTCGCGCTGGCGGTCGACGCCGCGCCCCCTTCCTGCTGGGCCCGCGTACGGCGTGATCCCGCCGTACCGGGGACCGGAGGACGCGACGCGGCCGATCCACCGCGGGTGAGCGGTACGGGGTCGTGGCCTGGCAGAATGCCGCCATGCGCGACTCCAGGATCAGTGACTTCCTCGCCCAGCTCGCCGCACACGTGCCCGCGCCGGGAGGGGGCGCCACGGCGGCCCTGCACGCGGCGCAGGCCGCCGCGCTGCTCGGCATGGTCGCCCGCTACACCACCGGGGAGAAATACACCGGCCACGCCGATACCATCGTCGCGATGATCGCCGAGACCGACACGATGCGCGCGCGGGCGCTGCGCCTGCTGGAGGAGGATGCGGCGGCCTTCACCGCCGTGACGGACGCCTACCGGCTGCCGAAGGGCCCGGAGCGCAGCGCGGCGATCGCCGCGGCCCTCGTCGGCGCGGCCGAGCCGCCCGCCAGGGTCGTCGAGACGGCCACGCGACTGGTCGACCTCTGCGAGCAGCTCCTGCCGATCGGCAACCCCAACGTGGTGACGGACGTGGCGGCGGCGGCCGAGGCGGCCCGCGCCGCGCTCACGACCGCACGGGTGAACGTCGAGGTCAACTTGGGCGGCATCAAGGACGAGCAGGCCCTCCACCGGTTCCGGGCCCGGCTGGCCGACGTGGACGCCACGGTCGCCAGAGCGGAGTGGGTGACGGCCAGGGTCCGCGAGGGCCTCACCACCACGTGACCGGGTCGGCGAGCCGTGCTGTGCCGGGGGATGGTCACGTGGTCGGCGAGCTGTACGAGAGGATCTACGTGTGAAGACGCAGACGCTGACGGGTAAGGAACTGGCCGCCGCCATCAGGGCGGAGACGGCGGCGCGGGTGGCGGCCGGTCCGCAGCCGAAACTGGCCGTCGTGGTCGCGACCGCCGACGAGGCGAGCCTGTGGTATGTACGCTCGATCGCCAAGGCCGCCGCAGGCGTGGGCATCGCCTTCGAGCTCGCCGACCTCGGCCCCGAAGCCACGGCCACCGGTATCCGCGAGACGCTCGAACGACTCAGCGCCGACCCGGACGTGCACGGCGTCATGCTGCAGACTCCGCTCCCCCCGGGCGCGTCGGCGCAGGAGCTGGCCGCCGCCATCGACCCGGCCAAGGACGTGGACGGCGCGAACCCGCTGTCCCTGGGTCGCCTGGCGGCCGGGCTGCCCGCGTTCGCCCCGGCCACGGCGGCCGCCGTGCTGGCCCTCCTCGACCACTACGGAGTCGAGCTGGCGGGCCGCCGGGCCGTGGTCGTCGGCCGTTCGACGGTGGTCGGCAAGCCTCTGGCGCACCTGCTGCTCGACCGGAACGCGACGGTGACCGTCTGCCACTCGCGCACCCGCGACCTGCCGGCCGTCACGTCCACGGCCGAGGTGCTGGTCGCGGCCGTGGGCCGGGCCGGGCTGATCGGTACGGAGCACGTGGCGCCGGGCGCGGTCGTCATCGACGTCGGCACCAACCCGACCGAGGACGGCGGGCTGGCCGGCGACGTGGACTCCGCCGCGGTCGTGGACCGGGCCGGGGCGCTGACACCGGTCCCGGGCGGCGTCGGCCCGGTGACGACCGCCCTCCTGCTGCGGCACACCGCGCAGTCGGCGGGCCTGATGTGAGCACGCGGACAAGCGGAAGCGACGCGTGACGTACCAGACGACCGAGATAGCGACGCTGGAGGGTGTCGATGCGTGACGTGCTGATCGTGCAGAACAGCAGGAGCGGCGGTCCGGGCCGCCTCGGCGACTGGCTGGAGGAGGCCGGGCTGAGGCTGGACGTCGTACCCGCCTACGACGGCGCCCCACTCCCTGCCAGACTGTCGCACGACGCCATGATCATGCTGGGCGGCGGCTTCCTGCCGAGCGACGACGACCGTGCGCCGTGGCTGGCCACGGCCAGGACCCTGTTCGCGCAGGCGCTGGAGGAGGGCGTGCCACTGTTCGGCGTCTGCCTGGGCGGTCAGATGCTGGCCGAGGTCGCCGGCGGCGAGGTGACCCCCGACGCGGGCGCGCCGGAGAACGGCAGCCTCCCCCTGACGCTGCGGCCCGAAGCCGCCGACGACACGCTCTTCCACAGCTTGCCCGAGGTGGTGCCCGCCATCGAGCACCACGTCGACGCGGTCACCGCTTTGCCGCCGGGGGCGGTCTGGCTGGCGCAGACCACGGCCTGCCCGTACCAGGCGTTCCGGGTCGGGGAGCAGGCGTGGGGGGTGCAGTTCCATCCGGAGGTGCTGCCGGCGCGCATCCGCGAGTGGCGGGTCGACGGCTTCGACCCGGACGAGGTCTACGCGCAGGCGGTGGCGGACGAGCCGGTGTCGACACCGATCTGGCGCGAGGTGGCCACCCGCTTCGCCAAGCTCGTATGAGTCGCGCTCAGGGGATGGACCGTTATCCGGCCGGGCTCACGGCGCTGGTGGTGCCGGTCCCGGAGGCCGAGCCGGTCGTGGGCCGTTGGCGGACCGTGCTCGACCCGTCCGCGGCGTACGGGGTACCGGCGCACGTGACGGTGATGTATCCCTTCCTCCCGCTCGACGCCGTCGACCGGGCGGCGCTGGCCGGGCTCTTCGCCGGGCATGCGCCTTTCGAGGTGGAGTTCGCCAGGTGCGCGCGGCTGTCCGGGTTGCTGTATCTGGAGCCGGTGCCAAGTGAGCCGTTCGTCCGGCTCACACACGCGGTGACCGCACGCTGGCCCGAGGCCCGACCATACGGGGGCAAGTACGAAACGGTAACGCCGCACCTCTCGATCGGGTACGAGAGCGACGGCGCCGCCCTCGACGAGGCGGGGACGGCGATCGAGCGAGGGCTGCCGGTCACGGCGCGGGTGGAGGCGGTCCAACTGGTGGCGTACGACGGCACGGTCTGGCAGGCAGTCGAAGACTTCCCATTGACAGCGGCGGACTCGCCGTCCTAGGCACATGTCGGAGCACCGACATCGCACAGGCGCGTCAGCTCACGTACGTGCTCGCACTCCCCGAACCCGTCAGCTCTGCGCCTGCCGATAATTCCATCCATGCAGGTCAAGCGGCATGTGAGTATTTGTCAGCGCCGAGTTGGCGTTCAAGGACGGCGATCTGGTGACGCAGGACGAGAATCTCCACGTCCTTGTCCCGATCGCCCACGGGGAGCAACCGCAGCGTCGGCGAACGCGTTCGTGACGGTCAGATAGGCCAGGCGAAGGAGCAGGCGGATCATCCTGCCGTACGCGCTTCCGTCTCCCGGGTGACCGGAGCTCGCGTACGCTACGCGAAGCCCTCACAGAGCCATGACCTGGGCGGATGCAATTGGGTGCTCACCGTGAGCGTCCTTTTTGACTGCGGCCGACTCTGACATGTGTTCGGCGCCTGGCCGGCGCCGCACGGCAGGGAGTCTGCGGCACCTCCGGACTCGGGCACACAGAAAATTGCCGGCTCAGCAAGAGACCGCCCCGCGGGAATGCCAGCGCACGTGTAGACGGTTGACGTCCAAGCCGGACATCGGCGCCGTGTCCGGCGCTTGTACTCCTCGTTGCCGAGCCGGCAAGGGTGGCCACTGTGGACGACGATCTCGACGCCGCGCTGACGGCCCTGGGGCCGAGGCTTCGGCGGATGCGCCGCCATCGCGGCCCCCAGGCGTACAAGCTGATCATCCCCAGGGCGACAGGCCCCGCCGAGCCCCATCCACAGCGCCACGAAGGCTACGAGTGGCTGTACGTGCTCAACGGCACGCTACGGTTCGTGCTCGGCGACCAGGAGCTGGTCCTCGCGCCTGGTGAGGTGGCCGAGTTCGACACGCATGTCCCGCACTGCCCGGGCAACGCCGGGCCCACCGGTCGAATTGCTCATCCTGTTCGGGCCCCAGGGGGAACGCCCCCACGTACGCGCCTGGCCGCGCCCGAAAGGCGCCTGAGGATGGCCATGGGCCGGCGCCGGCGAAAGACGCCCGCTTCTGTCGCTCACCAGACGGGCCACGTGAACGCGGTTGCCGCAGGTGATCCGCGGCAGCGCGAGACCGCGGCTGAGGTGCGGACCACGTAGGCCGGCACGCAGCACAGCAAGGAGAACTCATGCCGAGTAACACACCCGTGATCGCGGTCGGTGACGCGGAACTGAACGAGCTCCGCGCTCGGTTGACGTCTACGCGATGGCCCCGGCCCTGGCCGGTGAACGGCTGGGAGGCCGGTACCGACGCCGTGGAGCTCCGCCGCCTCGTCACCTACTGGGCCTCCGGCTACGACTGGCGAGCCCACGAGGCCGCCATCAACGCCCTCCCGTCACATTTCGCGGACCTCGACGGAACGCCGGTGCACTATCTCCGCTTCGATGGCGAGCACCCGGACGCGTTGCCGATCATCCTCACGCACGGCTGGCCCAGCTCCTTCCTCGAACTCGTCCACCTCGCCAACCGGCTGGCCACCCCCTCCCGGTACGGCGGGGCAGCAGAGGACGCCTTCACCGTGATCGTCCCCTCACTGCCCGGATTCGCCTTCTCGCCCCAGCGGCCCGCACTCACCGGCGCGGAGCAGACGCACGACCTCTGGCACCGGCTGATGCGCGACGAACTCGGCTTCGAGCGGTACGCGGCACACGGCGGAGACCTGGGCGCCGGCGTCACCTCACGGCTCGCCGAGGCCCACCCTGAGGCACTGGCCGGCATCCACCTGCTGGCCGTGGCACCCCCGGCCGGCTACGACCCGGACGGCCTCGCCCCGCAGGAGCAGGACCACCTCGCCTCCGTGGCGGCCTGGCAGGCGGAGGAAGGCGGCTACCAGCACCAGCAGAGCACCCGTCCCTTCACCCTGGCCCCTGGCCTGGCCGACTCGCCCGCCGGGCTGCTCGCCTGGATCGTCGAGAAGTACCGTGCCTGGTCCGACTGTGGAGGCGACCTGTCCTCGCGCTTCAGCGACGACTTCATCCTCACGCAGACGTCCCTCTACTGGTTCACGGGCACGATCTCCACCTCGTTCAGGCCCTACTACGAGTACGCCCACGGCCTGACCAGGCGCGTGGAGCGGGTGAGCGTGCCCACAGCGGTCGCCCTGTTCCCCGCCGACCTGAGCCGGCCCCCGCGGAGCTGGGCCGAGCGCACCTACAACATCACGCGCTACACGCACATGCCCCGCGGTGGACACTTCGCCGCCCACGAAGAACCCGGCCTGCTGGCCCACGACATCATCGAGTTCTTCCGCGCCCACCGTCCTTCTGCGCCGTCAGCCCCTCGATCCGATGCCTGAACCCCAACAGCGGTCGATGGGCACGCCGACCATGTTCGGGGCCGTAGTTGCAGGTGTCGATGACCGTCTTCCCGGCCAGTGGCGCGGCGGGCAAGCTGGGGAACGCCTTGACCGGCACCGTGACCGCGACGATGTCACCGGCCGCGGCCGCGCGATGGTGCTGCCGATGTGTCCGCGTCCGATGAATCCCACGGTCGTCATATTCTCGGCGTCCCTCCGGAGGAGCCGCCCTCCTTGTCATGTGCCGGACTCGTTGAGACTCGGGTCCTTGCCGTCAGCTGGCGGGGAAGTAGTGGCCGTTGTCCAGATCGGCAAGCAGGCGGGGCTGAGCGGGTTCCCAGCCGAGGGTCCGGCGGGTGACGAGGTTGGACGCCGGGTAGCTCTGCGTGACGATGTTCGCGAGGAACCCGAAGTATCCCGGCAGCACCAGTTCGTCCACGGGAACGCTCACGGCGGGCAGGCCCAGACGGCTGCCGATGGCCTCGGCGATCTCGCGGAACGGGATGCCCCCGTCGTCGACCGCGTGCCAGTATTTGCCGGCCGGGCCCTTTTCCAGCGCCAGGCGGAACAAGGAGGCGACATCGCGGATGTGCACGGCGTTCCAGAGGTTCGCGCCGTCTCCGGGGTAGCCGATGAAGCCCTTCTCCTTCGCGAGCGCGATCAGTGTCGGGAGGAATCCGGCGCGATCGGTCGTGCTGTGCGCGATGTTGGCGATCCGCACGACCGAAGACCGCACGCCCTGCTCGGCGAGGCCGATTACGGTGGTTTCCACGACGTTACGAGCCCGCAGGGTGCCTTTGTGCTCATCGCCACTGGGAAGGGCCGGGTCCTCCTCGGTGGCCGTCCGGCCCAGGAATCCCTGCCCGGGCGAGCCGATGCTCCCCGCCGCGACCAGCGGCTTTCCGGTTCCCGCCAGTGCCTCGCCGTAGGCGAGCATGATCGGGAGCTCGGCGGCGGCCACGGCGTGGATCCCGCCCGACGGAAGCAGGTCTTGCCGGTGCGCGACGTGGATGACGCCGTCGGAGTCCGCGGCCGCCTCCTTGAGCCCGTCGAGATCTTGGAGGTCGCCGCGACGCACCTTCGCGCCGAGCGCGGACAGCGCCGCCGCGGCAGTGTCCGACCGGGCCAGGCCGGTGACCTCGTGCCCGGCGGCGATGAGCTCGGGGATGATGTACGAACCGGAATGGCCGGTCCCGCCAGTGACGAAAACGCGCATGCTACTGGTCCTTGTGATTGATGTGGCGAGAGAAGTGGTGGTGCGGGCGCGCTCAGGCAGAAGTGTTGACGCCGAGGGTGAAGTTGAAGCTCCCCGCGCCATAGCGGCCCAGGCCGATCATCACCAGGCCCGTTCCCTCCAGCCAGCGCGCCATTCCCAGGGGGCCGGTGTCCATCGGCCGCAGCCCGAGGCTCTTGATGAACGCCGACACAGTCGCCTTGGCCTGGGCGTCGTCGCCGGCGATGAGCACGTCCAGCGGGTTGCCCTGCGCCAGCATGTGACCGAAGACGGTGTTGAACGCCTTCACGACGTGCGCGCCGGCGGGGGCGACCTTGGCGATCTCCTGCGCGCCGGAACTGCCGTCTGGGGTGACAAGGCCCTGGGAATCGGGGGAGACGGGGTTGGTGATGTCGATGATGATTTTGCCGTGTAGTGCGTCCCCGTACTCGCTGACCACCGCCGCCGCACCGGCGTACGGCACGGCGAGGATAACGATGTCGCCGGCCGGGGCGGCGCCGGCCGTCCCGGCAGTGGCGCCGCCGAGCGCGGCGGCCAGCTCCTTGGCTTTGGCCGGGTCGCGGCCGATGATCTCGACGGCGTTGCCGCCGGCGAGCGCCCGGCCGGCCAGGGCGCTGGCCATGTTCCCCAGGCCGATAATGCTGACGCTGCTCATTGGAGTGCCTGCTTTCTGGAGCTGGATAGGACGCCAGTCCCACCCGTCGTTGTCAACGGCTGTGTCGTCGACACCCCTCCATTTGGTTAACGTGTTAACCAGAATGTACGTGGCACTTGGTTACCATGTCAACCAGACGGTAAAGTGACGTGCATGACCGAGCCGCGCTGGTTGGACGAGCGAGAACAGCAGGCCTGGCGCAGCTTGATGAAGATGCAGGACGGGCTGTCGGAGTTCATCGAGCGGCAGCTGCGCAACCGGTGCGGGCTGTCCGGCGCTGACTACCAGGTCCTGGCCCATCTCTCTGAGGCGCCCGAAGGGCGGCTGAGGTCGCTCGAACTCGGCCGGCTGTTGCGCTGGGAGAAGAGCCGCCTGTCGCAGCACCTGGGCCGGATGCAAAATCGCGGCCTGGTGTCCCGCGAGCGGTGCCTCGCCGACCAACGGGGGGCGGTAGTCGCCATCACTCCCCAGGGCAGCGACCTGATCAAGATCGCGGCTCCGCAGCACGTGGCCGACGTCCGCGACGTGCTCATCGATCATCTCACCGCGACAGAGATGGCGATGCTCGTCACCATCGGCGACAAAGTCGCCGAACGGCTGGCGGCGCTGGAACACAAGCACTGATACCCGATCCGGACCTCATTGCTCACGAACTGCGTGCGCGTCGGCCTCGAACTCCTGAAGCCACGGCCGGGGCAAAGTAGCTATCCGTAATCAGAAGCTTCCGGTGCCTTGTCATTGTGGTCGCGGAGCATCCGCATGACGGTGGCCCATGATCACGGCCGCCTTGAGCGCGTCGGTCTGGGTGTCGAGCGCCAGCAGCTGCCAGGCCGACCACGTCGGCGGATCCTCGGGAGTCGCCGGTCTCCCCGGCTGCTTCTGCCGCGGCCTTCAGCAGGCGGGCGGCCAGTTCCGTAAATGCCGGCAGGTCCGGGCCAGGTGCCGGGCGGCTGGTGTCGCGTACCAGCGGGTGCAGCCGTGCGACCGGCAGCGCGTCCAGCCCGGCCGCGGAGTGTCAAGTTAGCTTGACACTTTCTCCCGTCGCTGGTCGTCGCCGGCTGTGGCGGGGATGGCGTTGTCGATGAGGACGGCGGCGATGGCGGCGGCGGTGGGGAAGGCGTC
>NZ_JBFAIF010000033.1:0-86363 GCF_040654555.1 Nonomuraea sp. NPDC050680 | reverse complement strand
TACATTCCGAACCCGGAAGTTAAGCTTCCCTGCGCCGATGGTACTGCACTCGGGAGGGTGTGGGAGAGTAGGTCACCGCCGGACAATCTTTGATTACAAAAAGGGCTCCACGCATACGCGTGGGGCTCTTTTTGCGTTGTGAGGTCAGGCGCGAACAGTAGCGGGCTCTGCTCTACGGGCGCGGCCTGTCCACGACGGGGAATGTACAAGTCTCGGATTGCGGTCCTGAACCGGCGTGGCCGATTCAGGACCGAGCCGGCCGCGCTGCCGAGCAGCCGCAGGCGCCAAATCGAGCGATCAACGGCTTATCCACGAAGAACGAAGGCGCCCCAGCCCATGTACCGTCTGCCGAACTCAAGATAAGAGGCGCGCGCATGGTCCAAGAATTGCCGCAAGGCCGGCGCATCGGGGTCGGCCGGATTTTCGCGTAGCCACTCGCTCAGCGTCCACCATTGGGCGGCGACGTACCTGTCCCAGGTGTCGTGGTTCGCCAGGACCATTTCCACCAGCTCATAGTCGGCGTCCTCGATGAGCTTGGCCGTACCGGAGAGCGAAGCGAAAGAATCTTTCGGCACTTGGAGCGATGCGCAGGCTATGGGCGATGGCGGGCTGATCCAGTAGCAGTCGCCGACCAGGGCGAGTCCGCCAGGGCGGAGCAGGCGGCGTATGAGCGTGAGAGTGCCGGCGAGGCCGCCGCCGATCCACGTGGCACCCATGCACGAGACGATGTCATACGAGTGCGGTTCGTCCTCATAGGTCCCGGCGTCCGCCTCGATGAAGCGTACCTGGTCGGTCACGTCGAGCTCGTCGGCGCGTTCTCTGGCGGCGGTGAGAAAGACCTTGCTGATGTCCACGCCTACCCCGTACGAGCCGTAACGGGCGGCCCATCGGGTGAGCATTTCCCCCTTTCCACAGGCGAGATCCAGATGGCGCGTGCCTGGTGTGATGCGGCAGATTTCGCCGAGGAGGTGCAATTTTTCGTCAGTGATGGGGTTCAGAATGCGGTGCTGAGACTCGGCGATCTCATGGAAGCGGAGTGACATGTCGAGCAGTTTTCCCGAAGTGGTCAATCACCGCGACCGAATATGCGGTCCGGGCCAGGCTCGGTGACGTGCTGCGGCTTGCTAGGCTGGTGGTACCGGGCCATCCCACCGCGGGTGGCCTTCGTCGCGTAAGGCCCGAAAATCGGGCGGCGACCTGCCACGGCGGACCGTCATGTGACGCACGGGTCTGCTGAGTGAGCCAACGAAATGGACCAGAAGTGAACAGTGATAACGGATCGGACGGCGGACAGCGCGAACGGGGCGACGGCGGAGACAAGCGTCCCCAGGGCGGCGACAGGAGCGGCGGGTATGGCTCCCGCGGGCGCGACCAGCGCGACTCCAGGGGCGACCGTCCGTTCCGTTCCGACGACAGGCCGCGCTCCGGCGACCGAGGGCCACGACGCGATAGCGGCGACCGAGGGGCTTCGCAGGATCGCGGATACGGCGAGCGTTCCGGATACCAGGGACGTAGCGACCGGGGCACCGGGCGCGACAGCGGAGGATATCGCGGCCCGCGTCGTGAGGGTGCATCCGGTGATGATCGGGGACCTCGTCGCGAAGGCGGCTTCGGTAGTGACCGTGGGCCCCGTCGCGATGGTGGTTACAGTGGCGGTCCGCGCCGTGAAGGCGGGTTCAGTGGTGACCGCCGTGAAGGTGGTTACGGTGGCGGTCCGCGCCGCGAGGGCGGATCCAGTGGTGACCGTGGCCCGCGTGGCGAGGGGGGTTACCGCGGCGGCGACCGGGGTCCCCGTCGCGAGGGTGGCTTCCGCGATGACCGGGGCGGACGCGGTGGCGATGACCGCCGTCCCTTCCGCGACCGGGACGATCGTGGCCCGCGTCGTGACGCTGGGTCCGGGGATGACCGGGGCCCCCGTCGCGATGGTGGTTACGGTGGCGGTCCGCGCCGTGAAGGCGGGTTCAGTGGTGACCGCCGTGAAGGTGGTTACGGTGGCGGTCCGCGCCGTGAAGGCGGGTTCAGTGGTGACCGTGGCCCGCGTGGCGAGGGGGGTTACCGCGGCGGCGACCGGGGTCCGCGCCGTGAGGGTGGTTTCCGTGACGATCGGGGTCCCCGCCGTGAGGGTGGCTTCCGCGACCGTGACGATCATCGGCCGGGTGGGTTCCGTGACGATCGGGGTCCGCGTTCTGAGGGTGGCGACGATCGTCGTTCCTTCCGTGACCGTGATGACCGCGGCCCTCGCCGTGAGGGCGGCTACGCCGGTCCGCGCCGCGAGGGTGGCTTCCGCGACCGTGATGGTGGCGGAGAGCGTCGTGGGTTCCGTGACCGTGACGACCAGCGGCCGGGCGGGTTCCGTAGCGACCGGGGTCCGCGTCCCGAGGGCGGCGGTGACCGAGGTCCCCGCCGTGACGGGGGCTTTGATCGGGGTCCGCGTGGCGGCGACGAACGCCGTCCGTACCGTGACCGTGATGACCGCGGCCCTCGCCGCGAAGGTGGTTATGCCGGTCCGCCCCGTGAAGGTGGGTTCCGCGGCGATCGGGGTCCGCGTTCTGAGGGTGGCGACGATCGTCGTTCCTTCCGCGATCGTGATGACCGCGGCCCCCGTCGTGAGGGCGGTTATGCGGGTCCGCGTCGTGAGGATGGTCACAGCGGCCCGCGCCGTGAGGGTGGCTTCCGTGACGATCGGGGTCCCCGGCGCGAGGGTGGCTTCCGCGACCGTGACGATCATCGGCCGGGTGGGTTCCGTGACGATCGGGGTCCGCGTCCTGAGGGTGGCGATGACCGTCGTTCCTTCCGTGATCGTGATGACCGCGGCCCTCGCCGTGAGGGCGGCTCCGCCGGTCCGCGCCGTGAGGGTGGTTACGGCGGCCCGCGCCGCGAGAGTGGTTTCCGTGACGACCGGGGTCCCAGCCGTGAGGGTGGTTACCGCGATGACCGGGGCCCGCGTGGCGATGACCGTTCCCGCCCGTTCTCGCGCGACTCTCATGACGACCGGGCGTCCAGCGGCACCCGTGCCAGGTTCGGCCGTACCGATGACGACGCTCCGCAGCGCGAGCCGCTGCCTGAGGTCGCGCCCGACATCACCGCCGAAGAGCTCGACAAGGAAGTACGCGACGAGCTGCGCTCCCTCCCCGGCGACCTCGCTGACTTGGTGGGCAGGCACATGGTCGCCGCCGAGCGTGCGCTGGAGGAGGACGACCCGGATAAGGCTCACGAGCACACCAAGGTGGCCCGCAGGTTCGCGGCCCGCATCGGTGTCGTACGTGAGGCGGCGGGAATTGTCGCCTACCGGGCGGGGCACTTCTCCGAGGCTCTCAGCGACCTGCGCGCGGCGAGGCGGATGACCGGCTCGGACGCGTACCTCGCGGTCATGGCCGACTGCGAACGCGGCCTCGGCCGTCCGGAACGCGCCCTCGACCTGGTCCGCTCGCCCGAGGCCGAACGCCTCGACAGGGCGGGACGCATCGAGCTGTCGATCGTCGAGTCGGGCGCCCGCCGCGACCTCGGCCAGAACGACGCCGCCGTCATCACCCTCCAACGCCTGCCCGAGCTGCGCGACCCGCAGGCGAAGCCCTGGTCGGCTCGGCTCGCGTTCGCGTACGCCGACGCGCTGGCCGACGCGGGTCATCAGGAGGCCGCCACCGACTGGTTCGCCAGGGCGATGGCCTTCGACGAGGACGGCGAGACGGATGCCGCCGAACGGTACGCCGAGCTGACGGGCGCCGTCATCGAGGACGTCGAAGAGGACTTCGACTACGAGGACGACTCCGACGACGCAGGTACGGCCGGCCACGCCGACGCCATGGTCGAGGCGGACGAGGACGTCGACGAGGACGCGGCCCTCGCCGAGGCGGACGACCTTCTCGACGACTCCGAGCTCACCGACGATCAGGCTGCGGACGCCGAGCCGGTGGACCAGGAGGATGAGCCGGTCGGTCGGCAGGATGCCGACGATGAGCAAGACAGCTCCGCGGACCGGCATGGTGCCACCGGTGAGCAGGACGGCTCTGCGGACCAGGAGGACGCCGACGACGAGCGGGACGGACCTGCCGGCGAGGCGGAATCCGCTTCTGAGCAGGCGGGATCCGCTTCCGAGCAGACGGAATCCGCTTCCGAGCAGGAGTCCGGCGAGTCCGGCGACTTCCGGGACGGTTCGGTGAACGCCTCGAAGGACGTCCCGAAGGTTGCCTCGAAGGACGCCGAGCCCGACGAGCTGCTGGCCGACGACTCCGGCACGGTAGAGCCGAGCGCCCCAGCGTCCAAGACCCCTGCGGTTGAGACCCCGATGACGCTGGGCATCAGTCCGGCGTTCATCGAGCCCAACTTCGGCGACATTCTGGACCAGCCCGACGAACCAGCCGAGGACGCCGCCAAGCGCGACTCCAAGCGCGAAGACTGACGTCCCGCTCCGCCGTACACCTTCCACGGTGTACGGCGGAGTTCTGGTACGGCACTTCGTAGCAGAAGTCACTCCGTACCAGAAGTCATTTCGTACCAGAAGTCAGGGTGAGACGCGGTCGAGCCAGTGGTAGATCCCCGCGACATTCGACGGAGCGCCACTCAGGAGCTCGAACTGCTCCGCTGTGTCATCGTCCGCCTTGAGCGCTTGGTAGCGTTCCCTGGTCCGGTCCCTGACCATGGCGACGGCGTGGTCGAGGTCCAGGCCCTCCGTGTGTACCTGGCGGGTGAGATCGACCCAGACGCGAAGTTCCTCCGCAGACCGTTCGAGCGTCTCCTGTACGGCGCCGACCGGTCCGTAGTGGCTGAACAGCAGCCGCTGCGGGCCGAGTGCCTTGAACAGCGCGATCGAGTTGAGCGCCGTCTCCAGGTCGAAGTCCGGAGGCGGGGTGGCCGGGCGCAGGTCCCCGGTCTGAGGCAGGTACACACCGGCGGCGTCACCCACATACAGATCGCCAGTGCCGGAGTCGATGAGACCCACATGATGCTTGGCATGGCCGGGGGAGTAGTGGCTGTTCAGCGTTCTTCCGTTGCCCAGGTCGATGGATCCGGTGTCGCCGAGTGCGACGATGCGGTCGGCCTCGGTCGGCGACAGTTCGCCAAATAGCGTGTCAAGGCGGTCACCCCACACCATCCTCGCGCTGGCCATCAATCTGGACGGATCGGCCAGGTGTCTGGCCCCCTTCTCATGCACCACGATCTGGGCAGACGGGAAGTACCTCGCCATGTCCCCCGCGCCGCCGGCATGATCTAGATGGATGTGCGTGACCACGACCGTGGCAAGGTCCTCGGGGCCCACGCCGAGCGAGGCGAGTGCGTCACGGACCACGGGTGCCGAGGTCGAGGTGCCGGTCTCGACCAGGCATGGGCGGTCACCCAGGATCACGTATCCAGCCGTGATGCCCGAATAGCCGGCCATCTTCGTATCGATCTCATAGACGTCGCCGCCCAGGGCGGTGATGTTGTCCACAGTCACTCCTGATCCGCTGCCGTTATCCCCAGAATGGCGTTCGAGCCGATCCGGCGTACCCCTCATCGTAAAGAGTGATCTCACCAGAACCCCGATGGGAGGACGACAGTGGACCGCAACGAGGTCGTACTGGTGGGAAGGCTGTCCGCGACGCCAGAGGAAAAACCCCTGCCGAGCGGCGACACCCTCACGAAATGGCGCCTGATCGTGCGCCGCCCGGAAAACAGACGCGGCCAAACGATGACGGACAGCGTGCCATGCGCGACTTTCGATCCCGAGGCGGCCGCCTTCGTCCGCAACCTCAGACCCCGCGACACCATGGAGATCAAGGGCGCTTTCCGCTGCCACGTCTACGGCCCGACAGCCGCCAAGATCTGGCGCTACGAAGTCGAGGTCACGATGGCCAAGGCAGCCCCACCGGACCCAGCCGACCAGCCGAGGCCGTCACGACCGCGCCGCAAGCCTTTCCCACTCGCACAGAGCCGGCGGCTCGGGAACGACCCGGAACCTCCTGACGCTCAGGAGTGCCGACGAGGCCCGGCCCCTCCGCCACCCCCCACGCCTTTCGGAAACGCGATGACCCTGGACAAGCACGACATCCTGCCGTCCGTCCCCTCCCCACGCCCAGCCTCCGACCTGGCCCCGACCGGCTAGCTCGCTATCCGGGAGTGGCACCTCCGCTGAGAGGCCCAGAAGGCCCTCTGAAGCGTCCCTGCAGTGCTGGATGACCAGGTCGATGTTCCGCCTCAACCAGTGGCGAAGGTGCGGAGGACGAGGCCCGTAACGGGCTTGGGGCCAAAGGAGGTTGATTTGCGAGGTACACGCTCGCCCCCCGCCGCGATGGCCAGCACGTCGTCGACGGCTAGGGGCTTCAGAATAACGGCGGTGCCGCCCGTATCGAGAGCCAACTGCAGGGCGGCCTCGGGGTCATGATGCACGATCCGTACGGCCTGCTGATCGTCCTGCATGCCCCACACCTTGAGCAGGACGAACTCACTGAGGATGGAGATGTTCAGGGAGTTCCACCGATCGGAGCGGTCCGGCGGCATGGCGCGGGCGAGTTGGATCGGATCAGGGTTGGTGAGCAGGTGGCACCCACCTTCGCCGGCGAGCAGAAATGCGGGCTCGCCTGCGGCCTGGAGCGCGGCCAGGCCCTGGTCGAGGGTGGCATGGTCGTGGACACGCCACGATCCCTTGGCCCTGGCCGCCGCCTCGGGCAGGGGCAGGCCGGGAATGACGCGATGAATGGCCTTGAGATCGGGCGGGTATGCGGTCGAGTCGACGAGCAACGCCAGCCCGAAGTCCCATGGGCCAAAGGTGGGGCGTGCCTGCTCGCCGCCACGCGCATGCTGCTCAGTGGGGTGGGCGCCGGGGGCTGATGCAGCAGCGGGTCCTGGCATCTGGCTTGGTTCGGTGCTGATTGCTGGGCCCTGAGCTGGTTCGGCGTTGGTCGCTGAATCCCGATCTGGTGTCGCGTTGGTCACCGGACGCTGAGGAGGTGCGGCATGTGGGGTGCGGGATGCCGGTGTTGTGGGAGCGGGCCATGGGGTGGAGGCGGGGGTTTGGCCGGCACGGGCCGCGTGCTCCTGGCGTTGCAGGACCCGGTATGTCGCGTACCTGTGGTGTCCGTCGGCGATGAGGGCTTGGCGGGTTCGGAGGTCGGCGTTGACAGAGTCGATCTCGGCCGGATCCGTGATCGCCCAAAGACGGTGGCGGAGACCGTCCGCCGTATCGGCCGTCACCAGAGGCGGGCGCGTCGACGCCACGTGATCCACCAGGCGGGTGGCCGTGCCTTGGCCGCCGTCGTAGAGGAGGAAAATGGGTTCGAGGTTGGCCTGGGTGGTGCTCATGAGGGCGAGCCGGTCGGCGACGGGGCCGGGGAAGATGTCCTCGTGGGGGAGGATGATGCGTCGAGCTGGGTCCGACAGGGCCACATCCCCGATGAGGCCGCGCTGTAGGACGCCCGGTCCGTGCTGTTCGTACACATAAAGGGCCGGCTGCTCGTCAGCGACCAGCACCTTCGCGTCCAGCCAGGCGAGGAGTGTGTCGCGGGCTGCGCAATAGCGCTCGTTCGCTGAGCGTTCGTGTGCGTCGGCAGATGGCTGGACTGCCACGTCCCCGTGCGCCTCACTCTCACCCTTGTCGCTGTCAGCGGGACGCTCGGCAGCGGATTGTTCGTCGTCTGTCGTCGCAGCGGGGTTGGCGTGGTGGGAGGCGGTGCTGGGTGTCGTGCTGGGGTCGGGGGGGTTGGGAGCGTGTGGGTGTCCTTCGGGGGACTGGGGTGGCGACGAGCAGGGAAGGATGAGACGGACGACGTTGTTGGGATGGGAATCCAGGAGGGCGCGTACGTCACCCTCCGCGATCAGGTCGTACGGCGGGGAGGTCACCTTGGCGGGATCGTCGACCGTGAAGCGGACGCCGCGAAAGGGGCGTAGGAGCAGTCCATCAGGCACCGGCAGTTCAGGATTCCCCATACCGGGCATGCTCCCACAAGTGTCCGGGTCTTCCGAAAGTCGCCCCCAAGCTCCCAACGCTCCTGATTCCCGCGGCGAATTCAACGGAACCCTGTCGGCCGATGAAGGAGGCCTCACGCATGGTCCAAGGTAAAAACGTGCACGATGAATCCGCTGGGGCTCCAGGGGGTGGCGTTTACGACTGGTATCAGCGCGGGGTGAAGCTTTTGAAAGAGGGCAGTCCGGCAGCCGCTGCCGCTCTGCTTGAGCGTGCCGCTGACGCGGAGCCCGATTCGCGCAGCATCAGGGAGGCTCTTGCGCGAGCGCAGTTCAATTCGCGGCAGTACGCGGAGGCTGCGGCGAGCTTCCGCCAGATCGTCGACGCCAATCCGACTGAGGATTACGCCTATTTCGGGCTTGGGTTATCGCTGTGGCGAACGGGCGACATTGAAGGGGCCCAGGAACCCCTCGCGATCGCTGTGGCCATGCGGCCGGATGAACGTCATTACGTGTCCGCGCTGAAGAGCGTTCGCGCCACTCTGCGGGCTCGGCGCGAGATGTAGCCGATAGCCGGGTAGCTGGCTTGATATGGCCGGCAGACAAGGCCCAGTCTGTGAGACCGATTCGTTGAGTCGGACGGGCATGGGCGGTTTCAGCGGCACAGCGGGGTTTGCTTCGGGGCATGTTCCCGCTGTTGTGCGTGTGCGTCTGGTGCGCTGGGCGTGGGCAGGGGGTTCGGGGCAGGCGTCCCGTTCTCTGGACGCGGGCACGAGACGGTACCGGTAGTTCGGTGGTCGGGTTACGAGCAGCCGAGCGCGTCCATAGGGGTGTTGCGTGCTTAACGGTGTTGCGGGTTGATGGTGCGAGCGGTTCGACTTCGTGGGAGATGGGGGTGGTCACTCCTTGGTGAGGACGATGGCGAGGCCGGAGAGTACGTCGTTGATCTTGTTGGCGTCGAAGCTGGCGGGGTTGAATTGGTCGGCTGAAGCCAGGCCGAGCCATTCCAGGCGCTCCTGGTGTTCGTCGTGGGTGGGGTCGGCGAGGATTTCCAGGAGATATTCGTAGCCCCAGACGCCGCCGGAGTCCTCGGGCGGTCCCGCGCGGCGTCCGGTCAGGCAGCGTGGATAGGCCGTGCCGGGTTCAGCGTCGGTGATGGCTTCGACCAGGATGTCGTGTTCCCAGTCGTCGCCGAAGTCGTAGGTGTAGCGGAGCCGGTCATTGGCCTGGGGGGCGACCTGGTCGAGTCGGGTGGAGGCCGCGCTGCGGATCTCCAGCTCGCGGTCGGTGACACCGAAGCGGCCGGTTACGGTGTCGAAGACCCACATGTGGTAGTTCTGCCAGCCGAAGGATGCCTGGATGACGTCGTGCAGGTGTCGCAGCGTACTGTCCGAGGCGACCTCCAACCGGCGCCAGACCATTGGTCGGGAACCGCGCAAGGTGACCTTGATCGTGTGAACCGTCTGCTTCGCGCTGGGGGTGTTCGTCACAGCGATTATTCTGCCGCGCCGCTGGGTTCGGCGTGGGTGGTGGGCTTAACTGGGCGGCTTGTGGACGGCTCTGAAATGGCATATTTGGGGTATTTGGCTCGTTCAGTCACATGGGACACCGACATTGGTGTTGGTGCGCGAGATCAAATCCATGCGCGGTGTGCGGAAAGTGGAGCTGTCATTACAGGTGGGCGGCTGTTGGGTGGCCAATTCATGCGTCTCTCCGAGAGCCCGGCTTCTCGGCCTCCGCCGGCTGCGTTGTGGGGCTGGTCATCTCTGTCGTCCAGCGCTCCTCGGCATCCGCCGGGTGCGTCGCGGGGACGACCATGGGTGCCGCACGGGCGCGCTTCGGCCTGCGCCCGTGCGCGTCGTGGGGGCGGTCGTCTGTGCCGCCCGGCGCTCGTCGGCCTCCGCCTGTGTGTGTCGCGGGGGCGAAGTTCCCGACCGGATCGGCGGGTTAAGGGGGAATTCGTGGATATCGTCAGCCTTACTCCAGGTGAGTACGAGGCCGACGCTAAAGTCTCAGGCGGCGTGACAGTCAACGGGAAGAGGCGCAGTGCTGATCGACGGCTATGACACCCTGCTGCTCGACCTCGACGGGGTCGTCTATCTGGGCGCGCACGCGGTTCCCCATGCGGTCGAGTCGCTGGAGGAGGCGCGGGGCAGGGACGTGCGGCTGGCATATGTCACCAACAACGCCTCACGCACCCCCGCCGCCATTGCCACGCACCTGCGCGAGCTTGGCGTTCCCGCCAGGGCCGAAGACGTCGTGACCTCGGCGCAGGCCGCCGCCCGGCTGGTGGCCGAGCGGGTGCCGTCCGGTTCCCCCGTGCTCGTG
The DNA here is from genome assembly GCF_040654555.1 of Nonomuraea sp. NPDC050680. NCBI lineage: Bacteria > Bacillati > Actinomycetota > Actinomycetes > Streptosporangiales > Streptosporangiaceae > Nonomuraea > Nonomuraea sp. NPDC050680. The sequence goes on along the minus strand of NZ_JBFAIF010000033.1, from coordinate 76,157 downwards.
GTGGGTGGTTCCGGGCTGCGGCTGGCCGTACGGGATCAAGGACTGCGGCCCGTCACCACGGCGGCGGACGCGCCGGTCGCGGTCGTGCAGGGTATGGCGCTCGGACTCGCGTACGGGCTGCTGGCGGAAGGCGCGCTGGCCGTACGGCAGGGCGCGTTGTTCGTTGCCGCCAACAGGGACAGCACGCTGCCCACGCGGCGGGGTGAGTTGCCCGGGAATGGGGCGATGGTGCGGGTGATCGCGACCGCGACCGGGGTGGAGCCGGTGTTCGCCGGCAAGCCGGATCCGCCGCTGCATCGGGAGTCGATGATCCGTACGGAGGCGAAGCGGCCGCTCGTGGTGGGTGACCGGCTCGACACCGACATCGAGGGGTCCGTCAACGCGGGCGTCGACGGACTGCTGGTGCTCACCGGGGTCGCCACGCCGCTCGACGTGCTCACGGCTTCCCCTCAGCAGCGGCCGACGTACTTGGCCGAGGATCTGTCCGCGCTGCTGCGGCCCTATCCGGAGGTACGGCAGGGCGTCTGCGGGGGATGGCGGGCCCAGTGGGTCGACGGAGCGCTCACGCTGGAGGGTGACGGCAGCCGCATCGACGGGTTGAGGGCCGCCTGCGACGCGGCCTGGACGCATGCGGGCGAAGGCCGGGCCGAGGAGGACGCGGTCAAGCCGCTGCTGGATCGAATCGGCTGAGCCCGTGCTGGATCGGGTGAGCCGCTGGCGGACCGGATTGGCTGAGCCTGCGCCGGACCGGATTGGCTGAGCCTGTGCTGGGCCGGATTGGCTGAGCCTGTGCTGGGCCGGAGCAGCTGAGCCGGAGGCGCCGCCCTCCTGTTCACCTTCTTGTCGGCCTCACTGATGGTGCCCGGCGGGCTGGTGTTAAGCGGGGAGGTCAGAGGAGGCGGCGTAGGCGGAGCAGGTCGCCGAAGCTGGCGTCGATCCGCACTCGGCCACCGAGCAGCGCGCGCGCCAGGTCGAGCTCCCCGTCCACAAGGGCGATCAGGTCGTCGCTGACGATCGTCAGCTTGACGTCGGCCGACCTGCCGTTCGGGGGCGGTTCTTCGCGGAACGGGTCCAATCCGTCAGGGTGCAGACGGCCGTAGAAGATCAAGTCGAGGTCGGAGATCCGGCAGCTGACCGTACGCTCGACCACGTGCTTGGCCCGGTCCTCCTCGCCGATCTCGTCGAAATGGTCGACGAGCTTGGCCAGTGCCGCCCGGCACTCCTCGACGCTTGCCATGTTGGGATCCTTTCTTCCATTTCAGGACGGTAGCGTTCCACATCAGTGGCACCCCCGTGTGACCCTTCAACGTGTGACACACCTGCCAAGGTGCCGGGTGCTCGCACGAGGCGTTACGGTCGTTGTCATGAGTGAGGTACCGGAGGAGAGCGGCGACCAGCGTGTCGACGCGGTCCTCGCCGGTCTCGGTGACCTGGCCGGGCGGCCGGTGGGTGAGCACGTCGCGGTGTTCGACGAGGCGTTCTCCGGGCTCGAGGCCGCGCTGGGGGCCGTGGACGGCCAAGTGAACGGCCAAGTGAACGGCCAAGTGAACGGCCAGGTGAACGGCCAGGTGGACGGCCAGGTGGACGGCCGGACGGGCGACCAGTGAGCCGACGTATCCGGCTGGACAGTGAGCTGGTACGACGTGGTCTGGCCAGGTCGCGAGAGCAGGCGGGCCAGCTCATCGAAGCCGGCCGGGTCACGGTCGGCGGTCGGCGGGCGGGCAAGGCGGCGACCCAGGTCGACACCGCCTCGGCCATCGTCGTGGCCGAGTCCGCCGACGGTCCGGACTACGTCTCGCGTGGCGCGCACAAGCTGCTCGGCGCGATCGAGGCGTTCGGCGCGCTGGAGATCCGGGGCCGCCGCTGCCTCGACGCGGGCGCGTCCACGGGCGGGTTCACCGACGTACTGCTGCGACACGGCGCCGAACGCGTGCTGGCCGTCGACGTCGGATACGGCCAGCTCGCCTGGTCGTTGCGGACCGACGACCGGGTGACGGTGATGGAGCGCGTCAACGTACGTGATCTCACCCCCGATCTGGTCGGTGAGCCGCCTTCGTTGATCGTAGGCGACCTGTCGTTCATCTCGCTGCGGCTCGTGCTGCCCGCGCTGGCCTCGGTGGCCGCTGCTCGGGCAGACTTCGTGCTGCTGGTCAAGCCGCAGTTCGAGGTGGGCAAGGACCTGGTGGGTGCCGGTGGCGTGGTGCGAGACCCGGTGTTGCGGGCAGGCGCGGTGCGACAGGCCGCGGCCAAGGCGCGCGAGCTCGGTCTGGTGGTGCGCGGCGTGACCGCGAGCCCGCTGCCGGGTCCGTCGGGAAATGTGGAATATCTGCTCTGGCTGGGCAAGGGGGAAGGCGAGCCGCCTGTCGCCGACCTCGAAGCCGAGATCGAGCGGGCCGTCGCGGAAGGGCCGCAATGAACCGTACTGTGCTGGTCGCCGCGCACACGGGGCGGGAGGCCGCGATCGACAGCGCCCGCCTGGTCATCGACCGCCTGGTCACGGCCGGGATCCGGGTCAGGGTGCTCGATGTGGAGGCCGACGACATCGGCTGCCGCGGCGCCGAAGTGGTGCCGTGCGATCCCGGTGCCGCCAAGGACGCGGAGATGCTGATCGTGCTCGGCGGCGACGGCTCGCTGCTGCGCTCGGCCGACCTGGCCAGGCCCACCGGCACCCCGCTGCTCGGCGTCAACCTCGGGCACGTGGGCTTCCTGGCCGAGGCCGAGGTCGCCGACCTGAAGTCGGCGGTCGACAGTGTGGTCGCGGGCCGCTACGACGTCGAGGAACGCATGACGATCGACGTGCTGGCCAGGCAGAACGGCCAGGTGCTCGCCGACACGTGGGCGCTCAACGAGGCCAGCGTGGAGAAGGGCGAGCGCATGCTGGAGGTGGTCGCCGAGATCGACGGGCGGCCGCTGTCCCGCTGGGGCTGCGACGGCGTGATCTGCGCGACCCCGACCGGCTCGACCGCCTACGCCTTCTCCGCCGGGGGGCCCGTCGTGTGGCCGGAGGTCGAGGCGTTGCTGATGGTGCCGATCAGCGCGCACGCGCTGTTCGCCAGACCTCTCGTGGTCTCGCCGCGGTCCACGCTCGCCGTCGAGATTTTGCCCGACACACCCGGCGGTGTCCTGTGGTGCGACGGGCGGCGCCGCTTCGACCTGCCGTCCGGCACCCGAGTGGAGGTACGCCGCGGCTCCCAGCCGGTACGACTGGCCCGGCTGCACGGGGTGGAGAGCACCGGCGCACCCTTCACCGACAGGTTGGTCGCCAAGTTCGAACTACCCGTCCAGGGCTGGCGCGGAAGGGTGCGTCCCTGACTCAATTACAGGTGCAGCGCGTACAGTTAGATCGCACAAGCGTTCGGAGCGACGGGAGTGGGCAGTGCGACCAAGGGTCGAGGAGGTCCGCATCCAGGGGCTCGGCGTCATCGATGAGGCCGTTCTGGAGCTTTCGCCAGGCTTCAACGTGGTCACCGGTGAAACCGGTGCCGGCAAGACGATGGTCGTCACCGGGCTCGGGTTGCTGTTCGGCGGCCGGGCCGACCCTTCCCGCATCCGGCCGGGCACCGACAAGGCCACCATCGAGGGCACACTGATCATCGAAGCCGACGGCCGCGTCTCCCAGCAGGTCGAGGACATCGGCGGGGAGATCGAGGACGGCGAGCTCATCATCTCCCGCACCGTCTCGGCCGAGGGCCGGTCGCGGGCCTGGCTCGGCGGCCGGACGGTGCCTGTCGGCACGCTGACCTACCTGGCCGACGATCTGGTCGCCGTCCACGGGCAGATGGACCAGCAACGTCTCCTGCAGCCGGCCAAGCAGCGGGCCGCTCTCGACCGCTATGCCGGTGACGATCTGGTCAAGCCGCTGCGCGCCTACTCCCAGGCGTACAAACGGCACAAGCAGGTGGGGGCGCTGCTCGACGAGCTCACCACCAGGGCGCGTGAGCGCGCTCAGGAGGCCGACCGGCTGCGGTTCGGCCTGGAGGAGATCGAGAAGGTCGAGCCGAAGGCCGGCGAGGACGTCGAGTTGCGCGGCGAGGAGGAGCGGCTCTCGCACGCCGACGCGCTGCGCGGCGCCGCGACGAGCGCGCACACGGCGCTGCTCGGCGACCCGATGGAGGCCGCGAGCGGCACGCGCGACGTGATCTCCCTGCTGGGCGAGGCCCGCTCGGCCGTCGAGGCGGTGCGCGACTACGACACGCAGCTCGCCGGGGTGGCCGACCGGCTGGCCGAGGCCGGCTACCTCATCTCCGACGTCGCCACCGACCTGGCGGCCTACGCCGAGTCGATCGAGGCCGACCCTGCGCGGCTTGCCAGCGTGCAGGATCGACGGGCCCTGCTGTCCGGACTGATCCGGAAATATGCCGAAGACAGCGCTGGTGTCCTGCAGTGGGCCCAGGAGGCGTCCGCCCGGCTGGTCGAGCTGGAAGGCGACGACGAGCGCATCGACGAGCTGGCCCGCGAGCACGACGAGCTGACCGCCCGGCTCACCGAGCTGGCCGCCGAGCTGACCCGGGTGCGCGAGGGCGCCGCCGAGCGGTTCGGCCAGGCCGTCACCGACGAGCTGACCGCGCTGGCCATGCCGCACGCCAGGGTCATCGTCCAGCTCACCCAGGTCGCGGACTTCGGCCCCGAGGGCGTCGACGAGGTCGAGCTGCGCATGGCCGCCCACCCCGCCGCGCCGCCGCTCCCGCTCAACAAGGGCGCGTCCGGCGGCGAGCTGAGTCGCGTCATGCTGGCGATCGAGGTGGTGTTCGCGGGCGCCGACCCGGTGCCGACGTTCGTGTTCGACGAGGTCGACGCGGGGGTGGGCGGTAAGGCCGCGGTCGAGATCGGGCGCCGCCTCGCCAGGCTGGCACGGACCGCCCAGGTCATCGTCGTCACCCACCTGCCGCAGGTGGCCGCGTTCGCCGACCAGCATCTGGTGGTCGAGAAGGCCAGTGACGGCAGTGTCGTACGCAGCGGCGTCCTCGCCCTCAACCATGAAGGCCGGGTGCGCGAGCTGTCCCGCATGCTGGCGGGGTTGGAGGATTCTGAGCTGGGCAGAGCACACGCCGAAGAACTCCTCGGGCTAGCGGCCGCCGATCGGTGATCCTGAGTGACATAGCGGACACGCCGCGCAGTGCGTGGCCTCTGCGCTGCTTCACTCTGGCAGGATGGTCTTGATGAAGGTTCCGGGGAGCAGGATGCCGGGCCTCCGCGCTAGGAAGGTCGCAGACCTTCCCGGTGTCACGGCAGTGGCGAGAGTCGATCGGCGGACTAAGAGGCTGACCAAGCGCCTCCAGCCCGGTGAAATAGCGATCATCGATCACGTCGACGTGGACCGGGTCAGCGGGGAGGCGCTTGTCGCGTGCGGAGTGTCGGCCGTGGTCAACGTCGCCGCCGGCATCAGCGGACGCTATCCCAACCTCGGTCCACAGATCATCATCGAGTCCGGGGTGCCGTTCGTCGACAACGCCACCCAGGATCTGTTCGAGCGGGTCAAGGACGGCGACGTCGTCCGGATCCACGACGGGGTTGTCTACCTCGACGGTGACGTGGTCGGCAAGGGCGAGGAGCAGACCCCCGACGCGGTCGAGGCCGCCATGGCCGAGGCGCGCGCCGGTCTCGCCGTGCAGATCGAGGCGTTCGCCGTCAACACGATGGAGTACGTCCGCGGCGAGGGCAAGCTGCTCATCGACGGAGTCGGCGTGCCGGACATCCGCACCCCCATGGAGGACAGGCATGTCCTCATAGTGGTGCGCGGCTACCACTACAAGGAAGACATCGCCACCCTGCGCCCCTACATCAGGGAATACCGCCCGGTGCTCGTCGGGGTCGACGGCGGTGCCGACGCGCTGCTGGAGGCCGGCTACCTGCCCGACGTGATCGTCGGCGACTTCGACTCGGTCTCCAACAAGGCGCTGAGCTGCGGCGCCGAGCTCGTCGTACACGCCTACCGCGACGGCAGGGCGCCCGGCCTGGAGCGCGTCCACCAGCTCGGCCGCGAAGCGGTGATCTTCCCGTCCACCGGCACCAGCGAGGACATCGCGATGCTGCTGGCCGATGACAAGGGCGCCGAGCTGATCGTGGCGGTCGGCACCCACGGCACGCTGGAGGAGTTCCTCGACAAGGGGCGCTCCGGGATGGCCAGCACCTTTCTCACCCGGCTGCGGGTCGGCAGCAAGCTCATCGACGCCAAGGGAGTGAGTAGGCTCTACCGAAGCCGCATCTCGACGCCCCAGCTGCTGCTGCTCGTGATCACCGCGCTGATCACGATGGGCGTCGCGCTCTTCCTGTCGCCGATCGGCCAGACCTGGCTGAACGGCATGCAAGATTTCTGGAACGCCTTCATCTTCTGGTTGGTCGGACTCTTCTCGTGATCGATTTCCGCTATCACCTCGTGTCCATCGTCGCGATCTTCCTCGCTCTGGCGGTGGGCATCGTCATGGGCACCACGTTGCTCCAGTCGCCCGCCATCGAGTCGGCGCTGCGGACGAGCAACCAGATGACCCAGGACAACACCAGTCTCAGAGCCCAGCTCGACGCGGTGCGCGGCAGGGAGGCGGGCAACGACTCCTTCGTCGCCGCGCTCACCGCGCAACGCGTCGCGGGCGAGCTGACCGGCCAGCACGTCGTGCTCATCGAGGCACCAGGCTCCAGCACCACCTACCGCGAGGCCGAGCAGCAGGTGCTCGCCCAGGCGGGCGCCCTGGTCACGGGGCGGGTCCTGCTGGATGAGAAGTTCGCCGATCCCAAGCAGAGCGGCGTGATCGACGGCCTGGCCAACAGCCTCAAACCCGAGGGCCTGACCTTTCCCGCGGCGGCCACTCCCTACGTGAAGGCCGGTGCCGTGCTCGCCGCCACCGTCCTGACCACCGACCCGGCCCAGGCCAGCACCGCGAACCCGGCCACCGGGGCCGTCCTTGGCGGCTTCGAGGAGGGCGGGTTCCTCAGCATCGAGGGCGACCCCAACAAGCGGGCCACGCTCGCGGTGATGTTCGCGCCGGAGAAGCCGTACGAAGGCGAGAACGCCGAAGCCCAGGCCGACGCCCTCGTCAGGCTCGCGGGCGGCCTCGACGCCGGTGGCAAGGGCACCGTGGTGACGGCCACGGCCCCCACCGCCGCCGCCTCCGGCGGCGTGATCAGCGCGCTGCGCGACGACAGCGAGGTCGCCAAGCGCGTCTCGACCGTCGACACGCCCGACATGCCCGCGGGCCGGATAGTGATTGTTGACGCGCTCCGCGAGCAGCTGAGCGGCCGTGCCGGCCACTACGGCATCGGCACGGGAGCCCCGTCGTTCCAGCCCGCGGCGCCGACCGCGACCCCGTCCCCCACCCAGTCAGGGAGCTGACATGGCTCGTGGCCTCCTCTACGCCCTCGCCGGTGCCGCGATCGGCGCCGTCGCGGCCCGCACGGCCTACACCGCCTTCACCCGCCTGGCGCCGCGCGCCGAGGAGAAGGAGCCGGGCCGCTGGACCCGCACCAACCACCGCGGCGAGCCGATCACGCTGCTGGAGGGCCCCGCGTTCGTGGCCGGCTCCGGCGCGGCGGCCGCGCTCGCGCCGGGTCTTCCGCCCCGGGTACGTCTGGCGGCGCTGCTGGCCGGCGTCGGCAGCGGAGCGCTCGGCGCCTACGACGACCTTTACGGCACGACCAAGTCCAAGGGCTTCAAGGGGCACCTGACCGCGCTGGGCCGCGGCGAGGTGACCAGCGGGGCGGTCAAGATCCTCGGCATCGGGGCCACCGGGCTGGGCGCGGCCGCGCTCGTCTCACGGGGGCCGGTCGACACGCTGGTCAACGGCGCGGCCATCGCGGGCACCGCCAACCTGGCCAACCTCTTCGACCTGCGACCCGGCCGGGCGATCAAGGTGGGCCTGCTCACGGGCGGGCCGCTGCTGGCGGCCTCGCTCTTCCGCGACGCGCCGCTGACCGCCGCGCTGACCGCCGTGCCCCTCGGCGCCGCCGCCGCGCTGCTCCCCGACGACCTCGGCGAGCGGGCGATGCTCGGGGACGCCGGGGCCAACGCGCTGGGGGCGCTGCTCGGGCTGGCCGCGGTGACCAAACTGGGGCGCCGGGGGCGGTTCGTGCTGCTCGGTACGGTGGCGGCGCTGACGGCGGCGTCGGAGAAGGTCAGTTTCACCAAGGTCATCGCCGGCAATCCGGTGCTCAACCGGCTGGACATGCTCGGTCGCCGGCCCGTCGACACGGCGTGAGCCGGTGTGCTTCGACGTGGTGTGAGCCGGCGTCCCGTGACGCGGCGTGAGCTGTGTGGGGTGAGGTCGGTGTCCTGTGGCGCGGTTTGAGTCGGTGTCCTGTTAGGTGATGGGGCGCCCTGCGCGATTGTCGGTGCGGGCTGCCAGGATGTTGGCGTGATCGGGTTCGGGGCGGGGCGGGTGTGGTGAGGGAGCGGCTCGTCCGCGGCGTCGCCGGTGGGGCGCTGCTCATCGGGGCGATCACCGTGCTGGCCCGGGTCGCCGGGTTCGCCAAGCAATACGCCTTCGCCCAGACGGTGGGCACCAACTGCCTGGGGACGGCCTATGCCACGGCCAACGGGATCCCCAACATCGTCTTCGAGGTCGTCGTCGGTGGCGCGCTCGCCGGGATGGTGGTTCCGGTGCTCGCGGGAGCCATGCCAGAGCACGCTTCGAGCGGTGACTCGGACCGGGAGCGGGCCGGGCGGATCAGTTCGGCGCTGCTGAGCTGGGTGCTCGTGGTGCTGGTGCCGCTCGGCGTGCTGACCGCGGTGTTCGCCGGGCCGATCCTCGGGTTGTTCTTCGGTAACGCCGTGCCCAACTGTGACGTGGGAGAGGTGACCGCGGTCGCCACCCGCATGCTGGTCGTCTTCGCCCCCCAGATCCCGCTGTACGGCGTCGCGGTCGTCCTCTACGGCCTGCTCCAGTCCCACCACCGCTTCGCCGGGCCCGCCGTCGCCCCGCTGGTGTCCAGTCTCGTGGTCATCGTCGCCTACCTGCTGTTCGTGCCGCTCAGCGGGGGGAGCAGCGCTCCTGCCCGGGAGTTGGGGGCCGCCGAGCTCGCGCTGTCCGTGGGCACCAGCCTCGGGGTGCTGGCTCTGGTGCTCACCGTGATCGGCCCGGTCGCCGGGCTCGGGTTGCGGTGGCGGCCCACGCTGCGCTTCCCCGACGGCGTGGCCGTCCAGGTGCGCAGGCTCGCGCTGGCCGGGGTGGCCGCGCTGGTCGCCCAGCAGGCCGCCATGGTCATGGTGGTCGTGCTGTCCAACCGGGAGGTCGGCAACGGGGCCATCGTGGTCTACAACTACGCCTGGGCGATCTATCTGGTGCCGTACGCGGTGCTGGCCGTGCCCATCGCCACCAGCGCGTTTCCGCGGCTGTCCGCGCAGGCGGCCAGCGGCGACACAGCGGGGTTCGCGACGCTCGCGGCGCGCACCACGCGGGCGGTGGTGCTGGTGTCGGGGCTGGCCGCCGGGGTGCTCGCCGCGGTGGCCGAGCCCGGGGCGGTGGTGTTCCTCGGCTTCAAGAGCGATGTGCCCGCGCAGGATTTCGCCCGTGCGATCGCGCTGTTCGCGCCTGGGCTCGTCGGTTACGGGCTCATCGCGCAGCTGAGTCGTGTCCTGTACGCGGCCGGGCGCGGGCGGGCCGTGGCGATGGGCACCGTGCTGGGGTGGGGCGTTGTCATGGTGGCGCAGACCGTGTTCGCGCTGGCGTTTCCCGGTGACTGGAAGCTCGGGGGGCTGGCGCTCGGCATGACCACCGGGATGACGGTGGGCGGCGCGCTGCTGCTCGCCTCGGTGGTGCGGGCGCGGGGGCGCGTCGCGGTGGCCGGGCTCGGCCGGGCCGCGCTGGCCTCGGCCGCCGGCGGTGGCGCGGGTTACCTGGCGGGGGCGGCGGTCGTGGGGGCGCTGGGGGCGCGGGGCATCTGGCCCAATGTCGGGGCGAGCGTGCTGGCGGCGCTCGCGGCGGTCGTCGCCGGTGGTGTGGTGGTGGCGTTGGCGGACCGGCCGACGGCTCGGGCGGTGGCCGGTTCGTTCAGGCGTGGATCTGGGAAGTGAGGAGCGGCTGTGCGGGTGGCGTTCGTGCTGGGAACCACGTCCGGGGGGACGGGACGGCATGTCCGGATGCTGGTCGAGGGGCTCATCCGGCGTGACCATCGCGTGGTGGTCGTGGGGCCGGGGAGCGTCGAGGAGCAGTTCTCGTTCGGCGCGGCCGGGGCCCGGTTCGTGGCGGTGCCGATGTCGGATCGGCCGCATCCGGTCAATGACCTGCGGGCCGTGCTCGCGATCCGGCGGGTGACCAAGGACGCCGACGTGGTGCACGCCCACGGCCTGCGGGCCGGGGCGCTGGCCGGGCTGGGGCTGTGGGGCCGATTGGCGAGCCGGACACCGGTGGACGGGCTGGGCTCGCGGGCTCGGTCGGCGAGGCGGACGGTGGCGGACGGGCCGTCCCGCGTGCCGGTGCCGTCCGGGGTGAGCGGGCGGGTGTCACTGGTGGTGACGTTGCACAACGCGCTCACCGCCGGGGGGCTGGTCGGGGTCGTCTATGGCGGGCTCGAACGGGTCGTGGCAAGCAGGGCCGACCAGGTGCTGGTCGTCTCGCCCGATCTGGGGGAGCGGATGAGGGCGCTGGGGGCGCGGGAGGTGGGGCCTGCCGTGGTGCCCGCGCCCGTGCCGCGGGCCGCCCGGCGTTCACCGCAGGAGGTCAGGGCCGAGCTGGGGGCCGGGCGGCGGCCGATCGTGCTCACCGTCGCCAGGCTGGCCCAGCAGAAGGGCTTGGAGACTCTCCTCGACGCCGCTCGCGGGCCTTGGGCGGACGAGGGTGAGACGCCGCTGTTCGCGGTGGCGGGGGACGGGCCGTTGCTCGGCGACCTGCGGCGCAGGATCGAGGCCGAGGCGCTGCCCGTGGTGCTTCTGGGCAACCGGGATGATGTGCCCGACCTGCTCGCCGCCGCGACCGTCGTGGTGTGGGCGAGCAGGTGGGAGGGCCAGCCGTTGAGTGTGAGCGAGGCCCTCATGATAGGGCGGCCGGTCATCGCGACGGCCGTGGGCGGGGTGCCCGATCTCCTGGCCGGGGCGGGGATCCTGGTGCCGTACGGGGACGTGGCGGCGCTGCGGGCCGCCGTACAGGATGTGGTCGGCGACGGCGCCGAGGCGGCGCGGCTGGCCGCGGCGGCGGCGCGACGGGGGGCGGAGCTTCCCGATGCCGACGAAGCGCTGGAAAGTGTGCTGAATGTCTACAGACGGTTAAGACAGCACGAATGATTAGGCGAGACTTACGCGTTCTCATATACTGCGTGCGTTAGGGAGGGGAGTATCCCTTCGCGGCAGCCTCGTCATCACGGTGCAGCCCCGCTCCACGGGGCCCCCGGGGCTGCCGGTCCGCAGGTTCGGCGGGCGGGAGAGACCTCCGGCACTCGTTTTTTGCATGCCGGAGGTAGAGCACGTGGCCGTACCTGTCTGGGCCTGGATCGCCGTCATCGGCGGCCTGCTGGTCGTTCTGGCCGTCGACCTCTGGATCGTCGACCGCGGTGAGGCCCGTGAGTTCTCGATGCGGCAGGCCGGATACTGGGTCACGTTCTATGTGCTGCTCGCCGCGGTGTTCGGCGGTGTGCTGTGGGCCACGCTCGGCGGCGCCAAGGCGGGGGAGTTCTTCGCCGGCTACATCACTGAATACAGCTTGAGCGTCGACAACCTGTTCATCTTCTTCATCGTCATGAGCAGGTTCGCGGTGCCCCGGGCGTACCAGCACAAGGTGCTGCTCGTCGGGATCCTGCTGGCCCTGGTCATGCGCGGCATCTTCATCGCGCTCGGCGCGGCGGCGCTGGAGCGGTTCAGCTGGTTGTTCTATGTCTTCGGCGCCTTCCTCGTCTACACCGCGATCAACCTGATCCGGCAGCACCTCAAGGGCGATGAAGAGGAGTTCAACGAGAACATCCTGCTCAGGTGGGTGCGCAAGGCGTTCCCCACCACTGAGGGCTACGTCGGGTCGAAGGTCACCGTCAAGATCGACGGGCGTCGGATGGTCACCCCGATGCTCATCGTGATGGTCGCCATCGGCAGCACCGACCTGCTGTTCGCGCTCGACTCGATTCCCGCCATTTTCGGGCTCACCAAGGACCCGTTCATCGTCTTCGCGGCCAACGCGTTCGCGCTGATGGGACTACGTCAGCTCTACTTCCTGCTGGGGGGTCTGCTTCAGCGGCTGGTCTACATCAGCTATGGGCTTGCGTTCATATTGGGCTTCATCGGGGTTAAGCTCATATTGGAGGCACTGCATGCCAGCGAGGTCTCCTGGGCGCCCGAAATCCCCATCTGGGTCTCGCTCACGGTCATCGGCGCCACCATGGTCATCACTACCGCGGCCAGCCTGATCAAGGCCCGTGTCGATGCGCGCAAGGGCGAGGAAGCCAGTAGGGCTAGCTAAATGGCTTTCGAGGCGCTTTGCTTGAGAAGTTGCGCCGTGTAATAGTTGCTGACTCTGTAACATCACGGCAAAGCGCCCAGTCCAGCCACCATCGAAGGTTGTACGTGTCAGACGATTCTGCCAAGACGGGCCGCCTGCGGCTCGCGCGCGGGGTGTCCCCGTGGCTCTTCCCCACCGTCGCCGCCGCGGCCACCACCGCGCTGCTGACGCGCCGGGACCGTCGATGGGCGCTGGCGGCAGCGCCGCTGGGCGCCCTCACCGGTGCCATGCTCTGGTTCTTCCGTGACCCGGACCGCACGCCGGGCGAGGGGCGGATCCTGTCACCGGCCGACGGCGTCGTGCAGAGCATCGACCCGCAGGCCGACGGGCGCACTCGCGTCGCGATCTTCATGAGCCCGCTGAACGTCCATGTGAACAGGGCCCCCCTTGCGGGAAATGTCACCTCCGTGCAGCATGTGGCGGGTGGCTTCCTGCCGGCTTTCAACAAGGACAGCGACCAGAACGAACGCGTGGTGTGGCATTTCGCGACGGCGCTCGGTGACGTCGAGATGGTGCAGATCGCGGGCGCGGTGGCGCGCAGGATCGTGCCATACGTGACCGTCGGCGCCAAGGTCTCGCAGACCGAGCGGATCGGGCTCATCAGGTTCGGTTCGCGGGTCGACATCTACCTTCCCGAAGGGATCTCGTCCGCGGTGTCCGTGGGCGAGAAGACGGTTGCGGGGGTGACCAGAATTGACCGCGGCTGACGCCGGCAGCTGGCAGGCCGACGACGAAGAACCTCGAGGACCCGTCGGTAAGGCGTTCCGCCTGTCCGCGGCGGACTCGCTCTCGCTGGGCAATGCCATCTGCGGGTTTCTCGCGGTGTGCGTACTGGCTTCATCGGCGATCCAGTCGCTCAAGGCCGGGGGCGACTTCACGCCCGCGCCGAGCTACTTCGCGACCGCCGTGGTGCTGCTGCTCATCGGCGCCACCTGTGACCTGTTCGACGGCCTGGTCGCGCGGCGCTTCCGCGCCTCCGCCATGGGCGCCGAGCTCGACAACCTCGCCGACGTGATCAGCTTCGGGTTCGCGCCCGCGTTCATGGTCGTGATCTGGGGTGGTTTCACGGACAAGGTGCCGTTCGCCGCTGTGGTGGCCGCCGCCGCGGCGGTGCTGGTCGCCGGTGTCGTCCGGCTGGCGCGGTTCGCCTGCGTCAAGACCAAGAGCGGCGACTTCATGGGCCTGCCCATCCCCATGGGCGCCATGACCGTCATCTCGATCGTGATGCTGTTCCAGCCGAGCGTTTACTCGCTGCTCGCGGTGCTCGGCGTGGCCTGGTTGATGGTGAGCCGGATCGAATACCCCAAGCCCAAGGGGCAACTCGCCGCGGTGGTGCTCGGGTGGATCATGATCAATGTGGCCTTCCTGACCTTCTGGGTGGCCTGGCCCGAGGGTGGCGACCTGCCGATCAAGATCGGTGCCACCATGCAGATCGCGCTCGTGGCGGCGATCCCGCTGCGGGTGCTGTTCTACAAGCGTGAGCAGCGCAAGGAAGCCGAGCGCATCGGCAGCTGAGCGGATACGTCCGCCGTCATCCGGGTGGTGATGGAGCCATGTCGGCCACGCCGCGCGAGCACACGCGAACGTACTTTCTCGCGAAGCTGGCCAGAGAACTGGAGCAGCACGGGCTGACCACCACGCTGCTGCCCTACCCGCCCGCGCTGCGGGTCAGCGACCCCGACACCGCGATGCTCGCCGAGACGGTCGACTGCGTGCCGCTGCCGGAGGGGTGGTTCTACCGCTGGTCGTGGGGCGAGGTCGTGGGCCTCGCCGACGACCCCGCCCTGGCGGCCCAGCGGATCGCCCGAGTCCTGGCCAACCGCTGACCTCGACACCTCGGCCCGCCGCGCCTCCGGCTCGGTGGGCCGAGGTATCGGCGCCGGTGACTCGGCGCCGGACTGACCTGTCGGCACCTACGCTTGGTGGTCGCTGAGCCGCCGGTCGGCTGGTTACCAGCCTCTGGCCTTCCAATCCGGCAGTGACGGGCGCTCGGTGCCGAGCGTGGTGTCCTTGCCGTGGCCCGGGTACACCCACGTGTCGTCGGGCAGGCGGTCGAAGATCCGCTCGGCGACATCGCTGTAGAGCTGGGCGAAGCGCTCCGGGTCCTTCTGCGTGTTGCCCACCCCTCCGGGGAAGAGCGAGTCGCCGGTGAACAGGTGTCTTCCCTCGTCGCCGCCGTCGTACAGCAGGGCGATCGAACCCGGCGTGTGGCCGCGCAAGTGGATCACCTCGAGATCGGCCACGCCGACCGTGACCCTGTCGCCGTGCTCGACCGTGCGGTCCACCGGGACCGGCAGGCCGGGCGCGTCGAGCGGGTGCGCGATCACCTGGGCGCCCGTCACCTTGGTCACCTGCTCCAGCGCCTGCCAGTGGTCGCCGTGCTGGTGGGTCGTGACGATCGCACTGATCGGCTGGTCGCTGACGAGCGCCAGCAGCCGGTCGGCCTCCGCGGCGGCGTCGATCAGCAGGCCGTCGCCGGTCTGGGTGCAGCGCAGCAGGTAGGCGTTGTTGTCGAACGGCCCCACTGCCAGCTTGTAGATCGACAGCCTCGGGAGCTCGCGTACGTCGGCGGGACCGCCGACCTGGACGTCACCTGTGTAGGTCATGGATAGTCCTTCGGGGGCGTCGCGGGCAGATCAGCGGGGGCGGGCATCGTCATCCAGGGCGGCGCCACGGGAACCGGCGTTGACAGCCGCCCCTCCGTCACCACCCTAACGCCCGAGCCGTCGGATCTCCCGATGAGCCATGCCAGAACGTCGGCCGCGTCGCCCTCGACCGCCGGGCCGGGGCCCAGGTCGCGCCACGTCCGCCCACCGCGCAGGGTGATCTCGCTGACGGTGCTCTGCCCGTACGGCCAGCACCGCAGGCAGTCGTGGAGCTCCCGACGCACGAACGTCTCCGGCCAGTCCGCCGGGCCGTACCCGGCGCCGAGGTCCACGTGGTGCACTTCGACCTCACGCAGCCGCCGTACGAGGATGTACCAGGCGGGGTGCGGCGGCGGGCGCATGCCTGAGACGGTCGCCCGCCATGCCGCCTCCGGGAGGTCGTGGATCTCGGCGGCCAGCCGGGCGTCGGCGGCTTTCAGCTCGGCGACGTGTTCGGCCGGGGTACGGCCCGCGCCCGTCTCGATGCCCAGCTCCCGCGCCGTGCCGGTCGGGTACTGCGGTGTCTCGACGCCGGTCCTGGCCCACGTCAGCAGGTTGATGTGGCTGTCGGCGTTCCCCGCCACGTGGGCGAGCACGTGGCCTCTGGACCAGCCCGGAAGGAGTGAGGGGGCGGCGACGTCGTCCTCGCCAAGGGACGCCGCCGTGGTCAGGAAACGGGCGGTCGACGCGGCCAGCTCGGCCTGGAGCGTCAGCAGAACGGTCATGCCGGATATTTCATCATCCGGAGGGTTCTGGGGGTTGCTGGGGGCATAAAATGCCAGGTCACGCGGTTGACAGCTAAAGGCCACCTGCAGGGGTGGGAGTAGGCCGTAACCTGGTAGCGACGGATTTTCGGGGTTCGACGAGCGGGCCGCCGAAATTGTCGGAGCCCCCGTCTACCATCCCCCGTGGACCTATCCGCCTTTCGACATCCGGGATCGCCGTGGCAGACCGCCTGATCGTGCGTGGTGCACGAGAACACAACCTCAAAGACGTCTCGCTGGACCTGCCGCGAGACTCTCTGATCGTCTTCACCGGCCTGTCCGGCTCGGGCAAGTCGAGCCTGGCCTTCGACACGATCTTCGCTGAGGGCCAGCGGCGCTACGTCGAGTCGTTGTCGGCCTACGCCCGCCAGTTCCTCGGCCAGATGGACAAGCCCGATGTGGACTTCATCGAGGGCCTGTCGCCCGCGGTGTCGATCGACCAGAAGGCCACCAGCAAGAACCCCCGCTCGACCGTCGGCACGATCACCGAGGTCTACGACTATCTGAGACTGCTGTGGGCGCGCATCGGCAAGCCCCACTGCCCGGTGTGCGAGCGGCCGATCGCCAGGCAGATGCCGCAGCAGATCGTCGACCGCGTGATGGACCTGGAGGAGGGCACCCGCTTCCAGGTGCTGGCCCCGGTCGTCAGGGGCCGCAAGGGCGAATACGCCGAGCTGTTCCGGGAGCTGCAGACCAAGGGCTTCGCCCGGGCGCGGGTCGACGGCGTGGTCATACGGCTGGAGGAGCCGCCCACGCTGAAGAAGCAGGAGAAGCACGACATCGAGGTCATCGTCGACCGGCTCTCGGTGAAGGAGTCGTCGCGCCGGCGGCTCACCGACTCGGTCGAGACCGCGTTGCAGCTGTCCGGCGGCACGATCACGCTGGAGTTCGTCGACCTGCCCGAGGGCGATCCCAACCGCGAGCGCTTCTACTCCGAGCATCTCTACTGCCCCTACGACGACCTGTCGTTCGAGGAGCTGGAGCCCCGCTCGTTCTCCTTCAACTCGCCCTTCGGCGCCTGCCCGGAGTGCACGGGGCTCGGCACCAAGATGGAGGTCGACCCCGACCTGGTCGTACCCGATCCGGAGTCCACGCTGCGAGACGGCGCGCTCCACCCCTGGTCGGGCGGCCACACCAGCGAATACTTCGTCAGGCTCGTCGAGGCGCTCGGCCACACGATGGGCTTCACCCTCGACACGCCGTGGGAGAAGCTGCCCAAGGCCGCGCAGAAGTCCCTGCTGTTCGGCCACGACGAGCAGGTGCACGTCCGCTACAGCAATCGCTACGGCAGGCAGCGCTCCTACTACACGACCTACGAGGGCGTCATCCCGTGGGTCCAGCGCCGGCACGTCGAAGCGGAGAGCGACTCGACCCGCGAGCGGTTCGAGGGCTACATGCGTGAGATCCCCTGCCCGGCCTGCAAGGGCGCCAGGCTCAAGCCGGTCACGCTGGCCGTCACCGTCGCCGACAAGTCGATCGCCGACGTCTCGTCCATGTCGATCGGCGAGTGCGCGGAGTTCCTCTCCGAGCTCAAGCTGTCCGACCGCGACATGCAGATCGCCGAGCGCGTGGTCAAGGAGATCAACGCCCGCATGGGCTTCCTGCTCGACGTCGGCCTCGACTACCTGACCATGGACCGCGCCGCCGCCACCCTGGCGGGCGGCGAGGCGCAGCGCATCCGGCTGGCCACCCAGATCGGCTCCGGCCTGGTCGGCGTCCTGTACGTCCTGGACGAGCCGTCGATCGGCCTGCACCAGCGCGACAACATGCGGCTGCTCGACACACTGATCAGGCTGCGCGACATGGGCAACACGCTGATCGTCGTCGAACACGACGAGGACACGATCGCGGCCGCCGACTGGGTGGTCGACATCGGTCCGGGCGCGGGCGAGCACGGCGGCCAGGTCGTCGTGTCCGGCACCGTTCAGGAGTTGCTGGCCAGCGAAGAGTCGATGACCGGCCAATACCTGTCCGGGCGCAGGAGCATCCCGATCCCCGCCAAGCGCCGCAAGCGCGACAGGAAGCGGCAGATCACGGTCAAGGGCGCGCGCGAACACAACCTCAAGGGCGTCGACATCGACTTCCCGCTCGGCCTGTTCACCGCCGTCACCGGCGTGTCGGGGTCCGGCAAGTCCACCTTGGTCAACGACATCCTCTACAACGCGCTGGCCAAGGAGCTCAACGGGGCGCGCACCGTGCCGGGGCGGCACTCCCGGATCAACGGCATGGACCAGGTCGACAAGGTCGTCCACGTCGACCAGTCGCCGATCGGGCGCACCCCGCGCTCCAACCCGGCCACCTATACCGGCGTGTTCGACCACGTACGCAAGCTGTTCGCGGCCACCACCGAGGCTAAGGTGCGCGGCTACCAGCCGGGACGCTTCAGCTTCAACGTCAAGGGCGGCCGCTGCGAGGCGTGCGCGGGCGACGGCACCATCAAGATCGAGATGAACTTCCTGCCCGACGTCTACGTCCCGTGCGAGGTCTGCCACGGCGCCCGCTACAACCGGGAGACGCTGGAGGTCCACTACAAGGGCAAGACGATCTCCGAGGTGCTCGACATGCCGATCGAGGAGGCGCTCGGCTTCTTCGACGCGATCCCGGCGATCAAGCGCCACCTGCAGACGCTCAACGACGTCGGCCTCGGCTACGTACGGCTCGGCCAGCCCGCCACCACCCTGTCCGGCGGCGAGGCGCAGCGCGTCAAGCTGGCCTCCGAGCTGCAGCGGCGGCAGACGGGGCGGACGATCTACGTGCTCGACGAGCCGACCACCGGGCTGCACTTCGAGGACATCCGGCGGCTGCTGGGGGTGCTCGGGCGGCTGGTCGACGGCGGCAACACGGTGATCGTCATCGAGCACAACCTCGACGTCATCAAGACTGCCGACTGGGTGATCGACATGGGGCCCGAGGGTGGCTCACGGGGCGGCACGCTGGTCGCCACGGGGACGCCTGAGGAGATCGCGCTGGTGGACGAGAGTCACACCGGGCGCTTCCTGCGTAAGATTCTCTCGCTCTGAGGGTTCCCGGAGTTTCTGTACGGCGGGTGGCCGCCGTACAGAACCCTCGGGACCCTCGACGGGAGACGGCCTCGCGGGGATGACCCGGACGGGGAACCGAGGGGGGTCGGCAATAAAGTTGACCCGACGATAGCGGCCTGGCCTGCAGGGGGTCAGTGGCCACGGGGAAGGGTCGACACCATGGGGATTACGGAGCTGGGCAGCGCCATGCCCGAAATCGGGCGTCGCGAGGCGCTGGGCGCGGCCGGACTGGCGGCGTGCGGTCTCGCGGTCGCGGGCTGTGGCGGCGGCGCCAGCGCCGAGCCGGCCGGGATCAAGGGGCAGGTGCTCGCCAAGACCGCGGACGTTCCCGTGGGCGGCGGGGTCGTGGTGGAGAAGTACAAGATCGTGGTCACCCAGCCGGCGAAGGGCGTCTTCAAGGCGTTCAGCGCGGTCTGCACGCACAAGGGCTGCGCCGTCGGCTCGCCCGAGGAGAACGTGATCACGTGCGGGTGCCACGGCAGCGAGTTCGCCGCCGACAGCGGCAAGGCGCTCAAGGGCCCGGCGACCGCGCCGCTCGTGGCCTATCGGATCAAGGTCGAGGGCGACGGCGTCGTGGTGGCCTGAACAGGTAATTCTGCGTGGTTCCCGGATTGGCGTACGGCACGCTGAACCGGCGCGAGGGCGCTGGCCGTACCTGAAGTGAGAACTAGACCTGGGAGGACGCACCATGACCGAAACGACGCGCCGGGCGGTGGTGCTCGGGGCCGGAGGCGCCGGGCTCGCAGTGGTGATGACCGCTTGCGCGAGCTACGGCTCGCCGACGACCCAAGCGAGTGAGGCACCCCCGGCCGACGAGCCGTCGTCCGCGGCCCCGAAGAAGAAGAAGGCCGCCGCCGGCAAGGCGCTCGCCGAAACCGGCGACATCCCCAGCGGGGGCGGAAAGGTCTTCGAGAGCCAGAAGGTGGTCGTCACCCAGCCGACGGAGGGGGAGTTCAAGGCGTTCACGGCGATCTGCACCCATCAGGGATGCACGGTCGACGAGGTCGCGGACGGCACCATCAACTGCCCGTGCCACGGGAGCAAGTTCAAGATTTCCGACGGTTCCGTCGCAGGTGGCCCGGCTTCCGAGCCGCTCGAGGAGAAGAAAATCAAGGTCAGCGACGGTAAGATCACGCTTGCCTAGCGGGTCCTCATGAATTTCTCACCTGTGTGCGGTTGGGTGAGCTCATGGGAGATGACTTTCAGAGTCGCAGAGCGATGATCGCCGGTGTGGGCGCGGGTGGCCTGACACTGGCGCTGACCGCGTGCGGCAGTAACGACGCCGCGAGCGGCGCGCAGACCTCGACCGCCACGGCGCAGTCGAGTGCTCCGGCGGCCGCGGGTGGCGCATTGGCGAAGACCTCCGACATCCCCGTGGGCGGGGGGACGGTCTTCAAGGAGCAGAAGGTGGTGGTGGTGCAGCCCAAGTCGGGCGAGTTCAAGGCGTTCAGCGCGATCTGCACCCACCAGGGCTGTACGGTCGGCGGCGTCGCGAACGGGATGATCGACTGCCCGTGCCACGGCAGCAAGTTCAAGATCGACGACGGATCCGTCACCGCCGGACCGGCCAAGAAGCCGCTTCCTGAGCAGCAGATCAAGGTTGAGGGAGACCAGATCACGCTCGCCTAGGCGCACGCCCGCCGTGCCAGGACGCCTGGTACGGCGGGCCACCTTGTCGGTGTGGCCCGTTAGTCTTTGAACGTGGCGAGATCAGTGCGCAGTCCCCTGAGTTTCCGCCCCCAGTCGGGTTCCATTCCCGACTCTCCGGGGGTCTACCGGTTCAGGGACGCGCATGGCCGGGTGATCTACGTCGGCAAGGCCAAGAGCCTGCGGCAGCGGCTCAACTCCTACTTCGCCGACTTCTCCGCGCTGCACCCGCGCACCCAGACCATGCTCACCACCGCCGCCGACGTCGACTGGACGGTGGTCGGCACCGAGGTCGAGGCGCTGCAGCTCGAATACTCCTGGATCAAGGAGTTCGACCCCCGCTTCAACGTCAAATACCGCGACGACAAGTCCTACCCCTACCTCGCCGTCACCATGGGCGAGGACTTCCCGCGCGTGCAGGTGATGCGGGGCGCCAAGCGCAAGGGCACCCGCTACTTCGGCCCCTACTCGCACGCCTGGGCCATCCGCGAGACCGTCGATCTGATGTTGCGCGTCTTTCCCGTCCGCACGTGCAGCGCGGGGGTGTTCAAGCGGGCCGGGCAGATCGGCCGGCCGTGCCTGCTGGGCTACATCGACAAGTGCTCGGCGCCGTGCGTGGGCCGGGTCACCCCGGACGAGCACCTGGCCCTGGCCGAAGACTTCTGCGACTTCATGGCGGGCAACACCGGCCGCTTCATCAAGCGGCTGGAGCGGGACATGCGCGAGGCCGCCGCGGCGCAGGAATACGAGCGGGCCGCCAGGCTCCGCGACGACATCCAGGCCCTGCAGCGCGCGCTCGAGAAGCAGGCCGTCGTCCTCGGCGAAGGCACCGACGCCGATGTGATCGCGCTGGCCGAGGACCCGCTCGAAGCCGCCGTCCAGGTCTTCTACGTGCGCGGCGGCCGCATCCGCGGCCAGCGCGGCTGGGTGGTCGACAAGGTCGAGGAGAGCTCGCCGGGTGAGCTGGTGGAGCAGTTCCTGCTGCAGATGTACGGCGAGGCGGGCGCCGAGTCGATGCCCCGCGAGGTCCTCGTGCCCGTGCTGCCGCCCGACAACGAGGCGATCACCGAGCTGCTGTCGGAGCAGCGTCGCGCCCGGGTCGAGGTCCGGGTGCCGCAGCGCGGCGACAAGAAGTCGCTGATGGAGACCGTCGAGCGCAACGCGAAGGAGTCGCTCGCCCAGCACAAGATCCGCAGGGCCGGCGACCTGACCACCCGCAGCAAGGCGCTGCAGGAGATCGCCGACGCGCTCGACCTCGACCAGGTGCCGCTGCGCGTCGAGTGCTACGACGTCTCCCACCTGCAGGGCGAGAACGTCGTGGCGTCGATGGTGGTCTTCGAGGACGGCCTGCCCCGCAAGAGCGAATACCGCCGCTTCGCCGTTAGGACCAAGGAAGGCGACGTCGCCTCCATCTACGAGGTCATCCAGCGGCGATTCCGGCGCTACCTGGAGGAGCGCTCGGCCACCGGGGAGCTGGCGGCCGACGACGACGCCGACGGACCCAACGGGCCCATCGACCCGGAGACCGGAAAGCCGCGCAAGTTCGCCTACCCGCCCAATCTGGTCGTGGTCGACGGCGCGGGGCCCCAGGCGGCCGCCGCCCAGCGGGCGCTCGACGAGCTCGGCATCGATGACGTCGCCGTGTGCGGCCTGGCCAAGCGGCTCGAAGAGGTGTGGCTGCCCGGCGACGACCAGCCGGTGATCATGCCGCGCTCAAGTGAGGGGCTCTACCTGCTGCAACGCGTGCGGGACGAGGCACACAGGTTCGCCATCACCTACCATCGTGCTAAGAGGTCCAAGACCGTGAAGGAGAGCGCGCTCGACACCGTGCCCGGCCTCGGACCGGCGCGCAGGCAGGCGCTGCTCAAACACTTCGGCTCCGTGAAGAAGCTGCGCGAGGCCACCGCCGCCGAAATGTGCGAGGTCCCCGGCATCGGCCCGGCCATCGCCGAGGTGATCGCGTCGACGCTGAAGGGGGAGGGACAGTGAGCCCGCCGAACGGAGTGAGGCAATGAACACCGAGCCGGCGTTCGTCATCGTCACCGGCATGTCAGGCGCGGGTCGCAGCACCGCGGCCAAGGCGTTGGAAGACCTGGGCTGGTTCGTCATCGACAACCTGCCGCCAGGGCTGCTGTTCGCCATGGCGGAGGAGGCGGGCAAGGTCAAGCTGGCCGCCGACAAGGTGGCCGCCGTCGTCGACGTGCGCAGCCTGGCCTTCACCAGCGACCTCAACGCCGCCATCGAAGAGCTCGAGGGCCGCGGCGTACGCGTGCGCGTGGTCTTCCTGGAGGCCAGCGACGAAGGGCTGGTGCGCAGGTTCGAGAACGTACGCAGGCCCCATCCGCTCCAGGGCGAGGGCCGGCTCGTCGACGGCATCGCCCGTGAGCGCGGCATCCTGCGCGAGGTGCGGGCCAACGCCGACCTGGTGATCGACACCTCCTCGCTCAACGTGCACGAACTGCGCAACAAGATCGTCAACTTCTTCGGCGGCGACGACCGGCCGGGGCTGCGGCTCAACGTGGTCTCGTTCGGCTTCAAGTACGGCCTGCCGGTCGACGCCGACCTCGTGGTCGACTGCCGGTTCCTGCCCAACCCGCACTGGGTGCCGGATCTGCGGCCGATGAGCGGGCTCGACGCGCCGGTGCGCGACTACGTGCTCGGTCAGCCGGGAGCCAAGGAGTTCCTCGACGCGTACGAGGAGGT
Organism: Nonomuraea sp. NPDC050680; assembly: GCF_040654555.1. Taxonomy (NCBI): domain Bacteria; kingdom Bacillati; phylum Actinomycetota; class Actinomycetes; order Streptosporangiales; family Streptosporangiaceae; genus Nonomuraea; species Nonomuraea sp. NPDC050680. The sequence goes on along the minus strand of NZ_JBFAIF010000033.1, from coordinate 52,947 downwards.
GCTGCAGGTGATCGCCGCCGGCTACGCGCGCGAGGGCAAGAGCTACGCCACGCTGGCGGTGGGCTGTACGGGTGGCAAGCACCGCAGTGTGGCGATGGCCGAGCAGGTCGCCGGCCGCCTGCGTGACCGCGGCATGGAAGTCCAGGTCAGCCACCGGGATGTGGGGCGGGAGTGACCGATGAAGGCCAAGGCCAGGGTGAGGCGGTCGTAGCCGAGGCGGCGTCGGGTGACGGGGTCGTAGCCGAGGCGGTGCTGGGTGACGGCGTCGTTGTCGGTGCGGCGCCGGATGACCGGGTCGTAGTCGGCGCGGCGCCGAGTGACCGGCCGCGGGTGGTGGCGCTGGGCGGGGGGCATGGGCTCTATGCCTCGCTGTCGGCGCTGCGCGGCGTGGTGGGCGACCTGACCGCGGTGGTGACGGTCGCCGACGACGGCGGCTCCAGCGGGCGGCTCAGGCGCGAGCTGGGCGTACTCCCTCCCGGTGACCTGCGCATGGCGCTGGCCGCGCTCTGCGGCGACGACGAGTGGGGGAGTACCTGGAGCGAGGTCGTCCAGCACCGCTTCCGCAGCGAGGGCGACCTGCACGGCCACGCCGTCGGCAACCTGCTCATCGTGGCGCTGTGGGAGCTGCTCGGCGACCCCGTGGCGGGCCTCGACTGGGTGGGCCGGTTGCTCGGCGCCCACGGCCGGGTGCTGCCGATGGCGTCGGTGCCGCTGGACATCGTGGCCGAGGTGGAGCTCGACGGCGTCATTTCGACCGTACGCGGGCAGGTGGCCTGCGCGCTGACCCCCGGCCGGGTGCAGGCCATCTCGCTGGTGCCCGAGGACCCGCCGGCGCGGCCTGAGGCCGTACGCGCCGTGCTGGAGGCCGACTGGCTGGTGTTCGGGCCCGGATCGTGGTTCACCAGCGTGTTACCGCATCTCAAGGTGCCCGAGCTGGCTCGGGCGCTGCACGAGTCGAAAGCCCAGCGGCTGGTCACGCTCAACCTGGCGCCGCAGCCCGGTGAGACCGACGACTTCTCACCCCAGCAGCACCTGGAGGTGCTCCGGCAGCACGCGCCCGGCCTGCGCGTCGACGTCGTGCTCGCCGACACCGGCGTGGTCGACGACCGCGACGCTCTGGAGAAGGCCGCCATCGCGCTCGGCGGGCGGCTCGTCATGGCCGACGTCGCGGCCGCCGACGGCTCCCCCCGGCATGACTCACGACGTCTTGCCTCCGTCCTGGACGAGATTTTCCTCCAGAAGCGTTGATCCTGGTCGGCGCGGCGCAAAGGTGCGAGACACTGCTGAGAGCCGGTCTGAATGGGGGAGGACTAACGCTTATGGCGATGACGGGTGTGGTGAAGGACGAGCTGAGCCGCCTGCCAGTGCTGAAGCCTTGCTGCCGGAAGGCGGAGGTGTCGACGCTGTTGCGGTTCGCCAGCGGGCTGCACCTGGTGGGCGGGCGCATCGTGATCGAGGCGGAGCTCGACACCAACGCCACCGCGCGGCGGCTGATCAAGGACATCGGGGAGGTGTTCGGCCACAAGGCCGAAGTGCTCGTGCTGGCACCCGCCGGGCTGCGCAAGGGCTCGCGCTATGTCGTGCGCGTCTACCGCGACGGTGAGGCGCTGGCCCGGCAGACGGGTCTCATCGACAACCACGGGCGCCCGGTCCGCGGCCTGCCTCGTCAAGTGGTGGCGGGGGCCGCCTGCGACGCCGAGGCCGCGTGGCGCGGGGCGTTCCTGGCGCACGGCTCGCTGACCGAGCCGGGACGCTCCATGTCGCTGGAGGTCACCTGCCCGGGGCCCGAGGCGGCGCTGGCGCTGGTGGGGTCGGCGCGGCGGCTCAAGATCCACGCCAAGGCGCGGGAGGTGCGGGGCGTCGACCGGGTGGTGGTGCGCGACGGCGACGCCATCAGCGCGCTGCTGACGCGGCTCGGCGCGCACGACAGCGTGCTGGCCTGGGAAGAACGCCGGATGCGTCGCGAGGTGCGGGCCACGGCCAACCGGCTCGCCAACTTCGACGACGCCAACCTGCGCCGCTCGGCGCGGGCCGCGGTGGCGGCGGGGGCGCGGGTGCAGCGGGCGCTGGAGATCCTGGGTGAGGAGGCGCCCGACCACCTGGTGATCGCGGGGCGGCTGCGGGTGGAGCACAAGCAGGCGTCTCTGGAGGAGCTGGGGCAGATCGCGGATCCGCCGCTGACGAAGGACGCGATCGCCGGACGCATCCGGCGGTTGCTGGCGATGGCCGACAAACGTGCCACCGACCTGGGCATCCCCAACACCGAGGCGAACCTCACCGTGGACATGCTCGCCCAGTGAGGGCGTTTCTCCGCGCGGCGCGCAGTCCCTGTGTGGCCTGTGTGATGCGGTGGCCCGGTGAAGTTTCGCTGTGCGGTGTGGTGGCTGGTGAGGGCGTTCTCTGTGCGGTGCGGTGACTCAGTGCAGGCGTTATCTGTGCGGCGCGGTGGCCCGGTGGCTGGGGCCCGGTGATCGCGGGCATGTGATCGGGCCCGGTGTCTGCGGGCCCGGTGTCTGCGGGCAACGTGCCCGCGTGCGTGCCTCGGGAGGGGTCGCCGGGAGCGCGGCAGGGCGGTGCTGAGGGTTCTGGGCGGGCTTCTCCGTGCGGGGATCGCTGCGTTTTGGACGGGCCTGTCCGTGTGGGGAGCTTGCGGGTTCTCCCGGTGGTGCTCCGCCGTGTGTGGCCTGCCGTCAAAGCGGTTCATGCATTACGGCACGGCACGGTGGGCGCCGATCGCCGTCGTGGGCTGGGCTCTGTCCAGGGGAACGCTCCTCCGGTGGAGGGACGTCCCGCCGTGACGTGCGCATGCTTGGCCGGTCTCCGTGGACCGGGCCGGTGAGCCGTTTCAGGCGCGGCCCGAGTCTCTCGGCGTGAAGAGGTCGCCCGTGGGGCGTGAGGGGTTGGTGGGGCTTTGGAGGGGCTCGAAGGGGGCTCGGTATTCCGGTTCGGCCGGAGCTGGGTCCTCCTGTGGGGTGAGGGAGGCTCGGCGGGCCCGGACGCGGCGCACTCGTACGCGTACGAGGAAATAGGCCGTCAGGGCCGCCACCGCCAGGGGGAGCCAGAGTTCCCAGGAGTCCTTCAGCGAGGGCCAGAGGCCGGCCAGCTCGGCCGGGAAGTTGGTCATGAGGCGGTCGAGGCTCAGGTCGGGCCGGCCGCCGGTGCTCGCCGCGCGGGCGGTGGTCCATCCCAGGGCCACCGCCGCCACCGCGCAGAGGGCCGACCACCACGGCAGGAGCCGACTGCCCGGCCTGAACAGGCATACCAGGACAGACAGGAGCAGGGCCGAGGCGAAGGCGATCGTGGTCATCGCCCAGAGGCCGTCGCCGGCGGTCAGGAAGGCAGCCGGGATGAAGCGGTCTCCGTAGAGGAGTACCGCCGCTTGCGCGATGGCGCAGACGAGCGTTGCTACGAAACCCACGACCAGGCCAGACATCAGGCCGGACCTAGGTTGTGACATCTCAGCCCCCAGAGAATGCCGGAACTTACTCCGATGAGTCGGGCACTTTACTCGAAGCTCACAAATTACGCCTCCGGATCGTGGATTCACGGGAGGGGGAGTCAAGTGGTCTAAACCAATTTGGTTCCGATAGGGTTTGTCATTGAGGTTTTCAGCTCGCCATCACGTACGAGGAGATCGGTTCCCGTGAGCATCCGCGTAGGCGTCAACGGCTTCGGCCGCATCGGTCGCAACTTCTGGCGTGCGGTGGCCGCCAGTGGCAAGGACATCGAGATCGTTGCGGTCAATGACCTGACCGACAATGCGACGCTCGCCCATCTGCTGAAGTACGACAGCATCCTCGGCCGCCTGCCGTACGAGGTGAAGGTCGCCGGCGACGAGATCATCGTCGACGGCAAGGCGATCAAGGTCTTCGAGGAGCGCGACCCGGCCAAGCTGCCGTGGGGCGACCTCGGCGTCGACGTGGTGCTGGAGTCGACCGGCCTGTTCACCGACGCGGCCAAGGCCAAGGTGCACGCCGACAACGGCGCCAAGAAGGTCATCATCTCCGCCCCGGCGAAGAACGAGGACGTCACGATCGTGATGGGTGTCAACGACAACACCTATGACGCCGCCAAGCACACGATCATCTCCAACGCCTCCTGCACCACCAACTGCCTGGCTCCGCTGGCGAAGGTCCTGAACGACGCCTTCACCATCCAGAAGGGCCTGATGACCACCATCCACGCCTACACGCAGGACCAGAACCTCCAGGACGGCCCGCACAAGGACCTGCGCCGCGCCCGCGCCGCCGCCGTCAACGTGGTGCCCACCTCGACCGGCGCGGCCAAGGCCATCGGCCTGGTGCTGCCCGAGCTCAAGGGCAAGCTCGACGGGTTCGCGATGCGCGTGCCGATCCCCACGGGCTCGGCCACCGACCTGACCGTCGAGGTCGGCCGCGACGTGACCGTCGAAGAGGTCAACGCCGCGTACAAGGCCGCCGCCGAGGGGCCGCTCAAGGGCGTGCTCAGCTACACCGAGGACGAGATCGTCTCCAGCGACATCGTCACCGACCCGGCCTCCTGCATCTTCGACGCCGGCCTGACCAAGGTCATCGGCAACCAGGTGAAGGTCGTCGGCTGGTACGACAACGAGTGGGGCTTCTCCAACCGCCTCGTCGACCTCATCCAGCTGGTGGGCGCGGACCTCTGATGCGTACGCTCGACGATCTCGACGTGAAGGGTCGGCGCGTGCTCGTGCGCGCCGACCTCAACGTCCCACTCGACGGTGAGACGATCACCGACGACGGCCGTATCCGCGCGTCGGTACCGACGATCAAGGCGCTGACCGGCGCGGGCGCGAAGGTCATCGTCTGTGCTCACCTGGGTCGCCCCAAGGGGCGGCCCAACCCGGGCCTCTCGCTGAAGCCGGTCGCCGAGCGCCTCGCCGAGCTGCTCGGCGAGGACGTGGCCTTCGCCGCCGACGTGGTCGGTGACAGCGCCCAGGGCGTCGCGGACGCGCTGGAGGAGGGCCAGGTCGCCCTGCTGGAGAACCTCCGGTTCGAGGCGGGCGAGGAGTCCAAGGACGACGCCGAGCGTGGCGCGTTCGCCGAGAAGCTGGCGGGGCTCGCCGAGCTCTACGTCGGCGACGGCTTCGGCGCGGTCCACCGCAAGCACGCCAGCGTCTATGACGTGCCCCGGCTGCTGCCGCACGCGGCGGGCAAGCTCATCGTGGCCGAGCTGGAGGTGCTCAGGAGGCTCACCGAGGACACCGAGCGCCCCTATGTGGTCGTGCTGGGCGGTGCCAAGGTCTCCGACAAGCTCGGCGTCATCGCCAACCTGCTGGCCAAGGTCGACCGGCTGCTGATCGGCGGCGGCATGGCCTACACCTTCCTCAAGGCCCAGGGCTATGAGGTCGGCAAGTCGCTGCTCCAGGAGGACCAGCTCGACCAGGTGCGCGGCTTCCTCAACGAGGCCGCCGAGCGCGGCGTCGACCTGGTGCTGCCCGTCGACGTGCTGGCCGCGACCGGCTTCGCCGAGGACGCGCCGCACGACGTGGTCGAGGCCACAGCGATCCCGGCCGACCGCGAGGGGCTCGACATCGGTCCCAGGACCCGTGAGCTGTTCGCGGCCAAGCTGGCCGACGCCAAGACCATCTTCTGGAACGGCCCCATGGGCGTCTTCGAGTTCGACGCCTTCTCCGGCGGCACCCGGGCCGTGGCCGAGGCACTGATCGGGGCCGACGCCCTGACGGTGGTCGGCGGTGGCGACTCGGCGGCGGCCGTACGGAAGTTCGGATTGCCCGAAGATGGCTTCTCGCACATTTCCACCGGTGGTGGGGCGAGCCTGGAATATCTCGAGGGCAAGACTCTGCCCGGACTCGCCGCCCTGGAGGACTGACCGTGAGAAAGCCGCTTTTCGCCGGCAACTGGAAGATGAACCTCAACCACCTTGAGGGCATCGCGCTGGTCCAGAAGCTCGCCTTCGGGTTCACCGACAAGGATTTCGACAAGGCGGAGATCGCCGTCCTGCCGCCGTTCACCGACCTGCGCAGCGTTCAGACGCTCGTCGACGGTGACAAGCTGCGCATCGTCTACGGCGCGCAGGACCTGTCCCAGCACGAGGCGGGCGCCTACACCGGTGAGATCTCGGGCGCGATGCTGGCCAAGCTGGGCTGCACGTTCGTCCTGGCCGGCCACTCGGAGCGGCGGCAGTATCACGGCGAGGACGACGACCTGGTCAACGCCAAGGTGCACGCCGCGTTCCGCCACTCGCTCACGCCGATCCTGTGCGTCGGCGAGGGCCTTCCCGTGCGCCAGGCGGGCGAGCAAGTTTCACATTGCTTGAGCCAGCTTGACGGCGGACTGCGCAAAGTCTCCGCTGAGCAGGCACAATCGATGGTAGTGGCCTACGAGCCGGTGTGGGCGATCGGCACCGGCGAGGTGGCCACTCCCGAGGACGCCCAGGAGGTCTGTGCGGCGCTGCGAGGCAGACTCGCTGAGCTGTACGACCCCGAAGTGGCCTCCGCAGTACGTATCCTTTACGGAGGGTCAGTCAAGTCAGGCAACATCGCTGGGATCATGGCTCAACCCGATATCGACGGCGCGCTCGTGGGCGGTGCCAGCATCGATGCCGGGGAGTTCGTTAAGATCTGCCGTTTCTCCGATATGTCTGGCTAACTGAGTCGTTCCGGGGGTGCGACTTGACAACAAGCCGTACCCTCTAGAAGCAAGTTTGAATCGTCACGCGTGACAGAGCATTGAAGGACTAGGCATACCGTGGAAATCGGAATCTCCATCGCCCTCATCCTGGCGAGCTGTCTCATGATCCTGCTCGTCCTGCTCCACAAGGGCAAGGGTGGTGGCCTGTCTGACATGTTCGGCGGCGGTTTCTCGTCGAACTTCGGTGGTTCCTCGGTGGTGGAGCGTAACCTCGACCGGTTGACCGTGATCACGGGCACCGTCTGGTTCGTCTGCATCATCGCTCTGGGTCTGCTTCTGCGGCCCTGAGTCAGATTGACGCGTGACAGTGATTCTCCCCCCGTGGGTCACGGGGCGATCGAGCGAGGAGTTCATCCGTGGGTAGTGGCAACGCGATCCGTGGCAGCCGTGTCGGCGCCGGCCCGATGGGGGAGGCCGAGCGCGGCGAGGCAGCTCCGAGAGTGCGGGTCCCGTTCTGGTGCGCCAACATGCATGAGACGCGGCCCAGCTTCGCCAGCGATGCGGCGGTGCCCGAAACGTGGGATTGCCCACGCTGCGGCCTCCCGGCCGGCCAGGACGAGCAGGCCCCGCCTGCCCCGCCCCGGAACGAGCCGTACAAGACGCACCTGGCTTATGTGAAGGAGCGCAGGAGCGACAAGGACGGCAAGGCGATCCTCGAGGAAGCGCTGGAGCGTCTCCGCAACAACAAGTCCCCCTGGTAGGATCTTGTTATCTCAGAAGGGCCCCGGCACACTGCGCCGGGGCCCTTCGCTGTTGGTGACGTGGGCCGTTCCCGGGGTTCGCTTGCAGGGTTCGGGGTGTCGGGATCTATGGGGTGGTCTCAGGATCTGGCTGGTGCCGGAGAGCTGAGACGCGGTCGCGGACCTGGGCCAGGCGGCGTTCGATCTCCGGGAGGAAGCGCGGGTCGAGCGACTCGCGGTCCTCGCTCAGGCGGTGGGCGGCCGCGTCCGTGACCTGTTCCACCAGTCGCAGCACGTCGGCCCGGCCGCTGAGATAGCCCTGGCGCACCGCCGCCGCGTGTTCGGCGGCCAGTTCGTGGTCCACCCCTGTGGTGTCCAGGTCCAGCAGGTCGCGCACCGCCGAGGCGCCGATCGTGAACGCCAACGGCCACACCAGTCCCGCCAGGTCGGCCCAGTGCAGCGGTACGGGCAGCAGCCACACGCAGGCGCAGAGGATCGACGCCACCGAGGCCACGGCCGCGATCCGGCGTCCCAGCCCCAGGTCGCGCCAGTACATGACCGTCAGCGGGACGGCGAAGAGCATGGCGTGCGGGACGGCGAGGGTGCGCGTTCCGTAGCGCCAGATCGCGCACCCGACCCGCCCATGGAGGCCGGATCGCGCCTACCCCCGGATCCGCGCCTACCCGTCGTGGACCGCTACGCCGTCCACGAACGTCATGCGCACCTGAGTCGTCCAGATGTCGCGCTCCGGCAGCGTGAACGGGTCGCGGTCCAGGACGACGAGGTCCGCCGGGCGGCCCGGCTCGATCACCCCGGCGGGGGAGCGGTTGACCCAGGCCGAGCCCGCCGTGTACGCCGTCAGCGCGGTCGCCAGGTCGAGGCGCTGGCCGGGCAGGAACGGCGTCTGCGCCGTGGGGTAGTCGGCGTGCACCGAGCTGCCGGGCTCCGTACGGTTGACGGCCACGTGCATGCCCTGCAGCGGGTCGGCGCTCGACACCGGCCAGTCGCTGCCCGCGCAGAACCGCGTCCCGTGGGAGAGCAGGTCGGCGAAGGGGTACTGCCATGAGGAGCGGGGCTCGCCGAGGAACGGCAGCGTCAGCTCGTCCATCTGCGCGTGGTGGGTCGCCCAGAGCGGCTGCAGGTTGGCCGTCACGCCGAGGGCGGCGAAGCGGGGCACGTCCGACGGCTCGATGATCTGCAGGTGGGCGATGTGGTGCCGGTTGGCGGGCGAGGTGCCCTCGAAACTGTCCAGCGCCTCGCGTACGGCCCGCTCGCCGATCGCGTGCACATGCGCCTGGAAGCCGAGGCGGTCCAGCTCGGCCACGTACTTCCTGAGCTTGTCCGGGGCGACGTAGGACAGGCCCGTGCCGCCGCAGAGGCAGTAGGGCTCCAGCGTCGCGGCGGTGAAGTTCTCGGTGATGCCGTCCTGCATGATCTTCACGGAGGTCGCGCGGAACCGGTCCAACCCCTCCGCCGAAGCGCGCCGCGCGGTCAGGTCGTCGATCTGGTCGAGGCCACGGGTACGGTCCCACCACAGGGCGCCCACCACGCGGGCCCGCAGCCTGCCGGCGCCGGCCGCCGACAAGTAGGTGGGAAGCTGGTCCACCGAGCCCGCGTAGGAGCCGACGATGGCGTCCTGCCAGCCGGTGATACCGAGCGAGAACAGGTAGCGCTCCGCCTCCTCCAGCGCCCGGTCCAGATCGCGAGCGGAGGGGCGGGGGGTGAGGAGGCCGACGAGGTCCATCGCGCCCTCGTGCAGGACGCCGCTGGGCGCGCCGTCGGCGTCGCGTTCGATGCGGCCGTCGGCGGGGTCGGGGGTGTCGGCGGTGACGCCGGCCAGCTCCAGGGCGCGGGCGTTGACCCAGGCGGCATGATGGTCGCGCTGGATGAGGTAGACGGGCCGGTCGGCGAAGGCGAGCTGCTCGCGGTGCGGCAGCCCACCCGGGAAGGCCGACATGTCCCACCCGCCGCCATCAATCCACTCTTTTTCAGGATTTTTCGCCGCATAGTCGGCGATCTTCGCCAGGTAGGCATCGAGTCCGTAAATTTCGGATAGATCGCACTTGGCGCGCTCCAGGCCCGCCTGCACCGGATGCACATGCGCATCGATGAACCCGGGCACCAGCAGACCCCCCTCCAGGTCCACGCTCTCGTGCCCCGGCGCCAGCCGTACCAGGTCCCGCTCGTCGCCCACGGCGGCGATCACACCGTCGCGGACCAGCACGGCCTCGGCGAAGCCGGTCTTCGCGGTGAAGACCCGTCCCCCTCGAAAGAGCGTGTTCATCGTGCTCCCCAATCTCCATGACGATGGTGATTCAGTGGCCGGTGATCAGATCGGCCATGCGGGCCAGTACGGACGTGCCCGTCATCGACCGCTCCCGATGGTCGGCCACCCGGTACAACCGGTACATCGCGTGCACCCCCAGCCAGCGCAGCGGCTCCGGCTCCCACGCTCGCACCCGGCGGCCCACCCACGGCAGCTCCGTCAGCGCCGTCCGCTCGCCCAGGACGAGATCCCGCATCGTCCGGCCGGCCAGGTTGGCCGTCGTCACCCCGTGCCCGGTGTAGCCGCCCGCCCAGCCCAGGCCGGTGGCCGGGTCCACGTGCACGGTCGAGCACCAGTCGCGCGGCACCCCCAGCACCCCCGACCAGGCGTGCGCCACCGAGGAGGACGCCGCGGCGGGGAAGAAGTCGATCAGCAGCCGCCAGAGCGCCTCGACCGTCTGCTCGTGCGTGTGCCCCCTGGCATCCACCCGCGAGCCGTACAGGTACGGCCGGCCGCGCCCGCCGAAGGCGATGCGGTCGTCGGCGGTCCGTTGCGCGTACATGTAGTAGTGGGCCATGTCCCCGAGCAGCTCGGCCCCCTCCCAGCCGACCGTCTTCCAGAACGAGGCGGGCAGCGGCTCGGTGACGATCAGCGAGCTGTTCATCGGCAGCCACTGCCGCCGCAGCCCCTTCAGTCGCGAGGTGAACCCCTCGGTCGCGCGGAGCACGTGGCGCGCGCGGACCGTCCCGAACGGCGTCACGGCCAGCCCCGGGGTGATCTCCGTGACGGGTGTCCGCTCGTAGATGGTCACCCCGAGTTCCCGTACGGTCCGCGCCAGCCCTTGTACCAGCTTGGCGGGCTGCACCCGCGCGCAGTGCGGACTCCAGGAGGCGGCCACGGCCCCCGCCACCCGCAGTCGTTCGGCGGGATCGACCAGCCGCAGATCCGCCTCCTCGATGCCCCAGGCGCGGGCGGCCGACACCGAGGCCCGCAACCGGGCCGCCTGGGAGGGAGTGCGGGCAACGTTGACCACGCCGCCCTTGACGACGTCGGCGTCGATGCCCTCCTTCTCGCAGACCTGGATCACCTCGTCGATCGAGGCGTACATCTCGCGCTGCAGCCGGCGCGCCCCCTCCACCCCGTGCGTCCTGGCGTAGCGCTGATGCGACCCGGCCAGGTCGCCGGTCAGCCAGCCGCCGTTGCGCCCCGAGGCCCCGAACCCGGCGAAGTCCTTCTCCAGCACCACGACGTTCAGCGACGGCTGGGCCTGCTTGAGGTAGTACGCGGTCCACAGCCCCGTGTAGCCCGCGCCGACGATCGCCACGTCCGCCTGGAGGTCGCCGTCGAGGCGCGGACCAGGTGAGGGCACGCCGGAGGAGCGGTACCAGAAGGAGACGTCGCCGTTCACGAATCCGGACGACAGGGAGACATGCGCGTTCATGGCCGTATCCTCCTATACGCCGCATCTCGCTACGAAACTCGCATTCGAAACACGACGTTAGCGGCCAGGTAACACCTCCCCGGCATCCTCTTCCTATGGGATTCTTGCGCATTCGCACCACGGTGGACGAGCGTCCGGGCCGGCTGGCCTCCCTGGCAGCGGCCCTGGCGGACAGGGGCGGCAACATCCTCGGCCTGAGCGTCCAGTCGGACGCGGACGGCACCGTCGACGAGTTCGTCGCCGACATCCCGGCCGGCCCCGAGGCCGTGCGTGAGGCCCTGGAGGCGGCGGGCGGCCGCCGGGTCCAGGTGGTCCCGGCGACGGCGCACGAGCTGACCGACGAGCCCACCCGCGCGCTGCTGCTCGCCTCCCGGCTGCGGTCGATGCCGTGGCGGCTGCCGGAGTACCTGGCCGAGTTGCTGCGCGCCGACGATGCCAGGTGGATCTATGGTGAAGCGGTGAGTGACCTTCCCGACCCGACCCTGCTCGTGGTGCCCGTCGCACCCAGGCGCGCCGTCCGGCTGCGCCGCGCCGAGCTGCCCTTCACCCTGACCGAGGCGGCCCGGGCCGCCTCCTTCGTCCGGCTCGCGCAGCCGCCGGTCGAGCAGGGCGCCGCCGAGCCCACGGTCAAACTGGCCGACGGCGAGGAGGTCACGGTCCGGCCGCTCACCTCGATCTACCGCGAGGCCGTCCGTGACCTGCACGACAGGTGCTCGCCCGAGGCGCGCAGGTTCCGCTACTTCACCTCGATGCCCGCGCTGCCGGCGCGGATGTTCGACCGGCTCTGCGACCGCAGCCGCGGCCACTCGATCGTCGCCGGGCACGACGGCCAGGTGGTGGCCATGGCCAGCCTGATGTTCACCCCGGATCCCGGCATCGCCGAGATGGCCTTCCTGGTCGAGGACCGCTGGCAGGGGCGCGGTCTGGGCACGGCGCTGGCCAGGAGCCTGGTACGCGAGGCGCGCGATCTCGGCTACGCCGAGGTCAGGGCCACGATGCTGTCCGACAACGTACGGATGCGGCGGCTCCTGCTGTCGCTGGGCGCCACGCTCGGCTACACCGAGGACCCGGGCGTGATCGAGGCCAGGCTGCCGGTCGGCGCGATGGCGTCAGCCTGAGGCGCTCTCGCCTCGTCCATCGTCCCGCTCGTCCCGCTCGTCCCGCTGGTCCCGCTGGTCCCGCTGGTCCCGCTGGTCCCGCTGGTCCCGCTGGTCCCGCTGGTCCCGCTCCGGCCCGGAGTCCCGTTCTGACGGGTCCGGCCCGGGGCCCTGTTCTGCCGGTTTCGGGTCGGGCGCCGCCTGGTCCGGCTGCCGGATGCCCAGGTGGCGCTCGATGCGTTCGAGGCTCTCCTGGATCTGCGTGAGCCGCTCGCCGAGCGCCATACCGCCGGCGAAGAACATCTCGGCCGGCCGGTCCTTGGTTCCCTGCCCGAGCCGGATGAGCACGCGGTGCCGCAGCTCGCCCAGCTCCACACCGGCGTCCACGATCGCCTGGGCGGCCAGCCCTTCGCCCTCCCTGATCACACCGAGCAGGATGTGCTCGGTGCCGATGTAGTTGTGGCGCAGCTGCAGCGCCTCGCGCAGCGAGAGCTCCAGGACCTTCTTGGCGCGCGGGGTGAACGGGATGTGCCCGCTCGGCGCGTCGTCGCCCTCGCCCACCTCGCGCGCGACGAAGGCGCGCACGTTCTCCAGTTCGATGCCGAAGCTGTCGAGTGTCAGGCCCGCCACGCCCTCGCCCTCGTGGATGAGGCCGAGCAGGATGTGCTCCGTGCCGATGTGGGCGTGGTTCAGCGTCCGCGCCTCCTCCTGGGCGAGGACGACGACCCGGCGGGCACGGTCAGTGAAGCGCTCGAACACCGATGGCCTCCGTTCGAGTGGCGTGTCTCCACTATGCGCTACAAACCAGCGGATGTGGGGTAATTGACAGGTGTGGATCTTGACGAGGTGGCCGGTCGCCTGTATGAGCTCCCGCCGTCCGAGTTCACCGCCGCGCGCGAGGCCGAGGCCCGTGCCGCCAAGGACGCGGGCGAGGTACGGCTGGCCCGCGACATCGCCGGACTGCGTAAACCCACGGTCTCCGCGTCGGCCGTGAACCGGCTGGCCCGCGAGCACCCGGACGACCTCGGCGAGTTGCTGTCGCTCGGGCAGGAGCTGCGCGAGGCGTGGGAGAGACACGACGCCGAGGCGCTGGCGGAGCTGACCCGGCGGCGCGGCGAGCTGGCGGGACGGCTGTCGCGGCTGATCAGGCGGGAGGCCGGGGTGTCGGCCGCCGCGGCGGCCGAGGCCGAGCAGACGCTCGACGCCGCCGTCGTGGACGCGGGCGCGGCCGAGGAGGTACGGCGCGGCCACCTGGCCAAGCCGCTCAGCTACAGCGGCTTCGCCCCCGCCCCCGCCCCCGCCCCGGCGCCGCGCGGCAAGCCCGCCAAGAAGCCGGCGGCCTCGACAACCTCAGCCGACTCAGCCCCGGAGGCGAGGAGCGCGGAGGCGAGGAGCGCGGAGGCGAGGAGCGCGGAGGCGAGGAGCGCGGAGGCCAAGAAGCGGCAAGAGGCGGAGACGAAGAGGCGGGAGGAGACCGAAGCCAGGAAGGCCGCCGAACGGCAGCAGGCGCTGGACACCCACCGGGAGTGGGTCACCGCCCTGGAGCAGGCCGTACAGGAGCACGACGAGCGCGCCGAGCGGGTCGCCGGGCTGGAGCGGAAGCTGGCCAAGGCCCGCAAGCGGCTCGCCGAGAGCGCGCAGCGGCTGGAGGTCGCCGAACGGGAGGAGCGGCACGCTCGGCACCGCGTGGAGCGGTAGGTTAAAGTGTACGAAACGGTTTCGTACACCTGGAGTGGCGATGAGCACCTGGACCCCCGCCGACATACCCGATCTGACTGGCAAGACGGCCATCGTGACCGGCGCCAACAGCGGCATCGGCCTGCCCACGGCGCTCGAGCTCGCCAGGCACGGCGCCCGCGTCGTCGTGGCCACCCGCTCGGCCGCGAAGGGCGGCGCGGCCGTCGAGGAGATCCGCCGGGCCGTCCCCGGCGCCCAGGTCGAGCACGGCACGCTGGACCTGGCCGACCTCGCCTCGGTCAGGAGCTTCGCGGCCGGCGTCGATCGGGTGGACCTGCTGGTCAACAACGCGGGCATCGGCATGATCCCGCGCCAGCTGACCCGTGACGGCTTCGAGATGCAGTTCGGCACCAACCACCTGGGCCACTTCGCGCTCACCGGGCTGCTGCTGCCCCTGCTGCTGGCCCGGCCCGGCGCGCGGGTGGTCAACGTCTCCAGCGACGCGCACAAGATGGGCAAGCTGGACCTCGACGACCTGGGTCTGGAGCGCGGTTACAAGAAGATGAGCTCGTACGGCCGCTCCAAGCTGGCCAACCTGCTCTTCACCCTGGAGCTCCAACGACGCGCTGAGCGGTCCCAGGTGGACCTCCTCAGCGTCGCCACCCATCCCGGTGCCACGGCCACCAACTTCTTCAGCGTGGGGCCGCTACAGCCCCTCGTGGGGGTGTTCCTGAAGAGCGCGGCGGCCGGTGCGGTGTCCTCCCTCTACGCGGCCACCTCGCCGGAGATCCACGGCGGGGAGTTCGTCGGTCCCAAGACCCAGCTGCTCACGCCGTCGGAGGCGGCCCGCTCCGAGCAGCTCGCCGCCGACCTGTGGGAGGTGTCCACGCGGCTGACCGGCGTACGATTCGAGGAGATCACCTACAGCTGAGGACGTGCACGTGGCACCACTCGACCCCGGGCGGGAGCGGGCCATCCTCGACGCGACGCTGGAGTTGCTGTCGGAGATGGGCTACGACCGGATGTCGGTCGACCAGATCGCCAAGCGGGCCAAGGCCAGCAAGGCGACCATCTACCGGCGGTGGGCGGGCAAGCCGGAGCTGGTGGTCGACGTCATCTGCCGCCGGTTCGACATGGACACGCCGGCCGCCGAGGACACCGGCTCGCTGCGCGGCGACCTCGCCGCGGTGCTCGGTGGCCTGTGCGGCGCGGTCGAGCGCAAGCACGGGCTCATCATGGGGCTGTCCTCGACGCTGGTCTCGCACCAGGAACTGGCCAGGACGCTGCGCGAGCACATGCCGGCCAAGGATCTCAGCGGGGTCGAGGCGCTGCTGGAGCGGGCCAGGAAGCGCGGTGACCTGCCGGGGCCGGTGGATTCCGGCCGCCTGTTCGGGGTGGCGGAGGCACTGGTCTGGCACCGCATGATCTTCCTCGGGCCCCTGTTCGACGGGTCCTTCGTCGCGGAATCGGTGGACGAGGTCCTGCTGCCGCTGGTGCGTGCCTGGGCTCAATAGAGCCAAACCTAACATTCTTGTGTGAAATTTCGTCTCAAAACATGGCCTGGGGCGAAATGTCGGGCTTAGGGTCGTCGCCATGACGACCCCCATTGACGCCTTCATCGACGCGTTGCCCAAGGTGGAGCTGCATGTGCACCTGGTCGGCTCCGCCTCCGTGCCCACCGTGCTGGAGCTGGCCCGCCGCCACCCCGGCGGCCCGGTCCCCACCACGGAGGAGGAGCTGCGCGCGTTCTACACCTTCCGCGACTTCCCCCACTTCGCCCAGGTGTACCAGGCCGTCAACGCGCTGGTCCGGGAGCCGGAGGACATCGCCGCCCTCGTGCTCGGCCTGGCCCGTGACCTGGCCTCCCAGGGAGCCCGCTACGCCGAGCTGCAGGTCACCCCGTACGCCCACAGCATCGTCGGGATGCCCATGCGCGAGGTCACCGAGGCGCTCGACCTGGCCGCCCGCCGGTCGGAGACCGACCACGGGGTGGAGATGGCCTACATCTTCGACATCCCCGGGGAGTTCGGTGAGGAGGCGGCCAAGGTCACGCTCGCGCACGCCTTGGAAGAACCTCCCGCCGCATTGGTAGGTTTCGGGCTGGGCGGGATCGAGCAGAGCCGGGCGCCGTACCGTGACGCCTTCCGCGAGGCGTTCGCGGCGGCGCGGGCGGCAGGGCTGCACAGCGTGCCGCACGGCGGCGAGATGACCGGTCCCGAGACCATGTGGGAGGTCATCGAGGGGCTGGGCGCCGAGCGCATCGGGCACGGCATCTCCTGCCTGGAGGACCCGCGCCTGGTGGCGCACCTGCGCGAGAGGCAGCTGCCGCTGGACGTCTGCCCGACCTCCAACCTGCGTACGGGACAGGTGGCCCGCATCGAGGAGCACCCGCTGCCCAGGATGCTGGAGGAGGGGCTGTTCGTCACGCTGAACAGCGACGACCCGCCCATGTTCGCCACCACCCTGGCCGGTGAGTATCGCCTCGCCGCGCACGTCTTCGGCCTCGGCGAGCCGGAACTGGCCCGGCTCGCCCGCAACGGCGTGCACGCGTCCTTCCTGCCGCCGGCGCGCAAGCAGACCCTGCTGGCCGAGATCGACTCACTGACCGGCTGAGGGCACTACGGAAGCTCAGGGAGAGGCGATGCGGCCCAGGCCCGGCGGGAGCTTGGCGGCGGCGGTCCGGTCGAGCAGGAACAGCGTCCGCACCCGGCCCCTGGCCCCGGCCGCGGGCACCTGCACCGGCCCGGAGTCGGACAGCGCCAGGCGTACGGCACCCGACTTCTCCTCGCCCGCCGCCACCACCCACACCTCGCGCGAGGCCTGGATGGTCGGCAGGGTCAGGGAGATGCGCGTGGGCGGCGGCTTGGGCGCGCCGTGCACGGCCACGACCGGCCGCGTGTCGTACAGGGCGGGCATCCCGGGGAACAGCGACGCCACGTGCGCGTCGGGCCCGATGCCGAGCAGCATCACGTCGAAGCCGGGCACCGGGCCGTGGTCCTCCGGCCGGGCCGCCTTGCGCAGCTCGGCCGCGTAGGCCTCGGCCGACTCCTCCGCCGACATCCCCGAGTCGGGCCCGGCCATGACGTGCACCCGGTCGGGATCGAGGTCGACGTGGTCGAGCAGGGCCTTGCGGGCGCCCGTCTCGTTGCGCTCGGGGTCGCCGGTCGGCAGGAAGCGCTCGTCGCCCCACCAGATGTCGAGGTGGTGCCAGTCGACCGCGTCGCGCGCCGGCGTGGCGGCGATCGCGGCCAGCGTCGCGTGGCCGACCGTGCCGCCGGTCAGGACCAGCGACGCCGACCCCTTGGCCGACTGCACGTCGACCAGCCGGGTGATGATCCGCGCCGCCACGGCCTTGGCGAGGACGTCGCCGTCACGATGGACGACCACATTGGGAACGCTCACGTACTCACTCTCTCACTGTCGTTCTCTCACTGTCGCTCTTTCACGATCGGCGCCCACCGGCCGGGCGCGCCCCCCTCGTAAGACAGGGCCCGCCATGACCGGTGGGAGGAGGCGTCAGGACTTGTGCGAGCGGGCCAGTCGTTTGACCGCCGCCCCGTAGATCTCGTCGGAGTCGAGCCGCCGCAGCTCCTCCGACAGCAGCTCGGCGGTCTGTCGCCGGGCCAGGGCCACGTTCCGGTCCGGCTGGCCGGGCCGCGACAGCGTCGCCAGCCGGGCGTCGCTCCTGATCACCGCCAGCACGCCGTCGGCCAGCGTGAGCCGGACGGCGGTCAGGCCGGGCCCGTCGGAGTCGGCCACCTTGACCGGCGCGCCGAGACGCTCGGACAGCCACGCGGCCAGCAGCGGCGCGCTGGGGTTGCCCGGGGACGCCTCCACGGTGCCCTTGCGCACCTTGCCCGTGGGCTGGTCGAAGGCCGCCGCCAGCAGGCTGCGCCACGGCGTCAGCCGGGCCCAGGACAGGTCCGTGTCACCGGGCGCGTAGCCCTTGGCCCTGGTCACCAGCGACTCGACCCCGCCGTCGCGCGAGCCCCTGGCGTCGGAGATGCGCCGCTGGGCGAGCATCCCGACCGGGTCCTTGGACATCACCTCGGGCGCCAGCCCCGGCCACCAGGCCACGACCGGGGTGTCGGGCAGCAGCAGCGGGCTGACCACCGAGTCGGCGTGATCGGTCAGCTCGCCGTAGAGCCGCAGCACGACCACCTCGCCCGGCGTGGACTCGCCGATGCGCAGCTCCGCGTCGAGCCGGTTGGTCTCGTCGGGCTCGCGGTTGATCACCACGATGATGCGTGAGGGGTGCTCGCGCGCCGCCTCGCTGGCCGCGCGCAGCGAGTCGTACTGGTCGCGCTCCTCGCAGACCACGATCAGCGTCAGCACCATCCCGATGGCGGGCGCGCCCATCTGGTGGCGCAGCTGCGTCAGCTGCGCGGAGATCTTCCCCGCCGTCGTGTCGGTGAGCATGAAGGTGGTCATCAGAGTCTCCTCCATACGCGGCCGTCGCCCATCATCGCGTCGGCCGACGGCGGCCCCCACGAACCGGACGGGTAGCCCTCGGGCTGGCCCTGGGTGGCCCAGAACTCCTCGATCGGGTCGAGGATCTTCCACGACAGCTCGACCTCCCGCTGGTGCGGGAAGAGCGGCGGGTCGCCGATCATCACGTCGAGCAGCAGCCGCTCGTACGCCTCCGGGGACGACTCCAGGAACGACTCCCCATAGGCGAAGTCCATCGAGACGTCACGCACCTCCATGGCCGTGCCCGGCACCTTGGAGCCGAACCGCACGGTGATGCCCTCGTCCGGCTGCACCCTGATGACCAGCGCGTTCTGGCCGAGGATCTCGGTGTCGTCCTTGCTGAAGGGCAGGTGCGGCGCCCGCTGGAACACCACGGCCACCTCGGTGACCCGGCGGCCGAGGCGCTTGCCGGTGCGCAGGTAGAACGGCACGCCCGCCCAGCGCCGGTTGGCGATCTCCAGCTTGATGGCCGCGTAGGTCTCGGTCGTGGAGTCGGATGAGATGCCGTCCTCCTGCAGGTAGCCGACGACCTTCTCGCCGCCCTGCCAGCCCGCGTCGTACTGCCCGCGCGCGGTGTTGAGCCCCAGGTCGGACGGAAGGCGCACGGCCTTGAGCACCTTCTCCTTCTCCCGCCGCAGCGCGGAGGCGTCGAAGGACGTCGGGTCCTCCATCGCCACCAGGGCGAGCAGCTGGAGCAGGTGGTTCTGGATCACGTCACGGGCCGCGCCGATGCCGTCGTAGTAGCCGGCCCGGCCGCCGATGCCGATGTCCTCGGCCATGGTGATCTGCACGTGGTCGACGAAGCTACGGTTCCAGATGGGCTCGTAGAGGTTGTTGGCGAACCTCAGGGCCAGGATGTTCTGGACGGTCTCCTTGCCCAGATAGTGGTCGATCCTGAAGATCGAGCTCTCCGGGAAGGCCGAGGTGGTGATCTCGTTCAGCTCGTGCGCCGACTTCAGGTCGTGCCCGAACGGCTTCTCGATCACCACGCGCCGCCACGACCCGGGAGGCGCCTGGGACACACCGGTCCGCTTGAGCTGCTCCACCACCACGGGGAAGAACTTCGGCGGCACGGAGAGATAGAACGCATAGTTGCCGCCGGTGCCCCGGGTCTCGTCGATCTCCTTCAACGCCATCGCCAGGGCGTCGAACGCCCCGTCGTCGGAGAACTCGCCCGGCACGAAGTGGATGCCCTCGCGCAGTTGCTTCCAGACCTCCTCACGGAAGGGCGTCCTGGCGTGCGCCTTGACGGCGTCATGCGTCACCTGGGCGAAGTCCTGGTCCTTCCAGTCACGCCTGGCGAACCCGACCAGCGAGAAACCGGGCGGCAGCAGCCCTCGGTTGCCCAGGTCGTAGATCGCCGGCAGCAACTTGCGCTTGGCCAGGTCTCCCGTCACGCCGAACAACACCAGCACACACGGTCCCGCCACCCGGGGCAGCCGCTTGTCGCGCGGATCACGCAGCGGGTTGGCGGCCGCCACCTCCAAGGTGGTGGAGGTGGCCGCGGCCGAGGTGGCTACCGTCGCCGCCAGTGTCTCCTCAAAGTCTGTCGCCTCACGTTCGAGGGCCTCCTCCGAGGGTGTTTCGGGGTCTTTCATGTCAAGCCTCCTGTGCGGCTGCGAGCAGGTGCGCGACTCCGGCCGCGCGATCGGTCAAGTGCAGGCGTACGGCCGGGCGGCCGCGCCGCAGCAGTGCCCCGAGGTCGCCGAGGGCCTGTGCGAGCTCGAGCCCGCCCAGCGTGTACGGCCTGCCGGGCACCGGCACGTCGTCGGCCACGGCACCGGTGATCTGCAGGAACACCCCGTTCTGCGGGCCGCCCTTGTGATATTGGCCGGTGGAGTGCAGGAACCGCGGCCCCCACCCGAAGGTGACCGGCCGGTCGGTGCGCAGCGCCAGCAGCGCCCTGAGCGTGGCCGGGTCGGCCGCCATCCACGCGTCGGTCATCTGCTCGAAGTCCGCGCCTTCCGGCACGAACACATCGAAGGCCGACAGCCGGTCCAGATACGCCATCACGGCCAGGTAGCCGTCGTCGGGCACCGCTTCGAGCAGCTCGCTCAGCACACCGGGCAGATCCCTGGCCTTGGTGGCGCCGTACACCTCCACGGGCCCGTCGACGAACGCCGGCTCACCCAGCGGCAGCGCCTCCATGTCGAGCAGCGCGGCCGTGTTGTCCTTGGACTCGGCGACGTTCGGCTGGTCGAACGGGTCGATCCCGAGCAGCAGCCCGGCCACGGCCGTGGCGTACTCCCAGATGAGGAACTGCGCGCCGAGCGGCCCGTCGACGCGCACGTCGCCGTCGTCGGACTCGATCCCGACGACCAGCTCGTCACGGGCGCCGTTCGGCTCGGCGCCGGCGACCGGCAGGATGCCCAGGCCGTTCTTGCCCGTGGACTCGGCGACGAGCTGCTCGATCCAGTCCGACAGCCCGCTGATCGCGGACAGCCGGTCGTCGACGATCAGCTTGTCGCGCCCGGCGAGCGCCGCCCCGCCGAGCGCCGTGCCCAGCTCGAGCCCGGGGTTGCCGGCGTCGAGCGAGAGCAGCGGCAGCACCTCGTCGGCCTCGTCGAGCAGCCGTTCGACCTCGGCCCCGGCCAGCGCGCTGGGCACCAGGCCGAAGGCCGACAGCGCCGAGTAGCGGCCGCCCACATCGGGCACGGCCGGGACCAGGCGATAGCCCGCGTCCACGGCCGTCTGCTCCAGCGGCGAGCCCGGGTCGGTGACGACCACGATGCGGTCGGCCGGGTCGATGCCCGCCTGGCGGAAGAGCTCCTCGTAGACACGCAGATGGCTGTCGGTCTCGACCGTCGAGCCGCTCTTGCTGGCCACGACCACGATCGTGGCCTCCAGCGGCTCGACCAGCGCCCGGCGCACCTGACCCGGGTCGGTGGTGTCCAGGACGGTCAGCGGCACGTCGGCGCTCGCGCAGATCACCTCTGCCGCCAGCGACGAGCCCCCCATCCCGGCCAGCACCACGTTGGTCAGGCGCTCGGCGCGCGCCCGCTCGGCCAGCTTGCCGAGCTCGGGCAGCAGCTCGCGCGAGGTGCGGGGCAGGGTCAGCCAGCCCAGCCGGACGGCCGCCCCCGCCTCCGCGTCACTGCCCCACAGCGTGGGATCGCCGGCGGCGAGCCGCGCGGGCACGCCGTCGGCGACGAGCCGCCCCGCGGCGGAAGAGGCGGCGTTGGCCACCCCCTCCTCGCGGTACGAGACAGTCATCAGCGGGCCAGGTTCTTGCTGACGCTCTCGAGGAGTTCGTTCCAGGACGCCTCGAACTTCTCGACGCCCTCGTCCTCCAGCACGTTGACGACGTCGTCGTAGTCGACGCCGGCCTCCTTGAGCGCGGCCATGGTGTTCCACGCGTCCTCGTAGAAGGGGCGCACGGTGTCACCGGTGATGTTGGCGCCGGCGGCGGTCGCGTCGACCGTCTTCTCCGGCATCGTGTTGACGGTGCCGGGGGCGACGAGCTGGTCGACGTACAGCGTGGGCGAGTAGTCGGGGTTCTTGACGCCGGTCGAGGCCCACAGCGGGCGCTG
This sequence comes from Nonomuraea sp. NPDC050680, assembly GCF_040654555.1. Classification (NCBI taxonomy): domain Bacteria; kingdom Bacillati; phylum Actinomycetota; class Actinomycetes; order Streptosporangiales; family Streptosporangiaceae; genus Nonomuraea; species Nonomuraea sp. NPDC050680. Next base: position 31,130 of record NZ_JBFAIF010000033.1, on the reverse strand, counting down.
CGGGCGGGCGCCGGCGGCGCGCAGCCGCTGCCAGCGCTCGGAGTTCATCACTTCCTCGAACGCGGCGTAGGCCAGGCGCGCGTTGGCCACGCCGGCCTTGCCCTTGAGCTCCGGCCGGCCGAGCTGGTCGAGCCGCTTGTCGATCTCGGTGTCGACCCGGCTGACGAAGAACGACGCCACCGACTCGATCGTGCCCAGGTTGAGGCCCTTGGCCTGGGCGGCCTCCAGGCCGGCCAGCCAGGCGTCCATGACCGCGCGGTAGCGCTCCAGCGAGAAGATCAGCGTGACGTTGACGCTGATGCCCTCGGAGAGCGCCTGCGTGATCGCGGGCAGCCCCTCGACCGTCGCCGGGATCTTGATGAACAGGTTGGGCCGGTCGACCAGCCACCACAGCGCCCGCGCCTCGGCCACGGTCTTGTCGCTGTCGCGGGCCAGCCGCGGGTCGACCTCCAGGGATACGCGGCCGTCGACGCCGGAGGTGGCGTCGTAGACCGGGCGCAGCACGTCGGCGGCCCAGCGGATGTCGTAGGCGGTGATGGCGCGCACGGCCTCGCCGAGGTCGACCCCGCGCACGGCCAGGTCGTGCAGCTGGGTGTCGTAGGCGTCGCCCTTGCTGAGCGCGCCGGCGAAGATGGTCGGGTTCGAGGTGACGCCGACCACGTTCTTCTCGCGGATCAGCTGGTCCAGGTTGCCCGTGCGCAGGCGCTCACGGCTGATGTCGTCCAGCCAGATGGACACGCCCTGGGCGGACAGCTTCTTGAGGTTCTCGCTCATTTCGTTCAGTTTCCCGTCGTCTCGCCTTTGTCGTGGCCCAGCTTGGCGAGGCTCGCCTTGGCCGCGGCGGCCACGCGCTCCGCCGTCAGCCCGAATTGCTCGTACAGCGTCTTATACGGTGCGGACGCGCCGAAGTGTTCAAGGCTGACGACCTCGCCCCTCTCGCCGACGAACTCGCGCCAGCCGAGAGCGATGCCCGCCTCGACCGCGACCCGGGCCTTGATCGCTGACGGCAGAACAGTCTGCCGATACGCAGTGTCCTGCCCTTGGAACCACTCCACACACGGCATCGACACGACCCGCGTCGGGATGCCTTCGGCTTCGAGGAGTTCGCGGCCGTTGACGGCCAGCTCCAGCTCGCTGCCCGTGGCGATGAGGATCACCTGGGGCTGCCCGCCGGACGCCTCGTGCAGGATGTAGCCGCCCTTGGCCACGCCCTCGGCGCTGGTGCCCTCGAAGACCGGCAGGTTCTGCCGGGTCAGGGCCAGCGCGGCGGGCCGGTCGTCGTGCTCGAGCACGGCCTGCCAGGCGTACGCCGTCTCGTTGGCGTCGCCGGGGCGCACCACGTCGAGGCCGGGGATCGCGCGCAGCGCCCACAGGTGCTCGACCGGCTGGTGGGTCGGGCCGTCCTCGCCCAGTCCGATGGAGTCGTGCGTCCACACGTAGGTGACCGGCAGCTTCATCAGCGCCGCCAGGCGCACGGAGGGGCGCATGTAGTCGGAGAAGACCAGGAACGTGCCGCCGTAGGGCCGGGTGCCGCCGTGCAGGGCGATGCCGTTGAGTATCGCGCCCATGCCGTGCTCGCGGATGCCGAAGTGCAGCGTGCGGCCGTAGCGGTTACCGGGGAACTCCTTGGTCTGGTATTCCTCCGGGATGAAGGACGGCTCGCCCTTCATCGTGGTGTTGTTGGACTCGGCCAGGTCGGCCGAGCCGCCCCACAGCTCGGGCAGCACCGGCGCGAGCGCGTTGAGCACCTCGCCGGAGGCCTTGCGGGTGGCCATCGAGCCGCCCTTGTCGAAGGCGGGCAGCGCCTCGGTCCACCCGGCGGGCAGCTCGTGGCGGGAGATCCGGTCCAGCTCGGCGGCCCGCTCGGGGTTGGCCTCGCGCCAGGCGTCGTAGCCCTTCTGCCAGGCGGCGTGCGCCTCGTGGCCTCTGCGGGCCACCTCGCGCGCGTGCTCCAGCACCTCGGCGGGCACGTCGAAGCTCTTGTCCGGGTCCATGCCGAGGACCCGCTTGGTGGCGGCGACCTCGTCGGCGCCGAGGGCGGAGCCGTGGATCTTGCCGGTGTTCTGCTTGTTCGGGGCGGGCCAGCCGATGATCGTGCGCAGGCGGATGAACGTCGGCCGGTCGGTCTCGGCGCGGGCCGCCTCCAGCGCCGCGTGCAGCGCCTGGACGTCCTCGACGTACTCCCCGGACTCGGTCCAGTCGACGCTGAGCGTGTGCCAGCCGTAGGCCTCGTAGCGCTTGACCACGTCCTCGGACTTCGCGATCAGCGTGTCGTCCTCGATGGAGATGTGGTTGTCGTCATAGATGACGGTGAGGTTGCCCAGCTTCTGGTGGCCGGCGATCGAGCTGACCTCGTGGCTGATGCCCTCCTCGATGTCGCCGTCGCTGACCATGCACCAGATGTGGTGGTCGAAGGGCGAGGCGCCCGCCTCGGCGTCGGGGTCGAACAGGCCGCGCTCACGGCGGGCCGCCAGCGCCATGCCGACGGCGTTGCCCAGGCCCTGGCCGAGCGGGCCCGTGGTGGTCTCCACACCGACCGTGTGCCCGTGCTCCGGGTGGCCGGGGGTCAGGCTGTCCCACTGGCGCAACCCCTTCAGGTCGTCCAGGCCGAGTCCGTATCCGGACAGGAACAGCTGGATGTACAGGGTCAGGCTGGAGTGCCCGCACGACAGGACGAAGCGGTCACGCCCCAGCCACGTGGGATCCGTGGGGTCGTGGCGCATCGCGTGCTGGAACAGCAGGTACGCGGCGGGAGCCAGGCTCATGGCGGTGCCCGGGTGACCCGAACCCGCCTTTTCGACTGCGTCCATGGCCAAGGCTCGAACGACGTCGACCGCTTGCTTGTCTAGGTCGGTCCATTCGAGGTCTGGCACGAGTTCGGTGCTCAAGTGCTCGGTCTCCGGAATCTAGTTGTCATTGGTGGTACCGGTTGGCATATCCCGCCACACCGGACCCTAACTGAGTGGAGTCGGCGAAAGATTCCCCTTCCACCCCGTGCGTGTCCCCCCATTGGCCGGACCGGACGACCCTGCTACTACAGTTTGGTTGTTCTCGTTGTCATCACAGGGACGCCGTGGCGTCCGTCCATGAGATTCCGCTCCAATCAGAGGTTACGCGTTGACTCCGCACGTGCTGGAAGCGCCTTGACGGTGCTGACGAACAGGCAGACGACGGCCCCCGCTCCCGCGGCCGAGCCGCCGAGGACGATCGGCACGCTCGTGAAGGCCTACATCGCTCTGACCAAGCCGCGGATCATCGAGCTCCTGCTGATCACGACTCTCCCCGTGATGTTCCTCGCGGCGGGCGGACTGCCGCCGCTGTGGACGTCGGTGTCGGTCATGGTGTTCGGCACCCTGTCCGCGGGCAGCGCCAACGCGCTCAACTGCTACGTGGACCGCGACATCGACCAGAAGATGCGCCGCACCAGACGGCGCCCGCTGGCCAGGCACCAGGTCTCGCCGACCGGCGCGCTCATCTTCGGCATCGTGCTCGGCGTGCTGTCCTTGGTCGGCCTCTGGCTGACCACCAACTGGCTGGCCGCCGTGCTCTCCACCGGCGCCATCCTGTTCTACGTCATCGTCTACTCGATGATCCTCAAGCGGCGCACCGCCCAGAACATCGTCTGGGGCGGCATCGCGGGCTGCATGCCGGTGCTGATCGGCTGGGCGGGCATCACCGGGCGGCTCGACTGGGCGCCACTGGCGCTGTTCGGGGTGGTGTTCTTCTGGACGCCGCCGCATACCTGGACGCTGGCCATGCGCTACAAGGAGGACTACGCGGCGGCCAAGGTGCCGATGCTGCCCGTGGTGGCCACCGAGCGCCGGGTGATCCTGGAGTCGATCGCCTACACCTGGGCCACCGTGCTCTGCTCGCTGGCTTTGTGGCCGGTGGCGCACACCACGCTGTTCTACCCGATCGCGGCCGCCGTCCTGGGCGCCATGTGCCTGTGGGAGGTCCATCGCCTCCTGGCCCGCCTCAACTCCGGCAAGACCGGTGTCGATCTGCGCCCGATGCGCTTCTTCCACTGGTCCAACGCCTATCTGGCGCTGCTGTTCCTCGCCGTCGCCATCGATCCGCTGCTGAGCTGAGCCCACCGCCTGTTGCGGTGGGCTTCGTCCTGTCGTTATGGTGAACATATGAATAGCTCTTCAGGTGTTGTCGCTTCATTCGACGGCTGCGTGGTTCAGGAGCCCGACGCCGAGCGCGTCGCGGCCACCCGCGACCGGCTGGTGACGCCGGACGAGGCCACCCGGCTCGCCGACCTGTTCCGCCTGCTGGGCGACGCCACGCGGGCCCGCCTGCTGTACGCCCTGCTGGAGGCGGGCGAGCTGTGCGTGTGCGACCTGGCCGACGCGGTCGAGGTGACCGACACGGCCGTGTCCCACGCCCTGCGGCTGCTGCGTACGGCGGGCATCGTGGCCAGCCGCCGGGCGGGCCGCATGATCTACTACCGGCTGGCCGACGCGCACGTACGGATGCTGCTCGACCTCAGCCGCGAGCACATGAAGGAGGAGCGCTGATGGGCCAGGGACACGGTCACGGGCACGGCCACTCGGCCGACGCCGACAAGCGTTACCTGGTGGGCGCGCTCGCGCTGATCGTCGGCTACATGGCGATCGAGGTGGTCGCCGGGTTGATCGCCAACTCGATCGCGCTGATCTCCGACGCCGCCCACATGCTCACCGACGCCAGCGCGATCGCGCTGGCCCTGGTCGCGATGCGCTTCGCCGCCCGGCCCGCCCGCGGCGCCTACACCTTCGGCTGGAAGCGCGCCGAGATCCTCTCGGCCCAGCTCAACGGCATCACCCTGCTGCTGCTCGTGGCGTACTTCTGTTACGAGGCCGTGCGCAGGCTGATGGACCCGCCCGAGGTCTCCGGGCCCATCGTGGTCGTCACGGCCGTGGCCGGCATCGCGGTCAACGCGCTGGCCGCCTGGCTGCTGTCCAGGGCCGACCGGCGCAGCCTCAACGTCGAGGGCGCCTTCCAGCATGTGCTCAACGACATGTACGCCTTCATCGCCACCGCGATCTCCGGCGTGGTGGTGTGGCTGACCGGGTTCCGGCAGGCCGACGCGATCGCCGCGCTCGTGGTCGCCGCGCTCATGCTCAAGGCCGGCTGGGGGCTGCTGCGCGATTCGGCCAGGGTGCTGCTCCAGGCCGCGCCGAGCGATCTCGATCCCGACGAGATCGGCCGGGTCCTGGCCGGCGACCCTGACGTGGTCGAGGTGCACGACCTGCACGTCTGGACGGTGACCAGCGGCTATCCGACGCTGTCGGCGCACGTGATCGTGGCCCGCGGGTCCGACTGCCACCGGGTCCGCACCCGCCTGGCTGACCTGCTGCACGATCGCTTCGAGATCGGCCACACCACGCTACAGGTGGACCACGGCCTGAAGGACCGGGCGGAGCATTGTGAGGACCCGCACGGACCGCGCCACCTGGGCAGGACAGCGCCTTTTTGATCCGTTACAGTCACGGTATGGCGTCCCGTGATCCACGCTGGGTGTTGAAGGACCGCCCGTCGTTCGCGTTGATCATCGGGCTGATCGTGACCGGCCTGTGCGCGCTCGTCTCCTTCGCCTTCGACGTGCTCAACGGCGCGCCCGTGCAGTTCTTCATCTCGCTGGTCCTGGCGCTGGCACCGGTGCCGCTGCTGCTGGCCGCCGTGCTGGCGCTGGATCGTATGGAGCCGGAGCCGCGCAGCAACCTCATCTTCGCCTTCGCCTGGGGGGCGGGCGTGGCGGTGCTGGTCGCCGGCCTGATCAACTCGCTCAACCTGCACTACATCATCGACGCGGCCAACCTGAGCGCGGCCAGCGCGCGCAACGTCGCCGCCACGTTCGGCGCCCCGGTGGTCGAGGAGACGATGAAGGGGCTGGTGCTGCTCGGGCTGCTCAGGTTCCGCCGGGCCGAGCTCGACGGGCCGACCGACGGCATCATCTACGCCAGCATGGTCGGCCTCGGCTTCGCGATGAGCGAGAACGTCAGCTACTACATCGCCGCGCTCAACTCCGACCAGGGCGGCATAGGGCTGGCCGTCACGGTGGTGCTGCGCGGCGTGCTGTCGCCGTTCGCGCACCCGCTGTTCACCTCGATGATCGGCGTCGCGGTCGCCTACGCCGCCCAGCGCCAGGGGTCGGACCGGGTCTTCTCCATCCTGGCCGGCTGGGTCGGCGCGATGCTCCTGCACGGCCTCTGGAACGGTCTGAGCTCTTACGGCGGCTTCCCCGGCCTGGTCATCGCCTACCTGGTGCTGCTGGTCGTGCTCGTGGTGCTGATCGCGCTGGTGATCAGTGACCGGCGGCGCATCGTCGCCCTGATCCAGCGTTACCTGCCGCCGTACGAGCCGACCAAGCTGGTCGACCCGGCCGACATCTACATGCTGTCCGCCCTGTCGCGGCGCCGGCAGGCCAGACAGTGGGCCAAGGTCCACGGCGGCAAACGCGGACTGCGCGCGATGAGCGACTACCAGCTCGCGGCGACCGAGCTGGGCCTGCTGCACGAGCGGGCGGCCCGGCGGATGATCGACGAGCAGACCTTCCACGAGGAGCAGCGGGCCCTGCTCGAATGCATGAGCACCGCCAAGGCGAGCTTCCCGGCGCCGCCCGCCCATCTCGGGACCGCGACGCGGGGCACCCCGCCACCGGGCTACGCGCCCGGCGCTCCCGGCTGAGCCAGGATCGCGCGCAGCGAGGTCTCCCGCGGGCCGGGATAGACCGGGTCGGAGTGCAGCAGGAGCGCGTCGGCGAACGCCTTGCCGGTGGCGAACAGCTCCCGTCCGGCCAGGACGTAGGTGGTCGCGGCATACTGCTTGGTGGAGTCGTCGCCCACGCCGAAGGTCGTCAGGCCCGCCGTACGGCAGAGCGTGACCGCTCTCGGCAGGTGGAACACCTGCGTGACCACGGTCAGCCGCTCGGCGCCGAAGACCTTGCGGGCCCGCACGCACGAGTCCCAGGTGTCGAACCCGGCGTAGTCGAGGACCATCACCGCGTCCGGCACGCCCTTGGCCCGCAGGTAGTCGCGCATGGCCGTCGGCTCGTCGTACTCCTTGCGGCTGTTGTCGCCTGACAGCAGCAGCGCCTTGACCTTGCCCGCGTGGTAGAGCTCGGCCGCGATGTCGAGCCGGCGGGCCAGCATGGACGAGGGACGGTCGGCGTACAGGCCCGCGCCGAGCACGAGCGCCACCTGCGAAGTCGGCACCCGCGTCAGCCAGCCGGCGGTGTCGGCCACCTCGCGGTGGTCGGAGCTGTCGAGCCACGCCCAGGTCATCGGCGCCAGGGCGAGCACGCTGAGGAGTACCAGCCCTTGGTACAGGCGTCGCAGGGTCTTCCGAGCGGGACGGGCTAAAGCCACTCAGGGGCCTCACAAGGTAGGGGGAGGTAGTCCCTCATACCTTGACACAACGGCTCAGATCGGGGCTGGCGTTTCGGTGGGGGAGGGGCACGACGGCGTCAGATCGGGGCTGCCGTTTCGGTGGGGGAGGGGTTCAGCGGCTCAGACTCTGGCCGGTGATTCGGCCGGAGCGGGAGCGGCGGGGGCCGTCAGCGGGGCGCGGGTGCGCAGCGAGGTGACCACCCTGAGCGTGGCGATCCAGACCAGGGTCGCGCCGAGCACGTGCAGGCCCACCAGGAGGGCGGGCACCGCCAGGAAGTACTGGATGTAGCCGATCACGCCCTGGGCCAGCTCCACCACGAGCAGCGCCAGCGCCGCCCGGCGGGCCGCTCTGGGCGAGTCGGTCACGTGCAGCGCGAACAGCAGCGCGAACGACAGCCCCAGCACGATGTAGACGATGTCGGAGTGCAGGCGCACCACGCTCTCGATGTCGAGATCGAAGCGCGAGGCCACCGCGTCGCCGGAATGCGGCCCCGTGCCGGTCACCAGCACCCCGGCCAGGAGCAGCACCGCCACCGCCGCGACCAGCACGAAGCCGAGGCGCCGGATGTCGCGGTGCGTCACCCGGCGGACCGGCCCGTCGCCTTCGCCCGCTCGAGCGTAGAGCGTCCAGCAGGCGGCGATCAGCGCGATGGAGACCAGGAAGTGCACGCTGACCGTGAACGGGTTGAGCAGGCTCCTGACCACCAGCCCGCCCCACAGCGCCTGGAAGACGATGCCCGCGGGTTGCAGCAGGGCCAGCCAGAGCAGCGGACTGCGCCGCGGAGCCAGCCGCATCGCCGACACCACGCAGGCGAACCCCACCGCCAGCACCAGGAACGTCAGCAGCCGGTTGCCGAACTCGACGGCCATGGTGGTGGCCGCGATCTCGGGATGCGCGACGGGCACGAAGCTGTCGGGCGTGCACCTCGGCCAGGTCGGGCAGCCGAGCCCGGAGCCGGTGAGCCGCACGGCCGCGCCCGTCACGGTGATGCCCGCGTTGACCACCACCGACGCCAGTGCCCAGCCCCGCATCGACTCGGCGGTCGGTGCCCAGAAGGAGAACAGGCGCCGCACCAGGGGGTTGGGGTGGTCCGTGGGTAGTTTCACGTCGACGAGCTTCACGTCATTGATGGTAAGGGCCTGGTTGTCCGGTCCTTAACCCGGGAACGTGCTTCTCAAGCAGCATGGGTATGTGACATATTACAGACGGGAGGTGAGGATGTCGGATGTGATCGTCATCGGCGCCGGAGTGGTGGGCGCCGCGTGCGCCTATTACGCCGCACGGGCCGGGCTGGACGTGACCGTGGTGGACCGCGGCCCCGTGGCGGGCGGCACGACGGGCGCGGGCGAGGGCAACGTGCTGGTCTCGGACAAGGAGCCGGGCCCGGAGCTGGACCTCGCGCTGCTGTCCAACCGCCTGTGGGGGGAGCTGGCCGCGCTGGGCGGGTTCGAGTACGAGCCCAAGGGCGGGCTGGTGGTCGCCGAGACCGACGAGGTCCAGCGGCAGCTCGTCGGGCTGGCGGGCAAGCAGGGTGTCGAGTACACCGTCGTGCCCGCCGCCGGCCTGCGCGACTACGAGCCGCACCTGGCCGAGGGGCTCGCGGGCGGTGTCCACTACCCGCAGGACGCCCAGGTGCAGCCCATGCTGGCCGCCGCGCAGTTGCTCAGGCACGGCGCGGAGAGCTACGGCCACGGCACGCTCCACCTGCGCACCGGCGTCACCGTGACCGGGTTCACCCGGTCAGGGGACCGGGTGACGGGCGTACGGACCGACCAGGGTGACATCCTCGGCGGCGCGGTGATCAACGCGGCCGGCACGTGGGGCGGCGAGATCGCCGGGCTCGCGGACGTGGCGCTGCCGGTCCTGCCCAGGCGCGGGTTCATCCTCGTCACCGAGCCGCTGCGCGAGCCGCTGATCCGGCACAAGGTCTACACCGCCGCCTACGTCACCAACGTGGCCAGCGACTCCGCCGATCTGGAGACCTCGGCCGTCGTCGAGGGCACCCCGGCGGGGACCGTGCTCATCGGGGCGAGCAGGGAGCGGGTCGGGTTCGACCGCACGATCTCGCCCCGGGTACTGGCCCGGCTGGCGGCTCAGGCCGTCGCCCTGTTCCCGGCGCTGCGGGAGGTACGAGTGATCAGGTCGTACTGCGGGTTCCGGCCGTACTGTCCGGACCATCTGCCGGTGATCGGGCCGGATCCGCGCGCGCCCGGGCTCTATCACGCGTGCGGACACGAAGGCGCCGGGATCGGGCTCGCGCCCGCGACCGGGCTCCTGCTGTCCCAGCTGCTGACCGGCGCCGGCCCCGAACTCGACCTGTACCCCTTCCGCCCGGACCGCTTCGCGACCGAGGAGTCCGCGTGACCTTCCAGATCACGATCGACGGCCGGGCCGTGCCGGTCGAGCCGGGGCAGACGATCGGCGCGGCCCTGCACGCCGCCGGGGTCCGCGCCTGGCGGACCACCCGCTTCGGCGGGCGGCCGCGCGGCCTGTTCTGCGGCATCGGCGTCTGCTTCGACTGCCTGATCACGGTGAACGGCCGCCCACCAGAACGCGCCTGCCTGCTGGAGGCGCGGCCCGGAGACGAGGTGACGACCGCATGAGCCCGATCGACGACCGTGTTCGTGCCGACTACGTGAGCGTGACCTGCGATCTCGCCGTGGTCGGTGGCGGGCCCGCCGGAGTGGCGGGGGCCCTGACGGCGGCCCTGCGCGGCCTGAGTGTGGTCCTCGTCGACTCCGGCGCCCGCCTCGGCGGTCAGTACTTCCGTCACCCGCCCGGAGCGGCGCGCACCGGCACGCCGGGTCTGGACCGGTTCCTCAGGCAGGCCCGCGCGCTCGCCGAGCGGGCCGAGGTCCTGCTCGGCCACCAGGTGTGGACCGTGACGCGGGACGGCGACCAGCTGACCGTCCACTGCCAGACCCCGGACGGCCGCGCGGTGGCGATCCGCTGCCGCGACCTGCTGATCGCCACCGGCGCGCACGACCGGCCGCTGCCGTTCCCCGGCTGGGACCTGCCCGGCGTCCTGACGGCGGGCGGCGCCCAGGCGCTGCTCAAGGGCAACGGCGTCGTCGCGGGCGGCCGGGTGGTCGTCGCGGGCACCGGGCCGTTCCTGCTGCCCGTGGCCACCGGCCTGGCGGGGGCGGGGGCCGAGGTGCTGGGTGTGTTGGAGGCCAACGGCGGCCTGGGCCTGGCCCGGCATCCGTTGCTGGCCGCGGGCAAGGCGGGGGAGGCGGCGGGCTACGGGCTGGCCATGGCCAGGCACCGCGTGCCGTACCGGACGCACCAGGCGGTGATCGCCGCCCACGGCGAGCGCGAGCTGGAGGCGGTCACCGTGGCGCGGCTCGACAGTGACTGGAACGTGCTCGCCACCCGCGAGCTGGCCTGCGACACGCTGGCCGTCGGCTACGGCTTCGTCCCCCAGATCGAGCTCGGCGTCGAGCTGGGCTGTGAGACCCGCCAGGACGCGGACGGCATGCCCGTGCTCGCGGTGGACGACCACCAGCGCACCACGGCGCGCGGCGTCTGGGCGGCGGGCGAGCCGGTCGGCGTGGGCGGGCGGTACCTGGCCGAGCTGGAGGGCCGCATCGCGGGCCTGGCCGTGGCCGGTGCGCCGGTGCCCGGCGTGCTGGCCAGGCGGCGCCGGCGGATGCGCGCGTTCGGCGAGGCGCTGCATCACGCGTATCCGATCAAGCCGGGCTGGCAGGGCTGGCTGCGCGACGACACGCTGGTGTGCCGGTGCGAGGAGGTGCCGGTCGCCCGCGTACGCGCGGCGCTGGAGCTCGGCGCCACCGACGCGCGCTCGATCAAACTGCTGGCCAGGCCCGGCATGGGCTGGTGCCAGGGCCGCGTCTGCGGCTACGCGGTCGCCTGCCTGGCGGGGGAGTCGCCACGGCCCCCTCGCCGCCCCATCGCGCAACCCATCTCACTCGGCGCTCTCGCCGAGCTCGAACTCGAACTCGATACACCCTGATTTGGAGGACTCTTTAATGACAAATCGCATTAAATCCTGGCACGGTGTCATGGTGGCTACGGCTCTCCCCCTGCGTGAGGACCTGTCCGTCGACTTCGACGCCTATGCGGAGCACTGCCGCTGGCTGGTCGAGAACGGCTGCGACGGCGTGGTCCCCAACGGGTCGCTGGGCGAGTACCAGACGCTCACCGCCGAGGAGCGGGCCAAGGTCATCGAGACGGCCGTCGAGGCGGTCGGCGGGCCGAACGTGATGGCGGGTGTCGGCGCGTACGGCGCGGCGGAGTCGCGGCTGTGGGCCGAGCGCGCGGCTGCGGCCGGCTGCGGCTCGGTGCTGCTGCTGCCGCCCAACGCCTACCGGGCCGACGAGCGCTCCGTGGTCGCGCACTACCGCGAGGTGGCCAAGGCCGGGGTGCCGATCGTTGCCTACAACAACCCCTACGACACCAAGGTGGACCTGACGCCCGCGCTGCTGGCCACCCTGCACGGCGAGGGCCTGATCGTGGCCGTGAAGGAGTTCAGCGGCGACCCGCGGCGCTCCTATGAGCTCGGCGAGCTGGCCCCCGGGCTGGACGTGCTGATCGGGTCCGACGACGTGCTGCTGGAACTGGCCGTGGCCGGGGCCGTCGGCTGGGTCGCCGGCTACCCCAACGCGCTGCCCGCCTCCAGCGTCGCGCTCTACCGGGCCGCGCTGGCCGGTGACCTCGAGACCGCGCTGCCCCTGTACCGTACGCTCCACCCGCTGCTTCGCTGGGACTCCAAGACGGAGTTCGTGCAGGCCATCAAGCTGTCGATGGACATCGCGGGCCGTCACGGCGGGCCCTGCCGCCTGCCGCGCGTGCCCCTGACCGAGACGCAGGAGGCGGCCGTACGCGGTGCGACGGAGAAGGCGCTCGCGGAGGGCATGCGATGAGGACGAAGCGGGTCTTCCACGCCGTCGACTCGCACACCGAGGGCATGCCCACCCGTGTGATCACCGGCGGCGTGGGCGTGATCCCCGGCGCGAGCATGGCCGAGCGGCGCGTCTACTTCCGCGACCATCTCGACCACATCCGCAGGCTGCTGATGAACGAGCCGCGCGGCCACGCCGCCATGAGCGGCGCCATCCTGCAGCCGCCCACCCGGCCGGACGCCGACTGGGGCGTGCTGTTCATCGAGGTGTCCGGGCTGCTGCCGATGTGCGGTCACGGCACCATCGGCGTGGCCACCGTGCTGGTGGAGACCGGCATGGTGGAGGTCGTCGAGCCGGTCACCACCGTGCGCCTGGAGGTGCCCGCCGGGCTCGTCGAGGTGGACGTGGCCGTCAAGGACGGCATGGCCATGTCGGTGACGCTGCGCAACGTGCCCGCCTACTGCGACAGGCTCGACGCCGTCGTCACGGTGCCCGGCTTCGGCGACATCCGCTACGACCTGGCGTACGGGGGCAACTTCTACGCGATCGTCGACCTCGACGACTACGGCCTGCCCTTCGACCGCAAGGCCAAGAACGAGATCCTGGCCGCCGGCCTGGCCACGATGGCGGCGATCGACGCGGCCGACGAGCCCGTGCACCCCGAGGACGACCGCATCCGCGGCTGCCACCACGTCTACTTCGCCGCGCCGGGCTCGGACGCGCACCACTCGCGGCACGCGATGGCCATCTACCCGGGCTGGTTCGACCGCTCGCCGTGCGGCACCGGCACCAGCGCCCGGATGGCCCAGCTGCACGCCCGCGGCGAGCTGGCCGTGAGCGGGGGGCCGGGCAGCGGGGAGTTCGTCAACGAGTCGTTCATCGGGACCCGCTTCATCGGCCGCCTGCTGGGGGAGACCACCGTCGGGGGGCGGCCCGCGGTCGTGCCGGCCATCACCGGGCGCGCCTGGGTCACCGGCACCGCCCAGTACTTCCTCGACCCGCGCGACCCCTTCCCTGAGGGATTCGAGCTGTGAGCGTCACCACGGTCGACTACCACACCGCCGGCGAGCCGTTCAGGATCGTCACCGGTGGCGCCCCGGACATCCCGGGCGCCACCGTACTCGAACGCCGGGCCGCCGCACCTGGCGGCCCGGCCGAGCGGGTGCGGCGGCTGCTCTGCCAAGAGCCGCGAGGCCACGCCGACATGTACGGCTGCTTCCTGGTCCCGCCCGACGACCCCGGCGCCCACTTCGGCGCGCTGTTCTGGCACAAGGACGGCTACTCCACCGCCTGCGGCCACGGCACGATCGCGCTCGGCGTGCACGCCGTCCGCGAGGGCCTGGTCGAGGCGGACCCCGGCGGCGAGACGGACGTGGTCGTCGACGTGCCCTCGGGCCGGGTCACGGCCCGCGTGCGCGGCTCGCGGGAGCGGGTCGAGTCGGTCACCTTCGTCAACGTCCCGTCGTACGTCGTCGCGCGCGCCGTCCCCGTCGCCGGGGTCGAGGTCGACCTCGCCTATGGCGGAGCCATCTACGCCACCCTGCCCGCCTCGGCCGTCGGCCTGTCCGTCGAGGCCGGAAGCCTGACGGAGTTCGTCGGCCACGGCCGCCGTATCAAGGCTGCCCTGGCGGGCCACCCGGCCACGCGGCACCCGGCGGACGACCGGCTGTCCGGCGTCTACGGGGTGATCTTCTACGAGGACGTCCCGGGCGAAGGGCCGCGCCAGCGCAACGTGACCGTGTTCGCCGACGGGGAGGTGGACCGCTCGCCGTGCGGGTCCGGCACGGCCGCGCGGCTCGCCCTGCTGTACGACGACGGTCACCAGGGACCGCTGATCCACACCGGCATCGCCGGCGGCACGTTCGTCGCCACCGTGGGGAAGGTGACCGACCAGGGCGTCGTCGCCGAGATCGAGGGGATGGCCTACCGCACCGGGCGGCACACCTTCGAGCTCGACCCCGAAGACCCCCTCGGCACCGGGTTCGTGCTGCGGTGAACGCGCTGCCCTACCTCGACGCCGCCACCATCGAGCGGCTGGTGCCCGTGGCGCGGGCCGTACGCATCCTGGAAGAGGCCCTGCGGGACGGGCTCGATCCGGAGGAGACGCCGCTGCGGCCGATCGTCGAGCTGCCCGCCGGGCAGCTCCTGCTGATGCCCGCCGCCGCGGGACGGTACGCGGGCGTGAAGGCCGTCACCATCGCACCCGGCAACGCCGAGCGCGGGCTGCCCCGCATCCAGGGGACCTACCTGCTGCTCGACGGCGACACCCTGAGCCCGCTGGCCGCCATGGACGGCATCACGCTCACCGCGCTGCGCACCCCGGCGGTCTCGGCGCTCGCCGTCAAGCATCTGGCCGAGCCGGACGCCCATAACCTGGTGGTGTTCGGCACGGGCCCGCAGGCGTGGGGGCACATCCTCGCGCTGGGCGCGGTCCGGCCGGTCGAACGGGTCACGGTCGTCGGCCGCGACCCCGAACGCGCCGAGAGCCTCGCCGCCCGCTGCCGCGACCACGGCCTGCCGGCCCGCGCGGTGCACGGCCAGGCTCCGGACCTGAGTGCCGTGGCGGAGGCGGACCTGATCGCCTGCTGCACCACGGCCAGGGAGCCGCTCTTCCCCGGCGAACTGGTTCGCGACGACGCCACGGTGGTCGCGGTCGGATCGCACGAACCAGAGGCCCGCGAGCTGGCCGGGGATCTCATCGCCCGCGCCACGGTCGTCGTCGAGGCCAGGTCGGCGGCGCTGGCCGAAGCGGGGGATGTGGTCATCCCGGTGCGCCAAGGTACGATCACCACCGGTCATCTCGCCGGGAACCTCGCCGACCTGATCGCCGGCCGGGTTCCTGCGGGCTCCGGTCCCCGCGTGTTCAAGAGCACCGGGATGGCGTGGGAGGACCTGGTGGTCGCCGCCGCCGCGTACGAGGCGTGGGTTTAGCGGGGTGCCCCAGCAGGGGGTGAACAGCGGGCGTGTACTGAGCGAAGGGATGGCCGGATGGCTGCCGAGGACCGGCTCGACCTGCCGATGGTGGGTGAGCGGCAGAGCTTGCGCGAGCAGGTCGCGCACGCGCTCCGCGCCGCGTTGATCACGGGTGAGATGCGTCCGGGGGTGGTCTACTCCGCGCCGGTGCTGGCCGCGCAGTTCGGCGTCTCCGCCACGCCGGTCCGTGAGGCCATGCTCGACCTGGCCAAGGAGGGACTGGTCGAGGCGGTGCGCAACAAGGGCTTCCGGGTCACCGAGTTGTCCGACCGCGATCTCGACGAGCTGACCGAGATCCGGCAGCTCATCGAGGTGCCCACCGTGACCCGTCTGGCCGACAGCTCGCGCGCGGCCGACTTCGAGCGGCTGCGGCCCGTCGCCGAGGAGATCGTCGCCGCCGCCGAGCGGGGTGACCTGCTCGGGTACGTGGACGCCGACCTGCGCTTCCACGTGGAGCTGCTGACGCTGTCGGGCAACGCCCACCTGGTCGAGGTGGTCAAGGACCTGCGCAACCGGGCCCGGCTCTACGGCCTGTCACAGCTGTCGGAGCGCGGCACGCTGTCGGACTCGGCCCGGGAGCACGTCGCGTTGCTCGACGCGCTCAAGGCGGGTGACACCGAGGCGGCCCGCCACATCATGTCCGAGCACATCCAGCACGTCCGCGGCATCTGGGCCGACCCGCGCTGATCACTTCCGAGAGGTCATTTCGTCGCGCGGGTCGTGCCCAGGCTCGCGGCCACGATGCAGATGATCGCCGCCCACTGCTGCGCGTGCAGCATCTCGCTCAGCACCAGCACGCCGACCAGCGCGGCCGCCGCGGGCTCCAGGCTCATCAGGATGCCGAACACGTGTTTCGGCATCCGCCGCAGCGCCTGCAGTTCCAGCGAGTACGGGATCACCGACGACAGCAGCCCCACCCCGAGCCCGATCAGCAGCAGATGCGGGTGGAGCAGGTCGCCGCCGCCTGACGCGATGCCCACCGGCGCGACCACCACGGCCGAGACGATCATCGCGAACGACAGCCCGGTGGTGCCGGGGAAGCGCTGCCCCACCGAGGCCGACAGCAGGATGTAGGCCGCCCAGAACACTCCCGCCCCCAGCGCGAACCCGATGCCGGCCCAGCTCACCGCCGCCGACTGGCCCCAGGGCGCGAGCAGCGCCACGCCCGCCGCCGCCAGGCCGATCCACACCAGGTCGAGCCGCCGCCTGGAGGCCGCGACCGCCACGCCCAGCGGCCCGAGGAACTCGATCGCCACCGCGATCCCCAGGGGCAGCCGCGCTATCGCCTCGTAGAACGACAGGTTCATCAGCGCCAGCGTCACGCCGAAGACGAGCCCGACCCCCAGGTCACGCCACGACATCCCCTTCAGCTTGGGCCTGGCCACCGCGCCCATGATCAACGCGCCCGCGCCGATGCGCAGGAACACCACCGCGCTCGGCGGCAGCGCCGCGAACAGCTCCTTGGCGAAGCCCGCCCCCAGCTGCACGGAGAAGATCGCCAGCAGCACCAGCCCGGAAGGCGGAATGGCGTCGGCGGCGCTGCGCAGCATTCTGCCGGGCCTGGGCAGACCGGATCCCCGGTCGAAGGGATCATCCAGGGCGAAGGCGCTCACAGCACTCCTCAATAGGCACGGCACAGGCCGACGGCTCGGTAGGGGGACGGCGGTTAGAACGGTACCGAGCTGGGCCGACATTCCCCCACTAGGGTGGTACAAATACGCACTGAACCGTTGAAGCCGACAATTCGACCATGGAGTCATGACCGCACCCCCGGCCTCCCTCGTCCGTCCTCCGCTCGTGCTGTCCGCGGCCACCTTCGTCAGCAGCTTCGACCGGTTCGCCGTGAACCCCATGCTCGTCCTGATCGCCGCCGACCTCGGCGTCCCGCTGTCGGCGGCGGTCGCGGTCGCCAGCGGCTATTACCTGGCCTACGGCCTGACGCAGCCGCTGTGGGGCGTGCTCTCCGACCGGTTCGGACGGGTGCGGGTGATGCGGGCGGCGATGTTCGGCGCCGCGCTGGCCGGGGTGGTCTCCGCCCTCATGCCGGCGCTGGGCGCGCTGGTGGTGTCGAGGATCGTGGCCGGCGCCTGCTTTGGCGCGGTGATCCCGACCTCGCTCACCTACGTCGGCGACACGGTCGCGCCCGTCGTACGGCAGCGCGCTCTGTCGGACCTGATGGGCGCGGGAGCCCTGGGCATCGCCATGGCCACCGGTCTCGGCGGCGTGCTCGCCGACCTGGTCGACTGGCACGTGGCGTTCACCGTGCCCGCGGCCTGCGCGCTGGCCTGCGCGCTCGCGCTGCGCTCCCTGCCCGAGCCGCCCCGGGCCGAGATCGCCGGGCTGGGCAGGCACGTGGGCGCGGTGCTGCGCGAGCCGTGGGCGCTGCTGGTGTTCGGACTGGCCTTCGTGGAGGGCGCGGTGCTGCTCGGCACGATGGCCTTCCTCGCCACGGCCCTGGAGCACGGCGGGGTCAGGGCGGCGGTCGCGGGTCTGGCCACCGCGACCTACGGCGTGGGCCTGTGGCTGTTCAGCAGGCTGGTCAAACGCCTGTCGCGGACGTGGCCTCCGGCCGTGCTCATCGCCGTCGGGGGAGCGCATCTCTGCGCCGGGTACGCGCTCGTGGCCATCCATGTCAGCCTGGTGACCGTCGGTGTCACCGCGCTGCTGCTGGGCGTGGGGTGGTCGTTCATGCACTCCTCGCTGCAGACCTGGATCACCACCGTCGCGCCCAACGCCAGGGGGACCAGCGTGGCCTTCTTCGCCGCGGCGCTGTTCGTCGGCAGCGCGGTGTCGTCGTGGGCGGGCGGCCCGGCGGCCCAGGACGGTAGGTACGCGCTGCTGTTCGGCGTCTCGGCGGCCGTGGCGGTGCCGCTCACCGTGGTCGCCGTCATCGGCCGCCACCGCTACGGCGTCACCGGCCGCGCCTGACGCCCCATCCAGCTCAGGGCCGCCCACCTAAGGGCCGTCCAGCTCAGGTCCAGCTCGGGACCGCCCAGCTCAGGCGGGGCCGCCCACCTAAGGGCCGCCGAGCTCAGGTCCAGCTCAGATCCCGCTCACTCCCAGCGGAACGTGCGCGCGGCGATGCCCAGCGACAGCACCGCCCAGGCGGCCAGCACCCCCAGCGCCCCCAGTGGCAGGGCCGCGCCCCCGGCGAGCACGGAACGCAGCCCGCCGGTCAGCGCCGAGATCGGCAGCACCTCCAGGGCCGGCCGCATCCCGGCGGGGAACTTCGCCAGCGGGAAGATCACCCCGCCCGCGCCGAGCAGCACCAGGTAGACGAGGTTGGCCGCGGCCAGCGTCGCCTCGGCCCGCAGCACGCCCGCCATGAGCAGCCCCAGCCCGCTGAAGGCCGCCGTCCCCAGCAGCACGAGCAGCAGCGCGCCCACCGGCGAGCCCTGGGGCCGCCAGCCGAGCGCCAGCGCGACCGCCACGATCACCACGACCTGGACGCCTTCGACCGCGAGCACCGCCACCGTCTTGGCCAGCAGCAGCCCGGCCCTCGACAGGGGAGTCGCGCCGAGCCGCTTCAGCACGCCGTAGCGGCGCTCGAAGCCCGTCGCGATCGCCTGCCCGGTGAACGCCGTCGACATGATCGCCAGCGCGAGCACGCCCGGCGCGAGGAAGTCGATCCGCCGCCCCCCGCCGACGTCGATCAGCGGAGCCAGCGAGAACCCGACGAGCAGCAGCACCGGGATGATCAGCGTCAGCAGCAGCTGCTCGCCGTTACGCAGCGTCGCGCGCGTCTCGGCCGCCGCCTGCGCCATCACCATGCGGGCGAACGGCGCCGCCGCGGGGGCGGGAGTGAAGTCGAGCGTGGTCATCGCAGCTCCCTGCCGGTCAGCTCCAGGAAGACGTCTTCGAGTGTGCGGCGCTCGATGCTCAGATCATCGGCCATGACGCCTTCGGCGGCGCACCAGGTCGTCACAGTCGCCAGCAACTCCGGCCCCACCTGGCCCTCGATGATGTAGTGGCCGGCGGGCGACTCCTTGGCCGCGCTGCCCCCCGGCAACGCGTGGAGCAGCTCATCCAGCGAGAGCCCCGGCCGGGCCCGGAAGCGCAACTGCCGCTCGGCCCCGGTCAGCGACGCCGGGCTGCCCTCGGCCACCACCCGGCCCCGATCGATGATCACCACGTGGTCGGCCAGGCGTTCGGCCTCGTCCATGTGATGGGTGGTGAGCACCACGGAGACCCCCGCCGTCCGCAACTCGCCCACCAGATCCCAGCAGGCGTGCCTGGCCTGCGGGTCGAGCCCGGCCGTCGGCTCGTCGAGGAACACCAGCTCCGGCCGGCCGATCACCGCCGCGGCCAGGGAGAGCCGTTGCTGCTGGCCCCCCGACAGGCGGCGGTAAGGGGTGCGGGCGTGCTCGGCCAGGCCGAGCCGTAGCAGAAGGGCGCCGGCGTCGAGCGGGCGGGCGTAGAAGCGTGAGACCAGGCGCAGCCACTCCCCGCAGCGCACCGCGGGCGGCACGCCGCCCGCCTGGAGCATCACGCCCACCCGGGGCCGCAGCGCGGGCTGGTCGGGCGGCAGGCCCAGCACGCGTACGGTGCCGGAGTCGGCCTTGCGGAACCCCTCGCAGATCTCGACCGTCGAGGTCTTGCCGGCGCCGTTGGGGCCGAGCACGGCGGTGACCGCGCCCCGCTCGGCGCGCAGCGACAGGCCGTCGACCGCCGTGGCGCCGCCGTAACGCTTGACCAGGTCGATGAGCTCGACGGCTGGGGATTCCATGGCCACGAGTTTAGGGACTGTCCGCCGCGGTCCGCCTGGCAACCCTGCCCGGCCGTACCAGGCCGATCGCGGGGCCGATCCGCGGGGCGGATCGCGTGGCCGGATATGGACAGCTGTTGACCCGGCCGTTTCCCGGAAAGTCCCCACCAGGAGTGAAAGTCTGAGAGTGACGTCCACATCACAGGAGGTTGCCATGTCACAGCGCAGTGGCTATGAGCCCGGTGTTCCTTGCTGGGTGGATCTGTCGAGCACCGACGTCGAGGCGTCCGTCCGCTTCTATGACGACGTCTTCGGCTGGCAGGCGGAGATGATCGACGATCCGGCGGCCGGGGGCTACGGCCAGTTCACCTATGACGGCGAGAAGGTCGCCGGAGTGGGCCCCGTCATGGGGGAAGGCATGCCCTCGGCCTGGAACACCTATATCGCCATCGACGACGCCGCCGCCACCGCCGACCGGGTCAAGAACGCGGGCGGGACCGTCGTCGTGGAGCCCATGCAGGTGTTCGAGGAAGGCACCATGGCCGTCTTCCAGGCGCCCGACGGGTCGTTCGTCTCGGCCTGGCAGGCCGGCCGCCACAACGGCGCCGAGCTGGTCAACGAGCCGGTCTCGTTCTGCTGGAACGAGCTCGTCACCCGTGATGTCGCGAGCGCGGAGCGGTTCTATCCGGCCGTCTTCGGCTGGACCCCGCACCGCCAGGAGATGCAGGGTGTCAAGTACACCGAGTGGCACCTCGGGGACGCGAGCATCGCCGGGATGATCGAGCTGTCGCCGAACTACCCGCCGGAGACGCCGTCCCACTGGATGACCTACTTCGCCGTCGACGACCTGGACGCCACCGTCGCCGCCGCCGAGCGCGCGGGCGCCACGATCCTCGTCGGGGCCATGGACGCGCCTCCCGGGCGGTTCGCCACGCTCACCGACCCACAGGGCGCGGCGCTGTCCGTGATCCAACTCCACGAAGACCGCTAAATATCCCATAACTGGGAATTAGGTAGACCGGACCTTGGTTTCATCCCTCGGCCCTCGTGGGCCACAAGCCTGCGAGGGAGAGGGGTTCACGCATGTCCGTGGCAGAAGCCACGCCACTCACGTCACCTGTCGTCAACGGGAACCGCCGCGGACTGCTGTTAATCATTCTCGGAGCGCTCTCGGCCATCGGCCCGCTCTCGATCGACATGTACCTGCCCGCCCTGCCCGCCATCACCGGCGAGCTGCTCAGCACCCCCGCCCAGGTACAGCTGACGCTGACCGCCTGCCTCATCGGCGTCTCCGTCGGCCAGGTGGTCGCCGGGCCGGTGAGCGACGTGCGCGGCCGCCGGCTGCCGCTGATCGTGGGCGTGGCCGGCTACACGCTCGCCTCGCTGCTGTGCGCCTTCGCCCCCTCGGTGCCCGTGCTCATCGTCTTCCGCCTGCTGCAGGGCATTCTCGGCGGCGCGGCCCTGGTCATCGTCCGGGCCGTGGTCCGCGACCTGTACGACGGCGCCGCCATCGCGCGCATCTTCGCCACCCTCATGCTCGTCAGCGGCCTCGCGCCGATCCTGGCCCCGATCGCGGGCGCGCAGCTGCTCGGCTTCACCTCCTGGCGCGGGGTGTTCGTCGCGCTGAGCCTGGCCGGGATCGTGCTGCTCGTGGCCGTGCTAGGCGGGGTCCGTGAGACGCTGCCCGCCTACGAGCGGGAGAGCGGCGGCCTCAAACACACCGTGAGCGTCTTCTGGCAGCTGCTGCGCGATCGCTCGTTCATGGGCGGTGCGCTGACCGCGGGGATGGCCTTCGCCGCCATGTTCGGCTACATCTCCGGCTCACCGTTCGTGCTGCAGGAGGTCTACCACGCCACACCGCAGCAGTATTCGCTCATCTTCGGGCTCAACGCGCTCGGCCTGACCCTCATGGCGCAGGTCGGCGGGCGGCTCTCGGGGCGGGTGCCGCCGGCCCGGCTGGTGGCCATCGGCCTGTGCGTGGGCCTGACCGGCGCGGCGCTGCTGCTGGCCGCGGCCATGATCGGCATGGGGCTGGCGGGCATCGTCGCCGGGCTGTTCGTCATCATGTGCGGCCAGGGCCTGGTGCTTCCGGGCACCGGCGCGCTGGCCCTGGCCAGCCAGCCGCAGCAGATCGCGGGCAGCGCCTCCGCCCTGCTCGGCGTCCTCCAGTTCGCGCTGGGCGCCCTGGCCGCGCCGCTGGTCGGCCTGGTGGGCTCGAGTACGGCAGTGCCGATGGCGTCGGTGATGCTGGGGCTCATCGCCTGCTCGGCCGTGTCGTTCCTGGTCATCGGCAGAGTTAGGTAAGCCTACCCTGCGTGAGAAATTCCATTCCCCTTCTTTTCTGGATCCATTTGTGAACTGGGAAGGAATTACGGCACACTGATGTTGTGAAAAACGTGCCCACGTCGATCGAGCCCGGACACGAGCGCGGCACCCGCGCCCGTGTGGCACGGCTGATCCTTGAGCACGGTCCCGTCGCGGCGGCCGCGCTGGGCGAGCGGCTCGGGCTCACGCCCGCCGCCGTCCGCCGTCACCTCGACGCGCTGCTGGCCGACGGGATGATCGAGCCCCGCACCGTGCGTCCGCACGGGCAGCGCGGGAGAGGGCGGCCGGCCAAGCTGTTCGCCATCACCGACGCGGGGCGCAGTGCTTTCGAGCACGCCTACGACGACCTGGCCGGCAGCGCGCTGCGCTTCCTGGCCGAGCGCGTGGGCGAGGAAGCCGTGACCGACTTCGCCCGTTCGCAGGTGTCCAGCCTGCTGCGGCGCCTGGAGCCGGTCATGCGGACGGTGCCGGCCGACCAGCGCGTACAAGTGCTGGCGCAGGCGCTGTCGGCGGATGGATACGCCGCTTCGGCCACCAAGGCCAATCTGGGCGGCGACCAGCTCTGCCAGCACCACTGCCCGGTGGCGCACGTGGCCGCGGAGTTCCCGCAGCTGTGTGAGGCCGAGACCGAGGCGTTCGCGCAGCTGCTCGGCACCCCCGTGCAGCGCCTGGCCACGATCGCGCACGGCGACGGGGTCTGCACCACACATGTGAGCCCGCACGCGCTGGGTCTTGCGACGAGCAGGGCCACCCATAGCGACAAAAGCAAGGAGACCGGAAGGTGACTGTCACCGACCGCCCGGAGCTGGAAGGCCTCGGGAATTACAAGTTCGGCTGGTCCGACTCGGATGCCGCAGGGGCGGTGGCCAAGCGTGGCCTGTCCGAGGAGGTCGTCCGCAACATCTCCGCGCTCAAGAACGAGCCGGAGTGGATGCTCGACCTTCGCCTGAAGGGCCTCCGCCTGTTCGGCAAGAAGCCCCTGCCCACCTGGGGCTCCGACCTCACGGGCATCGACTTCGACAACATCAAATACTTCGTGCGCTCGACCGAGAAGCAGGCCGCTTCCTGGGACGAGCTGCCCGACGACATCAAGAACACCTACGACAAGCTCGGCATCCCCGAGGCGGAGAAGCAGCGCCTCATCGCCGGTGTCGCCGCCCAGTACGAATCCGAGGTCGTCTATCACAAGATCCGTGAGGACCTCGAGGAGAAGGGCGTCATCTTCGTCGACACCGACACGGGCCTGAGGGAGCACGAGGAGCTCTTCAAGGAGTACTTCGGCTCGGTCATCCCGGTGGGCGACAACAAGTTCGCCGCCCTCAACAGCTCCGTGTGGTCCGGTGGCTCGTTCATCTACGTGCCGCCGAACATCGAGGTCGAGATCCCGCTGCAGGCCTACTTCCGGATCAACACCGAGAACATGGGCCAGTTCGAGCGGACCCTGATCGTCGTCGACGAGGGCAGCTACGTCCACTACGTCGAGGGCTGTACCGCGCCGATCTACTCCTCCGACTCGCTGCACTCCGCGGTCGTCGAGATCGTCGTGAAGAAGAACGCCCGCTGCCGTTACACGACCATCCAGAACTGGTCCAACAACGTCTACAACCTGGTCACCAAGCGCGCCGTCGCCTACGAGGGCGCGACCATGGAGTGGATCGACGGCAACATCGGCTCCAAGGTCACCATGAAGTACCCGGCCGTCTACCTGATGGGCGAGCACGCCAAGGGTGAGACGCTGAGCGTCGCCTTCGCGGGCGAGGGCCAGCACCAGGACGCCGGGTCCAAGATGGTGCACCTGGCTCCGCACACCAGCTCCACCGTGATCTCCAAGTCGGTGGCGCGCGGCGGCGGCCGCACCTCCTACCGCGGTCTCGTGCAGATCGAGGAGGGCGCCCACGGCAGCGCCAGCACGGTCAAGTGCGACGCGCTCCTGGTCGACCAGATCAGCCGCTCCGACACCTACCCCTACGTCGACGTCCGCGAGGACGACGTCTCGATGGGTCACGAGGCCACAGTCTCCAAGGTGAGCGAGGACCAGCTGTTCTACCTCATGAGCCGCGGTCTGGGCGAGGACGAGGCGATGGCGATGATCGTGCGCGGCTTCGTCGAGCCGATCGCCCGCGAGCTCCCCATGGAGTACGCCCTCGAGCTGAACCGCCTCATCGAGCTGCAGATGGAAGGAGCCGTCGGCTGATGGGCCTGACCGAGAAGCCCTTGTCGACCCTGCACGAGAAGGCGTCCTACGACCTGGACGACTTCGAGGTCCCGACGGGGCGCGAAGAGGCGTGGCGCTTCACGCCGCTGTCGCGCCTGAAGGGCCTGCACAGCGGCAAGGCGGAGATCACCGGACGGGTGCTCACCCAGGCCTACACCCCGGCGGGCGTCACCGCCGAGTGGGTCGGGCGTGAGGACGCGCGCATCGGCAAGGCCTACGTGCCGGCCGACCGCGTCAGCGCCCAGGCCTACAACGCCTTCGAGAAGGCGCTGGTCCTGACCGTGCCCAAGGAGGCGGTGCCCGCCGAGCACATCCGCATCGAGGTGCGCGGCGGCGGCAACGACGGGGCCACCTACGGCCACATCGTGGTCGTGGTCGAGCCGCTGGCCGAGGCCGTGGTCGTCATCGAGCACCAGGGCAGCGCGGTCTACGCCGACAACATCGAGTTCGTCGTCGGCGACGGCGCCACGCTCAAGGTCGTCAGCCTGCAGGACTGGGACGACGACGCCGTACACGTCTCCCACCACCACGCCCAGCTCGCCAAGGACGCCACCTTCAAGGGCTTCGCGGTGACCCTGGGCGGCGACCTGGTGCGCCTGTCGCCGAGCGTGTCCTACACCGGGCCGGGCGGCGACGCCGACCTGTCCGGCGTCTACTTCGTCGACGCGGGCCAGCACCTGGAGCACCGTCTCCTGGTCGACCACTCGCAGCCCCACTGCAAGAGCAACGTCGACTACCGCGGCGCCCTGCAGGGTGAGGACGCGCACGCCGTGTGGATCGGCGACGTGATCATCAGGGTCGAGGCCGAGGGCACCGACACCTACGAGCTCAACCGCAACCTGATCCTCACCGACGGCGCCCGCGCCGACTCGGTGCCCAACCTGGAGATCCTCACCGGCGAGGTGGCCGGCGCCGGCCACGCCAGCGCCTCCGGGCGCCTCGACGACGAGCACATCTTCTACTTGCAGGCCCGCGGCATCCCCTTCGACGAGGCCCGTCGCCTGGTCATCCGGGGCTTCCTCGGCCAGCTCATCGAGAAGATCCAGGTGGCCGAGATTCGTGACCGCGTGATGAACGCGGTGGAGGCGGAGCTCGCGCGATGAACGTCTTTTCCACAGCAGGGGGGGACTTGGGGGGCGGAGCCCCCCGAGGGTCGATGAGTCTTGAGAAAGTGTGCAAGGTCGAGGACATCCCCGACGGCGGAGTGATCGGCGTGGAGGTGGGGGAGACCCCGGTCGCGCTGGTCCGCAAGGGCGGCGAGGTGTTCGCCCTGCATGACGTCTGCTCCCACGCCGAGGTGAAGCTCAGCGAGGGAGAGGTCTACGACGGCACACTCGAGTGCTGGCTGCACGGCTCGTGCTTCGACATCCGCTCCGGCAAGCCCACCGGCCCGCCCGCCACCAGACCCGTGAACGTCTACACAGTCCAAGTCGACGGCGACGACGTCCTCGTCTCGCTCTCGAAGGAGTCATAAACACATGTCCACCCTTGAGATCCGTGACCTGAAGGTCGCCGTCGAGGACAAGGAAATCCTGCGCGGCGTCAACCTCACCGTGCAGTCCGGGAAGACCCACGCCATCATGGGGCCGAACGGCTCGGGCAAGTCGACCCTCGCCTATGCCATCGCCGGTCACCCGAAATACACCATCACCAGCGGTGAGGTGCTGCTCGACGGCGTCGATCTGCTGGAGTTGACCGTCGACGAGCGGGCCCGCGCCGGCCTGTTCCTCGCCATGCAGTACCCCGTCGAGGTCCCCGGCGTTTCGGTCTCCAACTTCCTGCGCACCGCGGTCACTTCGGTCCGCGGCGAGGCGCCCAAGCTGCGCCAGTTCGCCAAGGACCTCAAGACCGGCATGGACGCGCTGTCCATCGACGCCGAGTTCGCCCAGCGCAACCTCAACGAGGGCTTCTCCGGCGGTGAGAAGAAGCGTCACGAGATCCTCCAGCTGGAGCTGCTCCAGCCGAAGATCGCGGTGCTCGACGAGACCGACTCCGGGCTCGACGTCGACGCGCTGCGCGTGGTGTCCGAGGGCATCAACCGCTTCCGCGCCTCGGGTGACACGGGCATCCTGCTGATCACGCACTACACCCGCATCCTGCGGTACGTGAAGCCCGATTTCGTCCACGTCTTCGCCGGCGGCAAGATCGTGGAGGAGGGCGGGCCTGAGCTGGCCGACAAGCTCGAGGCCGAGGGCTACGAGCAGTACACGAAGGCGTCTGTATGACTTCCACCAGCTTGGACGTGGAGAGGATCAGGAAGGACTTCCCGGTTCTCTCCCGCGAGCTGCCCGGCGGGCGTCCGCTCGTCTACCTCGACTCGGGCAACTCCTCACAGAAGCCCACCGCGGTCGTCGAGACCGTCCGTGAGCACCTGGCGATGCACTACAGCAACGTCGGGCGGGCCATGCACGCGCTCGGCGCGGAGTCGACCGAGGCCTACGAGGGCGCGCGCGACAAGGTGGCCGGGTTCATCGGCGCCCCGTCGCGCGACGAGGTGATCTTCACCAAGAACGCCTCCGAGGCGCTCAACCTGGTCGCCTACTCCTTCGGCAACCCGGGCAACACCGACCCTCGCTTCACTCTCGGCCCCGGCGACGAGGTGGTCATCTCCGAGATGGAGCACCACTCCAACATCGTGCCGTGGCAGTTCCTGGTGCAGCGCACGGGCGCGACGCTGAAGTGGTTCGGCGTCACGGACGACGGTCGCCTTGATATGTCGGATATTTCAGGACTGATCACTGAGCGCACGAAGATCGTGTCGATCGCGCACCAGTCCAACGTGCTCGGCACCATCAACCCGGTCGCCGACGTGCTCCGCCGGGCCCGCGAGGTAGGCGCGCTGGTGATGCTCGACGCCTCCCAGTCGGTCCCGCACCACGCCGTCGACATGGCCGCGCTGGACGTCGACTTCGTGGCCTTCACCGGCCACAAGATGGTCGGCCCCTCGGGCATCGGCGTCCTGTGGGGCCGGGCCGAGCTGCTCGACGCCATGCCCCCGTTCATGGGCGGCGGCGAGATGATCGAGGCCGTCTGGATGGACCACTCGACGTACGCGCCGGTGCCGCACAAGTTCGAGGCGGGCACGCCGCCGATCGTCGAGGCCATCGGCCTCGGCGCGGCCGTCGACTACCTGACCGGTGTCGGTATGGAGGCCATCGAGGCGCACGAGCGCGGCCTGACGGCCTACGCGCTCGACGCGCTGCGCGAGGTGCCCACGCTGCGCCTGATCGGACCCGACTCGCTCGACCAGCGGGGCGCCACCCTGTCGTTCACGCTCGAGGGCATCCACCCGCACGACGTCGGGCAGCTGCTCGACGACGAGTTCGGCATCGCGGTGCGGGTCGGCCACCACTGCGCGCGACCGCTCCACCTGCGCTTCGGAATACCGGCGACCACCAGGGCGTCGTTCTACCTGTACAACACCACGGACGAGATCGACGCCTTGGTCCGCGGCCTCCATCACGTTCAGAAGGTGTTCGCATAGCCATGATCGGCGAGTCGATGTACCAGGAACTGATCCTGGAACACTACAAGCACCCGCAAGGGCGGGGGCTGCGTGACCCCTACGACGCCGAGGTTCACCACGTGAACCCCACCTGCGGCGACGAGATCACGCTCCGGGTCAAGCTGGGCGACGCCGGCAAGATCGAGGACGTCTCCTACGACGGGCAGGGCTGCTCGATCAGCCAGGCCGCCGCCTCCGTGCTGCACGAGCTGACCACCGGCTCGACGGTCGAGGAGACGCTGTCCGTGGTCGACGAGTTCACCCGCCTCATGCAGGGCAGGGGCAAGGTGGAGGCCGACGAGGACGTGCTCGGCGACGCGGTGGCGTTCGCGGGCGTGGCCAAGTTCCCCGCGCGGGTGAAGTGCGCGCTGCTGTCGTGGATGGCCTACAAGGACGCTGTAGTGAGGAGTGCTGCGCGATGAGCAAGCCGGTGGAGACACCGACCGGGTTCGACGGTGAAGCCACCGTCGACGAGGTCATGGAGGCGCTCAAGGACGTCGTCGACCCCGAACTCGGCATCAACGTCGTCGACCTGGGCCTGATCTACGGGCTCAATCTCGACCCCGCCGAGGGCGGCCAGCCTGTGGCCACCATTGACATGACGCTGACCAGCGCGGCCTGCCCGCTGACCGATGTCATCGAGGATCAGGCGCATTCCGCGCTCGAGGGCATGGTTTCCGATGTTAAGATCAATTGGGTCTGGCTCCCCCCGTGGGGACCGGACAAGATCACTGACGAAGGGCGCGAGCAGCTTCGTATGCTAGGCTTCAACGTCTGATCGTTGCTGTACGGCTGGCATCTCGGTGTCAGCCGCTTCAGCCTGCCAAAGTCTGAAATATTCGGACAAGTCGGGGAATACATGGTGTCTTCCTCGTGTTGGCAACACGTGCACCTAGCGCACCAATGTGCGTTCCAATGCCGCCTGCGGCCGGCAGATGGGTGCGCGTAGACGGCCTGTCCTCCAGGCCAGTCCCCACCCAGCAGGTGCCGACCACCTGCGCCTCGCAATGAAGTACGGCATGGCCGTACGTCCCGGCTCGTCCTTTTCGCAGAAGTGACGCGCCACTTCGACTGAAAGGCACGAAGTTCGTGACCATGCTTGACGCTGTCCTGCCCGAGTTCAACGAGGTCCTGCCCGAGCTCGACGAGAGCACCCCAGAGGCGGGTCCCGGGTTCGAGGAGCTCGGGCTGCCGAAGCCGCTCGTCACCGGGCTGGCCAAGCAGGGCATTGCCAGCCCGTTCCCCATCCAGAGCGCGACCATTCCCGACGTTCTCACCGGCGCCAACGTGCTCGGCCGCGGCCAGACCGGCTCCGGCAAGACCCTCGCCTTCGGGCTGCCCCTCATGGCCCGCATCGCCGGCGTCCGGCCCACCCCGGGCCGTCCCCGCGCGATGATCCTCGTCCCCACCCGTGAGCTCGCGCTGCAGGTGCACGACGCCCTCGAGCCGCTCGGCCGGGGTCTCGGCCTGCGCATGAAGGTCATCGTCGGTGGCATGTCGATGGGCAAGCAGATCGAGGCGCTGCGGCGCGGCGTCGACGTCGTCATCGCCACCCCCGGCCGCCTGGGCGACCTCATCCGGCAGGGCGAGTGCTCGCTGGGCGACATCGACGTCAGCGTCCTCGACGAGGCCGACCACATGTGTGACCTCGGCTTCTTCCCCGTCGTCACCGAGCTGCTCGCGCAGACTCCGGCCGACGGGCAGCGGCTGCTGTTCTCGGCCACGCTCGACGGCGACGTCGACAAGCTGGTGCGGCGCTTCCTCAAGGACCCGATCACGCACTCGGTGGCTCCCGCGACCTCCCCGGTCGAGCTCATGGAGCACCACGTGATCCAGGTGACGCGCGACGACAAGTTCGACGTCACCGCGGAGATCGCCAATCGCGAGGGCCGTACGATCATCTTCGTCCGCACCCAGCACGGCGTCGACCGGCTGTGCAAGCAGCTGGCCCGCGTCGGCATCAAGTCGGGCGGCCTGCACGGCGGCAAGCGCCAGAACCAGCGCACCCGCATCCTGGCCGAGTTCCGTGAGGGCTCCGTCAACGTGCTCGTCTGCACCGACGTCGCGGCGCGCGGCATCCACGTCGACAACATCAGCCTCGTGCTGCACGTCGACCCGCCGCAGGACCACAAGAGCTACCTGCACCGCGGCGGCCGCACCGCCCGCGCCGGCGAGAAGGGCACCGTGGTCACCCTGGTGCTGCCGAGCGAGCGCCGGTCGACCGACCAGCTCACCCGCCGGGCCGGGATCCACCCCTTCCGCCTCAAGGCCGAGCCGGGTCACCCCCGCCTGGCCGAGGTGACGGGCGCCCGCGTTCCGAGCGGCGAGCCCGTCCCCGTCTGGGAGCCCGACGTCCGCAAGCCGCTGCGTCCCCGCCGCGAAGGCGGCCACAGCGGTTCCGAGCGTCGCGGGCGCCGTCCGCGCCGTGAGTTCGACGGCGAGCGCCGTCCGCGCCGTCACGACGACGGGCAGCGCCCCTTCGTCGCGGGCGACGACCGGCGCCCCCGTCGTCACGACGGTGACGACCGCTACCCGCGCCGGCACGCCGAGGGCGGCTCGCAGGAGCCCCGCACCTCCGGCGACGACCGGGGCGGCGACCGCGGCCAGGGCGGCGGCTACCGTGGCGGTGACCGTGGCCCGCGTGGTGGCGGCTACCGCGGCGACGACCGTCCGGCCCGCTCGGACGCCCCGCGCGGCGGCTACCGCTCCGACGACCGTCAGAGCGCACCTCGCTCGGACGACCGTCAGGGTGGCGGCTACCGCTCCAACGACCGTCAGGGCGGCTACCGTTCCGACGACCGCGGCCCGCGTGGCGGCGGCTACCGCTCGGACGACCGCGCCTCCGGTGGCGACCGTGGCCGCCCGTTCTCGGCCGACCGTGACCGTCCCGCCCGCACCGACGACCGTCCGCGTGACGGCTACCGCTCCGGCGGGACCCGCTCGGACGAGCGTGGTGGCTACCGTTCCGACGACCGTGGCCAGGGTGGCGGCTTCCGCAGCGGCACCGGCCGCCGCTTCGACCGCTGACCCCGGCGGGCCACCGGTGAACGCCGGTGGCCGACGCTGATCAACGCACGGCGCTGCCCGCCGTACCCCTTCATCGGGGCCGACGCTGGCGATCAGGGCGCCGGCCAGGCCGAACCAGATGTAGGCGAGCAGGCTGGAGGCGCC
>NZ_JBFAIF010000032.1:0-92675 GCF_040654555.1 Nonomuraea sp. NPDC050680 | reverse complement strand
AGGACACCAGCACGCTTGATCAAGAAGTAGTCAACTACGAAGAGATGGGGACCTCTACATGGCCACCAGCGGCGACACGCACTTGGCCGTTGACAGCGTTCGAGATCTACCTTGAGCAGGCGCTGGACGAGGCGCTTGGGCGGATCGGACTGACGATCCCGAGTAAGCCCAACCGTCCCTCGCCTGAGTGGAAGACCTTGGTCCATGTAATCGGACTCCTCGGCGTCGCCGTCGAGACGGAGCGAGTCAGGTACATCCGTGCCTTGCGGCACCTGCTTGTTCATCAGCGAGGCGAGTTGCGCACGGAGGCGTTACGTGAGGCGTTCCCTGACGAGCAGGGGCCGGATTACAGGGATCCTGAGGACGTGGCACCAGGGGCGGAGAACTATCTCACGAGTTCCAGCCAAGTCAGGCTCCCGCATGAGTTGGTTGTCCAGGTCCTTGAGGATCTAGGTGGGGTTGTGGAATCGGTTGATCGCCGGGCATGGGAGATCGAGTGGGGCATGCCTCCGGCTGAGAGGGCTGCGCTGCGGGCACAGTTGCATCCCGATGACTCGTGAACTAGGTCATCACAACGTCAGCACCGGTGCTGACAAGTACCGCAATCACCTGCGAATAACCAGAAGCCCCAGACTCGCGACTGAGGCCGTGAGCTGGGGCTTTGTCTCCTGTTTGACCAGGTCGGGCCTGGTCTGCCATGGAGCGTGGTGGACGATACTGGGATTGAACCAGTGACCCCTTCCGTGTCAGGGAAGTGCTCTCCCGCTGAGCTAATCGTCCTTGGAGGTGGAGACGGGATTTGAACCCGTGTGGACGGCTTTGCAGGCCGCTGCCTCGCCTCTCGGCCACTCCACCGAGTCGCCCATCCGAGCGGAAGACGGGATTCGAACCCGCGACCCTCACCTTGGCAAGGTGATGCTCTACCACTGAGCCACTTCCGCGTTGCCCCATAACTCTAGCGGGTTTTCCGAGTGGATGCTTACTTGCGGAGCTGGCGGGCCACGCTGCGCTCCGTCGCGGGCAGGCTGAGGAAGATCTCCAGGATGCGGGTGAGGCGGTGCACCTCGATGCGGTGGAAGGCCGGGCCGTCGCTCCTGGCCAGGAGCAGGGTGAGGGCCAGAGGCGGTAGCGGGGCGTGGATGACGTGCAGGCCGTCGTCGAGTGTGAGGGGCGTGGGGCGAGATGGTACGTCCTTCGGCAGCGTCACCTGCTGCGGCGCGCGCCAGCTGGCGTAGATGACGCCGCGCTCGGCGGCGGTGGCGGCCCAGTCGGCGCTGAACAGCACCGGCAGCGAGTCGACCAGGGTGGTCAGCGCCCTGTCGCCCGCCGTGGTGATGTATTTGAGGATCTCCAGCTCCGGGTAGGTGCCCGGGGCCTCTCGGGTGGTCCAGATGCCTTCGACCGCCACGTCGGCGACGCTCTGCAGGCTCTTGAGCAGGGTCTGCTTGGGGGTGCCGTCGGGGCAGAAGACCGTGATGTCGTCGACGGCGCGGCCGGCGCCCCTGTCGAGAACGGTGAACTGGGTGATGTCGGCTCCGACCGTGCCGAGGACTCGGGTGATCTGGGCCAGCGAACCCGGCCGGTCGGGCAGTGCGACGCGTACTCGCAGAAGCATCCGTCCCCTCCCCACTAGATGCCAGTTCACAGACTATCCGCGAATACCCGTCACGGCCTGACCTGCGCTACAACTGACTGAGTGAAGATTGGACCGATAGGGGTGTGGCCGCCGGTCGTGCTCGCGCCGATGGCGGGCATCACCAACGCGGCGTTCAGGGTGCTCTGCCGCGAGCAGGGCGCCGGGTTGTTCGTGTGCGAGATGATCACCACGCGGGCGCTGGTGGAGCGCAACCCCAAGACGTTCAGGATGATCAGGTTCGCGGAGTCGGAGCGGCCCAGGAGCATCCAGCTGTACGGCGTCGACCCCGGCACCGTGGGGCGCGCGGCCAAGATGATCGCCGAAGAGGACCTGGCCGACCACATCGACCTGAACTTCGGCTGCCCCGTGCCCAAGGTCACCAGGCGCGGCGGCGGCTCCGCGCTGCCGTACAAGAGAAACCTGCTGCGGCGCATCCTGCGTGAGGCCGTGACGAACGCCGGCCCGCTGCCCGTCACGATGAAGATGCGCAAGGGCATCGACGACGATCACCTCACCTACCTCGACGCCGGCCGGATCGCCGTCGAGGAGGGGGTCGCGGCGATCGCCCTGCACGCGCGTACGGCCAAGCAGCACTACGGCGGCGTGGCCGACTGGGACGCGATCGCCAGGCTGAAGGAGGCGGTGCCGGAGGTTCCGGTGCTGGGCAACGGCGACATCTGGTGCGCCGACGACGCGCTGCGCATGGTGGCGGAGACCGGCTGCGACGGGGTGGTCGTCGGGCGGGGGTGCCTGGGGCGGCCGTGGTTGTTCAGGGATCTGGAGAACGCGTTCAACGGCAGTCCGGATCGGGTACGGCCGAGCCTCGGCGAGGTGGCCGCGATGATGGCCAGGCACGCCGAGGGGCTCACCGAGTGCTTCGACATCGAGCGTTACGCGATCGCCGACTTCCGCAAGCACGTCGGCTGGTATCTGAAGGGGTTCACGGTCGGCGGCGAGCTGCGGCGCGAGCTGGCCACCGCCGAGTCGCTCGACGGGCTGCGCGAGGGGCTGGCCAAGCTGGAGCACGACCAGCCGTGGCCGCCCAACACCGACACCCCGCGCGGGAAGTCGGGCGAGCGGGGCAAGGTGCTCCTGCCGGACGGGTGGCTGGACGACCCGTGGGATTGTGTCGTGCCTTCGGACGCCGAGTCGGATATATCCGGCGGCTGACCGCTATATCCGGCAGCTGGCCTCCTGGCTCGGGCATCTCGCCGTCCAGTGCGGGCGGACCTAAGGCTGTTCAGTGCGGGCCCGCGGCCTCCGTGCCGCAGGGGCCGCCGCCTGTGGCGGGCTGGAGCTGGACCGGGTCGCCCGACATCGTGAGTGTCGGGTAGTAGGCGGAGATGCGTTCGGCCGAGCGGCCCGCGTAATGGCAGATGAAGCTGCGCCTGAACCGGTCGGCCGTGCTGTTCGGCTCGGAGCCGTGGACCAGGCTGCCGTTGAAGAACAGCACGTCGCCCGGATCCATGTCCACCGGCACCCGTTCCAGGCCCGGTGGCGGCGGGACGTAATCCTTGGTGAAGGAGACGTCGTTGTCCGCCTCTTCGGGACAGAACAGGTCCATCAGGTGCGTGCCGGGCACCACCTCCAGGCCGCCGTTGGCCCGGTCGACGCGGTCCAGCGCCACCCAGGCGGCCACACACGTGCCCGGCTCCACCCGCAAGTAGAAGTTGTCCTGATGCAGCGCCTGCCCGCGCGCGCCGGGCGGCTTGAAGTAGAACATGCTCTGGGCTGCTATCGGCTCCTCACCGAGCAGGTCGCGGAGCACGGCGGCGATCCGGGCGTCGAGGAGGTACCGTAGCGCGACGTCGTTCACCTGGTGGGGGTGCATGACGCGCGGGTAGTCGCGCAGGATGTCGTACGGGTGGCCGGGGTCCTGCGGCTTGGGGGAGAAGTGACCCGGGATCGGACCCCGGGCGTGCAACGCCATGAACTCCTCCCGCAGCTCCGCCACCTCATCCGCGGCCAGAAGACCGGGCACCAGGACGAATCCTCGATCATGGAAATCTGTCAGCCTCATACCTTCACGCTAAGGAGCCGGACCGGTGAACGGTATGCCTGTGACCGCTGAGGAGATGTCTGTTCCTGCTGCGGAGCTGACGATCGTGGGCCACTTCGACAACCGGCCGGGGTACGCCACGCGGCGCGTCAGCGGGTCGCCGAGCTGGCTGCTCATGTGGACCCAGGACGGGGCGGGACTGGTCGAGCAGGCGGGGGTGTCGTTCACGGCCGGGCCAGGGGATCTGGTGGTGCTCGGGGCCGACGCCGCGCAGCATTACCGGGTCGCGCCGGGGGCGGAGCGGTGGCGCTTCTGGTGGGCGCACTTCCAGCCGCGCCCGGCCTGGCTGGGCTGGCTCGCGGAGCACGCCCGGGCGCCGGGCTGCCACCTGGTCGAAGGCGTGCCCGAGCCGACCCGCGCCCAGATCGATGAGGCATTCGGCCGCGCCGCCAGAAACGCCCGCTGGCTCCCGCCCGCCGCCCGTTCCCTGGGCGAACCCGCCACCCGCCCCGCCCACCCGCCCGCTGCCCGTCCCGCGCCCGCGCTCGCTGCTCATCCCGCGCCCACCGACAGCCCCGCGCACGCGCCCGCTGCCCGTCCCACGCGCGAGTACGCGCCCGCTGTCGCCGTCTCCGGGCCCGCCCGGGAGCTGGTGCTGAACGCCGTCGAGGAGGTGATCGTGCTGGCCACCGCCTCCGCGCGGCCGGTCGGCGACGCCCGGCGTGCCGAGGAGCCCGGTGACGCGCGGGTCCACCGGGCGCTGGCCCTCATCGCCGCCGAACCGGGCGCGCCCCACTCGGTCGCCTCCCTGGCCAGGGCCGTCGCCCTGTCGCCCTCCCGGTTCGCGCACCTGTTCACGGCCGAGACGGGCCACCCGCCCATGCGGGCCGTACGGAGGGCGCGGATCCGGCACGCGGCCCGGCTGCTGGAGGTGACGGACATGGACGTCGGCCAGGTCGCGGCGGCGTCGGGCTTCGTCAGCCCGTTCCACTTCAGCCGGGCGTTCAGCCACGAGTACGGCATGGCGCCGCGCGACTTCCGCTCCCGCCTCCGGCGGCCGAACGCCTGATGATCAGCGCAGCGGCGTCAGGGGGGCGTCGGAGGTGAACAGTTCGCGGTCCAGGTGGTCGGCGGCGTAGTCGATGGCGCCCATCACCACGCATTCGTCCCCCAGCGTGGAGGCGCGTACCTCCGGCATCCGCATGCAGGCCCGCTCCAGCCGCTCCCGCAGCGGCGCCAGCAGGACGTCGGCCGAGCGGGAGAAGCCGCCGCCCAGCACCACCATCTGCGGGTCCAGCACCAGCACCATGGCCGCCGCCCCCACCGCGAGGTCGTCCACGTAGCGGTCGACGGCGGCCAGGGCGACGGGGTGGCCGTCGCGGGCCGCCGCCAGTGTGTAGCCCGCCGCGTCCTCGGGCGCGGTGCCCTCCGGCACGACCTCGCAGGCGTTGAGGTGCTCGGGGGCGTCGTACCAGCGGGCCTCCGGCAGCATGACGATCTCGCCGGCGGCGGCGCCGAAGCCCCGGTGCACCTTGCCGTCGATGATGAGGCCGGTGCCCATGCGCCGTCCGACGTGCAGGAACACCACGTCCCGAGCGCCCTGCGCGGCGCCCCGGCGGGCTTCGGCGAGTGCGGCCAGGCGGCTGTCGTTCTCGATCAGCACCTGGCACGGGAACATCTCGCGCAGCTTGGCCGCCAGGTCGAGGCCCGTCCAGGCGGGGATCGCGGCCGAGAACGCGATGCGGCCCTCCGGCGTGAGCACGCCCGTGGTGCCGGCGGCCACCGTCCAGAGGTCCGCGGCCGACCTGCCGCTGAGCGCCAGGCAGCCGGAGACCGCGCGGTCTATGGCGGCCAGGCGCTCCTCCAGTGGCGCGTCCGGCAGAACGGGCTGCCGGGTCTCGGCCAGAATCACGCCGTCGAGGTCGGACAGCGCGGCCCGTACGTTGTGCCCGCCTATGTCCACGCCGACCAGACAGCCGCTGTCGGCACGGAACCGGTAACGGCGGGCCGGTCGGCCCATCGTGCCCGGCGAAGGCGGCACCTCCTCCACCCAGCCCAGCTCCATGAGCTCGTCGGCGACCTCCTTCATGGAGGGCCGCGACAGCCCCGTGCGCTCGGCCAGCGCCGAGAGGGTGAGCGGTCCGGCCCCGCGCAGCGCCCGTATCGCGGTCAGCGAGTTGAGCTGCCTGAGCCGGGACAGGTCGCCGCCGCGCAGGTTCGCCATCGCCGCCCCTAACGTAGGTGTCCTCTGTAACTCGCCATTATGCCAGCGTTCGCTTCTGCTTAAGCACTGGCGCTTTCGCGCAGAACCGGACATTGACCCTGCTGAACCTCTGGTGCTACTAATGAAGCGCTCCTTCGTAAGTAGATCAACAGGAATAGAGGGTCTGATGTCGTTCGCAGACGTGGGCGAGGTCGTCCATCAGCCAGGGCAGGCCCGGGTCTTCGAGCACGGCTGGCAGTCGTGGAGCCCCACCGGCGCCTACCGCCTCGGCCAAACCCCGCCCAGACCCGCGGACGACAACATCCAGATCCTCTGCTACCGCCCCGAGACACCGGTGCCCGCCGGAGTGTTCCAGGGTGAGGGGCTGCTCGCGATCGACCCCGGCGGCGGCGCGCCGCTGGAGCTGTGGTCCGCGCCGAGCCCGGTGGAGGTGCCCTCCATCCGGGCGCGCGAGGAGGGCGGCCGCCTCATCGTGAGCGCGAACGGCCCCGTACGCCACCTGACCGGCCAGTCGCTGGAAGCGTGGGCGGAGGGCATGGCCGAGGGGTACGCGCCCAGGACGTTCCCGGCCGTACCCCCTATGTGGTGCACCTGGTACGGCTACTGGGCCAAGGTCACCGAGGACGACGTCCTGGACAACCTCCGCCTGTCGGAGCGGCACGGGCTGGGCGCCGACATGTTCCTCATCGACGACGGCTACGAGGCCGAGATCGGCGACTGGCTGGACCCGCGCCCCGGCTTCGGCTCGCTGCTAAAGGTGGCGGAAGCCCTGGGAGAGGCGGGCAAGCGTACCGGCGTCTGGACCGCCCCCTTTCTGGTCGGCCACCGCAGCCGGATCTTCCGCGAGCACCCCGACTGGCTGGTCGGCGGCGCCCACGCGGGCCGCATGTGGGACCAGGACCTGGCGGTGCTCGACGTCACCCACCCGGATGCCGCGGCCCACCTGGTCGAGGTGTTCAGGACCTTCGCCGCGTACGGCATCAGCCACTTCAAGCTCGACTTCATCTACGCCGGGGCGCTGGCCGGCGGCAGGCACGAGGACCTCGACCCGATCGCCGCCTACCGGCGCGGGCTGGAGCTGATCCGCGAGGGCGCCGGCCCGGAGGCCACCCTGCACGGCTGCGGCGCGCCGATGCTGCCCAGTCTCGGCCTGGTCGACATCATGCGGGTCAGCCCGGACATCGCGCCCACGCTGCATCCGAAGTCGGGCGACATCAGCCAGCCGTCACAGCTGGGCGCCCGGCTGACCGGCGCGGCCCGCGAGTTCCTGCACGCCCGCTGGTGGGTGAACGACCCCGACTGCATCATCCTGCGCCCCGAGGTGGAGGCCAGGCAGGAGTGGGCCGCCCACATCGAGGCGACCGGTGGCCTGCGCGGCTCCAGCGACCCGATCGCGGCGCTCGACGACTGGGGCCTGGAGACGACCAGGCGCCTGATGGTCCCCACCACGACGGAGCCGTCGTGAGGGACGGAGCCGTCAAGAGGGACGGAGCCGTCAAGAAGAGAGTGAGGAGGAGGCGCGACTGGCACGCCTACCTGTTCATCGGCCCGAGCCTGCTGGGCGTGCTCGCCTTCCTGCTGCTGCCGATGGTCATCGTCTTCGTGCTGAGCTTCTTCCACTGGGAGCTCCTGTCGCCCCCCACCTTCGCCGGACTGGACAACTACCGCCGCCTGGCCGGGGACGGAGAGTCCTGGCACTCCCTCGGGATCACCGTCGTCTACGTGCTGCTCTGCATCCCCCTGCAGACGGTCCTGGCGCTGGTGCTGGCCCTGCTGCTCAACCAGCCGATCAAGGGCGTCAAGGTGTTCCGCTCGCTGTTCGTGGTGCCGTGGATGGCCACCCCGATCGTCATGGGCCTGGTCTGGAACTGGATCTTCGACCCGCGTGACGGCGCGATCAACAGCGCCCTGGCCGTGATCGGCGTCACCGGTCCCGACTGGCTGTCGGACGCCACATGGGCCCTGCCCGCCGTCGCGCTGGTCAACGTCTGGCAGTACACCGGCTACAACATGCTCTTCTTCCTGGCCGGGCTGCAGGGCATCCCCCGCGAGCTCTACGACGCGGCCGCCACCGACGGCGCCACCCCGCGCCAGCGGTTCTGGCGGGTGACGCTGCCGCTGCTCAACCCCACGATGTTCTTCGTCATGGTGACGAACCTGATCGGCGCCTTCCAGGTCTTCGACACCGTCTTCGTGATGACCAACGGCGGGCCCAGCCAGAGCACCGAGGTCATCAACTTCAAGATCTTCGGCACCGCGTTCAGGGAGTTCGACTTCGGCTACGCCTCGACCCTGTCGATGCTGCTCTTCGCGGTCATCCTGGCCGTGACGCTGGTGCAGGTCAGGTTCTTCGGCAAACGCACCACCTACGACATGAGCTGAAGGACGACATGACCAAGCGCATCCTGCTCTACGCCACGCTCACCCTGGGCGCCTTCGTCGCCGTCTTCCCCTATCTGCTCGTGGTGCTGACCGCCTTCAAGACCCAGGGCCAGCTCAACTCGACCGAGCCGTGGGTGCCCGGCCTGCCGCCCACCACCGCCAACCTGACCAAGCTCCTCGGGGGCGACTTCCCCCGCTACCTGCTCAACACGGTGGTGATGACCACGCTGCTCACGCTGGGCCAGCTGGTGTTCACCACGTTCGCCGCCTACGCGTTCGCGCGGCTGCGCTTTCGCGGGCGCGAGGTGCTCTTCTGGCTGTACGTGGCCACGATGATGGTGCCCAGCGCCGTAACGATGATCCCGCTGTTCCTGATCATGCGGGAGCTCGGCGTGGTCAACACGTGGTACGGCCTGCTCGCGCCGTACATTCTGGGCACGCCGTACGGGATCTTCCTGATGCGGCAGTTCTTCCGCGGCCTGCCCGCCGGGCTCGAAGAGGCGGCGCGGATCGACGGGGCGGGCCCGCTGAAGATCCTCACCCGCATCCTGCTACCGCTCTGCCGCCCCGCGATCGGCACGCTGACGATCATCACGGTGATCTCGTCGTGGAACAGCTTCATCTGGCCGCTGATCATCACCAGCGGTGACGACACCAAGGTCATGACGGTCGCCCTCGCCACCCTCAACGTCGGCATCGGCGTGGACTACAACCTGATCATGGCCGGCGGGCTGATCGCGCTGGTGCCGATGGTCGCGATCTTCATCTTCTTCCAGAAGTACATCGTCCGGTCGGTGGTCCTCACCGGCCTCAAGTAAGAGAGGTCATATGCGATCCCCCCGCATACGCGAGCTCCGCCATGCCGTGACACTGCTGGCCGCCGCAACGCTCACCCTGACCGCCTGCGGCTCGGGCGGCGGTGACACCGGCGGCGGCACCGGAGGCGGCAAGGTCACGTTGACCTACCGGCTCTGGGACGACCAGCAGAAGGTCGGCTACGACAAGGTCATGGCGGCCTTCGAGAAGGCCAACCCCAACATCGACGTCAAGATCGAGCTGCTGCCCTACGACGCGTACTGGACCAAGCTCACCGCCGACGCGGTGGCCGGCACGGCGCCGGACGTGTTCTGGATGACGCCGTCGCAGTTCCCCGAGTTCGTCACCAAGGGCGTCCTGGCCGACATGTCGCCCCTCAAGCTCGATGCCACGAAAT
Source organism: Nonomuraea sp. NPDC050680 (assembly GCF_040654555.1). Lineage (NCBI taxonomy): Bacteria > Bacillati > Actinomycetota > Actinomycetes > Streptosporangiales > Streptosporangiaceae > Nonomuraea > Nonomuraea sp. NPDC050680. Next base: position 83,221 of record NZ_JBFAIF010000032.1, on the reverse strand, counting down.
TTCATCCAACGGTGGTCGGGACGTTTACCTACCAGGACAAGCTGTATGGCGTGCCCAAGGACTGGGGCATCGTCGGCCTGCTCTACAACAAGGATCTGTTCAAGAAGGCCGGTGTCGAGATGCCGGCCAGCCTCACCTGGAAGCCCGACGGCTCCGGCACGTTCCTGGAGACCGCGCGCAAGCTGACAGTCGACGAGGCCGGCAAGCACCCCGAGGACCCCGGCTTCGACCCGGCCAAGGTCAAGACCTACGGCTTCGCGTCCTGGAATCACTATCAGACCCAGTGGATGAACTGGGTCAACTCCAACGGCGGCAAGCTGCTCGACCAGCCGTTCGGCAAGTACACCTTCAACGACGACGCCTCCGTGCAGGCCCTGCGGTTCGGCGTCGACCTGGTGAACAAGTATCACGTCTCGCCGCCCGCGACCCAGACGAACCCGCCGACCGGCAAGATCACCGACATGTTCAAGGCGGGCGAGGTGGCGATGTTCCCCGCCAACAACGCGCTGCTGCCCTACGTCGCGCCGGAGGCCAACTTCGAGGTGGGCGTCGCCCTCATGCCCGAGGGCCCGACCGGCCGCGCGGTCAACCTCAACGGCCTGGCGGAGGCCGTGTACGCCAAGAGCAAGCACCCCCAGGAGGCCATGAAGCTGGCCGCCTACCTCGGCAGCGAGGAGCCGCAGAAGCTGATGGCCGCCGACGGCTACATCTTCCCCGCGCTCAACGGGCTCACCCAGGGCTACGTCGACTACTGGCAGAAGACCAAGAAGATCGACGTCTCCCCGTTCGTCGAGGAGTCGAAGGGCACCACGTTCCCGCTGCCCGTCACCACCGGGTTCACCGGCTTCGAGACCAAGCTCAACCAGATCTTCAACGAGATGTACCTCGGCAAGCTCGACCCCAAGCAGGCCGCGGACCAGGCCGTCACGGAAGGGAACGCGACCATCAAATGATCAGCCGGCGCTCACTCCTCGCTGGGGGCGCCGGACTGGGCCTGACCGCCGCACTGGGTACCTCACCCGTGCGCGCGGCGGCCCGCCGTGCCCCGATCTCCGACCCCTTCCAGCTCGGCGTCGCCTCCGGCGAGCCGGCCCCCGACGGCGTGGTCCTGTGGACCCGCCTGGCCATGGACCCCGTGGCCCTCGACGGGCTGGGCGGCATGCCGTCGCGTCCCGTACCCGTCGAATGGCAGCTCGCCAAGGACGAGAACTTCCGCCACGTCGTACGGCACGGCGCCGACCTCGCTCGGCCTGAGGCCGCCCACAGCGTCCACGTCGAGCTCGACGGCCTGAGCCCCGGCACCGAGTACTTCTACCGCTTCAAGGCCGCCGGCGAGATCTCCCAGGTCGGCCGCACCCTGACCAGCCCCGCCCGCGGCACCCGCAGCCGCGCGCTCAACCTGTCGTTCACCTCCTGCGCCGACTACCAGACCGGCTGGTTCACCCCCTACCGGAGGATGGCCGAGGACCAGCCCGATCTGATCGCCTTCCTCGGCGACTACATCTACGAGTACGGCGACTACAAGTACCCGGTCCGCGACCAGGCCGGGGGAGAGTGCTTCGACCTGGCCGGATACCGGCTCAGGCACGCCCAGCACAAGGCTGACCCGGAGTCTCAGCTGGCCCACGCCATCGCCCCCTGGGTGGTGGTGTGGGACGACCACGACATCGAGAACGCCTGGGCCGGCGACGTGCCCGAGCAGCCCGACCCGCCCTTCCTGGCCCGCCGGGCGGCCGCCTTCCAGGCGTACTACGAGAACATGCCGCTGCGCCGCGCCCAGAAGCCGGACGGGTCGTCGCTCAAGCTGTATCGGAGCATCCGCTGGGGCGCGATCGCCAACCTGCACCTGTTAGACACCCGGCAGTACCGCGACATCTACGCCTGTACCGGTAAGAGCGGCACCGTCGGCGCCGACTGCCAGGAGCGGTTCGCCCCCAACCGGACCATCCTCGGCGCCGCCCAGGAATCCTGGCTCGACGGCGAGCTGCGCGGCTCGAAGGCCACTTGGGACCTGCTCGGCCAGCAGGTCTTCTTCATGGAGATGGACTGGACCAACGGCGAGGGCAAGGGCTACTCAAACGAGGGCTGGGACGGCTACGTCGCCTCCCGCAACCGCCTGGCCGCCGCCATCGACGACTACAAGCGCAACGGCGTCGTGCTCACCGGCGACGTGCACTCCCACTGGGCGGGCGAGATCAAGCGCGACTACCAGGACCCCGCCTCCAAGTCGGTCGCCGTCGAGCTCGTCACCACCTCGGTCACCAGCTCCGGCAACGGCTTCGACGAGTACCCGAACACGCAGGTCCTGCTCGAGGAGAACCCGCACGTCAAGTTCTTCAACGGCCGCCGCGGCTACGTGCGGGCCAAGCTCACCGATCAGGAGATGAAGGTCGACTTCCGCTCGCTGTCCCGCGTCACCGAGCCCTACGCCCCCGCCTACACCTCCGGCTCCTTCGTCATCGAGCCCGGCGATCCGGCGCTCCACCCAGCCTGACGGGACCCCCATGCGCACAACCACGGCCGCCCTCGCGGCGGCCCTCATCGCCCTGCCCTTCGTCCCGTTACCCGGCAACGCCGACGCCGCCCCGCAAGGGCCGCCCATGGGCTGGAGCAGCCGTACGCTCGGCTGCTCCGTCTCGGAGGCGTCCGTACGGCAGGCGGCCGACAGCCTGGCCGCGCTCGCCCCGGCCGGCTACGACCACGTCATCCTGGACGACTGCTGGCTGGCCGCCCAGCGTACGGGCGGCGCCCTGGCCCCCGACGCCACCCGCTTCCCCTCCGGCGTCAAGGCGCTGGCCGACTACCTGCACGGCAAGGGGCTCAAGCTCGGCCTGAGCCTGTCGGCGGGCACCAAGGCGTGCTCCGGCGGCGGCGCCGGCTCCTACAAGAGCGAGGCCGCCGACGCCGAGCAGGTCAAGGGCTGGGGCGTCGACTACGTCAAGTACGACTGGTGCAACGTCCCCACCGCCGACTTCCCCGGCCAGAACGTCCAGCAGATCGCCCAGACCCTCTACCCGCGCATGCGCCAGGCGCTCGGCGACGCGATCGAGTTCGCCATGAACAACGAGGACGGCAGCACCGTGCCGTGGCTGTGGGGCAAGGAGGCCAAGGCCACCACCTGGCGGACCAACGTCTACAACAAGCCCCTCCCTGACAGCTACGCGACCATGGTCGACGTCTGGGAGACCAACCAGCTCAGGGTCCAGTACGCGGGTCCGGGCAGCTCGGCCGACCCCGACCTGGTCCAGGCGGGCCGGGGCGGCATGACCGACGCCGAGTACCGCACCCAGGTCGGCCTCTGGGCCGTCGGCGCCGCCCCGCTCATCCTCCAGGTCGACCCGGCCAAGGCGCCGCCGGCGATCGTCGCCAACCCCAAGGTGATCGCCGTCGACCAGGACGCGCTGGGCGTGCCGGGCCGGTTGGTGACCTCCGACGGCTGGTACCACGTGCTGTCGAAGCCCCTGGCGAACGGGGATCAGGCGATCCTGCTGTTCAACGAGAGCGACCGGGCGGCGACGATCTCCACCCAGCTGAAGCCCGCCCGCTACCGGGTCGAGGAGCTGTGGACCGGCGCGGTCACGACCACGGAGGGCGCCCTGGCGGCCCAGGTGCCCGCTCACGGGTCCGTGCTCTACCGGGTGAGCCAGAGCCGGGAGAAGGCCCCGCCCGCCGTGCTGGTGGAGGTGGACCCGGGACTCCTGGGCGACGATCACCCGTCCGTGCTGGAGCCGGGCAAGGAGCGGGAGGTCGTCACCCGGGTCGCCAACACCGGGGGCACGGACCGGCTGCGCGACGTCGAGGTGGCGCTGGCCGTACCTGAGGGGTGGCGGGCCAGGGCGCGGACGGCCACCAAATCCGGGCGGCTGGACGGCGGCGAGACGTTCACCGTGAAGTGGGGGGTCACTCCGCCCTCCGGAGCCGAGCTCAGGGACTACGAGGTCACGGCCACCGCCGCCAAGTCCGCGGCCACCGCCGTCGTCAAGGTCGCGCGGGCGCCCGGCTCCGGCCGGACGTACCTGAGTGACCTGCCCTGGACCCGCGTCGCCAACTACTTCGGCCCGGTCGAGAAGGACACCAGCAACGGCGACAAGGTCGCCGGAGACGGCAAGCCGATCACCATCGAAGGGGTCACGTACGCCAAGGGGCTCGGTGCCCACGCGCCCGCCGACATCGAGTTCTACACCGCCGGCCGCTGCTCGACCGTTGAGTTCCAGGCCGGGATCGACGACGAGGTGGGCCAGGCGGGCTCGGCCGACCTCGAAGTATGGGCCGACGGCGGCCGGGTCGCCCACTCGGGCGTCGTCACCGGCGCGCAACCCGCCAGGAAGGTCACCGCGTCCGTGACGGGCGCCACGTACGTCCGGCTGGTCGCGACCAACGGCGGCGACAACGCCACCTCCGACCACGCCGACTTCGCCGACGCTTCCATAACCTGCCAGTAGGAAGAGAGCTCATGATCGTTCCCAAGCCCGTCCGGTACGAGATCCGGCAGGGGCGCTTCGTCCTCGATCGGGAGACCTCGGTGACGGCGTCGCCGCCGCTGGGCGAGGTCGCCTCCTGGTTGCGGGGCGAGCTGAGCCCGGTCGTCGGCGGGGAGCTGCTGCCGGGGCCGGGCTCGGGAACGATCACGCTCGGGCTCCGCGACGATCTGCCGCCCGAGGCCTACCGGCTGAGTGTGGCCGACGAAGGCGTGGTGATCGAGGGCGGCGGCCCGGCGGGGGTGTTCTACGGCGCGCAGAGCCTGCGGCAGCTGCTCCCGCCCGCCGCGTTCAGGAAGGCGTCGGCGGGCGGGCCGCTGGTGCTGCCCGCCGTCCTGATCGAGGACGAGCCGAGGTTCGGGTGGCGCGGCTGCATCCTCGACGTCGCCCGACATTTCATGACCAAGCATGAGGTGCTGCGCTTCATCGATCTGATGGCCCTGCACAAGCTCAACGTGCTGCACCTGCACCTCACCGACGACCAGGGCTGGCGCCTGGAGATCAAGCGCTACCCCCGGCTGACCGAGGTGGGCGCCTGGCGCAAGGAGAGCCAGACCGGCTGGAACGGCGCCATGGACGGCCGCCCGCACGGCGGCTACTACACGCAGGACGACATCCGGGAGATCGTGGCCTACGCGGCGCGCCGGCACGTCACCGTCGTGCCCGAGATCGACCTGCCCGGCCACACCCAGGCCGCCATCGCCGCCTACCCCGAGCTGGGCAACCTCGACACCCCGCTGGAGGTGCGCACCACCTGGGGCGTCGGGGTGAACGTGCTGAACGTCGAGGACAGCACGATCACCTTCTTCCAGAACGTCTTCGACGAGGTGCTGGAGCTGTTCCCGAGCCCGTACGTGTGCGTCGGCGGCGACGAGTGCCGCAAGGACCAGTGGCGCGACAGCCCCGCCGCGCGGCGCCGCATCCGCGAGCTCGGGCTGCGGGATGAGGAGGAGCTGCAGAGCTGGTTCATCCGCCGCTTCGACGACTATCTGGCCGAGCGCGGCCGCCGGCTGGTGGGCTGGGACGAGATCCTGGAAGGCGGTCTCGCGCCGGGCGCCGTGGTGGCCTCCTGGCGCGGCGACCTGGGCGCGGTGTCGGCGGCCCGCTCCGGGCACGACGTGATCACCTGCCCCAACACCTCCGTCTACTTCGACTACCGGCAGGGGCCGGGGGAGGACGAGCCGGTGCCGTTCGGGACCGTGCTGACGCTGGAGGACGTGTATGCCTTCGACCCGGTTCCGGGGGAGTTGCGTGACGATCCGGCCGGGGCGCGGGTCCTCGGGTCGCAGTGCGGCCTGTGGAGCGAGCTGATCGACTCCAACCGGCGCATGGACTACATGGCCTTCCCGAGGGTGGCGGCGTTCGCGGAGACGGTGTGGAGCCCGCCCGCCCGGGACCTGGCCGACTTCCGCCTGCGGCTGGCGGCCCACCTGCCACGGCTGTCGGCGATCGGGGTGGAGTACCGGCCGGAGCCGGGGCCGCTGCCCTGGCAGACCCGGCCCGGCGTCCCGGGCCGCCCTGAGGACCACGCGCGGTGGCAGGCCAAGATCGACGCCTGGACCAGCAACCTGCGCCGCTAGAGCTGTTGCCGCTAGAGCTGTTAGAGCTCCACCGGCCCGCCGCTGCGCCAGTAGACGTTGTCGTGCCTCGACAGCAGGTCCTCGTCCACCAGATAGCGGCGCAATGCCGCGTAGTCATCGTGGAAGGCCCGCAGCGCCACGTTCACGTCCTTCTCCGGATAACGCACGCCGGGCTCGAACACCCGCGAGATGTAGCGCAGCACCACGAGCTTCTTGTCCCGCTTCGTGGGCATGGTCGTCAGCCGCCCGTCCACCAGGAACGTCCGGAGCAGCCGCTCCTCGGCGCCGACCGTGTCCGAGGGCTCGGCGGCCCGTGCCCGGAGCAGCTCGCGGAACTTCTCCGGCGCCGCCCGCCACGCGCCGTCCTCGTCCCGCACGGCCAGCCCACCGGCGGCCAGCCGGGCGAGGACCTTCGGCGACAGCCCGTCGGTGGCACCGAGGACCAGCGAGGCGAACGCCCGGAGAGTGTCGTCCTGGGCGAGCAGACCGAGCACTCGTCGGTTCTCTTCATCGCTCATTCGGATATTTTGTCCCATGATCGCCGGATCGACGCCTGCGGCAGGACTCCCGCCAAATGTCCCGATCTTGAGACATTGTCATGACCTTATGACGAACTTATCTATCGGAGACTTGAGGAACGCGCGTGTGCCGGAGCGCCCTTGCCAGTCCGCTCCGGCACACGGCTATCTCACCATCTGTTGAGATATCTCACAGTCTGTTCAGACCCTGCACGTGCACCACCGCGCGGCCCTCCTCGTCGGAGCCGGCCAGGTCGATCTGCGCGTCGATGCCCCAGTCGCCGTCACCGGCCGGGTCCTTGATGGTCTGGCGCACCTTCCACAGGCCGTCCTCCTCCTCGATGCGCAGCAACGCGGGACCCCGCGCGTCGGCGTCGGTGAAGATCTCCTCGTGGTCGGCGTAGTAGGCGTCGAGCGCCGCGCCCCAGTCGACGTCGGGCGCCAGCTCTCCCAGCTCGTCCTCCTTCTCGATGGCGCAGAGCTCGACCAGGCGGAACATCGCGTTGCGCACCAGCACCCGGAAGGCCCGCGTGTTGGCGGTGACCGGCCGGACCTTGGCCTCCAGCTGCGCGTTGCGCTCCAGCGCCTCCTCGGGGTTGGCCAGCTGCTCCCACTCGTCGATCAGTGAGGAGTCGACCTGCCTGACCAGCTCGCCCAGCCACTCGATCAGGTCGATCAGGTCCTCGGTCTTGAGGTGCTCGGGGACCGTGCGCGACAGCGTCCGGTAGGCGTCGGCCAGGTAGCGCAGCACCGTGCCCTCCGACCTGGCCAGCTCGTAGAACTGGATGTAGTCGGCGAACGTCATCGCCCGCTCGTACATGTCGCGCACCACGCTCTTCGGGCTGACCGTGTAGTCGCCCACCCACGGATGCCCGTGCCGGTAGGTCTCATAGGCCCCGAGCAGCAGATCGTCCAGCGGCATCGGGTACATGACCTCGGCCAGCTGCTCCATCCGCTCCTCGTACTCGATGCCGTCGGCCTTCATCTGCGCGACCGCCTCGCCCCTGGCCTTCTTCAGCTGAGCCGACAGGATCTGGCGCGGGTCGTCGAGGATGGACTCCACGATCGACACCATGTCGAGGGCGTAGCTCGGCGAATCGTGGTCGAGCAGGTCGAAGGCGGCCAGCGCGAAGGTGGACAGCGCCTGGTTGAGCGCGAAGTCCTCCTGCAGGTCGATCGTCAGCCTGGCCCGCCTGCCCTGCTCGTCGGCCTCCGTGAGCTGCTCCACGATGCCGCCCGCGAGCAGCGACCGGTAGATGGCGATGGCCTGGCTGATGTGCCGCCGTTGCCACTTGCGGTCCTCGTGGTTGTCGGTGAGCAGGTGCTTCATCGCCTGGAAGCAGTCGCCGGGCCGGTTGATGACCGCGAGCAGCATGGCGTTGGTGACCTTGAACCGGGAGTTGAGCGGCTCCGGCTCGGCGGTCTGCAGCTTCTCGAAGGTCTCCTCGCTCCAGCCGACGAAGCCCTCCGGCGGCTTCTTGCGGGCGTAGCCGCGCCGCCGCTTCGGGTCGTCGCCGATCTTCGCCAGCGCCTTGGCGTTCTCGATGTCGTGCTCGGGTGCCTGGCAGGCGACGTAGCCGATGGTGTCGAAGCCGGCCCGCCCGGCCCGGCCGGCGATCTGGTGGAACTCGCGGGCGCGCAGGCGGCGCACCTTGTTGCCGTCGTACTTCGACAGCGCGGTGAACAGCACGGTGCGGATCGGCACGTTGACGCCGACACCGAGGGTGTCGGTGCCGCAGATGACCTTCAGCAGGCCGGCCTGGGCCAGCCGCTCCACCAGCCGCCGGTATTTGGGCAGCATCCCGGCGTGGTGGACGCCGATGCCGTGGCGTACGAGGCGGGACAGGGCGCGGCCGAACCGGGTGGTGAAGCGGAAGCCGCCGATCAGCGTGGCGATGGCCTCCTTCTCGGCCTTCGTCGACATGTTGATCGACATCAGGGACTGCGCCCGCTCCATGGCGGCGGCCTGGGTGAAGTGCACGACGTAGACCGGCGCCTGGCCGGTGCGGAGCATCTCCTCCAGCGTCTCGTGGAGGGGCGTCATCCGGTAGGAGTAGATCAGCGGCACCGGCCGCTCGGTGTGCTTGACGACCGAGGTGGGCCGGCCGGTGCGCCGGGTCAGGTCGCGCTCGAACATCGCGACGTCGCCGAGCGTGGCCGACATCAGGATGAACTGGACGTTCGGCAGCTCCAGCAGCGGCACCTGCCACGCCCAGCCCCGGTCGGGCTCGGCGTAGAAGTGGAACTCGTCCATGACGACCTGGCCGATGTCGGCCGCCGCGCCGTCGCGCAGCGCGACGTTGGCCAGGATCTCGGCCGTGCAGCAGATGATCGGGGCGCCCGGGTTGACGCTGGCGTCGCCGGTCATCATGCCGACGTTCTCGGTGCCGAAGACGGAGACGAGGTCGAAGAACTTCTCCGACACCAGCGCCTTGATCGGCGCGGTGTAGAACGTGCGTACGTCCCTGGTCAGCGCGGCGAAGTGGGCGCCCGCCGCGACCAGGCTCTTGCCGGAGCCCGTCGGGGTGGACAGGATCACGTTGCTCCCGGAGACGACTTCGATGAGCGCCTCCTCCTGGGCGGGATAGAGCGTGAGCCCCCGTTCGGAGTTCCAGGAGACGAACGCGTCGAAAATAGCGTCCGGGTCGGCGTCGATCTCTTCCGGCAGTCGGTCAACGAGGAGGCTCACACCCTCTATCCTGCCGAAGTTTGCCGAATGCTCGAACCCGAGCCGGCGCGACGGCCCCCGATCCCCGTGGGTTAGGGCAGTTCGAGCTGGTAAAGGATGGTGTCGATCCATCGCCCGTGCTTGAAACCGACCGACTTCAGCCGGCCCGCCTCCGCGAATCCGAACGCCGCGTGCAACTTCAGCGAGGCCGGGTCACCGCCGTCGGCGATCACCGCGATCATCTGCCGGGCGTCGGTCTCACCGGTGCGGGCGATCAGCTCGCCGAGCAGCAGCCGTCCCAGCCCGCGCCCGGTCGCCCCCGGCGAGAGGTAGATCGTGTCCTCCACGGTGTGCCGGTAGGCGGGCTTGGGGCGGTAACGCCCGCAATAGGCGAACCCCAGCACCCCGCCGTCCTCCTGCTTGGCCACCAGGAACGGCAGGCCCGCCTCGGCGATCGCCGCCGCCTTCAGCCGCCACGCCTCGACGTCGAGGGGTGTCTCGTCGAAGGTGGCCACCGACTCCGTCACATAGTGCGCGTAGATCTCGGCGACGGCGGGCAGGTCGGTCTCGGACACAGGCTGGATGAGCGTCATAGAACTGCATTCTTAGAGGATTCGCGTGACCATCATGTTTCCGCATCCTCACGCGCGCGTCACACGCGGGCCTTCGGGCCGGTGAGCAGCAGCCCGCCCAGGATCGCCAGGGCCGCCAGGAACGGCGTGTTGCCGGGCGCGAACCCCGCCGCGGTCAGCCCCAGCAGCCCGCCGCCGACCAGCGCCGCCGACGTGAGCGCGCTACGCCAGGTGGCCTTCCCGTACGGCAGCGCGGGCGGCTCCTCGAACCGGGAGAAGCCCTTCAGCAGCGGCCACATCACCAGGCAGAGCGCCCCGAACCAGATCGGCCACCCGGCGAACCAGGCCAGGCCGCCCGGCGCCGGCGTGTCGATGCCGAGACCGACGACGACCACGCCGGTGACCGCGAACAGTGCCGGCATGTGCCACAGATAGGCGGTCATGATGCGCGGCCCCGCCCAGGCGAGCAGCTTGCCGGTCCGCAGCCGCAGGATCCACGGCCGCAGCAGCGTGGCCAGCCCGATCTGGCCGATCGAGACGGCCAGCATGGCCAGTGTGGGCGGGGCCATGTTCGACATCTCGGCGCCGGGCAGGCCGATCATGCTGCCCGGGTACGGGCCGAACGCCACGAGCAGCGCCGCGGCCCCGAACCCGCCGATCGCCATCAGGCCGGGGCGGGTCAGCCGTCCCTCGGCGTACCGGAAACCGAGCTGGTGCACCGCCAGCCAGACGAACACGATGTTGAGGTAGCCCAGCGCGTCGACCCCCGTCGAGAACCGCGCCACGTCCGTCAGCACCGCTCCGGCCGCCAGCACGGCGGGGACGCGCAGGCCGTACCGGTCGTGCAGGCTCATCATGTACGGCGTGGCCGTGACCGCGATCAGGTAGACGGCGAGGAACCACAGGAGCTGCCCGGTGAGCTGCGCGCCCACCTGCAGCGGCTGCGCGGGCACGCCCAGCGTGAGCAGCAACTGGGGGAGCGGGATCCAGACCGCGGCCAGCGGCAGGAGCGGCCAAGCCAGCCGGCGCAGCCGGGTGACGAGCCACTGCGGACCGCCGTGCGCCGCCCGGCCGAAGCTGATCGCGTTGGCGGCGCCGCCCGCGAAGAACACCAGCGGCATCACCTGGCTGATCCAGGTCACCACCCAGACGCCCGGCGTCGCCAGGGCGTTGCCGGTGGTCAGGCGGGTGCCGTCGAAGGCGAGCACCGGGATCGTCCAGTGCTGCAGCACCACCAGCGCCATGCCGAACACCCGCAGGAGGTCGATGAACGGGTCCCTGACCGTCGCCCGCGCCGCCGGGGCGGGGCGGACCGGTGCGGCGGCCTCAGGCAGGGCCGCCGGATGGTCGAGCAACGCGGTCATGGGGGCCTCGATTCGTGTGGACGTGAGGCCTCAAGACTTCCGTCGCGGGCGGCTGGGCACAGTGCCGTGAGCCGCCCTCTTGCGGGAAGATCGCACCACCATGGGAGGTAGGGCAGGCCCTACCGCCATGTACCTGCGCACAGGGTCGATCCGGGCATGGCACAGTCGTACCGTGAACGCCATGCGCTCCCTCATGAGACGTGTCCTCCTGGACACGCGCTACACGCTGGTCGGCTTCCCCACGGCCGTCATCGCCTTCGTGCTGCTGATCGCCGGCATGGCCGCCGGCGTGGGCACGGCGGTCGTATGGATCGGCGTGCCCCTCCTCGCGGGGACGCTCATGATCGCCAGGGGGTTCGCGGACGCGGAGCGCGGCTGGCTCTCCGACGTGCTCAAGCGCCCTCCGGTGCGCCCGCGCTACAAGCCGGCGCCGGCGGGCGCGGGCCGGTTCCGCCGGCTGGTGAACCCGCTGACCAGCGGGCAGTCATGGCTCGACCTGCTGCACGGGATCTTCAACTTCCCCCTCGCCATCGTGTCGTTCGTGCTGACCGTGGTGTTCTGGGCGATACCGATCGCCGGGCTGACCTACCCGCTGTGGGGGGTCGTCACCTCGCGCATCCCCGGCAACGAAGAGCTGCCCCAGCTGCTCGGGTTCGAGCAGTCCTACTGGGTCAACTCGGCCTTCTACGTCGTGCTCGGTCTGCTCGGCCTGCTCATCCTGCCGTTCATGGTGCGCGGCGCCGCGCTGCTGCGCGCCGGGGTCGGCCGGGCGTTGCTGACCGGGGTTGCCGAGCTGCAGGAGCGCATCGACGACCTGGCCGAGGGCCGGGCCGCGGCCGTCTCCGCCGAGGCCAACGCGCTGCGCAAGCTGGAGCGCGACATCCACGACGGCCCGCAGCAGCGGCTGGTCTCGCTGGCCATGGAGCTGTCCAGGGCCCAGCGGCAGATGCAGCGCGACCCCGACGCCGCGCAGGCCACGATCAGCTCGGCGATCACTGCCACCCGCGAGACGCTCGACGAGCTGCGCGCCCTGTCACGCGGCATCGCGCCGCCCATCCTGTCGGACCGCGGCCTCGCCCCGGCCCTGGCCGCCCTCGCCGGACGCTGCACCATCCCGGTCGATCTCGACGTGCAGACCGTCCGGCGTTACCAGGCCTCCGTCGAGAACGCCATCTACTACGTCGTCGCCGAGACGCTCACGAACGTCGCCAAGCACAGCCGCGCCACCATCTGCACGATCCAGCTCGTCCACATCGGTGACATTCTCATGCTCACCATCGGGGATGATGGGGTCGGCGGCGCGCACGTCGCCAAGGGACATGGTCTCGCCGGTCTGGCCGACCGGCTCCGCGCGGTCGACGGGGAGCTGGCCGTGCAGTCACCGGACGGCGGGCCGACGGTGATCGTAGCGGAGGTGCCGTGCGGGTAGTCGTGGCCGATGACGCGGTTCTGATCAGGGAGGGCCTGGTCAGGTTGTTGGAGGAGTTCGGCTGCGAGGTGGTCGCGACGGCGGGTGACGGCGACGGTCTCGTCAAGGCGGTGGCCGAGTATCGGCCGGACGTGTCCGTGGTCGACGTGCGGATGCCGCCGTCGTTCACCGACGAGGGGCTCAGGGCCGCCGTGGAGGCGCGCCGCCGGGTTCCGGGGGCGCCGGTGCTGATCCTGTCGCAGTACGTCGAGGTCTCCTACGCCGACGACCTGCTGGCCGATGCCCGAGGCGCGGTGGGCTACCTGCTGAAGGACCGGGTCGTGGACGTGGACGAATTCATGGAGGGCCTGCGGCGGGTCGCCGCCGGCGGGACCGTGTTCGATCCTCAGGTGGTGTCCCAATTGATGGTGCGCAGGCGCAGGGACGACCCGTTGGCCCAGCTGACGCCGCGGGAGCGGGAAGTGCTCGGGCTGATGGCCGAGGGCAAGTCCAATCCGGCCATCGGCAGGCAGCTGGTCATCAGCGACGGGGCCGTGGAGAAGCACATCAGGAGCATCTTCAGCAAGCTCGGACTGTACGCCGACGACAGCGATCAGCATCGGCGCGTGCTGGCCGTACTCGCCTATCTGCGGTCCTGACACAGGCTGTACTTCTAGACGGCTTGAACTCCTGGACGGCTTCTACTCCTGGACGCCGGGTACGTCCAGGGCGCCGGCCGGTCCGCGCGGCGTTCCGCGCGGACCTGGCCGCCCGGTGGTCAGCCGAGCGCGTCGACCAGCTTCTTGCGCTGCTGGGCGCCCAGGCCGCCGAGGCGGCGCTTCTCGTCGACGCCGGCCTCCTCCATGAGCGCGGTGGCCTTGGCCGGGCCGACGCCCTTGACGGCGCGCAGGGCCTGCGACACCTTGATCTTCTTGGCGATGTCGTCGTCGCGCTCCAGCAGCTGCGCGAAGGACAGCTCGCCGGCCTTGACCTTGCCCAGCAGGGCGGTGCGGGCCGCGCGTGCCTCCGCGGCCTTCTCCAGAGCCGCCTTGCGCTGCTCGGGGGTGAGAGTCGGAAGTGCCATCTCGGTTCTCCTAGGGGAGTTTGGGGTCGGGGATTCTGTAACCCGTGGTGCAGTGGCTAATCATGGCGGATACCAGCGGTTCGTGTTGCGAAAAGCGCCCGCTCAGCGTGTGCGCCATGCCGGAGCGGCTGTCTCGGCGCCCGCCACGTCCCGCGCGAGCGTGCCTCCGCTGGCGCCCATGCCGCCGACCACGAGGTTCTCCTCACCGTAGCCCGCTCACCGGGCGAGACCGCCTTCGAGGCCCGCGAAACGGTCTCTGACCAGGTCATGGAGCTCCCCGCCCGTGCGCCGTCGGCTCGGCGGAGCCGCAGGTCGGCGCGCGGTGCCGCCCCTCCCGGGACGCCGGCTCGGCGAGATCCCGGCTTGGGTGGGTGGTTTCCGCCCTTGCGCGTGGTATCCGTCACATTCGGCGTTCGGGCGTGTCGCGAGGGCCCCGATCGGTCCGGCAACGCTCCGGCGAAGCCGGGTTGTTGCAGGTCAGGGGGTATGCACGCGTACCATGACGACATGGGGGTGCTCTTCGGGGGAAGGAGCAGGATGCTGGATCAAGGCTTCCCATCGCTTCACGGGGCCGAGTTCGATCCATCCGTCACGTGCTGCCGCGCCAGGATTCGACGCCGGAGACGGTGAGGAACATGTCGAACACCGACTCCATGGCGCCGACCAGCGGACCCTGCCAGCCCAGGGCCGAGGGGGCGATCACGGGCGGCCGTTCGTGGCGAATCGTCATCAGGCCACGGCCGAACGACTCCATGAGGGTGGGCAGGGCCCGGTCGTACAGGTCGACGCCCAGACCGGACAGGGTCACCACCGCCGGATCGTGCGCGTTCACCAGCGCCGCCAGTCCCCGGCCCAGCGCCTGCGCGTTCGTCCTGACCGCGCGCAGCGCCGCCCCGCCGCCCGTGTGGTCATCCCGGGTCGGGGCCTGGCCGCCACCCGTCCCGCCGCTTGTGTCTCCGCTGGTGCCGCCGCCCGTCCCGCTGCCTGCTTCTGTGCCTGCTTCGGCGGTGGCGAGGATGCGGCGGGCGTCGTCGCGGCCCTGCCCGCCGCCGTACGCCAGGCCCATGTGGCGCAGGAGCGCGTTCGCCCCCACCTCCAGCCCCCAGCAGCCACGCGCGCCGCACATGCAGAGCGCGTCGCCGCCCGTAAGCGGCATGTGCCCGAACTCCGCGCCCATCCCGCCGGCCCCTTCCAGCGGCCGTCCCTCCACCACCAGCACGCCGCCGAGGTCGAAGTCCACGTGGATGTGCAGCCCCACCCCAATCCCGCGCAAGCGTCCCCGCCGCGCCTCCGCCAAGGCCGCGAAGGCCGTGTCGTTGCCCACCCGCGGCCCGCCGCCGGGCACCGCGTCGCCGAGGCCGAGCAGGGCGGGCACGTCCACCGAGCGCCAGCGCAGGTGGGCCACGTCCACCAGGCCGCCGTCGCGCACCGGCCCCGCCACCGCGACGCCCACCCCGATCACCCGGGACCCGAGGCGTCCGAGCTGCCCGCGCAGCACCTCACCGAGCGGCCCCAGGGCCCCCTCCGGCGTGCCGTCGTGGCGCCGTACGTCCAGGACGGTGACGCGGCCGCCCAGCTCGCAGGCCGCGACCTCCCACGAGTCCTCTCGTAGGTCCACGGCCAGCGCCAGCGGCCCCTCGGGATGCGGGCCCGGCACCTGCGTGGGCCGTCCCCTGACGTGCTCCGCGGACGGCTCCTCGTGCAGCAACCGGTCCTCGGCCAGGCCGCTGACCAGCACCGAGGCCGTGCCGCGGGCCAGCGCCAGGTCCTGGGTGAGACGGGAGCGGGTGCGGGTCGCGCCGCAGTCGTGCACGGCCCGCAACAGCCGCACTCGGTTGTACGCGCGCAGGCCGGCGCTCGTCGTTGCCCCATTCATCACCATTGTCGAAGCCTCATCCGGGTTATTATGCTCTAGCCGTGAACAAAAGTGACGCCAAGCGCGCCCGTATCGCAGTCTTCTCCTTCTTCTTTCTCAGTGGGTTCGTGATGGGCCTGTGGGCGGCGGGTCTGCCGTCGCTCAACGACCGCCTGGATCTCGGACCGGCCCGGCTCGGCAGCGTCCTGCTGCTGGTCTCGGCCGGCGCGCTGGTGTCGATGCTGGTGGCGGGGCCGCTGGTGGACAGGTGGTCGAGCAGGGTCGTCTGCTGGGTCGGCGGCCCATTGTCGGCGGCCGTCCTGCTCGGCCCCGCTCTGGCTCCCTCCTACCCGGCGCTGGCCATTCTGGCCGTGGTGCTCGGGATCGGCCTGGGAGTGGCCGAGGTGGCCATGAACTCCCACTCGGTCGAGGTCGAGCGCGTCTACGGCCGGCCGATCATCTCGGCCTTCCACGGCACGTGGAGTCTGGGCGGCGCCGTCGGCGGCGCGCTGACCGCCGGGGCGCTGAAGGTCGGCGTGGACCCGCAGGCGCTGCTGGTCGCGGCGGCGATCGTGGTGCCGTTCCTGTACGTTCCGGCGGCGCGGCTGCTGCTGCCGGACCCGCCCCAGCACGTCACCCAGGACGAGAGCGCGACCGGGAGCACCCCGCTGCGCTGGGGGCTGGTGGCTCTGCTGGGCCTGGCCGCCTTCGCCGGGCACCTGAGCGAGGGCGCCGCCATCGACTGGGCCGCCCTGCACGCCCGCTGGGTCCTGCACACCGACCCGGCCGCCGCGCCGATCGCCTACACGATCTTCGCGGTGGCCATGACGACGGTGCGGCTGCTGGGCGACCCGATCCGGGCGCGTCTCGGCTCGGTGCGCACGATCCAGCTCGCCGGCGTGCTCGCCACCTGCGGGTACGCACTCGTCCTCGTCGCTCCGCTCACCGCTGACGCGCTCCAGGTGGTGTGCGCGTGGTCCGGCTGGGCGCTCGTGGGCGTCGGGCTGGCCACCGTCGTACCGGTGATTTTCAGCGCGGTGGGCGCGGCGGGCAGCCGGGTCGGCCGCGCGCTGGCGCTGGTGACGGCGTTCGGCTACAGCGGGCTGCTGGTAGGGCCCGCGCTGCTCGGTTATCTCGCGGAGTCCTGGACGTTGCGGTTCGCGCTGATCGTCCCGGCCCTGCTCGCCGCCGCGGTCGCCCTCGCGGGTGCCCCGGCCATCCGCGCCCTGAACCGCGTCCCCGTCCGCGTCCCGGCCGACTCGCGCTGACCTGATCCGGTACGGGCTTCCCGACCGGAATCCCCATCCCATCCCATCCCGTCCCCGCCCCTCGCCCCCGCCCCTCGCCCCCGTCCCCGCCCCTCGTCCCCGACCTGACCCCGTTAGGCACCTGCCTGGCTCTGGATGGAGCCAGGCAGGTCCCTTGACCTCGCGTTATGCGATCGTGACTTGACCCCGTACGTAACGTGCATGTTTCATGTCCCACACGCCGTAAACGTTTACAGCGATTTTAGGAAGCGTTCGACGCGCATGGAGGGACAGCCTTGGCCGACGGACCCACGATCACCACGATCGCCGAGCGCGCGGGCGTCTCCATCGCCTCGGTCTCGCGGGTGCTGAACGGCCTGCCGACCAGGCAGGAGACCGTGCGCAAGGTGATGGCCGCCGCCGACGAGCTCGGTTACGTGCGCAACGCCGTGGCCAGGTCGCTCAAGTCGCGCCGCACGCACCAGGTCGCCTTCGCCATGGCCGACATCGGCAACCCGGCCTACCTGGCCATGCTGCGCGAGATCCAGCCCGTGCTCAAGGCGGCGGGCTACCGGCTCGTCCTGCACTCGACCGACGCCGTCGCCGCCGACGAGATCGACGTGCTGCACAGCCTCGGCGAGCGCTACGTCGACGGACTGATCATGAGCCCGCTGCGCGTCACCGAGACGCACCTGCGGATGCTGGCCACCGCCAGGGCGCCCGTCGTGATCATCGGCTCGGTGCCCGACGGGACGCCGGTCGACAACGTACGCGCGGACTCGCGTACCGGCGTCAGGCTCGCCATCGACCACCTGCACATGCTCGGCCGCCGCCGGATCGGCATGGTCAACGGCCCGCTCGACACCGTGCCGGGAGCCGCCCGCGGCGCCGCCTATCGGGAGGCGCTGGCGGCGGTCGGCCTGCCGTACGAGGAGAAGCTGGTGGAGATCGGCGACTTCTACCGCGCGGAGGGCCGTCGCGCGGTGGCGACGCTGCTGCGGCGGGTGCCCGACATCGACGCGCTGATGTGCGCCAACGACCTGATCGCGCTGGGCGCGCTCGACGTGCTGCGCGCGGCGGGCAAGCGGGTGCCGCAGGACGTCGCGGTGGTCGGCATGGACGACACCGACCTGGCCGCCGCCTCCTGGCCGTCGCTCACCAGCGTCTCGCTGGGCTCCGCCGAACGCGGCAAGGCCGCCGCCGAGCTGCTGCTCGACCGGCTGCGGCACGGCGATCGCGAGCCCCGCCTGGTCACCGTCCTGCCCCGCCTGGTGGTCCGCGCGTCCACGGCAGGCGAGGCCTCCGAGGGAGGAAGGTCTTCATGACGGCGACCGCGACCAGGCCCCCGCAGACGCGGCGCAGGCGACCCAGCGGCATCTCGCGGCAGACCCGCGAGATGTGGGTGCTCATGCTGCCCGCGCTGGTGCCGGTCCTGCTGTTCAGCGTGGGCCCGCTGCTCTACGGCATCGGCCTGGCGTTCACCGACGCCGAGTCGGGCCGCAACCACGTCACCAGCTTCGTGGGCCTGGAGAACTTCGGCACGCTGCTGGCCGACGAGGAGTTCTGGGCGTCGATCAGGATCGGCCTGATATGGGCCGTGTCGGTGACCGTGCTGCAGTTCCTGGCCTCCCTGGGGCTGGCGCTGCTGCTCAACCAGAAGCTGTGGTTCAGGGGGCTGGCCCGGGTGCTGGCCGTGGTGCCGTGGGCGATGCCACCCGTGGTCATCGGCCTGATGTGGCGGCTGGTCTACCACCCCGACGCCGGGATCGTGAACACCACGTTCGGCACCGACATCAACTGGCTCGCCGACTTCTCCTGGGCCCTGCCCGCCATCATCGTCATGGGCGTCTGGAGCGGCATGCCGCAGACCACGGTCGTCCTGCTGGCCGGTCTGCAGGGCATCCCCAAAGAGCTCTACGAGGCGGGCGAGGTCGACGGGGCGGCCACCTGGCGCAAGTTCTGGAGCATCACGCTGCCGCAGCTGCGGCCCGTGATCGTCACCATCACCTCGCTCGACTTCGTGTGGAACGTCAACCAGTTCACCCTCGTCTACGTGCTGACGCAGGGCGGGCCTGGGGGGCGTACCAGGCTGCCGATGCTGTTCGCCTACGAGGAGGCGTTCCGCTACGGCTTCTTCGGCTACGCGGCGACCATGGGCGTCACCATCGTGATCGTCGTGCTGGGCCTGCTCGGCTTCTATCTCTGGCGGCAGATGCGGGAGGCGTCATGAAGAAGATCCCGCAGTACGCGGCACTCCTGGCCTACATGGTCTTTCTGGCGTTCCCGCTGGTGTGGCTGCTGTCCACGGCGCTCAAGACGCCGCAGGAGATGGCCAACCTGCACCCGACCTGGATCCCGGACCGGCCGACGCTGGCCAACTTCAGCGACGCCTTCGGTGAGCAGGACCTGGTGGGAGCCGGGCTGCGCAGCCTGATCGTGGCCCTGTCCAGCTCCGTGCTGACGGTCGCCGTCTCGCTGCCCGCCTCCTACGCGCTGGCCCGCTACAAGGGTGTGCTCAAGCGCGTAGCGCTCGGGTGGGTGCTGGTCAGCCAGGTGTTCCCGTTCATCCTGATCATCATTCCGCTGTTCATGGTGCTCAAGCAGCTCGATCTGGTGAACACGCTGTTCGGCCTGGTGGTCGTGCACGTGACCTTCACACTGCCGTTCGCGCTGTGGATGCTCCAGGGGTACGTGCGCTCCGTGCCGCGCGAGCTGGAGGAGGCCGCGGCCATGGACGGCGCGACCCGCCTGCGCTCGATCGTCAGCATCGTCGCGCCGCTGCTCGCGCCGGGCGTGGTGGCGACGCTGCTCTTCTCGTTCATCTCCTCGTGGAACGAGTTCCTGTTCGCGCTCGTGGTCCTCAAGGACCCCGATGTGATGACGCTGCCGCTGACGCTGGTGAGATTCACCGGCCCTGAGGGAGTGTCGAGGCTCGGCCCGCTGGCCGCGGCGTCGCTCATGGCGACGATCCCGAGCCTGATCTTTTTCGCAATCATCCAGCGACGGCTGAGGTCCGGCCTGATGGCCGGCGCTGTGAAGGGCTAGGAGGCTCTTATGCGTATCAAATCCGCGTTGGCGGCGGCGGCGATCGTCGCGCTGGCCGCCGGGTGCGGTGGAGGCGGTGGCGACGCCGGCTCCGGAGAGTCCGCCAAGCCCGGGGAGCCGGTCAAGCTCAACTTCCTCAGCCTCGCCTGGCAGAAGGAGTCGGTCGCGGCCAACAAGCAGCTCGTCGAGGAGTGGAACAAGGCCAACCCCACCATCCAGGTCACCTACGTCCAGGGCAGCTGGGACAACGTCAACGACCAGCTCGTCACCTCCTTCGAGGGCGGCGACCCGCCGGACGTCATCCACGACGACTCCCCGGCCCTGTCGGGCTTCGCCTCCAAGGGCTACCTGCTCGACATCAAGGACAAGGTGCCCGCCGAGCTCAAGAGCGACATCCCGCAGCCCGCCTGGGACACCGTCACCTTCGACGACGGCAAGGGCAACCAGGGCGTGTACGGCGTACCGTTCCTGCAGGAGTCGCAGGTCATCATCGCCAACAAGAAGCTGCTCGACGCGGCCGGCGTGCGTGTCCCCACCTCCGACAACCCGTGGACGTGGGACGAGTTCGCCGAGGTCAGCAAGAAGCTCACCAAGAGCGGCTCCTTCGGCGTGGCCTGGCCCATGAAGTCGCCGGTCAACAAGACGCTGAACCTGGCGCTCAACTTCGGCGGCACCTTCTTCCAGACCGCCGATGGCAAGACGACCGTCAAGGTGGGCCCGGAGGAGAAGCAGGTTCTCCAGCGCATCCACGACCAGCTCTACAAGGACAAGTCCGCCGACACCTCGGCGCTCGGCATGGGCACCGCCGACCCGCTGCCCGGCTTCTTCGCCGGCAAGTACGCGATGCTGCCGGTCGGCGTCTACCTGCGCCAGCAGGTCGTCGAGCAGGCGCCCAAGGGCTTCGACTGGGTCACCCTCCCGCCGCTGAAGGGCACCACCGGTGACCAGGGCGCGGTCTCGCAGACCCTGTCCGTCGCCGCCGACAGCAAGCACGCGGAGGAGTCGCTGAAGTTCATCTCCTTCTTCCTCAACGGCACCAACCAGGCCAAGCTCGCCAAGGGCGACTGGCTGCTGCCCACCTCCGCCAAGGCCGCCGCCGACCCGGCGATGACCACCAAGGAGAACGGCTGGGACGTGGCCACCGCCTCCGCCAAGAACCTCGTCGTGGCGCCGTTCCTCAAGGTCAACGGGTTCGACGAGTGGAAGAGCAAGGTCGCGACGCCGGTCCTGCAGCAGTACTTCGCCAACAAGATCTCGATCGACGACGCGGCGGCGAAGCTGGTGGCGGACGGCAACAAGGTGCTGGAGCGGTACCAGCGGTGACTTATCGCGACAGGGCCCGGGGGTGTCTGCTCGGCCTGGCGGCCGGCGACGCCCTCGGGGCGCCCGCGGAGAACCTCACGCCGGCGGAGATCCGCCGGCGGTGGGGCCGGCTCACCGAGATCGAGGGCGGGGGCACGGACGACACCGAGTACGCCATCTTCGCCTCCTCGCTGCTGGTACGGCACGGGCACGCGCTGACCTCGGCCGACGTGGCCCGCGCCTACCGTACGGAGATCATCCCCCGGGTGACCGGGCCGATGCGCGGCGCCGGGTTCTCCGAGCTCGGCACCATCGAGGCGCTCAGGCGCGGGCTGGAACCGCCGCTGTCCGGGCTCGTCCATCAACACGGCTGGTCCGACGGGCTGGCCATGCGGGCGGCGCCGTACGGAGTGTTCTGCCCCGGCGATCCGGCGGAGGCCGCCCGGCTCGTCGAGGAGGACGGCCGGGTCAGCCAGTCGGGCGAGGGCGTGCTGGGCGGCCGGGCCGTCGCCGGGGCGGTGGCCGCCGCGATGACCGGGGCCGCGCCGCTGGAGGTGGTGGCCGCCGCGCTGTCGGTGATCCCCGCGGACTCGTGGACGGCCCGCGACATCGTCCGGGCCCGCGACGTGATCGTCGCGAACGACGCTGTCTTCACGCGGGACTCGGACGCGCGGGACTCGGTCGCGCGGGACTCGGACATGCGGGACTCGGACGTGCGGGACTCGGTCGCACGGGACTCGGACGCTTCGGGTGGCGACGAGCTGCCGGTCGTCGAAGCGCTTCACCAAGCCGTGGTGGTCGAGCACTACCCGTGGACCGACGTGGCGCCCGAGGCCGTGGCGCTCGCCCTGGCCGCCTACCTGGCGGGCGGTGGCGACGTCGAGGCGACCGTCACGTTCGGGGTGAGTCTCGGCCGTGACGCCGACACCATCGGCGCCATCGCCGGCGCCATCGCGGGTGCCGGGCAGGGGCGGGACGGCGTACCGGAACGCTGGGCGAGCAGGATAGGCCCCGTGACGGGGAAATGCCTGCCCGTCGTGGCCGGCAGGCACGTGCTGGACGTCGCCGACGAACTGGCGGAAGGACTGTAGGAACTCATGTCGGGGGACAGAATCGCGGGAGCCTTCGTCGGGCTCGCCGTGGGAGACGCTGTGGGCTGGCCCGCCACCAGGCACCGGTCGGCGCTGCACGCGCCGTGGAGCAGACGGCTGCTGCGCGAGCTCGACACGTTCGCGGAGGAGCACCGGGTCACCACGCTGCCGGTGCCGTTCGCGCTGAACCAGCCCGTGGCGCCGCTGGCCGTCGGCCCGTCCGACGACGCCGAGTGGCTCGCCTGGACGGTGCGTACCATCGACCGGCCGCGCGCCGAGGCGTTCCGCGAGCTGGTGGGCCGCGAGGACATCCGGGCGCGCATCTCGGTGGCCACCGCGCTCGGCAACCTGGCCAAGGGCGTCGAGCCCCCGGCCAGCGGTCACGACAACCCACACCATTTCGACGACGCCGCCGCTGTCAGGGCCGTCGCCTTCGGCGCGCTCGGCCGTGACCCGGCCGAGGACGCCCGGGTGACCAACTCCGGTGACGGCCTGCTCGGGGCTCTGGCCATGGCGGCCGCGGTGGCCGAGGCGGTGGCGACGGGCTCGGCTTCCGCGGCGGCCGGGGCGGCGCTGGCCGTACTGCCGCCCGACACCGCGATCGGGCACAACGCCCGGCTGGCGCTGGAGGTGGCGCGGAAGGCGGGCGACGCTTTCGCCGCCGTGCCCGCGCTCGACGCCGCGCTGCTCGACCACATCTACAGCTACGGGGTGGGCGCCGCGCAGACGGTGCCCGTGGCGCTGGCGCTGGCCGAGGTGGCGGGCGGCTCCCTGAGCGCGGCCGTACCGGCCGCCGCGTGCCTGGCCGCGCTGGCCGATTCGGCGCCCGCGCTCACCGGGGCGCTCACCGGAGCGTGCGGCGGGCTCGACGCGATCCCGGAGGGGTGGACCGCGTCGGCCCGCACACTGGCAGGGTGCTGTCTGCCGGAACTGGCAGGAAAAGATCTCATCGAACTCTTGGAGGAACTCGCATGACGCCGCTTGAGGACAGGGCGACCGGCTGCGTGGCGGGGGCGGCGGTCGGTGATGCGCTGGGCGGCGCCACCGAGGGCTGGACTCCCGAACAGATCACCACCAGGTACGGCGGGCACGTGGAGGGCATCGTGCCCCCGTACAACGAGGACTGGCGCAACGCCCGGCCCATCGCCCCGTACCACAAGGGCGATGGCCACATCACCGACGACACCCTCATGACGCACGCGCTCATCCGCGTCTACGAGAAGGTCGCGGGTCACCTCGGGGCGTACTCGATGGCCGAGCACTTCGTAGCCGAGCTCATGGGCGAGCGCCGGTGGATCCCCGAACTGGAGGCCGAGGCGCTGCCGCTCCAGCGGATCTTCCTGGCCGAGAAGTGGATCGTCGCCCGGCTGCACTACGGCCACGTGGACCCGCGCGAGGCCGGTGTCGGCAACATCGTCAACTGCGGCGCGGCCATGTACGTGGCGCCGGTCGGCATCGTCAACGCCGCCGACCCCGACGCCGCCTACGCCGAGGCCATCGACCTGACCGGCGCCCACCAGTCGAGCTACGGCCGGGAGGCGGCCGGCGTCATGGCGGCGGCCGTCGCCGAGGCCATGCGGCCCGGCGCGAGTTTCGACTCCGTGGTGGCCACCTGCCTGCGGCTGGCCAAGGACGGCACCAGAGCGGCCATCGAGGCGGTCTGCGAGGCGGCCGCCGGACTCGGCCACTGGGACGGGTCGTTCGAGACGCTGCGCGCGGCCATGCGGCCGTTCGACACGGTCGCCGACACCTACCGCGACCAGGGGCTCGGCGCACGGCGGCCGAGCCGGGTGCACAGCATCGAGGAGCTGCCGCTGGCGCTGGGCTTCCTCGTGGTGGCCAAGGGCGACTACCGCGACACCGTGCTCGGCGGCGTCAACTACGGCCGCGACGCCGACTCGATCGCCTCCATGGGTGGCGCCATCGCCGGCGCCCTGGGCGGGCTCGGTTCGATCCCGGGCGAATGGGTCTCGCAGGTGGCCGAGGCGAGCCGTACCGACCTGGAGGCGCCCGGCCGGGCGATCGCCGAGGTCGCCCGCCGGGTGCACGCCGACGACGCGGCCCGCCGTCGCGCCGTCGAATCCGCCTTCGCCGCCCTCGACGGCCAATGATCCGCCTCAGCCGGGCGCGTTTGGAAGGGCCGGTGGGCAGATTCACGTGGGTGCGGTCCGAAGGCCAGGTGGGCCGATGATCCGTCTGACCTGGGTGCAGCCCGAGGATCTGGTCGGCCACGAGCTGCGCCAGGCCGCCGAGGACGGCAGGGACGTGCGTGACATCGCCGAGCGGTGGCACGCCGCGGGCGGCCACGACGCCCCGCCGCGCGCCGGGGCCTCCGAGCCCGGCGCGCTCAGGCTGCGGCCGCTCGCCGAGGACCTGCTGGACGAACTGGCCGCCATCCCGTCGCCGCTCGACCTCGACGAGCCGTCCGACCTGCCCGCCATCATCGCCGCCTGCCCGAACTGGCCCGCTCCCGCCGCTCCCCGGCAAGTCGACGGGGCCCTTCAGGTGGATCCGGCTCGTGTGCTGGGGGCCTGGCAGGGCAGGGCGGCCGGCTGCGTGCTCGGCAAGCCGGTCGAGAAGATCCCCCGCGCGGGCATCAGGGAGATCGCCGAAGCCACCGGCAACTGGCCCATCACCGGCTGGTTCACCGCGAAGGGCCTGCCCGGCGACATCGCCGAACGATGGCCGTGGAACCGGCGCAGCGCCGTCAACTCGCTGGCCGAGAACATCGACGGCGTCCCCGAGGACGACGACCTGAACTACCCGCTGCTCGCCCTGTCCGTCCTGGAACGGCACGGCCGCGGCTTCACCACCGACGACGTGGCCAAGCTGTGGCTCGACGAGCTGCCCGCCGGCCGTACGTTCACGGCGGAGCGCGTCGCCTACCGCAACCTGCTGGCCGGGGCGGAGGTGCCGGAGACGGCGACGTACCGCAACCCGTTCCGGGAGTGGATCGGCGCGCTGATCAGGACCGACGTGTACGGGTGGGTCAATCCCGGCGATCCGGCCACCGCGGCCGAGTACGCCTGGCGCGACGCCCGCCTCACCCACACCGCGAACGGGATCTACGGCGCCATGTTCGCCGCCGCCATGTGCGCGAGCTCCCTGGTCGCCTCCTCGGCCGCCGAGGTGGTCGAGGCCGGGTTGTCCGTCGTCCCGCCGCGATCCCGGCTCTACCAGGCGGTACGGCAGGCGGCCGAGGACGCCTCGGCGGAGAGTGACTTCGAGCGGGTCGTCGACCGGCTGCACGAGCGGCACGGCGCCCTGCACTGGGTACACACGATCAACAACGCCGCCCTGGTCGCCGTCACGCTGATCCACGGCCGGGGCGACTTCACCGCCACCATCGCCGGAGCGGTCGCCGGCGGCTGGGACACCGACTCGGCCGGCGCCACGGCCGGGTCCGTCGCGGGCGCGCTGAACGGCGGAGTCCCGGAGCGCTGGAGGATGCGTGACGCTCTGGCCAGCAGCCTGACCGGCTTCGATGGGGTGGGGCTGGGCGATTTGGCCCGCCGTACACAGGAGATGATGAGGACATGATCTCGGTCTTCGGCAGCGCGAACATGGACCTCGTCGCCTACGTGTCGCAGGCCCCCAAGCGGGGCGAGACGGTCACCGGGCGCGGATTCCGTACCATTCCCGGCGGCAAGGGCGCGAACCAGGCGATCGCGGCGGCCCGTGCGGGCGCCGTGGTGGCGTTCCTGGGCGCGGTGGGCGACGACGGCTTCGGCGCCGAGATGCGCACCACCCTGGCCGCGGCCGGAGTCGAGGTCGCCCAGCTGCGGCAGGTGCCCGGTCCGAGCGGCATCGCGCACATCGTGGTGGACGACGAAGGCGGCAACTCGATCATCGTGGTGCCCGGCGCCAACGGCACCGTCACCGGGCCCACCGAGGACGACGTCGCGGTGATCGCCGGCTCACGGGCGCTGCTGCTGCAGCTGGAGCTGCCGATGGACGCGGTGATCGCCGCCGCCCAGGCCGGCCAGGTGTCGGACGTACCGGTGATCCTCACCCCCGCGCCCGCCCAGCCGCTGCCGGACGCGCTGCTCGACGCCATCACGCTGATCGTCCCGAACGAACACGAGGCCGCCGACATCACCGGCGCCGACTCCGCCGAGACGGCATTGGAGGAGCTGCTCGAACGGGTCCCGGAGGCTGTCATCACGCTGGGCTCCGAGGGGGCGCTGTACGGCTCACGGTCGGGCGAACGGCTGCGCGTACCCGCCGTACAGGTGAAGGCGGTGGACACCACGGCGGCGGGCGACACCTTCGTCGGCGCGCTCGCGGTCGCCCGCGCCGAGGGCCTCCCCGCCGCCGCCGCACTCCGCTTCGCCTCGGTAGCGGCGGCGCTGTCGGTGCAGCGAGAGGGCGCGAGCACATCGATGCCCAGCCGCGCGGAGATCGACGACTTGCTCGCCTGATGCTGGGCAGGTGGGGGTGATGCCCTGCGGCGGGAATGCCAACAGGGCCGTGCGTCACTCGACTCGGGAACCCGACTTCCGCGCCGCTTCTGACGTCTCTGCCTGTGCACCATTCACCGGCAGTTCGGCTCTGACCGCGAATTGCACGGAAGCGACCCTGGTCTCGTCCGCTTCCATGACCCACTCATAGACATGACCCGCTACCAGCGGCAGAGGTGGAATCGGGATGGCGAAGCTGAGATTGTAGGGGACTCGCGTCGCCATCGGCTCCAACCGTTCAGCGTCCGGCGTGATCTCGCCGGTGAAGGAGAGCGTTCCGTCGCTGTCCGCGAACGGGCGGACAGGTTGCCCCTCTTCGTCCAGAAGATGCAAGGCGAAGCGGATCTTCGCCCTCAGATCCTCCCGCGGGACGCGCAAAAAACCTGCGACAGCGGACATCGAGACCATAGGCCCTGTCACAGACCAGCCTGCTCCGAGCAGGTTGATCTTTCCGGTGGCCCCATCGGTGCTGGCTGCGTCGCCTAGGACTAGGAAGCCCTGCATTTACTGGACAGCTCTCTTCAATTCGAGTGCCCCTGCGGCACGCGTGGGGGGTGGGGACACAGTGCCAGTGAGGCCCTCGATCACCACGCGCGCTGATGTCGATGTTGTGCCATAGGTAGTGCCGGGCGTCTTCACGACATGGAAGACATCAGCACCTATCGCGAGCGCGTAGCGACGGATGGTGGACAAGCGGGGGTCTCCGCCGAGGCGCTCGAAGTCCGACACGGCGGGCTGGCTGCGATTCATCTTGTCGGCTACGTCAGCCTGCGTCAGCCCAAGTTGCTTGCGGGCTCCGACCAGGGTCTCGATGAGGCGCACGTCTCGCTCGATGGCTGCGTTCTCACGCTGAACCTCGGGATCATCCGGGTCGATACCGAGCAGTGCGGCGATGTCGCGGTCCACGTCTACCTCCACTTATCGGTTCTACCTTATATTCTGTGCTGCCATTCGGCCAGTCGATTCCTCGCTCTCTCGATCGCTCGTTCCTGTGCGCCGTTGCTGCCCTTCTTGTGAAACTTGAGACCGAGTAGAAGGTGGTCCCCGTCGGTGAGCACCGTGTAGTACAGGCGATACTCGTCACCTCCGTAACTCAGCCGGGCCTCGCTGAGTCCTCCGCCCAGATGGCGCACATCTCGGTCCAGGACGCTGCCGTGCTCGATCCGCCACATCAAGTGGCTCAGTTCGAGGAGGGGAGGCTTGCCCTGGAGAACATCGTGGATCTCTTTGCTGACGACTTCAGCCCCAGCAGGGGTGGTGTAGAACTGCCACCTAGCCTGGACCGTTCCAACACGGACACCCCTCTACCGCCAGCCGCAGCGCCATCGCTGGCATCCGAATGTACAGGCAAAGATCGACACAAGGGCGTGTCCGCAAGGTAAGGGTCGATCTGCCTGAGGCGAGCCCCCACCTGGCGCTGGAACGGTCGCCCCACCTCGGCTTCAAAGTCGCGTCTGAAGATTGTCCCTGCGGACTGTTGGAGAGGAGTTCGGCGGGCAGGTGGGGGTGATGAACGAAGATCTGCCTGATGCGGTGAACCGGGATGGTGGCGAGAGCGACGTGGTGGCGGAGCGGTCAGGGGCCGACACCCCGAAGGCGCGCCGCCCCGTACCCGCCGACTGGCCCGACACCGACACGAACCCCGCGATCCCCACCCCCGAAATCAACGGCCCCGATACCGACACCGACGGTGACACCGCTGCCGCAACTGACGCCGACAGGCGCGCCGGCACCGGAGAAGAGGCGGGCGACGGCGGCGAAAAGGAGGTACGACCCGAGGCGGGTCCTACTGGATGACGGGGCGGTGGTCCGTCCACGCGAGTACAGCCGAGTGTGCACCACGGCGAGTATGCCGTGATGCACACTCGGCTCACTCTTGCCAGGAAGCCTTGAGGATCAACCGGTTGATCGGCCCCATCGGGCGCCATTAGCCTGAATTTTTCCCTCATCTCCCCAGCTTGTAAAAGAGGCAGTCATGGCGATGACCCGACATATTCGCAGGGTCTTAGCGGCGATATCCGCCATCATCCTGAGCCTGAGCCTGGTGTCGCTGGCCGGCACGGGCACGAGCGCGGCCACCGGGCCCAAACGGCCGAACATCATCTTCTTCCTCGTCGACGACCTGTCCGCCGATCTGCTTCCGTACATGGACACGGTCCGCGGCTTGGCCGACAACGGCACCACGTTCACCAGTTACTACGTGTCCAACTCGCTGTGCTGCCCGTCGCGGGCCTCGATGTTCACCGGCCAGTTCCCGCACAACACCGGCGTGGCCACGAACCTGAACACCGACCGCGGCGGCTACAAGGCGTTCGCGCCGCACGAGCCCAGGACGTACGCCGTCTCGCTCGAGCAGGCCGGATACCGTACCGGCTACCTCGGCAAGTACATCAACGAGTACCCGGTGGGCGCCGACTACCACGTGCCGCCGGGCTGGGACGAGTGGCACGTGGCAGCCGGCGGCGGCTACAACGAGTTCAGGTACCAGCTCACCCGCTACGTCAAGGGGGAGACGCCCGCCCTGGACGACTCCGACGGCACGTACCTGGTCGACGAGCTGGGGCAGCGGGCGACGGACTTCATCGCCCGTTCGCGCGAGCGGGCCCCGGGGCAGCCGTTCTTCCTGCAGGTGTCGCCGTTCGCGCCGCACTCCAGGCTCGGCGTCAAGGCGGGCGACAAGGAGCCGCGCTTCCCGCCCGCGCGCCGCGACCGGCCCAAGACCCAGTTCCCGGCCGGGGAGTTCCCGCACGGCGACTGCGGCGGGCCCGACTGCAACGGCATCGACGTGGCCGCGCTGCCCTCGTTCGACGAGGACACCGCCGACAAGCCCTCCTGGGTACGCCGCGAGCCGCTCGCCCCCGCCCTGGTCAAGCAGCTGCGCAAGGACTTCCGCGACCGGATCCGCATGGTGCAGTCGGTCGACGACATGGTGGCGCGCGTCATGGGCACGCTGACGGACGCCGAAAAGCGCAATACGTACGTGGTGTTCACCAGCGACAACGGCTTCCACCTCGGCCAGCACCGTCTCGTACGCGGCAAGTCCACCGCCTACGACCACGACGTACGGGTGCCGCTGCTGGTCAAGCGGCCGACGGCGGGACGGCAGGGCAACCTGGTGACCGGCGCCATCGCCCAGAACGTCGACCTGTTCGCGACCTTCCTCGACATGGCCGGGGTCGGCGCGGCCACGCGCGACAGCCGCGACGGGCGCAGCCTGCTGCCCCTCATTCAGGGGCGCAAGGTGAAGGACTGGCGCGAGGCGGCGCTGATCGAGCACGTCAAGCCGAACCCGGCCGCGCCGGGCGGCGAGCCGGACCCCGACGCCGAGCCACTTCAGGCGGGGAACTCCCAGCCGCCCAGCTACGCCGCCGTGCGCACCGCCGGGGACCTGTACGTCGAGTACGAGGGCCACGCCAAGCCCGAGTACTACAACACGGTGACGGACCCGAAGCAGGAGTCCAACGACCCCGACAACGCCAGGACCGCCGACCTGGGCAAGGCCCTCGACGCGCTGGCGGGGTGCGGCAAGCCCGGCGCACCGGACTGCTGGACCGCGGCGCGGCTCTGACCTGTCGCGTTCCGCGCCTTCGTGGGCGGCGCGAAACTGGGGGAGTTCGACATCTGACTTCCCAGGTGGAGGCCCCGGTAATCGCGGGGGCCTCCACCTGCCCGCACGTCCTTCAGCCAATCGGGCGCGCCAAGCGGATGGTGAGGATCCGGCTGGTGACGCCGCTGTCCACCAGTCGCCCGTCCGCCCCGAACTCGCCGAGCCCGAAGTCGTTGTCATTGGCGACCACGAGCGTCCGCGGGTCGAGCAGGGCGATGCCCTCGACCTTGCCAGGCAGAGTGGGGGCGACCTCGGACAGGTCGGCGACGAGCGACTTGGCCGGGACCTTGACATTCCCCAGGTCGGCGAGCGCCTCCAGTGACGGCGCGGTGGCCGGGTCGTCATACCGCCCGCCCAGCAGGTTCGTGGCCTTGGCCAGGTCGATCTGGTAGATCCGGGCGACGTTGTCGGTCCGCTCGTCCACCAGCAGCCGGCGGCCGCCCACGTACGCCAGACCGGAGAGCTTCATTTCGCTCTGGTCGCCGTTCGCCTTGGGGTCGAAGGTCGTGACGTCCTCGAAGCGGTAGGCGTACTCTCCGGTCACCCGCGCCGCGCGGATGCCGAACGTGAGGATCCGGCCGATGCGGGAGGACTTGCCGGTCTTCTTGTCTGGATTGGCCAGCGGGCTCTGCACCGCGAGGTACAAGGTGTCGCCGTCGATCGCCAGCCCTTCGAACCCGCGGTTCTGCTGGCGGGAGGCGAGGATGGCCGGCAGCGTCTCCTTGACCGGGTAGTCGGCGCCGGTGAGGTTGAGCCCCTCGGGGACGTGCCGGGCCAGCACCTGCCCCCGCTCGGAGACGTGCAGCAGCGACGGCCCGTACTCGTCGACCAGCCAGAAGTCGCCGCGCGGGGTCCGCACCAGGTCCTCGGTGTCCACCCCGCTCGGGTTGTACGTCAGCGCGGTCTGGCCGTCCCAGGTGTAGGGCACCTCGTCGTGGCCGGGCTGGTTGCTGAGCCCGGTGATCGGCTTGCCGGAGGTGCCGACCAGGGGGAGGTACTTCTTGATCTCGACGCCGAACCGGGTGGCCACCCGCACGATCGCGGGGCCGAATTCCGGGATGGGGAACGTGCGCCGCTTGTCCGCACCCACCTGCCCGTTGGGGCCGCGGTCGGTGACCATCCAGTAGTCCCCGCGCCGCCCGGCCGGGAACAATCCGCTGCCGACCCCACCCAGCTTGACCCCGCGATCATCGGCGATGGACGGCTGCAGATCACCGAGGGGTACGGGCGGGATGCTCACGTCCTTGACCACCACGGGCCGCGGCGCGGCCTCGGCCGAGGAGGGAGCGACGGTCGTGGCGGCGGCGACCGCCGGGCCGACGACGAGCGCCAGACCCACGAGTACGGGACGGAACATGGTACGGCCTTTCACCCCAGCGAATACGAGCGTCCTGACCCTATTGACGTCAAACGTCCACTTGTTGAAGCGCCGATGAACAGGCCTAACCGAAGTCGCGACGGCGCAGCGCGAACAGCCCGCCGCACCGCGGCAGCGCGGGAATCGCCGATGCGCCCTTCGCCGGAGGCGGCTTGGGGCTTGCGATCGTTCGGCGGTGATCATTCGGCAGACGAAACTGATCTTGTGCCGGTAATCTTCCCTGCGTCGTTCGCCGGACGCCGGGGAAATGCCACATTCCCCCGGCGAGCCGGTGACGTCTTCATCAACACAACGAAGATGAGGAATGCTCGTGATCCGACGCTTCAGGGCTCTGTTACCCGCAGCGGCCATCCTGCTGGCCGGCACCGTCGCGCAGCCCGCTACCGCGGACGACGCCGCGACGGGCGGGTCCGCCATCGTACGGCCGGTCTCGGGTACCAGCCCGCTGCCCGCAGGCTGCGGACTTCCCCCGGCCGACGGCTACACCCTGAACCCCAACACCGAAGTCCTGCCCATGCTGGCGCGGGACCCGAACCGTCCGCAACACCTCGTCACGGTGTACCAGCAGGATCGCTGGAACCGGTACGGCAGCAACGGCGCAGTCACCGCCGTGTCGGACGACTACGGCCTGACCTGGCAGAAGTCCCAGAACCTGCCCGCCTTCTCCCAGTGCAACGGCGGCACGAGTGCCAACGGCGGAGACTACGCCGTCACGACGGACAACTGGGTCACCGTCACGCCATCGGGTGCCGCGGTGGCCGCGTCGTTGTCGATGTCGCGCGCCGGCGACGTGACCGCCATCCTGGTGGCCCGCTCCGGCGACGGCGGCCGGACCTGGGACGCGCCGGTCACCCTGCAGCGGGACGACAACCCGCGCTTCTTCAACGACCGCCCGTCGGTGACCGCGGACCCGTATCACCCGGGCGTGGTCTACGCGGTGTGGGACCGCATCGACGACCAGTCGACCAGCACCACGCCGAACTGGGTACAGCCGGTCTACCTGGCCAAGTCGACCGACGACGGACGCACCTGGACCACACGCAAGGTGTACGACGTGCCCACCAACAGCGGCGTCATCGGCACCCAACTGGTGCCGCTGCCGGACGGGACGCTGCTGATCGGCATGCACCATGAGACGATCACCGACGGCTCCACCCAGGTCATCCGCTCGACCGACGGCGGCACGACCTGGTCGGCGCCGACGCTGAACGTCCCGGCCCCGCTCGCGGTGGGTCCCCGTATCCCGGACCCGGACAACTCGGGCGACCCGGTACGCAACGCCGCCCTGCCGCAGCTGGCCGCCCAACCGGGCACCCAGGTGGTCAACGCCGTCTGGCAGAGCCAGGAGGCCGACGGCACCTTCCACGTGGCCTACTCGCGCTCGGCGGACGGCGGGAAGACGTGGTCCGCCCCGATCCGCCTGGACAAGTCGCCCACCGGTTCCGCCGCCGTACCGGTCGTCGCCGTGTCCAAGACGGGCACCGTGGCGGTCACGTACTACGACTTCCGCAACAACACCTCCGACCCGGCCACCCTGCCCACTGACCTGTGGGCGGTGACCTGCTCGAGCGGCTGCGCGAAGTCGGGGGCGTGGCGTGAGCAGCACATCGAGGGGCCGTTCGACACGCGGAAGGTCCCCTTGACGAGCGTGGGACGCCTGCTCGGTGACTACACCGGCCTCGTCTCGGTCGGCAACGCCTTCACGGCCGTGTACGGCGTCTCCACCAGCGATGCCGCCAACCCGGTGGACCTGCACAGCGCGATCTTCTCCGGCTGAGCGGCCGTACGCCGCCGGCGGGGTCCGGGCAGACCGGGCCCCGCCGCTGGGACGCGACCGTCGAGCCGTAGCGCCCGCGCGGGCGTATCAGGGGCGGGCGCCCCGGATCGACGTGGTCCACGGTCAGGACGGTGGCGATGAAGTTGTTCGATCACCGGCCAGGCGCTTACCGGTCAGGCCTCGTTGCGATGCAGCAACGCCAGCGTCTGTTCCAGCTCCGTCTGCAGGATGCGGCTCGCCGCCTCCCCATCCCCCTGCCGGATGGCGTCCACCAGCCCGGCGTGCGCGTCGTCGCCGGGATTGGGCTCGGTGTCCCGCAGGCCGAGCAGCTGCACCACGTCCACCAGCCGGCCCCGCAGTGCCGGGGCGAACTCGGCGAACAGGTCGTCGAGCACCGGGTTGCGCGCCGCCGCCACGACCGCCGCGTGCAGCGCGATGTCCGCGTCCACGAAACCCGCGTCGTCGCCCCCGGCCGCCGTCCGCCGCGCCCGCAGGGCCGCCTCCAGTGAGGCGAGGTCCTCGTCGGTACGGCGGGCCGCGGCCAGGCGGGCGGCCTGGGTCTCGACCATCATCCGCACCTCGTAGACGTCCGTGATCGCGGCCCGGCGCAGGCGGGTGGGCCAGTCGGCGGCCGGTTCGGTGGCGATGACGAACACGCCGCTGCCCTGGCGGGCCTGCACCAGCCCGGCGCCCGCCAGGGCGCGCAGCGCCTCGCGGACGGTGGAGCGGCCGACGCCGAGGGTCTTGGCCAGGGCGTTCTCGCCGGGGAGCCGGGTGCCGATCGGCCAGTGTCCGCCGGTGATCTGCTCGCGCAGGTGCTCGGTGGCCTGTTCGACCAGGGGGCTGGGACGGAGGGTGCCGAGCGGCATCGCGGGTTAACCTCTCAGGTTGTCTGAGGACCTGTGTTGTGGTTAGTGTACCCGGCATGACGTCACGTGGTCTCCTTCTCGGCCGCCGCGGCGGGGCCTGAACGACCGGCACCCCGCCGCGGTGGCTCCGCAGTGCCGGTCGAACCCCAGAAGAACGACCGGGAAGGAAACCCCGTGCACGACTGGAACCCGCAACGCCCCAGCGCCATGCCGTACCACCGCTACCAGCCCGCCCACCGGCGCGTCGAGGTGCCGCTGACCGAGCGCGGCTGGCCCGCGCGGCGCATCGAGCGGGCGCCGCTCTGGGTGCCCGTGGACCTGCGCGACGGCAACCAGGCGCTGGCCGAGCCGATGGACCCGGCGCGCAAGCGGCGGATGTTCGAGCTGCTGGTGGCCATGGGCTTCAAGGAGATCGAGGTCGGCTACCCGTCGGCCAGCCAGACGGACTTCGACTTCGTCCGCGACCTGGCCGTGCCGGGGGCGGTGCCGGAGGACGTGACGATCGTCGTGTTCACGGCCGCCAGGCGCGACCTGATCGAGCGGACCTTCGCCTCCGTCGAGGGACTGCCGCGCGTCGTCGTCCACCTCTACACGGCGACCGCTCCCGTCTGGCGTGACGTGGTGCTCGGCCACGACAGGGAGGCCTTGCGCGCCCTCATCAAGGACGCGGCCGGGCACGTCGCCCGCCTGGCCGACGCCCGTCCGGGGCCGCCGATCAGGTACGAGTTCTCGCCGGAGGTGTTCAACCTCACCGAGCCCGACTACGTGCTGGAGGTGTGCGACGACCTGACGGCCCTGTGGGAGGCGAGCCCGGACCGCCCGGTCATCCACAACCTGCCCGCCACGGTCGAGACCGCCACCCCGAACGTCTACGCCGACCAGATCGAGTACATGCACCGCCACCTGGCCCGCCGCGACTCGGTGATCCTCTCGGTGCACCCGCACAACGACCGCGGCACCGGCGTCGCCTGCGCGGAACTGGCGCTGCTGGCCGGGGCGCAGCGGGTCGAGGGCTGCCTGTTCGGCAACGGCGAGCGCACCGGCAACGTCGACCTGGTCACGCTCGCGCTCAACCTGCACTCACAGGGCGTGGACCCGATGCTGGACCTCTCCGACATCGACGCCATCCGCCGTACGGTCGAGCACTGCAACCGGCTGCCCGTGCCCGACCGCCACCCGTACGCCGGTGACCTGGTCTACACCGCCTTCTCCGGCACCCACCAGGACGCCATCGGCAAGGGCCTGGCCCACCATGCCAAACGGGCCGCAGAGCTGGGCGTGCCCGTGGAGCAGGCGCCCTGGGAGGTGCCGTACCTGCCGATCGACCCCGCCGACGTGGGCCGCGACTACCAGGCCGTGATCCGCGTCAACAGCCAGTCGGGCAAGGGCGGCATCGCCTACCTGCTCAACACTCACCAAGGGCTTGACCTGCCGCGACGGCTGCAGATCGACTTCTCGGCGGTCGTCCAGCGGGCCACGGACGGCAGCGGCGCCGAGATGACGGCCGAGGAGCTGTGGCGGCTCTTCCAGGCCGCCTACCTGGATCCGGCGGACGACGGGCCGTACGCGCTCGCCGACTGGAGCACCGCCGAGACCGGGCCGGGAGCCCACGAGTTCGCCGGCACCAGGAGCGACGGCGGCGGCGAGCTGCGGGGGACCGGCAACGGTCCGCTGTCGGCGCTGGCCGGCGCGCTGGGCGGGGTGGACATCCTCCACTACGCGCAGCACGCCACCGGGCCGGGCCAGGACAGCCAGGCCGTCGCCTACGTGGAGGCGCGCGTGGGCGAGACGGTCCGGTGGGGAGCGGGCCGCGACACCTCCGTGCTGACCGCCTCCGTCCGCGCCCTGCTCGCCGCCGCCAACCGAGCGGTAGGACCTGCCTGAGCCACGCGGGCGGCACCTAGGGATGTCCGTGGTCCGGGAGCGCGCCCGTCAGGAGGACAGGTGGCGGGCGCAGTCGTCGCGGTAGCGCTGCACCAGCTCGCGGATCCGCTCCGGGTCGGCGAGCACGGCCCGCGACACCGACGGCACGACCGCCTGCCGGACAGGACCGAACAGCCGGGCCAGGTCGGCCGGAGCGGCGCCCTGCGCGCCCAGGCCCGGCGCCAGGATGGGGCCGTTGAGCTGCTCCAGCGGATGCTCCAGCGACGGGAGGGTGGCGCCGATCACGACGCCGACCGGGCCCAGCGGGGCGCGGCCCGCGTTCGCCGCCGCGGCGCCCGCGAAGATCTCACCCGCGACCGCCGTCTGCAGCGCGACGGCCTCCGGGTTGGAGGTGCGCGCCAGGACGAAGACGCCGGCGTCGTTGGCGATCGCCGAGGTGATCGCGCCCTCCAGCGAACCGAACCCGAGGTAGGGGCTGAGCGTCACGGCGTCGACCGCCAGCGGGCTGCCCCGGTCGAGGTAGGCCTCGGCGTAGGCGGCCATCGTGCTGCCGATGTCGCCCCGCTTGACGTCGAGGATCACCACCGTGCCCGCCTCACGCAGGTCGGCGATGACGCTCTCCAGCACGGCGATGCCCCGGCTGCCCCAGCGCTCGTAGAAGGCGGACTGCGGCTTGACCACCGCCGCCACGTCGCCGATCGCGTCGACCACGGTACGGCTGAACCGCTCCAGCCCGGCCGGGGAGTCGTCGAGCCGCCACGCGTTGAGCAGCGCGGGGCTGGGGTCGATGCCTACGCAGAGTGGGCCGTACTTGTCGAGCCTGGACCGCAGCCGTGTCCCGAACGACTCATTCACCACTGGACTCCCCTCGCGACGTACGCAGACTAACGGCGCCGGTCTCATGCGGGAAAGGTTTTCGACCATGGCGATATGGGCTGCCTCTTCTCGCCTCCAGTCTTCCAGAGTTCGCCTCCGGGGTAGATCAGCTGACATGTACGAGATCGCCCACCGCACGCTGACGCTGCGCACCGAGCCGCTACGCGAGGCCGTCGTCACGATCGGGCTGCCGATCGAGGAGCCGACGGGGGAGTGGTCGTGCCCTTACCGAATCGACGGGCTCGCCGGGTGGGAGCACGATCGCAAAGTCACCGGCGTCGACTCGCTCCAGGCGCTCGAACGCGCCATGACCATGGTGCGGGCCGCGCTCGCCGGCTCGCACGAGGCCAAGGAAGGGTTGCTGAGCTGGGACGAGGAGCCCACCGACGGACGCGAGCACACGGTGTACGTCCGGTGGGAGAAGGAGCACGACGTCGCCTATATCGCGATGAAGCACGAAATAGTGCCAGGAGAGGCGGTGCGGCAGACCCTGTCGGAGGATGTCGTGCTCGACTACGCGGAGTCGGGAGAGCTGCTCGGCGTGGAACTGCTCAACGCGACCACGACGATGCCGTCAGAGATGCGCCTCTGAAACGCCCGGCATATCCCCAAACGGGCGCTCAGCCGCACCGGATTTAATGGTGAGGTGATCCCACCCCGTATCGTGGCAACAGACCTTGACGGCACCCTCCTCGACTCCACCGGCTCCGTGTCCTCACGCACCCGCCGCGCCCTGGGGCGCGCCCGCGACGCCGGAGCGGACATCGTGTTCGTCACCGCCCGGCCGCCACGCGGCGTGGACCCGATCGCCGCGATGGCGGACGTCACCGGCACCGCGGTCTGCAGCAACGGGGCCGTCGTCTACGACCTGAACACCCGCGAGATCACCGGCACGTACACGCTCGACCTCGCCGCCGCGAGGAAACTGATGCACACGCTCCGCGAGGCGCTGCCCGGTGTCGCCTTCGCGGTGGAGACGGGCCGGCAGATCCTGGTCGAGCCCGCCTACACCAGGCGCATCCTCCCGGACCTGGCCTTCACCCGCGAGGTCACGGACGCCTGTGAGGAGGGTGAGCCGGTCGTCAAGCTGCTGGCCTGGTCACCGACGCACGTGGTGGACGAGATGTTCACCGCCGCCGTCGCGGCCGTCGAGGGCCAGGCCGAGGTGACGCACTCGGGCGGCAGCGGACTGCTGGAGATCAGCGCTCCCGGGGTGACGAAGGCCGGCACGCTGGCCCGGCTGTGCCAGGAGCGGGGGGTGGACGCGGCCGAGGTGGTGGCGTTCGGCGACATGCCCAACGACCTCGCGGTCCTCGCCTTCGCCGGGGCGGGGTACGCGATGGCCAACGCGCACCACATGGTGATGGCGGCCGTCGAGCGGCGCACGCTGTCCAACGACGACCACGGGGTGGCCGCGGTCCTGGAACGGTTGTACGCCTGACGAGGCTTGTGACCCGGTTGTCCGGATGTTGACCATCGACCACCAGAGCGACTCTTACGGCCGGGTTTCACTTGCGGTAGACGACCTCCTTGTCGCCGGGAGCCGGGTACGCCATGATCAGCAGTCGCTGGCCGCCCTGTTCTTCGCCCTTCCAGGGGAACCAGGCGTAGTGCACCCGGATCCGATAGTGGCCCGCGCGGCCGTTGAGCGACAGGTCGGGCAGTTCGGTGCCGCTGATACTGTCCGAGAGCACGATCTCTCCCGTGGGGCTGTGGTAGCCGACCTCGACGACCGTGTCCCAGCCCTTGGTCTCCACGGGTGGGCGGCGCGGGTAGGTCTCGACGGTGACGCAGAGGTCGAAGTCGGGGTCCGTGATGACGGCTAGGATTCCGGGTTCGGACGAGACCAGCCCGTTGCCGGGGTCCAGGTTCGGACCCGCCTCCTCACCTTCGTACGTCTGCAGGACGCCGTAGTCGGTCATCTGGGGCTCCTTGACCCGGA
This sequence comes from Nonomuraea sp. NPDC050680, assembly GCF_040654555.1. Lineage (NCBI taxonomy): Bacteria > Bacillati > Actinomycetota > Actinomycetes > Streptosporangiales > Streptosporangiaceae > Nonomuraea > Nonomuraea sp. NPDC050680. The sequence continues at coordinate 44,216 of NZ_JBFAIF010000032.1, read as the reverse complement.
TGGCCATGGCCGGCTTGATGCGCGGCTGGTGGTGTGGCGTCGCGTCGCACATGCGCTGGGCCTGCGCCCGCATCTGCGCGATCCCCTGGTCCTGCTTGGCGCGCGCGGCCTTGACGACGGCGGCGGCGCTGGGGCAGATGCCGGCGAGCGGGTACGTCAGGGCACGGCGGTCGATCTTCCAGCGGGCCAGCTCGTGCGGGTCGTTACGCGTGTGGAGGTCGCACAGCCGGCGTCCGTAGGCGAGCACGACCTGGTCGGGCGTGGTGGCGGTGAACCGCGCCAGGCCGGTGCCCTCCTTACGGAGGGCGCAGACGAACTGCTGCCCGGCGGTCAGCTCAGGGGGCGGCTCCGGTCGTTGCTGTTCCCAGGGCGGGGGCGGATCGCACTCCTTGGCCGTGGTGGCGGGTCCGCGGGCCTGGTCCGCCGTGGGGAGAAGGCAGAGCGCCGCAGCCGAGGCGATGCCTGCCACGAGCAGGTGGCGTCGGCTGCGGTGAGCGGGCGGAGCGGCGTACAGGAACGTCAGGATGAGGGCGGACGCGGTGATCGCGAGGCCGTACCACAGCGGGGAGATACCGGTGGAGACGAGCGCGCCGCCCTTGACGAACAGGTTGTCGGGGTAGAGCGGCAGCTCCCCTGAGACAGGGTCGGAGGCCGTCTCGGTGAACGCGCTAGCGGTGGCGACGACGGCCAGCGAGAACAGCGACAACGTCGTGGCCCGCAGGAGGCGGTGGGTACGGCGCCAGACGGCGGCCAGGATGAGCAGTGATGGGACGCCGACGCCTACGAGGAGGTCGAGTGCGTACCAGGTGATGAGGAGCTCGGAGCTGCCGTTCTGTTGAACGACGTTCCATAACGCGTTCGTCGGCCCGAGCCAGAACGGCATTCCGTGCGCGAGATTGACGGCCGCCGGGAGCAGCGGGAGCACGGTCGCCACTACGGGGAGCGGCCATCGACTGGCGGGTGCTCGCACGGAGCGCGGCCGGGGCGTCGGCGGCATGAGACTGCCTAGGTCGTGCGCGGATCGAGCCCACCAGACCAGCCCGAAGACGGACAGCGCGCCGACGAGCTCGTAGATCAGCTGCTCCCAGGGCACCTCGCCTGACTCGCTGAACGTCACCAGCGAGCGGGGCTGGAGGAGCGACATGACCACCGCGACCATGCCGGTCCTCACGGTCGTGCCGCTCCAGCGCGGATCCCGCGCCTGCGCCACCAGTACCGAGATCATCCACGCCGGCCAGACGAGTTCCCCTACTCCGAACAGGTCGGCGATCCCGGCGGACGGGCCGACGCCCAGGCCCCCTATAACGGCGGTGGGCAGGTCGTTCGCTGCGCTCATCATCCCCGTCACGAGGATGATGAGCCGCAACCATCGGGAAGTGGTGCCGCGCAGCACGCGGAAGAACAGCCCGGCCGTGACCAGCTGGATCAGTCCGGAGATCAGCGGCAGCCACCAGGCGTACGGGATGGGGAGTGGCAGGAGCAGGCCGTAACCGACACTGACATAGAGCACGGCCCGGAGCAGGCGGACGTCCCTGCCGTGCCGCACCGGCTCGCCGCGCTCGCGACCCCGCAGTACCTGCCAGTACGCCCAGGCCTGCACCATCGCGATCAGGACCAGCAGGACCACGAGCCCCCACCACGGCTGGAGGTCGTCGGTCCCGAAGCCACTCCGGTCCGCGACGACCACCCAGAGGGGAGTGACGTCGCCGGTGGCCCATGCGACGACGGCGAGGGTGACCACGGCGGCCAGGTAGACCATGGCGAGGGCGGCCGCGATCCGGCCGAAACGGTGGCGGCGCATGAGGGTACTCCTGAGGGACGGAGCGAGGAGCGAAGCGCCCAACCCTAACGAGCCGCCGCCAAGTTGATCAAGAGTCGGTTGGGTAACGAGCCCCGGGTCAGCGGTACGAGCGGTCACGCTGTGATCCGCCCATCCGCATCCGCTGGGTCCGCCTGCCAACGGGAGATCAGCGAAGGCCTCTCCGTGTACGCCTCCTGGTGTACAGAGGATGACGACGGGCGTCGGATGCCGCGATGTCGTGGCGGCAAGATCCTTGAGACCTCACGAGGTCAAAGGAGAAGCGAGTGGTGACTCAGACCGCCAAGGGGACCGGATATCTGACCGAGTTCAAGATCCTTACCGCGCTGAACACGCTGGCGGTGCTCTTCCAGGCCGTGACGGCCGGCCAGCTGCTCAGCGGGGCGTCGGCGGGGCCGCACGATATAGGGGCGGGGGCCGTACATGTGCTCGGACTGGCGCAGCTCGTCGTGGCCGTGCTGGTCTGGCGGCCGGGGCGTGGGGCGGGATGGCCGGCGCTGGTCGGGCTGGCGATCCTGCTGCTCGGGTTCGTGCAGTCGGCGATGGGCGGGGCGGGTGTGCTCACCGTGCACGTGCCGCTCGGGATGGCGGTCTTCGGGCTGAGTGTATGGCTGCTGGTCTGGGCTTGGCGCCGCTGACCGGGTAACCGTTGACCGGGAAGCCGCCGATCGGGAAGCCGTTGCCTGGATGCCGTTGCCCGGACCGCTGGTGACGGTCGCCGGTTAACGGTTGTCGCCGTGTCTGGCCAGGTGGTCGGCCTTGCGGATGGGCTCCGGCAGGCGGTGGTACGGCGAGAGCCGCAGGACCTCGGCGCAGGCCGTGTCGAGGGTGATGCGGTGGCCCTGGGACACGTACACCGGCTTGACGTTCGACTGCGTACGCAGGGCTCGGCCCACGGTCGAGCCGTCCAGCTCGATCGGCGTCCATGCGCCCCGAGCGGGGTCCGGGGCGTCATGGGTGCCGACGAAATGGGTCTTGCCCACGCCGATCGCGGGCAGTCCGGTGAGTACGCCCAGGTGGCAGGCCAGGCCGAACCCGCGCGGGTGCGCCAGGCCGTACCCGTCGCAGACCAGCAGGTCGGGGGTGACGGTGAGCCGCTCGAGCGCCTCCACCAGCGCGGGCAACTCGCGAAAGGCGAAGAGCCCCGGCACGTACGGAAACCGCGCCTTGCCACGAACCACCACTTGCTCCAGCACCACGAGGTCATCGCCCGTGGCGGCGGTTGTGGAGAGCACCACCACGGCGGCGGCTACGTCGTCCTCGCCGTGGTAGTGCACGTCAAGTCCCGCCACCGAGGTGAACGCGGACGGGCCGGTCAGCTCGACGTGAAGCCGGAGGCGCTCCTGGATCGCCTCTGCCTCCGCGGTACTCGTTGGCCAGGAGTGAAGCTGGTTCACACGCACATGACTCAACCTATGCCCGTCTACTTCCGGGTGTCGTGACGAGGCTCAGCGATGAGATGTTCTGTAGTGTCGAGAATCGTGAGGGATGTCCTGGTGGTCGTCGGCCCAGGGCTGGTCGCCGACGCCGCGTTGCTCAGTGAGACCGCCGAACGCGAGTTCGCCGCCCTCGGCGTCTCCGGCGAGCTCGTGCACGCTCGTGACGCGGCCGAAGTCATGGCGTGTACGGCGGCCGGTGACGGTGAGTTCTCCGCCGCGGCCGTCGTGGTGGTTCCGGGGCCGGTGGATGAGGTGCGACGGCTCATGGGACAGTGCCTCGGGCCTCTCGTGTGGCTGGATCTCGCCCGGGTGGACGGGGCTGAGGTGGGAGAGGGGGCCACGCACATTCACGGGCGTGGCGTCGAGGGGTTGATCTGGGCGATTCGGCATGCCGTACACCGTCTGCGGTATCCGCGGACGCGGATCGCGTACGGGACGCATCGCGATCAGTGGGGTGAGTTGTACCTTCCCGAGGGGTTACTGCCCAGGTCCGCCACCTGCCAGGCCGAGGGGGACAGGCCGGCTGTCGTGGCGCTCGTTCATGGCGGGAACTGGCGGTCGAACTGGGCGGCCGATCTCATGGACGCGCTCTGCCTCGACCTCCTCGGCCGGGGGCTCGCCGTGTGGAACCTCGAATACCGGCGTCCCGACCTGCACGGGTGGCGGGCGACCGCCGCGGACGTGGCCGCCGGGCTGGCCGCGTTGTCGACCGTGGACGCGCCGATCGACCTCGACCGGGTCGCCGTCGTCGGTCACTCCGCGGGGGCGCAGCTGGCCTTCCGCGCGGTGGCCGACGGGGCGCGGGTTTCGCTGGTCGTCTCGCTGGCGGGGGTGCTCGACCTCGTCGAGGGCGACAGGCGCTGGCTCGGCTCCGGCGCGGTCGCCGCCGCCCTCGGCACAGCCGCCGGTTCCGGCCTCGAGGTCGGTACGGCGAGTCCGGTGCTCAGGTTGCCGTTGCGGGTCCGCCAGCTGATCGTCCAAGGGTCCGGGGACGAGCTGGACCTGGTGGACTTCGCGCGCCGCTACGCCAGGGCCGCCCAGGAGGCCGGAGATGACGTGACGTATCTGGAAATGTCCGGCGACCACTTCGCGGTGATCGACCCGCAGGCCCCGATCTGGCGCACCACCGCCCTCGCCATCACCGACGCCCTCCGATAACCCGGACTTCACTCGACTCGCCAATCCTCCTCGCGCGGTGGATAGGTGAAGGTCTGGGTACCAGCCCAGCCCTCGGCGACGATGTGATAGTCGTGCGCGGCTTCACTGGCGGTGTGGTCAGGGCCGATGTCGACCGTGTCGGCGGTCGCCCAGGCCCCGTTGATCTTCTGCTCGATGACGTAGAGGAACTCGTTGTAGCCCAGGGAGGAGGACACGAAGGTGTTGACGATGGTGAGAGAGCGGCGACCCGCGGTCAGGGTTCGCGGGATCTCGACGATCTGCTCCCGCCATTTGTAGGTGCTGTCGCCGGGCAGTTGCCGCCACGACCCGGCCGGATTCCCGTTGACGGTGATGGTGGCGTATTGCCGGGCGACGCCCGCATCCAGGCGGCGGATCAGCCGCACTCCGCTGTTGGCGGGATCGACGGCCGCGGTGAACCGGCTCGACCCGCCGGCGCTGTACGCGCGGCCGTCATCGCTGACGATGCGGCCGGGACCCACGGGGCTGCCGGAACCGTCGGACGCGATGCCTTGTGACGCTCCCCGCTGATCGAAGATGACGCTGAGGGCGCCTGCGGTCGCCAGTGCGGCCAACGCGGCGGACACGGCGGCTTGGCGCCAGCTTCGGCGGGGGACAGGGGCCGGCCCTGTCTCGTCCGGCCCCGCTGTCCGGCTGGCGGGCATCGCGCCGCCGGGGTTGCGATCCGGCTCCGTCCCGGCGGGCAGCCGGGCGACTCGTACCCGCTCCCATGCCCTTTCCCACGCCGGGAGCTGATGCTCGGGCACCCGGCACGCCCGCAGGAAGGCCATCATCAACGCCTTCTTGGGGAAGCGCCGGCCGGCCAGCATGTCCGCACAGGTCGCCCGTGGCAGCCGGGTCCCACCCGCCTTGTCCGCCCGCAACTGCAGCTCCCGCAGGGACGTATCGGCCCGCGCGAACTGCTCGGCCAGCAACCTCACCAGATCCGCGTGGCAGGTCACCGACTCCACCCCCGATCGGGACGCCTGCCTGACGATCCGGGACTCCTCGCCACCCTCGCTCATCGCCTCGAACCCCTGCCCTCCCTGCCCGGCCAGTCGGCCTTCGGCTCCTCCATGTCGCAAAGTGTACGAGCGATCACCCAGCGTGTCCGAGGGATGGCGGCAGCGGCGACCTGCCGTCCGGGCCTGGCCATCGGGTGGCTCGAGTCCGTCCGAGTCCGTCCGAGCTCCTGTTGGACACCTGGGCTGTTCGGCTTCGCTGGCTCTCAACGCGGCGAACCCGCCGCACCTGACGGAGCAGAAAGGCAGACCACCATGATGATCGGCAATGTCGCGGCCGGCGCACTCCTGACCGCGGCCCTGTTCGGTGCCCTCCCGGGGGTGGGGGCCGCCGCCACCCCGGCCCTGGCGGCGGCCGCGGAGTGCGGGGTCCGGGGCGACGGCAAGCTCTACTGCGGCAACACCCCGAACGTCACCCTGTCCTACGACGCCTCCTACCAGACCGCGGAGACCGGCGTACTGACGAGCAGTTTCAGCTGGTTCCAGTGCTGGGTCGAGGGCGGCCCGCATGCCGGCGGCAACAGCATCTGGTACCTCGCCGCGGGCGACAAGGCGGTGCCGCCCTACCGCGGCTGGGGCTTCCTGCCCGCCGTCCATGTGGCCACCGCCCATGACCCCGCGCCGGGCCTGCGCGAGTGCACCTTGGCCGACTACGACCTCATCGGACCGTGACGCCGCCGAGGTCCGGAGCCGCCAAGAAAGCCGCCGAGGTCCGGAGCCGCCAAGAAATGCGGATGTTCGAGAACAACACCGAAGGAGACACACAGATGAACAAGCGTCAGGTCATCGCCACGACCATCGCCACGGCATTCGCGCTGTTCGGGCTGGCCTCGCCCGCCGCCTCCGCCGAGGCCTGCGGGGTCGACCCGCACGACGGCAGGTTGCACTGCACCAACGACCAGGGCGGACTCCCCGTCTTCCACGAGCCCCGGCCCGTCGACGCGGTGGACTACCTCGACACCACGCAGAGCTGGTTCACCTGCTGGACGCGGGGAGAGCTCCATCCAGGGGGCAACACCACCTGGTACGGAACCGTCGGCGACAGGTTCGGCGCCTTCGGGTACGTGCCGGCCTCCGTGGTGCACACACCGAGCGGCTTCGACGCCGACCCCAGCAAGTACGGCCTGCGCAGGTGCTAACCCGCTCCATCTGAACCGGTAAGCGCCGCACCACCACGGCGACGGCGACGTGACCGCCGCCGTGGTGGTGCGCGGGTGGGTCTGGTGCGTACGGCGGGACGAGGCCGACACTGTGGACATGCAGTCGTACTCCAGCGCCACCGCGCCGACCCCCCTCCTGGGCGAGACGATCGGCGAGAACCTCGAACGGACCGTGGCGGCCTTCGGCGATCGGGAGGCCCTGGTCGACGTCCCCACCGGGCGCCGATGGACCTACGCCGAGCTCGACGCCGACGTGAACCGCCTCGCGCTCGCCCTGCTGGCCAAGGGCATCGCCAAGGGCGACCGGGTGGGCATCTGGGCGCCCAACCGCGCCGAGTGGGTGCTCGTGCAGTACGCCACGGCGAAGATCGGCGCGATCCTGGTCAATGTCAATCCGGCATATCGGAGCCACGAGCTGGAGTACGTCGTCAAACAGTCGGGCATGCGGCTGCTGATCAGCGCTCAGACGCACAAGACCAGCGACTATCGCGCGATGATCGAGGAGATCGGCTTCGCGAACGCCGTCTACCTGGACGACCCGGGCTGGGACGCGCTCCTGGCCGAGACCGTCGCGGAGGAGCGGCTGCGGGCCCGCATGTCGGAGTTGTCGTGCGACGACCCGATCAACATCCAGTACACCTCCGGCACCACCGGTTTCCCCAAGGGCGCGACCCTGTCGCACCACAACATTCTCAACAACGGCTATTTCGTCGGTGAGCTGATCCACTACACCGAGGCCGACCGGGTCTGCCTGCCGGTGCCGTTCTACCACTGCTTCGGCATGGTCATGGGCAACCTCGGCGCCACCTCGCACGGGGCCTGCGTGGTGATCCCCGCGCCGAGCTTCGAGCCCGAGGCGACGCTGCGGGCCGTACAGGACGAGAGATGCACGTCGCTGTACGGCGTGCCGACCATGTTCATCGCCGAGCTGGCGGTGGCGAAGGGGTATGACCTGAGCACGCTCCGGACCGGCATCATGGCCGGGTCGCCCTGCCCGGTCGAGGTGATGAAGCGCGTCGTCAGCGAGATGAACATGCGCGAGGTCGCCATCTGCTACGGCATGACCGAGACGTCCCCGGTGTCCACGATGACCAGGTCCGACGACGACCTGGCCCGCAGGACCGAGACCGTGGGCCGGGTGCTGCCGCACGTCGAGGTGAAGATCGTGCACCCGGAGACCGGGCTGACCGTGGCGCGCGGCGAGCCCGGTGAGCTGTGTACGCGCGGGTATTCGGTCATGCTCGGATACTGGGACGAGCCGGACAAGACCGCCGAGGCCATCGACGCCGCCCGCTGGATGCACACCGGTGACCTGGCCACCATGGACGACGACGGCTACGTCAACGTGGTCGGGCGGATCAAGGACATGGTCATCCGCGGCGGGGAGAACGTCTACCCGCGAGAGGTCGAGGAGTTCCTGTACCGGCATCCGGACGTCGCGGACGTGCAGGTGATCGGGGTGCCCGACGAGAAGTACGGCGAGGAGCTGATGGCCTGGGTCATCATGCGGGAGGGTGCCGAGCCGCTGACGGCCGGGGCGGTCAGGGAGTTCTGCGCGGGGCGGCTGTCGCACTTCAAGATCCCGCGGTACGTCCACGTCGCGGACGCCTTCCCGATGACCGTCACCGGGAAGATCCGCAAGGTGGAGATGCGCAGGCGGTCGGTCGACCTGCTCGGGCTGGGCGACGGCGAAACGGCGCCCTGACCACAGGAGTCCTGACCACAGCGGTGCGGCGCACGCCAGGCATCGGCGCCGCGCGCTTACCCGGCGCGTAGCCACAAAACGGGCACGGCCTAGCATGGTCAGGTGATCGTCGGTGATGTGCTCGGCCTGCTCGGGATAGGTGTGGCCGCCGGCGTGGTCAGTACGGTGGTGAGCCTGGCGTCGATCATCTCCTACCCGGCGCTGCTGGCCTTCGGCCTGCCACCGCTGACCGCGAACGTCACGAACACCGTCGCGCTGATGTTCACCAGTGTGGGCGCGGCGGTCGGGTCGCGGCCGGAGCTGGCGGGGCAGGGCGGCCGGGTGCTGCGGCTGGGCTGGGTGACCGCGCTCGGCGGCGCGACGGGCGCGTTGCTGCTGCTGGTGACCCCGGCGCGGACGTTCGAGCTGATCGCTCCGTGGTTGATCGCGGGAGCCTCGCTGCTGCTGGTCCGGCGGCCGACCGTCAAGCCGGGCGGTGAGCACGGGGTGTTGCTGCGGGTGGCGCTGTTCGTCGTGTCGATCTATGTCGGGTACTTCGGGGCGGCGGGCGGGATCTTGATGCTCGCGGTTCTGGCGGGTTTTCTCGACCAGTCGCCGGCCCGGCTGAACGCGGCGAAGAACATGCTGTCCGGGCTGGCGAACGCGGTGGCCGGGCTGGGGTTCGCGCTGTTCGGGCCGGTGGATTGGGGGGCGGCGGTGCCGCTGGCGGCCGGGTTCCTGCTGGGCGGCTGGCTCGGGCCGAAGATCGTCCGCCGGATGCCCGGCCAGAGCCTGCGCTATCTGGCCGCGGCGTGCGGGGTGGCGGTCGCGATCAAACTCGGCTACGACTCGTACGTGGGCTGACGCGCCGGAGAGCGCGAGAATCCTCGGTTGATGTCGCTCGCTGTTGAACGAGCCGCGGAAAAACTACTCGGGCAAGCACAAAACGTACGGCCTGCTGTTCTTGGCCCTCGCCGACACCGCGGGGAACGTGCTGGATCTCCGCGGTGTCGGCCGGCCACAAAGCCACCGGGGCAAGCCCCTCACCGTCGCCCAAAAGCAGGTCAATCAACTGATCGCCAGCGAACGCGCCCCGGCCGAGCACTGCGCCTGGCCGAGTGGCCGGGGCTGCGATGCCCCCGGCTACTCGGCCAGGCGCAGCGTTCCGCGTCTCACTCCAGCTCACTTGACGGCACGCGCACCGAATGGCCCGGCTTGTACCGCCGCTTGATCGCCAGTCCGTTGCCTGTGAGGGTGACCGTGTTGCGTGTCACGAGCAGGTCGAGCTGGCGTCCGCGCCAGCGGAGGTGACGTACGCCGGCATTGGCCAGCTTCGACGGCAGGTTCGGGGTGATGACCAGAGCATCCGGCTCGGCTTCGACCCCGATGAAGGCGTACAGGAAACTCGCTGGCGCCAGTCCGCTCTCCGGGAACGGGATATCGGTTCCGACCGAGCTCCCGCCCGGGCTGCCGACCGTGCTCTCGCCGCGGAACAGGGGAGCGCCGCCGCAGATGTGGTCGGGTTCGCTCCACCGATCGAGGATCGTCGTCATCCGCGCCCAGGCATCATCGGCGGATCGATAGCGGGCGCGCGCCATCACGTCGAATCCCGAGGTGTAGAGGATGGCTCCGCCATCTTGCACTTCGTCTCCCCAGGGAGTCGTGAGGTGGGTCAGGAAGAACCAGTAGCTGTTGCGGCGCGTCGTCGACCTCGGGGCGAACACCCACTTCGAGTAGATGTCGGCGGGTCCCTCGACGTAGTCGCCGAGTGCTGCGACGAACCTGGTCGAGGCATCCGGTGCGGGACGCCCATCGGAATATGCCGTCGCCCCCGGCACGGTTGTCGCCGACGACCACCACGCGAGCGTGCCCGTGACCTGTGAGACCTCCAGGTAGTACACGCCGGGTGGCTGCTTCGGCAGATCGATGTGCGCTACCTGGCCGTCGCTCCAGTCGGTGAACCGCTGTTCCGCGATCTTGACCGACGTCTCGCCCGGCAGCCCCTGGTAGAACGACATCGTGAACGCGGCACCGCGCTTGCCGTAGGTGGGGAATCGCGCGGCGACGCTCGTGAATTCGGCGTTCGCCGTGAAGCTCTGCCCCAGCGAGTGGCCCGCTTCGATCGTCGGTGCCAGGCCGCCGCTCTCGATCAGTACGACCGCATCCCGCAGCTCGGTGTGGCCGTTGTCGAGCCAGTCGAAGATGCGCGCGGCCTGCTTCTCGGTGGGGAGGCCGAAGGACGCCGCTTCGAGATTGACGTAGGTCGAGCCGTAGTCGTGAGCGACGCCGTCGGCGTCGATGGTCTGGACGTACCTGCCCGCCGCATCGTCCCAGAACACCTGGTTGTAGCGCTGCCGGGCTTGCCGGCGCACGGACCTCAGCTCGTCCGCGATCGTCGCGTTTCCGACGTGATCCTCGAGCTGAGCCATCGCCTCGAGAGCCCCGTAGAAGTAGGCGTTGAGATAGGCGTCTTGATAGCCGAACGACGTGATATCCCAGTAGTTGGAGGCCAGCGATCCGTCCCGTCCGCTGTGGTCGGGCGACGTGATCGTGACGATCCCACTCTTTCCGCCGAGTGAGTCGAGATAGAAGCTCATCGCACGCCGCACTCGCGGCAGCATCGCGGCGAGGAATTCGGAGTCTCCCGTCCACGAGTAGTAACGCCAGGCGCCGAGGACATACATGGCATTGGACGTGAAGTGTCTGGCGTCGAAGAGAGTCGGGTCGGGGAAGGGCCACGCCGGCGAATCCGGCCATGACCAGACGTACCCGTCCTCTTCCAGTTGCGTGCTCAACAGGGAATCGGCCTGTGCCCTGGAGCCCGCCGTCGCGGTCCAGTCCAGGATGCGTCCCTCCCAGTCGGCCCAGTCCATGGCGTGCCCGCTGAAGCGATAGCTGAGCGCACGCTCCCAGTAGAAGGTGGACAGCTGCGTCGCCCTGTGCTGATCGGATGCCACGAAAACCGGAAAGACCTCCGGCAGTGCGTCGGAATGCGGTTGGACTTCCATCGCGAGCGATCGCGAGATGGCCTGCTCCGTGTCCGCGCTGCCGGAGTTGAGCGTCATCGCCATCGACTCGGCGGTCATCGTGCCGTCGAGGACTGGTTCGGTTCCCGTGATCCGGAGGTCGTACGGGCCGCTGCCGCTCGCCGTGACCGCCTTCGATCCCGACACCGGGTTCGTCCAGGCGTCTCGACGCTTCAGTTGTTCGGCGGGCATGTAGTCGCCGCGGTCTCCGTAGAAGCGGTTGAACAGGACGCCGTCCGCGGCGGCGACGGAGTATCCGTCGCGGAGCCACGACGTGTTGAGCGTCAGGCCGGGGTCGGATCGTGGTTCGTTCTGCCACTGAATGTCGTACGTCATCGTCAGGTTTCGGCCGGAGAGCTTCAGATCCCACGACGCGATGCCGTCGACGTTGAAACCCGCGACCTCGATCGTCATCGTGCGATCCGCCTGCACCTGACGATTGTTGTATGCCGACCCGCCCACGTCGACCGAGGTGCCGCCGAGCCGGCTCCACCAGCCGGGGGTTCCCGAACGGTGCGATATCTCCAGGTAGTAGGCCCCGGCCGGCTGATCCGGCACGTCGAGGTAGGCCCATCCGTTGTCCTGCACCGGGTTCACATCGCGACTGACGATCTCGGTGAGACCGGTCTCGGGAGTTCCCGCGTAGAGCGTCATCGTCAACGCCGAGTTCTGGCTGCTCCAGGTGGGGAACTGGCCACCGACTCGGGAGAAGCGGTACATCGTCGCGGTGAACGACTGGCCGAGCGTCTGCCCGGCGCTGAGCGGGACGGGGGAGTTGAGCTGCCGCTGTTGAAGGTTCATCGTCGACGGCAGTTGGATACCCGCCAGGCTCAGCGCGGTGTCGCTCGCCGTGCAGGTGACGCCGTTGTTGAAACCGGCGTCGAAGAAGTCGGTCGCGCCGAGAAACACCGAGCCGAACACCGTGGGTTCGTACTGGCCGGAGCCCGTCGGATCGCACGCGAATCGGGTGAGTTTTCCGTACGCGCCGGAGAGACTGATGAACTTGTTTTCGAGCTGGTACGTCGCGGCCTCTGCCGCGGCGGCCTGGGGGGTACGCCACAGGCCGGTCGCGGCAAGGAGCAGGCCACTGCCCGCTCCCTGGAGGAAGATGCGCCGACTCATGCGGAATCGCGTGCTGTCCGTGGCCACGGAGGTCTCCAGTCGCTCGATCGTGGAAGTGGTGTTCCCAGCTCGAAGCACGCAATGACGTCGTCGGAGCGAGCACGGAACGGCAACTAGCGGTTCGACTTGAAAGCTTTCAAGTAGGGTCACAGACGAGGCCGAGCACTGTCAACCATGTGACGAATGTGGCCATTTCTCATAGCCGACCGGCGAGCCGGCGGCAACGCGGATCGAAGTCGTGACGCCGGGCACGCTGCGGCGAGTTCCGTGACGAGGCCGGCCCGGTCCAGGGAGCGGCAAATGCGCAGATCAGAACTTACGTGGCAAGCTCATGGGCGCGGGCCGAAGCCATGGGCAGCGAGCCAGGTGGCACAGAGGCCAGGACAGGCGGATGCGGCCAGTCCGCTCTGGGCGAGCCCGAGCCCGTGCTCGCCCTCGGGAAAGACATGTAGCTCGTACGGCGTTCCTGCGCGGGCGAGTGCGGCGGCGAACAGCAGGCTGTTCTCGGCTGGGACCCTCTCGTCGCCGCGGAGAACCCCATGACGGCGACCCGCGAGGTCCCGCGTTCCCGGACGACGCGCACCGAGGAACTCGGCGATCGGGTTGGCCTGGGGTCGGCAGCTTGTGGCGTGGCCTGGGCAGGATCGCCGTTCATGGCGTTCGGCCGGTTTGAGGAGCGGCCACCGACGGACAGCCCCCTTCTGGTCACCTGGCGGAGATGCCCGATCTCGCTGAAATGTTTCAGCTAGATGGCCCTGATGTGTCCCCTCAGCGCGCAGAAATTGACGCTGAAGACCTCGGGTGCTTACGGTGCACATACTTGAAATGTTTCAACGGCTCGTACGCGTTCCGAACCGGGATCAAGAGAAACGCCTGGGGCGAGGAGGACTGGGCCAAGTAGGAGCGAGCAGCACCGCGAGCATCGGCAACAAGCGCCGCAGTACCCGATGCTGAGGTGCACCTACCCTGGGGCAGGCGGGGGCGCTGTGGATGCGCGGACGATGAGCTCGGGCTGGAAGACGATCTCCTGATGCCAGTGGTCGTCGTCCGCGCGAAAGTCGGTGACCAGGAGCTCGGCGGCGGCCTGGCCGAGTTGCTGCTTCGGCATGCGGATCGAGGTCAGCGCCGGTGACAGCAGGGCGGCGAACTCGACATCGTCGTACCCCACCACGCTCATCTCGCCGGGTGCGGCGATCCCGCGCTTTTCCAGGTCACGCAGGACACCGACGGCGACCATGTCGTTGATGCAGAAGATCGCTGACGGCCTGCGTTCGTCGTCGAGCAGCTGGGCCAGCCCTGTCTCGCCCCCTTGGGCGTTGAGCACGGACAGAGTGATCTCGCTGATCGCCTCGTCGGGGTCGAGCCCCACCCGGCGCGCCGCGCGGTGCAGCCCTTCTCTGCGGTCGGCGCACTGCCTGACCGTGGAGGGCCCGTTGAGAAAGCCGATGCGGCGGTGGCCGAGTGAGAAGAGGTGGTCACCGGCCAGGTCACCTCCCTGGACGTTGTTCACGGCCACCGAGCACAGTTGAGAGCCGACACCGAGCCGGTCCAGGAGCACGACCCCCACTCCGCGCTGCCGGAGTTCGATGAGGTGCTCGATGTCGTCGCCTGCCGGCGAGATGAGGATGCCGGCGACCCGATGCTCCTCAAGGGTCTTCAGGTAGTAGGCCTCCTTGTCGGGAGAGTCGTCGGAGCTGCATACCATCAGCAGGAACTGCTCCTTGGCCAGCTTGCTCTCTACGCCCGGCAGTATCTCGCTGAAGTAGGGACTACCTATCTCGCGCACCACCACCCCCACCGTGCGGCTACGGCCTCCGCGCAGCTGCCGCGCCGGCGCGTTGGGCACGAAACCCAGGGCGGCGATGGAGGAGCGGACCCGTCGCTGGGTCCGCTCCGCCACCAGCTCGGGGCGGTTGAGCACGTTGGAGACGGTGCCGAGTGACACTCCGGCGTGCGCGGCCACGTCGACCATGCTGAGGCGCGTCCGGGCGCGCTCTCCGTCGGAGCCGCTCGTCGAGGTCTTGCTCGGTCTGTCGATATCGGACACCCCGTAGATAACCCTTTCAGCTCACAGCTCGTCGGACCAGTATATCAAATTGAAAGGTTTCACTCCATCGCCAGTACAGATGTCGATCTGGTGCGCGAACCTGTTGACCTCACTGAGGTCACCGTCTACTGTGCGGGCATTGAAATGTTTCAATTCCTCTTTCGCGTCGATGTGGAGGTTCCGTGCCACCCCCGTCCACCGAACCACATGAAGCGGCATGCCCCGCCCCGATCCGACTTCGTGTGGAGGACCACGCTGCGGAGCCCCCGCGCACGGGCAGGGCGTTGCCGGTGGTGCTGACGGCTCACCCCCGCCTGTCGTGGGTGGTTCCGCTGGTGCGGCAGGGACAGCGGCAGACCGCTTACCAAGTCGTGGCGTCGTCAGCGGATGGCACGGTGTGGGATTCCGGCCGGATCGAGTCCGGCAGGAACGCGCACGTGCGGTGGGGCGGCCCGCCCGTCGCACCGCACTCGGCACTGCGCTGGACCGTGAGGGTCTGGGACGAGCATGCGAGGCTCTCGCCATGGGCGCATGCGACGGACCTGATCGCCGGGCCGCTGACCGCGGACGACTGGACGGCACGCTGGATCGAGATTCCGGCGACCCACGCGGCAGGCGAGGAGTTCTCCTGGGATCCGGCGTGCCGGGCCTGGCGAGCCCGCCTGCACCTGGCCGGCCAGGGCCTGTTACGGGTTCTGGTCGACGGGCAGGCGGTCAATCCCGATGCGAGCGACCCTTCGCGCACGGCGTTATCCCGGGCGGCGAGCCGCAGTTATGACGTCACCGGACTGCTGCGGGACGGCAACCGACACACTCTGGCGGTCGTGGCCGGCATTGGCCACTACGGGCAGGTGCTCACCGAGCCACGCGCCCTGGTCGAGCTGCGGGTAGAGCTCGACAACGGCAGCGTCGTACGGGTGGGCACCGGCCCGCACTGGCGGCATGGCCCCTCCTCGATCATCCGCGAGGACCCCTTCTACCTTGAAGAGCACGACGCCCGCAGGACATTCACCGGCACTGCCGGGACAGGCGTCTCAGGGGAGCCGGCGCGCGCGGTTGAGCGGCCGGTCGCCACCCTCGCACCCGACGCCGGACCGCCGCTCGCCGTGGTGGAGGAGATCGCGGCGATCCCATGCGGCGACGCGGGTGGAGTCCTCGTCTTCGACGCCGGCTGTAACGTGGCCGGGCGCAGCCGGGTCGTCGTACGCGGCGCCGCCCCCGGTACAAGGATCGAGATCGTTCACGGAGAGAAGCTTGACGACGCCGGCCGCGTCGGGACGCTCAACATCCGGCTGCCCGACGACCGGGACCGGGAGCGGCAGGTGCTGGTCTGGACCTGCGCCGGCGGCGTCGACGTCGCGGAGGCGTGGTTCGCCTTCTACGGCTTTCGCTATGTCGAGGTGCGCGGCGTCCCGGCCGGCGCCGCCGTCGAGGTGACTGCCAGGGTGCTGCACTCCGACGTCGCGCTCACCGGCATTTTCGCGAGCGACGAGCCGCTGCTGGACCGGCTCGTGGCGATGGCGGTACGGACTCAGCGCAACAACTCTCACTCCCATCCGGAGGACTGCCCCACCCGTGAGCAGGGCGGCTGGACCGGTGACGCGTCGGTGTCGGCGGAGGCCGCCTTCTCCCACCTCGACATGGCCGGTCTCTATCGGCATTGGCTCGACGACGTGGTGGCCGACCAGCGCCCCGACGGCGGCGTCCTCGGATTGACCCCGCACCTGCTGGGAGCGCGTCACGTCCAGCCCGCCGACCCGGTGTGGGGCTCGGCGATGACCGAGATCCCGCTCCAGCACTGGCGGCACACCGGCGACGACACGCTCATCATCCGGCTGTTGCCGGCCATGCGCCGCTGGTGCGACTGGCAACTCGGCACGCTGTCGGGAGGCGTCGTCAGGGGCGCTGACATCAGCTACGGTGCGGACTGGCTCGCCCCCGAGCGCACCTCGCCGGTGATGCTGCAGACCGCGGCCGTCATCCGCTCCCTGCGCGCGCTGGCCGAACTGGAGGCCGTCGCAGGCGACGGCTGCGAGGTTGCGCGGCGCGAGCGCGAGGCCGATGCGCTGGCGAGCACGGCCAGGGCCGTGCTGCACGATCCGCTCACCCATGAGTGGGCCGACTCGGGCCAGGGTTCCGCTGCCGTCGCGCTGGCATCCGGGCTGGCCTCGGACGAGGCGGAGCGGCGTGCTCTGGCCGACCAGATCCGCGTGGACATGCGCGTCCGCGGCGACAGGGTCTCGACCGGGTTCGCGGCCACCCAGTTACTCGTGCGAGCCATGGCGGAGGCCGACGGCGGCACGGCGCTGATCGCGGCGGTCCGCCAGCCGGAGCAGCCCGGCATCGGCGCGATGCTCACCACGGGGCCAGGTACGTTCTGGGAAACCTGGTGGATCGACGACGAGAACGCCGGTGTCGCCTCGCTTGACCACATCGGTCTCGCCGCGCCGTTCGCCGCCTGGGCATGGACGTACGTGGCGGGCATCCGGCCGCTGGCAGAGGGGTATCGCCGCTTCGCTGTAGCGCCGTGCCTGCTCGGGCCGGTGACCAGGATCGATGTCACGGTCGAGACGGTCCGCGGCACGATTGCACTCGGCTGGAGGCTCGACGGCGACACGCTGACGCTGGAGCTGACCGTCCCGGTGGGCAGCACCGCCCTGGTCGACCTGCCGGGCCGCCCGGCGCAGGAGTACGAATCCGGCCGGCACCGCATCGTGGCGACCGGCATACCCCTCGCTCAAGAGTGGCCGGCCATTGGCAGGACGCCGCCCGTGCCGCCGGGCCA
The DNA here is from genome assembly GCF_040654555.1 of Nonomuraea sp. NPDC050680. NCBI lineage: Bacteria > Bacillati > Actinomycetota > Actinomycetes > Streptosporangiales > Streptosporangiaceae > Nonomuraea > Nonomuraea sp. NPDC050680. The sequence continues at coordinate 26,936 of NZ_JBFAIF010000032.1, read as the reverse complement.
GGCGGTCACCGCGGCGGTGCTCAGAGGCGCCGCGGTGAGCGCGGACGCCGACGCGGGCTGGAAGGCCCGCCTCGATGGGCACGAACTGCGGATCGAGGCGCCACCCGGCGCGCCGATCGGATCCTGCGCCGAAGTCGTCCTCCGCGGCGCCGCCGGCGAGCCGCTCGCCCGCCGGGTGGTCCGCGCTGGACGATCCGCTCGCTGGCTGTCTCGCGGCGTCAGGGCGCCCGGCTGGACGGCCGGCCCTGGCGTCCGGCTCGACGTCCTCCACGGCACGTTCGTCTGCACGCCGGTCTTCCACGGGACCTTCCCTGGGCCGACCTTCGAAGTCAACGGGCCGCCCCTTCCACCAGGGCAGACCCGATGGGTACTGTTGCCGCTCCCCGGCGGGGACGACCTCGGTGACGCGACCTTCGCCTTCGCGGAGGTGGATCTGTGCTTCCCGGTGCTGCCTGGCCGCACGATCGTGCCGATGCTCCGGTTGACCGGAGCCGACGGCAGCAGCGTTCAGGACACCGTCCGCCCGCTTCCCGTCTGCTGGAACAGGATCAGCGTCGACCTGTCGCGATGGCCTGGCAGGGAGAGGGTGGTCGAAGTGGCCGTCGGGGTTGCCTGGCTGGACCGGCCCGATTCGGCCAGAGGGCCGGCGCTTCCGCTCGACCTACAGGAGGGCCGCTCCAGCCTGCCGTTCCGGATGGGCGATGTGGGGTGGACCAGTGCGCCACGTACCTGTTGAGCGGGCTCGCAACCCGCTGCGGCCCCCGACCGCCTTGCCGCTCGCCGAGTTCCTGTCAGAAGGAGATTGAAGATGATCAGTCGCATCGCACCATGGAGGACCCGCGGCCTGGCCGCCGCCCTCGTTCCGATGCTTACCCTGGCCGCCGCATGCGGCGGTGGTGAAGAGGGCGGAACGGCCGCCGCCGACGGCAGTACCAGCATCACCCTCTCGATGCAGGCCGGCCTGGTCCCGCAGTTCGAGAAGTACGCCGCGGCCTACGAGCAGGCCTTCCCGAAGCGGAAGGTGACGGTCGAGTCGTTGCCGGACGACGGCACCCAGTACATCCAGCAGCTCGTCACCGCCCGGCTCGGTGAGAAGCTCCCCGACGTCCTGATGAACGTCGACTACGCGGCCAACCGGCTGGCAGCGGGCAACGTCACCATGGACCTGGCCCCGTGGCTCGGGGAAGGCAAGGACGGCCTGAAAGGCAGCGAGTTCCTCCCGCAGTTCGTCGGACAGTATCGGCCGATCACCAAGCCGGATCAGATCACCGGTCTGCCGGTGAGCGCCGACTCGGTCACGCTGTTCTACAACCGGACCGCCTTCAAGCAGGCAGGCGTGACCGAGCTGCCGAAGCCCACCTGGACGTGGGATGACATGTACCGGGTCGCGGCGGAGATCCAGAGCAAGTCAGGAGGAGACGTGGTCGGCCTGGCGCCTCCGCTTGGCACCGGCGGCCAGCCCGCCATCTATACGCCCGTGATCCACGCTTACGGCGGCTACGTCTACGACGCGAAGACCAAGAAGTCGGGAATCGGCCAGCCGGAGGCGATCAAGGCCTGGACGCAACTCATCAAGGCCTACGGCACCGCGTCACCGGCGTACTCTGCCAACGCGGCCTCGCAGCCCAAGTTCGATCGCGGGCAGGTGGCGATGTCCTTCAGTGTCCGCGCTGGGGTGCCCACACTCAAGAGCCAGCTGAAGGACGACTGGGACGCCGAGGTCATGCCGACCATCAACGGCAAGACCACCGTCGGTGGCGGCTCCTACGGCCTGTCCATCGCGCAGACCAGCAAGAACAAGGACGCCGCGTGGGCGTTCCTCGCGTGGTTCTACCGCAACGACGGCGGGATGAAGATCGCGCAGGAGACCGGCCAGGTCGTCCCGCCGACCCTGGACGGCCTGGAGAACGGCATCTGGAAGGACCTGAAGGCGCCGCCGTCCAACAACGCCGTCTTCGCCGACGCCGCCAAGAACGCCCTACTGGCGACGCAACTGCCCGGCAAGGCCCAGGGCGTGCTCGACGAGCAGGTCCTCAAGGCGGTGCAGGAGGTCGTACTGAAGAAGCGGCCGGTGGCCGAGGCCTTCGCCGACGCGGAGAAGGCCGTCAACGAGGCGCTCGCGACGACCAGCGGGTGACGTCGGCGCGGGCACGGCCAAGGAGGAAGATCGATGATGGCGACAGTGACGAGTACAGCCGACGGCAGAGCGGTCGGCACAAGCCCTCCCGTACCTGGCCAGGATGGCAACAGACGCCGGCGACGGCGAGACGCGTGGGCCGCGACGGCGTTCGTGGCGCCGAGCATGCTCGCCTTCGGCGTGTTCGTCATCGTGCCCGCGATCGCCGGGCTGGGCCTGAGCTTCTTCAGCTGGGACCTGTTCACCCCACCTGAATGGGTGGGCCTGGACAATCTCGCCCGCCTGTTCGGCGACGGCCGGATGTGGGGCTCGCTGTGGGTGACGCTGCTGTTCGTGCTCCTGGGAGTGGTTCCGACGATCGTGGTCGGCTTCGTGCTCGCCGTGCTGCTCAACACCAGGCTGCCGGGCGTCGAGGCGCTCCGGGTGCTGTATCTGGCCCCGATGGTGGCCTCCTCGGCGGTTGCGGCGGTGCTGTGGGCATACCTGTACGACGGACGGACCGGTATCGCAAACTCGATGCTGCGCTGGGTGGGCATCGACGGCCCTGCCTGGCTGTCCGACACCACCTGGGCGCTGCCCGCGCTGTCCCTCATGATGATCTGGCTGGCCCTGCCGCTGGTGATGCTGCTGTACCTGGCCGGGCTGCAACGCATTCCCGACGACATCTACGCTGCGGCGGCGCTGGACGGCGCTGGCTTGTGGCGGCGGTTGTGGAGCATCACCTGGCCCAACGTGATGCAGACGACGGTGCTGGTGACCGTCCTGCAAGTGATCAACTTCGTCAGCGGCTCGTTCGAGACGGCGCTCATCATGACCGGCGGCGGCCCTCTCGACAGCACCCAGACCCTGGCCTTGTACGCCTACCGCACGGCGTTCGAGAAGGGCGAGATGGGCTATGCCAGCGCGCTCGCGCTCTTCCAACTCGTGCTCATCGGCGTCGCCGTGGGTCTGGTACGGCTCGCCGCCAAGCTCAGGAGTGCCACATGACCCTCCGGACCCTCGTCCGATACGCGATGCTGCTGCTGTGCGGGCTGCTCATGGCGGCGCCGCTGTTCTATCTGCTCTCGGCGTCTTTGATGTCGGCGCAGGACGCGCGTGCCTTCCCGCCCCACCTGCTGCCGCCGAACGTCGTATGGCACAACTATGTGGAGGCCTACGAATTCCTCTCCGCACGGGCCATCGTCAACTCGTTCGTCTTCAGCATCGGCATCGTCGCCGTGCAACTGGTGATCTCCATCCCGGCGGGTTTCGCTCTGGCGACGATCCCGTTTCGGTGGACGGGCCTGCTCCTCGGCGTGATCCTTGTGCCGATGTTCGTGCCCGCCAACATGACGCTGATCCCCCTGTACATCATCACCTATCAGCTCGGCCTGGTCGGAACCTACGCCGGCATGATCCTGCCAGTAGCGGGCCAGACGGCGTTCGCGATGCTGCTGTTCCGGCAGTTCTTCGCCGGGCTGCCGCCGGGCCTCATCGAGGCGGCCCGGCTGGACGGCGCGGGCTGGCCACGCGTCCTGACCCTGATCGCGCTGCCGCTGGCCAGGCCGGCGCTGGCCGCCTATTGCTCGATCAGCTTCCTGACCGCGTGGAACACCTACATCTGGCCGCAGGTCGTCGCGCCCGACCGCGAGCACCAGGTGATGACGGTCGCGCTCGCGCCCCTTGCCCAGGGGCAATACACCCTGATGTCGCCCAGCGTCGGCCTGGCCGCGGCAGTGATCAGCATGATGCCGGTGCTGATCATCTTCGTCGCGTTTCAGAAGTGGTACATCAAAGGCGTCGTCGGGACCGGGCTGGAGTAGTAGTGGACGACTGGCGGCAACGTGACAACCAGATCCGCCGGGGTTCGCAGTGCCGGCCGGTCTGGTCACGTCACTTCGAGGCCAAGTCGGCGATCAGTTCGTTGAGGCGAACTCCTCCTCAACTGGGCCTATAGCTCGGCTCGACGATCGTCGAGCCTGTGGGATGCTCCTTTGGCCGTCAAGCGGCTTCTGCAAGATCTTTTGATTCTGTGCCGCTCGAATACTGGGTTACGTTGCCTGAGCGCGGCCACACGGCGACGAGGTCCGCACCTTCCCCATGCACCGCGTCACTGGCGTCGCAGAGCTGACGGAAGACCCCGCCTGAGGATGGCGCTCAGCCTCCTTCGAGTTCCCGGCGCACGGTAGCGGCGATGCGGGTGAGTGCGGCCCCGAGGTGGCGGCGCTGAGCGGCGCTGAGCGGATCGAACACGAGCCGCCTCACCTGCGCGACGTGTTCCGGTGCGCTCTCGACGAGCTTCTGCCGGCCGGTGTCGGCCAGGGTGGCGAGGGTGTATCGACCATCGCTGGGGTCGGGTCGGCGGGCGACCCAGTCGCGGGCTTCGAATCGGTCCATCACCTTCGACAGGCGGGGCTGGGTGCTGTCGCAGACCCGGGCCAGGTCGCTGAGCCGCATCGTGGCCTCGTCGGCCATGGACAGCTGGGCCAGAACCCCGTACTCGAAGTTGGAGATGCCTGCGTTTTGCTGCAACTGGCGGTCAAGGGCAGCCGGGAGGGCGATGACGACTGTGAGGAGCGCCTGCCACAGGTCCTGCTGGTCGTCGTCGAGCCAGGGTGACTGGGTGTCCATGAGCGCCATCATACTTGCCCGAGCAACTCGCATCACTTGCCCAGGCAACTCTTAATGAGCTACCTTTAACTTGCCAAGGCAAGTGAAAATACTTGCTTAGGCAAGTGAGGGAGCTAATTTCGATGACCACCACGAGTAGCCTGGCCTCCCCGAACGGCCAAACTTTCCCCTTCCCGTCGTGCACGCCAGCCGCGGTGTACGACGACCTCCTTGCCCGGGTTCTGCCACAGACGCGACAGCTTCGCCGTCTTCCGCCGGCCGGAGCTCGCCGCCGACATCAAGGCCTTCGACGAATGGGCCGTTGACGCCCTCGCCCGGGGCGACGCCGACGCCCTCGCCGACTACCGCAACAAGGCACCCAGCGCCGCGGTCGCCCATCCGACGGCCGACCACTTCGTCCCGCTGCTGCTCACCGTCGGCGCCGCCGATGACCCCGGCAGCGCCGTGAGCGCCATCGACCGCATGGTGATGGGCAACTCCACCCGGTCGGTGCAGCTGACCTGAGCACCTCGAGGTGCCTCACCTTCTCGCCTGATCGCCTCATCCCTGGGCGACGACATCAATACACACTGGAGGAAAGTGCCATGAAGGCAATGCGTTTCCACGAGTTCGGCAGCAGCGAGGTTCTGCGCTACGAGGACGTCGAGCGTCCGGCCCCCGGCGCCGGGCAGGTGCTGGTGCGGGTGGCAGCCACGTCGTTCAACCCGGTCGACGACCACATCCGCGCCGGTGTCCTGGCCGAGATGATCCCGATCACTCTCCCGTACGTGCCGGGGATCGACCTGGCAGGCACCGTCGCTGAATTCGGCGCCGACGTGACCGGCCTGGAAGTCGGCGACCGGGTCGTGGCGATGCTGCCCCTCGACTCCGCCGGCGGCGCCGCCGAGTACGTGCTCGCCTCGCCCGAGTCCCTGGCCCCGGCGCCCCGGACAATCGAGCTGGTCGACGCCGCGGCGCTGCCGCTGACCGGCCTGGCGGCCTGGCAGACGGCCTTCGAACTCGCCGAGCTCAAGCCCGGTCAGACCGTCCTGATCAACGGGGCGGGAGGCGCGGTGGGCAGCCTCGTGGTGCAGCTCGCCATCGACGCGGGAGCGCACGTGACCGCGGTGGACGCACCGCAGCACGCCGACCGCCTTCGGGGCTACGGCGCGGACCGAGTCGTAGCCCCCCTCGACCTCGCCGCGGGCCCGGTCGCTGTGGGCGGTCCGTTCCAGATCGTGGTGAACCATGTGCGCGTATCCCCGGAGGAGCTCGCGCAGCTGACGAACTACGTCGCCGACGGCGGGGTCGTGGCTAGCACAGCCGGCCCGGTTCCCGAGGACCCCGCTCGCGGGGTGCGCAGCGCGAGCCTGTGGGTTCGCAGCGACGGAGCCCAGCTGGCCGAGCTGGTCGCCAAGGTGGATGCGGGCAAGCTCCGGCTCCACGTCGCCGCCCACCGCGCCGTGGCCGAGCTGGCCGCCGTGCATGAGGACGCCGGCGCAGGGCGGCTGCCCGGCAAGACGGTCGTGCTCGCTCCCTGATCACACCCTGACCGCACCCGACCGGGCCGCCCGCCGTTCACTCTCCCGCCGGTAGGTGGCTGGCAGCCGGTCCGGTCGGCTTTGCGCAGCCCACCCCGACCCAGCCGTGGGGCGGATGCCCAGCGGCCCGAACTCATCGAAGGCGAAGATTCGCTCCGGGCGGTGGGTCAGGGCGTACTCGATAGCCAGGCGGCCCCGGGCGGCGGGGCGGTGACCGCGTCGACGTGGTGTTCGATGGCGGGCACCACCTCGGGCAGGCTGTGGAAGAGCGCGTCGTCCGCGGCCTCGGGGCGCAGCGTTACTGCGGGGCTACGGGCGCGTTGCTGCCGGTGGCGCTGTTCGTCGTGTCGATCTACGTCGGGTACTTCGGGGCGGCGGGCGGGATCTTGATGCTCGCGGTGCTGGCGGGCTTTCTCGACCAGTCGCCGGCCGGGCTGAACGCGGCGAAGAACATGCTGTCCGGGCTGGCGAACGCGGTGGCCGGGCTGGGGTTCACGCTGTTCGGGCCGGTGGACTGGGGGGCGGCGGTGCCGCTGGCGGCCGGGTTCCTGCTGGGCGGCTGGCTCGGGCCGAAGATCGTCCGCCGGATGCCCGGGCAGAGCAGTAGCGGTCGAGCTGTGCGAGGCCGTCGGGCGTCGGGTCGTTTTCGCCGGCTCGCCAGACCTTCAGCTCCATGGCCTCTCGTTGCACCTGCCGTTCGCCTTCGGGGCCGGTGTAGGTCCAGCGGACGAGCACGTCCAGGCGTTTGGTGCCTGCGGCGTACTCCCGGTCGAGTTGGCCTCCGCCGTTGACCAGCCGATGCAGGAAGGCCATGAGGATGATCTGGCAGGCGGCCTCGTGGTAGCCCTCTTGCTGGATGAGCACTTCGCCGTGCTCGCGCCTGCCGATAATGTCGTTCGTGCAGGTCAGCTGGCTTGCCTGTCCGACCCCGTCGGGTGCTGGCGCTGGCTCTCGGAAGGGATGGAGCGTAGGCCGCCCAGCCCTGGGTGAGCCAGGAACCTCTCGCGGGTGGGGCGGCCGGGAATCCGGCCGCCCCACGTGTCGTCAGGTGGTCGGGCCGCTCACGTCGACGTAGCAGAGCGCGTACTCCGGACCGTCGGCATGGGTGAGCAGCAGCGCCGCCGAGCCGGTCCGGCCGGCGGTCACCGGGACCTCGATCTGGCCGCCCTCACCGACCAGGGCGGGACCGGAGACGGAGACTTCGCTCCGGCCGAGGGCTTCCACCGTCACCTTGTCGGTGGCGTTCCACGGGGTCAGGTGAGCGTTGACGGTGCCGGGCTTGCCGGTCTCCAGGGTGGTGGACTCGCAGCGCAGGTCATAGCCGCTGTAGACCTCCAGTTCCCAGATCGACAGCCCATACCGGGTGGCGGGGACGCCCTCGACACGCACGTACCTGGCATCGAGGGGAGAGCGGTCGATCGTGTCCGTCAGTTGCGTCTGCGGCTTGCGCACGTGGGCGAACTCCGTCCATTGGACGCCGTCAGCCGAGATCTTGATCGTGTAGTCCGTGGAGGTGGCCGCCTCCCAGAGGATCTTCACCTGACTGACTGGCCGCGTCTGGCCCAGGTCGACCTGGACCCAGCGGGGGGTGGTGGGCGGGTCCTCACGCTGAGAGGCCCAGCGGGTGGTGGCGTTGCCGTCGTTGACCAGTGCCGCGCGGACGGCGTCGGCATGGGAGGAGTCCGCGGTCACCGGCCGGTTCACTGCCAGGTTCTCCCGAGACGGCGCCGGCGGGCCAGGCACCTGCTCCTCCGCGAACGCCTCGATCTCCCAAAGTGACGGCCCGTACTGTGCGTTGTCCCGCTGGAGGGTCTGGACACGCAGGTAGCGGCCGGTGGCCTCGACGGGCAGGATGTCAAGCCCGCCGTCGCTGCCCGACGCGGGAGTCCGATAGACGTCCGTCCACGTCGTGCCGTCGTCCGAGACCTGCAGCGCGTACTGCCTGGCGAAGGCGCTCTCCCAGCTCAGCCGGACGGTGCGCAGGGTCTTTCGGGTGCCGAGGTCCACCCGCAGCCAGGTCGAGTCGGTGGCCAGGCCCTGCCATCGGGTCGTCGTGCTGCCGTCCACGGCCATGGCCGGTGTGCGGTCGCCCGTGCTGCCATCGGCGATGGCGGGCCGCCCCAGGGCGAGGTTGACAACGCTGGTGGCCGACATTTCGGCGACGTCGTAGCCGCCGGGGCCCGAGAGCATGAGCACCCGTGCGAACCGGGCCGGCGTCCCGTCGACCGACGTGTTCACCTGTGCGCCGGTGCCGTTCGTGACGAACTCATGGTCCTTCCAGGTCACGCCGTCGAGAGAGCTCTGAACGGCGTACCTGGTGGCGGCCCGCGCGCCCCACGTGAGCCGGATACCGGTCAGCAGGGATCCCCTGGGAAGCTCGTACCGCAGCCACTGGAAGTCCTCGCCGTCCGAGCTCCAGCTCGTCGTCGGGTCGCCGTCGCCCGCGAGCGCCGGCGCGGTCACGGCCGTGCGGGCGGTAAGCCGCCGGTCCGGGGCGTCCGGAGTGTCGGTGAGCCCCTGAGTGACCGGCTTGCCGAGCTCGGTGCCCGAGCCCAGCTTGAAGACGGCGTACCGGGACTTGCCCCCTTTGGTGAGTGTGACGGTGAGGGCGGCGTCGGGTACGTCGGGTACGGAGACGGTCACCTTCGCATCCGAGCCCTTGCCGTCGAGCATCACCAGGCCCGGCCGGTCGACCGACAGGCTCCGGCCATGGCCGAGGTCAAGTGTGCCCGGCTGGGTGAACACGGCCATGGTGCGGCCCAGGCGATCGTGCGTGACGGCCTGGACGTCGGCGTCGTTACGAAGGATGCGTACGGCAGGGTGCCGGGCGTAGGCGCGGGTTCTGGCCGGGGAGGCGTTGGGCAGGACGATGTAGGCGTAGTCGGCGGCTTCGGGTTTGACCCCGTGGTCCACGTAGAGCGTGAAAACGTTCCTGCTCACCGGCGCCTGGCCGATCCAGCTGCCCGTCTGTGCCTTGTTGGAGACGCGCAACGCGCCGCCGTTCGGCAGGATGTATCCGGTTTTGTCGTTGTAGGCCCAGGTTGCGTCGTCCCGGGCGCCGCGATCGGTGCCGTGCGGCACCGCGGCGCCGTCTACGGAGGTGGTGCCGCGGGCGACCGCCTGGTTGAGCGTGGTGTAGACCGGCCCGGTCGCGGAGGAGGAGATGCCGGTGCCGAGCGCCACCATTTCGTCGTCGAAGGCGAAGTAGCTCTTGGTCCCCTTGGTCTGGCCCTTGTCGAGTTGGAGCGTGGTGGCGCCGTACCTGCCGTCGGACACGCCGCCGACGAAGCTGCCCGCGTTGGTGCTGACCCCAGGGGTCAGCTTGAGCTGGTAGGGGTTGGTCACGCCGGGGTACTGGTACCAGTCGAAGGCAGGGTAGACGCCGGTGTACTCGTCACCGTCGACCTGGATGGCGGTCGCTCCGGCGGAGTTCCACTCGATCTCGTTGCCGATCTCGGGCCGGAGTGTCGATCGGTATTCGCCCGCTATGGTCCGCGCCGAGTTGAGCCTGGTGAAGATGGAATAGCCCGGACGGGCGTGGCCGCTGAATTCCGACCGCCAGAAGTACTTGTCGCCCTTCGTGCCGTTGGAGGCCGCCGTGCCCATGATGTTGTCGAGCATGCGCTGGTAGGTGGCCGCGTTCAGGGCATCGACCCGTACCATCGCCTGAAGAGGCACGATGAACTCCGCAGCCCCGGTGGCGATGCCCTGCACCGTCCTGGCCGGCCGGTAGCCCAGGTACAGCAGGCCGAACTCGCGCCGTGCCATCCACCGCGTCCCGCCGAGTATGTAGCCGGCGACCGCATCGAGCTCGGCCCGATTGAGGGCGAAGGAGGTTTCGCGGGCGAGGTCCGCCCAGATGGCGACGCTGTTGAAGAGGATCATGCCGTAGCCCTCGCTGTACAACTGCGCGCCGTGTGCCCAGAAGCTCCCGTCCACCTGGACGGCCTCGATGGACGTTCCGGTGTGGTCCACGGCCAGAGCCCTTGCCATGGTCCTGAGGCCCGTGCTGATGGCGGTCGCGTCCTGCTTACTGACCGCCTCAAGCAGGTAATTCTGCGTACGCCAGGAACCGTTCGCCCCGGTCGGATCGGCGATGCCGACGTTGTGCTTGAACGCCACTTCGAGCGCATCCGGGGCGAGCCGGTCGCCCGCCAGGAGTGAGACGCGCCCCATCACCATGGATTCGCCGATCTCGGTGTCCCACCAGTTCTTGCCGCCGGGGTCGACCTGGTCCCAATACGCGAGAGACCGGTTGAGCGCGTCCAGCAGGGCGGGAGCATCCGAACCCGGATGGGACGGGGTCCGGTAGGCCTGCGCGATCGCGTTCATGCGGCTGAGCGCGATCGACGGCTTCCACGTCGCGCCGTTGGCGGAGTTGGTCCGGTCGGCGTAGTCGACGTCCGCCCACGACCCGTCGGGGCGCAGCGAGGCGACGTAGTCGAGCGCCTGTGAGGCGCGGGCCATCACGTTGCCGTTCCAGATGTGGATGTCGTCGCCGAGGGAAATCAGATATTCGCGGGCGCGTGCCGTCATCACGGAGACGTCCTGCTCCACGGAGACGTCCTGCTCCACGGAGACGTCCTGCTCCACGGAGACGTCCTGCTCCACGGAGACGTCCTGCTCCACGGAGACGTCCTGCTTCGCGGTGGCGGCCTGGGCGGGTGTTGTGAGTGGAAGCAGCAGCAGGGTGAGGGCGAGTAATACGGGCATGCGAAATCTCATCGGTGCCTTCTCAGGGGTGGGCTGGTCGTGCTTGCGACGAGGCAGGGGAGGCGTCAGCGGGTGCGTTCGAGCCGGGCGACGCCGATCTTCGTGTCGGCCATGCCGTAGAAGACGTACAGAATGCCGCCGATGTCGGCGACGGTGGTGGGGAAGACGACGTTGGGCACCGTCCCCGACACCTCGTCGTCCGTCTCCGGGCTCAGGAGGGGTTGCTTGGACCTGGTGAGGACGCGTGCGGGGTCGTCCGCGTCGAGGATCATGGCCCCGGCCGCGTAGACGGCGCCTTGCTGCTGGTCGAACGGGTTGTCGCCAATGGTGCCCGCCGCGCCGTGGTGCAGCATGAGCCAGCCCTCGGGCACCCGGATCGGCGCCGGTCCCGCACCGAGCTTCAGCTCCTCGTACGGGTACTCGGGCAGGGCCACGAGACGGTGACCGCGCAGCCGCACCAGAGCCGAGGAGTCGAGCACGACTTCGTCCAGTGGCACGTAACTGATCCAGATTCCCGGCCGGTCGTCGTGTAGCCCGGACGGCAGCGGAGAGCCCTGGCCGGGGCAGATCGTGCCCAGGTCCCACATCGGCCGGTGCAGCATGGCCAGGCTGGGCCTGCCGTCAGGCGCGAGCACCGGCTCGGGGAAGAACACGGCGTCCTTGTTGGGATAGAGATTGAGATCCACGTCCAGGCCGTCGTCGTAGCCGAACTGGACCGGTCCGAGCCGCCGCCACTCCCGCACGTCGGCGGAGGTGGCCAGAGCGAGCCGTGGGCCGAGCGGCCCGAAAGCGACGTACGTCATCACGTGCAGCCCGAGCACCGGCAGGTGCGTGACCCGCGGATCTTCGACGCCGGCGCTGCCCGCGCCGCGTTCCCAGCCGCGGTCGGGAGCCAGCACCACTCCCTCTCGCCGGACCCCGGCCGGAACCCCGTCCACCACCTCGACTCTGGCCAGGCCGATCCGCGAGACGTTGCCCCGGGCGACGAGCCGGGGGAGCAGGTAGAGATGCCCGTCCGGCCCCCAGCCGCAGGCGGGGTTCAGCACGCCTTCGGCCTCGAAGGGCTCGCCTTCGTCCGGGGCCATGAGCACACCGGCGCGGACGAGGCGGTACGGAAAGGTCATCCCTTGATCCCGTCTTCGATGACGCCACGGACGAAGTAGCGTTGGAAAGCGATGAACAGCACGATCACCGGCACGGCGAGCAGCGTCGACGCTGCCGTGACCGTGCCCCAGTAGTTGCCGCCCCCGGCCGTGGCGTGGGCGCCGGAGCCGAGGATCCCGACCGCCACCGACAGCGGCTGCCAGTAGGTGTCGCGGACGACGAGCAGCCCCCACAGGAAGTCGTTCCACGGCCCGATGAACGTGATCAGCGTCGCGATCAGGAACGCCGGCTTGGTGAGGGGGATCGCGATCTTCCACAAGATGCGCAGGTTCCCGGCACCGTCGAGGTAAGCAGCGTCGAACAGCTCCTGCGGCAGCCCGCGGAAGAACTGACGGAAGATGATGATCGCGGTTGCGTTGACGGCCATCGGGAAGATCAGCGCCAGATAGTTCCCCGGGCCGGGCCGGGCCCAGCCCCAATCGCTGACCATGATGAACAGCGGCACCATGAGCAGTTGGAACGGAAGCGCGAGCGTGAAGAGGATCACCGCGAACAGCGCGTCCCTGCCGCGGAAGCTGAGCCGGGCCAGCGCGTAGCCGGTGAGCGAGCCGATCACGAGCGTGATGGACACGACGCCCAGCGTGTAGACGGCCGAATTGAGCAGGTTCCAGGTGATCGGCAACTTGGCGAAGATGAACGTCCAGGTGCTGAAGTCCAGGGACGGAGGCACGAGGGAACCCGTGGAGCCGGGCGGCGACACGCTGGTGATGATCATGAAGTAGAACGGGAACAGGAAGATCAGCCCGCCCAGGGCCAGAATCGTGTAGCGGACGATACGCGTCATGGTGTGCGTTTCTCCAGCGTCATGTCGTGCGTTCCTCCAGGAAGCGGCGCTGTAGCAGGACCACCGCGACGACCACGACGGCGACCACGATCCCGATGGCGGCGGCGTAGCCGAAGTCGAGCGACTGGAAGCCTTTCTGGTACAGGTAGAGGACGGGAGTCATGGTGGAGTTGAGCGGCCCGCCGCCGGTCATCAGGTAAGGCTCGGCGAACACCTGGAAACCGGTGATCGTCGACAGCGCGATCACCAGGGCGATCGCCGGCCGCAGGCCGGGCAACGTGACGTGCCGGAAGCGCTGCCACCAGGTGGCGCCGTCGGTGACCGCCGCCTCCTCCAGCGACCTCGGGATGGTCTGCAGCCCGCCGAGGAACAGCAGCACGTAGAAGCCGAGCGATTTCCACGTCACCACCACCGCGATGGTGGGCATGGCCAGCCACGTGCTCGTCAACCACGGCAGCCCATCGAGCCCGAGGGCCTTCAGGAAGCCGTTGAGAATCCCGTCGTCAGTGGACAACATCCACTTCCACAGCAACGCCACCACGACGGTCGAGGTCACATACGGCAGGAAGTAGACCGTGCGGAAGAACACCCGGCCGGGGAAGCTCGCGTTGAGCGCCACGGCCAGCGCGATTCCGCAGACCAGCGTCAGCGGGATGTTGACGGCCAGGTAAACGAAGGTGTTGGCGAGCGAGGTGAGGAACAGCGGATCCTGGAACAAGGCGAGGAAGTTGCCCAGGCCCACCCACGGCCTGTCGACGGAGATCAGGCCCCACTCGTGCAGGGACATGTAGACGGCGAACCCGAGCGGGTAGGCGATGAAAGTGAGGAAGAACACCGCGTACGGCAGCGTGTACAGCCAAGAGCCGCGGTTGTGCGGCTTGCCGGCCCGCCGCCTGCTTCTCCTGGCGCCCACGGCCATGGTGGACATGCCGGTCACTTCCTGACGAGCTGGTCGACCTGGTCAGCGGCGTGCTTCAGAGCCTCGGCGACCGGCTGCTTGCCATAGATCGCGGCGCTCTGGTAGGCGGTCGACAGGGCCGTGAGCACGTCGATGGTCTTGGTCGACAGGTCCAGGTCCAGCACGTTGCCGGCCTGCTTGACGAACGGCTCCAGCAGCGGGTTCTCCTGGAAGAACGCCTCACCGACGTCGTCGGCCAGCGAGGTACGCAGCGGGATCTGCTTCAGGTCCGACAGGAACGCGGTGTCGTTGTCGGCGTTCAGATAGAACTTCACGAATTCCCATGACGCGGCCTTGTTCTTGGCCGTGGAGAAGATGACCACGTGCTTGATGTCGCCGTACGTGGTCACGGTGCCGGTGGCCTTGGCGTCAGGCACGGGCACGGTGCTGACGCCCGCCTCGGCCGCGACCTGCTTGGTCATGCTGGGGATGTTCCACGGGCCGGAGAGGTAGAACGCGCTCTTGCCCTGGTTGAACGGGTTGGTCTCGTCCAGGCCGGCGCTGCTGCGTGCGTTGTAGCCCTTGGCGAATGTGTCGCGCCAGAAGGTCATCGACTCCACCCCGGCCTGCTCGTTGAACGCCGAGGCGTCGACCTTCGCGGTCAGCAGGCCGTGCTTGGCCGCGGCCAGGTAGGTTGGGTACCAGTCGAAGGACCGGTGCCACCAGGTCTGGTCGATGGACTGGGCGATGGGCGCGATGCCGGCGGCCTTGAGCGCCTTGAAGGCCGCCAGATACTCGCTGTAGGTGGCGGGCGGCTTTTCCGCGGCGAGCCCGGCCTTCTTCAGCAGGGCCTTGTTGTAGAACACCATGACCGGGTTGGTGCGCCACGGCACGACGTAGAGCGAGCCGTCGGCGGCGCGGTAGCCGTCCAGGACCGTCTGACCCGAACGCTGCGTCACGAAGCTCTCGGCGTCGGGGAATTCCTTGCTGAGATTCAGGATGCCCCCGGACTCCGCCAGAGACGGCGACTGCGCCGTGGACGCGCCGATGAGGAGTTCCGGTGTGCTCTTGGCCGCCACCGCCGCGGCGATGCCGTCCTCCGAGGCGGTGGCCGCGGGCAGATCCTGCGCGACGAACTTGGTCGCGTGGCCGGCGTTCCACTTCTCGACGACCTTGCGCACGAAGTCGCCCTCCGTCCCGGCGGGCGCCCAGATGGTCAGCGTCTGAGCGCCCGCCGACTGCCCAGCCGGAGCGTTGCCCCGTTCGGCGGAGCATCCAGCGATGGCGAGCGAGCCCACGACGGCCACCGCCGCGACGGACCTTCTATTGATCCACACTGGGAGTCCCTTCCGTGCTGAACCGGTTGTGCATCGTGAACGTACAGATGCGAAACCTGGGGGTCAAGGTCCTTATGGGAGCGGTACAGACGTACGCCAGCGGAGTGTTTAACCGGTTCTGCTATGGTGCGAGGGATCGTTTTCGGCCATCCGGGGAAGAAAGGTGTCCATGCAGGGGCGTCCGACCATCAACGATGTGGCGCAGGCGGCCGGGGTCTCCAAGAGCGCGGTGTCGTACGCGCTGTCCGGGCGCGGGCGCATCGGCGCGGAGACCCGTGAGCGGGTGCTCGCCGTCGCGGCCGAGCTCGGCTGGCAGCCCAGCCAGCAGGCACGCGGCCTGTCCAGCTCGCGCACCTACGCCATCGGGCTCGTCTTCGCCCGCCCCGCCGAGTTGATCGGCGCCGACCCGTTCTTCGCACCGTTCATCGCCGGCGTGGAGGCCGAGTTGAGCCACCACAAGTACGCCCTGCTGTCCCAGGTGATCGTGGGCGGCGAGGCCGAAGAGGAGGAAGGCTACCGCCGCCTCGCCAGCGGGGGCCGCGTGGATGGCATGATCCTCACCGACCTGCGCGACATCGACCCCCGCATCAGTCTGCTGCGCGATCTCGGGATGCCCTACGTCGCCGTGGGCCGTCCGATGCAGGCCATCGACGGGCCCGCGGTCAGCAACGACGACTCCGCGTCGGTCACCAGCGCCGTCGACCACCTCGCCGACCTGGGCCACCAGCGCATCGCCCAGGTCTCCGGCTCGCGAGCCCTGGTGCACGGCCTGGAACGCGAGCGGGCCTTCCACCGCGCGCTGGCCGCGCGCGGCCTGTACGCGGGCACGGTGATCCCCGGCGACTTCACCGGTCAAAGCGGCGCCGAGGGGATGTGCGCCCTCCTCGAACTGTCACACCGGCCGACCGCGATCATCTTCGCCAACGCCCTCATGGCCATCGCCGGCATGCAAGAGGCCGCACGTCAGGGCGTGTCCGTGCCCGCTGACATCTCCGTCGTCGCCCTGGATGACAACCCGATTGCCCCTTTCGTCACGCCAGCGCTCACCGCCGTACACACTGACGTCCTGCTCTGGGGCTCGCTCAGCGCTCGCACGATCATGGCCTGGATCGAGGGTGCATCGGACACCGCAGACGTGACGCTCCCCAGCGAGCTCGTCGTCCGCGGCTCGACCGCACCGCCACCGTCGCCCTGAACGACTTTTGGTGTCACGTGACCGGCTGCGTCTGGATCGGCCGATCCAGACGCAGCCGGCCTTCACGCAGGGCGGCTTGTACTCACGGTGAGCCGGTACGGAGCGGCATGACCCCAGCTGATCGGACAGAGTGCCGATCACTGGACAGATTGCCCTGGACCGCGTCGAATACCGTCACAACGGCTCTGGCCTGTGGTCTTGAAGCTCAGGCTGGTGGCTCCAGCATGGGCACGAGGAATCGCCAGGCCACCGCGGCCAGTTGCTCGTCGTCATCCAGGTTGATGATGGCGCTGGGGATCGTCAGGAAGGAGGTGGAGATCCGCACCATCATCTCGGCCACGAGGTCGACGTCGAGGCTGCTCGAGACGTTGCCGGCGCGTTGCTCGCTGCGGAGTTGGCCGGCGACGAAATGCCGCACGGTGGCGAGGGTCTGACCCCCGTCGGCCATCATGGACGGGACTAGCAGGTCCGGTTCCGTGGCGATGAGTCCGCCTATCAGCGGATTGCTGCGAATTGCCCGCAATGAGGTCACGAAGCCCAGCACCACCCTGTCGGCAGCGGTGGCGGCTTGTTCTATGTCGATGAGGAACCGGTCGAAATAGCGGCGGAACTCCCGGCGCACCACATGTTCGACCAGCGTGTCCTTGGTGTCGAACCGGCGGTAGACCGTGATCCGCGACACCTTCGCCAGCCGGGCGACGTCCTCCATGGTGGAGCGTCTGATGCCCATCCGGCAGAACTGCTCGTACGCCGCGTCGAGGATGCGCGCCCGTAGCTCGTCGCTGTCGTCGACGCGCTCGACGGCATCGACATAGGCGCGCTCCAGCAACGAATCAGAGTCCGACGGCGCCACGAATCCGGACACCACAGATTCCACGACCGCCTCCTGTAGAGATTCTGCCTCAAACGCGCTCTTGTGATGCTCGTCACACTGTGCTCTGATGATGATACACGGATCCATGACCTGTTTCTCAGTATCAACCATTTCTCGCATGCCCTGAGCAGAACCCCACCTCGAAGGAGTGCGGAGCATGGCAGAGTTGAGCAGGCGCGAAGTACTGATCTCGGGCACCGCCTTGGGAGCGCTCGGCGCGTTAGGGATGGCCTCCCCGGCCCAGGCGGATTCCCTGTCCGGCGACTGGGGCTGGCCGGCCAGTGGTTCGATAGCGGGTTCCGGCAGCGGCGCCGACCCTCGATGGGTGTGGGACGACGTGGCCGACCCGCTCCTCGCCTCCCTGCTCGACCGCGGTGCCATACCCGAGGTCAACCGGCTGCTGTACGACTGGAACCGCAACGACCAGCCCCTGCCCGCGGGATTGCCGGAGGATCTGCGGGCCTTCATCGAGCAGGCGCGTCAGCTGCCGCCGTGGGCCGACCCCACCAAGCTGGATGCCGCGGCGCGGTTCCACTCGCTCAAGGGGAACTACATCGTCGTCCTCACCATCGTCGGCGCCGGGATGCTGGCCACCGCCATCCCCAAGGAGGCACGCGCTGTCTATTACTCCGCGGGCGGTGCGGATCTGAAGGACCGGATCGCCAAGACGAACATCCTGGCGTACGCGGTCAGACCCCAGAACGCCTGGGGTCCCGGCGGCACGGCCGTGGTCGAGGCTGTGAAGACCCGACTGGTGCACGCGGCGGTGCGGCACCTGCTGAAGTCGTCTCCCCACTGGTCCGGCCCTATCCCGATCAGCCAGGAGGACATGCTCGTCACGTGGCACACCCTGGCGACCTACTCCATGCGCGGGATGCGGGAATGGCAGGTGCGCATCTCCGCCGCCGAGGCCGCGGCGTACCTGCACTCGGTACAGATGCTGGGGCACATGCTCGGCATCAGGGACGAGTTCCTCCCCGCCACGTGGGACTCCTCCTACACCCAGTCGGATCTGGTCCTGCCCAGGAACATGGGGCCGACCCCGGAGGGGGTGGAGCTCAACGCCATCCTGCGGGACATGCTCTCGGAGCTGACCAGCCCCGGCGGCGTCGACAAGTCTCTCGTCAACGCCTTCGCCAGGTACCTCACCGGCGACCAGGTGGCCGACTGGAACGGCGTCCGGCGCGAGCCGCTGTGGGACCCGACGGTCAAGACCGCGTGGCCGCTACTGGTGCGGTTCCGTGAGGGTCTGATCGGGCTGCCGCTGGTGCCCGCCGCCGCCTGGCTACTCGACGAGATGATCAAGAAGTGGACCACGTACTACCTCACCAAGGGGGCACAAACCAAGATCGTGATTCCGACGGGTAACCGGCCCAGCTGATCACGGTCCAGGCGTGCCGCTCGCATCGACGGGCAGGGTCGCCGAGCTCACCGCCTGGCCGGCCTCCGACAAGGTCAGCTTCTCTAACGGCCCCGTCTACGCCTCCGGCGGCAGGAAGCCGTGACTCGCACATGGCCCGCGTCGTCAAGACCGCGAACGGGCTCAATGGGCGAAACGCGAGCGTGCTGTCAAGTGTGGATCTTCTTGAGGTAATTCGTATTAGCATCTTGACGCAGCCTTCCGCTGGGAGCGAGCGTGTGAATCCGCACCAAGACGCAGCGTGAAGGAGCCGAAGTGGACACCCCCCACCCATTGATCCGACGGCGGACCGTGTTGCTGGGCGTGGCCGCGGGCCTGGGTCTCGGACCGGCCGCGAGCGCGGCGGCGGGCCCGGCCGGGATGCCGACCTACCGGTACCTGCGCGACGCACTGGCCCTGCCGCTCAGCCACAACCCGACGGGGGAGTTCATCTTCCCCTGCATCAGAGGGGTGTACGACAAGCTCAGCAATCCCCGAGCGCGCTACTACCTCTACTACGCCCCTCACGAGAATCCGGGCGGCATCTGCGTGGCCTTCGCCAACTCCCTGGCAGGCCCCTTCGACGACTACTCGGGCAACCCGCTCATCGACAACCGCCTGCCGACCACCACGGTCTCACACGTGTCCTCACCTCACGTGACCTGGGACGCCGCCACCCGGCAGTTCTTCTGCTACTTCCACGGCGAGAACTTCACCACCCGCGTAGCCCGCTCCACCGACGGCGTCACCTTCACCGACGAGACCCCGATCCTGAGCACCCGCCTGGTGCCCGGTACCTCCGAGACCTCATACGCGCGGGTCTTCGAGCATCAGCTGCCCGGCCGGAACAACAAGTACGTGATGATCTTCATGGGGCTGCGCAACGGCCGTCGCATCTTCTACGGCTGGTCGCCCAACGGATGGGACGGCTGGCAGTTCAGCGCGACCCCGCTGGTGAACCCCGAGCCCGACGGCGTGACCGACATCTCCGGCGCCACCCTCGTCAAGCGCAACGGAACCACCTACGTGGCCTATCACGGCAACGACGGCAGAATGCGGATTACCGAGGTCGGCAACGCCTTCGACAGGGAGACGCACCTCGGCGTCTTCCACTCCCCGATCCCCTCGGACAACGGCAGGGTGGCGGCGCCGTCGTTCGGCACCCAGGACGGTGTGGAGTACATGTTCTACGAGGCGGGACCACGACTGAACGCACGCATCTGCATCGCCCGAGCGGTCTGACGGCCGTCGGCGCTGAGCAAGAGCGCGTTGTCGGTCTCGGCATCGACTGATCCAGGATTGATCTTCAGGGCAGATCCAACGCGTACGAGCAACCATCGGTCGGCGTGGCGTCTACGAGCTGGGTGAACCTGAGCCGGGTCGCCTCGAGAGGGAACGAGCTGTCTCGACCTGCGTCTCAGTGTTCGTCTTCAGCCGCTTCGGAAGGCAGGCTAGATAGCGGTCTTGACCTGAATGCCGGTTGCGGCAGGGGAAACAGGCTGTCGAGTTCAGCGGCGAGAATGCGCGCAATGTCTCTTGCCCGGCGGAACGAGTGGCCGGCCCCCGGAATGACCATCAAACGTGTGATGTCCGGGTTCCGGTCGGAGAGTGCGCGGACCTGATTGAGGGGAGTGACGGCGTCCGCATCTCCATGGATCAAGAGCAGCGGGCGCGTGGAGGCGAAATCGTCGAGGTGGCCTGCCAGGGGTGCCGCGTGATGTGCCTGGAATTTGGGCGCACTCTGGCCCCAGACATTCGGGTCGATGATCGCGGATCTGGCTATTCCGGCTTGGAACACCTCTGTCGAGGACAGCGCGGACAGCACCGTGAATCCACCCGCGCTGGCGCCCCAAATGGCGGTCCGGTCGCGGTCGGCCAGCCCTGCCGCCGCCAGGTGAAGGCCGGCATCGGCGCAGTCCGTGGCGTCGATCCTGCCCAGCGATGGCGCAGTTGAAGCCGCTATGCGCGTCCGTATCCGGTACTCCCTCGATAGTCGATGTCCGCGACAGCGAATCCATGGCTGGTGAAGTACTGGGCGTGAAGATCCAGCCGTAGCGGCCAATTCGAGGTGGGCCCCGGGTGCGCTCGGACGAGGAGAGGCGAGGGCTGATTGGTCGCGGTCGCTGGAGGATGGTAGAGCCCGTGTGCTACAGCCCCGTCCCGAGGTGCACCTCCCGTGGTCTTTGCTGCTCGTTGCAAGCAAATGAGGCGTTGCAGATGTGCTGTCAGCACGTTGAACAGGCCCGATTCCCGGAATTGCCGCTGGGCCACCGATGTCGTCGATTCGATCGATCCGTCGATGGCTACGCGGCGCCTGTGTGGACGAAAGCGAGAGTGAACATGGCGGAGACGACTGTGGCAGAGCACTCAAGCTCTGTTGGGCAATGCATGGTCTGGCGGCTTCGCGACGACGCTCGGGCGGTGGGTGATGCCCGGAACCTCGTCCGGCGCACGCTCCTGCTGGTAGGTCTGCAGGCCGATCTCGTGGAGGATGCCGTGCTGATGGTCAGCGAGCTGGTCACCAACGCGGTTTCGTACGGTGACGCGCCGTACGAGTTGGTGCTACGGGTCGATTCGGTCGAAGTGGTCTGCATGGTGGTCGACGCCGGAGCCGTTCGCCCGATGCCGATGAACAGGGCTCTGGACCCGCTGGAGGAGTATCACGGCCTCCACGTGGCCCCTCTACGGAGGGATCACGAGCAGCTCGCATGGATGAGCCCGGCCGCTCGGTGCGGGCGGGTTCGGGTGCGCCAGTACACGTGTAGTCGTTGCGTGCCCTGGTACGAGTTCTGCGTCGCGGGCTGGCTGACGTTCGTCCGGCGTTCCACTGATGGCGTGACCCACGAGACGGCGTGGACGATGGCGGCCGAGGCGGAGCGGGTCTGGGGGGCGCTGCTCAGAGGTGCAGCCCGGTGAGTTCGTCCGTGCCTGGGGGTGGTGCCAGTCGGTGTCCTCAGCGGTGGTGTTCGAGGCTGGACAGGGCGTTGCACAGCGGTTGGTAGAGCAGCCGAGTGAGGGCCGGGTCTCCCAGCGCTCCTCTTGGTAACGCAGCAGTTCGGCACGAAGGAGTTGATGCCGCAGCTGGCGTCTACCGCCTCGGCGACATAGACGGAGACGCTCTCGGTGAGCTTGCGTCACACACGCAGAACGGTTACCTGTCGGCCGGACGGTGTGGTCGCCTGCTCGAATCCGCCGCGTTCCTTCCAGGGTGGGGCTTCGGGGCGCCGGTCGAAGATCACCAGTACGCCGGTGGTGAGGGTGAGGCGGTCCAGGTACCGGTCGAGCTGGGCGAGTCCATCGGGTGTCGGGTCAGTTTCGCCTGATCGCCAGACCTTCAGCTCCATGGCTTCCCGCTGCGTCAGCCGTTCGCCTTCTGGGCCGGCGTAGGGCCAGCGGACCAGGACATCCAGCCGTTTGGTGCCGGCGGCGTATTCGCGGTCGAGGTGGCCTCCGCCGTTGACCAGGCGGTGCAGGAAGGCCATGAGGACGATCTGGCAGGCGGCCTCGTGGTAGCCCTCCTGGTTGATGAGGACCTCTGCGTGCTCGCGCCAGAACACGACGAACTCCTGCAGCAGGCGCGGCAGGTCGAAACGGCCGTCCGGCAGTACGAAGGTGTGCGGATCGGCGCGTACGAACCGTTCCGTGCGATCGCCCAGCACCCGGAGCAGGACTTCCCGATAGATGGGGTTGGCGATCTCCAGGTCCCTGGTTCCGCGAATGAGGCCCAGGTCGTGGACGTAGGAGGCGGCCTCGTCGAAGGCGATGTCCAGGCCTGGAGACGTGCCGGCCACGATCGGTTCGATCACTCGCTTGACCCGAGGTTCGTGCAGGCGGGCCACCAGGGCGTCCAGGTGGGTGGCGCGGGCCCGGATCAGCCGCTCCTTGGCGTCTTCCACCTGCGCGGTGTCGATGGTGCCGCGCACCTCCATGTCGACCACGACCTCGTTGGCGAGGGCGTTGACCAGCCACGGTTGCCCCCGTGTCAGCTCGAAGACCCGCTCCACCGCGTCCTTGGTGAATTCCTGGCCCGTCGCCTGTGTGTGCTGGTCGTAGAGTTCGGCGATCTGGTCGGCGGTGAAGTCGCCCAGGCGTAGCGACTTGCGGATGATGTTGAACGGGCTGGCCGGGTTGGATCGGCTGGGGTCGCCGCCGGAGGCGGCCTTGTAGTCACGCACATCCCGCAACCCGCACAGCACGATGGAGGTGGGGAACGGCTGGCCTTCTGGCCGCGCGTTGTGGCCGTCGCGGAGCTGGCTGAGGATACTGACCATGCTGTTGCCCTGCAGGGCGTCGATCTCGTCGAGGAACAGCACCACCCGGCGCGGGCAGCGGCGGCACCACTCGCTCAGCGCCTCGTTGAACCGGCTGCCCGGCGTGACCTGAGGCCAGGGATCCGGTGGCAGCAGTTCCTCCGGCCATCCCGATCGCGCGGCGGCTTGACGGAGGGAATCCAGCAGCAGCGACTCCGCCCAGCCGAGGTCGTCACCGGCCGACTTGGCGCGCTCGCAGGAGAACATCAGGGCGGCGATGTCACCCTCGGCGGTGAGTTCGGAGGCCAGGGTGCGCAGCGTGGTCGTCTTCCCGGTCTGCCGGGGCGCGTGCAGCACGAAGTAGCGGTCCATCTCGATCAGCGCCCGCGCCTCGGGAAGCCGTGGTGTGGGGGGCAGCATGTAGTGGAGCCGCGGATCGCAGGGACCGGTGGTGTTGAAGTATCTCGCTAGGGGTGGCGGCATCGTCACAGTCTGCCACCACTCTGACCGGAGAGCCCGAAGATTCTCCGACCGGTCTCAGGTCATCCGGTGACGAATGGTCGTACTTTCGGGACCAAAGACCTTCGCCCAACCCGGGAGTGTGGCACGAGGCTCGAGGAGTGACCAAGCCCTTCGCCACCCGGTCCGGCGTGCGCCGGGTCATCGAGGCCGCGATCGCCGCGCCTTCCATGCACAACACCCAGCCGTGGCCGTTCTACCACCTCAGGGACAGCGTGTCCGTGTATGCCGACCTTCGCCGGCGCCTGAAGGTCGCGGACCCCCTCGGGCGTAGCCTCGGCATGAGCTGTGGAGCGGCGCTGTTCAACATGAGGCTGGCCATCAGGATGACCGGATACGAGGCACGTGTCCTGACGTTGCCCGCTCCACGCTCCGCGCCCGATCTCCTCGCCGTCGTCCGTACCGCTCAAGGGGAGTCGCCGTCGCCCGAGGAGCGGCGGCTGCATGCCGCCATCCCGCACCGGCGCACCAACCGTTTCCCCTTCGACGGGCACGCGCTGCCTGCGGAGGTCGTCGGCGACCTCGCCGCCGCGGCCGGCCGGGAGGGGGCGACCCTCACCATGCTGCGCGGCCAGGCGACCCGCCGGGTGCTCTCCCTGGTCGCCTATGCCGACCGGACCCTGTCCGGAGACGAGGCCTACCGTGCCGAGCTGGCCCATTGGACGGCAGACGGCCTGCGCGACGACGGGGTGCCGAGAGATGCCTTCGGCCCGCGTCCCTGGGACGGCGGGTTGCCGATGCGCGACTCCCGCCTCGGGACGGGCACGCAGGTGGCAGTCTTCGAAGACGATCCGCAGATCGCGGCCCTGTTGACCGGCGGCGATGGTCCGCACGACTGGCTGGTGGCCGGGCAGGCCCTGCAACGGGTGCTGCTCACCGCCACCGCCCACGGTGTGTCGGCGTCGATGTTCAGCCAGCCGCTGGATCTCGAGGACGACCGGTTCGGCGGTCGGCGGGACGGGGCACATGGCCAGGTGCAGATGCTGCTGCGGCTGGGCTACGGCCCGCCGGTCCCCGCCGTGTCACGCCGCCCCCTGTACGAAGTCCCCAACGCGCGGCAGTGGCGCTGCTGACGCGGCACGGCCACCCCACAGAGGCCGTACGGCCCCGCCGAGAAGGGTCTGTCGACCCTGCCGCCGCACCGTGGCAGCGCGCATCCTTGGCCAGAGAGCCCACCGGCACATCGACAAGGAGGAGCACGGCCACAAGATCGTCAGCGCTCCGCGTTCCCCCTGCATGGGCACGGCGCGCGTCTCACGCGCGCCGTAGGATCCCGCCCGCGAATACGGCGAGGGCTACGGCGCCGGTGACGGCGATCGAGCGCTCGAACAGGCCGCCCAGACCGGCCTGCTGAGTGAGTACGGTGGCCACGGCGAAGCCGAGAATCAGGATCGTGGTCCAGCGCGTCGGCCATGACCACGCCTGCCAGCCGGGTATCCGCCGCATGGCGGCCGCCAGGAAGAATCCAGCGATGATGAGCAGCAGCACGCCGGCCGAGCTGATGATGTTGTCGAGCTGTCCGCCGGTGTTGGACAACTGCCGGGTGGCAGTGCATTCCGGGTCGGCCATGCGGCAGGCCAGCCGTTCGCCGGCGCTCAGCAGATTGCCGAGACCGACGATGGACAGCACGAGCAGGCCGGAACCCACCACCGCCGCCCAGCCGCCGGTACGCAGTGTGGGCCATACGGAGCGCAGCGCGAACCCGATCGTCGCGGCGCCGCACAACGTGAAGACGACCACCAGGAACATGCCTCCCGGCGCGGTGACCGCGTACATGTCGCTGATGGTGTGGGCCAGGGAGCTGTAGCGCGGGCCCTGCCAGGAAGTGGCGACGAGCCAGCTCGCGACGAAGGCGGCCTGAGCTGCCAAGCCCGCCCACGCCCAACGTCTGACGCTCGCATGCCGCCGGGCCGAGGACCTTGCTATCTCAGCGGCGGCAGGATCGAGCGCTGGTACGGATTTGCTGGTCAGCGATGGTGCTCCTTCATCTGGCGGCAGCGGTGCCGCGGCATGCGATGCGCGCGTGGGTCTCGCCGCTGAGAATGTGGCATTCGCGGTTCATGGTCACGAACGAGTTCTGGTACCAATGCTCGTTCGAAGTCGGTACCAGAACTTGTTCGTAGAAACAGAGGTGGCGCGGTGCGGGATGAACTCGGTCATGGCTTCATTGCGTCAAGGTTGTCCGGCTCTTGGGTGGTCACAACCGACCGGTGCGCGCGATCACCTGGCCGGCGAAGTCAAGCATCTGGTCAAGGTCGGAGAACAGTGCGAAGGCGTCCACGAACGCCTCGTCCGCACTGGACTCGGCGAGGCGCTTGAGCTTGTCGGCCAGCGAATCAACGGACGTGCCCGGTTCGAGGTTGATACGTATGGCCTTCTTCAGCGTGTCGGGGTCGCGGCCGGCCTCCTGCGCCGCCTGGCGCGCGAGCGACCACAATCGGTCGGCGACCTCGTCCGGCAGAAAGTCGAGTCCGAGCCAGCCGGTGGCGCTGCGGCCGACCCGGCGCATCGCGGCCTCGCTGGCGCCGCCGATCCAGATGGGCGGTCCGCCCGCTTGCACCGGGCGCAGGTCGGCGTGGACCGGCGGCAGCGAGAAGAACTCGCTGTCCCAGGACACCGGGTTGGCCGTCCACCACTCGTGCAGGAACGCCAGCAGGTCATCGAGCATCCGCCCGCGCCGGCTCCAGTCCGCGCTGCGGGAGATGTCGTGCTCGTCCTTCATCCACCCGAGTCCCACGCCGACCTCGAGACGGCCGTCGCTGAGCACGTCGAGCGTGGTCAGCATCCGGGCCAGGTGCGGCGGCTCGTAGTAGAAGGTGCTGAGCGTGCTGGCATTCAGCCGTACCCGGCTGGTCGCCGTCGCGGCGACGGTCCACAGCAGCACCGGGTCGAGGTAACGCTTCATCTGCGGCGGGTACGGTTGCTCTTTGCCCGGATAGATGCTATGCATATCGACCGGCTGGACCAGGCGATCGCCGACCCACAGCGTGTCGTAGCCAAGGTCCTCGATCCCGCGGCAGAACGCGCTCAGGCCGGTGGCGCTGCTGATAGCGGGCCCGATTATGGGAAGTGTGAAACCAAGCTTCATCGGGGAGTCCTTTCGGTGATCCGCTTCCCGGAGCGGCTCAGACGGGAAGTTCGGTGATGCTGAGGGCGAAGTCCAAGTTCCCCACCCCGTGGTTGGCGAGGCCCACCGTGACCACGCCCGCTCCTTCCAGCCAGTGCGCCATTTTCAGGCCGCCGACGTCCAGCGGGCGTAGCCCGAGGCTTTCGATGAACGTCTCCACACTTGCCTTGGCCTGCGCATTATCGCCGGCGATGAAGACGTCGGGCCGGCCCTTCTCCAGGGCATGACGGAAGATGGTGTTGAACGCCTTCACCACGCTGGCGCCGGCCGGGGCCGCTTTGGCGACTTCCCGCGCGATCGAGGTCTCCTCGCGGTGGGCCAGCCCGTCGAACGTGGAATTGAAGGGATTGCTGATGTCGACGATGACCTTGCCCGCGAGAGCGTCTCCGTACTGGGCGACGACCGGCAC
>NZ_JBFAIF010000031.1:0-96441 GCF_040654555.1 Nonomuraea sp. NPDC050680 | reverse complement strand
CCTACGCCGGGACGCAGGGCGGCATGCCCGTGCGCGAGGAGACCTACGCGGCTCCCGCTCCCACGGCCGCGCCCCCCGCGCCTCCGCAGTGGCAGGGCGGCGGCTACCAGATGGGCCCGGGACACCCGTCCTACCCGTCCAACCCGGAGCCCGCCGGTGCGGGCGCGGGCGCCTGGCCGTCCATGCCTCAGTGGCCGTCCGACGTCAACGGCTGGCCCTCCGACCCGCGCGCCGGCAGCGGCGGTTACGACACCGCCGACGTCTGGGTGCCGTCGCGAGGTCAGGGCGGTGGCGGCGGGGGCGGCTGGTCCGGTGACAACGGCCTGCCCAAGCGGCCCACCAACGACCAGCCGCCGTTCCAGCCGCCACAGAACTGGAGCTTCGGCGACCGGCCGGTGGAGCAGAGCCTGCCGCCCAGGCCGAGGTACGACTTCCCGGAGACGGAGTCGGCGGCGACCGGCCCCATCCCGGTGGTCAACCCGCCTTCGTCGGGTGACGAGTACCTGCCGATCTTCGCCTCGGTGGAGTCGGCCTGGTTCGAGCACGGCAGTGAAGGCAGCGCGAGCTGGGGTTCCTCCAAGGCGGATGCCGGTTGGAACGCCGCGGCGGCCGTGGTCGAGCCGGTACGTGACGGCGCGACGGCCGCCGGGCTGCCCAAGCGGGTGCCCAAGGCCAACCTCGTGCCGGGTTCCGCCGACACCGCCTCGGCGCCGAAGGGCGTCGCCCCGATGCCCTCCGTCTCGCCTGACCGCGTCCGCAGCCGCCTGTCCAGCTTCCAGCAGGGCTTCCGCGCGGCACGTGACGACATCAGCGAGGGCAAGGCGTACCCCGCCGGCTCGAGGCCCGTTGATAGCAGGGAGGAGGGCGTATGAACGACCTGAGCAACGCGGCACGCGGAGTCGACTGGTTGATAACCGACTTCGTCAGTACCGTTCCAGGTGTCGCCCACGCGGTCGTTGTCTCGTCCGACGGTCTGCCGCTGGCGGCATCGTCGGGCTTCCCCGTGGATCGGGCTGATCAACTGGCCGCGATCGCGTCCGGCCTGGTGAGCCTGACGCAGGGAGCGGCCAGGGTCTTCGAGGGCGGCGCGGTCAACCAGACCATCGTCGAGATGCAACGCGGGCTGATGCTGATCATGTCGATCAGCGACGGCTCCTGCCTGGCCGTGCTGGCGGCGCCCGACTGCGACATGGGTCTGGTCGCGTACCAAATGACGCTTATGGTTGATCGTGCCGGTCAGGTACTTACTCCGGCGGTGCGCGCCGAGCTGCGCGCCAGCCAGACCAGGTGATGTAGGTGACGGACCCAAGGTGGAACAGCGGTGGCTGGGATCCCCATCCGCAACCCCAGCCGCAGCTGAGCTCAGATCCCGCGTCGCCGGTCCGTCCTTACGCCGTGACGGGAGGACGGACCGCGCCCCGGGTCAAGCTGGCGATGGAGGCCCTGGTCTCGTCCGCGACGGCCGAGCACCGGGAGTTCTCCCACATCACGCCGGAGTATCAGGCGATCAGCCAGCTCTGCCGGCAGGTCCGGTCGGTGGCCGAGGTGTCGGCCCTGTTGCGGATCCCGCTCGGTGTGGTGCGCGTGCTGATCGCCGACATGGCGGCCGAAGGTCTGGTACGCGTACACCAGCCAGCGCTGGAGTCCGGACGGCCAGACGTAAACCTGCTCGAAAGGGTGCTCAGTGGACTTCGCAGGCTCTAGCCCCGGCCTCACCTCGACGAAGATCGTGGTGGCCGGAGGGTTCGGGGTGGGCAAGACGACGTTCGTCGGCGCGGTGTCGGAGATCATGCCGCTGACGACCGAGGCCGTCATGACGGACGCTTCGGCGGGCATCGACGACCTCGGTATGACGCCGCTGAAGTCCACCACGACCGTGGCGATGGACTTCGGCCGGGTCTCTCTCGACCGTGACCTGATCCTCTACCTGTTCGGTACGCCCGGACAGCACCGGTTCTGGTTCATGTGGGACGACCTGGTACGGGGTGCGATCGGCGCGGTGGTGCTGGTGGACACGCGGCGGCTGGCCGACAGCTTCCCGGCGATCGACTACTTCGAAGAGGCGCAGTTGCCTTTCGTCGTGGGCGTGAACGGGTGGGATGGGTCATACCCGCACAGTGACGCGGAGGTGCGCGACGCTCTCACGCTGGCGCCGCACATCCCGCTGGTGCGGCTGGACGCCCGGTCGAAGGACTCGGTGAAGAGCGCGCTCATCAACCTGGTCGAACACGCGCTGACGGTCCGGATGGCGGTGCCGGGCTGGAGCGGTAGCTGACCTCGCCTGCTACCTGGCAGGCGACCGTCCGGGATGTCGGCGTCTGAGGCATGCTGACAGACCGGATGGCCGAGCCAGGCTGGAAGGGCTGCCGGAGCGGATAGGCTGAACCATTAGACCAACATTCGCTTCGAGGACTGGCCTACCACGTGTTCGAGACGCTTTCAGACCGGCTGACATCGGTCTTCTCCTCCCTCCGCTCCAAGGGTCGGCTGTCTGAGGCCGACATCGACGCCACCACCCGCGAGATCCGCATCGCGCTGCTTGAGGCCGATGTCGCGCTGCCGGTGGTCAAGGCGTTCGTCGCCCAGGTCAAGGAGCGCGCCCGCGGCATCGAGGTCTCCCAGGCGCTCAACCCGGCGCAGCAGGTCGTCAAGATCGTCAACGACGAGCTGATCGAGATCCTCGGCGGCGAGACGCGCCGGCTCCGCTACGCCAAGACCCCGCCGACCGTCATCATGCTCGCGGGCCTGCAGGGCGCCGGTAAGACCACCCTGGCGGGCAAGCTCGCCCAGTGGCTGCGCGAGCAGGGCCACGCGCCCATGCTCGTCGCCGCGGACCTCCAGCGCCCCAACGCCGTGCAGCAGCTCCAGGTCGTGGGCGAGCGCGCGCAGGTGGCCGTCTACGCGCCCGAGCCCGGCAGCGGCGTCGGCGACCCGATCAGGGTCGCCCGTGAGTCCATCGACGAGGCCAAGCGCGCGCAGCACGACATCGTCATCATCGACACCGCCGGCCGTCTGGGCATCGACCAGGAGATGATGCGGCAGGCCGCCGACATCCGCGACGCGGTCTCGCCCGACGAGGTCCTGTTCGTGGTCGACGCCATGATCGGCCAGGACGCCGTGACCACGGCCCAGGCGTTCATGGAGGGCGTCGGCTTCGACGGGGTGGTGCTCACCAAGCTCGACGGCGACGCCCGCGGCGGTGCCGCGCTGTCGGTCAGGCACATCACCGGCCGGCCGATCATGTTCGCGTCGACCGGTGAGAAGCTCGAGGACTTCGACGCCTTCCACCCCGACCGGATGGCCTCCCGCATCCTCGACATGGGCGACATCCTCACCCTGATCGAGCAGGCCCAGAAGACTTTCGACGAGGATCAGGCCGCCAAGATGGCGGGCAAGCTCACCTCGGGCGAGAGCTTCACGCTCGAGGATTTCCTCGAGCAGATGATGATGGTCCAGAAGATGGGCCCCATCAAGAACCTGCTCGGCATGATGCCCGGCATGGGGCAGATGCGCGACCAGCTCAACTCCATCGACGACCGCGACCTCGACCGCATCGCGGCCATCATCCGCTCGATGACGCCGGGCGAGCGCCAGGACCCGAAGATCATCAACGGCTCCCGCCGCGCCCGCATCGCCGCCGGCTCCGGTGTGACGGTGAGCGCCGTCAACAACCTGGTGACGCGGTTCTTCGACGCCCAGAAGATGATGAAGAAGATGGCGGGGGGCATGGGCATCCCCGGCATGCCGGGCGGCCGGGGCAAGGCTGCCAAGGCTCAGAAGAAGACCAAGAAGGGGCGGCGCGTGAGCGGCGACCCGCGCAAGGCCGCTCTGGGCAAGGGCGACTCGGCTGCCGCCGAGCCGGAGCAGCCGGCCAAGGGCGGTTTGCTGGGCAACCTGGGCGGGAAGCTGCCCCCGGGCATGGAGCTGCCGCCGGGCTTCGACCCCAGCAAGTTCAATCTCCCGGGCCAGAAGTAGCAACTTTTCCGGATATTCCGGGTTTACGAATGCGGCGACCCGCGCCTGCGGGTCGTGCGCAGTCCTGTGCGTCTGGCACAATGACATGTTGGAACACCGTGGCCAGGTGGGTGCCCTCTCATCTCCCGCCGGTCATGCCTGTCCCTGGAGCGGACTCCCATCGTGCCCCACTCGATGTGATGCCGTTCACCCACGCTCGAATGCAGGAGAGACCACACCAGTGGCAGTCAAGATCAAGCTCAAGCGGCTCGGCATGATCCGTAGCCCTCAGTACCGCATCGTCGTCGCCGACAGCCGCACCAAGCGTGACGGCCGGGCGATCGAAGAGATCGGCCTGTACCACCCGAAGGAAGACCCTTCGCGCATCGAGGTCAACGCCGAGCGCGCGGCCTACTGGCTCGGTGTCGGCGCGCAGCCGACCGAGCCGGTGCTCAAGCTGCTCAAGCTGACCGGTGACTGGCAGAAGTTCAAGGGCGAGGCCGCCCCTGCGCCGATGAAGGTCGCCGAACCGGCGCCCGACCGCCACGCCCTCTACGAGGCCGCGGCCAAGGAGACGCTGTCCGGTGGCGACACCGGCACGTCCGCCACCACGCCGAAGAAGGCCCGCAAGAAGGACGAGACGGCCGAGGCCGCCCCCGTCGAGGCCGCTGCCGCCGCTCCCGCCGAGACCAAGACCGAGGGCGAGGCCTGAAGTGCTCGAGGAGGCTCTCGAGCACCTCGTTAAGGGCATCGTCGAACATCCCGACGATGTCCGGGTCCGCGCACGCCGCATTCGCAGCGGGCGCGTCCTGGAGGTCCGGGTGCACCCCGAGGACCTGGGCAAGGTCATCGGTCGCGGTGGGCGCACCGCCAAGGCGCTGCGCACTGTCGTGAATGCCCTGGCCGACGGGAAGTACGTCCGGGTCGATCTGCTCGACCTGGACGAAGCCGTCCGTTAGCGTCAGGTTCTTGCGCCCTCATCGGTTCTTGCCGATGGGGGCGCTTGCGTTAGAAGCGTTTGCGTTAGAAGCGGTTGCGTTGGAAGCGTTCGCGTTAGAGAAGGTGGAGTTCAGGTGCAGTTGGTCGTCGGCCGGATAGGCCGCCCGCACGGAGTACGCGGCGACGTGACCGTGGAGGTGCGCACCGACGATCCCGAGCTCCGCTTCCCCGTCGGCGCGGCCATCGCCACCGATCCCGCCGACAGGGGGCCGCTGGTCATCGAGAGCCGCCGCTGGCACAAGGGCGCGCTGCTGATCGCCTTCGCCGGGGTGACCCACCGCGACACGGCCGAAGAACTCCGCGGCACGATGCTGGTCATCGACTCCGACGAGGTGACGCCCTCCGACGACCCCGACGAGTTCCACGATCACCAGCTCATCGGGCTCACCGTCGTGACCGTCTCGGACGAGGCCGTCGGCGAGGTCACCGACGTGCTCCATCACGGTCAGGACCTCCTGGTCGTACGGCGGAGCGGCCAGGACGACGCGCTCATCCCGTTCGTCAGGGCCCTGGTGCCCGAGGTCGATCTGGAAGGCGGCCGGCTCGTCGTCGACCCGCCCGAAGGGCTGCTCTGATGCGGCTCGACATCGTCTCGATCTTCCCCGAATACTTCGCCCCGCTCGACGTCTCCCTCATCGGCAAGGCCCGCGAGCGCGGCACCCTCGACGTTCGGGTGCACCAGCTCCGCGACTGGGCGCATGACGTGCACAAGACCGTGGACGACACGCCCTATGGCGGCGGACCAGGCATGGTCATGAAGCCCGAGGTGTGGGGTGAGGCCATCGACGCGGTGATCGTCGGCGGCTCGCCGGCTGCGGCCGCTGAGGGCGGTTCACCGACTGTGGACACCGTGGGTGGCTCGCCGTCCGCGGTCACCGTGGGTGGCTCGCCGACTGCGGTCGCTGAGGGCGCCCCGCCGGCTGCGGTCGTTGGGGGCGGGTTGCCACGCCTGATCGTTCCCACGCCGAGCGGACGGCCGTTCACCCAGGAACTCGCCCAGGAGCTCGCGGCCGAGCCCTGGCTGCTGTTCGCGTGCGGGCGCTACGAGGGCATCGACTCGCGCGTCATGGCCGAATACGGCACGCGCCTGCGCGTCGACGAGATCAGCATCGGTGACTACGTGCTGGCCGGGGGCGAGGTCGCGACGCTGGTGATGGTGGAGGCCATCGGCAGGCTGCTGCCCGGCGTGCTCGGCAACGCCCACTCGGCCGTCGACGACTCCTTCGCGCCGGGGGCCATGCGTAACCTCGTCGAAGGCCCCGTCTTCACCAAGCCGCCGGTCTGGCGGGGGCGCGAGGTGCCGCCCGTACTCCTGTCCGGGCATCACGGGAAAGTCGCGCGGTGGCGGCGTGACGAGGCGCTGCGCCGTACCGTAGCCAATCGGCCCGAGCTGGCGGCGGCGCTCGACCCCGAGACGCTCGACAAGCATGACCGGCGGCTGCTGGAGGAGCTCTCGTTTCGCGTCCAGCCGGAAGATATGGCAAACTGAATCGCTACCGACCATCATGTGGTTGGTCTGCCATGCCCGGGGGACAGTCCCGGGTTCATCGAATCAGCAGGCGCGTCCGCCGCGAGCTCAGGCCGGGTGGACCTCCGCGTGCTCGCGAGGACTTGAGGACAGCTCTCATGCACACGAAGATCCAGGAGCTCGAGAAGGCGACCCTGCGCGGCGACGTGCCGGACTTCCGCCCCGGTGACACGCTCGAGGTTCACGTCCGCGTCGTCGAAGGAAACCGCTCCCGCGTCCAGGTCTTCAAGGGCTTCGTGCTGCGCAGGCAGGGCAGCGGCGCCCGCGAGACCTTCACGGTCCGTAAGGTCAGCTACAGCGTCGGCGTCGAGCGGACCTTCCCCGTGCACAGCCCGATCATCGAGAAGATCGTGCTCGTGACCCGCGGTGACGTGCGTCGCGCCAAGCTTTACTACATGCGCGATCTGCGCGGCAAGGCCGCCCGGATCCGCGAGAAGCGCGAGGCCGTGCCCGCCAAGTGACACAGACCTTTCCGAATGGCCCGCGTCCTGCGCGGGCCATTCGGCTTTGCAGGGGCATTTCCTTTATGTGGAGCGACTCGGGCGCGGGTGTAACGTCGGTCGAGACTTGTCGAGCCGACGCATCATCTAGGCTCGTCAGCGATGACTAGCGAGAGCCAGGAGCACGGCGCGGCGCGCCGCCCTGTCAAGGACGAGGTGGACGTGGTCGCCGAAGAAACTGAGAAGCCAGCAAAGGGCGGCAAGAAGGACAAAAAGGGGTCGTTCTGGAAAGAACTCCCCGTCCTGGTCGTCGTCGCGCTGGTGTTGGCCCTGATCATCAAGACGTTCGTGATCCAGGCCTTCTACATCCCGTCGGAGTCGATGGAGAACACTCTCCTGAAGAACGACCGGGTCCTGGTGAACAAGATGGTCTACCACACGCGTGACATCGAGCGCGGCGATGTGGTGGTGTTCTCGGGCGTCGACTCCTGGGACGGCGAGTTCGAGATGGAGGAGCCGTCCAACCCGGTCACGGCGTTCTTCCGCTGGGTCGGCACCGCGTTCGGCGTGGTGCCCGGCGAGAAGGACTACATCAAGCGGGTCATCGGCGTCGGCGGCGACCACGTCAAGTGCTGCGACCCCAAGGGACGTATCACGGTCAACGGCGTGGCGATCGACGAGGGCAGCTATCTCTATCCGGGCAATGTGCCCTCCGACAAGTTCTTCGACATCAAGGTGCCTGAGGGGCGGCTGTGGGTGATGGGCGACCACCGCTCGGTGTCGCTCGACTCGCGCTCGCACCAGGGTGACCCGGGCGGCGGCTCGATTCCCGTGGGCCAGGTGGTCGGGCGGGCCTTCGTCATCGTATGGCCGTTCAACAGGGCGACCACGCTGTCCATCCCCGACACGTTCGCGCAGCCGGCGTTGCAGGCGCTGGGCGGCTCCGTCCCGCTGGTCGCCGGGTTCGCGGGTGCCCTGCCCCTGATGCTGATCCGTCGGCGCCGGCGAAGCAGGAGGCCCTGATGTCCTTCACCAAGAAGGCGGCGGCGGGGGAGAAGAAGAAGGGCGGCTTTCGCGAGACGATCCTGCTGCTGATCCTCGGCGTCGGCATCGCCCTGCTGTTGCAGGCGTACGTCATCGGATCGTTCTACATCCCGTCGGAGTCGATGGAGAACACCCTGTTGATCAACGACCGGGTGTTCGTCAACAAGCTCTCGGGCAAGCCCGAACGCGGCGACATCATCGTGTTCAAGGGCTGGAACGGCGAGGACACCATCAAGCGGGTCATCGGCATCGGCGGCGACAAGGTGGCCTGCTGCGACGCCAAGAAGCGGGTGACGGTCAACGGCACACCGCTGGACGAGGCGTCCTACCTCTATCCGGGCGACTTCCCGTCGGGCGATTCGTTCAAGTACACCGTGCCGCCAGGCAAGTTGTGGCTGATGGGCGACCACCGCAGCGCCTCCGCCGACTCGCGCAGCCACGTCGAGGAGCCCGGGGGCGGGTTCATCTCGGAGGACGCGGTGGTCGGCAAGGCGGTCATGCGCTACTGGCCGCTGTCGCGAGGCAGCATCTTCATGCACCCTGACACTTTTGCCAAGGTCAAATAGAGGCGGCTCCCGGTCGCGGTTTGCGGCGATTGGGGCGTACGCTGCCTCTTGTCATGACAGTTGCGTTCCGCCCTCGGCCCAGCGTTGTCCGGCGTGATTCCGGACTCTATGCCTATGAGCGGGCACTGGCCCGCCGCGGCCTGACCCCGATCGCCGGGGTCGACGAAGCGGGCCGGGGGGCCTGCGCCGGTCCGCTGGTGGTCGCCGCGGCCATCCTGCGCAGGCCTATTGAGGGTCTCAACGACTCGAAACTGCTGGTCCCGGCCGTACGAGAACGGCTCTATGACCTGATCATGGACTCGGCGCACGTCGGGATCGTCGTCATACCCCCGGCCGAGATCGACGCGCGGGGGCTGCACAAGAGCAACGTGGCCGGAATGCGCCGGGCCGTCGCGCGGTTGACCTTTGACCCGGGGTACATCCTCACGGACGGCTTCCCCGTCCCGGGCCTGCCGGCGCCTTCGCTGGCGGTGTGGAAGGGGGACCAAGTGGCCGCATGCGTGGCGGCGGCCTCGATCGTGGCCAAGGTGACCAGGGACCGCATGATGATCGAACTGGACGCCGAGTTCCCGGGCTACGGCTTCGCCGAGCACAAGGGGTACGTCACTCCAGGGCATCGGCTGGCGCTGGAGACGAACGGGCCGTGCTCCCACCACCGTTACTCCTTCGTCACGGTGGCCAGGGAGATGGGGGAAAATGAAATGGGGGCCGGGGTTGCCTGACCAGGCGAACCGGAAGACCGGTACGACAGGAGGACCGCGATGAGCGCAGAGGATCTCGAGAAGTACGAAACCGAGATGGAGCTGCAGCTTTACCGCGAATACCGCGATGTCGTCGGGCTGTTTACGTATGTCGTGGAGACGGAGCGGCGCTTCTACCTGACCAACTCGGTAGACCTCGACGTCCGGACCGCGGAGAACGGGGACGTGTTCTTCGATGTGAAGATGCAGGATGCTTGGGTTTGGGATATGTACCGGCCGGCGCGGTTTGTCAAGAATGTGCGGGTGGTCACGTTCAAGGACGTCAACGTCGAAGAGCTGGCCAAGGCGGACCTGGAGATGCCGAAGGAGGGGTTCTCGGGGTAGGCGCGTTTTGGCGGGTGTTCGTACGGGTGGCCCGCCTTGTTAGGGGCGGGGTTGCTATGGGTGCCTGTCCGGCCGGAGGGCGGCGCCTGCTGGGGACGACGCTCGTGGCCGCGGCCCTGCCAGCTCTCCGGCCTTGCCAGCCCTGAAAGCCCTCCAGACCCGCCCTGAAGGGCCATCCATGGGCCAGCATGGTCACCCGCCTGCTCGGCCACCCGCCCGCTGGGCCACTTACTCACGCCGAGGTCGATCCCCAGTTTCTGACGCGCTCGCCCGTGACCCAACCGCCTGGCTGTCATGGCTCATTGGCCGGGCCGATTCACAGTTGCGCTGTTGGGGCCTACCCGCAGTCAGCTGCTGGGCGCCGCAGCCACCCTCAAACCATTTGGCACCCGCCCGAGTCCCTTCCCGTATTGCCGCTCGCGGGATCCGCCGTGCGGCCACCCGCTGCGACGCCTGCCCTTCATAGGCCAAGCACAGCCGCCTACCAGGCCATCCCCGTAGCCCTCTCCATGACCCGTAGCCCGATGGCCCGTAGACCTTCATGGGCTGTAGACCCTGCTGTAGACCCTCATAGCCAGTAGACCTCAATGGGCTGTAGCCCACAGTGAACCGCTCAGCCGAGGATAAGCGGGAGCTTCGCGGCGAAATCGCCCAGCGCGGCCTGCTCCGCGTCGGTCGGCGTACGACGTCCGGTGCCGATCAGCAGCGCGTCCTTGTCGGAGAACGAGGTGGGAAACGGGGACCCGGCGATCTTCTCCAGCGACACACGTGCCGCCATGAGGGTCTCGGCAGGCGGCTCGGCAGCCGAAGGCAGATGCGCGATCAGGTCGAGGTGGTGCAAGCTCCATTCGAGCACGTACGCCGACAGATAGTCGCCGACGGTCAGCACCTCGTCGCGGGTGCTGACGCGGACGGCGGGATCGGCGAGTTCGGCGGCACGGCCAGCGGCGGAACCGACGTCGTCGAGGTGGAACTTGAGCCACCGAGGCTCGCCGTACGCGGCGGCCAACCGGGGGATCAGGGCATCGAGCGGGTCCTCGCCGGTCGGAGGTTCGACGAGGTTCCAGTAGGTGACGGCGTCCACAGTCGGTTCGGTTTCGGCGGGCGTGACCAGCGTGATCAGTACGTCCTGAGCGTCGATGACCAGGTGGCACGCCAGGTCTCGAACGAGCCAGCCGACACAACCGGACGGCCGCCCGAAGTCCTCATCCGAGATTTCGGCGACCGCCGTGCGCAACGCCGTCCAAGAGCGTGAGAAGAGATCCACTGCGGCACGGTAATGCCGATCCGGAACGGCGGACAAGCGTATTCGAACGCCCGGTTGACGTATCCGGACGGTTGGTCGCGCATCTCGGCGACCTCTCGCGCCAACCAGCCCAGCTCACCCGCCACTCGGCACTCGCCACCCGCACCTGCCACCCGCTCTCGCACCACCGCGTCACCTGCACCCGCACCTGTCCCCCGCCACGGGCCACCCGCACCTGCCACCCGCTCTCGCACCACCGCGTCACCTGCACCCGCACCTGTCCCCGCCACGGGCCAGCCGCAACTGCCACAGGTCACTCAGGGCGGATGAGCTGCCCGTGCCGATTCGCTCAGGGCGGGTGGGTCGGCCCAGGTCGGCTCACTGAGGGCGGGTGGATCACCCGGCGAGGCCCTCGCAGTGGCAGCGCAAATCACCCGCAGCGGCAGCGCAACTCACCCGGAACGCGATGTCGGATCCCCGAGCCCATCCCCGAGTTATCCACAACCCCCCGGCCCCACACCCCACTCTGTCCACAGAACCTCGCTCGGCCCGAACCGCCCACCCCCGATAGGCGAAAGTCAGGGCCCGGAGGTGCCACATGGCCACGAGGAACGACCTCGGCAAACACGGCGAGCAACTCGCCGTCAACTACCTGGAAGCCGAGGGAATGACCATCATCGAATGCAACTGGCGCTGCCGCCACGGCGAGATCGACGTCATCGCCGAGGACGGCCCCAACCTGGTCGTGGTAGAGGTCAAGACCAGATCCAGCCGATCACACGGCACAGCCCTGGAGTCGGTACGACCGGCCAAACTGGCCAAGCTCCGCATGCTGGCCGCCAAATGGCTCACGACCCAGCCCCGCGCCTTCGACACGGTCCGAATCGACGTGATCGCCCTGGAGCGTTTCGCCGGCGACTACTCCCTCCAGCACGTACGGGGGGCGATCTGAGATGGCAGTCGCGAGGACCCGCAGCGTGGCCCTGGTCGGTGTCAAAGGCCGCAGCGTGGAAGTGGAAGCCGACGTGGGCAACGGCTTGGCGGGGATCCACCTCATCGGCCTGCCGGACATGGCACTCAGCGAGGCCAGAGAGCGGGTCAGATCGGCGATGGTCAACAGCCATTTCCCCTGGCCAGACGCCCGCATCACAGT
Organism: Nonomuraea sp. NPDC050680; assembly: GCF_040654555.1. Lineage (NCBI taxonomy): Bacteria > Bacillati > Actinomycetota > Actinomycetes > Streptosporangiales > Streptosporangiaceae > Nonomuraea > Nonomuraea sp. NPDC050680. The sequence goes on along the minus strand of NZ_JBFAIF010000031.1, from coordinate 84,426 downwards.
AAGCCTCTTCCCCGCAAGCCTCCCCAAGCGTGGCAGCCAGTTCGATCTCGCTATAGCCGTGGCGATACTGGGCGCCGCCGGGGTGGTCCCCGCCGACCGGGTCGCGGAGCCGTTCTTCCTCGGCGAACTCGGCCTCGACGGACGCCTGAGACCTGTGCGTGGCGTTCTCCCGTCGGTGCTGGGCGCGGCCGAGCACGGAGACGTCACGGTGGTCGTCCCCGCCGCCAACTCGGCGGAAGCGACGCTGGTGCCCGACGTCAAGGTGGCGCCGTTCACCGACCTGCGCCAGTTGGTGGAGTGGCTACGAAGGGGAGACGATCCGCCAGAGTGGCACATCCAAGACGTTCCAGAGCCGCCGCAGCCGACCATCCGGCCCGCCGTCGACCTGTCCGACGTGGCCGGCCAGCCGGTAGCCCGCCGAGCACTTGAGATATGCGCGGCAGGAGGCCACAACCTCTGGATGCTGGGGCCGCCCGGAACAGGCAAGACCTTGCTCGCCGAACGCCTGCCCACGCTCCTCCCCGACCTGGAGCTGGACCACGCGCTCGAGGTGACGGCCATCCACTCGGTGGCAGGCGTACTGCCGGCCAGCAGCCCGATGCTGAGCAGACCGCCGTTCGTCAGCCCTCACCACACCGCGACCGCGGCGGCCATCATCGGCGGCGGCAGCACCGTCATACGCCCCGGCGCGGTCTCCCTCGCCCACCGGGGAGTCTTGTTCATGGATGAAGCCCCCGAATTTCCTCGCCATATCCTCGACTCCCTCCGCCAGCCCCTGGAGGCCGGTCGTGTGACGGTGTGCAGATCAGCGGGCTCCGTCACGTTCCCGGCCCGCTTCATGCTCGTCCTCGCCGCCAATCCCTGCCCCTGCGCCCAGCCCCAGGGCCAGGGGGAAAGCTGCCAGTGCTCACCCACGATGCGACGCCGCTACCTGGCCAGGCTGTCCGGCCCGCTTCTCGACCGCGTAGACATGAAGGTCACAGTCGCCCGTACGTCCAGACGCGAGCTCATGGCCGACCGCCAGTTCGTCGAACCGAGCAAGACCGTGGCCGAGCGCGTGCTGGCAGCCCGCCAACGAGCCGCCAAACGCTTGGCCGGCACCGCCTGGCGCACGAACGCCGAAATCCCGTCCGCCGCCCTCCACGCCGACTACCGCCCGTCAGACGCCGCCATGAAGTGCATGACGACCGCCCTCGACTCGGGCACCCTCAGCGCCCGTGGTCTCGATCGCGTCCTACGAGTCGCGTGGACCCTCACGGACTTGGCAGGCAAACCCCGCCCTGAAGACGCGGAAACATCGACAGCCCTCGCCCTGTGGCTGGGCGTGAACACATGACCTTTCGACCCGGTGCGCAGCAAACACCGAGGCCCCGCGTGCCCGTAGCCCACATTCCCACCCCTCAGGAGCGTCGATGACGAGAGCAGAAGTGGAGGCCAGAGCCGCCCTCATGCGCGCAGCCGACGCTGGAGACCCGACGATGGGTCGCCTCGTCGCCTGCTGCGGCGCCGAGGCAGCGATCGATGCTGTACGCACGGAGACCCTCCCGCCCGATTTCATCACCCAGGAAACCCAAGAGCACCGCAGCCCGGACCCCACCCAACTCCAACTCGCGGCCCCCATCCGGCAACACATCCCGGACGCCCACCATCACCAATCGGCGGCCCCCATCCGGCGACACATCCCGGACCCCGCTCAGCACCATTTTGCGGACCCCACCCGGCAACACATTCCGGACCCAACGTGGCAGCACACCGCAGCAGACCTCACTCAACGTCAGCGCAATGACCCAAGCCGGCAACACGGAGACAATCCCGCCCAGAGGCAGACCACAAACCCCCGGGAGCAATGCGAAACGACCCTGACCCCGGAACAAATCACCGACTCCACCGAGCAGCACGTCACAGGCCCCGGCCGGCAATTCGGCACGGCCCTCACAGAGCGCCGCATCGCGGAGCTCACCCAGCGACTACGCGCCTGGCGCGCCCGCCTGGAGTCCGCCGACCCCGCAGCCGACCTCGCCAGCGGCGAACGAAGCGGCGCCAGATTCATCATCCCCGGCAGTCCGGAATGGCCTACTCAGCTGGACCAACTCGGACCGCGCCGCCCCCTCGGCCTGTGGCTCCACGGCTCGGCCGACCTGCGCTTCTCCTGCCTGCGATCGATCGCCGTCGTCGGCGCACGGGCTGCGACGGCGTACGGTGTGCACGTCGCGGCTCAGTTCGCCGTGGGATTCAGTGACTCCGGCTGGACAGTGGTCTCGGGCGGTGCGTTCGGGATCGACGGCGCGGCCCATCGCGGCAGCCTGGCCGCCGACTCTCCGACGGTCGTCGTCCTGGCCTGCGGCGTCGACGTCAGTTACCCGACCGGACATCACGAACTGTTCGCAGCCGCCCGCGACCAGGGCGTTGTGATCAGCGAGTGCCCTCCCGGCGTACATCCCACCCGTGCGCGCTTCCTCATCAGAAACCGTTTGATCGCCGCCCTGTCGCGAGGCACCGTCGTAGTGGAGGCGGCACTCCGCAGCGGCGCACTCAACACAGCCGGTCACGCTTTGTCACTGCAACGCCACCTGGCGGCCGTGCCAGGCCCGATCACCTCCGCCATGTCGGCCGGCTGCCACCGCCTACTTCGCGAACGCAAGGCCGTCTGCGTAACCTCACCTGAGGAAGTGATCGAACTGGTCGGTGCGATAGGCGATGACCTAGCTCCTCAGACCCGTGGCCCGGTCGTCCCACGAGACACGCTGAGCGAGACAACGAGCCGGGTCCTCGACGCCATCCCCACACGCGGCGCCGCAGGCCCCGCATCCATCGCCGTAGCGGCCGGAGTCTCTCTCGACACGGCCCTGAGCGCACTGGGCGGCCTGGCCGCCGCAGGTTACATAGAACGAGTGGCCAAGGGCTGGCGCACCCGCAAAACGCCATCAAGGACGTACGTGAAAGCCGACGAAACAGCACCCCCTAGGCAGTACCCCTCTGACCTAACCGATGACGACGATCTCCCACCTTCACCCGACGATCCGTGAACTTCCCGCGGGCAGTCCACACCCAGGTGCCAACGAGCCGCCCATGACCGTAAGCGATATTGCGAACGGGTGAACGGGCTAAACGCCTACCGATCTGGCCCCTGGGCGGCCGCCCGTTGTCTTATGTATGTCCCGTATGACCACGCAACTCACGACGGCTCGCGCAGCTTCGCCCGATGTACGAACGCAGCCTCCTATCCGATTCTCTTGCGGCGGCGGCCATTTCGGTGGAGCAGATCAAAAGGCCGGTGCTGCTGGCGGCGGGGAGGACGACCAGGTCTGGTCGGGCAAGAATCGTCTGCATCGGCGTCGTCGCGATCGTTAAGCTTCTGGCGGCCTGATCAGCAGGAGGGGGCGGCCGTGGGCACACGCCGGTGGTTGCCCGCTCCCGAGCGCTAGTCTGCCCAGTGAAACTTTCAAGCATTCTTCCTGGTCACAGCCATAGAACCCACGGTGCGTTGACGAGCGTGAAGACGGCAGCCGAGCATGACGCCGCGTTCTCCCTCTTCGAAAGGCACCCCCATGCACTTGTCCAAGGCGCTAACGGCAGCCCTGGCCACGCTGGTGGCCGGAGCGGCAGTCGCTGTCGCGGTGACCACCGCCGCCCCGGCAGGCGCGGCCGCCGGCACGGGCACCGGCTACCTGCACACCAGCGGCAACAAGATCATTGACAGCACGGGCGCGACCGTGCGCCTGACCGGCCTTAACTGGTTCGGCATGGAGACCGACAATCGGACCTTCCACGGCCTGTGGTCGAGCACTCCCTGGAAGGGCCACATCGACAAGATGGCCTCGCTGGGCTACAACACGATCCGCGTGCCGTACTCCAACGATGCGCTCAAGCCCGGCGCCACGGCCACCGGCATCAACGACTACGTCAACCCCGACCTGATCGGTCTGTCGCCGCTGCAGATCCTGGACAAGATCATCGCGTACGCGGGCGGCAAGGGCATGCGGATCATCCTCGACCGCCACCGCCCGACCGCCGCGGGCCAGTCCGCGCTCTGGTACGTCTCCGCCACGCCGGAGAGCACCTGGATCAACGACTGGAAGGCGCTGGCCCAGCACTACGCGAACAACCCCACCGTCATCGGCGCCGACCTGCACAACGAGCCGCACGCCGAGGGCACCAACCCCAACGCGACCGGTTCCTGCTGGGGCTGCGGCGACCAGGCCCGCGACTGGCGGCTGGCCGCCGAGCGGGCCGGCAACGCGGTCCTGTCGGTCAACCCCAACTGGCTGATCTTCGTGGAGGGCGTGAGCTGCCCGAGCGGCGGCCTGTCCAACGTGTGGGACGGCGATCCCAGCAACGACGAGGACTGCGGCTGGTGGGGCGGGAACCTGTCGAAGGCGGGCCAGTATCCGGTACGGCTCAACGTGGCCAACCGCCTGGTCTACTCGCCCCACGACTATGCGACCTCGGTCTACCACCAGACCTGGTTCGACGCACCCGACTACCCCGCCAACCTGCCGGCCATCTGGGACAAGTACTGGGGCTACCTGTACAAGCAGAACATCGCGCCGATCATGATCGGCGAGTTCGGCACCACCCTGGCCGCGAACGTGGACAAGATCTGGCTGCAGGAGCTCCTGAAGTACACGGGTACCGGGGTGAACGGGATGTCGTTCACCTACTGGTCGTGGAACCCGAACTCCGGTGACACCGGGGGCATCCTCAACGACGACTGGACCACCGTCAACCAGGCCAAGCAGGCCATCCTCCAGCCGTACCTGATCCCGCCGACCGGCGGCACCGGGCAGCCCTCCGATACGCCCACGCCCAACCCTCCCGGGCAGTGCACGGTGACGTACAAGCAGACGAACTCTTGGCAGGGCGGCTTCCAGGGCGAGCTGACGGTGAAGAACACCGGCACCGGCACGATCAGCGACTGGACCGCCACCTGGACGCTCCCGTCGGGGGTGACGCTGGTCAACGGCTGGAACGCGGTCGTGACCCAGTCGGGCACCACGTGGACCGCCAAGGGCCCCGACTACGCCAAGAACCTCGCCCCCGGCGCGTCGGTCGCCGTCGGCTTCACCGCCAATGGCCCGGCCGCCCAGCCCACCAACGCCACCTGCTCCTGACCTCTCTCACTGTGACGGGCTCCCGTTCCTTCCCACTGTCACGGGCTCCCGTTCCTTCCCACTGTCACGGGCTCTCGTCTCTTCCCACCGTCAAGGGCTGCCGGCCTTACGACCATCGCGAGCTCTTGGCCCTCCGCCGTCGCGGGCGGACGCGCTCCCGCCCGCGGCCCCCGAACGAGCGCCTGCCCCGCGAACCACGGCCGAGCGCCTGCCCCGCGAACCACGGCCGAGCGCCTGCCCCGCGAACCACGGCCGAGCGCCTGCCCCGCGAACCACGGCCGAGCGCCTGCCCCGCGAACCACGGCCGAGCGGCGGTCGGTGACCTGGGCCGCTTCTGGCGCGCCGTTGCGAGTGGGCGATCTCGGGGCCAGATCGCTGATCCGCCGATGGCGTCCCGCCGAGGGGGGATCCACGAGCTCGCTGCGTGGCCTGGCTTCTGCCAGGGATGATCGGGTGCGAGCGGCCGAGAAACCAAGCGACTCTGCGAGTCGCCATCGATCTACGACCAACGAGACACCACCCCATCGGTCGGCTGGTGGTCGTGGACCAATGTGCAAAGGTGAAAGAAACGAGGCGACGGTAGGCCGATATACGGGTACAAGCCCGGCTGCGGGCCGTCGATCGCCTGGTGCGCGTGGCTCCGGCAGCGGTCGGCGTCTGTGAGAAGGGAGGCGCTTGTGGCCGACGAGTGGCTGGGGGCGGATGAGGTGACAGCCGAATTCGGCAGATATTTGCGGTTTGAAAGAGACCTGTCCCCGCATACCGTGCGTGCTTATCTCTCCGACGTCACAGCCCTGTTCGAGCACCTGGACGGTCAGCTCCACGGTCTTGATATCGGTACGTTGCGCGAATGGCTGGCCGAGCAGCATGCCAACGGTAAGGCGAGGGCGACGCTGGCGCGCAGGACCGCCTGCGTACGTACCTTCACGGCCTACTGCCATCGCCGGGGCTGGTTGCCGGACGACCCCGGCCTGCTGTTGGGCAGTGCCAAGGCTCCCCGCCCGTTGCCTGCCGTACTCGATCTGGAGCAGGTTCAGGCCGCCCTTGAAGTGCCGTCGGACGGAGAGCCCAAGGAACTGCGGGATCAGGCCATCCTGGAGCTGCTTTACGCCACAGGGGTGCGGGTGAGTGAGCTGTGCGCGCTGGACGTCGACGATGTCGACCGGGATCGGCACGTCATCAGGGTGCTGGGCAAGGGCCGTAAGGAACGGTCGGTGCCGTTCGGGTTGCCCGCGCTCCGTGCTCTGGACAGGTGGTGCGTCCACGGACGCCCCCGGTGGATCCGCGCCGGCTCGGGGGCGGCGGTGTTTCTCGGGGTACGAGGCGGGCGGATTGACGCGAGTACGGTGCGCCGCGTGGTGCACGCCCGCTTGCGTGAGGTCGAGGGAGCACCGGACATGGGCCCGCACGGGCTGCGACACACCGCGGCGACGCACCTGCTCGAAGGCGGCGCCGACCTGCGCAGCGTCCAGGAGCTTCTCGGACACGCATCGCTGCACACCACCCAGATCTACACGCACGTCTCGATCGAGCGCCTCCGCACGGCATACCGCCAGGCACACCCCAGGGCGTGACCGGACATCGGTTCGGAGCCCAATGGGATTGGGTTCGGGATTCAACAGGGGACTGAGTTTCGGGCTTAATGGAACTTGTTTCCGGCTTCGAGGGGGCTGGCCTCCGAATCCAGCGGGGGCCGGGTTCCGGGCCCAACGGGGATGTGGCTGGGGCTGGGGTCCGGCCGGGGATCGGGTTCCGGGTCCAGCGGGGTGGATCTAGCGCGCGATCTACGAGGCGTATGACCGACTTCGCTCGGTGAGATTTGGCGGGTTGGTCGGGCCGACTGGCCTCATGACCGTGTCAGCTGGGGTCCCGTGTGGCAAGGCCTGGATGACGTCCCGCGGAGCGGTGCCGTTTCTCGGTCACTCGGCTCCTCGGCCCCTCGGCTCCTCGGCTCCTCGGCCACTCGGCCACTCGGCCCCTCGGCTCCTCGGCCCTGTGAGTCCCAATAGAAGCCCTACAGCGAGATCGTGGATCCACCATTCAGCGGGACGGTGCCCACAGCCCCAGGCAGGCGGCCGCCCTGGGTTATCGCTTGGTGGGCCTGGCTCTGCGTCGGCGCTTTCGTGGGGGTCGATTGCGCTGCTGTTTGCGGTGCTGACCTCGTGCGGCGCGGGGGTGCTGCGTGCGTGTACTTCGATGGCGGCGCATCAGGGTGAACAGCAGTAATGCGCTGAACAGCGTGCTGAGGCTGATGACTGCGATGGCGGGTTTCGAGGCCGAACGTGCCGCGAGGCGGAAGGCGGGGGTGGCAGCGGCGGGCCAGGAGGGTTCGCTCGAAACGGTGGTGCCGGGCGCAGGGGCGCGACTTGACCGAGGTGGCGATGTCAGCAGTCGGGTGGTCGCCGTTGTTGCCGTAGAGGGAGCCATGCCGGCGGGTGACGGGTGGAGGAGTTCGGTGCTTGAGGGTGGTGGCTGCGTCGAGAGGGCGGCGGTGTCCGGGGCGTCCAGGTTCCAGTAAGGGAGGAGGCGGATGTGGGCTCGGCCGAGGAGGAGCAAGGGGTCGAGGTAGTGGGAGCCGCGCAGGAGGCCCCAGTGAAGACAGGCTTCTCGGCAGTGGCCAGTCGTGCGTTCGATGACGCCGATGCGGGTGCCGGGCGTTACGCGCTGGTATCGGCGTACTGACGCGTTGACCGGCAGATACGTGGTGCGTAGGCCGTCCGTGTGCTCGATGGTGACCACGCCCCGGCCCGCGAGAGGGCCGGCGAAGCGGACGATGCCTGGGCCTGCGGCTACGACAGAGGTGCTGGGTGCGGCGGCGAGGTCGATGCCCCGATGGCCCGACAGCCATGGCTCGGGTGGGGGTGCGAAGTGGCGGAGGACTCTGGGATGTCCGTCGAGTGGCCATCGCCAGGTGGGACGGTTGGCGGCGGCAGCAGGGCTTGCGAGTGCCATGGGAATCAAGGGAATGGCGAGGGCGAGCAGGGCCGTCAGAAGCGCCATCGGGCCTGAGGGCGTTCCTCGCCGAAGGTGCTTTGTTGGCGGGGGATGGGTCGACCTGCTGCTGTCGTGGGGGCGCGGGTGGATTGTGGGGTTTTTGTGGTTGAAGAGGTGGTGGTGAGTTGTGGGGTTTTGGTGGCCGAATGGGCGCGGAGAATTGAGGCCGAAGGAGTGCGGGGAATCAGCGCCGGAAAGGCGCGCGAAATCAGGGCTGGAGGGGCTGGTGGGAGCGACGGGGTTGGAGTGATGGGGTGCCGGAGTGATGGGGTTGGATTGATGGGGTGCCGAAGTGATGGGGTTGAAGTGATGCGGTGTTGGAGGGGCGGAGTTGGAGTGGGTAAGAGGTGGCGGAGCGCTGCCTGATCGCGCACACCGAGCGGAGCGGGGGATGGCGTGGATGGGCATGTGGTGAGTTTGCGGGAGAGGTGGGGGGCCTCGGAGGGACGAACGTAATTCTGTGGAAAAGGGGGGGCGCAGGTCGGTAAGCCTGTGGATAGCTGCTGGCATCGTGGCGCGGGCAGGATTGGAGAGGCGGCATGGTCGAGCTGCGCGGGGCCCGGGTGATCCTCAGGGACGTCGTACGGGATGACGAGGCGCGACTGCGGGAGATCGCGGGGGCGCCGGAGGTGGCCAAGTGGTGGGGGCCGGTCGATGAGTTCGACGACATGCTGGCCATCACGGTCGGCGGCGAGGTGATCGGGGCGATTCAGTACGAGGAGGTCGAGGATCCGATGTATCGCAGCTCGGGGATCGACATCTTCCTCGGACCGCGGTGGCATGGACGCGGATTCGGTCAGGAAGCCGTTCGTACGCTGGCGCGATGGTTGATCGAGGAGCGGGGGCATCATCGGCTGACCATCGATCCGGCGGCGCACAACACGGTGGCCATCAACGCTTACGAGCGGGTGGGGTTCAAGCGGGTGGGGGTCATGCGGGCTTATGAGCGGGATCCGGTGAGTGGGGAATTTCACGACGGGCTGCTTATGGACCTACTGGCGGGCGAGCTGATCTAGCTAAGAGAAGGGCCGTGTCTCGCCGGGGCCGAGGGTTGTGGTCGAAGGGTTGATAGCTGAGGCCCGGGTGTAGTCCCCTGAGCCTTATGTCACGGATGGTGGCGCTGGATACTCCATGCTGCGGTGTTCACCGTGCTTGGCCGTCAGGCTGAACGTCGGCCGTCATGGTGTGTCGGTTGGATGGTGAACGTCGGTCGTCATGGTGCGGCGATTCAATGGGGACCGTCAGTTGATGGCGCTGGACGAGGCGTTCTCGTCTGGAAGGGCGCAGGACTTCGAGGGCTCTGGTGAGGGCTGGGTCGGTGCCGGGTCAATGGGGTCCGCGAAGCGGCGGCGACGGCCGGGGCGCAGGGGAGAGGTCCAGATCCAGATCGTACTGAGTGCGATGCCGACCGCTGAGACGAGGATGACGGGACGCAGGCCCGCGAACTCGGCCAGTACGCCACCCACGAGGCCGCCCAGGGCCATCACGCCCTGTACGGCGAACGTCATGGTGGCATTGACACGGCCACGGAGTTCGGGGGCGGTTTCGCGCAGGACGATCGCGCCCATGCAGGTGGCGAACGCGACCACGACGCCACCCGTGACGATGCCGGTGAGCGTGAGCAGAGTCAGCTTCCACCAGAGGGGTCCGCTGAGCAGGCCCACTGCCAGGATTTCGATCGGGAAGAAGAGTACGGAGGCGAGGAGCACGCGGTTCTCGCCGTAGCGTTTGGCGGCACGGGTGGTGATCCAGGCGCCGATGAGCCCGCCGACGCCGCCGAGGGCGATGAGGGCGCCGATGAGGCCCCTGGGGATGCCGAGGGTGTTCACCATGTACAGCATGTAGACGGCCGTATAGGCCATGGCGAAGAAGTTGATGGTGACGCCCGCGCCGAGGAGGGCGCGGAGTACGGGATGGGTGGTGCTGGCGCGGAGCCCTTCGGTCACGTCTCGCCACATGCCTCGGGAGGGGGTCGGCTCGTTCTTCTCCGGAGTACGGATCGAGCGCAGCAGCAGCGCCGAGGCCAGGAACGACAGCGCCTCCGTGAGCACCGCCAGCGGGGCCGTCAGCAGTTGTACGAGGAGCCCGGCCAGGCCGGGGCCGCCGACAGAGGCCACTGAGTAGGAGGCGTGGAAGCCGGCCATGGCCTCCGTCCGCTGTTCGGGGGAGACGATCGCGGCCACGTGCGGGAAGTTCGCGGCCTTGAAGAGCACGCCGGCCGAGCCGATGACCAGAGCGACGACGATGAGCCAGAACGCGTTGAGTACGCCCAGGAGCCAGGCCACGGGGACCGTCAACGCGGCGGCGCAGGAGATGAGTTCGCAGGCGATCATGAGGGGGCGGTGGCGCGAGAGGCGGTCGGCGATCGCGCCCGACTGGAGGCCGAAGAGCAGCGCGGGGAGCGAGGCCGCGGCAGTGAGCAGGCCCATTTGCATAGGGGAGGCGGCGAGGAGGGTGACCGCGGTCAGCGGCACGGCCAGCTTGGACACCTCGGAGCCCGTTATGGAGATGGTGCGAGCGGTCCAGAGCAGTCGATAGTCGCGCTGCTGAAGGAGAGGGGTGAGGTTTGGCGTTGGTGGGGCGCCCCCGGGTGAGGTCGCCTCGCCCGGAGGAATCGGATCGCGGGGCGTGGAGGCAGAGCAGGGGGCGTGGGTGGGCGAAGGTGCCGATTCGTGAAGGGAACGCTTCATAACTATGAAAGTAACCCTTCAGAGTTGTGAAGGCAATACTTCACATTGCCTCCGGGTACCTTTGTGCCATGACACGGGAGAGCCTCAGTGACCCCAAGGCGATGCGGGCCCTGGCGCACCCGGCCCGGCTGGCGATCCTTAATCGGCTGGGCGTCGATGGCAGCGCCACGGCCACCGAGGTCGCCGAGGTCGCCGGCATCACTCCGAGTGCCGCCAGTTACCACCTGCGCATGCTGGCCAAGTACGGATTCGTGGAGGATGCGCCGCCGCGTGGCGACGGACGGGAGCGGGTTTGGAAGCCGGCGAGTACGCCCCTGTCGGTCGGCGTGCAGCCGGGCGATCAGCCGGAGGTGCGTGAGGCCAAGAACCTGCTGATCCAGGCGTTTCGCCGGGAAGCGGATGAGGAGGCCCGGCGGGCGCTGGAGAACATCGACCAGGAGCCCGAGGCGTGGCGCGAGGTGACCCGCTTCAGCCGCCTGATGCTGCGGCTCGACGCCGAGGAGATGGCGCGGCTCCATGTCGAGGTCGAGAAGCTGTTCGAGCCGTACCTGGCGCGCAATCGCGATGAGCGGGCGGCGCCTCCTGGTGCCAGGGTCGCCGAGGCCCAGGTCAATCTCTTCCCGCATGTGAGAAGGGCGGCGCCGGGGCTGCCCACGGAGGACCACGACGCGGGCTGACCCGAGACGGTCAGGCCGGGGCGGCGTGGGAGGTAGACTTTTGGGTGGCCTGTGCATCGCAGGCCGACTTCGCATGCCCCATCGCGGACCGCGCCATCGGTCCGAGCCACGGCTCGGCTGGAGCGTTTCGGGGCATCAGGGCGACAGCCACTGGGCTGCCGCGGCACAACCGAGAACTGCGCCCGCCCGCACGGGCGCCCAGACCTGGAGGACCAGCACATGGCCCCCGTCGTCACCATGCGACAGCTGCTCGAGAGCGGCGTTCACTTCGGGCACCAGACGCGCCGCTGGAACCCGAAGATGAAGCGCTTCATCTTCACCGAGCGCAACGGCATCTACATCATCGACCTGCAGAAGTCGCTGTCCTTCATCGACCGTGCCTACGACTTCGTCAAGGAGACTGTCGCCCACGGCGGCACGATCCTGTTCATCGGCACCAAGAAGCAGGCGCAGGAGGCCATCTCCGAGCAGGCGGCTCGCGTCGGCATGCCGTACGTGAACCAGCGCTGGCTGGGTGGCATGCTCACCAACTTCTCCACCGTGCACAAGAGGCTTCAGCGTCTGAAGGAGCTCGAGGAGCTCGACTTCGACAACGTCGCCGCCTCGGGGCTCACCAAGAAGGAGCTCCTCATGCGCCGGCGTGAGAAGGACAAGCTCGAGCGCACGCTCGGCGGCATCCGTGACATGGGCCGCGTGCCCAGCGCGGTGTGGATCGTCGACACCAAGAAGGAGCACATCGCGATCAGCGAGGCCAAGAAGCTTGGCATCCCTGTCGTCGCGATCCTCGACACCAACTGCGACCCCGACGAGGTCGACTACCCGATCCCCGGCAACGACGACGCCATCCGCGCCGTCGGCCTGCTGACCAGGGTCGTCGCCGACGGTGTCGCGGCCGGTCTGATGGCCCGCTCGGGTGCCGCCCGTGGTGACGAGAAGCCCGCTGCCGCCGAGCCGCTGGCCGAGTGGGAGCGCGAGCTCATCGAGCAGGGCACCGCGGAGCAGGCCGCCCCTGAGCCGGCTGCCGAGGCCGCCGCTCCCGAGGCCGAGGCTGCTGCTCCCGAGGCTGAGGCTGCTGCCCCCGAGGCTGAGGTCGAGGCTCCGGCCGAGGTCGTGGCTGAGGCTGAGGTTCCCGCTGAGGCTGAGGCCGCTCCGGCCGCCGCCGAGGGCGAGACCGAGCAGCAGCAGGCCTGACCGCTCACTCCTCGGGTAAAGACCGAGGTGGCGAGCAGTCGCGTACCGAGCCCGGCTCAGTGGAGTGATCCGCGAGGGCCGAGCGGAGCCGCAGATGCTGAGCCCGGCGACGGGGGTCAAGGCCCCCGCCGCCGGGCAAGGCCGGAAGAGCCAGGCGAGCAGCAAGGCCGCGAAGGCAGGGCTGCTCACCAGGTAAGACCCCAAGCTCCTGTACGGCAGCCGCCGGCCGTACGAACCATAGGGTGAGTGCTTGATCGTCGGCGCCCACCCGATCCACGACGAAATCCCACAAGGAAAAAGCAATGGCTTCCGTGAACATGGCCGACGTCAAGCGGCTTCGCGAGATCACCGCGGCCGGAATGATGTCTTGCAAGAAGGCGCTCGAAGAGGCTGACGGCGACATCGACCGCGCCATCGAGCTGCTGCGCCTCAAGGGCGCCAAGGACGTGGGCAAGCGCGAGGCGCGCACCGCCTCCAACGGCCTGGTCGCGCTCAAGCAGGATGGCGACTCCGCCGCCGCGCTGCTGGAGCTCAACTGCGAGACCGACTTCGTGGCCAAGGCCGAGCGCTTCCAGGAGCTGGCCGGTCAGGTCGTCGCGCACGTCCTGGCCACCAAGCCGGCCGAAGTGGCGGCGCTGCTCGAGTCCTCGTTCGACGGCAAGACCGTCAAGGAGCACCTCGACGAGGCCAACGTCGCGCTGGGCGAGAAGGTCGAGATCCGCCGGTTCGCGGTGCTGGAGGGCGGCTACGTCGGCGCCTACATGCACCGCACCGACCCGGCGCTGCCGCCGGCCGTCGGCGTGCTGGTCCAGCTCGACAAGCCGAACGCCGAGGTCGCCAAGGACATCGCGCAGCACGCCGCCGCGATGGCCCCCCATTACCTCAATGCCGCGGCCGTTCCCGCCGACGTCGTCGACAAGGAGCGCAAGCTCTTCGAGGAGATGACGCGCGAGGAGGGCAAGCCCGAGGCTGCCATCGGCAAGATCGTCGAAGGCCGCGTCAGCGGCTGGTACAAGGACTTCACCCTGCTCCAGCAGGCGTTCGTCAAGGACAACAAGAAGACCGTCGGCAAGTACGCCGAGGAGAACGGCACCGAGGTGCTGGCCTTCGTTCGCTTCAAAGTCGGCCAGGCTTAGGCTTGAACGAAATTCCAGCCCATCGAACCGCCTAAGAGGGAGGCCGCCGCCGTGCAGGAGAACCAGGAGCCAGCTACGTCGGCGGCTTCTTCGTATCAGAACCCGCTCCGGTGGAAGCGGGTCATGCTGAAGCTGTCAGGTGAGGCGTTCGCCGGTGGCGACCCGCTGGGGATCGACCCGCTGGTGGTCGATCATCTGGCCGACTCGATCGCCGAGGCCGTACGCGAGGGTGTGCAGGTGTCGGTGGTGGTCGGCGGCGGCAACATGTTCCGCGGCGCGGCGCTGTCCGAGCAGGGCATCGACCGCGCCCGCGCCGACTACATGGGGATGCTGGGCACCGTCATCAACTGTCTCGCGCTGCAGGACTTCCTGGAGCGGCGCGGCGTCGAGACCCGCGTGCAGACCGCCATCACCATGCAGCAGGTCGCCGAGCCGTTCCTGCCGCGCCGCGCGATCAGGCACCTGGAGAAGGGGCGTGTGGTCATCTTCGGTGCCGGCCTCGGCTCGCCGTTCTTCTCCACCGACACCGCGGCGTCCCAGCGCGCCCTGGAGATCGGCGCCGAGGCGCTGCTCAAGGGTACGCAGGTGGACGGGGTCTACGACTCCGATCCACGGAAGAATCCCGACGCGGTCAGGTTCGACCACCTCGACTATGGCGAGGTGCTGATCCGCGACCTCCAGGTCATGGACGCCACCGCGATCAGCCTGTGTAAGGACAACGACCTTCCGATCGTCGTCTTCGACTTGATGGGCGAGGGCAACATCCTGCGAGCGGTCCGCGGTGAGAAAATCGGCACGCTGGTGAGTCCCGCAGGCAAATGAGGGAGCGCGCCCGACATCGCCAGCTAGAAGACAGGGAGCCGCTGTGATCGACGAAACCCTCCTCGAAGCCGAGGAAAAGATGGACAAGGCCGTTACGGTCGCGAAGGACGACTTCGCGGGCATCCGGACGGGCCGGATAACCCCTTCGATGTTCAACAAGATCAATGCCGAGTACTACGGCACGCCGACCCCGATCCAGCAGTTGGCCTCGTTCCATGTGCCCGAGGCCCGCATGGTGATCATCCAGCCCTACGACAAGGGTTCGATGAGCGCGATCGAGAAGGCGATCCGTGACTCCGACCTGGGCGTCAACCCCGGCAACGACGGGGCGGTGATCCGCGTGTCGTTCCCCGAGCTGTCGGAGGACCGGCGCAAGGAGTACATCAAGGTCGCCAGGAACAAGGGCGAGCACGCCAAGGTGTCCGTGCGCAACATCCGTCGTACCGCCAAAGAGATCCTCGACAAGATGATCAAGGACGGGGAGGCGGGCGAGGACGAGGTCCGCCGCGCGGAGAAGGAGCTCGACGACATCACCCAGAGGCACGTCGCCCAGATCGACGAGCTGCTCAAGCACAAGGAAACCGAGCTGCTCGAGGTCTGAGCGGTGCGCCGCACGGCCCTCGCCCGGTGGCGGGGGCCGTGGCTCATGGGAGACCCAGGAAGAGATCTGTGGACGAAAGTACGGCTGGCACCAGCCCGAGCGGCGGCAGCCGTACCGGACGGAACCTGCCTGCCGCCATAGCGGTGGGCCTGGGGTTGGGCGCGCTGGTCATCGGCACGCTCTACACCGTCAAGGAACTCTTTCTCCTGGTGCTGGCGGGGGCCGTGGGCGTCGGGGTCGTGGAGCTGATCCAGGCGTTCGGGAGCCGCGGCATCAAGGTGCCGGCCGTGCCCCTGCTCGGCGGCATGGTCGCGATGTTCGCCGGTGCCTACTGGGGCGGGCCCGTCTGGCTGCTCGGCGCGTTCGTGGTGGTCGTCTTCGTCCTGCTGATCTGGCGGATGTTCAGCGACGGCATCGACGGCTACGTACGCGACACGACCGCTTCGGTGTTCATCCTGGTCTACCCGCCGCTGCTGGCCGGGTTCGCGGCGCTGCTGCTGGCGCCCGGCGACGGCCGTGATCGGGTGGTCATCTTCATCGCGGTGACCGTGGCCAGCGATATCGGCGGCTACATCGCGGGCGTGCTGTTCGGCAAGCACCAGATGACCGTCATCAGCCCGAAGAAGACCTGGGAAGGGCTGGCCGGGTCCGTCATCGCGTGCGTGGCGGTGGGAGCCTGGCTGGTGAGCTGGCTCATGGACGGGCAGCTCTGGCAGGGCGCCCTGATCGGCGCGCTCGTGGCGGTGCTAGCGACCGTCGGCGACCTGATCGAGTCGATGATCAAGCGGGATCTCGGTATCAAGGATCTGGGTACGCTCCTGCCCGGCCACGGCGGTCTCATGGACCGGCTCGACTCGCTGGTGACCACGCTGGTGCCGGTCTGGCTGCTGATGACGCTGTTCTTCTAACGCTGTTCTTCTAACGCTGTTCTTCTAACGCTGCTCTTCTGACGCTGTTGTTCGGACGCGTGTCCGTCTGTGACGTGTCTCCGTCTGTGACGTGTCCCGTCTGTGACGTGTCTCCGTCTGTGACGTGTCCCGTCTGTGACAAGCCGCCGCGTCAAAACGGATGGTTGTCCGATGGAGCGCTAGTGGCGGTGTTCTTCCATCGCCTCGATGGTGACCGGCTGGAGCCAGAGCCAGCGGACGGCCTCACCGCCGAAGGCGAATCCTGATAAATCAGGCATGGCGGGTGGGTCGGCGACCATCATGACCCCCGCGTACTGCGGGCCCAGGGGGAACGTGGACGGCTCGTGATACCACTTGGCAGTATGCCCGTGCCCTAGCCATGTGACCGAGTGCCACGGATACTGCGACAGCCACACGAGCAGCAGCGCCGCCTCGCGCGGATCCTCGCGGGTGGCCACGGCCAGCTCGATCCTGGCGTACGCCCCCGGCCGGTCGATCCACTGCTCGACGGTGGGCATCCGCTGACAGCTCATCCCGACCGTCGACAACACCGTGAACCCCCGGCGCCCGGACGGCGGCCGCTCGGTGATGCCGACAGCCGGCAGCCGCTCCCCGCTCACGTCCCAGTAGCGCCCGGCCGGCCCGAGCCCCCGTTCCAGATGTCCCATGACGAACTCCTGGAACGACGCCCAGGCCCCCTCCCCATGCCGCCAGCGCCAGTAGGACCTGGCGTTGGACAGGCGCGGCCGCAGCCCTTCGAGCGCCTCGGACAGCGCCCAGGCGAACGGCGTCTCACCCACGGCGTCACGGGCGTAGCCGGGCATGCCCCTGCTCATGTCGGCCCACCCGGGGATGACCGCCAGCATGTCGTCGTCCTCATAGACCGCGACCCCGTCGCCCTCCTCGAACCACAGTGCCGTCAGCTGCCCGAGCGGCCGGCGGCCGGCCGGGTGCGTGGTGTTGGGCCGGGGCATGAGCGGCGGCAGCCCGGAGTTGAGCCTGGCCAGATCGACCACCTCGGGGGCGGGACGGTGGTTGGCCAGCCACACGGCGCCGTGCACGGCGCCGTCAGGCGAGCACAGGTAAGCTACCGAGGCGTCCTCGTCCCGCTCGACCACGAGCGTTCGGCTGCCGTACGGGTTGTCGGCGGTGAGGACGACCTCGGTCTGCCCCTCGCCAGAAGCCGACCGGAAAATCGCCATACGAGATGCACTCTAGATCGGCCCATACCCTCACGCGAGGGCTATCGCCACCCGGAGCTCCCTCATGGAATGACACCTGGGAGCCGAACGTTCACTAACCTGGTCGATAACCACCCAAGCAAAGGCAGGAACGTGTCCCAGCAGCCAGGCCAGCTCACCTTCGTCGCGCCGCGCAGGGCCAAGCCGGCTCGGCACCTGGCGGACCTGTCCATGCCCGACCGCCGCGCGGCGGTGACGGAGCTCGGCGAGAAGGCGTTCCGCGCCGACCAGCTGTCCCGGCATTACTTCGAGCGCCTGAACGCCGACGTGCACGCGATGACCGACCTGCCCGCGGCGGCCCGCGACAAGCTGTCGGTGCTGCTGCCGTCGCTGCTCACCCCGGTCAAGGAGCTGACCACCGACGCCGGCACCACCCGCAAGACGCTGTGGCGCCTGTTCGACGGCGCGCTGGTCGAGTCGGTGCTGATGCGCTATCCCGACCGGGTGACGATGTGCGTGTCGTCGCAGGCCGGCTGCGGCATGAACTGCCCGTTCTGCGCTACAGGCCAGGCCGGGCTGACCCGCAACATGTCCACCGCCGAGATCGTCGAGCAGGTGGTCTCCGGAGCCCGCGCGCTGGCCGCGGGCGACGTGCCCGGTGGCCCGGGGCGGGTGAGCAACGTGGTCTTCATGGGCATGGGCGAGCCGCTGGCCAACTACAAGCAGGTCATCGGGGCCGTACGCCGGATGGTGGAGCCCGTCCCGCACGGCCTCGGCATCTCGGCGCGCGGCGTCACGGTCTCCACGGTCGGCCTGGTGCCCGCCATCGGCAAGCTCGCCGACGAGGGTCTGCCGGTCACGCTCGCCCTGTCCCTGCACGCGCCCGACGACGAGCTGCGCGACACGCTGGTGCCGATCAACACGCGCTGGAAGGTGTCGGAGGTCCTCGACGCCGCCTGGGCGTACGCGGCCAAGACCAAGCGGCGGATCTCGATCGAGTACGCGCTGATCAAGGACATCAACGACCAGGAGTGGCGGGCCGACCTGCTCGGCAAGCTGGTGCGCAACAAGCTGGTGCACGTCAACCTGATCCCGCTCAACCCGACGCCCGGCTCCAAATGGACCGCCTCCCGGCCGGAGGACGAGCGGGCGTTCGTGCGGCGGCTCGAATACCACGGTGTGCCGGTGACCGTCCGCGACACCCGCGGCCGCGAGATCGACGGCGCCTGCGGCCAGCTCGCCGCCGCCGAATAGCCCGGGAGCAGCTCCGGAAAGCCTGGGAAAAGCTCAGGAAGAGCGCACGACGCCCTCGATCAGGTCCGCGATCATCCCGGCGCCGCGGCTGTTCAGATGGACGGTGTCCGTGGTCAGCAGCAGGCCGCGGCTCTTGGAGATCGCGTCGAAGCCGCGCCCGAGAAAGAAGTGCTGCATCGCCGCGGTGGGCGCCAGCAGGCTGTCCGCCCGATAGTGGACGCGCGGCTTGCGGTCCGCCTTCTCCAGGTGCGCCACCATCTGCTCGTTGAGCGGGAGATACTGCACGAACTGCTCGGCCGCCACCTTGCGTACGATCTCTCCGAACTCCGAGGTCCGCCGCAGCGCCACCGAGTCGAGGTCCTCGCCGAGCACCGGCGGCGAGATCAGCGCGAGGCGGGCCCGGGTCTCGTCTTTGAGCCGGGTGGCGATGGCGGACAGGTTCGCCGCGTAGCCGCCGGGGCTGGGGTCCTCGGCCAGCTTCCACCGGTCGCGTAGCTTGCGGGCGGTCGTCTCGCCCAGCGTGGCGGTGGCGTCGTTGGTGCCGATGAGTACGGTGACCACGTCGGGATCCTGGTCGACGACCTTGGAGAGCCGGTCCAGCACATGGGCGGAGACGTCGTAGTTGACGCCCGCGTTGATCACCGTGGTGCCCGGCAGCCTGGACTCCAGCATTTTCACGTAGTTCGCGCTGACCTGACCGCGCGTGATGCTGTCGCCGACACAGATCACCTTCATGACGCCCGCTCCTCATAGGTGGGTGAGTACTCACTAACCTAGTGGCTAAAAGGGGCGCGCGTGACGTTCCCCTCGTGTTCTCAGGGCCGGGTACGGCGCAGCCAGGCGTAACAGGCCAGGCCGAGCAGGCACCACGCCAGCGAGATGGCCGAGAGCTCGGGCAGCCGGGCCGTCAGCTCGGCGGAGTTCGCGGACTTCATCCAGGTGATGAGCGGGATCGTGAGCCAGTACAAGGGCGAGGCGCTGAGCGCCAGCATGGCCAGGAAGCCCACCAGCAGAGCGATGATGGAGATCGCGGGGGAGCGCAGGATCACCCGGCTGGTGAGCGCGCCGAACACGACGCCGGCCAGCGCGGCGATGCCGGACAATGCCAGGATGGCGGCGAACTCCCCGGGCGGCGGGGCGGCACTGACGCCGAGCGCCAGCCCCCAGCCCAGGGTCAGCGCGACCAGCACCAGCGACGTCACGAGCGCCGCGAGCAGGCCCGCGCCCAGCTCGCGCAGCCGGCCGCCCACGCTGATCTCCGACAGGCTCCGCTGTTGGTCGGGCTCGGTGTCGAGCAGGCTCCTGCTGGACCAGGCCAGGATCGGGATCGCCAGCACCACGGCGTCCGTGAGGACGGAGGTTTCGGCGCCCTTGGGCGCGCGGCTGCCGTAGACGATCGCGACCAGCGCGAGCATGAACAGCAGCGCCTGGTAGACGCGGTGAGACCGGATGTAGGCGGCGACGCGGAACACGGTCAACGCGATCATGGCTGCTCCTCGG
The DNA here is from genome assembly GCF_040654555.1 of Nonomuraea sp. NPDC050680. NCBI lineage: Bacteria > Bacillati > Actinomycetota > Actinomycetes > Streptosporangiales > Streptosporangiaceae > Nonomuraea > Nonomuraea sp. NPDC050680. The sequence goes on along the minus strand of NZ_JBFAIF010000031.1, from coordinate 64,361 downwards.
TGGCGATGTCGTACACCCGGTAGCCCTCGTCACGCATCCTGGCGATGAACGACCGGACCTCGTCCACCGGCAGATCCACGCGTACGGTCGCCCGCTGCCCGACCGTACCCTCCTTGACCTTGCCGTCCACCACGGTCCAGTGCCTGATGGAGGGAAGATGGCGCAGACCGCCCTGGTGGTCGCTGACCACCACGATGGCGCCGCCCTCGGAGAGCTCTGTGACGATCGACGGGAGCGCCTCGCGGGTGTCGGCGTCGAGCCCCGCGAACGGCTCGTCCAGGATGAGCAGGCCGGGGCCGCACATCAGCGCCTGGGTCAGCCCGACCTTGTGGGCGCTGCCCTTCGATAACTCGCCCAGCCGCAGGCCGAGCAGGTGAGTCATGCCGAGGCGCTCCGCCCAGGGCTCCCAGCGCGCGCCGCCGCGTACGCGGGACATGTGACGCAGATAGCCGGAGACCGTGAAGGGCTGCTCCATCGGGAAGCGGTCGGGGGCGAAGCCGACCACCGCGGGGCGCTCGATGATCGTGCCCGATGATGGCTGGGTGAGCCCGGCCAGCAGGCGGAGCAGCGTGGACTTGCCCGCCCCGTTGACGCCGGCGACCTCGATCACGTCGCCGGGATCAAGGTACGCGTCCACGTCCTTCATGACAGAAGGATCACGTCTTCGGTAACGGAAAGAGACCTTGGTCAATCGCATGGTGCAGTAACGGTATATCTCAGTTCGCATTGTCAGGATAAAGAGCCCCACAATATGAGCGGGCCCCCAGCACACCGCAGAAGGAGTGAGCTTGAATCGCTTTCCACGCGTCATGGGTATGCGTTCAGGCTATGACCCGGTCGAGGTCGACGCCCTGATCGGGCGGATCGAGGCGACACTGGGCAGGGGCCCGCGCGACATCGAGCAGGTCACGGCCGACGACGTACGCAGGGCGACGTTCCGGGCCAGGCGCGGCGGCTATCAGGAGACCGCGGTGGACTTCGCGCTGGAGGCGTTCGTGGTGGCGCTGGAGACGCGGGCCAAGAGTCCCGTACGGCTGGCCATGACCGAGCCGACCGGTGAGATGCTGCGCGAGGAGTGGTTCGAGACGCAGGCGGCGCGCGTGGAGCGGGTGGCCTTCCGGCCCGGGCGGATGGGCACGGGCTACAACGAGGACGAGGTCGACGCCTTCCTGGACCGGATCGTGGCCACGCTGCGTGGCACCACCGACTACCCGGTGACGGCCAAGGACGTCCGGGAGGCGAAGTTCTCGACCGTGCTGCTACGGCCCGGCTACCTGATCGCGGACGTCGACTCGTTCCTGGCGGGCATCGCCGACGTCCTGAAGCAGCGGGCCTGAAGCAGCGGGCTTGAAGTAGCGGGCCTGAAGCAGTGCCCCTTCTGTCAGGTGGGTGTGATGTGCGGCTTCTGGGCGCTCTTCTCGGACTCGTACGAAGCACGCACCATAGGGCCTTCAAGCGCGGTCGAGACCTCGGCGACCGGGACGTCCCACCACGCCTCCGACGACGGGCTGTCCAGCATGGGGTCGGCGCGGACATAGATCACGGTCGTCTCCTCAGCGGCGCGAGCCGCCTCCAGAGCCTTGCGGAAGTCGGTCAGCGTGTCGGGCCGCAGCACGGTGGCGCCGAGGCTGGCGGCGTTGGCGGCCAGATCCACCGGCAGGCCGTCGCCGTCGTAGCGGCCGGTGCCCCGGTAGGCGTAGGAGGTGCCGAGCCGCTGGGCGCCGACGCTCTCCGAGAGGCGGCCGATCGAGGCGAAGCCGGAGTTGTCCACCAGCACCACGATCAGCTTGATGCCCTCGGAGACGGCCGTGACGAGTTCCTGGGCCATCATCAGGTAGGACCCGTCGCCCACCATGACGAACACCTCGCGCTCGGGGACGGCCATCTTGATGCCCAGCCCGCCGGCGATCTCGTAGCCCATGCAGGAATAGCCGTACTCCACGTGATAGCTGCCAGGCCCGCTCGGCCGCCACAGCTTGTGCAGGTCGCCGGGCATGGAGCCGGCCGCGCAGACCACCACGCCGTCGTCGCCGGCCGCGGCGTTGACCGCGCCGATCACGGCCGACTGCGGCAGCGGCCGGCCCTCCAGCGCGTACGCCTCCTCCACCACCGCGTCCCAGGCGGCCGACAGCTCGGCGGCGCGCGAGCGGTATGACTCCTGGGTGCTCCAGCCCGCGCATGCCCCGGTCAGCTCGGTCAGGCCCTCGCGGGCGTCGGCCACGAGCTGGAGCCCCGACAGCTTGGCCGCGTCGAAGCCGGTGATGTTCAGGTTGACGAACCGGGCCTCCGCCGAGAAGAGCGAGCGGGAGGCGGTGGTGAAGTCGCTGTAGCGGGTGCCGACGCCGATGATCAGGTCGGCCTCGCGGGCCAGCGCGTTGGCCGCGGTGGTGCCGCTCGCGCCGACCGCGCCCATCGCGAGCGGGTGTCCGTACGGCAGCGCGCCCTTGCCCGCCTGCGTCTCGGCGACCGGGATGCCGTACGCCTCGGCGAAGGCCCGTAGTTCGGCCGTGGCCTCGCTGTAGATCACCCCGCCGCCGGCGATGATCAGCGGCCGGCTCGCCGACTTGATCAGCTCGGCGGCCCGCGCCAGGGCCGCCCGCTCGGGGCGCGGTCGCGGCACGTGCCAGAGGCGGCGCTCGAACAGCTCCTGCGGCCAGTCGTAGGCCTCGGCCTGGACGTCCTGCGGCAGCGCCAGGGTCACCGCGCCTGTCTCGGCCGGGTCGGTGAGCACCCGCATGGCGGCCAGCAGCGCCGATGGGAGCTGCTCGGGCCGGTTGATCCGGTCCCAGAAGCGCGACACCGGCTTGAAGCAGTCGTTGACCGAGATGTCGTACGAGCGGGCGTCTTCGAGCTCCTGGAGCACCGGATTGGCGACCCGGGTGGAGAACACGTCGCCGGGCAGCAGCAGCACGGGCAGCCGGTTGATCGTCGCGCCCGCCGCGCCGGTGATCATGTTGGTCGCGCCGGGTCCGATCGAGGTGGTGCAGGCCAGGGTGGACAGCCGGTTGGCGGCCCGCGCGTAGGCGGCGGCCGTGTGCACCATGGCCTGTTCGTTGCGGCTCAGGTGGTAGGGCAGGTCCTCGGTCGAGGTGGCCAGTGCCTGGCCGAGCCCAGCCACGTTGCCGTGGCCGAAGATGCCGAAGCAGCCGCCGAACAGCCGGTGTTCGACGCCGTCGCGCTCGCTCCACTGGTGGGCCAGGAAGCGCACCACGGCCTGCGCCACGGTCAAGCGGGTCATGAAGTCCTCCCGAACGGCAGTCTGGCATCGATGGCCTGGCCGTCCCAGGAAGAGCGGATCCAGGCGTGCCGGGGGTCGTCGCAGAACGCCATCGACCGCTCCTCGGCGGGGCCGGCCAGGACGTTCAGGTAGTACAGGTCGTAGCCGGGCGCGGCCATTGACGGGCCGTGGTAGCCATAGGGCACCAGCACCACGTCGCCGGAGGAGACCTCGGCCAGCGTGTCGATCTGGCCCCGCTCGGAGGAGTAGACGCGCTGGTAGCCCAGGCCGTCGCCGGTCACCTCGAAGTAGTAGATCTCCTCCAGCACGGCCTCGCCCTCGTTGGGAGTGTCGTGCTTGTGCGGGGGATAGGACGACCAGTTGCCGCCCGGCGTGAGCACCTCCACGGCCACGAGCTTGTCGCACTCGAAGACGCCGGGGGCGCAGAAGTTGTTCACCTGGCGGCTGGCCTGGCCCGCGCCCCGGATCTCGACCGGCACGTCCGAGGCCGGGACGTACCGCGGGGCCAGCCGCCGGGTCGCCCGAGCGGAGGGGAACGCGATGCGGCCCGACCCCTCCACCGTCACATCCGTAGAAATCGGGATATAGGCGAAATCGGAGGGGCCGGCGAACACCGACGCGCGGCCCGTCAGCTCGAACCGCTCGCCACCGCACGTCACCGTGCACGAGCCCGACAGCGGCAGGACCAGCATCTCCTCCTCGCCGGTGGAGAAGGAGACAGCGGTCGAGGTGGCGCCGGTCGAAGTGGCGACGGCGGTCGAGGTGGCGACGGTGGTCGAGGTAGCGCCGGTCGAGGAGGAGACCGGGCCGCCGCCGAGGTCGGCCACGCGCAGCCCCGAGTAGGTCCAACCGGCCAAGGCGGGCGTGATCTCCACCGACCACGACCCGCCGGCGGCCTTGCCGTACGGAAGGTATGTCATGAGCGCACCTCTCGAACCAGAGCGGCCGCGCCGTCCACCGCGGCGGCCACGTCGTCGTCCGGAGGGTAGAGCAGCGCGCGCCCGATGACGAGCCCGCGCACCCCCGGCAGGCGCAGCGCGCGATCCCAGTCGGCGTAGGCCGCGTCGATGTCGGGCGGGTCGCCGCCGAGCAGCAGCGCGGGCAGCGTGGTGGCGGCCATGACGCGCTCCATCTCGGCGACCGCGGGGATCTTCAGCCAGGTGTAGGCGGAGGTCGTGCCGAGTGCCTGGGCGACGCTGATCGACCGGATGACCGCGTCGGGCGACAGGTCGTTGCGCAGGACGCCCGTCTCCGTACGCGCCGCCCAGAACGGCTCGACCATCGCCAGCAGTCGCCGGCGGGCCAGGTCGGTGACCGCGTGGGCGCACGACTCGAGCGTGTTGACCGTGGCGTGGTCGGCCGGGTCGATGCGGCAGAGCATCTTGCCGCCGTCGAGGCGCATGGCGTCGATGGCGGCCGCGTCGAAACCGGTGAACCGGTCGTCCAGTTCGAACACCGAGCCCTGCAGGCCGCCCCGGTTCATCGAGCCGAAGGCCAGCTTCTCCTCCAGCGCGCCGAGCAGCAGCAGGTCCTCCAGCACGTCGGGGGAGGCCAGGATGCCGTCCACGCCGGGCCTGGCCAGCGCCGTCTGGAGCCGGTCGAGCAGGTCGGGACGGCTGGCCATGGCCAGCGGCCGGTCGCGGACGCCGAGCGACCCGCGCGCCGGATGGTCGGCCGCGATGATCAGCAGGCGCTCGCCCTCGCCCGGCAGCCTCCGGCGCTGCCGGCGGGCGGCGGCGCGCTCGATCTCGTCCGGCCTGGTGGCCCGGATGTGGGTCAGGTGGTCGTAGCGGGCGGTTCGGGGCAGCGTCATGTCGCTCATAGGAGTGCCTGCACCTCGTCAGTCGTGGGCATCGCGTCGGCGCAGGCCAGGCGGGCGGCCACGTAGGCCCCGGCGGCGTTGGCGAAGCGGATCGTCCGCTCCAGCGGCCAGTCGCGCAGCAGCCCCAGGCAGACGGCGCCACCGAACGCGTCGCCCGCGCCGATGCCGTTCACCACCTCGACCTTGACCGGCTCCGCCACCACGTACTCGTCCCGGCTGCGGGCCAGCACCCCGTTGGGGCCCATCTTGACGATGGCGACGCGCATCCCGGCGTCGAGCAGCGCCTGCGCGGCCGCCTCCGGGTCGCGGGTGCCCACCGCGTTCTCCACCTCGTCGAGGTTGCCGACGGCCACGTTGGCGTACGGAAGCGCCTGGCGTACCGCCTCCTGGGAAGCCTCGGGCGACTCCCACAGCATGGGGCGGTGATCCAGGTCGAAGACGGTCAAGCCGGACGTGCGCGCGGCCAGGGCGGCGGCGTGCGCGGCTCGGCTCGGCTCCTGGCTCAGGCCGGTGCCGGTGAACCAGAACAGCTTCGCGTCCCGGATCGCGGTCAGGTCCAGCGACTCGGCGGTCAGCCGCAGGTCCGGCGGATGCTCACCTCGGTAGAAGTAGAGCGGGAAGTCGTCCGGGGGGAAGATCTCGCAGAACGTGACGGGCGTCGGGGGACCTTCGACGGTGGCCACGAAGGAGTCGTCCACGCCGAAACCGCGGATCGCCTGCCGTACGTACTCCCCGAAGGGGTCGGCGCCGACCGCGGTGATCACGGCGGCGCGTAGTCCGTGGCGCGCGGCCGCGACCGCGACGTTTGTCGGGCTCCCGCCGAGGAACTTACCGAAGGTCTCGACGTGGGCCAGGCCCACGCCGGTCTGCAGCGGATAGACGTCGACCCCGGAGCGGCCGATCGTGATCAGGTCGTACAACGCACCTCCAGTGACGGAGCCTTCGTGCCTACTATGGCATATTGTCATGACATTCGGATGTCCGCTATGCCGGTCTTTCTTCCCTGACCGAAACCCCGGTAAGTGGATCGTCTTGCGGCGGACCCCTCGCCGAGACCTCCTCGTGACAAAGATGCAGCATGCGACACACTCCCGAAATATCGGCAGGCCTTTACGTCATCTGGATGTCATGACATATTGGCCGGGTTCCTGGCTTTAAGGACATGTCGGAGGGTTTGCATGGGATTGCGGAAAAGGTCGGTAGGCGCGGTCGCGGTCCTCGCCGTGTCCGCGCTGGGGCTCGCCGCGTGCGGCCAGTCATCCGGCGGCGACAGCGGTGGCGCGATCGAGTTGACGATCGCCCAGAACGCCATCGCGGGCGGCAAGAACGCGGCGGCGGCCGACTTCCTCGCCAACTGGGTCGCCCCCAAGTTCGAGGCGGCCGAGAAGGCGAAGGGGAAGGACGTCAAGGTCAAGTTCATCCCCAGCGGTGTCGACGACGAGCAGTACAAGACCAAGCTCTCCCTCGACCTGAAGTCAGGCAAGGGCGCGGACGTGATCGACCTCGACGGGATCTGGGCCGGTGAGTTCGCCGAGGCGGGCTACATCAAGCCGCTGTCCGACCTGGTGGGGGCGAGCGCCGACAGCTGGGACGGCTGGCAGCAGATCCCCGAATCGGTCCAGGGCCTGGCCACCTTCAACGGCAAGAAGTACGCCCTGCCCGTCGGCACGGACGGCCGGGTGCTCTACTTCAACAAGACGCTCTTCCAGAAGGCGGGGCTGCCCGCCGACTGGCAGCCGAAGAGCTGGCAGGAGATCCTCGACGCGGGCGCCAAGCTGAAGTCGGCGGGCGTACCGGTGCCGATCCAGATCAACGCCGGCACCGCGATGGGCGAGGCCACTTCGATGCAGGGCGTGCTCCCGCTGCTGGCGGGCGCGGGCGGCGAGGTACAGAAGGACGGCAAGTGGACCGGCGCGTCCCAGCCGCTCAAGGACGCGCTCGGCCTCTACCAGAAGATCTACGGCGGCAGCGGCCTCGGTGACCCCAAGCTCCAGCAGGAGGCCAAGGGCCGCGACAAGTCCTTCCAGCAGTTCGCCGGTGGCAAGATCGGCATCCTGATGGAGGGCGACTACTTCTGGCGCGGCGTGGTCAACCCCAAGGACGGCGTGGCCAAGATGGCCGACCGTGACCAGACCGTCGGCTACGCCCTGATCCCCGCCATGGAGCCGGGCAAGGGACTGCGCGGCCAGGACTTCGTCAGCATGTCGGGCGGCGCCCTGCGGACCGTCAACCCCAACAGCAAGCATCCGAAGGAGGCCTTCGACCTGCTGGCCTTCACGCTCTCGCCGGACGCCCTGAAGGAGGAGACCAAGGACGGCAACGTGCGCATCACCCCGCGCACCGACGTCAACAAGGAGATCCTCGCCGGGGAGCCGCTGCTGACGTTCATCTCGGAGAAGGTGCTGCCGCTGACGGCCTACCGGCCGCCGGTCGCCGTCTATCCGCAGGTGTCGGCCGCGCTCCAGGAGGCCACGGCCGCCGTCGTCGGGGGCACGGCACCCGACCAGGCCGCCGCGGACTACCAGAAGAAACTCGAAGGAATCGTCGGTGGCGCAGGCAACATCGCCTCTTGAGGTCATCGACGACGCGCCCGCCCGCCGCTACAGCTCCGATGCGGCGGGCCTGGGCAGGCTGAGAGCGGGCGCGTTCGTGGCGCCCGCGCTGGCGCTGATCGCGGTGTTCCTGGTCTTCCCCGCGCTCTGGGTCCTCTACCTCGGCCTCACCAACTACCGCCTCACCGGCGCCGCCGCCGCCGAGCCTCAGTTCGTCGGCCTGGACAACTTCGTCAAGGCGGTCTCCGATCCCGCGTTCTGGAACTCGACCTGGCTGACCGTCCAGTTCGTGCTCGGCTCGGCCGTCATCGGCCAGGTCGTGCTCGGGTTCACGATCGCCTGGCTGATGCGCGATCGCACCGGACCGCTCAAACGGACCGTCGAGGGCCTGGTCATCCTGGCCTGGATCCTGCCCAGCGCGGTGGTCTCGTTCCTGTGGGTGGCGCTGCTCGACCGCGACGGCGGCACGCTCCAAGCGCTGCTCCACGTCCCCGGTCTGGCGCCGCTGCTCGACCACCCGATGCTGTCGATCGTCATCTTCAACACCTGGCGTGGCGCCGCCTTCTCGATGATGTTGTACGGCGCCGCGCTCGGGAACGTGCCACCCTCGCACCTGGAGAGCGCCCGCCTGGCCGGGGCCTCCGGCTGGCAGCAGCTGCGTGACGTGGTGTTCCCCCACATCAGGGGGCACATCCTGACGAACCTCCTGCTGATCAGCCTGTGGACGTTCAACGACTTCACCCCGTTCATGCTCACCGCGGGCGGGCCCGACGGTCAGACCGAGGTGCTGGCGGTCCACGTCTACAAGGTCGCGCTGCAGGGCAGCGAGCTGGGCTACGGCGCGGCCGTCTCCACGGTCATCCTGCTGATCAACCTGGTCGTGGCGGTGTTCTACCTGCGCCTGCTCAGGAGTAAGAAATGACGCGGTTCGTGCTGGGCCGGATCGGCTTCTACACGCTGATCGCGGTGTTGCTGGCCTTCTTCACCATCCCCTTGCTGTGGCTGGCCGCCGCGCCCTTCACCTCTGACCCCACCTACGAGGTCCGGGTGCCCGACTTCACGCTGGACAACTTCCGGGCGATCCTGGAGCACCCGTACGCGCTGCCGTCGCTCCTGAACTCGCTGGTGCTGGCGGTCGGCACGGCCCTGCTCGTGGTGGTCTTCGCGGCGCTGGCCGCGTACGCGCTGAGCCGGGTGCGGCTGCCCGGCCGCGACGCACTGCTCTACGCGCTGCTGCTGCTGTCCTCGATCATCACCGGTACGGCCGCGATGGTGCCGCTGTTCCAGCTGGCCGTCGAGCTGAACCTGATCGACTCGCAGTTCGGGGTGATCCTCATCCTGACCGGCGGCCTGCTGCCCGCGGCGATCTTCATGCTCAAGGACTTCATGGACTCCACGCCGAAGTCCTACGAGGAGTCGGCGCGCGTCTTCGGGGCCTCGCCGCTGCAGATCGTCCGCCATGTGGTCGTCCCCCTGGTACGGCCGGGACTGGCGACGATCGCGGTGTGGGCCGTGGCCAACGTGTGGGGCAACTTCCTGATGCCGTACCTGCTGCTCAGCGATGTCGAGAAGCAGCCCGCGGCGGTCATCATGTACACGCTGTACACCGAGGGCGGCCAGGCCAACCTCACCCTGCTGTCCACGTTCGGCCTGCTCTATTCGGTCCCCGTGGTGCTCATGTACCTGTTCGTCAGCAAGAAGTATGGCTTCCGCTTCCACGGAGGGATCAAGCGCTGATGGCCGCAATCGAACTGCGAGCCCTGACCAAGGTCTACCCCGGGGGAGTCAAAGCGCTCGACTCGCTCGACCTGGCCATCCCCGACGGCGAGTTCTTCGCCCTGCTCGGCCCGTCCGGCTGCGGCAAGACCACGCTGCTGCGCACGATCGCCGGGCTGGAGACCGCCACCGGCGGCGCCGTCGTCATCGGCGACCGCGACGTCACCGGCGTCCAGCCGGGCGGCCGCGACATCGCGATGGTCTTCCAGGACTACGCGTTGTTCCCGCACATGGACGTCACCGACAACATCGCCTACCCCCTGCGCATCAAGAAGGTCGGCAAGGCCGCCCGGCAGCGCAAGGCCGAGGAGGTCGGCGCCAGGCTTGGCCTGGACCAGCTCATGGACCGGCGCCCCGGCCAGCTGTCCGGCGGCCAGCAGCAGCGGGTCGCGCTGGCCCGCGTCATGGCGACGCAGGCGCAGGCGTTCCTGTTCGACGAGCCGCTGTCCAACCTCGACGCCCGGCTCCGCCTGGAGGCCCGTACGTTCCTGAAGAAGCTGCAGCGCGAGCTCGGCGTCACCACCGTCTTCGTCACCCACGACCAGGCCGAGGCCCTGGCCATGGCCGACCGGATGGCCGTCATGGAGGCCGGGCACATCCGTCAGATCGGCACGCCGGCCGAGGTCTTCCAGCGGCCCGCCAACACCTTCGTCGCCGGATTCATCGGCTCGACGCCGATGAACCTGCTCGACGGGACCGTCCGCGGTGACACGCTGGAGGTGGCCGGGTGCAAGGTGCCGGTCCCCGTCTCGGCCGAGGGCCTGCTGACCGACGGCGAGCGGATCGTGTACGGGGTACGGCCCGAGTACAACACCTACTCGACCGAGCCCACCGAGGGCTCGCTGGGTGGAAAGGTGGTCATCGTGGAGAACCTGGGGGCGTCCCACCTGGTGACCCTGGAGGTCGCCGACGTGCTCGTGCAGGCGGTCGTGCCCGAGGGCGGCGAGCCGTCCATCGGAGCCGACGGCTTCGCCACGCCGCGCCGCGACCGGGCCCTGATCTACCGGGACGGCGAGCTGGTGTCGGCATGACCGTGATCCGCGGCCACTGGAGCCTGGACGACCGGCTGGAGCGGATCCTGCGCGAGGTGCCCTTCGAGGTACCGGCCGGCACCGGCGCGCTGACCGTACGGCTGAGCTTCGACCGGTCACAGGGCGTGCTCGACCTCGGCTGCGGCTCGCCGGACGGCTTCCGCGGCTGGTCAGGCGGCGCGCGCGACGAGTACACGATCACCGCCGACTGGGCGACCCCCGGCTACCTGCCCGGTGAGCTGGAGCCAGGGACCTGGCAGGTGTGGCTGCGGCTGCACCGGGTGCCGCCGCAGGGCCTCGACTACACGCTGGAGATCCACACCGAGGCCGCCGCACCCCCACGGCCGGTGACCGAGGAGCCGCCGCACGGGGACCGGCCGCCGCGCCGCGACCTGCCCGGAGTCGACGGCCTCCACTGGTTCGCGGGCGACTTCCACTCCCACACCGTCCACAGCGACGGCGTGCTGACCATCCCCGAGCTGGCCGAGCTGGCCAAGGGCCGCGGCCTGGACTTCCTGGTCGTCACCGACCACAACACCATCAGCCACCACCCCTGGCTCGGCGATGGACGCGGCATCGCCCTGCTGCCCGGCCAGGAGGTGACCACGGATCGGGGGCACGCCAACGTGTTCGGCGACGTCGGCTGGGTGGACTTCCGGCAGCCCGCCGACTCCTGGGCCCGGCACGCCGCGCGCGAGGGCGGGCTGATGTCGATCAACCACCCGCTCGGCGGCGACTGCGCCTGGCTCCAGCCGCTGACCGAGCGACCGCGGATCGCCGAGGTCTGGCACTCCGGCTGGTGGGACCGGCGCTGGGGCGCGCCCCTGGCCTGGGCCGACGCCTGGGGGCCCGACCTGGTCGCGATCGGCGCCAGCGACTTCCACCGTCCCGGCGACGACGGCCTGCCGGGCGCGCCGACCACCTGGGTCCTGGCCGAGGACACCAGCACGATCTTCGATGCCGTCGCCGCGGGCCGTACCGCGATCTCCGCGGGCCCCGGCGCGCCGCTACTGCTCAGGCTGGGCGACGAGCTGCTCGCGCTCGACGCCGACGGCCTCGTCCTGGTGCGCCCCGGCGGCGATCGCCAGGTCATCCGCGGCGAGCGGGTGCTGGTCCCCGCGAGAGAGGGACGGCACCGCCTGGAAACGTACGAGAACGAGGTGATCGCCATATGCGCGTGACACGAGTCGCCAACGCCCCCGTGAGCTTCGGCGTGTTCGAACTGGCCGACGCGCCGCCCCCGCTGAGCGCCGACCAGATGGTCCGTGCGCTCGCCGACGCCGGCTACGCGGGCATCGACCTGGGGCCCATCGGCTATCTCGGCACCGGCGCCGACCTGGTGGAACGCCTCGACGGGCTGCTGCTGGCCGGCGGCTGGGCCGACCTGCGCTACAGCGACCCCGTGGAGTTCGAGAAGGGACTGACCGCGCTGGACGCGACGCTCGACGTGTTCGCCGCCGCGCCGGCCGCCCCCGAACACCTGGCGCCCCGGCCCACACTCGGCTGCTCGGGCTCTCCGGCGAGGTTCGCCAGGCCCGGCGGGAACGCTCCGGGGCTGGCCGCCGCCGACTGGCCCGGCTACGCCTCCCGCGTCCAGATCGCGGCCGACCGCTGCCGCGAACGCGGCTTCGAGCCCGCCTTCCACCACCACCTCGGCACCTACGTCGAGACGCCAGAGGACGTCGAGCGGTTGCTGGAGCTGACCGACGTGCAGCTCTGCCTGGACACCGGCCACCTGCTGCTGGCCGGCGGCGACCCGGTGACCGCCCTGCGCGACTGGTCGGACCGGGTCGGCCACGTGCATGTCAAGGACGGCGACACCGCGATACTCGGTCAGGCCCTCGCCGACGGCGTGGACCTGCGCGAGCTCATGGGCCGGGGCGGCTTCGCGCCGCTGGGCGAGGGCGAGCTGGATCTGCCGGGCGTCGTCCGCGCGCTCGACGAGATCGGCTACCAAGGCTGGATCATCATCGAGCAGGACACCCTGCCCGGCCGCCGGTCGGTTGAGCGGAACATCGCCGATCAAGCCGCCAACCGCGAGAAGCTGAGAGAGCTGGGACTGTGACCCCCAGGCTGACCCCACGCTGGAGGATCGGGTTTTGAAGATCGCGCTTGTCGGGTGCGGCGCCGTCACGCAGGCGGTGTACGTGCCGCTGCTGTCGAGGCGCCGCGACCTGTTCGAGGTGACCGCCGTCTGCGACCTGTCGCGGACCCTCGCCGACGTCGTCGGCGACCGGCTGGGGGCGCCCGGGCGCTTCACGGCCGTGGAGAGCATGCTGGCCGAGGGCGGGTTCGACGCCGTGCTCATCCTCGCCTCCGGCTCTCATGGCGAGCCGGTACGCCGGGCGCTGGCCGCGGGTTACGCGGTGCTCTGCGAGAAACCGCTCGCGCTGACCAGGGCCGAGGTCGAGGCGCTGCCCGAGGGGCGGCTGATGGTCGGCTACATGAAGCAGTACGACCCGGCCGTGCGCCGGGCCGAGGAGCTGCTGGCCGAGCTGGGCGGCCCGGCCGCGATCCGGTCGGTCGAGGTGACCGTGCTGCATCCGAGCGCCGAGTCGCAGCTGGCCTTCGCGAGCCTGACGCCGGCCCGCGACGTCGACCCCGCGCTGCTGGCCTCGCTGCGCGCGGCGGAGCACGAGCTCGTCTCCCGGGCGCTGGGGGAGTCGGCTCCCGATGCGGTACGGGCCCTCTACGGGGTGGCACTCGGCTCGATATGCCATGACTTGTCGCTCTTGAGGCGCTTCAGCGGGTCGCCTGCCGAAATTTCGGCTGTTGAGACGTGGGGGCCGGGGCCCGGGTCCGTCGAGATCTCCGGAACGCTGCCCGTCAGCGGACGGTTCTCGATCCGGTGGCACTACCTGGAGGACTACCCGGCCTACCGGGAGACCGTGGTCATCCACCACGACAAGGGCTCGCTGGAGCTGGTCTTCCCCTCTCCCTACCTGATGAACGCGCCCACGACGCTGACCGTGGTCTCGGGTGACGGCTCGGGCGGCGAGAGCCGGACCGAGTGGCGTGATGTGACCGAGGCGTTCGAGGTGCAGCTGGCCGCCTTCCACGCCTACGTCACCGAGGACGAGCCGCCGCTCACCGCCGCGGCCGGCGGGCTGGCCGACATCGTCACGGCCCAGAGCATCGCCGCGCGCTATGCCGTACAGCATGACCTGCCCATCGGAGGGGAAGCAGCGTGACCGCCGAAATCGTCGTCGTCCCGCACACGCACTGGGACAGGGAGTGGTACGAGCCCTTCCAGCGCTTCCGGCTGCGGCTGGTGGCGCTGCTCGACGAGGTGCTCGACACGATGGAACGCGAGCCCGACTACCACTTCACCCTCGACGGGCAGCTGGCCTGCGTGGACGACTACCTGGAGGTCCGGCCGGAGAACCGCGACCGCATCGCCGCGCTGGTCGAGTCCGGGCGGCTGGCGGTCGGGCCGTGGCAGATCCTGCTCGACGAGTTCCTGTGCTCGGGCGAGAACATCGTGCGCAACCTCGAACTCGGCATGAACCGGGCCGACAAGCTCGGCGGGGCCATGCCGGTGGGGTACCTGCCCGACATGTTCGGTCACACGGCGCAGATGCCGCAGATCCTGCGGCGGGCCGGGCTGCTCCACGCCTGCGTCTACCGGGGTGTGCCGTCGTCCGTGGTGACCGACGTCTTCGCCTGGGTCGCGCCGGACGGCACGGCTCTGCGGACCCAGTACCTGCCGGCCGGCGGCTACGGCAACGGGGCGCATCTCTTCGAGGATCCGGCGCATCTGCCGGAGCGGGCCGCCGAGTTCACCGAGCGGATGCGGAGATGGCACGGGCCCGAGGGGGCGCTGCTGGCGATGTACGGGACCGACCATTCGGCTCCCGTACGCGGGCTGCCCGGCATGGTGGCGGACATCGGCGCCCGCATGGACACCTTGTCCGGATATATCGGTGCGTATTCGGGTTCTGTGGACGGGCTGCCCCAGGTCTCCGGCGAGCTGCGCTCCCACGCCCGCGCGAACATCCTGCCCGGCGTCATCTCCGTGCGCGCCCACGTCAAGCAGGCCATGGGCCGGGCCGAGCGGATGGTCGAGCGCTACGCCGAGCCGCTGGCCACCCTCTGGGGCGGCGACTGGCCCGGCCGCTTCCTCGACATGGCGTGGTGGCGGCTCGTGGACGCCAGCGGCCACGACTCCGTGACCGGCTGCGGCGTCGACGACACGGCCCAGCAGGTCGCCGCGCGCATCGCCGAGGCCGAACAGCTCGGGCAGGCCATACGCGACATGGTGACCGCCCGGCTGTCGGCCGCCGTCCCGTCGGACGGGGTGCTCGTCGTCAACCCGACGCCCGCCCCGCGGCGCGGCGTCGTGCTGGTGGACGTGGCGGGCCTGGATCCCCTGGTGGACCCGACCGGCGCGCGGGTGCCCGCGCAGACCCTGGAGTACGCGCCCACGCTGCTGCTGGACGCCGAGATGGACCCGGCCACGGCGCTGACGTTCATCCACGGCACGGAGCTGTACGGCCAGCACATCACCGGCTGGTCGGTGGACGACGGCACGCTGACGTTCACGGTGGCTCGGGAGTCCGCGACGGCCTTCAACGTGGCGCAGCTGCGCGGGGCGCTCGACGGGGTGACCCGGGTACGCATCGTCGCCGAGGCCCGCCGTACCGTCGCCGCCCTCGTCGAGACGCCACCTTTGGGACACACCAGCATCCGACCGGCGTCTGCCGACACCCTGCGCGACACCGGCCCGGCGCCCGACGGCTCCGTGGCGGCGTCGGGCGGCTCTCCCGCCGAGTCCGGTGGTGCGGGTTCGGCATCCGGTGCCTCCGCCGCGATGGGCGCGCCGGTCGCCGGCGTGCGGGCCGAGGAGCGGGCGCTCGACAACGGGCTGCTGCGCGTCGAGGTGGCGGCGGACGGGACACTGGCGCTGACCGGCGCCGACGGGACCACCTTCACGGGCGCGGGGCGCATCGTCGACGGCGGCGACGTGGGCGACACCTACAACTACGCGCCCCCGGCCGAGGACCGGATCGTGTCGGACCCGGTGTCGGCCGAGCTGACGCTGGTCTGCTCGGGCCCGCTGGTGGCCGCCTTCGACGTCCGCCGCACCTACCGCTGGCCCGCCGCCGGCCAGGGCATCGAGGGCACCCCGGAGATCCCGGCCGCCGCCAGGACCGAGGCGACCGAGGAGATCGTCGTCGACACGCGGGTCGAACTGCGGGCCGGAGAGCCGTACGTCAGGCTGCATGTCTCGTTCGACAACCGATGCTCCGACCACCGGGTACGCCTGCACGTACCGCTGCCTGCGCGGGCGGCGGCCTCGCACGCGGAGGGTCAGTTCGCGGTCGTGACACGCGGCCTGTCCTCGGAGGGCGGCTGCGGCGAGGAGCCGCTGCCCACGTTCCCGGCCTCCGGGTGGGTGGCCG
Organism: Nonomuraea sp. NPDC050680; assembly: GCF_040654555.1. NCBI lineage: Bacteria > Bacillati > Actinomycetota > Actinomycetes > Streptosporangiales > Streptosporangiaceae > Nonomuraea > Nonomuraea sp. NPDC050680. Next base: position 48,540 of record NZ_JBFAIF010000031.1, on the reverse strand, counting down.
CCGGTGGTGTCGCGGCGCTGCTGGAGCACGTCACCGAGTACGAGCTGGTGGACGACGGCGCGGAGCTCGCCCTCACCCTGCTGCGCTCGGTCGGCTACCTCTCCCGCAACCTGCACGCCATGCGCCCCGAGCCCGCCGGTCCCCAACTACCGACCCCGGCCGCCCAGTCGCGCGGCCTGCGCTCGGTCAGCCTCGCGCTCATGCCGTACGGCGGGTCGTGGGCGGCGGTGCCAGCGGCGGCCGAGACGTTCCGGCACGACCTCCTCGCGGTGCCCGGCACCGGCGACCCGTCACTCGCCCTGCCCCCGGCCGCCTCCGGCCTGTCGGTGACGGGCGACGGCGTGGTCATGACCTCGCTCAGGGTCCGCGACGGCCGGCACGAACTCCGCGTCGTGGCGTACTCGGAAACCCCCACGAACGCGGTCATCTCCGGCACATTTGCCCAGGCCCGCCACGCTGACCTCCGTGGCCGCCCAGGCGACCCAATTCCCGTCTCCTCCGGTACGGTCCACCTTCCCCTGCGTCCTTGGGAGATCGCCACCATCCAGCTTGGAAACTGAGAGTCCTTACATGACTACGTAGAGTAATATCTCGGCCATGATCACCCCATTGCACGAGGGGCTGGTCGGGATCACCACTCTCGACCCCGAACTTACGGCGCGGATGCTGCGCGAGCTGTTCGCCCTCCCGATACCCGACGAGTCCAAGGCCACCCAGGTCTCATGCGACTTGTCGGAATGCGTACCGGCCGTCTATCGGGCGGACGCGGTACTGCTGTACGGCGATGACGCCAAGGCCAAGCTGGGCGTCATCGCCGAGGTTCAACTGGAGCAGGACGACGCGAAGCACTGGTCCTGGCTCGCCTACATCGCCAACCTCCGCGCCCGCGACAAGTGTCCCGTCTGCCTGGTCGTCATCTGCCCCAAGCGAAAGACCGCCGAGTGGGCGTCGCTTCCCATCGAAACCGGCCATCCCGGCCTGACTCTCACCCCGTTGGTGATCGGGCCGGACAACACTCCGGTCATCACCGATGTGGCCGAAGCCGTCGGCAACATCGGCCTGGCGGCCATCTCCGCGATCACGCAGAGCAAGCATCCGCTGATAGCGGACATCCTCGCCACTCTGACGGAGGCTTTGAACAGCCTCGATCCGGACGTGGCCCGACGCTACGCTGAATATGTCACCGTGGCGCTGACCGGCAACGCGCAGAAGGAAATGGAGCGGCTCATGGCCACAGAGACTTACGTCTACCAGGGAGAGTACGCACAGAGCCTGCTTGCCAAGGGCGTGGCCAAGGGGCGCGTCGAGGAGGATATCGAGTGCCTGCTCATGGTGCTCGAGACTCGAGGGATGGCGCTGTCCGACGGTGACCGTGAGCGCATCACGACCTGTGGTGACATCGCACGCCTCCGGCTGTGGATGAAGCGGGCGGTTCTGGCCTCCACGGTGGAGGAAATCTTTGCCTGAGACCGATCCCTATCGGTTCACCGTGAGCGATATCAAGGGCATGGTCAAAGTGATCCTCAGGGTACTCGAGGCCCGCGGGGTTGCGTTGTCCGATAGTGACCGTGAGCGCATCGCGACCTGCGGTAACGTTGCGCGGCTTGAGCTGTGGCTGGATCGGGTAGCTCTGGTCTCCACGGTGGAGGAGCTCTTCGTCTGCCCCACATGTAAACGACGATGACTTGAGGCGGGCGTACAGACCCCGCCTCCAGTCAGCTCAGCGCGTCCCCCACGAGTAAGTCTGCTTACGCAGCTTCAGATACACGAACGACTCGGTGGCCCGCACCGCCGGGATGGCCCGGATCTTGCTGAGGATCTCCAGCAGGTGCCCGTCGCCCTCGCACACCACCTCGACGATCACGTCGAAGGATCCGGCCGTCAGCACGACGTAGTCGATCTCGTCGATGGCCGCCAGTTCGTCCGCGACCGACTCCAGGTCGCCCTCGCAGTTCACCCCGATCATCGCCTGGCGCGGGAAGCCGAGCGTCAGGGGGTCCGTGACCGCGACGATCTGCATCACCCCGGCCTCCTGCAGGCGTTGCACCCGCTGCCGGACCGCCGCCTCCGACAGGCCCACGGCCTTGCCGATCGCCGCGTACGGCATGCGCCCGTCGCTCTGCAGCTGTTCGATGATCTGCTTGGAGAGATCGTCGAGCACGAACGGCCCAGAGGGCGCGTCACTGTTGCGTCGTACGCGGGGCGGCGTGGACATTGCGAGGATCCTCCTAGCGGTCCGGCGTTGCGGGGGCGTTCCCGCGGTGTTGCCGTCCTGGTGCGACATGGTGTCAGTTCTGTTCGCTCTGTCAAGCGAATTCGTAGCAATTTGGTATATTCGCCACGAAATCCCTTGTCGTGAGGCGTGCGCTCTGTAAGAGTCTCGGCATCTCAGCCACCTCACCAGGAGGTCATATGACCGAGCTTGTCGAGGTCATCAATAGACACAGCACCTTGGTCAGGCGACCGAAGGAGAGCGTATGAGCACCCGTCTGCAGAACTTCGTCAACGGTGCGTTCGTGGACGCCAAGAGCGGCCGATTCTCCGATGTCATCGACCCCTGCACGGGCGAGGCCTACCTTCAGGCCCCGATCTCGGGCAGCGAGGACGTCGACACCGCCTACGCCGCCGCGGCTGCCGCGTTCGAGTCGTGGGGCCGGACCACCCCGGGCGAGCGGGCCAACCTGCTGCTCAAGGTGGCCGACGCCATCGACGCCCGCGCCGACGAGATCAACGAGGCGGAGTGCCTGAACACCGGCAAGCCGCGGGCCCGCATGGCCGAGGACGAGACCCCGATCGCCGCCGATCACTTCCGCTTCTTCGCCGGCGCGGCCCGTACGCTGGAGGGCCCCACCTCGGGCGAGTTCCTCGCCGAGCACACCAGCGTCATCAGGCACGAGCCGATCGGTGTGATCGGGCAGGTCACGCCGTGGAACTACCCGATGATGATGGCGGTCTGGAAGATCGCCCCGGCGCTGGCCGCCGGCAACACGATCGTGCTCAAGCCGTCCGACACCACCCCGGCCTCCACGCTCAAGCTGGCCGAGATCCTCGGCGAGGTGCTGCCCGCCGGCGTCTTCAACGTGGTGACGGGTGACCGGGAGACCGGCGCGCTCGTCGTGGGCCATCCGACCGCGGCCATGGTCGCCATCACCGGCTCCGTCGGCGCCGGCATGTCGGTGGCCAAGACCGCCGCCGACGACCTCAAGCGGGTGCACCTGGAGCTCGGCGGCAAGGCGCCCGTCGTGGTCTTCGAGGACGTCAAGGACCTGCGTAAGGCCGCCGGTGACATCGCCACCGCGGGCCTGTACAACGCGGGCCAGGACTGTACGGCCGCCTGCCGCGTGCTGGTCCACGAGAGCGTGCACGACGAGTTCGTCGCCGCGCTCACCGAGGCCGCCGCCGGCACCGTGACCGGTGACCTGTCCAACGACGAGGCGCTGTACGGCCCCCTCAACAACGAGAACCAGCTGGCCAGGGTGCAGGGCTTCATCGAGCGCGTCCCGGCGCACGCCAAGGTGCTCACCGGCGGTCACCGGGTCGGCGAGAAGGGGTACTTCTTCGCCCCCACGATCGTCGACGGGCTCAAGCAGGACGACGAGATGGTGCAGAACGAGGTGTTCGGCCCGGTCATCACCGTCCAGACCTTCTCCGACGAGGCCGACGCGCTGGCCAAGGCCAACGACGTCAGGTACGGCCTGAGCGGCTCGGTCTGGACCTCCGACCACGGCCGCGCCATGCGCATGTCCAACAGGCTCGACTTCGGCGTGGTCTGGGTGAACACACACATCCCGTTCGTGTCGGAGATGCCGCACGGCGGCTTCAAGCACTCGGGGTACGGCAAGGATCTTTCGGTGTTCGGTCTGCATGACTACACCCGGGTCAAGCATGTCATGCACTACATCGGCGACTAAGGACTGTGCCGGGACATGGCCGAGTTGAACGCGATCGAACTGGATGACGTCGCCAAGGAGTACCTCTCGCACGGCGAGGTCGTCCAGGCGGTGAAGGGCATAACGCTGGGCATCGCCGAGGGGGAGTTCTTCTCGCTCCTCGGCCCGTCGGGGTGCGGCAAGACCACGACCATGCGGATGGTCGCCGGGTTCGAGGACCCCTCGCGTGGCGTGGTCAGGCTGCACGGCAAGGACGTGACGGATGTCCCGCCGAACAAGCGTGACGTGAACATGGTTTTCCAGTCCTACGCGTTGTTCCCGCACATGAGCGTGTGGGACAACGTGGCGTTCGGGCTCAAGCAGCGCAAGGTCCCCCAGCAGGAGATCAGGCAGCGCGTCGGCGAGATCCTGGAGATCGTCGATCTCACCGGCCGGGAGAAGCGCCGGCCGCGCGAGATGTCCGGCGGCCAGCAGCAGCGGGTGGCGCTGGCCCGCGCCCTGGTCAACAAGCCGCGGGCGCTGCTGCTCGACGAGCCGCTCGGCGCGCTCGACCTCAAGCTCCGCCAGGCCATGCAGATCGAGCTCAAGCGCATCCAGCGCGAGGTCGGCATCACGTTCGTGTACGTGACGCACGACCAGGGCGAGGCGCTCACCATGAGCGACCGGATCGCGGTCATGAACGACGGCCTGGTCGAGCAGCTGGCCGGGCCACGCGAGATCTACGAGCGGCCGGCGACGGCGTTCGTGGCCGGGTTCATCGGCACCTCCAACCTGCTGGCGGGCACGGCGGCCGGTGGCGTGCTGACCGTCGGCGGCGGCCGGGTCCTGGTGCCCGAGCAGGACGGCCAGGTCACCGTGACCGTCCGGCCGGAGAAGATCACCATCTCGACCGAGCAGCCTGACGGCGACGTCAGCGCCGTACCCGGCACCGTGGCCGAGGTGGTCTACCTGGGGACCTACAACAGCTACGCCGTGAGCCTCGCGGACGGGGCCGAGATCACGGTGTTCCAGCAGAACGCGCTCGACTCGACGACCACCGCGGAGCGGGGCGATCCCGTCTGGCTGTCGTGGAGGGCGCAGCACTCTTATGCGATCGGAAGTTGATTCATGGACCCCTCGATCAACCCAGCCCTCCTGAGGGGCATGACCCAAGCCCGTACCCGTCGAGACGCCTTCAGGATCGCTGGTCTGTCCGCCGCCGGGCTCGCCCTGGCCGCCTGTGGCGTGCAGGGCAAGAAGGCGGCGCCGCCCAAGGCCGACGCCGTCAAGGAGTTCTGGGCCAAGCAGACCAAGCACGGCCGGGTGGTCTTCGCCAACTGGCCCGAGTACATGCCCGAGAACCAGGCGCCGCTGAAGAAGTTCCAGCAGGCCACCGGCATCTCCTACGAGTACAAGGAGGTCATCCAGGAGAACGCCGAGTTCTTCGGCAAGGCCGACCCCGTGCTCAGGGCGGGCCAGTCGCTCGGCTTCGACATCGTCGTGATGACCAACGGCGTCCAGCTCCAGCACATGATCGACCTGGGCTACGTCACGGCGCTCGACCACTCGCAGATGCCGAACTTCCTGGCCAACGTCGGCGACAAGTACAAGGACCGCGCCTACGACCCCGGCAACGTCTACACGATGCCGTACACGTCGGGCGTGACGGGGATCGCCTACAACACCAAGTACGTCAAGGACGAGCCCAAGAGCATCGAGGCGCTCTTCGATCCGAAGTACAAGGGCCGGGTCGGCATGATGAGCGACGCGCAGGAGATCGCCAACTTCGGCATGTTCGCCCTGGGCCTGGACCCGGAGAAGTCGACAGAGGCCGACTGGCAGAAGGCCGGGGCGAAGCTCAAGGCCCAACGCGACGCCGGAATTGTCCGGAAATATTACGATCAGAGCTACATCGATGCTGTGTCCAAGGGCGACGTCTGGATCAGCATGGCCTGGTCGGGCGACGTCTTCCAGCGGCAGCTCGCCGGTGAGCCGGTCAAGTTCGTCGTGCCCGAGGAGGGCGGCACGATCTGGACCGACAACATGCTCATCCCCAAGAACGCCGCCAACCCGCTCGACGCGCTCATCCTCATGGACTACCTCTACCAGCCGGCCGTCGCCGCCGAGCTGGATGAGTTCATCCAGTACGTCACGCCGGTTCCGGCCGTACAGGATCTGCTGCGGGAGAACGCCGCGAAGGCGACGGGCGAGGCGAAGAAGTCGCTGGAGGACATGGTCGACAGCCCGCTGATGTTCCCGTCGGAGGCCGACTACGCCAAGCTGCGCACCTACACCAAGTTGACCACCAAGCAGGAGCAGGTGTTCAACCCGATCTTCCAGTCGATCACGCAGGCGTAGCCGATGAGGCGGCTCACCCCCTACCTGCTGGCGCTGCCGAGCTGGATGTGGCTGGGAATCTTCCTGGTCGTGCCGATGGCCGCGATGGCGTCGGTGTCGTTGCAGACGGGCAATGCGATCGACGGCTTCGCCATGACGTTCAGCTTCTCCAACTACACCGACGCGCTCGGCCGCTACAGCCCGCAACTCCTGCGCTCCCTGCTGTACGGCGGGCTCGCCACGGTGGCGATGCTGGTCATCGGCTATCCCGTGGCGTACTGGATCGCCTTCAAGGGCGGCGCGCGTAAGTCGATGTACCTGTTCCTGCTGCTGCTGCCGTTCTTCGTGTCGTTCGTGCTGCGGACGATCTCGTGGGGCTTCCTGCTGGCCGACAACGGCGTCCTGTTCGGCCCGCTGAAGAGCTGGGGCGTGCTGCCCGTCGGCTTCCACGTGCTGGCCACGACGTTCGCGGTGGTGGGCGGGCTGACCTACAACTTCCTGCCGTTCATGATCCTGCCGATCTACGTGGCGCTGGAGCGGGTCGATCCGCGGGTCATCGAGGCGGCCTACGACCTGTACGCCTCGCGCACGGCGGCCTTCCGCCGGGTGGTGCTGCCGCTGTCGCTGCCGGGGGTGTTCGCCGGGGTGCTGATGACGTTCGTGCCCGCCACGGCGGACCCGGTCAACGCGCAGATCCTCGGCGGCACGTCCAACACGATGATCGGCAACATCATCCAAACCGAGTATCTGACGAACCTCGACTACCCGACGGCCTCGGCACTGTCGTTCACGCTGATGGCCGTGCTGCTCGTGGGCATCTTCGTCTACGCCAGGGCGCTCGGCACCGAGAACGTCCTCGAGGCGGCGGCGCGATGAGGGGCCGCGGGCTCGGGGACCGGCTGCTACACATCTACACCTGGCTGATCATCGCCTGGCTGTCGTCGCCGATCGCCGTGATGATCCTGTTCGGGTTCAACGACAAGAAGAGCAAGTCGAACACCACCTGGCAGGGCTTCACCCTCAAGTGGTACGACCGGCTCTTCGAGATCGACGACCTGACCGTCGCACTGCGCAACTCGCTGGTGATCGCCCTGGTCAGCACGCTCATCACGGTCGTGATCGGCACCATGCTGGGACTGGCCATCGGCCGTTACCGCTTCCGGGGCCAGGGGGTGACCAACTTCCTGGTGTTCGCCGCGATCTCGACGCCCGAGCTGGTCATGGGGGCGTCGCTGCTGTCGCTGTTCGTCTCGGGCACCGTGCCGCGCGACGCGAACACGATCATCGTCTCGCACGTGCTGTTCTCGCTGTCGTTCGTCGTCGTCACCGTACGGGCCAGGGTGATCGGGCTGGATCCGGCGCTGGAGGAGGCGGCCAAGGATCTCGGGGCGACCAGCTGGGGGACCTTCCGGCAGGTCACGCTGCCGTCGATCCTGCCGGGCGTGCTGGCCGGGGCGATGCTGTCGTTCGCGCTGTCGATCGACGACTACGTGGTGACCAGCTTCGTGAACGGCTCCACCGTCACCTTCCCGCTGTGGATCGTCGGGTCCGTCAAGACCGGCATCCCGCCGCAGGTCAACGTCATGGGTACGCTGATCTTCGGCGTCGGAGTACTGATCGCCATCGCCACCTCGGTCACGGCTCGCCGTCGTGCCTGATAATGCTGGAACCGAACCCGTGAGGAAGTGGAATGTGTGGATCCGCTGAAGGCGCTTGCTGACGCGGAGCGCAAGCCGTACTGGCTGGACAGTCCGGCCAGACCGGAGCCGCGACCGCGGCTCTTCGGAGATACCAGTGCCGACCTCGTCGTGGTCGGCGGCGGCTTCACCGGACTGTGGACCGCTCTGCTGGCCAAGGAACGCGACCCTGACCAGGACGTCGTCCTGCTCGAAGGCCGCAGGATCGGCTGGGCGGCCTCCGGCCGCAACGGCGGCTTCTGCATGGCGACCCTCACCCACGGCCTGCCCAACGGACTCGAACGCTGGCCCGACGAGATCGACCGGCTCGAACGCCTCGGCGTGGCCAACCTCGACGAGATCGAGCGGACGCTGGAGCGCTACGGCATCGACTGCTCCTTCGAGCGCACCGGCGAGCTGAACGTCGCCACCGAGCCGTGGCAGCTCGACGCGCTCGGCGAGCACCTCGATCTCGTCTCCGAGCTCGGCCTCGACTACGTGGCACTCGACCAGGACCAGGTGCGGGCCGAGGTGAACTCGCCCACCTATCTGGGCGGGGTCTGGGACCGCAGCGGCTGCGCCATGCTCGATCCTGCCCGGCTGGCCTGGGGGCTGCGCGAGGTCTGCGTGTCGCTCGGCGTCCGGGTCTACGAGCGCAGCCCGGTCCGCTCGCTGGTCGACGACGGCGTCACGATCAGCCTGCGCACCCCGCACGGCGTCGCCACCGGCCGCCGCGTCGCGCTCGGCACGGGCGTGTTCCCGCCGCTGCTGCGGCGGCTCAAGCACTTCGTGGTGCCGGTGTACGACTACGCGCTCATGACCGAGCCGCTGACCGAGGCGCAGCTCGCCGAGGTGGGCTGGCGCAACAGGCAGGGCGTGGGCGACGGGGCCAACCAGTTCCACTACTACCGGCTGACCGACGACAACCGCGTCCTGTGGGGCGGCTACGACGCCGTCTACTACAACGGCGGCCTGGTCAAGCCGGAGTACGACCAGCGCGACGAGACCTTCGTCAAGCTCGCCGGGCACTTCGCCACCACGTTCCCGCAGCTGGCCGACGTGCGCTTCACGCACCGCTGGGGCGGCGTGATCGACACCTGCAGCCGCTTCAGCGCCTTCTACGGCCAGGCGCACGCCGGCCGGCTGGCCTACGCGGTCGGCTATACCGGCATGGGCGTCGGCGCCACCCGCTTCGGCGCGAACGTCATGCTCGACCTGCTCTCGGGCGAGCGCACCGAGCGGACCGACCTGCGAATGGTACGCGAGAAGCCGGTCCCGTTCCCGCCGGAGCCGGTGCGGTCCGGGGTGATCCAGTTCACCCGATGGTCGATCGCCCAGGCCGACCAGCGCGAGGGCAGGCGCAACCTCTGGCTGCGCGCACTCGACCGAATGGGCCTCGGCTTCGACTCATAACCCGGCCAAAGGCTCATAGCCCAGTCAAAGGCTCATAGCCCAGTCAAAGGCTCGTAACCCATCAAAGGCGGGATCATGGACGTATGAGGGTTGAGTTCACCGCCGACGGGATCGTCCTGGCCGGGGACCTGCGGGTGCCCGAGGGAGAAGGCCCGTGGCCCGGTCTGGTGTTCACCGGGCCGTTCACCGGGGTGCGTGACCAGGTCACCGGGCTCTACGCGGAGCGGCTGACCGCGCGGGGCTACGTGACGCTGGCCTTCGACCACCGAAACTGGGGCGAGTCCGGCGGAGAGCCGCGCCGCCAGGAGGACCCGCAGGGCAAGCTGGGCGACCTGCGGGCCGCGGTGTCGCTGCTGCGGTCGAGACCCGAGGTGGACGCGGCGCGGATCGGCGCGGTCGGCATCTGCCTGGGCGGGGGATACGCGCTGCGGTTCGCCGCCTTCGATCCCCGGGTGAAGGTCTTCGCCGGGATCGCCGGGGCGTACAACAACCCCTACGCGATGCGGTCGGGCATGGACTACCAGGCGGTCCTGGCCTCCTTCACCGAGGTGCTGGAGCGTCAGGACCTCGGCGGGCCGGTGGAATACCTGCCCGCCGTGGCGGAGGAGGGCGAGGCGGCCATGCCCGGCGACGAGCCGTACGCCTACTACGGTGGCGCGCGTGGCGCGTCGGCGACCTGGGCGAACGAGGTCACGCGGGCCAGTGTGCGCGAGCTGATCACCATGGACAACGTGATGGGCGCCGACTTCCTGTCGCCCAAACCAGCGCTGATCGTGCACGGCGTGGTGGACCGGTTCTGCTCGCCGGAGGGCGCGGAGGAGGCGTTCCGGCGGCTCGACCAGCCCAAGAAGCTCGTCTGGGTGGACGCCAAGCAGCACATCGACCTCTACGACCAGGAGCCGTATGTCACGCGGGCGGTCGAGGCGACAGCGGACTTCCTGAGCGAGCACCTTTGACCGCCTGACCACGTCAGACCCTGACCGTGGGGGACGCGGTCTCAGGAATGACCTTGGGCACGCCGCGCAGCCCTACCAGCGCGAGCACCGCCACCACGGCCAGCATCGCCGCGGTGAACAGCGCCGTGACCTGGACGGCCTCGACGTAGGCGACCCGGGCCGCCTCGATGAGCTGCCCGGCCTGTGCCGCGGGCAAGGTCTCGGCCGTGTGCAGCGCGCCCGCGATCGACTCCCTGGCGGCCTCCCCCGGCACTCCGGCGGGCAGGCGCAGGACGGCGCTGTAGGAGGTGTTCAGCAGGGTGCCCAGGATAGCGATGCCCAGCGCCCCGCCCAGCTCGAACGCCGTCTCCGACACCGCGGCCGCCGCCCCGGCCCGCTCCATGGGCGCGGTGGCCAGCACGTTGTCGTGGTTGACGGTGAAGGCGAACCCGACCCCGATCCCGCTGAGGAACTGCGGAGCGAGTATGACGAGCAAGCTCGTGTCGAGCCCGAACGTGCTGTAGCAGAGGAAGGCGCCCGCGGCCAGCGCCAGGCCGAGCGCCACGACGCCGTTCCTGCCCAGGAGCCCGATGGCCCGGCCCGCCAGCATGCCGCTGATCGCGCCGCTGAGCCCGCCCGGCAGGCTCGCCAGCCCGGCCTGAAGCGGCGTCCAGCCGAGCACGAGCTGGAAGTACCAGGCCGACATCAGCGACATGGCGGTCATCGTGAAGATCGCCAGCAGGTTGGTGCCGATCGACGCGCTGAAGGCCCGGTTCCTGAACAGCCGCACGTCGATCAGCGGCTCCGCCAGCCTGGTCTGCCGCCACCCGAACAGCCCCAGGCACGCCACGCCCAGCACCGCCGCCACCGGCACACTGGCGTGCGCGAACCCCTGGTGGGCCGCCTCCTTGATCGCGTAGACGGTCGCCACGATGCCGGCGAAGGAGAGCGCCACGCTCGGCAGGTCGACGCGGCCGGCGTCGGGGTTGCGTGACTCCGGCAGCACGAGAACGCCCCCGACCAGCACCAGCGCCATGATCGGCACGTTGATCAGGAAGACCGAGCCCCACCAGAAATGATCGAGCAGCAGCCCGCCGATGACCGGGCCCACGGCGAACCCGGCGGCGCTCATCCCGCTCCAGAGGCCGACGGCGGTGGTCCGCTCCCCGGGATCGGTGAAGACGTTGCGGATGATCGACAGCGTCGACGGCATGATCGTCGCCCCGGCCACGCCGAGCAGCGCCCTGGCCGCGATGAGTAACTCCGGGTTGGGGGCGTAGGCGGTCACCGCCGAGGCCGCTCCGAACGCGGCGGCGCCGATGAGCAGCAGGCGCTTGCGGCCGACGCGGTCGCCGAGATTGCCCATGGTGATGAGCAGGCCCGCGAGCGCGAAGCCGTATATGTCGCCGATCCACAGGAGCTGCGTGGCGTTCGCGCCGAGGTCGCCGACCAGCCTGGGCAGGGCCAGGTGCAGGACCGTCATGTCGAGCGCGAGGAGGAGGCTGGCCAGGCAGGCGACGGCCAGACAGGACCATTTGCTCTTGATGGTGCGCATGCGGACCACCATGATCGAAGGCGCTGACCGATCGCCTACCGCTCGCTGACGATCTCCGCGAGCTCGGTCAGCCCGGCCTGGATACGGGCGCGGACCTCTCCCGCGCTGTACCAGTCGTCAGGGCACTCGGCCAGGGCCTGCTCCATGAGCGCGCGGGCCTCGCCGCGGTCGCCGCGGAGCATCGCCAGCTCGCCCAGCCCCACGCGGGCCCTGGCCATCGTGTCGCCCGAGCCGATCCGGCGGGCCATCTCGGCGGCCCGCAGATAGTCGGCCCGCGCCCCGTCGAGGTCGCCCAGGCGGGCCACGGAGTCCGCGCGCAGGCACAGGCATTCGGCCATGTCCGCCTTCGCGCCCAGCTCCCCGGACGTCCGCAGGCCCTGGTCGGCCAGATCGCGAGAGCCCGCGTAGTCACCCTGCTCATAGGCCAGCTCGCTGAGCCCGCTGAGCGCCAGCGTGGCCCCCCAGCGCTCGCCGAGTACCCGGAACGCGGTCAGCGCCCGCTCGAACTCGGCCCCGGCCTCGTCGCCACGGCCGATGATCTGCAGCATGAACGCGAAGCCGCAGTGCATCAAGGCCCGCGACCAGGGCGACAGGCTGTCGGAATAGTGGGCCACCAGCTTCTGGACGCCCTCGTAGTCGTCGGGCGGGCCGGTGAACATCGGCAGCATCATCGTCAGGGACTCCAGCCGCGTCGGCAGGTAGGCGACCGGCAGCAGGCGGCGGAGCTGGTCCAGCCGGGCACGCAGCTCGTCACCCGGCTGCCTGCCCCAGGCCGCGACCAGCACGCACATGGCGTACTCCTCTTCGAGACCCGCGGGCGGGGTGCTGCCCATATCGGCGATCAGCCCGTCGGCCAGGCTCGCGCTCGTGCCCCGGTGGCCGCGCATCCACCAGTAGTAGGCGGAGTAGGCCAGGATCCGCATGCCCAGCGCCTGCCGGCCGGTCTCGGCCGACCAGCGCACGGCGGCGGCCACGTTGTCGCTCTCCTCGTCGAGGCGCGCCAGCCACTCCAACTGCTCGGCCTTGCGCATGTGGCCGTCCGCCTCGACGGCCAGCGCCAGGTAGCAGTCGGCGTGCGCCTGGCGCACCGCCTCGGTCTCGCCCGACTCCGCGAGCTTCTCGGCGCAGAACGCCCGGATCGTCTCCATCATCCAATAGCGGCCGTCCACGGCCTCGACCAGTGACTTCTCCGCCAGCGAGAACAACACCTCCTCCGGCAGCCCGCACACCCGCTCCGCCGACTCGGGTGTGGCGCCGCCCACGAACACCGTCAGCCGCCTGGCCATCCGCTGCTCCCGCTCGTCGAGCAGGTCCCAGCTCCACGCCACGACCGCGCGGAGCGTCTGGTGCCTGGGCAGGGCCGTACGGCTGCCGCGGGCCAGCAACCGGAACCGGTCGTCGAGCCGCGCCGCCACGTCGCCGACCGACATCGTGCGCAGCCGCGCGGCCGCCAGCTCGATCGCGAGCGGCAGCCCGTCGAGCGCCCGGCAGATGCCGGCCACCTGAGCCAGGTTCGTCTCGTCGACCGGCTGCCGGACCGCGGCCGCCCGGTCGGCGAACAGCCGGACGGCGGGGTAGTCGAGGGGGTTCGCGGCGTCGTGCGGCGGCAGCCGCAGCGGCGCCACGGGCAGCAGGGACTCCCCGGTGATGCCCAAGGCCTCGCGGCTGGTCGCCAGCACCCGCAGCGCGGGGCAGGAGGCCAGCAGCAGGTCGGCCAGCTCGGCCGCGGCCGCGACGAGATGCTCGCAGTTGTCGAGCACCAGCAGCAGCCCGCGGTCGGCGAGCGCGGCGAGCAGGCGGGCCACGGGGTCGACGGCGGGCCGGTCGTGGCCGGACAGCCGGGTGTCGCGGATGTCGAGCGCCGCCAGCACCGCCTTCGGCACGTCGGCGGGGTCGGTCACGGGCGCGAGCTGCACGACGCAGACGTCCCCGGTGGCCCGCTCGGCGGCCTCCATCGCGAGCCGGGTCTTACCCGCCCCGCCGGGTCCGATGAGTGTGACGAGCCTGGCCTCCGTCAGCTGGGCGCCCACCTGGCGGAGCTCCTCGGTCCTGCCGACGAAGCTGGTGAGCTGGGCGCGCAGGCCCTGCCGGCTCACGGCCGCCGAAGCGGTAGCCGCCAGCGACGGATCGGCCCTGAGCACGGCCAGGTGCGCCGCGGCCAGCTCGGCTCCCGGCTCGACGCCCAGCTCCTCGTCGAGGATCCGCCGGGCGTCGGCGTAGGCCGTCAACGCCTCGGCCTGCCTGCCGCTGCCGTACAGGGCCCGCATGAGCTGGGCCCGCAGCCGCTCGCGCAGCGGGTGGGCGGCCGTCAGCCGCCGCAGCTCGGCGACCAGCTCCCGGTGGTCGCCCAGCTCCAGGTCGGCCTGGACGCGGTCCTCGACGGCGGCCAGGCGCAGCTCCTCCAACCCGGCGGCGGCCGCCTGCGCGTGCGGGGCGTCGGAGAGCGGCGCGCCGCGCCACAGCGCCAGCGCCTCGCGCAGCAGCGACGCCGCGCGGCGGGGGTCGCCGCCGCCGAGAGCCCGCCTGCCGTCGCCGGCCAGCCGCTCGAACCGGTGCGCGTCGACGTCCTGTGGGTCGGCCGCCAGCCGGTAGCCCGCCGGGTGGAACTCCACCCGGTCCCGGCCCAGCGCCCGGCGCAGCCTTGACACCTGCGCCTGCAGCGCGTTGGCCACGCCCTCGGGTGGCCGCGGGCCGTAGAGGGCGGCGGCCAGCCGCTCGGCGCCGACGACCCGGCCCGCGTCGAGCGCCAGCAGGGTGAGCAGCCCCCGCACCCGGGGGCCGCCGAGCGCGACCGGCTCGCCGTCCTCGCCCAGCGCCCGTGCCGGGCCGAGGATTTCGAAGCGCATGCCTCGATTATCGCGGCCCCGCGAAGATCGCGGCGATCTCCGCCTCCGCTCGCTAACGCGGTTCGGGAAGCATCGCGACGATCTCCGCGTACGTCGGCGCCGGTGGTGCCGTCTTCTCCTGTACGGCCAGCAGACTCGACAACGCCCCGTGCAGCGAGGCCCGGTACAGCAGCGACCCGGTGCTCACCCTGGCGACGCCCACCGAGGCGAGCTGGGCCAGCGTGGGCCCGTCAGGCAGGTAGAGCACGTTGAGCGGCAGCGGCGTGCTCGCCACCACTTCGGCGATCTCCTCCAGGTCCCGCAGACCGGGGACGAAGACGCCGTCGGCGTGCCCGTAGGCGCTCACCCGCTCCCGCGTGTCGCCCGTCTTCAGCCAGTGGGTGTCGGTCCGGGCGTTGACGAACACGCCGTGGCCCTTGGCCGCCTCGATGATCCGCTGGTGCAGTCCGATCGGCCGCAGCGTGCCGTCGGGCCGGCCGTCCTCCAGGTTGACACCCGCGACGCCCAGGACCGCGAGCGCCGCGACCAGGTCGGACACCCGCGCGGGATCGTCGCTGAAGCCGCCCTCGATGTCGACGGTGACCAGGACGCCGAGGTCCTTGAGCAGCTCCGCCAGCTCGATCGTCTCCGCCTTGGTGGCGCCCGCGGCGTCCGGCTTGCCGTGCACGGCGGCCACGCCGAGGCTGGTGGTGCCGATTGCCGGGAAGCCCTGCGCGGCCAGCATGGCGGCCGACCCGTAGTCCCAGGCGTTGGGCAGCAGCAGCGGGTCGCCCGGTCGGTGCAGGTCGCGGAACGCGGTGCTCATCGGGTGTCCTCCGGTCGCAGGATCGCCTCCAGTACGCCGGCCGCGAGGGCGAGCGCGTGGGCGGCGGCGGGGCAGGGGCGCACGCCCGAGCCGAACGTCAGGTGGGGCGTGGGGCCGCGCGAGACGTCGAACCGCTCGGGCCGGTCGAACACGGCCGGGTCGCGGTTGGCGGCCACCAGGTCGATCGTGATCTCCTCGCCCGTCTGCCGGTCGAGCCGGCGGCTGGCCTTGAGCGGCGGATCATGGCGGAGCGTCTCGTGCAGCAGGTCGTCCGTGTCGTCGCCGGGTTCGGCGTGGGTGAGCGCGTTCGCGATGAGGGCCGTCGTGGCGGCGTGGGCCTGTAGGAGGATGGTGATCCCGGGGACCGGGTCGCCCGCACCGGACAGGAGCTCGACCAGCTCGGCCACCGCGGCGTCGGCCTCGGGCCCGGCCTCGCCCGACAGGTAGCCCGCGGCGGCGGCCGTCACCGCTCCTGTCAGCCGCTTCTCGTCGCTGACCCCGAGCGCGGCGCCGAGCACCACCGTCGGGATGCTCGGCCAGTCGCCGCCCCGCTTCAGCGTCTCCGCCGTGGCGGCCTGTCTCAGCGCGGCCGGGTCGAGCGTGGCGAGTCGTTCGGTGACCAGGCGGCGCCGCTCGGCGTGGACCTCGCCGGTGCTGAACCGGGACACTTGGGAACGGAGCCAGGCAAGCGTCCCGGAGGGCGCGTCCTGGCGCACCGGAGGCGGCACGTAGCGGGTGTCGGCCAGCACCGAGACGGCTTCAGCATGGCGGGTGATGAGCATGTGACCACGCTAGGCCGAAATCCTTTCGACGCCGGGCGAAGTATCGGCGCGTCAGACCACCAGGCGTTCAGGCCGCCAGGCGTTCAGACCACCGGGCCCTTCAGACCACCGGGCCCTTCAGACCACCGGGCCCTTCAGACCACCGGGCCCTTCAGATCACCAGGCGTTCAGGCCGCCAGGCGTTCGGGGTGTTCGGGGTGTTCGGGGTGTTCGGCCGGGCCGGGTCGTGCCGCCGGCCGGACCGTGGGGCGCCGTTCCACGGCGGTCACGGCCATGCACACGACCAGCGCGATGTCGGCCAGCACCACGCCGCGCTCCAGCAGCCCGTAGTAGGAGCCGCCGCCGATCAGCGGTGAGATGAAGGAGGCCGGGTGCGCGGCCAGATAGGCGACCAGCGCCACCACCGAGGTCACGCTGAGCGCCCTGACCCGGTTCCACTTCGGCAGGGGCGCGCGGCCCCTGGCCAGGCTCCAGCCGGCCACGGGCAGGGTGGTGAAGATGACGGCCGAGGACCAGCGGTGGATCTCACCCACCAGCGAGCCGACCGCCGCGCCGCCGGGGTCGGTGGGGAAGACCGCGCTCAGCATCAACCCGGCCGCGGCGGCCAGCAGCAGCACCCTGGCTGCCGCGCTGCGGCCGGGCTCGCGGGTCGCCAGCGCGTACGCCAGGGACAGGCAGGCCCCGGCCAGGGCGAGCATGCCGATCAGCACGGGCGCCATCCCGCCGGGGATCAGCGCGTAGTCGCTCAGCAGCGGCTGGCCGGGCAGCGCGAACTGCGCGTAGCCGAGCGCGGCGACGGCGGCCAGCGCGCCGGCCACGGCACTCACCACGGGCACCGTCACCGAAACGGGCTCCATGCCGCGAGCTGGGAGGTCGGTCTGGGTCATCGCGCCACCTCGTCATAGATCTTCTCGAAGCGGGCCAGGGAGTTCTGGTGGTCGTGCGTGAGGGCCAGGTCGCGGCTCGCCTTGCCGAGGCGGGCGCGCAGGTCCCCGTCGGTGAGGATGGTGGTCATGTGGCGGGCCAGCGACATGACGTCCCGCGGCTCGAACAGGTAGCCGTTGTCCGCCACCAGGTGCGGCAGGGCCATGGCGTTCGCCGCGACCACGGGCAGCCCGCTGGCCATGGCCTCCAGGGTCGCGATGCTCTGCAGTTCGGCGACGCTCGGCATGGCGAACAGGTCGGCCGCGGCGAACGCCTGCGGCATGTTCTCGTCGGGCACGTAGCCGAGGAAGAACACCCGCTCGCGGACCCCGATGCGCTCGGCCAGCCGCTCCAGCTCCGGCCGCTGGTTGCCCTGCCCGACGAGCGCGATCTGCGCGTCGGTGTCGTTGAGCACGTACGGCAGCGCGCGCACGAGATCGTCGAGGCGCTTCTCCTCGTCCAGGCGGCCGACGAACAGGGCGGTGGGGCGGTCGGGCAGGTCGAACAGCTTGCGGGCCCACGCCTTGGGCTCGGCGTGGGGGTAGAAGCGGGCCAGGTCGATGCCACACGAGACCGACTCCACCTCGCGGGCGAAGCCCTGGTCGGCCAGCAGCTTGGCGGCCAGCGGCGTGGGCGTGGTGATGTGGTCGGCGCGGTTGAAGATCCGGGCGAAGTCGCGCCAGGCCAGTTGGCCGGCCTTCTGCCGGAGCCGGTCGGGGATGTGGCCGAACTGGAAGAGGTTGTCCGGCATGAAGTGGTTGGTGGCCACGATGGGCACCTGGCGGCGGCGGGCAGCGGCGATGGCGGCCCGGCCGACGACGAAGTGGCCCTGAGAGTGCAGGACGTCGGGCTGGACGGCGTTCATCAGCCGGTCCAGCCGGGTGGGGACGGTGACCCGCATGGTGGGGTGGACCAGGAGCGGCGCGGAGCGCAGCCGGTGCACCACCACGCCGTCGACCACGTCGGCCGTGGCGGGGCCCTGGTCCGACTGGCAGACGACGTGCACCTCGTTGCCGCGCGCGGCCAGGCCGGTGGCCAGGCGGTAGGTGAAGACGGCGGTGCCGTTGACGTCGGGTGGGTAGGTGTCGGTGGAGATCAGGATGCGCCGCGGGCGCGTGGGGACGGGCGCGAGTTCTGGGCGCTGGGCGGTGGCGGTACGCAGGGGCATGACCATGACAGGGGACTCCAGTCGAAAGGGTGATCGCCGACCGGCTGGGGAAGGCCGGTGCGGAGTAGGTGGTGGGGGGTAGATGGTGGGAGGTAGGTGGTTCGGGGGCAGGTCAATGGCGCGCCTCCAGCGGAGTGGTGCGAGCCAGTGCGAGGGTCCCCGCCGCGGTCAGCGCCGCGGCCGCGATCGGGGCCAGTCCGGAGGGCAGCGGCTCGCCCAGCAGCAGCGCGCCGAAGGCGACCGCCGTGAGCGGGTCGGCGATCTGCAGCGAGGCGAAGGAGACGCCGAAGTGGCCGACGGCGTAGGCCCGCTGGAGCATCATCAGCGCCAGCAGCGCGGGCACCGGCATCGCCAGCAGGTACCACCAGTTCCAGGAGCCGTCGACCAGCGCCCGCATGAGCGTGGCCGTGGCGCCGTACAGCACGCCCGAACTGGTGGCCAGCAGCGCCGCCCGGCCCGCCGGCGAGGCGACCTGCGAGCCCGCCCAGAGCAGCACCGACGCGATGCCCGCGACCGCCAGCAACGTCAGTACGCCGTTCGGGCTCAGGTACGTCGGGCCTTCGGCCGCGGGCACCAGCAGGACCAGGCCGATCAGCCCGGCCGCCACCACACCCGCGGCGCTCAGTTCCTTGCGCGAGGGCCGGCGGCCGTGCAGCGCGGCGGCGATCGGCAGTGCGAACAGCAGGCTCGCCACCCCCATCGGCTGCACGACGGTCAGCGGGCCCAGGCCCAGGGCGACGACGTGCAGGCCGCCGCCGGACAGGATCGACAGGCCGCCGAGCAGCCAGCGCGGCCTCCGCAACAGCATGAGCAGGGTGGGCTTGGTCGTACCGGCCGCTTCGAACTGCTGAAGCGCGGCGCCGAGCGCGAAGAACAGGGAACCGACCAGGGCGATAACGGCGGCCAGGACAGTCATGCCCACTCCTCTCAAACAGATGGTTACCGGGCGAGGTCAAACAGACGTGTCCACCGGAAGGCGCTCCGGGGAAGCCTGGGTGGCGCGTCGCTTCCGCGACCACCGGATGACCTCGACGAGGCCGGTGACGGACAGGGCGATGCCCAGGCCGAGCAGCAGCCCCTTGATCGGGTCGTTCTCGAAGGCCATCCCGCCGAAGAAGCCGATCAGGCCGGAGTACAGGCCCCACGAGGCGGTCGCGATCGCGTCGAAGAAGGTGAAGGAACGCAGCGGATGGCGTACGGCGCCCATGGTCAGCGTGGTCGCGGTGCGCCCGCCGGGGATGTAGCGAGCGGCCACGAGGATCATCCCGCCGCGCTCGGCCAGTGCGTTCCCGGCCCACACGAACGCCTTACGGTGCCGCAGCCGCCCGCCCGACTTCTTGCCGATCAGGTAGGAGACGTGGTCGCCCGCGAAGGCGCCCAGCGCGGACACCACGATCACCAACGCCAGGTTCGTCTGCCCGGAGGCGGCGAAGACGGCGGCGGTGATCACCGCGGTCTCCGCCGGCACGACCGGGAAGAACCCGTCGAGCAGTGCCAGCGCGAACAGCGCCACGTACAACCAAGGTGACGACATCACCTGCTGGACCAGATCCAGAATGGCGTGCGACATTGTGTGTACTCCGATCGTTGGGGCGCCCTCACAGCGTGTCTGTGTGAGGTGCCGTGGGACATCGGGGATCACCCCGGTCGAACGCGTGCCCCACCCCGACAGGGGTCAGGGCGCGCACCTTTCGAAGCTAGGAACTCCGCAGGTCACGGCACATCAGTCGATCGGCACACATGACCCCCGACTTTCGTCAGGGGCGGTCATACGACCTCCGGGCGACGCTCTTCGATCAAAGCGGGTCGCCGCTACCAGCACAGGAGTGTGGGTGGGCGGCTTTTGGGTGGGGTTAACACCACCTGGGTAAGCTATCCAGCACCACCCTGACTTTCGTCAGGGTAGTCCCCTACCTCTGTCCGGACGCCCGGTTCCCCCGCACGGGTGAGGCGGATCCCTCCGCTGCGGGAGGGATGGCCGGGGTGGGGAGGCGCACTGTTAGCACATGACTCCCCAGAAGGCCGGAATCGGCCGCATCACGGCGGCGGTCGTGGCGATGGCCGCCATGCTCCCGTACCTGACACTGAAGATCTTCTGGCTGACCGGCCATCCGGTGGGCGTCTCCGACCCGGCGTTCATGGACGATCCGGCGATGGTCGGGCTGAACGTGATGACGTTCGGCATGGACGCGGTCGCGCTGCTCCTGGCGCTGGCGTTCACCACGCGGCAGGGCATGCGGCTGCCCGCCTGGCTGGTGCTGCTGCCCCTCTGGGTCGGCACCGGCCTGCTGTCCGTGGTGATCGTCACGGTGCCGGTCAGCGTCCTGGTCTCCGGCCCGTCGATCTTCGTGACGGACGGGCCCATCGCGCCCTGGGTCTACATGATGGTCTACGGCGGGTTCATCGGGCAGGGCGTGGGGCTGATCGTGGCGTTCGTCCTGTACATCAGGGATCGGTGGCCCGTCGTCTTCTCCACGGCCCTCGGCTACGGCTACGCGAGCCCGACCCGGCCGTTCCAGACCGTCGTCGCCAGAGGGGCGCTGCCGGTGTCGGCGCTGCTCGGCGGGATCCGCCTGTTCTGGGCCGCCGGTAACCCCTCGCCGGAGCAGGCGCTTCAGGACGGCTTCAAAGGCCTGCTCGCGCTCGGGGCGGGGATCGCGCTGGTCCTTCTCGTCAGAGGCCGGGGCTCGGGGGCGTTCTGGCCGCCGCTGGTGGTGGGCTGGCTCGGCACGGGCGTCATGTTCGGCTGGGGGCTCTATGCGATGATCCTCACGGTCACCGCCGGGCCGCTCGGCGCGAAGATGACCGGCGCGGTGGGCCTGGTGGAGCTGTTCGGCACGCTGACCGGGCTGGTGATGGCGATGTGCGGGGCGTTCCTGCTGGCCGAACGGTCAGGCATGGGCGCCGGACGGTCAGGCGTGGGCCACGTGCAACCGGCGCAGGACGCGCTTGAAGGCGAAGATCGAGAAGGCGATCGCCAGACCGCTGATCACGGCCACCGCTGACGTGCGGAGCAGCATGAACGTGCTGAGCGACTCGTGCAGCGCGAGCCAGATGCTCACCGTCGAGTTGGCCATCAGCACGAACGCCCACAGCAGCGTGATCCTGGCGAAGAACCTGCGGACCCGCTCGTGCTTGAGCACCGCCGACGGCAGGTGGATGTAGTCGAGGGTGAGCTTCTGCACGAGCGGCCTGTTGAGCCGCACCGAGGCCAGGAAGGCCATGCTGATGCAGAGCGTGCCCAGCTCCGGCTGGATGAAGTAGACCACCCAGCTGCCGGTCCAGAAGCCCACGGCGGCGCGCGCGGTGATCGCGATCGCGGCCAGGATCATCGTGGCGGGCACCCGGATGCCCCTGATCAACCGCCAGGCGACGCCGAGGTAGACCCAGGACACGGCCGCGGCCAGCGCCCCGTTGAGCCCCAGTACGGCCAGGGCGGCGTAGAACACGGCGAGCGGTGCGACCACGCCTTCGAGCAGACGGGGCACCGCCTGTCGCACGAGAGCGGTCAGACGCGGCAGGGTTACGGGAGGGTGATTCAAGACTGCTCCGTAAATTGGCCGACGATCAGCGAACTACCCGAGCTTCGGAAGACCAGGCTTCCCGGACGGACCGGTGGAGATTACGAATTGGTTACTCCGAGTCTGCCGGTGGCTTACCGTACCCGACATATCGGTATGCCACTGCCTCTTTTGCCACGCTCCATGAGTTTGTGGCTGTCCGAGTAGGTGCGGCGCGAGTGGCGCGCCGCCGCCGATCGTCACTCAACCAGAGGCCCCTTGCGCGCTGCCGTAGAGGCGGTTTCAGCTCAGTGAAGTGGTCGCCAACTTGGCGCCGAAACCGAGGAACAGGGCGCCGACACCCGAGGTCAGGCCCGCGCTGAGTTTTCTCCGGGCGCGGAACTGGGTGGCCAGGAAGGTGCCCCCGAGGATGAGCGCGGTGAGGTAGAGCAGGCTGAAGACCTGGATGATCGCGCCCAGGATGAGGAACGACAGCACGGGCGCGCTGTAGCCCGGGTCCACGAACTGGATGAAGAACGAGATGAAGAAGAGGATCGCTTTGGGGTTGAGCAGGCTGATCGTCAGCGCCTTGCGGAACGGGCGCAGACGGTTGCCCGGGGCGGCGGTCTCCGCCTGGGCGGAGCCAACGGTCTCGGCCGGGGCGGCGGTCTCGGCCGCGCCGGTGCCGGCGGTCTCGGCGGTGCCGGGCCGGGAGCGCCAGGCGCGCCAAGCGCTCCGCAGCATCTGGAAGCCGATCCACGCCAGGTAGCCGGCGCCCGCGTACTTGACGATGTTGAACAGCACCGGACTGGAGCGCAGCAGGGACGCCGCGCCCGCGGCCGCGAGGGCCATCAGGACCGTGTCGCCGACGAAGACGCCCGCCGCGGCCCGGTAGCCGTGCCGCACTCCGTGCTGGGCCGCCGCACTCAGGACGTACAGGGAGTTGGGGCCCGGCAGCAGGATGATGAGGAAGGCACCGAGGACATAGGTCGATAGATCCGTGATACCGAAGAACATGCCGCTCGCTCCTCAATGCGTAAGGACAAGCCAGGATATCGCGCGATTAATCCCTCGGCGCGTACCAAATCCCACCATGGGCTTGCTGGTAGCCGAGCGAGCCGCCCATGCCCGCGTGCCCGAACGCGCCCGCCGACAGCAGCGCGCCCTCGCTGTCGGCGGGCGGCAGGTACCTGTTGTCGACCGCCTTCATCCCCGAGGGACAGCGGCCGGTACATGCCCGCCAGCCCCTGGCATTCGTCACCGCGCCGGGCTCTTTATATTTATTTCATGTAGGTTTAGTATGAAACCCGGCATGCCTGCTGCTGGCGCTGAGGCTGGCCGCGCTGTTGTTCGGCGGGTTCGCCGTTTGAGAGTGGGTACGGCTCGCGTGGCTAGGGGTGGTCGCGCGAGCCGTACCACTTGAGCGGTCATCCGGGGGAAAGCGGCAGGATGGTTTTGTGCGGATATCCATCCTGGGGACACTGGAAGTGACCGGCGCGGAGCCGATCGCGGTCGGCGGGTTCCGGTTACGGGCGCTCCTGGCCATTCTCGCCCTCGAAGCCGGACGGACTGTCACGTCGGAGCGGCTCATCGACATGCTCTGGCCGCAGGAGCCGCCGGTCAACGCCGCCAACGCGCTGCAGACGCTGGTCAGGCGGCTGCGCGTGGCGCTCAGGCCGTACGAGATCGTGGAGAGCCGGGCGGGTGGCTATGTGCTGGCCGTCGACGCCGAGGAGGTCGACGCGCTGCGCTTTCGCCGCCTGACCGGCTTCGCGAAGCTCGATCTGATCGGTCTCGCGAAGCTCGATGAGGCGCTCGCGCTCTGGCGGGGGCCCGCGCTCGCCGGCCTGGGCGCCGTGCCGTACCTGGCCAACGTGGCCGCCGGGCTGGAGGAGGACCGGCTGGCCGCCGTCGAGACCCGCGCCGAGGCGCGACTGGCGGCCGGGCTGGCGGCCGACCTGGGCGCGGAGGTGGCCGCGCACCCCCTCCGCGAGCGGCTGTGCGCGCTGGAGATGCGCGGGCTGGCCGCCGCCGGGCGGCAGGCCGACGCGCTGGCCCTGTTCGAGCGCACCCGCCGGACGCTCGCCGACGAGCTCGGCGTGGACCCGGGGCCCGAGCTGCGCGCCGCCCACCTGGCCGTCGTGTCGGGCGAGGTTCCCGTACGGCAGAACCCTCCCAAGGGCCTGCCCAAGGGCAACGTCCGGGTGCCCCTGACCACGTTCATCGGCCGCGAGGACGAGCTGGACCTGCTGACCACCGTCCTCGGCCACGCCCGGATGATCACGATCGTCGGCCCGGGCGGCGCGGGTAAGACCAGGTTGGCCGCCGAGGCGGCCCTGCGCATGGGCGCGCGGTTCGACGGCACGTGGATGGTCGAGCTGGCCTCCGTCACCGACCCCGCGGCCCTGCCCGGCGCGGTGCTCGACGCCCTCGGCCTGCGCGACGACCGGCCCGGCCACGCGCATCACAAGCCGGAGGTGACCGGCTATCCGCGCCAAGGGCCGGACACGCCGGGCACCTGGGCGGACGGGCGGCCGGGAGGGAGGCGAGCACTCCAGCAGGTGGTCGAGGCTCTGGGCGAGCGCCGGGTGCTGATCGTGCTGGACAACTGCGAGCACCTCGTCGACGACGCCGCGCGCCTGGCCGATGACCTGCTGGCCGGCTGCCCCGGCCTGCACGTGCTGGCCACCAGCCGTGAGCAGCTCGGCGTGCCGGGGGAGCGGCTGACGCCCATCCCGCCGCTGGAGCCGCCCCCGACCGGCGTGGACGCGACCCGAGCGGCCGAATACCCGTCGGTACGCCTGCTGCTCGACCGCGCCACCGCCGCCCGGCCCGCGTTCGCCCTCGACGAGGGGAACGTCGCGGCCGTGGTGGCCCTGTGCCGCCGGCTGGACGGCATGCCGCTGGCCATCGAGCTGGCCGCGGCCCGGCTGCGGACGATGACGCCGCGGCAGCTCGCCGACCGCATCGACGATCGCTTCCGGCTGCTGACGGGCGGCAGCCGGACGGCGTTGCCCCGCCAGCAGACGCTCAGGGCGGTGGTGGAGTGGAGCTGGGACCTGCTCGACGAGCCCGAACGCGAGCTGGCCCGCGGGTTCGCGGTCTTCGCGGGCGGCGCCACGCTCGAATCCGTCGAGGCGGTGTGCGGTGGCACCGCCCACGTGCTGGGCGCGCTGGCCGACAAGTCGCTGGTCCAGGTGTCGCCGGCGGGCCGCTATTCGATGCTGGAGACGATCCGCGCGTACGCCGCCGACCGGTTGGCCGAGTCCGGGGAGATGGCGGCGTACCGGCGGCGGCATGCCGTATACCTGCTCGATCTCGCCGAACGGGCGGTTCCGCAGTTACGGACCGGCGCGCAGATCGAGTGGATCGAGCGGCTCTCGGCCGAGCGCGACGACTGCTCGGTGGCGCTGCGCTGGGCGCTCGACGAGCGCGACGTGGAGATCGCGCTGCGGCTCTGCGCGGCACTCAACTGGTATTGGTGGATGTGCGGCTACCGGCACGAGAGCGCGAGCTGGACGGGGCAGGTGCTCGACCTGGCGGGCGACACCCCGCCTCCGGGCCTGGTGAGGGCGTACGTGGCCTGTCTGTTCGCGGGTTGGGTGAGTAAGTTCGCGACGATCGTCAATGATCGGGCGGCCATGCAGGCCCTGTCCGTGCGGATGGACGAGCTGATCACGGCGGCGGAGCGGGAAGGGCCCGTCCACCCGCTGATGCTGATCAGCCGGGCCGTCATGGCGAGCGCGGCGGGGGAGGACGACCGGGCCGCCGCGCTGCTCGATCACTTCGCCGAGAGCGACGACCTCTGGCTGGCCAGCTCGGCCAGGATGATCGGCGGCCCGCACCGGTCCGAAGAGCGGCTCGAGCAGGCGGTGGCCGGGTTCAGGAAGCTGGGCGAACGGTGGGGGCTGAGCGAGGCGCTGCTGAATCTGGCCGCGCTGCGCGCCGCGCGCGGCGCGCCCACGGACGATCTGATCGCCGAGACCCAGTCGCTCACCAGCGAGTGGGCGAGCTCGGAGGAGACGATCTCGACGCTGACGCGGATGGCGACGCTCCGCGCGCAGAGCGGCGACCTTGACGGCGCCGCCGCCGACCTGGCCAGGGCTCGACGCGGAGTCGCGGCGGACCGGATCACCGGCCGGGCCGCCGACGAAACCACCGATAGGGCCTCTGGCGGAATCGCCGACCGGGCCGACGACCGGGCCGGTGCGGATGCGGAGATCTCGGCGTTCACGCTCATCCAGCTCGGCCTGGGGGAGGCCGCGCTGGCCTACCGGCTCGGCGATGTCGAGACGAGCCTGGCCACCTACCGCGACCTGTTCCCGCTGCTGGCCGAGGCACCGCCGATTCCGCAGCTCGCGGTGGCGGTGCACGCCGGCTACGGCAGGGCGCTGACGGCCGGTGGCGACCCAGCGGCCGGGCTCGAACAGCACTGCCTGGCGCTCGGCCTGCTGGGGCCCACGCCGGATCTGCCGTACCTGTCGATCGTGCTGGCCGGGTGCGCGCTGGCCGAGCTGTCGGGCGGTGACCCCGACCGCGCGGCCGTCCTGTTCGGCGCGTCGGCCGCCGTCGAGCCGCCCGACGCGTCGGCCGACACCATCGTGGGGACGGCGTCGGCCAAGGCCGCGCTCGGTGACGCGCGCTACGACGACTTGTACGGCAAGGGCGCCACCATGACCAGGCAGGAGGTCTACGAGATGATCGGCAGCATCGCGTAGGAGGGGGCGTGGACCGTGGTCGTGCCCTTGTGGGGGTTCCTGGCGAACCTGGGGAAGTTCGATCCGGCCACGTCGATCCTGATCCGGTGTCCGGGGCGGAAGAGGTTCGAGATCGCGCCCAGCTCGACCCTGACCTCGCGCACCTCGCCGGGTGCCAGGTCCGTCACCCGGGTGATGGCGTCGGTCAGCAACTCGGCCCGGCCGCCGGGGTGCACGTCGATCAGCTTGACGGCGACGGCTCATGTCGCTCAGCGTGTCGAAACGCCCTGGTAGAGGGCTGGCAATAACCTGTCACCTGTCTGTCAGGCCCTGGAGCCGGCAGGAAACGGGCCCACCGGACGGGCCGGAAAGTTGGGCCTTTCCCAACCACCGCAACGTCCTCACCCTCGGTTCAGGCGCGTGTCAAACGACATCCCACGCGCTCGAGGAGGACTAGGTGAAACGCCGTTTTGTCATCCTGCTCGCCGTCCTCGGCCTGGTCTGCCTGACCGGCATGACCGGAGCCGGGGCCGCCGCGGAGCCGCCGCCGAACCGGCAGTATCGCGTGGAGGGACCGGCGAACGCCCAGCAACGCAGCGCCGTCGCCGCGACCGGCGCGGCGATCGACGAGGTGGCCACGGGATCGGTCCTGATCACCGCCACGGTCGCCGAGGTGGATGCGATCAGGCGCCTCGGTTACCGGGTCTCGGAGGTGCCGCGCCCGTTATCGCCGTCCGGCGCTCTCGGGACCTTTGACTTCCCGTCGGCGGACTCCGGCTACCACAACTACGCCGAGGCGAACGCCGACATCGACGCGCTCGTCGCCGCTCATCCGGGCCTCGCGACCGTCTCCACGTACGGCACGTCGTACGAGGGCAGAGCCCTGCGCGTCGTCAAGATCAGCGACAACGTCGCGACCGACGAGGCCGAGCCGGAGGTGCTCTTCACCGCGCACCAGCACGCCCGCGAGCACCTCACGGTGGAGATGGCGCTCTACCTGACGCACCTGCTGGTGGACAACTACGGCACCGATGCCCGGATCACGAACCTGGTGAACTCCCGGGAGATCTGGATCATGCCGGACCTGAACCCGGACGGCGGCGAGTACGACATCGCCAGCGGCTCCTACCGCTCCTGGCGCAAGAACCGCCAGCCGAACAGCGGCTCGTCGGCCGTCGGGATCGACCTGAACCGTAACTGGGCCTACAACTTCGGCTGCTGCGGCGGCTCCTCCGGCAGCACCTCCAGCGAGACCTACCGCGGCGCGGCGGCCGAGTCGGCGCCCGAGGTCAGGGCCACGGCCAACTTCGTACGCGGCCGGGTCGTCGGCGGCGTCCAGCAGATCAAGTCGAACATCGACTTCCACACCTACGCCGAACTCGTCCTGTGGCCCTACGGCTTCACCTTCGACGACACCGCCCCCGGCCTGACCCAGGACGACCACGACGCCTTCGCGGCGCTCGGCCGGAACATGGCCTCTACCAACACCTACACCCCGCAGCAGTCCAGCGACCTCTACATCACCGACGGGACGATCGACGACTGGCTGTGGGGCGCCTACAAGATCTTCAGCTTCACCTTCGAGATGTATCCCGTCAGCTCCAACCCGGGCTTCTACCCGCCGGACGAGCAGATCGTCCCGCAGACCACCCGGAACAGGGAGGCGGTGCTCCGCTTCCTCGAGTACTCCGACTGCGTCTACCGGATCATCGGCAAGGAGACCCAGTACTGCGGCACCGGCACCCCGCCCGTCACCGTCTACTCCGACACCTTCGAGACGAGCACCGGCTGGACCGTCAACGCGAACTCCACGGACACGGCCACCGCCGGCGCGTGGGAGCGCGGTGTCCCGGAGGCCACCTCCTCCTCCGGCGCCAAGCAACTCGGCAGCACGGTCAGCGGCACCAACGACCTGGTGACGGGCCGCCTCGCGGGCACCTCCGCGGGTGACTTCGACGTCGACGGCGGCAGCACCTCGATCCAGTCGCCGCCTATCACGCTGCCCGCCACCGGCACGCTCAGCCTCTCGCTGTCGTGGTACCTGGCGCACGGCTCGAACGCCTCCAGCGCCGACTACTTCCGGGTCAGGGTGGCCGGCAACACCACGACCACCGTCTTCCAGCAGGCCGGCGCGGCGGCCAACCGCAACGGGGCGTGGGCCACGGCCACGGCCAGTCTGAGCGCGTACGCGGGGCAGACGGTCCGCATTCTCATCGACGCCGCCGACACCTCCGGCGCGTCCCTGGTCGAAGCGGGCGTCGACGACGTCCGCATCACCCAGCAGAACTGATCGTCCCGCGATCGGTCACTACGGCGGAGCACCGAGTCCGGGTGCTCCGCCGTAGCCGTGCCTTTCGGACCTCATCTTTGGGTCTTGTAAGACCCCGGTGTCAAGGCTACGATCGCGGCAACTCTTAGGAAACTTTCCTAAAAGAAATCATGAATCAGGAAGCCATGTCCCGGTCTCCGCCGCCCTCGCCCACTCTGACCCAGAGTGTGGCGGGCCGTCGAAGTGACCCTCCGACGTGGGCCGCTCCCCTCCCACTCTGACTGGCCGAGCAAAGCGAACCCCTCCTGCTGCCACCCCCCAGTGGCCCGCCCCACCTCGCGGGCCCATGCCGTACGGCTCGCGCTCTCACCCCCCGGCGCGAGCCGTACGGCACGCCACAAGGACATGACCCGTCAAGCCGCACCACCAGGGAATGCCATGAGATTTCGCCGCATGTTCCTCGCCTTACTCGCCGCCCTGGCCATGCTGGGGGCCGGGCTCACCACCGTCTCGACCAGCGCCTATGGGGCCGTGGCCCTCGCCTACCCCGCGTGGACGGCATGGACGGCCTACGCCGTGGGCACCCGCGTCACCTACAACGGCGTCGACTACGAGTGCATCCAGGCCCACACCTCCCAGCCCGACTGGACGCCAGATGCCGTGCCCGCCCTGTGGAAGACCGTCTCCGGCGGCGGCGGCGACACCACCGCCCCCTCGGTGCCGGGCAACCTCCGCTCGACCGGCACGACCTCCAGCAGCGTCTCGCTGGCCTGGAACGCCTCCACCGACAACGTCGGCGTCACCGGCTACAACGTCTACCGGGGCTCGACGCTGGTGACGACGGCCACCGGCACCACCTACACCGACGGCGGGCTCGCGGCCTCCACCGGCTACACCTACACGGTCCGCGCCCGTGACGCCGCCGGGAACCTCTCCGCCGCCAGCAACTCCGTCACCGCCACCACCTCGGCCGGCACCGGCGCCCCCGGCCAGCCGGGCTCGCCGAGCGTCAGCGGGTCCACGAACAGCTCGCTCTCCCTGTCGTGGGGCGCGTCGTCGGGCACGGTCACCGGCTATCGCGTGTACGAGGGCAGCACGGTCAAGGCCACCGTCACCGGGACCTCGGCCACCATCGGTTCCCTGGGCACCTGCACCTCGCATACCTTCACCGTCAGGGCGTACAACTCGGTAGGAGAGTCGGCCTCCAGCGCCGCGGTCTCCGGGACGACCACCGGCTGCACCGGCGGTGGCAGCAAGCTGCCCGGCGCGCCCTACCTCTACATGGGCTGGGGCGACCCGCCCGCGCCCGCCTCGGTGATGAGCGCGACCGGCGTCAAGTCGTTCACGATGGCGTTCATCCTGTCCAGCGGCGGCTGCAACGCGGCCTGGGACGGCAGCCGTCCACTCACCGGTGGCGCCGACGCGCAGGCGATCTCGGCCATCAAGTCGGCCGGTGGCAGCGTGCAGGTCTCGTTCGGCGGCTGGTCGGGCAACAAGCTCGGCCCGAACTGCTCCTCGCCCTCGGCGTTCGCCGGCGCGGTGCAGACGGTCATCAACGCCGTCGGTCCCGCGGCCGTCGACTTCGACATCGAGAACACCGACGAGTTCGAGAGCGAGGCGGTCCAGGACCGCATCCTGAACGGCCTCAAGATCGTCAAGCAGAACAACCCCAACGTCAAGGTCGTCGTCACCTTCGGCACCTCGACCACCGGCCCCACCTACTGGGGCACCCGCCTGATCAACCGCTCGAAGGAGCTCGCGGTCCCGATCGACAACTACACGATCATGCCGTTCGACTTCGGCGGCGGCTCGAACATGTACCAGAGCACGGTCAACGCCTCCGAAGGGCTGAAGAACACCCTCAAGACGGCCTTCGGCTGGTCGGACGCCCAGGCGTACGCGCACATGGGCATCTCGGGCATGAACGGTCTGTCGGACCAGCAGGAGCTCACCTCCACGGCCACCTGGACCCAGATCCGTGACTACGCCAGGAACAACGGCCTGACCAGGCTCGCGTACTGGGCCGTCAACCGCGACCGGCCGTGTCCGGGCGGCGGGGTCGTGTCCAACTGCAGCGGGATCGCCCAGTCGAACTGGGACTTCACCAGGATCACCGCCGGCTTCTGAACCGGGACCGGCTTCTGAACCGGGACCGGCTTCTGAACCGGGACCGGCTTCTGAACCGGGACCGGCTTCTGAACCGGGACGGGCTTCTGAACCGGGACCGGCCCACCGCACCCGTCGCACCGGCGTCCCGCCGCCGGTGCGACGGGTGGCCCACGGAGCGCTGCGGCACTTTCATCGAAGACCCGAGTCGCTCGAAGACCCGAGTCGCACGAAGACGAGTCGCACGAAGACAGAGCGTGCAGAGACCCGAGAACGTAAGGGACCTCTATGAACTTGCGAGGACTCGCGGCGACCGCCGCCATCGCCCTGGGCCTCATAGCCCTCCACGCCACACCCGCCTCAGCCGCCAACATCCTGACGAACCCCGGCTTCGAGTCCGCCCTGTCCGGCTGGAGCTGCTCGGCCTCAGCCGCCGCGCAGGCGGTGTCGCAGCCCGTTCACAGCGGTACGAAGGCACTACAGGCCACCCCGGCGGGCAATGACTACGCCAGATGCCAGCAGACCGTGACGGTCCAGCCCAACATGACCTACCAGCTGTCGGCCTGGGTCCAGGGCAACTACATCTTCCTGGGGGCGACGGGCACCGGGATCGACGTCAGCACCTGGGGCGCCCCGGGCGGTCAATGGCAGCAGCTGAAAACCTCGTTCACCACCGGCGCGGGTGTGACGAGCGTGATCGTCTACGTCAACGGCTGGTACGGCCAGGGCGCCTACTACGCCGATGACGTCGTGCTCGACGGACCGGGCGGCGCCCCGGACACCCAGGCGCCGACCGTGCCGGGAAGCCCGGCGGTCGGCGGCGCCACCAACTCCAGCCTGACCGTGACATGGTCCGCCTCCACCGACAACTCCGGCAGCGTCGCCCGCTATGAGGTGTCCAGGGGCAACGCGGCTCCCACGGCGGTCACCGGCACCACCTACACGGCCACCGGGCTCAGCGCCGCCACGACCTACGGGTTCCGCGTCAGGGCGTGCGACGCCGCCGGCAACTGCTCGGCGTACACGGCCTCCGTCAGCGGGAAGACCACCAACGACACCACGCCGCCGGCCGGCGACATCCGCTACGCGCCCTACATCGACATCACCATGAACACCCCGTCCCTGGCCGGCGCCGCCGCCGCGACCGGGGTGAAGAACTACACGCTGGCCTTCGTGCTCGGCGACAGCACGGGCTGCAACCCGGCCTGGGGCGGGGTCATCCCGCTCACCGACTCGAGGATCATCAACGACGTCAAGGCGCTCCAGGCCCAGGGCGGCCAGGTGGTCGTCGCCAGCGGCGGTGCCCAGGGCCCGTACCTGGAGCACAACTGCGGTACCACCGCCACCCTGCTCGCCGCCTACAAGAAGGTGCTCGACGCGGTCGGCACGAACCAGCTGGACGTCGACGTCGAGGCGTCGATCGATGTGAACAAGGTCAACAGCGCGCTGAAGCAGTTGCAGTCCGAACGCGGCACCGTGGTGCGGTACACGCTGCGCGTGCAGGCACAGGACTACGGGCTCGACCCGTTCTCGGTGCAGATCCTGCAGGACGCCGCCGCCAAGGGCCTGAACGTGATCGTCAACCCGATGGTCATGGACTTCGGCTACACCGGCAACTGGGGCGACGCGATGGTCTCAGCCGCCCAGGCGACGCTCGGCCAGATGAAGGGCGTGTGGCCGTCGAAGACCGATGCCCAGCTCAAGCGGATGCTCGGCGTCACCCCGATGATCGGCAAGAACGACACGGGCCAGACCACCACTCAGGCCGACGCCCGCAAGCTGCGCGACTGGGCCAACGCCAACCACATCGGTTTCGTCGGCTTCTGGTCGGCGGGCCGCGACAACGGCGGCTGTCCCAACGGCAGCGTCTCGCCGACGTGCAGCGGGATCGCCCAGTCGGCGTACGAGTTCACCGGCATCTTCAAGGGGTTCACCGGATGATCGCGGGCTAGCGCACCAACTGGGTGGGCTTCACGGGCAGGCCCTGCCCCGGCGGACGATAGGTCGGCAGGGCCTCCCCGTACTCGTGCATCCACGCGTGATCGATCAGCAACCGCATCCGCCCTCGGGCGGCGACCGCCGCCGGACCCGGCGGGGCGGGCTCCATGTGATCGACGGTCAGCTTGGCCACCGCGTCCGCCACCAGATGGGCGTCGGGCGGCGCGAGGTCACACCGGTCGTCGGGCCCGATGAGCAGCTCCACCTCAGGCGGAAGCGGATAGATCGGACGCGGGATGGCCAGCACCCGCGGCGACGGCGCCATCGGCAAGCCGTCACGCACCGCTTCGAGCAGCATCGACCGCGACGACCGCCGGTCGAACAGCCCCTCGGCCAGCGGCCAGCTCAGCGCGCCCACATCCGTGCCGTCCTCGCCGCACGCGTGCAGGCACAGGTACGGCACTAGCGGGATGGCCGGCCCCGCCCCGGCCTGCGCCCAGCCGCCGCCGCAGCCGGTCAGGACGAGCAACGCCAGCATCGCCCGGTAGGCCGTGTCGGCGTGGTCCGTCTCCAGCCGCCCGGGCACGATCATGCACCGGCCACCGGTCCGCTCCGCCGTCGCCCCCAGCTCCCGCGCGATCTTCAGCGTGCGCGCGGCGGTAACGCCCGTGTACGCCTCCTGCCAGGCGGGCGTGTACGGCTCACCGCGATCGCCATATCCATCGGGCCAGCAGCCCGGCAACCCGTCGCGGGCCACCCCGTACACCGCCAGCAGCAGGTCGAACACCGTCGTCACCGGCTCGTCGCCGTCCCTGATCACCGGCACCCCGCGGCGCAGCACCCCGGGCCCGTCGTCGAAGCGCGGCAGCAGCACCTCCACGGAGTCGCCGCCGTACACGCTCAGCCCTTCGGCGGGCCGCCCGGTCAGCCCGCCGGCCACGAAGGCGCCGCCGTGTTCGCGCAGCCGCACCAGGAACGGCAGGTCCGTGCGCTCCATCGCGTGCCCGGCGAACGCCGCCCGCTCCAGGAAGAACTCCTTGAGCAGCACATGCCCCATGGCCATGGCCAGCGCGCCGTCGGTGCCCGGCCGCACGACCAGGGTCTCGTCCGACAGGCGCGTCGGATGCGGCCCGATCGCCACGACCTTCTGGCCCTTGTAGCGCCCGGCGATCACCAGGGGCATGTCGGGCGTGCGGACGAGCCTGTTGTTCTCCCCCCACAGCAGCACATACGCCGCCAATGGCCAGTCCGCCGACGACGTGCCGGGGAAACCTTGGCCGAGCAGCTGGTCCGGCACGCTGGACTGCTCGGTCAGCACCGCGCCGCCCAGGCCGCCGACCAGCCCGGCGAGCGGCGAGGTGGACAGCGCGGCCACCCGGTCCGCGCCGTGCTCGGTGGCCGTGTGCACGATCGCGGCGGCGGTCAGCTCGGCCGCCGTCCCGTCGTCCAGCGGAACCCGTCGTCCACCCCTGGCCCGCTGGTACACCTGCGAATTTCCTGTGAGTTTCGCCCAGGCCGCGACCGGGTCACGCAGCCCGTCTTTCACCTCGAAGTAGAGCCTGACCAGAGCCTGGTTGACCTGCGATCCCCCCATGAGAAAAGTTCAGCACAGAGGGTCATGTTCTATCGCGTTACGACCCGCCATGTCAGAGTTAAGAATCGGAACCCTCGGTGGAAGTACTCAGACGAGTACGGCAGGCTAGAAGCCGCCATGGATTACGCAGTTCTCACGGGGACGATCCTCGTCGCAGGTGTCTTGCTCGCTCTCATCGCCCAATGGCGTGACTGGCGACCCCCTCTCCTTGTCTCCGTCCTGGTCGGCGTGGCCGTACGCGTGGTGCTGATGTTCGCCGCGGCCCACGACTCCTGGCAGCCCGTCGACTTTATGGAGAGCTTCCAGCCGGCGGGTCAGGCGGTGTTGAACGGACAGGACCCGGTTTTGGCCAGCGAGGGCGGCTGGCACTTCCTGCCGACCATCCCCTATGTCTACGGGATCCTGCTGTGGCTGGGCATCCCGTGGGTCTACGCCGGGCGCCTGGTCACCGTGGTCGCCGATATCGTGCTGATCCCGCTGGTCGCCAGGCTGGCCGGCGGCCCCAAGGCGTCGCTGCGCGCCCTGCAGTACGCGCTCAACCCGCTCGCCCTGCTCGTCGCCTGCATCCATGGCCAGGTCGAGCCGGTGGCGCTGGTCTTCGGCGTGGCCGCCTTCGTGGTGGCCCGCGGCCCCGGCTCGCCCGAGCGGGCCGGCGTCACGACCCGGGTGGTGGCCAAGGTACGCCACGGCGTGGCGGCCTACGGCTGGCGGCCGTCGCTGCGCCGGATCGTCGGCCGCGGCGGCATGCTCCACCGCGCCCTCATGCCGGGTCCGATGGACCGCGCCGATCTGAAGCGCGGCGCGCTGGCCGGCCTGCTGATGGGCCTGGCCCTGTGCGCGAAGAGCTGGCCGATCTGGCTGATCCCCGGCATGCTGCTGCTCCTGCCCAACCTGCGGGCCAGGATCGCCGCACTGTTCATGACCGGCGCGCTGCCGGTGTTCTTCCTGGTCACGCTGCCGGTCTTCGCCGGCACGTCGCTCAAGCAGATCCCCGCGGTCATCGCGACCATTCAGGACATCCGGCCGATCATCGGAGAGTGGGGCTGGACGCCGCACTTCACCGGCGGCGACTGGGCGCTGATCCCCGGCCTGGCCAAGATCGGCACCTACCTGATCTACATCTGCGTCGTCCTCGCGGTGCTGCTCTGGCGGCGGGCCGACCCGATCGACATGACCACGGCCATCCTGCTGATCTTCATGGTCGTCACGCCGCGGTTGGGCGCCCAATACCTCCTGTGGTTCATGCCGTTCCTGATCGCCAGGCCCACGAGGTTCGCCTGGCCGGCGATCATCGGTGTCTCGTTGTGGTCGGCGTACGGCTATCTGTACATGACCCAGTTCGGCGACAACGCCTGGTGGCTGCTGCACCGCGACTGGTCGAGAGCGTCGATCGTGCTGCTGCCGATCCTGCTCATGGCGATGCCCTGGGGCCGCCGGTCCCCGGCGGCCCAGGTGCTCGCCCCGCCCGTCGGGCCGGCGGAGAAGGCCACGGTCACGTCAGCGGCATAGCCGCTCCCACAACGTGATCCACTGGTCGGGGTGGACGTGCCCCACGACCGTGTCGCGAGCGATGCCCGCCGCGGCGACGGCTGCGTCCGCCCCCTCGTAGTGGCGTCTCAGCGAGGCGCGCACCGAGCCGCCGACCCCGCTGAACCCCACTTCCACCAGCTCCTGGTAGCCGCGCCGCGCCTCGACCAGCGGTGTGGGCCGCCGCTCGATCCGCAGGATCGCCGAGTCGACCGACGGGATCGGCCGGAAGCTCTCCCTGCCGATCCGGTCGCCCAGCAGCCAGTGGAACCACGGCCACGACTCCACTGTCACCATGCTCCAGCGGCCGTAGTCGCCCGAGCGCTTGCGGGCGTACTCCCGCTGGGTGAGCAGCGTCGCCGAGGTGAGCCCCGGCGCCCGCAGGCACCAGCCGACGATCCGCGAGGTGACCGAGTAGGGGATGTTGCCGACGACCGCGAACGGCTCGCCCGGCGCCCGCGCGGTCGTGAAGTCGGCTCTGACCACGTCGATCCGGGGATCGTCGCGGGTCCCCGCGGCGAGCCGGCCGGCCAGCCGCGGGTCGATCTCGTAGCCGATCACCTGGGCTCCGGCTTCGGCCAGCGCCCAGGTCAGTACGCCCTCGCCCGAGCCGGGTTCGAGCACCAGGCCGTCGGGGGCGGCCGCCTTGACCACCAGCTCGACGGCATGCCGGTCGACCAGGAAATTCTGCGACAAGGCGCGCCTGGCCCGGTCTCTGGGCGTGCGACCGCCGCTGTTCCTGGCGTTCTTCTGAGTATGTGAATAGTTTCCGTGCGCGAAGTTCTGCGCCACAGCCGCCCTCTCGGGTCTTCGAGATGTATGGGTCTCTCGAAGGGCCCGGGGCGCGCCGGCGGACGCCTAGGTCGTAACCGCGTCAGCTAGCGGGCCCGAGCCCGGTCGCTGCGCAGACGCATGAAGCAGAGGCAATACATGCGCTCGATGCTAGGGACGCCGTCGTCGACGGGGCAACCCAATAAAAAACCAGATGCGCGGCCCACCCGGCGTTCGCCACTCTGAAGCCGTGCAGGCGACGGTGACGGTCACTCCGCAGCAGCTCCCCGAGCTGCTGCTGCACGTCGCCGTCGTCCGGCCGGTGTTCCTGTGGGGCGCGCCCGGAATCGGCAAGAGCTCGCTCGTCCGCGAGTTCGCCGACTCCCTCGGCCTCGACTGTGTGACCCTGCTCGGCACCCAGCTCGCGCCCGAGGACCTCATCGGGGTGCCCGAGCTGGTCGACGGCCGCAGCCGGTTCGCGCCACCCGAGTCGATCGCCCGCGCCGAGCCCTACTGCCTCTTCCTCGACGAGCTCAACGCCTCGGCGCCCGAGGTGCAGAAGGCGTTCTACTCGCTGATCCTCGACCGCAGGATCGGCACCTATGAGCTGCCCGCCGGGTCCGTCGTGATCGGCGCCGGCAACCGGGCCACCGACAACGCGCTCGCCCGCCCGATGGCCTCCGCGCTGATCAACCGGCTGGTCCACGTACACCTGCGGGCCTCGCCCGACGACTGGCTCAAGTGGGCCGCCGCCAACGGCATCCACCCGTGGATCGTCGACTACCTGGTGCAGCGGCCCGACCACCTGTGGAGCGCGCCGCCCAAGACCGAGGAGCCGTTCTCCTCGCCGCGCGCCTGGCACATGCTCTCCGACGTGCTGACCTCCTACGGCGACGACGTCGCCGACGAGACGCTCGCCATGCTCGCGTTCGGCACCCTCACCGCCAACCACGCCTCCGCCTTCCGCGCCTACGTCAAGACCGTCCGGCACGCCTACGACCTCAACGCGGTGATCAAGGGAGAGGCGCCGTGGCCGCGCCGGCCCGAGGAGCGCGACCTGCTCTACTTCCTGGCCGAGGCGTTCCGGGCCCGGCTGGTCAAGGAGCTGCCCGCGGACAAGCGCGGCGCCTCCTCCAGAGGCCGTGACCTGGGCTTCCGTGCCAAGACGCTGCTGGTCGAGCTGGCCGAGATCTCGCTGGAGTGCGCCCAGCTCGTCATCGCCTCCGACGCGAACGGCGCGCCCGCGCTGCCCACCTGGTTCCTCGTCGAGGTCGGCAGGGACGTGCCCAGACTGATGGCGGCCCGGTCATGAGCCCCCGCAACAAGGCCAAGGCCGACCCGTGGCGCGCCGAGGTGGGCAAGGGCTGGCAGCTCGTCGACCGGCACCCGCTGTTCTCCGTCTACCACAGCTGGCTCTACGCGGCGGATGAGGGGGAGCTGCCGGCCGACACCTGGGCGGTGGTGACGGAGGACGGGGACATCCGCCACCACCCCCGCCGCCGTGCCGAGGCGGCCGAGTGGGCGTGGATCTTCGCCCACCTGCTGCTCCATCTCGGCTTCGGCCACGCCGATCCGCGCACCTGCGCGCCGAAGGACGTCGAAGGCGACCGTCCCGAGCCCGCCTACCGGGCCGCGTGCTGCCTGGCCGTCGACCGGTTCCTGCGCACACTCAAGATCGGCCGCTGCCCCGCGCCGCTGCCCGCCGAACTGCCCGAGCAGGACGAGGTCACGCTGTCGGAGCACTGGCGCAGGCTCGGCATCCCCGAGGCGTACAAGCCGCTCGGCGAGGAGGACTTCCGCGTCTGCTCGGCGGAGATGGCCGAGCACTTCGACTTCCCGTCCATGTTCGCGGTGGGCGTCGCCGAGGCGGCCACCGCCGCGCTCGACCAGGCGGGCACCCCGCGCGTCACGGCCGACAAGCACGTCGAGGGGCCGTGGGACGCGGCGCTGCGCTGGTTCGTCTCCTCCTACCCGCTGCTGGGCGCGCTCGCCGCCGGCATGAAGATCGTCGCTGAGGTCGAGCTGGCCAGGAGCTGGGGGATCTCCATCGCCGCGGTCAGCGCGGAGGCCGGCGAGATCTACGTCAACCCGCTCGCCCGGCACTCCGAGGAGGAGTGGCGGTTCGTGCTGGCCCACGAGATGCTGCACGCCGCGCTCCGCCATGGCGAGCGGGTCGGTCCGCGCGAGCCGTACATCTGGAACGTCGCCTGCGACTACGTGATCAACGGGTGGCTGACCGAGATGGGCGTCGGCGAGATGCCCGAAGGGCTGCTGTTCGACCAGACGCTGTCCGGCATGTCGGCCGAGGCGGTCTACGACACGATCGTCACCGATCTGCGGCGGATGCGGAAGCTCGCCACGCTGCGCGGGCGCGGCCTCGGCGACGTCCTCGACCGGCCACCACGCCCGGCCGGCGGCGGCGTCGACCTCGACGAGTACTACCGCGGCGCGCTCTGCACGGGCCTGGCCTTCCACCAGGGCAAGGGCCGCGGCTTCGTGCCGGCCGGGCTGGAGCAGGAGATCCGGGCGCTCGACCAGCCGCCGCTGCCGTGGGACGCGCAGCTGGCCCGCTGGTTCGACGAGCACTTCCAGCCGGAGGAGTCGCGGCGCTCCTACGCCCGCGCCTCCCGCCGCCAGGCCGCCACCCCGCACATCCCGCGCCCCGGCCGGGTGCGGCCGGAGGAGGTGGTCAGGAAGGCCACGTTCGGCGTGGTGCTGGACACCTCGGGCTCGATGGACGTCAAGCTGCTCGGCAAGGCGCTCGGCGCGATCGCCTCCTACGCCTCGGTGCGCGACGTGCCCCGGGCGCGCGTGGTGTTCTGCGACGCGATCGCCTACGACGCCGGCTACCTGCCGGTCGAGGACATCGCGAACCGGGTCAGGGTACGCGGCCGGGGCGGCACGATCCTGCAGCCCGGAGTCAGCCTGCTGGAGCGGGCCGACGACTTCCCGACGGACGGCCCGATCCTGCTCATCACCGACGGCCAGTGCGACGTGATCCGCATCCGCCGCGACCACGCCTTCCTCGTGCCACAGGGCGCTTCGCTGCCGTTCCGGCCACGCGGGCCGATCTTCTTCATGCGGTGACTTTGAGCTGGCATTGAACTGGCTCGGGTAGACCTTTGACCATGGATCGACCGGCCAGGGTGCTCGTCGTGGACGACGAGCCGAACATCCGTGCCCTGCTCTCCCAGACGTTGCGCCTGGTCTCGTTCGAGGTCAGGACCGCCGAGTCCGGCGCCGAGGCGGTGCGGGCCGCCAGGGAGTTCGAGCCCGACATCGTGGTGCTCGACGTGATGATGGCGGACCTCGACGGGTTCGAGGTGGCCAGGCGGCTCGGTGGGAGCGTCCCGGTGCTGTTCCTGACCGCGCGCGACACGGTCGAGGACCGTGTCCAGGGGCTCACGCTGGGCGCCGACGACTACGTGGCCAAGCCGTTCAGCCTGGAGGAGGTGGTGCTGCGCATCCGGGCCATCCTGCGGCGCAGCCGTACCGAGACCGGGCACCAGGACGTGCTGCGCTACGCCGACGTGGAGCTCGACGTGGCCGCGCACGAGGTACGCCGCGGCGGCGTGCTCGTCGATCTGTCGCCCACCGAGTTCAACCTGCTCGAATACCTGCTGACGAACGCCGGACGGGTGGTGAGCAAGGCGCAGATCCTCGACAGCGTGTGGCGCTACGACTTCGACGGCGACTCCAGCATCGTCGAGTCGTACGTCTACTACCTGCGCAAGAAGATCGACAAGTTCGAGCCGCAGCTCATCCACACCGTGCGCGGTGTCGGCTACACGCTCAGGACCCCGCGGTGAGGCCGGGCAGGTGGACGCTGCGCGCCCGGCTCGTCATGGCGATACTCGGGCTCACCACGGTCGCGCTCGTGCTGGCCAACGTGGTCGGCATCGCGCTGCTCGGCGACAATCTCCTGCGCCGCGTGGACTCCCAGCTCAACACGATGGGCGGCGCGGTCGGCAAGCTGCCGATGATGGCCGGCCTGATCTCCGGCGGCCGGACCATGGACTGGGAGAAGGTGCTGACCAAGCGGGCCGCCTCCGTGGCCAGGATCTACATCTATTCCGCCGACGGCAGGCTGGTCAGCGAGCTGCCGGGCGACTCGGACCCCGGCCCGGTGCTCGGCGACGTCCACGTGGGCGATCCCTACACGGTGAGCGGCACCACCGGGCCGTCCTGGCGGCTGAAGGCGATCACGACCGGCGACGGCGGCACCGTGGTGGTCGCGCAGTCCCTCGGCGAACTGGAGGCGACCCGCGCCTCGCTCGTCGCCATCGCCTTCGCCGTCAGCGCGCTCATCCTGCTCCTGCTCGGCCTGGCGGCCGACGCCGTCGTACGCCTCGGCCTGCGCCCGCTGACCAGGATGGAGCGTACGGCCGGCCAGATCGCCATGGGCGACTTCGCCAGCCGGGTCCCCGCCCCCGACCCGCACACCGAGGCGGGCCGTCTTGGCGCGGCCATGAACGTCATGCTCGACCGCGTCGAGAACGAGATCGCCGCCAGGACCGACTCCGAGTCCCGCATGCGCCGCTTCCTGGCCGATGCCTCACACGAGCTGCGCACCCCGCTCACCTCGGTCCGCGGCTTCGCCGAGCTCTACCGCCGCGGCGGCGGAGACGAGCAGGAGACGATGCGCAGGATCGAGGAGGAGGCCGCCAGGATGGGCATGCTCGTCAACGATCTGCTCACCCTGGCCCAGCTCGACCAGGAACGCCCTATGGACCGCCACCCCGTCGACCTGCTGGAGGTGGCGGCCGACACCATCCGGGACGCCCGCGTCCGGGTGCCCGGCAGGCAGGTCAAACTGAGCGGCGTGGGTGGAACGCTGGCCCCCGTCTCGGTGGTGGGCGACGAGGCCCGGCTGCGCCAGGTCGCCGCCAACCTCGTCGCCAACGCCCTCACCCACACCCCGGAGGACGCGTCGGTGACGGTGAGCGTGGGCACCTCACGCGGCAGGGCGGTGTTCGAGGTGGCCGACACCGGGCCGGGCGTGCCGGAGCGGCACATCCCCCACGTCTTCGACCGCCTCTACCGCG
The DNA here is from genome assembly GCF_040654555.1 of Nonomuraea sp. NPDC050680. Taxonomy (NCBI): domain Bacteria; kingdom Bacillati; phylum Actinomycetota; class Actinomycetes; order Streptosporangiales; family Streptosporangiaceae; genus Nonomuraea; species Nonomuraea sp. NPDC050680. The sequence goes on along the minus strand of NZ_JBFAIF010000031.1, from coordinate 6,783 downwards.
TCGGCCAGGGCAGATCCAGGACCGACGGCGGGGCGGGACTGGGCCTGGCCATCGCGGCCGCGATCGTGCACGCCCACGACGGCACGATCGAACTCGACTCCGCGCCGGGCCGGGGCGCCACCTTCCGCGTGCTCCTACCCGGCTCCTAGGCGGCTCCCAGGCTCCTCCGAGCGACGCTCGGCACGTTCGAAGCATGAAGAGAATCCTCCTCGTGACCGCGACCGCGGCGCTGGCTCTGGCCGCCACCGCATGCGGCACGGAACCGAGTTCGACGGGAGTCGCCTCCGTGAAGGCCGCCTCGTCCACCGCACCCACTGCCACCGCCTCGCCCACGGCCGGCGTCGATCCGCAGGAGCAGGCCAGAAAGTTCGCCGCGTGCATGCGCGAGAACGGCGTCGACATGCCCGACCCTGACCCCGACGGCGGTGGCGGCCTCGCCGCCATGACCTCCATCAAGGGCGACAAGGACAAGATCCAGAAGGCCCTGGAAGCCTGCCGGTCCCTCTCGCCGATCAAGAACCGCGCGGAGCTCAAGCCGGAGGACACGGAGCAACTGCGCCAGTTCGCCGCGTGCATGCGCGAGAACGGCGTCGACATGCCCGACCCCGACGCCAGCGGCAAGATCTTGGGCAAGGGTATGGCGCGCAACTTCAAGCCGGACGACCCGGCGTTCAAGAAGGCGTACGAGGCCTGCCGGGGCAAGTTCCCGAAGATGGGCCAGGCGCGATGACACAAGTGACGGAGAAGCCCAAGGAGGCCGCCTCCGAGGTGCCGGCCAGCCGGCCGCGCCGGCGCCGGCCACTGCGCGTGGTCGCCTGGGCCGGGGGCGTCGCCCTGCTCGCCGCCGCGGTCGCGGCCGCCGCCATCGGCTTCGGCGGCGACGGCTCGGGCACGGCCGTCGCCGCCCGCACGCCCGCGGCCACCGTCAAGGTGGTCCGTACAACGCTCACCGAGACCAAGACCGTGGACGGCACGCTCGGCTACGGCGACACCATCACCGTCACCGGCAAGTCGCAGGGGACGATCACCTGGCTGCCCTCGGAAGGCGCCACCATCACCCGAGGCAAGGCCGTCTACAGCGTCGACGCCGACCGCCGCCCCCTGCTCTATGGCGGCATGCCCCTTTACCGCGTGCTCAAGGACGGCGTCGAGGGCGAAGACGTCGAAATGCTGGAGCGGAACCTGGCCAAGCTCGGCTACACCGGCTTCGACGTCGACAGGGAGTTCACCTGGGCCACCCGCGAGGCCGTCGAGGAGTGGCAGGAGGACCTCGGCCTGGAGGTCACCGGCAAGGTCCGGCCCGCCGACGTGGTCGTGGAGAGCGGGCCGCTGCGCGTCGCCGACCTCAAGACCACGCTCGGCGCCAGTGGCGCGGGGCCCGTGCTCACCGCGACGGGCACCACCCGCCAGGTCCTCGTCAACCTCGACGTGGCCGACGCGCACCTGGTCAAGAAGGGCCTCAGGGCCACGATCGAGCTGCCTGACGGCTCCACCGTGAAAGGCAGGATCACCAGCGTGGGCAAGGTGGCCACCGAGTCGGGCACCGGCGGCGACGCCACCACCACGATCGAGGTCAAGGTGTCGGTGAGCGGTCTGAAGAAGCCGTTCGACTCCGCCCCGGTCGACGTCACGATCGTGGCGGCCCAGCGCGAGAACGTGCTGGCCGTACCCGTCGGAGCGTTGCTCGCCCTCTCGGAGGGCGGCTACGGCGTGCAGGTCGTGGCGGGCGGCACCACCCAGTACGCGGCCGTCGAAGTCGGCATGTTCGCCGACGGCAAGGTGGAGGTCGACGGCGTCCAGGAGGGTACGACCGTGGCGGTGCCCAAGTGATCGTCCAACTGGTCGACGTGAGCAAGGAATACGGGGAGGTGGCCGCGTTGCGCGGCGTCTCCATGGACATCGAGTACGGCGAGCTCGTCGGCATCGTCGGCCCGTCCGGCTCGGGCAAGTCGACCATGCTCAACATGATCGGCACCCTGGACCGCCCGTCGAGCGGCACCGTGAGCATCGCCGGGCACGACGTGCTCACGCTCACCGACAAGCAGCTCTCCGCGCTGCGGGCGAACGTCATCGGCTTCGTGTTCCAGCAGTTCCACCTCGCCGCGGGCGTACCCGCGCTGGACAACGTAGCCGACGGCCTCCTCTACGCGGGCCCCTCGCTGCGCGAGCGCCGCCGGCGCGCCTACGAGGCGCTCGAACGTGTCGGGCTGGGGCACCGGCTCGGCCACCGCCCGCACGAGCTGTCCGGCGGTGAGCGGCAGCGGGTAGCGATCGCCCGTGCCGTGGTCGGCGGACCGCGACTGCTGCTGGCCGACGAGCCGACGGGCAACCTCGACTCCCGCTCCGGCGCGGGCGTGATGGACCTGCTGCGCGAGCTGCACGCGGGCGGCACCACCGTGGTCGTCATCACGCACGACCGGGACATCGCCGCCTCGCTCCCGAGGCAGGTCGAGATGCTCGACGGGCTCGTGGTGGACCCCGTGGACCCCGTGGACCCCGTGGACATCGTGGACGGAGCCAGGGTATGACCGTCACCATCCTCACCCCCGCCCGGATGCGGCCGCGCGACGTCGTCAGGGTCGGCGGCTCGGGCCTGCGGGCCAGACCGCTGCGGGTGTTCCTGTCGGCGCTCGGCATCGCCATCGGCATCGCGGCCATGCTCGGCGTCGTCGGCATCTCCTCCTCCAGCCAGGAGGACCTGAACCGCCAGCTCGAAGCGCTCGGCACGAACCTGCTCACCGTCTCACCCGGCCAGACGCTCTTCGGCGAGGGATCCCACCTGCCCGCCGAGGCGGAGGGCATGATCGAGCAGATCACGCCCGTCACCTCGGTCACCGCCACGGGCACCACGCCCGCCAAGGTCTACCGCAACGACCACATCCCGGCGGCCGAGTCGGGCAGCATCTCGGTCACGGCCGCCCGCCTCGACCTGCCGCGCGACGTGGGCGCCCAGGTCGTCAGCGGCACCTGGCTGAACGAGGCCACCCAGCAGTACCCGGCCACCGTGCTCGGCGCCAAGGCGGCCGACCGGCTCGGCGTCGTCCGGGCGGGCCCCGACCAGCGGGTCTGGCTGGGCGAGCAGTGGTTCACTGTCGTCGGCGTGCTCGGCCCCGCGCCGCTCGCCCCCGAACTCGACACCGCCGCGCTGATCGGGTGGCCGGTCGCGGAGGAGCGGCTGAACTTCGACGGCTACCCGACCACGATCTACGCCAGGGCCGAGGAGACCTCCGTCGTCGCCGTACGCGACGTGCTGGGGCCCACCGCCAACCCGGAGAACCCCAACGAGGTCGAGGTCTCCAGACCGTCGGACGTGCTGGCCGCCAAACAGGCCACCGACGCCACGCTGAACGCGCTCCTGCTCGGCCTCGGCGGCGTCGCCCTGCTGGTCGGTGGTGTCGGCGTGGCCAACACGATGGTGATCTCGGTGCTCGAACGGCGGGCCGAGATCGGGCTGCGCCGCTCGCTCGGCGCCACCCGCGGGCAGATCAGGCTGCAGTTCCTGGCCGAATCCCTGCTGCTGTCGGCCATCGGGGGCGTGGGCGGAGTGGTGCTCGGCATCGGTGTCACCGCCGCGTACGCGAGCTTCCAGGGCTGGCCGGCGATCGTGCCGGTCTGGGCCACGCTCGGTGGCGTGCTCGCCACCCTGGTCATCGGCGGGATCGCCGGGTTCTACCCGGCCGTCCGAGCCGCCCGCATGTCGCCCACGGAGGCTCTCGCCACTCCGTGACCGACAAGACAAGGATGATCAGCCGTCGGTGCACGCGTCCGATTCTTACAAGAGAATCCGGCCCGCCGTGGGTAGCTTCGCCGGTATGGAAATGATTTCCCGCGCGGAGAGATACCTGCTGCTGCACGGGCGGCTGATCGACAGGCTCAGGTTCGCGGGCCTGTTCAGGGGTGCCTCACGTACGCGCGTGCTCGACGCGCTGCGTTGCTACCAGAACGACGACGGCGGCTTCGGCAACGCGCTCGAACCGGACCTGCGCGGGGCGGCCAGCCAGCCGGAGCCGGTGGAGGTGGCGTTCTGGACCCTCGACGAGCTGGACGCCTTCGACGATCCGATGGTGGCCGCCGCCTGCGACTACCTCCTGGGGGTCACGGCCAAGGACGGCGGCGTGCCGTTCGTGCTGCCGAGCGTCCGCGAGACACCACATGCGCCCTGGTGGGAGACCGACGGCGAGCCCCCGGGCAACCTCATCCCCACCGCGTCGATCGCCGGGCTCCTGCACAAACACGGCGTAAACCATCCATGGCTCGGGCCCGCCACCGACTTCTGCTGGTCGGCGATCGCCGGCATCTCGGCCACGACCCCGTACGAGGCGCGGGCCGTCGTCCAGTTCCTGAACCTCGTCCCCGACCGGGCACGGGCCGAGGCCGAGTTCGCCCGGCTGCGCGAGGCCCTGCTGGCCACGGTCACCTTCGACCCCGACGCGTCCGGCGAGGTGCATTTCCCCCTCGACCTCGCGCCGTCGCCGCTGCGGCTGCCGCTGTTCACGCAGGACGTCCTGGACCGGCACCTCGACGCGCTCGCCGCCGCCCAGTCGGAGGAGGGCGGGTGGCAGGGGAACTGGCTGATCTGGACGCCCGTGGTGGAGCACGAGTGGGGTGGCTTCATCACCGTGCACCGGCTGCGGACGCTCCAGGCGTACGGGCGGCTGTGACTTTCTTGTCGGTGGGGGTGCGTAGCTTGGAGGTATGTACGAAGAGCGGCCTCCCGGGGACGGCTTCGACGGCCGGGTCACCTGCGTGTGGCGGCAGGTGACCGACGCCGACAGCACGCGACTCGTGGTGCCCGACGGGTGCGTTGATCTCATCTGGGGACCTTCGGGAGCGTTCGTGGCCGGGCCGGACACCGGACCGATGCCGGTGCGGGTGCGCGCGGGCGATGCCTTCACCGGGATCCGCTTCAAGCCGGGCGGCGTCGGAGACGTGTTCGGCGTTCCGGTGCACGCCCTGCGCGATCAGCGGGTGCCGGTGGCGGACCTGGGGTTCTCCGTGTCCGGCGAGGGGTTCCCCGCATGGCGCCAGGCGGCGATGTCCGGCGGGCGGCTCGCGAGCATGCGGGCGGCGGTCGTGGCTCGGCTGCGGGCCACCGCGCCCGCCGACGTCGCCGCGCCCGCGATAGCCGAAGCGCTCCGGACGGGGCGGAGCGTGGGAGAGGTGGCCTGGGCGCTGGGGTTCAGCGAGCGGCAGCTGCTGCGGCGCAGTCTGGCCTCGTTCGGATACGGGCCGAAGGTCCTGCAGCGGGTCGTCCGGTTCCAGCGGGCGCTGAAACTGGCCCGAGCGGGGGTGGCGCCGGCGGAGGTGGCGGTGGTCTCGGGCTACGCGGATCAGGCGCACCTGGCCAACGAGGTCAAGCGCTTGAGCGGCGTGACTCTGGCGGAGCTCCGGAGATGAGAGCGGCCGCCCAGCCTGCACTGGGGTCGCTGTCGACGAGGAGCGCCCGCGTGAGCAGGCTCAGGGGGATCGCCAGGAGCGCGCCCAACGGCCCCAGGACGAACGCCCAGACGATCAGTGACAGGAACGTCATCGTGGTCGACAGCCCCACCGCGTCACCCAGGAACTTGGGCTGGATGAACGACTGGATCACCACGTTGATGGCGATGTAGGCGGCGATGACGAAGAGCATCTGCTTGATGCCGCCGTCGAGGAGCGCCAGCATCGCGGGCGGGATCAGGCCGAGGACGAAGCCGATGTTCGGGATGTAGTTGGTGATCAGCGCCAGGACACCCCAGAGAAGGGGCAACGGCACACCCAGGATGGACAGGGCCGTGACGTCCAGCGCCGAGCAGATGAGACCGAAGATCGTGGAGACGATGAGATAGCGCCTGGTCTTGTGGGCGAACGTGCCGAACGCCTCCACCAGGTGCGGCTTGGCCTCCTTGCCCGACGCGATGATCCTGGCGATGGCCAGGGTGTCCAGGCACATCGCGAGCAGCAGCACCACGATGAGGAACAAGCTGGAGAGGATCCCCATCAGGCTCGACAACAGGCTCTGCGCCAGCCCGAGCACCTTGGCCGGATCGAAGGCCTGGATCGCCTTGTCGAGCTGGGCGTTGCTGACGCCGTGGGTGGTGGCGAAGTTCTGGGCGTCGTTGAGCAACTGCTGAAACTGCGGGGCGTACGCGGGGAGCAGCGAGGCGAGCTGAGTGACGGAGACGGTCAGCACCGCGACCATGCCCAGCAGCACGAACAGCACGATGAGGAAGGGCACGGCGACCTGCACCCAGCCGGGAGCGCCCGCGCGAGCGAGCCGGCTCCGCACCGGGGCGACGGCGATGACCAGCACGAGCGCGAGCACGACCGGGCCCAGGATCGACGCGACCTCGCGCATGCCGAACAGGACGATCACCGCGCAGGCGATACCCAGCAGGATGGTGAGGGCTCGGGGCACAGTGGCTTCCTACCCGTGGGCAGGAGATGACACCGGCAGGTGGTTGATTTGACGGTTCCGGGAGGCGTACATAGAGTTCACCAGTCCCGCGAGGACGGCGTTGATCGTCAGCCTCGCTCGGGGACAACCTCCAAACAGATCCCTTCAGATGGTGTTCGCATCACTCCGGATGGTCTGGTAAGTTAGAGGGGTTGTCCCGGAAACGGGGCGGTCTTTATTCCAGCAGGTCGGAGCGGGTCGGGTCAATTTGACACCGGGCCGGGCGGCTGAAAAGATAAAGACACAACGAAAACAGAAAACGAAATGAACGCCTCTCGCAGGTTGGGGAGTACGCGTCCGTTTCTTGAGAACTCAACAGTGTGTTAAAAGCCAGTGCATGATGCACAACC
>NZ_JBFAIF010000030.1:0-102289 GCF_040654555.1 Nonomuraea sp. NPDC050680 | reverse complement strand
GCACCATCGGCGCACGGGCGGTAGCGGGCGGCAACACCGTCGAGATCATGGGCCGCGATCAGTCCAAGGCCGCCGACCTGGCCAAGGCTCTCGGCGGCGGCGCCACCACGGGAGAATGGGGCACCGCCCCGGCCGGGGACATCGTCATCGTGGCCCTGTTGCACGACGGTTTCGTGCCGGTCGTCGCCCAGTACGGAGACGCTCTCGCGGGCAAGGTCATCGTCGACATCAGCAATCCCTTCAATTCCACGTTCGACGGGCTGGCCCATCGCGAGGAGACCTCGATCGCGCAGGAAGTCGCCAAGGCGGCCCCGGCCGGCGCCAGCGTGGTGAAGGCGTTCAACACCATCTTCCGTCATGTCCTGGAGAAGGGTCGGCCCGACGTCTTCATCGCCGGCGATAATGCGCAGGCCAAGGCAAGTGTGGAGACGTTCATCGAGAGCCTCGGGCTGCGCCCGCTGGACGTCGGCGGCCTGAGAATGGCGCACTGGCTGGAAGGAGCGGGCGTGGTCACGGTGGGCCTCGCCAACCACGGGGTGGGGAACTTGGACTTCGCCCTCAGCATCACCGAACTTCCCGTCTGAGCAAACGGTTGACGAATCACCGAATGAAGCGTTACCTCGACCCGGTGCTCCTGCCTCATAGGTATGACCTACTTGAGATCACTACGTGCTGAATCTCGAGGTCATTCGCCCAGTTCAGCGCTTCTCAGCGGGCATCCGCATGATCCCGTTGGGCCGGTTGTCGGCGTTGATCATGGCGACCAGGAAGACCATCGCGACGGTCTGGTTATCGTCGTAGTGCTTGCGCACTTCGGCCCAGTTCTCATCCGGCACGCCGTGGTGGCCGTCGGCGAGCCGGGTGCCCTCCTCGGCGAGCGCCGGCGCGGCCCGCTCGGCCTCGGTGAACACCGTCGACTCGCGCCAGGCGGCGACCAGGGTCGCGCTGACCGGAGTGGCCTTCCCGGCCAGCCCGACCCAACGACCGGGGCGACGACCGCGGCTGGGATTGGGCCGGCGGTCGAGCGTTTTCTCGACTCGCTCATGATCTGTACCGTAAGCAACTCTTGCGGAGCCTGGGGTGCCGATGGCTTGGAGTGCTGCCAGCGCTGACGATGGAGGCTGTGATCGTGCATGATTTGCCGATGACCAGGATCGAGACTCCGTGGGGTCCTTGGGAGGCCGCGCCGCTTGGCGAGGTCGTTGCGTTGATGGGCGGGCTGGCGGCGCCGTGGTGGGTAGCCGGCGGATACGCCATCGAGCTGGCAGTGGGCCGCGCGTATCGCGAGCACGGGGACGTCGATATCGCGCTGCTGCGCCGGGACCAGCTCGCGATGCGGCGGCTACTGGACGGCTGGGACGTACACGCCGCGGTCGTGCCCCAGACGCTGCGGCCATGGGCGCTTGGCGAGGTGCTGCCCGAGCAGGCACACGACATCTGGGTACGCGAGCATCCGGACGGTCCATGGCGGTTCCAGCTCATGCTGGACGAGGCCGACGATGAGCAGTGGATCTTCCGGCGTGACCGTCGGATCCGCCGCCCGTTGGCCGGGTTGACCGTCGAGCAGGACGGTTTCCGCTGGCTTGTCCCGGAGGTGCAATTGCTCTACAAGTCCAGGGGACTGCGGCCGAAGGATGAGGCCGATTTCGAGGCGGTCCTCCCGCTGCTGAGCGAGGGGCAGCGGCGCTGGCTGGACGAGGCGCTGGAGACCGAGCACACCACACATCCCTGGCGCGAGCGCCTTGCGCCAGACGCGCCAGACGCGCCAGACGCGCCAAACGCGGCGGATGCGGCGGATGCGCCAGACGCGGCGGATGAGGTGCGCCATTGCGGCGGCGCGTCGTGAAATCATGCGACTGCTCGCACGAGGGCGCAGCCTTGCCCGACGTCTCTGCCAAGTCGGCTTTCGGTGGGTCAGGGCTTTCCCCGAACGCCAGATTCGGTGACAGACGGACGGACCAGCGCCGATTACGGTTCGCCTTCAGACGCGACCGGTACTGGGCCCAGCGCGGCCGCACCTCTGCCAACGTCCCGTTCCGCGAAATCCGCCACTTCACATGAGAAGGCAAGACCAGTGACCATCCCGGATACACATGGCGAGCCGCAGGGCAGCGCTCGACAGATCAGTACAGAAGCCACCGTCGTTACGCCGTGTATGCACTGTGGAGCCCCGATCGAGCAGCGGCGGGGGAGAGGGCGCCCCAAGGCGTACTGTCCGGAAGGCGACTGTCAGGCCGCCGCCAAGCGTGAGCGGGAGATGCGGCGTGCGACGCCGGGGCTGGAGGGGGCGCTGGCGCGGGCCGAGCAGCTGTACGACCGGATGGAGAACGGGCTGGCCGCCGCCATCGAACCGCTGGCCAGGGCGCTGGCCCAGGAATTGAGTCCGGCCGGGGTCGAGGCGAAGCTGAGTGCCGTACAGGCTGAGGCGCACACGCGGGTCGCCATCGCGCGTACCGAGCGGGAGCAGGCGTTCGAGCAGGTACGGCTGTCGCGGGAGGCCGCGGAGCACGCGCGCAGGGAGGCCGGCGTGATGCGGCTGCGCGTGGAGGAGGCCGAGGCCGAGCGGGACACGGCGCTGGCTGACGGTGAGCAGGCTCGCGAGCAGGCGCTGGCCGCGTTGCGGGAGGCGGCCAGCACCGAACGGCAGGCCCTGCAGTCGGCCGAGGAGGCCGGGCGCCGGGCCGATCTGGCCGAACGGCAGGCCGATGAGGCGGTACGTCGGGCGGAGCTGACCGAGCGGGCCAGGGATCAGGCGCTCCAGGAGCTGGCGGAGCGGGTCGAGGCCGCCGATGGGCGTGCCGCCGAGGCGGAAGCGCAGGCCGTACGCGCTGAGGCAGCGGCAGACGCTCGGGTGGTACACGCCGAGAAGGAGGCGCAGGCGCAGGTCGTACAGGCGCGGAAGGAAGCCGAAGCCCGAGCCGTACGGGCGGAAAAGGACGGGGAGGCGCGGGCCGAACAGGCCAGCAAAGAGGCGGCGGCGGCGCGGGCGGAGCGTGATCGCGCACGTGAGGAGGCGGCGGAAGCCAGGCGGGCCAGGCAGCTGGCCGAGCGGGACCTGGCCGCGGCCGAGGCCAGGGCGGAGGCGGCCGGGCAGGAACGGGAACGGGCCGTCACCCGGGCGGAGAGCGCCGAACGTGCCGCGGCCGAGGCGCAGCGGGATCGCGCCGTCGCCCTGAACGATGCGGCGAAGGCTCGGGAACTGGCCGCCGCGGAGATCGCCCAGGCGCGCGAGACAGCGGAGGGCGCGGTGGAGGAACGGGATCGGTTGCGGGGGGAGCTACGGCTGGAGCGGGCTCGGCTGGAGGACACCCGTGTTCAGCTGGAGGCGGCTCGGGCGGAGGCCACCCAGCTGCGGGAGCGGGCGGTCGCGGCGGAGCTGCGCGCGGGCTGATGACCGGCCCTCCCCGGCGGATTGCCGCGTCGGTGGTGCGGCTGGCCCCAGCGGTCCGCTAACGCACCGCCGAGCACCCCGAAGAGCAGCCACGGCAGCGTTCCGGCGGCCGTGACAGCTCACCGCCAGCTGATCACCGAGCCTGTGCCCCCGACCTCGCGACGCGACCCAGCTCACATTTGGTACCGAGGCCCTTCTGCCCTGCCGGTGCGCACCCGGCCAGGCTGATCCGCCGGCGGGTCGGCGCTCACGCGTCCTGGGCGGGTGGGTAAAGCCCGGCCTGGCGGTAGACGGCGGTGAGGTAGCGCAGCATCTCGGCGGTGTCCGGCGGGTCCGGCTGCAGCACGCGGTAGGTCACCGCGCCGGCCATCATGTCGATCAGCACGTCCAGGTCGGCGTCCGGTGCTACGGTGCCGTCCTGCTGGGCGCGCCGGAGCATCGCGGCGGCCAGCTCCCGCCGGGGCAGGATGTAGTGCCGCCAGTAGACGGCCATCAGCGCGGGATGGCTCACCGCCGAACCCATGATCCGGGCGACCAGGGCACGAAAGGCGAGACTGGCGGCCATCTCGGCCGCCGCGGGCAGGACATGTTCGACGAGAGCGTGCGGCGGCAGGGCGTAGACATCGGCGGCAGAAGGGGTCACCTCGGCGCTGACCCACTGCTCGATGGCCTGGGCGAGCAGGTCCTCCTTACTGCGCCAACGGCGGTAGAGGGTCGGCTTGCCCACTCCGGCGCGCTTGGCGACCTCTTCGATGCTGGTGCCCTCGACGCCGCGCTCGACGAACAGCTCCAGTGCCGCGTTCAGGATCGCCGTGTCGGTCTCGGGATCACGCGGGCGTCCCCGTCCCCTGCCGGCGGTCATCCCAGTGCTCCGTTCAGCCAGCGGGTGAGCTCGGCGGGGCCGCCTTTGCAGGCCAGATGGCCGTCCGGGCGGATGAGCAGGGCGGGCCCGCTCGCGGAACCGATGGCGGGTTCTGCGGGGCGGAGCTGGACGACCTGGGCGCCGAGCCGCCGCCGGGCCGCCTGAAAGGCATCGCCGGTATCGGCGGCGTCGCCGAGCACGACCCACATGCCACGCAGCTCGGCGTGCAATCGTGTGCGGCTGCCGTCGGGGCGTTCGCAAGCCAGGTCGCCGACGCGGTCGCCAGGGCGTGGCTTGGGGCCGCGCCCGCCAAACCGGCCGCCGAGCGGTCCGCGCCGGTAGCTGACCCATAGCTGCGAGGTCGTGTAGGTGGTCCACCGCTGGATCCAGGCTTGGTTGAAGAGCCGCATCAGCACCTGGTCGCGCAGGAGGCGGCCGAGCGGGCTGCCGGCGATGTTGACTTTGGTGGCGGCGGTGCTGCCGCGCAGCACGGTGGTGGCCACCGGACGGCGTTCGGCCTGGTAGGTGTCGAGCAGCCGCTCCGCGGCCTCGCCCTGAACGACGCCCCGGACGGCCAGAGCGAGCTTCCAGGCGAGGTTCTCGGCGTCGCCGAGCCCGGTGAGCATGCCCTGCCCGCCGAACGGGGCGTGCACGTGGGCGGCGTCGCCGGCCAGCAGGATGCGCCCGGCTCGGTAGGTGTCGGCCAGCCGCCGGTGCACGCTGAACAACGACGCCCAGGTGACCTCGGTCAGGCGAAGGCCGGTGAGGCCGGTGCGGGCGGGCAGGATGCGCCGCATGCGGTCGGCGATCTGCTCCTCGCTCGGCTTGTCGTCGCGGAACGCGGCGTCGTAGGCGAGCAGCCGCCACTGACCGCCGGGCATCGGCATCGCGCCCAGCACGCCGTCGGCATGCGCCCAGCCGCTGGTCCCCGATCGATCCAGCGGCGGATCGCCGTCGAGGCACCCATCGACCAGCAGGAACCGCTCACTGACCTTGACCCCGGGGAAGCCGATGCCGGCCAGCTTGCGCACCCTGCTGCCGGTCCCGTCGCAGCCGACCAACCACCGCGCCCGCACCGTGCGGCCGTCGCCGAGCCTCGCGCTGACCCCGCTCGCGTCCTGCTCCGCCTCGACCAGCCCGGCGCCCCATTCCGGCCGGACGCCCAGCTCGGCCAGCCGCTCCCGCAGCCGCGCCTCCACCCGGGCCTGGGAGATCATCATCGGCGGCGCGGCGGTGCCGAGGCCCGGGTCGCCGAATCGGACCTTCATCATCGGCCGATCACCGGCGTAGGTGGTGATCGTCATCGCCCGAACGGACTCCTGTGACAGCTCGCCGAGGGCGTCCAGGCGATCCAGCACCTCAGAGCCGCGAGCGTGCACGAAGTTCGCCCGAGACGTGGTGGCCGGGCCGGCGGCCTTGTCGATCACGTGGACCGAGACGCCGTGCTGCAGCAGCGCACTCGCCAGCGCCAGGCCGACCGGCCCCGCGCCGACCACCAGGACATCCGTGTCCATCGCCCACTCCTCATTTATTAACGAAACGGTATCGTAAAGTAAATTACCTCCCGAACGTCCGCCTTGTCCAGGGAGCGACTGGTCAAGGAGGGCACGTCACCTCCGCGATCAGTTAGGAGGAGCCGTCCGTGTCGTCGTTCTGTGCGAGATGCCTGACAGAGGAGTGCGGAGCCAAAAGGAAAGGCGCGAAGGGCGCCGCCCCCGCTGACAGAACAGGCCTGTCAGCCGGGGCGGCGGAGGGTGCGGCGTACGGCCAGGCCGCCGAAGACCGCCGACATGAGCGTCAGGATCCCCGCCTCGGTCCACTGGAAGCGCCAGAACCGGGACGGCGGATGGTAGTACACCGTGTACCGGTAACCCTTGCCGAACAAGCACGCCTGCCACGCCTCAGCGTTCTTGCTGCTCTGCCCCACATCCACCCGACGCGGGCAGCCGCTGCCGGTCGGCTCGGCGACCTCTCTCCCGGAGGGTTCCACCCAGGTCGCGCTCACCAGCCGGATGTCAGGGTCGTCCATCACCACTGTGCCGGTCAGCTCGGTCCGGGCCGGTTCCGCATAGTGGTCACTGATGGCGAACAGCACGAACATCGTCGCCGTCACTCCGGCCACGACCAACGCCATCGCGGGCAGGGTACGCCGGAACAGGGTGCCGGCCGCGGTGCCGAGCGCGAACGCGTACAGCCACCACGCCGCCGGCTCCACGCCGACCATGTTGAACACACCGATGTTGCCGAACGTGGAGTCGATTCCCGCCCTGAACACCGGCCGCCACAGGCTCACCATGAGCGACAGCAGCAGCCCACCCGCCACGACCGCCCCGCCCAGGAGCGACAGCTTGACCGCCAGCCACCGCCACACGGGCACGGACTGGGTCCAGGCCAGGCGGTGGGTGCCGCGCTCGTACTCGCGGCCGAGCAGCGGCGCGCCCCAGAACGCCCCGATCAATGCCGGCGCCACCAGCGGCATCCATCCGAACACCGAGTAGGCCGTGTCGTAACGCTGCCCGAGTGCCGCCGCCAGGTCTCCGCACGCCACGGCGGGCCCCGGGCAGCCGGGCGGGGCGTGCTCGGCCACGTACCAGTTCGCCTCCAGCGCCGAACCCAGCAGCAGGACCCCCAGCAGCGCCAGGAAGCTCGCCGTCACGAGGAGCTGCGCCCGGTGCTGACGCCACGTCACCCAGATCACGCGCCCACCCCCGTGAGACCCGGAAGTGCCGCCGACTCGGGGCTGCGCAGGTAGCCCATGACGAGTTCCTCCAGCCCGGGACGCCGCGCCTGCCAGCGCGGATCGAGCGGGGGCGCGCCCCTGACCAGCATGTTGATCTGCCTGCCGGTACGGCTCGCGCCCACTACCTGCGTCCCCGCCGCAGATGCCCCGTCCGGCCCGGTGAGCACGAGATGCCCGTCGAGCAGTTCCTCGATGTCGCCACTGACCTGCAGCCGACCTCCGTTCAACACGATCAGCCAGTCGCACGTCTCCTCCAGGTCGGAGACGACATGCGAGGACAGCAGCACGGTCAACTCCCGGGCGGCCACTTCCGCCATGATCGAGCGCATCACGTCGTGGCGGGCGAGGGGGTCGAGGTTGGCCAGCGGTTCGTCCAGCACCAGCAGGTCGGGCCGGCAGGCCAGCGCCAGCGTCACCGCCACCTGCGCCTGCTGCCCGCCCGACAGCCCGCCCACCTTCCGCTCCAGCGGGATGCCCAGCCCGGCGAGCCGGCCGGCAGCGGCGGCGTCGTCCCAGCGGGTGTTCATGCGGCGGCCGAAGGCAAGCATCTCGGCGACGGTGAAGCTCTCGTACAGCGGCTTGTTCTGCGCCACGAACGCCGCCTCGCCGGCCACGTGGACGCTTCCCAGCGCGGGTCGCAGCAGGCCGACGGCCGCGTGCATGAGCGTGGTCTTGCCCGCGCCGTTGGGTCCGACGAGCGCCGCCACGCGTCCGGTGGGCACGGACAGCGAGCAGTCGCGCAACACCCATGTACGGCGATAGCGGACCCCCAGTCCGGTGGCCTCCAGCGCGGGACTCATGCCACGCCCTCCTTCGCGGCCTCGGCCAGGACCACATTGAACAGCGCCCGCAGATCCTCCTGATCAAGCCCGGCCCCGCGGGCGTCGCGTACCCATGCCTCCAGACCGCGCCGCAGCCGCGTGTGCTCGGCGAGCGTCGCACCCGCGATGCCCTGCCGGACGAACGTCCCCATCCCCGGCCGTCCCTCGACCAGCCCTTCGCGCTCCAGCTCCCGGTACGCCTTGAGCACGGTGTTGGGGTTGATGGCAAGGCTCTCGACCACCTCGCGAGCAGTCGGCAACTGGTCGCCGGGCCGCAGCGTACCGAGCCGGAGCGCCTGTTTGACCTGGTGAACGAGCTGCAGGTACGTCGAAACCCCCGAGCCGCGGTCCAGGTTGAACTCGATCAACAAAACACCCTTTCACTATTTGATTAGTGAAAGAGTGTTAGACTCGGCCGCCTGTTGTCAATTCGGGTCATCACGCGTCGGTGGCCTGGGCGGTGAAGCGGATCTCATGTGACGCTTCGGGGGCGAGCAGGCCGCTCGACGAGCAGATCGGCACGGTTCAGCGCAGCCGGCGAAAGAAGCTGCGGATGTCGTCGACCAGCAGCTCCGGGGCGTCGTGCGTGGCGAAGTGGCTGCCCGTGTCGTAGACGTTCCAGGACACGATGTTCTTGTGGTCGCGTTCGGTGGTGGGCCCGGAGAAGCCGATCCCGAACCTGAACCGTCGTGCGGATGGCCGAGAACCTCGCCGTCTTCGACTTCACCCTCACCGACGACGAAATGGCACAGATCGCCACCCTGGACACCGGCGCCAGCTCCGCCTTCGACCACCGCGCCCCCCAGGGCGTCGCCTGGCTCGGCACCACCCGCTTCAACACCTGACCCCCATGTTCGGGACCCGACCTGCTGGGCGGGGCGTCGGGATTAGAAGATTTCCCGACACTCCGCCGAAACAGCTCCCCGCGGCCCGGAAAATGAGACTTCGCGCCACAAAACGCCGCCTCGGATGGGTGTTTTCGAGCTCGAATTGACGACAGGATTTCCCGACAGGTAGAAGTGGGCTCCCGTCCCCCATCCGGGGAACCGCCGGTGCGGATCGTCTACTCCCGCTCGTCCACCGCCACACAGTCCCTGCTGCGGCAGCGGCACATCCTCACCGAGGCCGGACTCCTCATCCGGACCGAAGGCGTCGCCGAAGGGTTCCGCCCGGCCGAAGGGGTGCTGTTCGAGGGCCCGGCGACAACGTCGAAGATCCCGGCGCTGGAGCGGCCCGCGTTCGCGAAGGTCGCCGCCGCCGCGCACCCCGGCGACGTCCTGACGGTCTCGGAGCTGTTCCAGCTGTGCCGCGACCTGATCGACATCCACGCCGTGCGCGACTGGTGCCAGGCCCGCGGCGTCGCCCTGCGCGTCCCTGCCGACGCTCCTATGGTTCGTCAAGCTGTGACAGGTGGGTTCTCGAGGCGGCGGTAGAGGTCGCGGGCGATGTAGCGCTTGAGGCAGCGGCGGATTTCTCGGGGTGTCTTGCCCTCCGAGTTCGACTTCGAGAACCAGACGGCCGACGCCCAGAGCAAGCAGTTCGGCTACAACTGCGACTTCGTGACCGTGTTCCCGATCGGGGTTGAGGAACCTGCGGACAGCCGTTGGCAGTACCCGCGAGTAACTTAGCTGGACGCTTCTGCGGGGCCCTCGGTCGGGATGAGCACGGGCAGACCCGGCTGGCCGGGCAGTAGCCCGGTCAGCGCAGTTCGGATGGCGGCCCGGCTCACTCCATGCGCACGGGCGAGGGCCGCGATCGAAGTGCCGTGGTCGGTGAACGCCGAACGCACCTCTTCGAGCTGGGCGCCGGCCAGCGCGGGCGGCCGGCCGCGGTAGCGGCCTTCGGCCTCGGCGGGCGGGTAGGCGTCGCGCAGGCGTTCCATGGTCGCCGTCACGACGGCACGGACGTCCGCCTCGCGCAGCGGGGCGGAGAGCAGTGCCGTGCTGAACGAGAAGCCCTCGATCAGGGTGAACAGCAGGAGCGCCTCGCGGTGCAGCGACTCCTCGTCGACGACGCGGTCGGCCAGCGCCTGGCGCAGCAGCGAGCGGATCACCTCGGCGGCTGCGAGTGACATCGCAGCGCTGTCGGCCGCGAACTCCGGGTCCGTGCGTGCCATGACGCGGTACTCGACAAGGGCGGCGTTCTCCTTGCGCTCCTGCTCACTGGTCGGCGTGGCGAAGGTGACCATGTCCGCGATCCGCGTCACCGGGTCGTCGGACATCGTCGTGGCGCGGCCCACGGCGCGCTGTATGAGCACGCCCAGCGTGAAGCGCATGACCTCGCGGACGTGGTCGCCGAAGTAGTGCCGGATGCTCCCGATGGCCAAGCCAGTGCGAGTGGCGATCCGGGCGAGAGTCACCGAGCGGAGCCCGTGCTCGGCGATCTCGTCGATCACGGCGTCGGCGACCTGTTCCCGGCGGGCATCCGGGTCGACTCGCTTGGGCACGGCAACCATCCTAACCCACCTTTTGGCATGTCCGTGCTAGCCTATTTGGCATGTCAGTGTTAAATAATCTGGGGGCCTGAAGATGCGATTCCTTCGTCACGTGATCCAGACCATCCGAGCGAACCGCGGTGCCTACCTCGTCCTGAACGCGATCGTGTACGGCCCGGTTCTCGTCGGCTTCGGGGTGGGTCTGCTCTTCCCCAGCCTGACCGCCGCGCAGGTGGAGTCCATGAAGAGCAGCGGCACGGGGGACCTGGTGCAGTCGCTGCTCGAGAACCCCTGGCTGTTGGCCCTCGCGATCCTCGCCAACAACGCGCTGCGGGCCGGCCTGCTCATCCTCGTCCTGCCATCGATGATCGTGCCGTTCGCGGGCATCCCCTGGTTCGCCTACAGCCAGTACACGGTCGGTGTGACCCTCGCGCCGGCCAGCGAGGCCGCCTGGCTGGCCCTCATCCCGCACTCGCTGACCATCCTGATCGAGTTCCAGGCGTTCGTGCTGCTCGCGCTCGGCGCCTACCTCCTCGGGCGGGCGTGGATCCGGCCCCGGACCGTCGACGCCGTGAACCGGCGTCAGGGGTATGTCCGCGGGCTGCGGCAGCTCGGCCGACTGAGCCTGCCCGCCCTGGCGTTGCTCGTCGTCGGGGCGATCTACGAGTCGTTCTCGCTGATCTACCTGGTCCCCATGCTCACGGAGGGCTGAGCGATGCGGAACAACTCCCAGGGTGGCTCTTCACGCCGTGACGACCCGCGCCGGGCAGCACCGGATCGCCCCAGCGCACGCGGGGAGTGGACCCTGCACCAATTGCGGCATTCCTCCCTGACCCACGAAGCGGAAGACGGCACCAACACCCCCACCTTGCTGGCCCGCTCCCGGCACGCCTCCGTCCGTTCCCTGGAGCGCTACGCCGCCCCCGCGTCGATGCCGTCGCCGACCACGTGGCAGCACGAGACCCCCTCCGGCGCGGCGGCCGCGGGCGAGCCTGACCCATCGCATCGGCTCCCCGGCCCCCCGGCTGCTGCCTGGCGACTACCGCAAGGTCGGGCGTTTCCGTCTCGACACAGGGAGCCTGACCTGCTCTAACGCAATCGCGTGTACCGGGTGACAGCAGTCTTACAGGCTCCCCAAACCCCGGCGTGCTTGCCGATCCGGCGCAGCCCCCACCCCTCGGCCTGCGCGTCCGCCATCGCCGCCGCCATCGCCTGCGCGGTGACCTCATCCAGCATCGCCCGCAGCTCCGCCAGCCGCGCCAGCCGCATCGCCGGGCCGGACCAGGACCCGCCCGGCCTCCTCGGCGTCGCGCTCGTCGCGATCACCGGCGCGGTCGGCGTTGTCACGACCGTCTGGTGGTGGAGCCGCGCCGACCACACCCGATGACACACCAGAGACGCCTTCCGCCTGCCGGGTAGAAGGAGTTGCCCCCGTGACGTGCCCGATCCGGGCTCGGCAGGCCGCTGGCCTGGACGACCACACCGGTGCGCCACGGACCAGTTCACCCTCCCCGCCCATCAATCCTCGTCGTCGGCATCGTCGGCGTCCGGATCACGCAAGGCCCGCCGCCCGCCACCCAATTGCGGACGTTGAAAGGAATAGCGGCCGTGCACGTTGATGTGCCGCCTGATAAACGGACTGAGCCGGGCCGCGTCCTCATCCCCAATGCCGTTTAGTTAGCGATCATGCTCTGGTTCGAGGTTGCCGGGGCAGGAGCGCGACGGTGGGCGGTCCTGCGTGCCGGATGCCCTTGTCGGTGGGGCGGCGTTCTCTGTAGCTGCTTCGTCGGGTGCGTTTGACGGCTCGGGGGTAGCTGCGGTGCCGGCGGGAGGGGTTGCGGTTGCGAGGTCGGCCGACCTGGTGGACGGTGCGCGTCCAAAGATCGCTAGGGCGCGGTGCGGTAGAACTCGGCTGCGGTGACGGTGGCGGGGACGCCGAGTTCGGCGGCGACCGCGGTGATCGCGGTAGCGCCGACGTCGAGGTCGGCTTGGCCGTCGGTGTTGAAGTACGGGGCGATGAACCTCTCGTAGTGAGCTCGGACTTCGTCCGCGGTGTGTCGGCCGATGAACGTCTGCATGTGCCGCACCGTGATGTCGGGATCGTTGCGGATCACCCCCAGGGCGCGCCGGTGGGCTCGTACGACCGCCTGGACCGCGGGGTCGTCCGGCTGGACGTAGGTGGGGTCGACGGCCACGCCCACGGTGGGGATCTGGAAGTGGTCGCCGACCCAGGCCAGCACCTGCCAGCCGTACTCGGCGGCTATCGCCTCCGGCGCCATGGTGCTGCCGACCAGGGCGGCGTCGATACTGCCGTCGTTCAGCCAGCGCAGGTCCATGCCGTAGTCGCCGGGCGGGCGGACGACGGTGTGGATGTCGCGGTCCGGGTCGAGGCCGGCCTGGCGCACTACGATCCGGGCGAAGCACCCGGGTGCGGTGTGGGGGGCGTGTATCGCCAGCCGTCGGCCGGCCAGGTCGGCGAGGGAGGTCAGGCCGGAGCGGGCGAGGAACCAGAACAGCGGATGCCATCGGCCAGGCGGGTCAGCAGTGCCCGGCCGAGTCCGATGGTGACGCCGTGGCGCACCCGCTCGTCGTCCCAGGCGCAGCCGTCGCGCAGCGCGACGTGGACGCCCTCGTCGGCGTAGTAGTCCTGCTGGTCGGCGATGTAGGCGGCCAGTTCCTCGTGCAGGCCCCGCCCGACGTAGGTGAGATCGATCGTGTCCATGGACGTCTTTTCTCGCTTGTGTCACCGCCATGCGTCCGAGCGTGCCGTGGACCCATGGCGCTGAGGTGACGGTGTGCCGGATGTCGGCAGACTGGGACGGTATCGACGGGGAGGCGCCCCTACATGGACATCCCGCCGTCGACCGCGGCCGTGGTGCCGGTCATGAAGCCGTTGTCCTCGCTGGCGTAGAAGGCGACCGCTTGGGCGACGTCGCCCGTCTGTGCCAGGCGGCCCAGGGGAGTGGCGGCCACCTGCTGCCGCATGTGCTCCTCGTCGAGCGCGCTCGCCGCCATGCGGGTGTCCTCCACCGGGCCGGGCTCGACGACGTTGACCGTGATGCCCCGCGGGCCCAGTTCCTGGGCGAGGTACCGGGCGAACTGCACCAATGCCGCCTTGGCCGTGCCCAGTGCGATCATGCCCTCCCGGGGCCGGTGGCTGAGGCCGGTGCTGAGATAGATGATGCGTCCCCAGCCCTGTTCGGTCATGGCGGGCAGGACGGCTTTGGTGACCACGAACGCCGCACGCATCTCGTCGTCGAGCTTGCTGCCCAGTTCTTCCCACGTCATGTTCTGGAACGGCTTGATCGCATACGGGGTGAGCGCGTTGTGCACGAGCACGTCGATGCCGCCCCATGCCGCCTCAACCCGCTCGGTCAGGCTCTCGACCGCCGCCACCTCGCGTACATCGGCCTGCACGGCCATGGCCTGGCCGCCCGCGGCCTCGATGCCGGTCACGACCTCCTCGGCTGCCGCGCCGCTGCGGAGGTAGTTGACCACCACGCGCATACCTCGCGCGGCCAGAAGGCGCGCGGTGGCCGCGCCGATTCCGCTGCTGGACCCTGTCACCAATGCCACCCGGCTGGTCACCCCAGTCACGGGCCCACCTCCTGCTCTTTTCGCCGGCTGCTCTTTTCGCGGGCCGCTCTTTTCGCGGGCTGCTCTTTTCGCGGGCCGCTCATCATCGCGGGCCGTTGGCATGACCGCCCGGAGTGGTTCATCGTCGATGCCGGGGGTGTGCTGAGGGGATCGCCCCTGAAGAGCACGCAGCCGATTGGCCGCGGGCCGGTCGAGTCCACGCGGCAACTGCGAGGCGAGCAGCCCCTCGAGTTACCGACGCACAGGAAACCGGGACCCTCGCGGGTGCGCACGAGCTATCCGTGGTGGCCTAATGACTCGATCTCGATGTGCTCCCCCATGGGCTTCGCATACCCGGTCGCAGGGGGTTCTATCGCCTTGCCAGACCGGCCGGCTGACATGGTGACGGTTATGGCGTCATCCGACCCGCTGCAGGGCGCGCTCACGGCGCGCCGTCACGGTTGAGCCGGACTCCCCGCGTGCCATCCGGCAGGCCGGTCTCATCCGCGCCGATCTCGTCCCCGACGACCTCCCCAGGATGCTGACGATGCTGGTCAGCGCGCTGTGGACCGTGGAGCCCGGCAACTGGCTCTGACGCTTTGGCTTCGCGGCCCAGCGATGCCGAGCCGCGTTTCCGGTGCCACCGGTCACGATGATCTATCGGTGGGCCGACGAGCCGCTACGCCTGGATGAGGCCGAGTTGCCGCAGTTGTGAGTAGAGGTCGACGACTCCCCAGATGTCGGTGATCTGGCCGTCGGCGATGCGGGCGATGAAGATCTCGTGGTACGTGACGGATTTGCCGGTCGGGGGCGTGCCCCGGTATTCACCGGAGTTGGTCCCGGTGACCGTCTGCCGAGCGACGATCTTGTCATCCTCGGCGATCAGGTCCTCGAGCGTTACGTGAATGTCGGGAAACGCGCGCAGGAGAATCGCCCATATGCGCTTTTGCGCCTGCACCGCGGTCACGTCAGTCCGCTCCGCCGTGTGAAACCGCCCGTCCGGGTGAATGAACTCGTCGACCGCCTTCGAGATGACCTCCAGATCGCCGCTGTTGATGGCCTCGTGGAAGCGGTGGTACGTCTCCTTGTTGCGTGCTTCCTGAGCTGTTGGCATGTCGTCTTCTCCTTAGATCGAGGTGATGCGGTCATGGACGCGTGGCGGTGTAACCGGCGCCTCGGTAGTTACCGACTAGATAGCCCCGCGGATTGTGATGTCGGCGCCGGCCGCCGTACGCAACCTCCACAAGGGGGTCAGCCCACGTAAGCCGAAACACACATGGGGATGATCTTGCGTCGGGGGAGAGGATCCGCGGTGGGCCGACAGGAGTTCGTCGGCCGGGTCCGCGATGGTGCCATGGTGGAGCAGCTGGACCAGGGCGTTCACGGCGACGGAGACGCAGGTCGGGCTGACCTTCGGCTGTGGGTCGAACAGCGATCAGGTCGCCCGCACCCATGCATGTGATCGCGGCTTACACCTCAGCTATTCAGTGTTGCTAGATACTGGTAGTCAGTGTTACTTTGTACCGGTAGTCAGCAGCACCAAGTAGCTGAGAGGGGAGGTGCTCCATGGGCAAGCTCGTGACCGAGATGCTCAAGGGAACGCTGGAGGGCATCGTCCTTTCGATCCTGTCCGGCCGGTCCGCGTACGGCTACGAGATCACGGCGTGGCTGCGGGATCAGGGCTTCTCCGACATCGCCGAGGGCACCATCTACGCCCTGCTGGTCAGAATCGAGCAGCGCGGCCTGGTCGACGTGGAGAAGGTCCCGTCCGAGAAGGGGCCGCCGCGCAAGGTGTACTCCCTCAACGCCCAGGGACGGGAGTACCTCGAAGAGTTCTGGCGGACCTGGAGCTTTCTGGCCGAACGGCTCGAACAGCTCCGCGACGGAGGTAAATAGACATGGCCACAGAGCCGAACGAGCCGAAGAGCCGCTACCTGCAGTACCTGGAGATCGTCACCGGGTCGCTGGAGGAGAAGAAGCGCTGGCGGCGGTACAAGGCTCGCGTCAAGCAGCTTCCCGAGAACTACCGCACGGCGGTCGAAGCGCTGGAGCGGTACCTGATGCACTTCGGACCGGCGGACGGCGCCGGCGCGATGACGATGTACGAGGACCTCGCCGAGCTGTTCGAACAGTGCGAGGCCGACGGAACCCCGATCCGCGCCCTCTTCGGGGAAGACCCCGTGGAGTTCGTCGAGACGTTCGTGGCCAACTACCCCCTCGGCCAGTACAGGGCCCGGGAGCGGAACCGCTTCACCAGCGCCATCGCGCGCGCCGCCGGCGAAGACATCAGACGACAAGACAGGAGGGACCGATGACGACGCAGCAAGCCCCGGCCATCCAGGTGCACGGACTGGAGAAGTCGTACAAGGATCTGCACGTGCTACGCGGCGTGGACTTCGACGTGGCGCGGGGCGGCGTCTTCGCTCTGCTCGGCTCCAACGGGGCGGGCAAGACCACGGTCGTGAAAATCCTGTCCACGCTCCTCAAGGCCGATGCCGGAAGCGCCCGCGTGCACGGCTTCGACGTCGCCACACAGGCCGCGGACGTACGGGAGTCCATCAGCCTTACCGGTCAGTTCGCCGCCGTCGACGAGATCCTCAGCGGGCGGGAGAACCTCGTCCTGGTCGCCCGGCTGCGGCACCTCAAGAACTCCGGCCAGATCGCCGATGACCTGCTCGCGCGCTTCTCGCTCACCGACGCGGGCGCTCGGAAGGTGGCGACGTACTCGGGTGGCATGCGCCGCCGCCTGGACATCGCGATGAGCCTCATCGGCAACCCGCCGGTCATCTTCCTCGATGAGCCGACGACCGGTCTCGACCCCCAGGCACGCATCGAGGTCTGGCAGGCCGTCAAGGAACTCGCCGCTCAGGGCACGACGGTGCTGCTCACCACGCAGTACCTGGACGAGGCCGAACAACTCGCCGACCGGATCGCGATCCTCCACCAGGGCCGGATCATCGTCAACGGCACCCTGGCCGAGCTCAAGCAACTGCTCCCGCCCGCCAAGGTCGAATACGTCGAAAAGCAGCCGACCCTCGAGGACGTCTTCCTCGCGATCGTCGGCGCCGACGGCAAGCACCACCACGCCGCTACGAACGCGTAAGGAATAACGATGAGCAAGCATTTCTTCGGCGACACCTCCGTCCTGCTGGGACGGTCCCTGCGCCACATCGCGCGCAGCCCGGACACGATCATTACGACTGCGGTCATGCCGATCGCCATGATGCTGATGTTCGTCTATGTGTTCGGCGGCGCGATCAACACAGGGTCAGTGTCGTACGTGAACTATCAGCTACCCGGCATCCTGCTCATCACGGTCGCCTCGGGCATCGCCTACACCGCATACCGGCTGTTCATGGACATGAAGGGCGGCATTTTCGAGCGCTTCCAGTCCATGCCGACCGCGCGGTCGTCGGTGCTGTGGGCGCACGTGTTGACCTCGCTGGTGGCCAATGTGATCTCGCTCGTGGTCGTGGTGCTCGTCGCCCTGCTCATGGGCTTCCGCTCGGGGGCGGGAGCGGGCGCGTGGCTCGCGGTCGCCGGCATTCTGACCCTGTTCACCCTGGCCTTGACCTGGATCGCCGTCATCCCCGGCCTGTCCGCCAAGACCATGGAAGGCGCGAGCGCGTTCTCCTACCCGCTCATCTTCCTGCCCTTCCTCAGCTCGGCGTTCGTCCCAACCGAGACCATGCCCGGCCCGCTGCGCGTCTTCGCCGAGAACCAGCCCGTGACCTCCATCGTCAACGCCATCCGCGCCCTGTTCGCCGAGCAGCGGGTCGGCAACGACATCTGGATCGCCCTGGCCTGGTGCGTCGGCATCCTCATCGTCGCCTACGCCTTCGCCATGAACACCTACCGCCGCAAGATCTCCTAGCCCCACACAACACGTCCGCTGCCGAATCGCCGCGACCTGTCCGCGACCTCTGGACCACGGTCGACAGGCGATCGACGATTGACCCCGAGCCTGAGCCCGGTAAGCCCGCCCTCAACTCGCGGCACCCGTCGGCCGTATCCACGCCACGGCTATCCACGGTGACCACGCGGCCAGGCGGCCGGCCACCTCAGCCTTTGATGAAGCGGCGGGTCATGTAGCGGCGGACCGGGGGCAGGGAGGCCAGCCGCAGGGGTAGCAAGCTCAGCCACAGCAGGAGCGAGTTGGTGGGGGCGTAGACGCCTTTGACGCGGCGGCCGAGTTTCTGCTTGCGCTCGACTTCGGGTCGGATGGCGGCCTCCCACGCGGCCAGCGCGGCGGGGATGTCGCCGGGGTGGGCCGCCAGTTCGATGCCGAGGCGGTCGGCGCCGCCGACGGCCAGGGAAGAGCCGTACCCGGCGAACAGGGTGACGCACCAGGCGGCGTCGCCGAGCAGGACTACCCGGCCTTTGCTCCAGGATGGTGCGACGACCTGGCTGATGGTGTCGAAGTAGACCGACTCGGCCCGCTGAAGTCCGGTCAGGGCTTCGGGGATGATCCAGCCGAGGTCGCCATAGACGCGCTTCAGTTCGGTGGTCACGTCCTCGCCTGGGCGGGCGTGGCTTGCGCGGTAGCCGAAGAAGGCGACGTTGCGGCCGTCGGGGATGCTGATGATCGCGGCGGTGCGGCCGCCGGATGACAGGGTGCCGGTGGCGCCGGTGGCGATGGTGGTGGGGCGCTTGTCGAGCATGTAGACGGCGACCTTGTGCTCCAGGTCGAGCAGGAAGTCCTCTTCTGGGCCGAACAGCAGGGCGCGGGTGGCCGAGTGCAGGCCGTCGGCGCCGATCAGCAGATCGCCCTCCTGCGTGGTGCCGTCGGTCAAGGTCACGCGTACGGTGTGCTCGTCCTGGTCGACGGCGGTGAGGGTGGCGCCGAAGCGGATTTCGGTGTGGTCGCGGACCTCCTCGTACAGGACGGCTTCGAGGTCGCCGCGCAGGATGGTGATCGAGCGGGGGCCGGTAGTGGCGGTGATGGTGGCGCGGTCGAGGGAGAAGCGGCGTTCGCCGTTCGGCTTGTGGTAGACGAGTTCGTCGGTGATGAAGCTCTTCTTGAGCAGGTCGGGCAGGATGCCCATGCGTTCGGCGGCGTCGTAGCCGATGCCGCCGAAGGTGACGGCGTAGCCGCCGCCGCGGCGGGCGGGGGCACGTTCGACGATGAGGATGTCCCAGCCGATCTGGTGCAGGCGCAGGGCAGTGGCCAGGCCGGCGATGCCGGCCCCGATGATGATGGCGCGCATGAAAGGTGTGCTTCCTTAGTGTGCGAGGTGGTCGAGGAGCCGCTGTTCGGCGGTGGCATCGAGCCAGGTGTCTGGAGAAGGAGCGTCCGCGCGGGGTGCCGGGTCGCCTTCGGCCTGCAGCCAGGCCCAGGTGTCGGCGAGGGTGGCGCGCAGCGGGCGCGCGGTGAGGCCTTCGGCCAGGGCGGCGCTGACGTCGGCGTCGTGCATGCCGCTCGGCGCGCTGCCGTCGGGCAGCCGAAGCCCGAACTCCATGCCGAGCGGCAGGCCGTGCCGCAGGAGCAGCGCCGGCTGGGCCCACACCAGTTCGGTGTCGAAACCGGTGACGTCCAGCGCCGTGGTGAGCAGCTCGCCGAGGGTGATCGCGCCAGGCGGGCCGGTCACGGTGAAGGCGCCGCTCAGGCCGCGTTCGGCGGCCTGGAGCAGCCAGATGGCCAGGTCCCGGACGTCGATGTATTGCAGGGGGGTCTGGGCAGGGGCGGGCGCCAGGACCCTGCCGCCCTTCTCCAGGCGACGCAGCCACCACGGGATGCGGCCGACGTCCTCGTACGGGCCGAGGATCATCCCGGCTCTGGCCAGCAGCGCCGCCTCGGGGAAGGACTCCAGGACGGCGAGTTCGCCGCCGCGCTTGGCCGCGGCGTAGTCGGCATCGTCGGTGCTGGCGGGGTTGCCGTCGACCAGGGGCGCCCGCTCATCGGCGCCCGCGGCCCAGGGCCAGCGGTGCACGCCGCGGCTGGAGACGTAGCCGTAGTGCCCGGCCCTGCCGGCCAGCAGGCGGGCGGTGTCGCGCACCACGCGGGGTGCCCAGGCCCAGGTGTCGATGACCGCGTCCCACTCCTGGCCGCCCAGCGCCCGCCGGACAGCCTCAGGGTCGGTGCGGTCGGCGAGTAGCGCCCGCACGCCGGGCGCGGGGTCTCGGCTGAGGCCGCGGTTGAGCGTGGTCACCTCGTCACCGCGCTCCAGTGCGGTCTCCACAACGGCGCGGCCCACGTGGTGAGTGCCGCCGAGAACAAGCAGTTTCATGACGCTCCTGAAGCGAGGGGCAGCCAGAGGGCTGACAGGTGCTGGTGGTCGTGGAAGATCTCATGCTCGGACGCGCGCGGGCCCGTCCCGGTCGCGAGCGGCTCGCCGGTGCCGGGGTTACGGCCGAAGCGGGGGCGCGCGTCGCTGGAGACCTGCAGCCGGATGCGGTGGCCGCGCCTGAACCGGTGGGCCATCGGCCACAGGGCGACCTCGACCCTCCCGGGAAACCGGCCGTGCAGCGCGGCGGACGGCGGTGACCGTCCGGGTAGTAGTGCGTGGCCAGCAGCCGCAAACCGTCGGCGGCCGGGATCTCCACGTCCCGCCGCACGCGCACCCGGTGGCGCAGAGCGGGCCGCACGCCGTGCAAACAGCTGAGCAGGGCCATAGCCGGTCGACTCCCTATAGATGTGGAACTGGATGTCACATCGCCGACCAGGCTTCCCGGCACACCATCGAACCTCCTGCGAAAGGCCGATGCGGGCAATATACCGAATTTTCAGAAATTTCTGAAGCCTTGGTGTGTTCGATATGCTGCTTCCGCAAGGAGGCACACGTGAACGACAGGCATGAGCAGTGGCAGGCGGCCGAACGGCTGGCCCTGACCCTGATCGAAGGCGGGCTGCAACGCATGTCCGCGCGCACCCTGGCGGTCTTCCTGTTCACCGACCAGGAGAGCGTCACCGCCGGCGAGATCGCCGACCGGTTGGAGGCCAGCGCAGGCTCGGTCTCCGGTGCGATCAAATCCCTGCTGACGGTCGGCCTGATCGAACGCCTGCCCGCGCCGGGTAGCCGTCGCGAGCACTACCGGCTCCGCGACGACGCCTGGGCCACCCTGTTCACCAGCCAGAACACCGTCATTCAGGCCATGCTCCAGGCTGCGGCCGCCGGGATCGCCGCCACCGAAAGCGGCGATCCCGCCCATCAGCGCCTGGCCCAGATGCGCGCCTTCTATGAATTCCTGCTTGGCGAGCTCCCCGCTCTGCTGCACCGCTGGCACCAGCAGAGCACCTGACCCAGCCCGCAGGCCGCCGCATGGCTCGAAACATGGTCCAAGCCGCGTCGGGGGTGCGAGATCACAGCTTCATCACCCGCCGTTCAACGCTTGTACCAAGATCATCGCAATGTGGGTTTCGGGCTTATGCGGGCTGACCCCTACAAGCTCCGCCCATGGACGACAGGCTGACGATCACCCGCGCCTCTCCGGCGGTTCGCCGGTGATCCAGTTCCAGCTGGTGATGGTGGTGCGCATCAGGCGGGCGGCGGTCGACAGGTGGCTGTCAGCACTCCAGTAGAGCGTCACCACGCGACGGCAGTCGGGGCTGTCGACGGTGATCGCGACGAGGGGGGCACGGACGGAGGTATGCCGGGCGAAGGAAGGGACGAGGCCGATGCCGAGCCCCGCGCCGATCAGCTCGGCGATGGCGCCGAGTTCATCGACCTCGCAGACGATCTTCGGTGTGAGGCCTCTGGCGGCGAAGAGCCGGTCGAGGAGCCGGCGCTGCCAGTGCCCCTTGCGGGCGGTGACGAAAGACTGGTCGGCGAGTTCCTCGATGCTCACTGAGGTACGGCCCGCCAGCGGATGATCGAGTGGCGCGGCCACCCACACCGCCTCGTCGAGCAGCTGAACCGCCTCCAAGCCCTCGGCGTGGATCGGCTGCGAGGCGACACACAGATCGACCTCTTGGGCCCGCAGGTGGCGGGCCATGTCCTCGGCCGCCGCCCAGTGAAGTTCGACCTCGATGGAGGGATGGGCTCGCTTGTAGGCCGTCAGCGGCCCAGTGAGGGTGAGGAAGGTCTCCGACGCCAGTCGTACCGTGCCCACACCCTCGCTGGTGGACTCGGCGACGGCTCGCCGGC
Organism: Nonomuraea sp. NPDC050680; assembly: GCF_040654555.1. Taxonomy (NCBI): domain Bacteria; kingdom Bacillati; phylum Actinomycetota; class Actinomycetes; order Streptosporangiales; family Streptosporangiaceae; genus Nonomuraea; species Nonomuraea sp. NPDC050680. The sequence goes on along the minus strand of NZ_JBFAIF010000030.1, from coordinate 80,381 downwards.
CCGCGTCGAGCTCACCGAGAGAGCGTTCGACGTAACCGAGGAAGAGCTTGCCCGTGTCGTTCAGCCGGAGCCGGCCGCTGCGATCGAACAGCGGTGTGCCGAGTTCGCTCTCCAAGCGGGCGATGGTACGGCTAAGCGAAGGCTGGGCGATGCGCAGCTCGTCGGCGGCGCGGCTGAGGTGTTCCAGCCGCGCCACCACCAGGAACTGCCTGAGCGTGTTCAGCTCCATCATGCCTCCCAAAGCATAACAGCATAGCAATATTGATCTTAGACAAGATAGCCCATGAGGCATAGCTTCGATGTCGTTCGCGTATGCAAGAGCAAGCGTGCAGAGGGATAACGTGAGGAGGGATATCGCATGCTCACCATGGCCGCGCATCGGACGACACCGACGGGGTGGACACTGCGGGCCGTCGTCAGCGCGCATGTGGTGGCGATCGTCGGCCAGCCGGTGTTCGCCGGGGCGTATCTGACCGGCGACTTCGACAGCCTGCGCTGGCACGCGGTCGGCGCCGACGTGGTCACCTCCATCGGCTACCTGCAGGTGATCGTGGCGATCGTGGCCTGGATTCGGCTGCGTCAGGCCTGGCCGTTCCTGGCCACGGTGGCGGTGGTGGCGGCCGAGACCGTGCAGTACTTCGCCGGGCTGGACGGCGCGCTGTGGTTGCACATCCCGTTGGGTGTGATGACCGTCGCCGCGCTCGTCGTGCTGTTCATCGCCGTCTGGCGCCGGCCCTTGGCGCGGCGGGAGGTCCACCATGCGTGAGGATCTGACCCGGCGGCGGGTTCTGGGCATCGGCGGGGCGCTCGGGCTGATGGCGGCCACCGGGCTGTCGGCCTCGGCCGCGCTGGCCCGCCGGCCGTCGATCACCGGTGCAGAGTTGCGCAGTGCCGTACCGCTACCGCCGCCGTTCCACGTGCCACTGCCGATTCCCGCCGTACTCGCGCCGGTCAGCACCTCGGGCGGAGCCGACCGTTACGAGATCACCCAGCGCGCGGCTAGTGCGGAGATCCTGCCCGGTGTCAGGACAGCGCTATGGACGTACGGGGGCACCTTCCCCGGGCCGACGATCGAGTCGCGCCGCGGCCGGCCGATCACCGTGACGCACCACAACGAGCTGCCCGTGCCGACCGTCGTACACCTGCACGGCGGACGGACCCCGGCGGCCTCCGACGGGTACCCGACTGACCTCGTCCTGCCCGAGGGCTGGCCGGCGGCCACCACGCACATGGGGCACGGCTCCGCGCATGTCATGCACGATCCGCGGGCGGCGGTGACCCAGCTGACGCGCGACTACACCTTCCCGCTGGACCAGCGGCCCGCGCTGCTGTGGTACCACGACCATCGGATGGACTTCACCGCCCCCGCGATCTGGCGCGGCCTGGCCGGGCTGCAGATCGTTCGCGATGACGCCGAGGACGCCCTCGGCCTGCCCTCGGGGCGGCGCGAACTGCCCCTCATGATCGCCGACCGGGCGTTCGCCGGAGACGGCAGCCTCGCCTACCCCGCGCTCGACCCCACCCTGCGGGAGCGGCCGGGTGTGCTGGATGCGTATATCGCCGGTGTCCTCGGCGACGTGATCCTGGTCAACGGCGCCCCCTGGCCCGTGCACGAGGCCGACGCGGCCCGTTACCGGCTGCGCATCCTCAACGCCTCCAACGCCCGCCACTACGAACTCGAAGCGGTCGGCGACGACGGGCGCCCGCTCGACCTCGTCCAGATCGGCGCCGACCAGGGCCTGCTCGCCGCCCCGGTCACCCACCGGCTCCTGCCGATCGCGCCCGCCGAACGCTACGACGTGATCATCGACTTCACCGGACTTCCGGTCGGCAGCCGGGTGAAAATCGTCAACCGGCTGGGCTCCGGGCGTACTCGCGACGTGATGGCCTTCCGCATCGCCCGCAAGGCCACCGACGACAGCCGCATCCCAGCCACCCTTTCCACGGACCTACCGGGCTGGCGCCGCTCGGAGGCCGTCAGGACGCGCGAGTTCTCCTTCCGCACGGGGCGAATGCGCGGTGACCACGGATGGCTGATCGGCGGGCTGCCGTTCGACCCCGCACGCTCCGATGTCACCGTCGGTCTCGGCGATGTCGAGGTGTGGCGGCTGGTCGCCGATGTCCATCACCCCGTCCACCTGCACCTGGTCGGCTTCCGGGTGCTCTCGCGCAGCGGCCGGCCGCCGTTGCCGTACGACGCGGGTCTCAAAGACACCGTCTCACTCCGGCCGGGTGAATCGGTGGAGATCATCACCCGCTTCGACGGCTACCGCGGCCGTTACCTCTTTCACTGCCACAACGCCGAACACGAGGACATGGGCATGATGGCCAACCTCGAGGTCATCTGACTTTCCCGCCCCCGAGCAGCGCCAGGGGTCTTATCGCTTGGCTGACGGCTGCTGCGCGCCCGCCATCGCCTCGCGTGAGGAAGACCTCGCCGGGAAATCCCCATGCTCCTGCAACTTTGTCATCAGCATTCAGCAATGCGGGCTAATGCTCCAGATACGGGCACTTACCGTTGAGACGTGACTGGGCCTGAAGGTGCGGTACCGATGTCGACGCAGGGCGGAGCGGAGTAAACCGTGCCCGGTCGCGCTGGCAGCGGGTACGCGTCCGAGTTCGACGAGGTGCTGACCCAGGCCGCTCGCAGCACCGGAGCACACATCGGCGCGATCTACCTCCTGGCCGACGAGGGGCACCTCCTGCTGATGGACACGGAGATCGGGCTACCGGCCCAAATCGTCAAGCCTTGGACCAGGGTCAGGGTTAACGCCGGCGTTCCGGTGGCCGCTGCCGTCCGCCAGCGCCGGCTGATATGGGTACAGAGTCATCAGGAGATGGCCGGCCGCTTTCCTGGGACGGCGCTCGCTTTGCCGTACCCGTTCGCGGCCGCTGCCGCTCCTCTTCAAACCGGATCCCGCGTATGGGGCTCGTGGGTGCTGCTATGGCCGGCATCGCACCCGTACGAGCTCGCCCCCCATGAGCTGGTCGCCATCAGCCTCGCCTGCCACAAGTTGAGCGCCCTGCTGCAGCAGGCAGCCGACAGCGGGCAGCCGCTGCGAGCCGCAGGTGAGCCGCGCGTCCTGACCCTGGCACAGACTCAGGTGCCGGATCCGCAGCATGCCTTTGCCGCGTCTGGCTACCTCAACCGGCTCCGCGAAGGCTGCGTCGCACTGGACCTGGAAGGCCTCATCACTTTTGTCAGCGTCACGGCAGCCGACCTTCTCGGCGCCAACGTGGCCGACTTGCAGGGAAAGCCGCTGTGGGAAGCGGCGGCATGGCTGAGGGACCCGGTATTCGAAGATCGCTGCCGAGCCGCGGTTGTCGGCCAGCAGATCACGTCATGCAGAGCCCGGCACCCTGATGGCCGCGTCTTGCAATTCCAGCTGTATCCGGATCCGTCCGGCATCAGCCTGCGAATCACGCCTGTTGTGATGGACCAACCAACACAGCAACACACCCACGAGTCTGCCTCCGGCTTCGGTGGGCTGCCGCGAGCGGACGCCTTCTACAACTTTCTTCACATGGCGGCGGCTCTGACCCGGGCGGTCAACGTGCGGGAGGTCGTCGATCTGGCCGCCGACCACGTCATGCCCGTGTTCAAGGCTCGTGCCATGGCGATCCTGGGAGTCGAGGGCGGCAGGATGAGGATCATCGGTTCTCACGGCTACGACCCCGAAGTTCTGGCTCCTTTCGATGGTCTGCCTCTGACCTCGCCCACTCCCGCCGAGCACGTCCTGCGAACCGGTGAGCCCGCGTTCTTCGCCAACTGGAGCGAACTACACCAGATGTATCCGGCAGCCGTGCACTATGACCAGATGGCAGCCTGGGCGTTCCTGCCGCTGAAGGTTTCTGACGACATTGTCGGCACCTGCGTGCTCGCCTTCGATCAGCCCCACCCGTTCACCGCCCAGGAGCGTGCCACCCTTACCACGCTGGCCGGGTTGCTGGCCCAAGCCCTTGACCGCGCCCGTCTTTATGACACCAAGGAACGCCTCGCCCATAGCCTTCAGACCACTCTGCTCCCTCACCGCCTGCCCGAGATTCCAGGCTTGGAGGTGGTCGCCCGCTATATGCCCGCCACCCGCGGTGTAGGCATCGGCGGCGACTTCTACGACCTGATCCGTTTGAACGCCACCTCGGCCGCAGCGGTCATCGGGGATGTCCAAGGGCACAACATGACAGCCGCCGCGCTCATGGGACAAGTGCGTACCGCCATCCACGCCCATGCGGTGGCCGGGGCCAGCCCTGGCGACGTGCTCAAGCACACCAACCGCCTTCTCATCGACCTGGACACCGATCTTTTCACCAGTTGCCTGCTCATCCACCTTGACCTGCAACTACGCACCCTCTGCGCGGCCAATGCGGGACACCCTCCGCCACTGCTGCGCCCGCCGAACATGCCCGCCGAGATCATCGAGGTCCCGGCCGGTCTTCTCCTCGGCATCGACCCCGATGCTCAATACCCCACCCTCCAGGCCCCGTTCCCACCCGGCGCCGTCCTCGCCCTCTACACCGACGGCCTCGTCGAAACCCCCGGCACCGACCTGGACCACGCCATCGCCAACCTCGCCGGCCACTTGACCCACGCCTCCTACGAACACCTCCAGCAGCTCAGCCGCACGCTTCTCGACCACGCCCCGCACACCAGCCAACGCGCCGACGACATCGCGCTACTTCTTTTGCAACACCGAGCGAATCCAGGATGACCACTGCCGCCTCGCGCTCAGATCGGCTGGGTATTGCGCCCATCCAGCCTCTCCGTGGCCGGACCCGAAGGGGAGTACCGTTCCTAATCAGTGAGCAGGGGTGAGTCTTGGACCCATCCCTGATCGCTGCGCGCATCCCGAACGGTTGTGGATGCACTGGTCGCCCGCGTACGTGGTGTTGTCCCTGTCCGGGCGCGTGCATCGTGTGCACGGTCCGTGACGGGGCGGCGGGTTTCCTCACGCCCAAGAGTCTCCGGTCGGGCCTGGACGGTCCGATGCCCGTAACGATCGCTCTGGTCGTTACGGGGCGGTGCCGTCCGTCGCCGGATCGGGTGCCCTTGGGCGCGTCGGCCGATGGCGATGCTCGCAGCATCGTGTCGGCTGGTCTTTCGGGTGGGGGCGTGCATGGGCTTTTGCAAGTGCTGCGCTCCCCACATGCTGGTGTACGCCGGATCGACGGCGATGATCGCGATACCGGTGGCGTCGGCCATCGAGGTGAGGCGGGCGCGGAGCTTGCCTGTGGGCATGCCAGAGATGAGCTGCCGCAAGCGGCGCTTACGGCCGTGCTTTTCTCGTGTCTTGGAGTCGGCGAAGTCCAGGTCCTCGACCGTGATGGCGGCAACGCCGCAGGTCTTTGCCCAGTTCAGTAGCCGCGACAGGGCGTGCCGCACTTGGGCGTCACGGTGATCGGCGGTGCCGGACAGGTCGTAGAAGAACCGGCGGGGCTGCCCGACCGGATTGCCGTGCGGGTCGAGCCGCCAGGCGGCGAGATGGTCGGCATTGGTGTCCACGCCGATCACGCCCTGGGCGAGTGCGGTCTGCATCGAGACGGTGGCGACGATGGGGAAGGTCCAGGAGGCGTCCACATACCAGCGCTGCCGGGCCACGTCGTAGTGGATGCGGTAGGCCACGGCCCGGTTGGCTTGCACACGGTCGGCCGACTCGGTGCCCCGGTGCGGGAACGACACCTTCGCGGCCAGCGTGTACCGGCCGTGCTTGGCGTTGGCCAGGTCGGCGAGCGGCGCGGGCAGCTTGATGCTGACCTCACCTTCGGGCGTGATCCGGATCGTCTCGTTGCCGAACCGCTTGCCGGACTCCCCGTCAGCCGACAGCAACCAGCGCGCTGCCTGCCACTTCTGGCGCCACTCGGGCTCGGTGAGCCGGGCGGCATCCAGGTTGTGCCGGGTGTTGAGCAGCTTGCGCCCGCCCCGCGCCACGTGCACGATACCGGCCTCACGATCCGCCCGAACCTCGGCGAGACGACCCTCAAGCAGGTGCAGACGACGTCTTTTGTGGAACCACTCGCCCTTGGACCGGTAACCACCGGGGGCCCGCTTGGAGCCCTTCTCGCCGATGGGCAACGACAGACGGTGCGCGACAGTCTTGACGCCGGCCTCCAACGACTGCAGATGCGCGGCCTGCCCGCGCCGGGCGAGCGCCCACTGATCGTGTGTCGCTTTCGTGATGCTCCCGGCCCAGCGCGACGACGACACGGCGGTCAGGTCCCGCTTGCGTCCCGCCCACGTGGTGGTGGAGTGCTCCAGCCCGTCAGCGCAGCGCGCTTTGAGGTCCTTCGACGCCAGCGACCCGAGGTGCGCGCCGACCAGACGCAGTACCTCCTCATCCTGCGGGGTCAGGTTCTTGAGGCGGTCGCGTATCGACACACCGGACGGGCCGAGGGCGACGAACGGCGGGGCGATGGTGCGCAGTTGCTTGTTGCTTGTCTCAGCCACTGGCCGCCGCCGCTTCCAGGGCGGCCTTGGCCCGCCTCTTCGCGGAGCGGCGGCCGTACAGGCGGGCGCAGAACGCGGTCAGGACCTCCACCATGTCGCGCACCAGGTCGTCCTCGACCTCGCCGTCATCCAGCACGACCAGGCGACGGCCCGTGGCCGACAGGGCGGCTTCGATCAGTTCCACGTTCATCCGCCCGAGCCGGTCCTTGTGCTCCACGACCACCGTGGTCACGTCCGGATCGGCCAGCAGTCGCTTCGCCTTCGCACGGCCGCCGTTCATCCCGGATCCGGTCTCGGACTCGATCCGCACCACCCGGTGACCGCCCTGCGCGGCCCACTGGGCCAGCCGGGAGACCTGCCGCTCAAGATCCGACTTCTGATCATGCGACGACACACGGGCATACAAACCCACACCACCCGTCACCGACGGTGAGGAAGAGTTTGCCTCGATGTTCACCAAGATCGTGCGCTGCACCCGCTCGGCGGGCACCGGCAGCGTGCCCTCACGGAACCAGCGATAGGCGGTATACGGGTGCACACCGTTCGCTACCGCCCATTCCTTGAGGTTCATTCAGTGATCACAACACCCACTCAGAGGCTGCAATGCACACTTGAGTTGACTCAACTCGAAGCAGATACCCACCCCCTCTTGAGGAAACAGCAAACGGTGAGCGATCCGGATCGGACGCTGATCCGTGTTGCGCACCTGCCACCGGCCTCCGCTGTAAGTCAACGCCGCCCGCTCGCCGCGTCCGGTACTCCAAAGGCGTTGCGGGCTTGATCGATGACGCACCAGACGCTCCTGACCGACACCGGCGTGAACGAACATCACCCATCGCCATCAGCCCTGGGACGTCCCTGCCCCCACGCGCCCCATCAGCGGTGGACGAAGTCTTCGGGTCTTTACTCGGCGGAGCCTTCGGCGTTGCCGGGCGCGGCGGCGGTGACCTCGTTCACCCGGTACAGCTCGACGGCTTTGCCGGGTGCGGAGGCGTCAAGTTCTCCACGCTCGGCCAGTTGGGTGAGCACTCGCAGCACGATGGAGGGTGCGTCGATGTGGAAGTGGCGGCGCAGCGCCCCGCGGGTATCGGAGTGTCCGAAGCCGTCGGTGCCCAGGGAGGACCAGGGGGCGGGAACGAACGGTGCGATCTGGTCGGGCACCGCCCGCATCCAGTCGGACACGGCCGTGACCGGGCCCGGTTCGGTGGCCAGGCGGCTGGTGACGTACGGGATTCTGCGCGGCCGGCCTGGGTGGGCGAGGTTCCAGGCGTCGGCGGCGAGGGCTTCGCGGCGCAGTTCGGTCCATGAGGTCACTGACCAGACGTCGGCGCCGACGCCCCAGTCGTCGCGCAGCAGGCGTTGGGCCTGCAAGGCCCATTGCACGGCGATGCCGGAGGCCAGGATCTGCGCTCGCGGCCCGTCGGTCTTCTCAGCTGGGCGGTAACGGTGCATTCCGGCGAGGATGCCGTCGATGTCGACGTCGGCCGGCTGCGCTGGCTGGGTGATGGGTTCGTTGTAGAGGGTGAGGTAGTAGAAGACGTTCTGGTCCTCACCGTCGCGGGGTTCGCCGTACATCCGGCGCAGGCCGTCGCGGACGATGTGGCCGAGTTCGAAGGCGAAGGCGGCGTCGTAGGCGAGGCAGGCGGGGTTGGTGGAGGCCAGTAGCAGCGAGTGGCCGTCCTCGTGTTGCAGGCCCTCGCCGTTCAGGGTGGTCCGGCCGGCGGTGGCGCCGAGCAGGAAGCCACGGGTCATCTGGTCAGCGGCCGCCCACAGACCGTCGCCGGTGCGCTGGAAGCCGAACATGGAGTAGAAGATGTAGATCGGGATCATCGCCTCGCCGTGGGTGGCGTAGGAGGTGCCGGCCGCTGTCCATGACGCCGTCGAGCCGGCTTCGGTGATGCCCTCGTGCAGGAGGACACCCTTGGTGTCCTCCTGGTAGCTGAGCATTAGTTCCCGGTCCACGGCGAGGTAGGTGTGCCCGTGCGGGGAGTAGATCTTCGCGGTCGGGAAGAGCGCGTCCATGCCGAAGGTGCGGGCTTCGTCTGGGATGATCGGCACGAACCGGTGGCCGATGCCGGGGTCTTTCATCAGGTCCTTGAGCAGCCGGACGAACGCCATCGTGGTGGCGACTTCCTGCCGGCCCGAGCCGCGGCCGGCGACCGCGTACGCCGCGGCGTCCGGCAGGGTCAGCAGAGGCCGGCGGGGCACGGTACGGTCGGGCAGATAGCCGCCCAGCGCACGGCGCCGCTCTCGCAGATACTCCAGTTCCGGCGCGTTCTCGCGCGGCCGGTGGTAGGGCGGCAGTTTCTCGTCCAGGGCCGAGTCGGGGATGTCGAGGTAGAGCCTGTCGCGAAATGACCTGAGGTCGTCGAGGGTGAGCTTCTTCATCTGGTGGGTGGCGTTGCGGCCCTCGAAGTGCGAGCCGAGGGTCCAGCCCTTGATGGTCTTGGCCAGGATCACGGTCGGCTGGCCGGTGTGCTCCACTGCCGCCTTGTAGGCCGCGTACAGCTTGCGGTAGTCGTGCCCGCCGCGCTTGAGTCCCCAGATCTCCTCATCGGACAGGTGCGCGACCATGGCGGCCGTGCGCGGGTCGCGGCCGAAGAAGTGCTCCCGGACGAACGCCCCGGACTCGGCCTTGTAGGTCTGGTAGTCCCCGTCTGGCGTGCGGTTCATCAGGGTGACCAGCGCACCGTCGGTGTCGGCGGCCAGCAGGGGGTCCCACTCGCGGCCCCAGATCACCTTGATGACGTTCCAGCCGGCGCCGCGGAAGAAGGCCTCCAGCTCCTGGATGATCTTTCCGTTGCCGCGGACCGGGCCGTCCAGGCGCTGCAGGTTGCAGTTGATGACGAAGGTGAGGTTGTCGAGTTCCTCGCGGGCGGCCACGCCGATCGCGCCGAGCGCCTCGACCTCGTCCATTTCCCCGTCGCCGAGGAACGCCCACACCCGCTGTCGGCTGGTGTCCTTGATCCCGCGGTGGTGCAGGTAGCGGTTGAACCTGGCTTGGTAGATCGCGTTGATGGCGCCCAGGCCCATCGATACGGTGGGGAACTCCCAGAAGTCCGGCATGAGCCGGGGATGGGGGTAGGACGGCAGCCCGCCGCCTGGGTAGGAGAGTTCCTGACGGAATCCGTCGAGCTGGTCTGCGGACAGCCGGCCCTCCAGGAAAGCGCGTGCGTACATGCCCGGCGAGGCGTGGCCCTGGAAGTAGATCTGGTCGCCGCCGCCCTCGGCGGCGTGGCCGCGGAAGAAGTGGTTGAACCCCACCTCATACAGCGACGCGGCCGAGGCGTAGGTGGAGATGTGCCCGCCTACCCCGACCCCGGGCCGCTGCGCCCGGTGCACCATGATCGCGGCGTTCCACCGGATGTAGGCGCGGATGCGCCGTTCGATCTGCTCGTCTCCGGGAAACGGCGGCTCCAACTGCGGCGCGATGGTGTTGATGTAGTCGGTGCTGTGCAGGCTGGGGACGCCGACCTGCCGCTGCCGGGCGCGCTGCAGCATGCTGAGCATCAGGTACCGGGCCCGATTCGATCCGGCGTGGTCCACTACCGCGTCGAAGGACTCCAACCATTCCTGCGTTTCGGCGGGGTCCAGGTCGAGAAGCTGGCTGGGCAGCCCGTCGCTGATCAGCGGTGGGCGCTGCATTTCTGAGGTCATGACGTCGGCCCTTTCTCTGAAAGCGTTGACCTTGCGACGTTCACCGGCACTGATGCGCACCACACCGGCCCGGACGGGGGCCGCACTGCTCCGCTCGTGCTGCGAGCCGGCAAAGCGCAGCCGGACCGGCGCTTCCCCACGAGCGTGCGGCGCCGGAAGGGCGCCGGGCGGTCTTTGACGCGGCCCGGCATGCCCGGCCGCGATGCCGTGGTCTGCTGCGGGTGCGGGCGGCGCACCGGCCTGGCCGGTGACCTGTCGGCGTCGCCTGGCAGGCGATCATGGCAGGAGCCGATCAGCGAGCAGGATGCCAAGGGCGGGCAGGAGCACGATCTTGGCGCATTCAGCGGCGATGTAGGCCAGGTGGTGGTGCGATCGCGGTGGGCTCTGCCCCTGGATGAGGTGTCGTACTCGGCGGTCCAGACGGGGCCGCAGAACCGCCACCTGGATGACCAGCAGCGTCCAGATGGCGATCAGCACCGTCGTCACGATGCCACCGAGATTGACCTTGCCGGCGTTGCTCGCGAGCAGCGTAAGGGTGAGTGTGACGGCCAGGGCGAGTTCCGCGACGTTGAGGGCCCGGAAGACCAACCGGCCGATGCCGAGCCCGAGCGGTACGGTGATGCCGGGCGCGCGGAACTTCAGAGGAGTCTCCAGGAACGAGATCGCCAGCACCATGCCAAGCCAGAGGAACGGGACGGCGATCTGCGTCACGGCGGCCAGATGGGTGTTCACGGCTGACTCCCGACGTCGTGCGGCGGTAGGGCCTGCTGGCCGTGGACCGGCCCGGCCGCAGGGGCGATCTGTGCCAGGCACAGGTGAGGCTGGACGAAGGGCTGCAGACTGACGACCGTGGGTGGGGCATCGACGTCGGCCAGGGCCCGGCGGAGCATGCCCAGGTGGATCGAGCAGACCACCTCCGGGTGCGTCGCGGCGATGGCGCGAAACGGGCAGGCATGCAGGCGAATCTGCATGCTGTCCCCATCGTGGCCGAGTTCGGGGTCGAAGCCGAGCTCGGCGAACACGGCGTTCACATGGACCGCCGCCTCGCTCAGCGTCGCTGTAGCGGCTGCCGGCTCGGGAAGGAGTTCGCGTTGTCCGCTCCAGGCCCAGCCGGCCTGTTCGGCCCGTTGCGCGCGTTCGTCGCGGTCCCCCGCCCAGTGCGCGGCAAGGAGCGCGGACAGCAGCTCGTAGCCGGTGTGCCCGCCGGGTGCGACGGCGTGGTTGGCCGGGCTGTAGAGCCGTCGCGGTCGTCCTCGCGCACCGGACTGGCCGGCCTGGCTTCGCACCAGCCCCGCGTCGGTCAGGACGTCGAGGTGGAAGCGGACGGTGGTGACGTGCAGGTCGCACGCCGCGGCCAGCTCACGCACGTCCAACGGACCCTCGCTGGCCCGCAACACGTCCAGCAGCCGCAGCCGGCTGGCGACGGCTAGTGCCCCGTGCGTCTGGGTTCGTTCGATCGCTCGGTTGTTGTCCACCCCTCCACCATATTAAAAATGATGCTGATAGTCTAAAAAATGGCTCGCTGAGGAGGAAGCCGATATGACGTATGCGATCGCGGAGCCGCGCATCAGGGTGTCGCCGGTTCGCCGCAGCGCCTGCGTGCTGACGAGACTCAAGATGAAGGTGGTATGAGATGCCACGCGTGGCCATCAACGGGCTGGGCCGCATCGGCCGGGCAGCGTTGAAGATCCTGCTGGACGCCGACGGCCGCTACCACGGCATCCTCGGGGTCTCGGAGGATCCGCTGGTCTCCGCCGACATCGTCGGCGACCCCCGTGCGGCCGTCATCGACCTCGACCTGACCCGAGTCGTGGACGCCACCCTGGTCAAGGTGATGGCCTGGTACGACAACAAGTGGGGATTCACCCACCAGATGATCCGCGAGGCTCGCATCACACTCGGCGTGGCCGCAACCTGATGCCTTACTTCAAGGACGGTTGCGGCGCTTTCGTTCCGGATGCGGAAGCCGTGGTCCTCGGCGATAAGCCAGCCGGTAACTGGAGACCCCGCGACCCAGTGGCGCCGCACCAGTGTGAGAGACGATTCACGTTGCGGTGCGGCGACGCCCAAGAAACGCCAGAGGCGGTCCCACGCCTGTGGCAGCAGTCGAACCCGGAGGCAAGGACGGCATGCAGAAACTCTCGCTCACAGCTCTGGCCCGCCAACAGGCCGACCGGGCAGCCGCGGCCGGTGGCGGTCATGCCGCCGAAACCGTCTACGGCGGCCATGAGAAGGTGCTCCGTCAGACGGTCATCGGCATGAGCCAAGGCGCGAGCCTCGCCGAGCACGAGAACCCCGGCGAGGCCACGGTGCAGGTGCTCCACGGCCGTGTCCGCATGATCGCAGGTACGCAGTCGTGGGAGGCACGCACCGGAGACCTGCTCATCGTGCCCGACGCCCGCCACAGCCTCGAGGCGTTGGAGGACTCCGCGGTCCTGCTGACCGTTGCCAAGCTGCCCTGATCCGATGCTGGCGCGGCCATCCGGCACGCCGGGCGAAACGCCCTCGCACCGGTGGCGTGTCTTGACCCGGCTCAGTCGGTAGGTGACAGTGCGTACCGATACGTGCAGCCGCTTGGCCGATTCGGTGGCCACCGTACCCCCAGATGTCGGGCATGCGCAGGTACACCGGTTTTCCGGCGATCGCCATCGCTACCTCGATGCCGCCCAGGCCGATCGCCGGCATCCCCAGCGATCCCGCCGCCGGCGTGTGGCTGTCGGAGCCGGCCAGCGTCAGAGATCCGGAGCCTGCGCCTGCGCATGGCGGCCTGTTCCATCACGTACTGCGTTGCCGATTGCCGTGGTCAGCGCTGGAGCAGCTCGGCGAGCACTGCTGCCTCGCTGATCTCGGGCTGTTTGGTCGCGGTGAGGAGCGTCAGCATGCCGTCTTGGGCGAGCTTGCGCAGGTGTGTGACCGCGTCCGCCCGTTCGGGGGCTTGGAGTTCGCTGCGGTAGCGGCGTCCGAACTCGGCGAAGAGTTCGGGGTCGTGGTGATACCAGGTGCGCAGCTCTGTTGACGGGGCGACCTGTTTGCACCATTCGTCGAGGTCCGCCTTGGCTTTGGTCAGCCCTCGCGGCCAGATCCGGTCGACCAGCACCCTGGCGCCGTCGTCTGCCGCCGGTTCTTCATAGACCCGACGCACCTGAATCTTGCGCTTGCCTGTCATTGTTTTGTCTCCTCGCGTTCGTGCGAGTTCCTGGATGGGTCAAAGTCTTGACCCGCCGTTGGTTCAGGGCGAAGCGCCGACCAGCGAGCCCAGAGGTGTCTTCGACCCGGCCGTCCACCCCGTCGGTGGCGTCATAGACCGGCCGCAGGACATCGCACGCGGCGCGGACGTCGAACGTGGTCAGCGCCCGCAGCGCCTCCGCGGCCTCGACGCCACGTGCCGCCAGGTCGCTCATCTGCGCGTGGTAGGCATCACCGCGCGATATGGCTTTCGCGAAGATGGTGGGATTGGTGGTGACCCCCACCACGTGGTCACGCGCGACCAGGTCCGCCAAACTGCCTGAAACCAGCCGTTCCCGGCTCAGGTCGTCCAGCCAGATCGACACCCCGCAGGCAGTAAGTTCGGCTAGTGGATCGGCCATGGCATGGCTCCCTTTCCTTTTCGTGCGGTGATGTACATCCACGGACGTACATCCGCTTTCGTTTAGGACTCCACCAGGGCCATCCCTCTCATGCCACCGACGCTACGCCGGTGGACGTCAAGCCGAGTTCAGGTGGTTTTCATGACGATGGAGGCCTTCGTCCGCCTCCCGGGAAGCACTGATGCCTGCCGGTCAGCCAGCACCCCGCCGGCCGTGGCGGAGTCAAGGTGGTGGCTGTCTTGTAGAGGTCGGTCGACCGGTATGGATGCCTCCTCCGGTCGCGCGGCGATGGACGGCAGGGTCGAGGTGCCGGTGGTGGCTGCTTCTCCGAGGCTTGGAGTTCGCCCCCGGCGGTGATGACGCGTGAGCGCCGTTCCTGTTCGGCTTCGGCTTGGCGTGACATGGACCGCTTCATCGTCTCGCTGGGGCCTGGAGCGGTTGGGCAAGAAGCGCTAGACGGTCGGCCGGATGTTCTGGTTGAGGTGGAAGAGGTTGGCCGGGTCGTAGCTGTTCTTCAGCGCGGTCAGCCGGGCCAGCTTTGCGGGCGGGAAGGCGCGGCTGACGCTCTCGCCGTTGAGGGTGTTGACGTAGGCGCCGCCGGCGTACGGGTCGAGGGTGGCGGCGTACGCGCGGATCGTGGCGATCTGTTCGGCGTCGTCGGCGGGGTCCTCCCAGCGGGTGGCGGTGACGAACTCGAACTGGGTGTCGCGGTGGCTGAAGGCGGCGTCGTCGTCCGCGACCTCGGCGATCGCGCCGCCGTACGCCTGCAGGCTGGCGCCGATGCCGGGGTTGCGGAGCAGGGCGCGGATCGCCTCGTCGGGCAGAGACTTGAAGTAGTGGCCTTTCCAGTAGCGGCGGAACCGATGTCCTTGCACGCTGTCTTCGCGGCTCTGCAGGGTCAGGTAGGACAGCGCCTCGATGCTCTCGGCAACGATCGTGCCGAGCTCGCGGAAGGCCGCGATCAGCTCGGCGCCCTCGTCCGGGTCGCCGACCCAGACGAAGCCGATGGTCAGTTCCTGGCCGCGGATGTTCGCGGTGAAGGTGGCCTGGCGGGGTGCGGTGGCGTTCAGGTCGCGCCAACCTCGCAGTACGGCGAAGGCCTCTTCCCAGGTGTAGGTGAACTCGGCGACGAGGGTGCGGGTGCCGACCTGGTGCAAGCGGAACTCGAACGAGGTGACGATGCCGAAGTTGCCGCCGCCACCGCGCAGTCCCCAGAACAGCTCGGGGTTCTCGGTCGCACTCGCTGTCACGATGTCGCCTGCGGCGGTCACGAGTTCGTAGGAGGCCACGTTGTCGCAGGCGAGCCCGAACTGGCGGGCGAGCCAGCCCATCCCGCCGCCGAGGGTGAGGCCGCCGACGCCGGTGTGCGACACATTGCCGGCCGTGGTGGCCAGGCCGTACTCCTGCGCGGCGCGATCCAGTTCGCCGAGCAGGGCGCCGCCCTGGATCCAGGCGAGCTGCCGCTCGGGGTCGACGCGGACCTGGTTCATCGGCGTCAGGTCGATCATCAGCCCGCCCTCGGGTACGGCGAGTCCGGCGATGTTGTGGCCGCCGCAGCGGATCGCGATCTCCAGGTCCCTGGCCTGGGCGAAGCGGACCGCCGCCGCGACGTCCGCGGTGTCGTGACAGCGGGCGATCACGGCCGGGTGCCGGTCGATCATCGCGTTCCAGACCGTTCGCGCCTCGTCGTACCCGGCCTCTCCCGGGTGCAGCAGTTCGAGGGTGTGAGTGGTGGTGGTCATCGTCGTACTCCTGTCGGAAGTGGTGGTGCTCACCACCCTGACAGCGAAGCGGTACTTCGATAAGGTCCAGTTCTATGGGTCGATCCAGGACCAATTCGGGCACCGGTGAGCTGCTCGTCGAGCTCCGGCGCGACTCGTCCGTGCCGCTGCACCGGCAGTTGGAAAGTGGCATCCGGGACCGGATCCGGCAGGGGCTGCTCCGGGCTGATGCGGTGATGCCGGCGACTCGCGCCCTCGCGACGGATCTCGGACTGTCCAGGGGAGTGGTCGTCGAGGCCTACCAGCAGTTGGTGGCCGAGGGATATCTGGTCAGCCGGGCCGGCGGTTACACGCAGGTGGCGCCGGCGGCGGCCGCGATCCAGGCGGAGCAGCAGAGCGCCGCGACAACCGGTGGGCCGCCCCGGATTGATTTCAAGTACAGCAAGCCGGATGTCTCCCAGTTCCCTCGCGCTGCTTGGTTGCGGTCGATCCGCAAGGTGCTCAACGAGACGCCGAACAGGCGCCTGGCCTACCTGGACGGGCGCGGCACCGCCGAACTCCGTGAGGCCCTGGCCGACTACCTGAACCGGGTCCGCGGTACGTCGGCGCGGCCGGAGAACATGCTGATCTGCAACGGCTTCGCCCAAGGTTCGCGGCTGCTCTTGCAGGTGCTGGCGGCTGCCGGGTATCGCCGGCTGGCGGTCGAGGACCCGTCCGACAATGAGCTTCGCGACGTCGCGACGAAGACGGGGCTGGAGACGGTCGGCGTACCGGTGCTGGAGACCGGGCTGGATGTGGAGGCGCTCAAGCGGTCGGGAGCCGACGTCGTGGTGGTGACCGCGGCCCACCAGTTCCCGACCGGTGCGGTGGCTTCGGCGCAGACGCGGGCCGGGTTGGTCGCGTGGGCCACGAAGCATGATGTCTTGGTCATCGAGGACGACTACGACGCGGAGTACCGGTACGACCGCGAGCCGATCGGCGCCATCCAGGGCCTGGCGCCGGAGTCCGTGGTCTACGCCGGTACGGCGAGCAAGACGCTGGCGCCCGGGCTCCGGCTCGGCTGGCTGATCCTGCCGAGCCGTCTGGTCGAGCCGATGTCGACGGCCAAGGTGATCGACGATCGCGGCTCGCCGGTGTTCGACCAGCTGACCTTCGCCGACTTCGTCGCGCGAGGTGAGTTCGATCGGCACCTGCGCCGGATGCGGCCGCGGTACCGGCGGTTGCGGGACACGCTCGTCGGCCGGCTGGCCGAGCAGGTGCCGGACCTCGTGCCGATCGGAGTCTCCGCCGGCCTTCATGTGATGACGTGGCTGCCGCCCGATCTCACCGAGGCCGCTGTGACGAATGCAGCGCTGGAACGCGGCCTCGGGGTCTACGGCTTGGCGCCCTACTGGGTGGAGAAGGCGAGACCGGAGGGTCTGGTCTTCGGGTACGGCAGCCTGACCGAACCGGCCGTCGTCGAGGGCATCGACCTGCTCGCCGATGCCATCGGCTCCCTCCGCCGTCAGTAGCCGGCTACGCCGGCTGCACGGCGCGCCGCCGGAGCAACCCACGCACGAGCTCTCCGCGTCCAACCCGACGGGACGGGTGGCCGATCCCGCGAGATCGCCGGGGTGAGCAGGGGACGCTTGGCGGCGCGGCCGTCGCCTGACGATCGGCCACGCAGCCGCCGACTGCTGGTCCACCTGGCCCTGGGTGCCGAAGAACGCTCGCAGGGGCGGGTTGTCGGTGTCGACGGACGACCCACAGCAGGCGGACGTGTCGGCTCAGCTCTTGGTGAGTGCTTCGCGGCGGATCCACTGCAGCAGGGTGGGGTTGTCGACGGTGGTGATGACGCTCACGGTGGTACGGAAATAGCGGTCGTCCTCCAGCAGGGCCAGCATGCTCGCGGCCAGGTCCGTACGGGCGGTGAACCTGCCGTCGGCCTGGCCTTCGACGACGGTGTAGTCGGTGGGTGAGGGCAAGTGGTAGAGCCCGCTCGGGCGCACGATCGTCCAGTCGAGATCGCTGGCGCGGACCAGCGTTTCCATCCGCCGCATGTCGTCGTACAGCGTCTTGCCCAGCACCTGCGTCACGTACGGCAGCACTACTCGGTTGAACAGGAAACCGCCATCGGAGTACGAGTGCGGGGCGACCCCGCTCGAGCTGACCACGGCGAGGCGACGCACCCGGTGGCGTTCCATCGCGGCGACGATATTCGCCACACCCTGCGAATAGGTGCTGATCGGCTCTTTCCCGGCAGGTACCCCGAGCGTCGACAGCACCGCATCCCGCTTCGCCACGGCGGCGTCGACTGCCGCCGCGTCGAGCACGTCGGCACCGACTACCTCGAGCCGATCATGGCGCAGCGGAAACGAGTCCGGTTGCCGGGTGACCGCAGTGACCCGATGTCCGGCGGCGAGTGCCTGCCCGGTGAGCAGGCGGCCGGTCGGACCGTTGGCTCCGAAGAGTGTGATGAGCATGACGGCTGTCCTTCCTTGGTTACGACGCTTTTGGGCACGGTCGTCGTCAGGCCGGATTCGAGCCGAAGCTGGCCGCCCGGTGGGCGTAGCCCGCGTCGAGCGGCCGGCGGACGATGCCGGTGCGGACGTTTCCGGTGTCACCGGTTACCAGGATCACGGTTGGGCTCTCCTTTCCTGGCTCGCCTCACGAACGACCGCCCAGGCGTCCGCCACCGGACCCAGGTGCCGCAGCTTGTCGGGGTTGATCACCGCGCGGATCGTCTGGATCTGCCCGTCAAGGGTGTCGAGCGCCAGGATGTTGACGATGTTGCCGTCCCGGTCGCGGAAGATGGCGCCCGGCTGGCCGTTCACCTCGTGCGGCTCCACGACCCCGCCGATCCGGACGAACGGCGCGAGGATCGCGGCCAGCGTCCGGGCCACGTTCTCGGCGCCGAAGACGCCCCGGCCCCACAGCGGGGCCTTGCCTCCGCTGTCGCCGATCATCTGTACGTCGGCCGCGAGCAGTTTCCGCAGGCCGTCGACGTCCCCTTCCCGGAAGGCGCCGAAGAATCGCTCGGCGAGTTCTGCTCGCTCCCGCCGATCGGCCTCGAACCGGGCGCGGCCCGCATCCATGTGGCGGCGCGCCCGCACGACGAGCTGGCGGCAGGCCGCCTCCGACCTGCCCACCGCCGAGGCGACCTCGCCGAAGCCGAACCCGAACACCTCCCGCAGCACGAAGACCGCCCGTTCGAGCGGGCTGAGCCGCTCCAGCAGCAACAGCGCCGCCATCGACACCGAGTCGGCCAGCTCCGCCGACCGCTCCGGATCCTCGTAGGGGTCGGCGAGCAGCGGCTCGGGGAACCACTGCCCGGTGTATTCCTCCCGCCGGACGCGTGCCGAGCGCAGCACGTCGATCGCGATCCGGGACACCGTGGCCGACAGGAACGCCTTGGTCGAGGTGGGTAGCGTCGGGGAGGCCTCGTAGCGCAGCCAGGTCTCCTGGACCGCGTCCTCGGCCTCGCTCACGCTGCCCAGGATCCGGTAAGCGATGGAGAACAGCAGCGGCCGCAGCTCCTGGAACTCCTCGGCGCGTGTCATGCCAGCTCCTCCTTGAAGCCCTGCCGCCAGGAGGGGTAGCGCAGCTGCCAGCCCAGCTCCCGCTTGGCCTTGGCGTTGGAGAAGCCGCGTCCCTGGGTCATCATCGCCACCGCCGTGTTCCCGGCCAGCGGCCGCGCGAGCCACACCGGGACCCGCATCGGTGGCTTCGCCCCCGCGCACGCCGCCAGGTGGGGCAGCCATTCGCGGGCCGGGGCCGGTTCGTCGTCGACGATGTTGTACACGCCCTTGACCTTGCCTTCCACGGCCAGGAGGGTGGCGCTCGCCGCGTCGTCGAGATGCACCCACGAGCTGTAGCCGCCGCCGTTCCCGACGACCGGGTACTGCCGCTTGCGCACGAGCTCGACCTGATCATCGGTGGCGCCCGGCCCGTAGAACGCGCCGTATCGCAGGACCGCGCCGCCGGCCTTGACGACCACGTCCTCAAGGTGGCGGATCGCCTCCGCCCCCCTGCCCGTGCTCGTCGGGTCCAGCGGGTCCTGCTCGGTCTTCACCCATCCGCCCTCGCGGATGCCGTTCCAAGAGCCATAGCTCTGCGCGACGAAATGGGACACACCGGTCGCTTCGGCGGCGGCCAGCAGGTGGTCCGTCCCCTCGGTACGTAGCCGATTGGTGGTGGCGAACCAGCGGTCGAAATGCTTGATATCGGGCTTGCCGGAGATAGCCGTCATCTGGTGCACGATCACCTCCGGCCGGGCCTGGGCCACCGCCTCACCGACCGACACCGCGTCCAGCCCGTCCATCACGACCGCCTCGGCGCCCAGCCGCTCCAGCACGCCCCGCTTGGCCGGGCTCGTCGTCGTCGCCGTCACCTCATGGCCCCGCGCCACCAGCAGCGGCACCAGCCGCCGGCCCAACACCCCGGCCCCGCCTGCCACGAACACCCGCATGACCATCACCTTCCAGATCCCCGAGTCTGTCCCCGGAACCCGAGACGAGACAGCCCGCCGATCTGTGACATGCGGCCAGAAACAGCTGGGAGAAGATCGCCGCCTAAGACGACCCCGACGCTCTCACCCGGCTGGCCCGGGACTCCAGGTAGCGCTGCTCGGCGATACTGGCGGTGGACTTCGCGGCGAGCCGGAAGTGCTCGTACGCCTGCGCCGTGTCGCCGGCCTTCTCCAGCAGATGCGCCCGTACGGACAGCAACCGGTGATGCCCGGCCATCCGCTCATCACTGTCCAATGTGGACAGCAGGGCCAGGCCGGCCAGCGGGCCCTCGGTCTCGGCGAGCGCGATCGCCCGGTTGAGGGTGACCATCGGGTTGGGCGCGATCCTTTCCAGGACCAGGTAAAGCGCGTGCACCTGCGCCCAGTCGGTCGCCGCGGCCGTGGCCGCGTCGTCGTGCGTGGCGGCGATGGCGGCCTGCAGCTGGTAGGGCCCCAGCGTCGGGCCGGCCAGTGACGCCTTGGCCAGCTCGATGCCCTCGTCGATCAGCGCGCGGTCCCACTTCGCACGGTCCTGCTCGTCCAGCGGCACCAGGTCACCTGTCGCCGTCGTACGTGCCTCCCGGCGGGCGTCGGTCAGCAGCATCAGCGCGAGCAGCCCGGTCACCTCGTCGTCCTCGGGCAGTTGCGCGTGCACCATCCTGGCCAGCCGGATCGCCTCGTGCGCGAGGTCGGTACGGTGCAACTCGCTGCCCGAGGAGGCGGTGTAACCCTCGTTGAAGATCAGGTAGAGCACGTGCAGGACGACCCGCAGCCGCTCCTCGCGCTCCGCGCCTTCCGGCAGGCTGAACGAGCTGCCGGCGGCCTTGATGCGCTGCTTGGCCCGGCTGATCCTGGCCGCCATCGTGGCCTCCGGCACCAGGAACGCGCGGGCGATCTCAGCGGTCGTCAGGCCGCCGACCGCGCGCAGCGTCAGGGCGGTCTGGGAGGCCGCGGTCAGCGTCGGATGGCAGCACAGGAACAGCAGGACGAGCGTGTCGTCGGTGTCCGGCACGTCCTCGGGCACCACCTCGGTGGCCGTCGCCGACTCCCGCTCGCGGCGCGCATGGTCGCTGCGCATCTGGTCGATGAGCCGCCGGGAGGCGACGGTCATCAGCCAGCCGCGCGGGTTGTCCGGCAGCCCTTCGGCCGGCCACTGCACGGTGGCGGCGAGTACGGCTTCCTGAACGGCGTCCTCGCCGGCTTCGAACTGCCCATACCGCCGTACCAACGTGCCGAGGACCTGCGGCGTGAGCTCACGCAGCAGGTCCTCGATGGCTGATGTCGTCATGACTCCAATTGTCCGTCAGCGAACATCACCTGCCGCACCTCTACCCCCAGCCCATCGATCGCGGTGTCCGGGATCTGCGTGGCCAGCTCGATCGCCCGCTCCTTGTTCTCGCAGTCGATCAGGTAGAAACCGCCGAGATATTCCTTCGCCTCCAGGAAAGGGCCGTCGGTCACCACCGGCTGGCCGTTGCGTACGGTCACCACGGCGGCCTGCGACGGGTCGACCAGCGCCTGCGTGGTGATCAGCTCGCCGGACTTCTTCAGCGCCTCGATGAACGCGCCGTGGCCGTCGCCGATCGCCGCCTTCTCCTCGTCGGTCAGCGCGTCCAGCACGGCCGGGTTGATGTGCATGCTGATCAGGAACTTCATCTCATTCTCCTCGTGGTTCGCGAGCCCCGGCCGGGGCCCTTCGACCGGTTGGTCGGAGCCGCCGCCGTCGTCTTGACATCCCTCCGCCAAAACTTACTCGCGAGCTTCGGCGTGGCCGCCGCGGGAGATCCCTTCCGCCGCGATGTCAAGAAGCTCGCGACCGCTCCGACCAACCGGCGAAACGTCGACAGAACACACAAGGAGTTTCGGATATGCGAGTCAACCGGGCATGGCTGGGACTACTCGTCCTGGTACTGCCGACCTTGCTCGTCGCGATGGACATGACGGCGCTGCTCCTCGCGCTCCCACAGCTGAGCGCCGGCCTGGGCGCCACCAACGTCGAGCAGCTGTGGATCAGTGACAGCTACGGATTCATGGTGGCCGGCCTGGTCATCACGATGGGTACGCTCGGCGACCGGATCGG
Source organism: Nonomuraea sp. NPDC050680 (assembly GCF_040654555.1). Taxonomy (NCBI): domain Bacteria; kingdom Bacillati; phylum Actinomycetota; class Actinomycetes; order Streptosporangiales; family Streptosporangiaceae; genus Nonomuraea; species Nonomuraea sp. NPDC050680. The sequence continues at coordinate 58,408 of NZ_JBFAIF010000030.1, read as the reverse complement.
CCGCCGATGGCTGCTGATGATCGGGGGAGCGGCGTTCGCGGTGCTGTCGGTCGTCGCCGCCTTCTCGGTCAGCCCGCTGATGCTGATCGTCGCGCGTGCACTGCTGGGCGTCGCCGGCGCCACCCTGATGCCGTCCACACTCGCCTTGATCACCAACATGTTCCACGACCCACGGCAGCGCGGACAGGCCATCGCGATCTGGGCGACCTGCCAGTTCGCCGGCGGCGCGCTCGGGCCCGTGCTCGCCGGATTCCTGCTCCAGCACTTCTGGTGGGGATCGGTGTTCCTGGTCGCCGTGCCGGCGATGGCGTTGCTGCTGCTCGCCGGGCCGGTCCTGCTGCCCGAGTTCCGGACAGACCGGGCCGGCCGGCTGGACCTGGCCAGCGTGGGGCTGTCGCTCGTGGCGGTGCTGTTGATGGTGTACGGCATCAAGCAGCTGCCCGTCGAGAGCGTGCCGGTCGTCCCGGCGGGGGCCCTCGTCGTCGGCGCGGGCATCGGAGTGCTGTTCGTACGCCGGCAACTGCGGCTGGAGACGCCGCTGCTGGACCTGCGACTGCTCCGCAACCGCCCGTTCACGGCCGTACTCATCGCGCTGGTCTTCGCCGGCATCGCCATGGCGGGTACGGGCCTGCTGGTGACCCAGTATTTGCAGAGCGTGCTGGGCTTCTCGCCGGTCGCGTCGGCGCTGCTGTTCGCGCCCATGGGCCTGGGCACGGCGGTCGGCACCATGGCCGCGCCGGCGCTGGCCCGGCGGATGAGGCAGCCGACCGCCATCGCCGGCGGGCTGGTGGTGTCGGCGCTGGGCGGCCTGCTGCTGGCCGGCGTCGGCGGGGCGAGCGCCCTGCCGCTGGTGATGATCGGCATCACGGTACTGGCGCTGGGCACCGGCCCGCTGTTCGCGCTGGGCACGGGGCTGGTCGTGGGAGCCGTACCGCCGGAGCGCGCCGGTTCGGCGGCGTCGATGTCGGAGACCAGTAACTACTTCGGCGGTTCGCTCGGCTTCGCGCTGCTCGGCGTGGTGGCCGCGGTGGTCTACCGCGGCAGGATGGACGGCACGTCCGACTCCCTGGCCGGCGCGGTCGCCGCCAGCCGGCACCTTCCCGCCGGCCAGGGCGCGGAACTGCTGCACGCCGCGCGGGAGGCGTTCACCGCCTGCGTGCACCTCACCGGCGTCATCGCCGCGGTCATCTTCACCGGGCTGGCCATACTGATCCTGGCCATGCGCCCAGCGACCGGGACCGCCCCGGCCGCGCTTCCCGACTACGAGCCGGCTCGCTCATAGCGGTAGTTCGTCCCGCGAAGTTTGTTAGCCTGGGCCGGTGAGCAAAAATGTCGACGGCCAGATCGGGACGGTGGCCGCACTCGTACGGTCTACCTTTCTGGTGAATGCCGTGTACGCGAATTCCGCCCGCGAGTACGGTCTCACCCAGCAGCAGGGCCAGTTGTTGTGCGTCTTGATGGCGCAGCCGTACGGCATGAGCGAGCTGGGCACGACGCTCGGCCTGGCCAAGTCGAGCCTGACCGGCCTGGTGGACCGCAGCGAACGCAACGGCCTGGTCCAACGCCGGCCCGACCCGCAGGACTCCCGCGCGGTACGGGTGGCGCTCACCCCGCGGGGCGCCAAGCTGGTCGATGAGTTCTACACCGAGACCTGCCGCCGCGTCGAGGAGCTGACCTCGGGATTCGCCCCGGCGGAACTCGACACGCTCGCTGCCCTGCTCGGCCGGGTCGTGGCGGACAACAAGGTGCCCACCGTCTTCATGGAACCGGATCGCCCGCGCTGAACCTTGAGCGGGGTTGCAGTTCGCGCTACGAACTAATATGGTTCGTGACACGAACTCAACGCGTCGCGCGGCACACCACAGTGTGCTGACGATCATTCGCAGAGAAGGGCAGCACGTTGTCCACACATAACGTCGTCTTCGGTTTTGGCGCGCATTCCAGCATCGACGACATGCCTGAGCTGTTGCGCATGGTCCAGCAGGCCGACCAGGACGGGCTGGACATCTTCACCTTGTCCGACCATCCCTACATCGGCGGGCGCCTGGACGCCTACGCCGCGCTCGGCTTCATCCTCGGGCGTACACGGCACATCGCCGGCTTCGCCAACGTCACCAACCTGCCGACCCGGCCTCCCGCCATGCTGGCCAGGACGGTGACGTCGCTGTCGGCGCTGTCGGGCGGCCGGGTCGTGCTCGGCATGGGCGCGGGCGGGCTGTGGGATCGCATCGCCGACATGGGAGTGCCGCGGCTGACGCCCGGCGCGGCCGTGGACGCCTTCGAGGAGGCGATCGTCCTGGTCAAGCTGCTGTCGGGCGGCGGCCCGCCGGTCACCTACGAGGGCAACCACTACCAGGTGCACCAGATCGAGCCCGCCCCCGTCGCCGCGCCGCCCGTGTGGACCGGATCGGTGGGCGCGAAGTCCCTGGCCGCCACCGGCCGGGTGGCCGACGGCTGGATCCCCGGCCACGCGGCCGACTGGCTCAGCGAGCGCTACCGGACCTCCCGGCCGATCATCGACGAGGCGGCGGCGTCCGTCGGCCGCGATCCGAGCGAGATCCGTACGGTCTTCAACTTCCCCGGGCGCATCACCGACCAGCCGCTGCCCGCCACCCGCGACCGCGACGGGCGCTGGCTCGGCGGCTCGGTCGGCCAGTGGGTCGAGGAGCTGACCGGAGCCGTGCTGGAGCACGGCGCCTCGGGCTTCACGCTCTTCTCCGACGGCCACGGCGCCCCTGACCTCACCGTCCTGGCCCGCTGGACCCAGGAGATCGTCCCGTCCGTCCGCGAGGCGATCGCGAAGTAGGGGAGGGCGTGCCCGGGTTCAGGTCACCGTCGACTGCGACTCGCCCGCACTCACGGACCGCGACCAGCACCTCGTGCTCTACAGCGCGCCGCCGGGATCGCCTGGCGTCGAAGCCCTGGCTATCACGCACCGCTCGGCGCGCCCACGCGTCTGCCCTTGCTCTGCCCTTGCTCTGCCCTTGCTCTGCCCTTGCTCTGCCCGACCGGGGCTTGGCCCTGCTGGACCGGGGCTGTGGAAAACCACAGGTAGGGGCGGGTGAGCGCCTCATCGTCGACCGGCTCGCCGCCATCGCCAGGCAGATCGGCTACACCTCGGAGTTCGCCTTCTCCCGCGCGTTCTCCCGAACCTTCGGCGTGGCGCCCGGCCGATACCGTACGTCAGCCTCGCCCGATCTTCCGCAGCCGGACGGGTCGCTCCGGTGATCCCCGACGGTGTGCTGCCGGCCCTAAGTAACGGCGATGGCGGGAGCCACGCGCGCCGGGCCGATCCCGCGGTCGGGCTTGCCGAGCCGGAAACGCACCTTGCCCTTGAGCACGGTGCCGGATTCGGCCTGACCATCGGTGAGGCCCTCGCCGGGGAACAGCGTGAACGTCCACCTCTCGTTTGATTCGCAGTCAGGCAGGTCAGGCCCGCTTTGCAAGACTCGGGCACCCCAGAGCTGACGGATCATCAGCGCCCTGGTGTCCGTGCCGGCCACTGTGAACGACGCCGCCGGCCCGCCCACGATCTGGTGGTGGCTGCCCAGAGACGGTCCATAAGCACCAGTGATCGTGGCGACCATGGTCCACGGCCTACCGGGCCCGATTCCGAGGACACCTGCGGACAACCGCTCGTCGAACACGTCCTTGGTAGGCGTGCCGAGCTGATCCGCTCGTATGGCCGCGGTCATCGCGCGCCGGGTGTCCAACCGGCCCGGGTCGGGTATCAGCAGGATCCCGTACGTCGTCTCCTCCGCGAAGCGAGCCGAGGCGAAGTGGTTCCGAAGCGCGAGCACCGCACGCTCGGCGGCCTCCCACAGATCGTCGGAGAACGCGGTCGCCAGGTAGTCGGGCGTCACCGCCGGTAGCCCGGCCTGCGCCACCGCTTCGGCCACGGATGCGCAGCCCGACCACCCGGCGGCCAGCCTCGCCATCTGCTCGGTCTTGAACGACATCACTCACCTGCAATCGTCATAGATCCCTCTCATGGAATACTCCCAGTCGAGCCAGTTGAAGGACGGCGCCGAGACGCCATCCCCGCATCCTCCACGCCGTCCCCGATGGCGCGCGGCGCGCTCTGGATGTCGGCTGCGGCGAGGGCATGCTCGCCCGCGAACTGCGGCGGGCCGTGCCGCAGGTCATCGGTATCGATCTCGACGCGCCCAGCATCGACCAAGCCCGTGAGCAGTCGGACGACGTCGACTACATCCTCGGCGACTTCCTCACCCACCCGTTCGACCCCGCCGCGCGACCGCGGGCATCAGGGTGCAGGCGAACACCGCGCACAGGACGCCCGTCGCGGCGCAGGCCCACCACAGCATCCCTGCCTGGAACAGCACGGCGCCGACGGCCGGTCCGGCGAAGCGGGCGATGGCGGTGGTCCAGCCGTACAGGGCCTGGTAGGTGCCGTGGGCGCCGTCCGGGGTGAGGTCGGCGATCAGCGCCGCCTCGAAGCCCGCCATGCCGATCTCGCCGATCGACCACAGCACCACCGTGACCACGTAGTGCCACGGCTGGCTGGCCATGCCGGTCAGAGCCAGGCCGAGACCCACCACGGTCATGGAGACGCCGAGGACCGGCAGCCGGGGCAGGCGCGACAGCCAGGAGATGAACAGCGGCTGGAAGATCACGACGATCGCGCCGTTGACGGTGATGAGCAGCCCGTACAGGGAGGCAGGGAGCCCGTCGGCGGCCAGGGCCAGGGGCAGCGCGTACGAGGCCTGCGCGTACAGGATCAGGCCGAGCAGCAGGAAGGCCAGCGCGGCCAGCAGCACCCGGTCGCGGGCCGCGATCGCGTAGCCGTTGCGGGCCGGTCTGGCGGCGGCCTTGTCGTGGCCTCGGGGGATGCCCACGGCCACGATCACGGCGAAGGCGACGCTGGTGGTCACGTCCAGGATGACCAGGAGCCAGAAGCCGTGGGCGAGCAGGAGTCCGGCGACGGCGCCGGCCGCGGCGGTGCCCACGTTGACCGCCCAGTGCATGAGCCCGAAGGCCTTCGCCCGCAGCTGCGGCGGTGTGGTCTCGGCGACCAGCGCCGAGGCGGCCGGCCGGTAGACGTCGCCCGCCAGCCCCATGGCCACGGCCGCGGTCATCAGCCAGGCCAGGCTGCCGGCCGCCGCGATGAGGATCAGGCAGGCCGCGGTGGCGAGCAGTCCGCCGATGAGGGTGACGCGACGGCCGAACCGGTCGGCCAGGTAGCCGCCCAGCGGCTGCCCGCCCAGGCCGCCCAGTCCGTACGCGGAGATGACGGCGGCGATCTGCGCGGCCGCGTACCCCCGCCCGGTCAGGTAGAACACGAGGAACGGCAGCACGACACCGCCGAACCTGTTGACCAGCTGGCCGGAGAACAGCAGCCAGAACACCTTGGGCAGCCCCTGGAACACGGGGGTGGGGGCGGGAGCCGTGATCGTCATGAGTGCATGGTGCGGGCGGCGCTCGGCCAGGGGCGACACATTCGGCCTGCGCCGAATCACTCGTCCAGCAGGGCCTGGGCGCGCGGGGTCCGGACGTAGAGCATGGCCCTGCCGACGCGGTGCTTGGTGACCAGGCCCGCGGCCAGCAGCAGGGTGAGCTGCTCGGAGACGTTGGCGGGGGACAGCTCGGTGCGCCGGGACAGGTCCGTGGTGGAGGCGGGTGTGTCGAGCTCGGCCAGCAGCAGCGCGCGAGAACGGCCGATGACGGCGGCCAGGGCGTCGGGGGAGGGCGCGGTGCCGCGTTCCCACAGCGTGGCGACGGCGCGTACGGGATAGGTGATGACCGCCTGGCCGGGGGAGTCGGTGCGGTAGAGCAGCCTGGGCCAGACGAAGACGGAGGGGGCCAGCAGCAGGCCCTCGCCGTTCAGCGTCCGCGACAGCTCCTCCGGACGCTCGTCCAGGTAGAGGGTGCGACCTTCCCAGCGGATGGCCGGGTGCATGTCCGCGAACGCTCCGGCGGGCCCGTGTTCGGCGTACTGCCGGGCGCGGTAGAGCAGGTCGCCTTCGAGAAGGTTGCGCATCCGCGGCCAGTGCGGCGCCATGGCGAGTCGCCAGAAGGCCTCGATGGCGTGCGCCAGCCGGTCAACGCCCGGGGCCGGATCCTGGTACAGCTCCATGGCACAGCCGGTCAGCGAGCCGGGGATCTCGGCGGCCATGCGGTCGAGGTCCGTGCGGATGATCTCGTGTGGGGTGGCGCGCAGGACCGCCAGTTCGCCGGCCAGGTCCGGGGTCGGGCTGGTGGGGACGGGACACAGGAAGTCGGGGATGTAACCGCGGCCGGTGATCAGGTCGAGCAGCGGGGCCAGATCGCCGCCGAGCCGGGGGCGTACCTGCTTGAACCACGGCAGATGCAGCGGACGCCCGGCGGGGGTGCGCAGCGCTTGGATGCCGGCGGAGACCTCCCTGAGCGGGGAGTACGCGAACCTGATGGAGGTCAGGTCGTAGGCGGAGAACGCCACGGTGAGCATGCCAGGGACCCCTCGGATTCGGCTACGGCCGAAGGTATCGCAGAAGCCCGGCCCGGCCGCTGCGCCAAGGCTTCCAGCCTTGACGCTCTTCGTTAACGGTTAACCGGCCAACCGTTAACGGTGAACGGAAAGGGTTTGAAGTGCTCACGTCGAAGAGGCCCGCACGCGCGCCCGCCCTGGGAGACGGCCGTCCGGGGGTGGCCACGGCCCCGGCCGGTGAACTCGTCAGGCGACCAGCTGGGCCTCGAGCAGATCGCCGGCCGCCCGGTCGTCATACTGTCCTGAAGAACCTAGGAGGGCCGACGGCGGCCGACGAACACATACTCTCGGCTGTCTTCGGTGAACGGCTCGCGGGCGAACCCACCGTAGAGCGCCTCCAGCTCAAGACCGGCGACATCCAGCAGCCCGAGCCACTCGTTCTTCGTCGCCCACCAGAAGGAGCTCTTCGCACCGTCGTCGAGGACGAGGTCGACGCGGTTGTCTCCCACCGCGTATCGGACCATGTGCGGTACGGGCTTCTCCAGCCGGGCGCCGTCGAGCTCGACCGCGATCCGATGGTCGAAGGCGATGGCGTTCCAGGCGAAGCGTCCCTCCGGCCGGAGCGAGGCGGCGACCCGCTCAAAGGTACGGCGACGGTCGGCCCAAGTCGGCAGGTGCTGGAGCGATCGGAACGGACAGTAGATCAGCGCCGCGGGCTCGTCCAGGGCGAAGTCGCGCATGTCGCACTCGCGCAGGTCGAGTTCCACGCCTGCCTCGGCCGCACGGGTACGGGCTTGCGCGAGCATCGCCGATGAGATGTCGATCCCGACGACCGGCCGGCCGGTCTCCTGCGCCACCGGGATCGCGACCCGCCCGTCCCCGATCGCCAGCTCGACCACCGGCCCGTCCGCCTCGCGTGCGAGATCGAGGTAAAAGGCCACGTCGGCCGTCATGTGACCCGACCATTCCTGGTACCGGCTCGCGAACGCCTCGTCCCAAGTTGTCGCCATCGCTTCATGATCGCACCCCGCGCCCCGCGGCAGCCAACGAAAAAGCTCAGGCCGGCGGCCAGTTACGGAGAACGGCGTCGAGGGCGTCCAGCGCTCTGAACCACGAAGCGTCCACGTCACGAGGGTGGCGGCGGAACCCGCCCGCCGCCTCCAGGCTCACATAACCGTGGAATGTGCTGTGCATCATGCGTAGCGCGTCCGTCTGGTCGGGCTCCGACAGCGCGTATCCGCGCAGTATCGCGCGCGTCATGTCCGCGTGCGGACGCCCCGCGCTGGTGTCCACCGAGTCGAGCTCGATCTGCGTCGCGGCGTACCTGCCCGGATGCTCTTTCGCGTAGCCCCGGTAGGCGTTCGCGAAGGCCACCAGTGCGTCCTTGCCCGCGCGGCCGGCCAGGGCGGCGGCGGCCCTGTCGGCGAGTTCCGCCAGGGCCAGCAGCGCCACCCTGGCCCTCAGGTCACGCACGTCCTTGACGTGTGAGTACAGGGCCGCGGGCTTGACGTCGAATCCGCGCGCCAGCGCCGAGACGGTCACGTTCTGAAAGCCGATCTCGTCGGCCAGGTCCGCCGCCGCCCGGGTCAGGCGTTCGGCGGTCAATCCCACGCGTGCCATGTGCCGCCCTTCTCGTTAACTTACAGCCTTTAAGTATTTGCATAATACCTGTAAGGAAGCTAGCCTCGCCGCCCATGAGACCAATCACCGAGCGCGACATCCGTACATCATTCGTGAACTGCTCCAAAGGAGAGACCAAGCGTCTGAACGTCCCCAAAGACCTCGCCGACCATCCCTGGGAAGACCTCGACTTCCTCGGGTGGCGAGATCCGGGTGCGCCCGAACGCGCCTACCTGGTCGCCGAACGCGACGGCTCCCTCGTTGGCATCGCGCTCCGGGTGACCTCCGGCGCGTCGCGCGGCTTCACCTCACGCAGCATGTGCTCGCTGTGCCTGACCACGCACACCAACGGCGGCGTTGCACTGATGACCGCGCGCCGGACCGGCGAGGCCGGTCGTCAGGGCAACTCGGTCGGGCACTACCTGTGCACCGACCTGGCCTGCTCCCTCTACACACGCGGGAAGAAGGAAGCGGCAGGGGGCGGAACCATCGATGAGTCCCTCAGCCTGGGGGAGAAGGTCGCCCGTACCCGGGCGAACCTGAATTCCTTCCTGGACAAGGTGGCCGGCCGGGGATAGCGGCCTGGTGCCCAGCCGAGTCGGATGACATCCGCCACGGTGGGACAGACCGCGCACAGGTTCTCAGCTGGTGGCGCCCCAGGTGAGAGAGAGGCCGGTGGCGGCTCGTTCGGTGCGGATCTCCATCATGCTGCCGAGGATGGTGGCATGGTCGGACACCACGGGCGTGGCGTCGAGCGTGTAGGTGATCCGGGTGCTGACGAGCACCGGACTGCCCGGCGGCTCGTGGAGGTGGCGGGCGGCGGCGGGGTCGAGCAGACCGGGCCGGACCACCTCGGACGCCCGGGCGACCGTCACCCCAGCGTCGGCGAGGGCCGTGTAGAGGGAGACGGCGGTGAAGTCGCGCTCGCGGAGCTGGTCGGCCACCGGCCGGCGGACCCAGGACACCTGGTGTACGGCGGGACGTCCCGCGAACTCGCGGACCCGCTCCAGCCGCAGGGCGGTATCGCCAGGACGCAGCCGCAGATCCGCGGCGATCCGGGCGGGTGCCCGGCGCACCGCCCGCCCGACCACCGCGGTGCGCACGTCGTGGCCCTGTTTACGCAGGTCGTCGACCAGGCTGCGGAGCGAGTCGAGCTGGTAGGCCAGGTGCGGCGGGGCGACGAACGTGCCCCTGGTGCCTGGTCCGGGGCGGAAATGCCAAATCCTAGCAAGACCGGCCGGTCGGTGACGCGCCTGATCCGCTCGGTGAGCTCCACCGCCGAAGCGGCGAGGGCGGCCCGCTCACCGGTGGTGCCCATCAGCGACATCGCGTAGACGAATCCGCGGCTGCGGCACGAGATCTCCGCCAGCCGCGGCTGCGGCGTCGCCGGCGAGGCCAGCAGGACCAGCTCGATCCCGGCGGCGGCGGCCACGTCCGCCAGCTCGTCCGCCTCGTGCACCGGCAGGTCGGGCACGATCAGGCCACCGACACCGGCCCGGCGCAGCGCGGCGCAGAACGCCTCGGGGCCGTCGTTCAGCACCAGGTTGTAGTAGGTGCTGACGACCAGTGGCACGCCCAGGTCCGGCAGGCCGGACAGATCGGCGAGGATCCGGCGGGTGCTCGCCCCCCGGGCCAGCGCCGTGTCACTGGCCTGCTGGATGGTGACGCCGTCCAGCGTGGGGTCGGAGAAGGGCAGGCCGACCTCGATCGCGTCCGCCCCGGCGGCGGCGAACGCCCGCAGGTAGTCCGTCCAGCCGGGCGTGATCCCCCCGGTGACGTACGGCATGAGCAGGCCGCGGCCGGTGTCCCGGCGGGCACGCAGGTGGCGTTCGGCCGCTCCCACGGCCGGCGCGGGGCTCGTCACAGCAGCTCCTTCAGGGTTGAGACGTCCTTGTCGCCCCGGCCGGACAACGTCATCAGCACCGTCGATCCCGCGGGCAGGTCGCCGCCGCCCGCCGCGCGGATCACCCAGGCGAGGGCGTGCGCCGATTCGAGCGCCGGGACGATGCCTTCGGTACGCGCCAGCCGTACCGCCGCGCCGACCGCCTCCTCGTCGGTCACCGTGACGTAGCGGGCCCGGCCCAGGTCGCGCAGGTGGGCGTGCTCCGGGCCGACTCCCGGATAGTCGAGCCCGGCGGCGATGGAGTGCGCCTGGGTGATCTGCCCGTCGTCGTCCTGCAGGAACAGCGAGCGGCAGCCGTGCAGGACGCCGAGCCGGCCGCGGGCCGCCCCGGCGCCGCCTTCGGCCTCGACGCCCAGCATGCGCATCCGGAAGACGTTCAGCGCCTGCCGCTCGATGTCGCGCTCGCCCATGAACACGGTGGCCTCCAGCCCGAGCAGCGCGGCGGCGGTCGCGGTGGCCACCCCGTGCTGGCCCGCTCCCGTCTCGGCGATCAGCCTGCGCCGTCCCATCCGGGTGGCCAGCAGGGCCTGGCGCTCGGCCGCCGACCCATGGCCAGCGCCGACCGGGCTGAGATCCGCCGACGCGTCGAGGCGGGCCTACCGCAGGGCCCGCTCACCGACCCCGGCCCGTTGCTCTGCTACCTCACCATCGACGGCCTGGACCACACCGACAACTCTCGGGCCGCGATCCGGCTCCGAGGACAGATCCATGCCGCCATACGCAGCGCCACCGAAGACCGCCTCACCACTTATCACACGACCGAATCCACCATCACCATCGGCATCCACGGTCATGACGCCCAGGAACGCATCAACCAACTCCGCAACGCCCTCGGCAAGCTTCTCGCGAAGAACCGCCTCGCTCTCCGTGAATCTCCTCGCTGACCTGCGTGTTCGTGCTTAGCGCTAATTTCCGGCCGAATATGACCACGCCGCCTCCCTAGCCCGCGCGCGACCCCGGGGTAACGGTCCCGGCGCCCCGGTCCACCAGCACCACCTGGTCTGTCGGGTCGATGCGTGGAAGCCGGTGCGCGATGATCACCAGCGTCTTCTCCGCACAATAAACTCGCAGGGCGTCGTACACCTCGTCCGAGGTGACGCCGTCGAGGGCGCTGGTGACCTCGTCGACGACGAGCACCTGCCAGTCGGCCAGCAGCGCCCTGGCCACCGCCAGCCGCTGACGCTCACCGCCCGACAGCTGGAGTCCCTCCACGCCGATTGGAGTGTCGAGGCCGTGCGGAAGGTGGGACACCAGGTCGTCCAGCCGGACGGCGGCGAGCACCCGATGGATGTCCTCCTCGGTCACGGCCTCGCGGGCGAACATCAGGTTCTCCCGTATCGACGCGTCGAACAGGGTGGTGTGCTGCGGAATGATCGTCGCCACGTCGTGCAACTCCGCGTCGCCGGCGCCGTCAAGCTGAACGGTTCCGGTGGCCGGGCGCAGGAGACCGGCGATGATCAACCCCAGCGTGCTCTTGCCCGACCCGGTGCGTCCCCGGACCACGGTGACCGATCCTGCGGGCAGGTCCAGGTCGATGCCACCGAGCACGTCCCGCCCGTCGCCGTACCGGTGGCCCACCCCGCGCAGGGTCAGGCTGATCCCGGCCCCCGGCACGGGAGCGCGGCCCTCGTCGATCGGCAGCGGCTCCGGCAGGTCGAGGTATTGGATGACGCGCTCGAACTTGACCAGTGAGACGTGCAGGCCACTGGATAATTGCAGAAGGGATTGGATGGGCTGGGACAACTGCGTCTGCAGGATCACCATGACGATCACGGTCCCTGTACTCAGTCCGGAGACCGCCGTACCGGACACCCAGTACACCAGGGGCGGCACGCACGCGAACGACGCGCCGATGATCACATAGGCGGTGGCGCCCACGACTCGCTGCCGCACCGTGATCTCACCCAGTTGCCTGCACACCTCGACGAACCGTTCGAGCTGCCGGCCGGAACGACGCAGCGTCCGGCCCAGGATCACCCCGCCCAGGCTGAGATCCTCGGCGGCGAAACGCAGCAGTGAGGTGACGTGGCGCTGCCGTTGCCTGGCCAGGTCCTGGCGCCGCTTGGCGAAGCGATGGTTGAGCAGCGCCAGCACGTACGCCAGGGAGAAGGAGAGCAGGGCCAGTTGCCAGCTCAGCATCAGCATCGCGATACCCGAGGCGACCAGCGCGGTGAAGGAGCCCAGCGCCTGGTGGACGGTGCCGGTGACGAACCGGTCGATCCCCTCGATGTCGCTGACCAGCCGGGCCTGCACCTCCGAGGTGCTCTCCTCGGTGTAGAAGGCCAGTTCCTGCGATTGGGCGCGGCCGTACACGGTAGCGCGCAGGCTGGTCGTCACCCGCTGGCCGACGATGTTGGTGAGCGCCACGTTGCCGACGTCCAGAACGCTGCTCGTGACTCCCAGGACGACCATGAGCACGCACAGCAGCGTGAGCAGCCCGACGTCGCCGTTGAGCAGCCCCTGATCGATGACCATGCGGGTCAGCAGCGGGTTGGCCACTCCCAGGGGCACGGTGATCACCACGATGATCAGCGAGGCCACCACCTGCCACCGATGCGGGCGGAACCAGGTGAGCATGCGCCGGAGTACGGCTGTGGCCGTCACGGGAAGGGGTGGGGGTCGGAGGTGAGCTCTTCCGGCGTCAGGTCCCGGTCGCGATGACCGAGCAACCGCGGCACGGTCAGCAGCCGGGGGAGATCGTCGAGACGGCGGTGGTCGTGCCCGAAGGTCATCGACAGCGTGCCGGGAATCAGCACCTTCACGCAGGCGAAGCCGCCCGCCCGGTGCTCGGAGCCGGTCTGGTCGATCACGATCACGTCGAGCCCGGTGTCCAAATAGCGCTTGACCGTTTCGGTGAGCACGCCCGTCAGATCCGTACCGGTGACGGCTCCCAGGTCGGCCGGCCTGCGACGGCCGGGCGCCCCGGTGAGGAAGTCGAGCCGCCGCGCGGCGTCCGGATGCGCGTACAGCAGGGAGTGGTCCTCCATCTCCTTGACGAGCCCGGGGTCGGCCAGCATCTGCCGCGCCCGTTCACGGTGCTCCGCGTACTTCTCGCCCACGGGAGCGATGCTCGAGGCGACCTCGGAGAGGGCGTTGGCCATGGCGCGTTCCGGGTCGGGGCTCGACCCGGCCGCGGAGATCGTCGCCGCCCGGCCGTCGTCGCGCGGGTTCACGGCGATGGCCCACACGCAGGGGATCCGCTGCTCCACGCTGATGTCGTGGAAGAACACGTTGTACCCGGTCTCCGCCTCCACGGACGCGAGCTGCCACAGCAGCCGGCGATCGGACACCCCGGCCGTCTCGATGCGTGGCGCGGGTATCCTGCAGTACCAGGTCAGCAGGAAGGCGTCGCGCTCGGCGACCTCCAGGACGCCGTGGAGGACGGCCTCTTCGAGGGAGCCGCCGAGGGCGCAGCCATTGGAGATCTCGTAGACCAGCTCGTGCCCGTTCTGGTAGTAGGCGCAGGACTGCGGCACCAGGATCGGCTCCTTCCGCGCGAAGGAGTAGCCCCACACCCAGGTGTAGGTCTCATTCACGTCGAACGGCCGGTACAGGAAGCCGGGCAGGCAGTACCGTTCCGGCGGGTAGAGGCCCAGGGTCCGCGGATCGAGCGCGTGCCCGGCGACCTCGGCGAAGCTCGCGCGCACCGCCGGCCTGCGCGCGCCCTGGGCGCCACCGTACCTCTCGAGTCCTTCCAGCACGGCGATGCGCCTGCCGGCGGTGCGCGTCTCGGCGCGCCCGTAGCCCATGACCTCGCCGCCGCCGCGCCCGCCCACTCTGGCCGACGCGACGGCCAGGACACCTGCCGTCCATTCCGAGATCGAGCCGATCAGCCCGCATTCCTGGTCCACGTACAGCTCTTCCAGGTCCTCGGTGACCTCTCGCGTACGGAAGCTCCCTGCGCGCTGCATCTGCCGGGGTTCCAGGACCAGGTCCGCCAGCTGGGCGGTGTCCTGCGGCGCGTCACCGCAGGTGTCGCAGAGCGCGTCCGGCAGGAACGGATGAACGCCGACGTCCAGGCGCTCCAGATTCACCGTCATCAGGGCCCTGCGCGTCCGGGAAGCGTCCCCTTCCGACAGCAGGGCCGCGACGATTTCGGCCACCTGCGTGGCGGCGAGCGGGGTGAGCCAGGACGACGGGCGTCCGCGCAGGGCCTGGCCGTGCCTGCGCCAGATGGCGCGGTGCCCCTCCTGGTCGGCACGGACGAGGCGCCGTCGCCGTTCGGCGCAGGACACGCAGCCCGCCTCACCCGGGATCTCCAGGGGGCCGATCACCACCTGGCCGAGCTCCGCGCGGACGCGTAGCCACGGCACCGCGAGCTTGGTGGAGGCCGCTCGGGCCTCCGCCGTGCGAGCGGTGTTCCAGCTGTCGTCGGCCGCGATCAGCAGGTGCGGGCCGCCGGGCACCTGCGCCGCCGTGTCATGGCGGCCGACCTGCCAGTCGGCCGCCAGCCGACCGGCGATGGCGTCGTGCATCAGCCCGTGCCCGATCAGCGCCACCTCACGCATCAGCCACCACCACCCGGGTCAGATAGGGCATGATCGCGGCCACTTCCTGATCATGATCGAGGGGTACGGCCAGCGCCACCCGGCCGCCGGCGCGTAGCCGCGAGGCCGCCGTCGCGAGGTCTCCTGCCGGGGCCGGAGTCCGCCGCCATGGGCCGCGCAACCGGGCGGGCAGCGGTTCCGCCTGGCCGTACCGGGGGGATTGCAGGTGCACGAGCGTGGACCTCAGTCCTTCTCCCAGCGCCTCGGCCGGGTCCAGGTCGGCGAAGTAGCCGATCGTGACCTCGCCGGCGCAGTACGCGAAGGCCGGGATGCCCAGCGGGCCGGTGAGGTCGTACACGTCGGGCAGTTCGTCGAGGCGGGAGAGCACCTCGCGGCATCTGCGCCCTTCCTGGCGCAGGTCGACGGCGGTGAGGTCGATCCGCGGAAAAGGCGCGGAGCGCGCGGCGAGACCGGCGATGATCATCTGCAGGCACTGGCCGGCCAGTCCCTTGCCGAGGGCGTGCTCCCAGCTATCCCCGGTCGCGAGCCCGGCGCCTCCGCTCCCGAACACATCGGCGGCCGGTACCAGTCGCGCCCTGTCCGGGCGGTCGATCTCGTGCGCCCAGACGTCGGATCCGACCAGCCTCCGCGGATCCACCGTGCGCGCTCCGTAGGCGGCCAGCGCGCGGCAGGCGGCGTCGCGGTGCGCCGCCTCGTGGCCGAATCCGGCGCCGATCACCGCCTCCCCGTCCGGCGATACGGCCCGGCACAGGTTCACCAGCACCTGGGGCGCGTCTGCCTCGGCAAACCTGACAACGCCCAGGCGCTCGTCGACGCACGGGGCGATCCTGCGCAGGAATGACTCCTGGTCGAGACGTTCGCCGGCCAGGAGATCACGCACGCGCCGGAGGAACTCCTCGCGGGAACGCGGGGACGCCGGGCGTGCCAAGGGGTGGGGCAGGCAAGAGTGGCGCGTGCGCCGCCACGTCCCCTGCTCGATCCTGACCAGGAGGCCGCGTTCGGCGGGCGGGACGGCGCCGGTCAGCTCCCGGTAGGCGGCCTGGACCAGGCTCGCTGCCGCTCCCGGCGGCGCGGTTCCGCCCTGCCCAGCCGTGACGCCCATCCGGCGCCTCGCGTCGTCCCATCCCGGCGCCGCGGGCGGCAGCAGCCAGGTGGCCTCGCCCGTGACGACCATCAGGGCGAGGGGGATCGCGCGCTCCGCGCAGGCGCGCTCCAGCGGCAGGGCGGCCGGCCCGTCGCCCGCGTAGAACACCAGGTCGGTGCCCGCGGGGAGATCGGTCACCGCGGCGGAAGAGAGGTCCAGTACCGTGATGTCACGCAATCCGGACGCCGAAGCCGCCCTGACCAGTTGTCCCAGCATCGGCTCGACGCCCGCCACCACCGCGGCGCGGCCGGCGTAGCTGTCATCCCGGTCCTCTTCGAGGGCGTCGCAGGTCCGCAGGAGCTCGACGACTCGCCTCACCGCCTTCTCCCGGTCGGGCGGCATCCCGGCGGTCAGTTCCCCGATCGTGTACCTGCCGTCGAGGAACGGCGTGAGCCGGTCGACCCAGCCCGCGATCGCGGCCCCGTCGATCCGCGCCAGCCCTCGATGCGTGAGTACGCGCAGGCCGTCGCCGGTCGGGGCCAGGTAGACGTCGTCACGCATCCGCAGCCTCATCGCGCCGCTCCCCGCGGGAGGGATCCGAGCGCGAACTCGCCCACCGAGCCCTCGTCCATCTCGTCCAGGCCGGTGGCCGCCGCGAAGGCGGTGGAGTCGCCGCCGCCGAGCGCGCAGGGCGCCAGCTGCATGGCGGTCGCCACCAGGTACATCGTCTGGAAGAGGACGCCGACGTTCTTCATGATCAGTGAGTACGCCATGGACTGGTAGTTCCACATGACGCGTCCGAACCGTGCCGCGATCACCAGGAGCACCTGCGGCTCCTCGTGCCCCGTCGACGCGGCGGCGGTGCGCAGGAGCCGCCGCACCTCGGGGGTGGCCCCGCAGATCCTCTCCAGGCGGTGGCGCTGCGGATCGTAGTGATGCAGCCCCTGCTCCAGCCCGTGGACCTGCCGGATCACCGGGTAGATCTCCAGTTCGTACAGGGCTCCGCCACTGGGATACGGCCGGCGCACATAGTCGGCGCCGTCGGCGCGGAAGACATCCCGGTTGCGCGAGCAGCGGTAGAGGAACTCCCCGAGTTCCGCCGCAGTCACCGGGTTCGACGCATCGTAGCGGCACAGCGAGCGCCGTTGCTCCAGCACGGTGGTCAGCCCGGGGTCGCCGGCGCGTACGCGGCTCAGATCGGGTCGGGCAAGCTCGACGACCTCGCCGTCGAACGGCTCACGGAGCGCCGCGTGCGGGACCGGCCTCCCGGCGGCCCAGTCGCCCTTGCCGTACGGGACTCCGGGCAACGGCCTGCGGCTGCGTCGGTGGAACCACAGCTCGTGAGGTCGCCAAGTCGGCGACCGGTCGTCCTCGTCGCCGGCCCGGGCGACCGCCAGTCCACCGGCCCACAGGTCGCGGCGGAACCGGCGCAAGGCCGGGACGTCGTCGTCGGCCGGCCGCGGCAGCCCGAGCCAGGCCAGGGCGCGCGAGTCGTGCAGCCGCACGCGGCACCATGAGCGCGGGGACTCCAGGACCATGGCGCTCCCGTCCCTGCGGGCCACCGCGTACCGCGACAGCACCAGGTCCTCGGGCATCTCACCCGCGATCGGGTGCTGCGGCCCTTCCGGCTCAACGGTGTAGACGTCCGTTCCCGACCAGGTCACGGTCGCCTGGAGCCACCCCTCGCGCCGCAGCAGGCTCAGGTCCTGCTCCACCAGTTCCTGCGCCGGGACCGGCTCCCTGGCCAGCCGGTGCAGCAGCGCCTGCTGCGCCGTGCTCAGACGACCCAGCGCCGTGCTGTACGGCCCGCTGAGCAGGTAGTAACAGCGGTCAGGTGTGACGCCACCCGAGACACCCGGCCGGATCCGGACGCGTTCCTCGATCTGCGATGTCATGCCGATATCTCTTCCTCGCCAAGGTCCAGCACGGTCCGCGCGGCCAGGGCGGTGGCGTACTGCTCGGTGAGCAGATCGACCCCCAGCCGGTTGGCCGCGAGGTGCGCGCACGTCGTCATCACCGCCGGCTGCCGCCGGGGCTCCAGCTCCTTCTGCAGGCCCGCCATGGTCTGCGCCCAGCCCGCCAGGCCGTCGCCCGGCGGCAACCGATCCGTCCGCTCGACCAGCGCCCGCATGCGCCGCCCCAAGGGGAGCAGGACGTCGCGTTGCCGCGCGAAAAGATCGGCGTGATCCCCCCGCGGCAACGCACCGGCCCCCAGCCGCAGCAAGACGATGAGGTACATCGCCACGACGGCGGTCACCCGCTGCTCGGGCGTGACTCCTGCCGTGAGCATGGACAGGACGATCCTGCTGGAGTCCACGAAGTGCTTCTCCACCGCCCCCATCGCCACCCGCCCGTAGCGCCGGTTCTCCCTGCGGTAGGGAATGAACGACACGGAGTTGTTCTGCGCCAGTTCGCGGGTGAAGCCCGCCATCCCTTCCCCGCGTGCCAGCAGAGCGGCTCTCGTCTCGTACTCCTCCTGGCGCACGGCGACGGCGGAGGGGCAGGTGCGGAAGAAGGCGCGGCTCCTGGCCTCGATGACGCGCCGTACCCGGTCGTGCTCCGCCGGCTCGGCTCTCACGCGCAGCCGTACGTGCGGACCGGCCTCCCAGTAGCGCAGGAAGAAGACGTCCGGGCGGTCGCCCCCGTCCGCCAGCTCCGCCACGATCGCGGGAATCAGCCGGACGATCAGGGGATCCTGGTCGCCGTGGTAGAAGAGATGCGCGCTCACCCACTCGTGGTGACCCACGTCAATCGCCCCACGCCGCGACATCGATCACCATCTCCATGACGTGCTCACCGCCGTGGTTCTCGGGTGCCCGCATCGGATCGGGCAGTGCCTCCTCGAAGAGGACCACCTCGTTCGGCTGTCGCAGCAACTCGTTGAAGGCGTGGAGGAGAAAGGGGTTGGCGAAATCCAGGTAGAGCGGCTTGTTCTCGTAGGAACGCCCGCTGGCCAAGCCTCTGACGAAGCACGTCTCCGGGATGCCCGCTTCCAGCCGCCACGCGGTCAGCCGGAGGAGGTATTCGGCCATCGGCTCGCTCGCGCGCCGCGCCGGGATGTTCGCCGGCGTCATGTGACGGCTCGCCCGGCGCACCACCACGCGCCCCACCCGCGCCCGCGGGATCACCGTCACCTCGGGCCCGGACCTGCGCTGTCCAGGCTGCGCGATGCCCATCACGGGCTCGGGCGGCTCCTCGCCGAACGCCCGAACGAGCAGGTGCGCCGCGCGCGGCAGGGTCCAGGGGACGCTGTTGCCGAGATGCAGCGGCCGGACCAGCCGGTCGAGCCTTCCCGACCGCAACCGCAGGAGTTCGCGGGTCGGATCCCGCTCCACCCACAGGTCGTGCAGATCGATCCGATCGGTCCCCGGCCGGACGTCGCCGTGCCACGGATAGGTGATCTCGTACGGCGCGCACGGCTCCCTGACGTTCAACGAGGTTCCCAAAGACCCGCCGAGAGCGGCGAACACCGGATAGTCGCCGGGCGGTTGCGCCCACGGCTCCGTGCGGGTGCCGGTCAGGTGGTCCAGGCGGCTGTGGACCCTGCCGTACCCGGTGAAGATGTTGTTGATCACGAACGTGGGGCCTGACTCGTCCGCCAGCGGCTGCCCGTACACCCCCACCGCGTGCAGGTCGTCCAGCCAGCGCGGGTATCCGGCCACCGCGAGGGTCAGCTCACCGGGCTCGATCGCGACGACCCCGTCAGGTCCGGCCGCACGCCACAGCAGGCCGGCCGCGTCCTGGCGCAGCGCGCGCAGTTCATGGATGCGCTCGAACACGCTCGCCCGCCCGCTTCCTGACGAATGCCACAGCCGGCCGATCTCCTTGCCTGCCGGGGAACCGCCGGCGATCTCCTTCACGAGCTCGTGGTAGAAGGACAGGAAAGGAGTCGGTGGCCGCTGCCCCCACCAGGCGTTGAGCGCGATCTTCAAGTCCTGGCCGAAGCTGAACAGCGCCAGCCACCGGCGGATGACCTGCAGGTCGGCCAGCACCGGCTGCCACGCGAGACGCCCGCACTCGGCCAGGGGTTCTCCGGCTACGGCCGTGTCGAAGGTCTGGCTCGTGATCGGCTGCCCCAAGTGGCCGGACAGGCTCCCCATCGCCTGGCCCACCGCATCCAGCCGCCGCCGATGCAGTTCGACGTCCTCGACCGGTACGGCCGCCCGCACGGCCTCGTCGACGGCCAGGAGCAGCGCGCCCTCCTGCGCGAACTCCGCGCCGAGCGAGCGTAACCAGTGCCCCGCCTCGCCTGGTGTGGTGATCTGCCCGGCCGGCTGCGGCATGAGCTGCAGCAGTCCGATCTCGACGAGATGGTCGAGGAAGGCCGCGACCCGGGCGGGCTGGGCGTTTCCCGCCGCCTCCAGCTTGCCTGTCAGCTCACCGAAGGTGATCGCGGCGTCGGGGATCAGTTGCAGGCAGGTGCTGATCGCCGGGGTGGCGTCGATCGTGACCATCGCCTCCGCTGGAGGGGGACCCAGGAAGCGCAGCCGGTCGCCGGAGCCGACCACGCTGGGGTTGACCCGGATGATCATGGCGCGCCGCAGCCGTCCAGTCGTGACCAGTGCCGCGTGCAGTTGCGACCGCGCGACATGGCCGAGGTCGAGGACGCCCGCCGTGCCGCGCAGACCTTCGGCGCACTGGCGGACCGCCACGTCGTCGTCCGTCCACGTACCGCGTCCCGTCACCATGAACGTGCTGAAGGGGCTGGTCTTCGCCGCGGCCCGGACCAGGTACTTGACCAGGGCGGGCGCCAGCCGCCGGGTACCACGGCCCGGGTCGACCAGCCACTTGTCCAGATCCGCCGACAGATCGGGGCTCGCCTGGAGGAGCGCCCGCCGGAAGACCGGGGCGGAAACGAGGTCACGCAACCGGCTCTCCAGGGCCGCCGTCTCCGATCCGACACGTTCGTCCAGGTCGCGTCCACCATCACGCCACTCGTCACAGGTGGCCACCCAGCGTTCCACCCGGTCCGCGAGGTCACGGCCGAGCAGTTCCCGCGTCGCCGGGCCCCACTCGCGGGCGGTCGGCCTGCGCCCCTGATAGACGGCCCGCCGCAGGCCGACGAGCAGCGGCCTCGTGGGGTGCGCCGCCGCGCGTGCGATCACCGGGTACAGCTCATCGCTCAGCGTCGCGCCCTCGGCCCGCATCCACCGCCGCAGCGAGAGCCGGTCACGCACGGCCAGTCCCACCTCGTGGAAACGCAGTTCCCGCAGGACGGTGGCCGGCAGGCCGGCCAACCGAATCAATGGAGCAGCGAACATCCTTCACCTCACCCGATGAAACGCGGGCCGTCCTGCGCGCAGCACGGCCCGCGGTGCTGTCCGCTACTCCTGGTCTATGTCGTCATCGGGGTCGGCGTGCGGCTTGTCCGGGCCGCCGCAGCCGCAGACGCAGCCGCTGGGTCCGACGCACTTGGTGATCGTGCAGGACGCCACGATGTCGTAGCCGCGGCCGAGCGTGAGGGTCTGCACCTCCAGCCCGCTGACGGTGAGGTCGAACACGTCCATCGGAAGATCGTGAACATCGAAGTCGAGGGTGGAAACGGGTGGCATCGATACCCCTTTTTCGCCTAGCTGGAATGCGTGTCCATGCGCTGCCGACGCTAGCAACGGTGGGTATATCGGAGGTATATCGGTGGTACGCCGCTAGACCCGGTTTGCGCACATGTGGATGTTTAGGACCTTTCGCGTGGCGGCTTGGCAGTGTGTTCGGTGGGCGGCAGGCTGCTGGCGTGTGAGACAACATGCGCGGTTCGGGGTTGCGTCGGCGGAGAAGCTGCTCCCGCTGGTGAGTAGAAGGCGGTACGTGGCCAAGGGCGTTCCCGGCGGGTACCAGATCTGGGACACCAAGGCACGACGGTGGTGGGGAGACCACTACGAACTCTGCCCTGACGGGCTGCTGTCCGAGCTGAACGACGCCGCGGACCACGCGAAGATCACCATGCTGCTCAAGAAGTACCGAGCCCTCAAGCGCTGACAACGAATGCAGCTCGGTTGCAGACGATGCCCCACCTGCTGTGCAGAGGTGCTTGTGACATCGACACCGTCCCGGAACTTCGTCCGACAGACGCCGCTCGGCTATGGGGCGAAGAGGACCTGGGACTCGAGGTCGAGGCGGGTGGTGGGATCTGCAGCCGGCGGGGTGAGGTTGAGGATCCAGTTGCCGAACCGGCGGCGCTTGGCGGCGCTGATCTTGCCGCGCAGGTGCTCACGATCAATGTGAGGCGCTTGTCCTCATCCAGCACCTTCCGCAGGTCAGCGATGTCGGTGACCCGCGCCTCGCCCGCGAAATGCGCGATCTTCCCCGGCGGGACCCCCTCCAGCCACACCTCGGTCGGTCCGAGGCCGTCCAGCTCGTGCAGGAACGCCAGACGGCCCTTGAACTTGTTGAGCGACGCGGCTTGCGCCACGTCCTTCAGCCCGTCGTACTCGCTGCGCCGGGTGATGGGGTCGACCAGCAGCAGCCGGGCCGACCTCGCCCGGGCCCCGGCGTCGACCCGGCCAGACACCAGTGCGAAGAACCCGCGGTTCACCTCGGTGCGAATCTTCTTGGTCATCTCATCCGGCGTCGTGTAGCCGGGCAGCTCGCATTCCGCGCGAACCAGCTCTTCCAACGCCACGTTGATCAAGTCAGCGGGGTTGTCCTTCGCCTGGGCCGCCTTTCGGATCGCCTCGTCGGCTACCTCCCGCACCCTGGCCGCGTCGTAGGTGACGCCCATCCGCGTGCGCACGAACGACCGATGCCGCTTGGCCGACCGCTCCGCGGCATCCCCAGCGCCACCTCCGGCAGGCCGATCGTCTCTCGGATGTGCTCGGAGAGCACTGCAGGGATGTCTTTGAGCTTCGGGAAACAGCCCAGCCGCTGGTAAGCCTTCAGCCACACCAGCAGGGCCAGCAGATGCTGATCATCCTGCGTCTTACCGCGAGCCCACTCCACCTCGACGACCGACGGGGTAAACACCTCCGCCAGCTCGTCCTGCAGACCCCCGCCCCCGTGGTCGCCCGCATGCTCGGCTACGACGGAGACACCGCCACCCGACTCTCCACCGCAGCCGGAAGCCCATGGAGCCGCTACGCTCCCGGCGACCACGAACAGTGACCTCTCCCAGGCGATCAGGCGGGAACACAGATCACTCGATCATTGGCCCCTGCCAGTGCCGCACCCCATGAAGAGCGTTTCCGGAGCGGCGAGCGCCAGGCCGGCGGCGCCGAGCGCATGCTGGGCATCGCTCCAAGGACGGACGATCACTTGGACGCGGTAGGCCGCGGTGACCTGGCTGCTCCGCATCACCACGGAGAACCCGGGCTCCAGGCCCGGCCAGAGAACGTGGTTCTCGCCGATGACCGCGATGGTGGGCGTGCCGAGCAGGTTGACGACGCCGGCGACGGCCCGCCCGAGTATGGCGCCGATCTTGGCGAGCACCCGGGCCAGCGACCGTTCACCGGAGACCCACCGTGAGCGGAGCTCCTCGATGGTGGTGGACGCCTCGGCGAGGCCCTCGCGACGGGCGGCGCGCAGGATCCCGTCGTCGCCGGTGAACGTCTCCAGACAGCCCCGGGCGCCGCAGGCGCAGCGCGGACCGGTGGCGGCGACCGGCGTGTGGCCGAACTCGCCGGACAGCCCACCCGGACTGCGGTGCACCCGCCGCCGCAGGACCGCTCCGACCCCCACCCCGTCGCCGATGCCGAGCATCAGGAAGTCGTCGTGCTCAAGTCCCGCCCGGTACAGGAGTCCGGCGGTGGTGCTGGCCGTGAGGTCGTTGTCGACGAGCACCGGGATCGGCAGTTCAGCGCGCAGCCGTTCACCGAGCGGAAGGTTGCTCCACCCAAAGCGGGGACAGAACCGGATATAGCCCGCATCAACGGAAGCCGGTACGGCCACGCCCACGGCCTTGAGCCTGGGGCCCATGACGGGGTCGGCCAACCGCCGGCCGATGACGGTGAGTAGCTGGGGGAGCGGGTCTGCGTGACTGTCGAAGGACGATACATCGGATGTGAGCAGCCGTCCATCCAACCCCGCGACCACGGTGACAAGGTGGTCGGTCGCGACGCGTACGCCGATGGTCGCGGCGGCCTCCGGCACGACTTGTAGCGGGATGCGCGGCCGGCCGACGACCCCTGTCTGAGAGGCCAGAGTCCGCAGATAACCGCAGGCCAGAAGGCGTTGCGTGTGTTCGTGTACGGTCGCGTCGCCGAG
The DNA here is from genome assembly GCF_040654555.1 of Nonomuraea sp. NPDC050680. Taxonomy (NCBI): domain Bacteria; kingdom Bacillati; phylum Actinomycetota; class Actinomycetes; order Streptosporangiales; family Streptosporangiaceae; genus Nonomuraea; species Nonomuraea sp. NPDC050680. The sequence continues at coordinate 34,673 of NZ_JBFAIF010000030.1, read as the reverse complement.
CTTGAGCCGGGCCGCGATCTGACGGCGGTCCAGGGCGCCCTCAGCGCCGAGAAGGGCCAGGATCTCGACGCGGGTCAGATCGCCACGACCGGCGGTTCGGCGAGCAGTCATCGGATATTTGCTATCACGAGCTCATTGACATTACGGATTGCTACGCCCTAGTTTCGGACCAATTAACTCGGCCCCGAGCTTATTGAGTGGAGCTGCGATGGGCAGGCAGATGTATGGCGGTCGGAGATCATTGGCGCTCGCGACAGCGCTGGTCATCGCGGGGGGATTAACGGCTGGTTGCGGGGGCGACGGCCAGGAATCGGCAGGAGGCAACAAGGCGAGCAACGGCGCGGTGACGCTCACCTGGTCGATGTGGGCGTCCGGAACTGAGGACCGAAACGCCTGGCAGAAAGTAGCCGACCAGGTCACCCAGAAGTACCCGAACATCAAGATCACCCTCGAGACCTCGCCGTTCAAGGACTACTTCACCAAGCTTGGCACCCGCCTGGCCGGCGGCAGCGCGGCGTGCGTCGTCTCCATGCAGAGCCTGCGCACGGGCGGCTACGTCAGTGGCATGCGTCCGCTGGACGACCTGATCAAGAAGAACGGCCTGGACATCGCCGACTTCGACTCCTCGATCATGGACGGACTGGCCGCGGGCGGCAAGCAGTACGCACTGCCGTATGACGTCGGCGCGCTGATCATGACCTACAACAAGGACATGTTCAAGGCGGCCGGCGTGCCGGCGCCGAAGATCGGCTGGAGCGTGGCGGAATTCGAGGCGGCGGCCAAGAAACTGACCACCGGCGGCAAGTACGGCTTCGTGGGCTACCCCACGGCCCTGGGGATGTTCTCGATGATCCGCTCCAAGACGGGCGCGGAGCCGATGGACGAGTCCGGCAAGCTCACCCTCACCACCGAGCCGATGAAGATCGGCTTCCAATGGTACGCGGACCTGACCGCCAAGCAGGGGGTCGCGCCCAAGATCCCCGGCGTGGACAACAACTTCACCGAGACCCAGTTCCTCAACGGCAGCGTGGCGATGTCGGTGAACGGGCCCTGGTCCGTTCTGGAGCTCAAGGCGAAGGCCAAGTTCGATGTGGGCCTGGCCACCATCCCCGCCGGTCCGGACGGGACCAAGAGCTACTCGGCCGGGTCCGGCTTCGGCATCTCCCAGTCCTGCCCGTACCCTGACGAGGCCTTCAAGGCGATCAGCACGATGACCAGCGCCGAGGTGCTCGGACAGCTCGGCTCGGTCGGACGCGCCTATCCGGCGCGCAAGTCCGTACAGAACAAGTGGTACGAGAACGCCTTCGAGGGCTCCAAGCCGGTTCTCGACGCCGCCAACGCCTCGGCGAAGCCGTTCAAGGCGACCAGTAACTGGGACCCGGTGGAGAAACTGCTGGCCCAGTACGGCATCCAGGCCTTCAACGGGCAGACCACGGCGGCCGACGCACTCACCCAGGTGCAGCAGCAGGCACCGGCGTAAGGAGCAACGTGTCCGACGACGCCATAGCCCGTCCGGCGGCGGTCGCGGGCGGAGGGCGCCCCAGCCGTCTGCGCCGCGACGGAAGGGCCGCTGCCTTCTTCGCGGCGCCCAGCATGATCGGGTTGACGCTGTTCACCCTTTTCCCGATCGTGCTGTCCCTGGTGATGGCCTTCTTCCGATGGCCCGCGGTGGGCGAGCGGACCTTCACCGGGGTGGAGAACTTCACGACGCTGTTCACCGATCCCGTCTTCCGGCGGGCGCTGTTGAACACACTGCTGTTCGTGGTGCTCTATCTGCCGCTCAACCTCGTCGTGTCGGTGGGGCTGGCGGTGTGGATGGGCCCGCGCATCAAGGGCCGCAAGGCGCTGCGAGTGGTGTTCTTCCTGCCCGTGGTCACGCCGATGGTGGCCAACGCGATCGTCTGGCGGATGATCTACCAGCCGAACGGGCTGATCGACGGCTCGTTGTACGCCGCCACCGGCACGCACGCGCCGAACTTCCTCGGCGAGCAGGGCTGGGCCATGTTCGCCGTCGTCGCGATGAGCGTGTGGCAGGGGTTCGGCTACAACATGCTGGTCTTCTCGGCCGCGCTGGACGCCATCCCGCGGCACCTGCTGGAGGCGGCGCAGATCGACGGGGCGGGACCGTGGCGGCAGTTCTTCCGCATCATGCTGCCGATGATCTCCCCGGCGCTGTTCTTCGCCTCGACCATGACGCTCATCACCTCGTTCCAGGTCTTCACCCAGCCGTTCCTGATGACCGGCGGAGGGCCGGGCATGGACACCGAGACCCTCATGATGTTCGTCTTCGACAAGGGATTCTCGATCTACCAGTACGGACTCGCGTCCGCCGGAGCCTGGATCCTGTTCGTGCTGATCCTGGGCGTGACCGCGGTGCAGTTCGCCGGCCAGCGCAGATGGGTGACCTACGATGTCTGATCACGCCGTCCGCCGCGTCCGGCTGGTCATCTCGCACGTCGCGCTCTACCTGGTGGCCGCCGCGTTCCTGACGCCGCTGGTGTACATGCTGGCCACCTCGCTCAAGCCCGCCGACGAGGTGTTCCAGTCGCCACCGAGCCTGTTCGGCTCGCTGATCCGGTGGGAGAACTACAGCGAGACGTTCGAGTTCCTGCCGTTCGGGCGGTTCGTCCTCAACGGGCTCGCCGTCGCCATCTGCGGCACGATCGTGGTGCTCGTGGCCTCGGCCATGTCGGCGTACGCTTTCTCGCGGCTGCGCTGGCGCGGTCGCGACGGCTTCTTCCTGGTCTTCCTGGCCACGCTGATGATCCCCCAGGAAGTGCTGGTCGTGCCGATGTTCATGCTGATGCGCTGGTTCGGCTGGGTGGACTCCTTCCAGGCGCTGATCTTCCCCTGGGCCTTCACCGCTTTCGGGACGTTCATGCTGCGCCAGTTCTTCCTGACCATCCCCGAAGAGATCTCCGAGGGCGCCCGCATCGACGGCGCGGGATCGGTGCGGGTCTTCACCAGCATCATGCTGCCGCTGATCAGGCCCGCGCTCGCGGTGCTGGCGGTCTTCACGTTCATCAACTACTGGAACAGCTTCATGTGGCCGCTGATCATCATCAACACGGTGGACGAGAAGGCCACCGTCCCGCTGGGCCTGTCGCTCTTCGTCGGCCAGCAGGGCACCCAGTGGAACCTCATCATGGCCGCCTCGGTGATCTCCATGGCGCCGACCGCGGCCCTGCTCATCCTCCTGCAGAAACATCTCATACGCGGGATCGCTACCAGCGGTCTCGGCGGCCGGTGAAAACTTACGAAAGGGACATTGTGCACCACGCCTGGTTCTCCGAATCCCGCTTCGGGATGTTCGTCCACTGGGGTCTGTACTCCTTGGCGGCCCGCCACGAGTGGGTGAAGAACCGCGAACAGCTGACCGACGAGCACTACCAGCGCTACTTCGACCACTTCGACCCCGACCTGTACGACCCCGCGGAGTGGGCACGGCTGGCCAAGGACGCCGGCATGCGCTACGTCGTCCTCACCACCAAGCACCATGACGGCTTCTGCCTGTGGGACTCCGCGCAGACCGACTACAAGGCGACGCGCACCCCTTGGGGCAAAGACCTGATCGCGCCGTACGTGGAGGCCCTGCGCGCCGAAGGGCTGAAGGTCGGCTTCTACCACTCGCTCATCGACTGGCACCACCCCGAGTTCCCCGTCGACTATCTCCACCCGCAGCGCGAGGACGAGGCGTTCAAGGCCGCCGCCAAGGACCGCGACATCTCCAAGTACGCCGACTACCTGCACGCCCAGGTACGCGAGCTGCTCACCGGCTACGGCCAGATCGACTACCTGTTCTTCGACTTCTCCTACCAGGGCAGGCCGGGCGGCTGGGGCGGCAAGGGCGCCGACGACTGGCGCTCACCCGAGTTGCTGGAGATGGTGCGCGAGCTCCAGCCGGGGATCATCGTCAACGACCGGCTCGCCATCCCCGGCGACTTCGTCACCCCCGAGCAGTACCAGCCCGCCGGCCCGATGACCATCGACGGCCGCGAGGTGCCATGGGAGGCCTGCCAGACCCTCAACGGCAGTTGGGGATACGACCGGGACAACCTCGACTACAAGTCCCCTGACCTGCTCGTCCGCATGCTGGTCGACAGCGTCGCCAAGGGCGGCAACCTGCTGCTCAACGTCGGCCCGGACGGACGCGGCCAGATCGACCCGCGCGCCCGCCAGAGCCTCGCTGAGATCGGCGACTGGATGCGGCTGAACTCCCGCTCCATCTACGGCAGCGGCCCCAGCGGTTTCACCGCGCCTCCCGACTGCCGCTACACCCAGCGCGGCGATCGGCTCTATCTGCACGTGTTCAGCTGGCCGTTCCGCCACCTGCACCTGCCCGGGTTGGGCGGGCGCGTGAAGTACGCCCAGTTCCTGCACGACGCCTCGGAGATCCGTACGCGCGTCATCGACCCCTCCAACACGGCCCAGAACACGGCCATCGGCGCCCTGGCCCCGGACACCCTGACCCTCGACCTGCCGGTCCAACGTCCTGACGTCGCCGTACCGGTCATCGAACTGTTCCTCGCCGACTAGCTGAAGATCTCGGCGGTCCAGCCGGAGTTCCGTTCGCCGCGCTCCGCTGTAGCGGGCGCGGCACCCTCCCGGGGGCCCGTCCAACGGAAGGGCCACCCTCGGCAACAGGGTGGAGCCTCAGCCCGGGCTGAACCAGCGGGTGAGGGCCGTCTTCAGGCTGCCGGGGTCCGCGCCCGCCCAGGCGACGTAGCCGTCGGGGCGGATGAGCAGCGCGGGTGCCGGCGCGTCGTCGGCCGTCGCGGTCACGTGGTGCACCCGGTCGTACCAGGGCTCCGCGGTGGCGGCGAGGTCGTTCGCACCGGTGAGGTCGAGAAGCAGAGGACGGGCGTCGCGCAGGAGCTCGGCGAGGCGCCGTGTGTGCCTGTCATCGGTGGTCAGGTCAAGGAGTGGCACGAACCAGCCGGTGGGCGCGGCGGGATGTTCCTCGCCCATGTCGTAGCGGATATCGGCGCCCGCCATCGTGGCGGCGACCATGCGCAGGTTCTCGGTGCGGTCGAGGAGTTCCGCGAAGAGCCGGCGTAGTGCGGTGACATCGCCTCCGGGCGCCAGCAGGGCGGATGCGGCTTGGGTATGCATGAGCACGCGCTCGCCGGTCGCGTGGCGTTCGGTCTCGTAGCTGTCCAGGAGGTCTTCCGAGGCCCATACCTGTACCGCCGCGGCGAGTTTCCAGCCCAGGTTGGCCGCGTCTTGCAGTGCCGCGTTCAGGGTCGGCCCGTGGCTGACATGTGCGGCGTCGCCGGCGATGAAGACTCGGCCGTCACGGTAGCGGTCGGCCTGCCGGGAGTTTCGATGGCACACGCGGCGAAGCAAGGTGGGCGCGCCCTCGGGCGGCGGAGTCAGGGGCAGGCGTACCCCGATGACCCGTTCGACGCTGTCCTGCATCTCGGCCAGCGTCATCGGCGCACCCGGCCCCGGGAAGTCGCCTGCCGGGTGCTCTTCCCATTCGGCCGTGTTGACCAGCGGCCGCTGCGGGTCGTGCGGCAGGATGGTGAAAACGCCCCGCTCAGTGCGGTGGAACATCGCCGGGATCTCGCCGAGTCCATCGATCACGACACGTCCACCCGGCGCGAAGTGGAAGTGGTCGCTCGGCCCGATGAGGGCCGTCCGGTCGACGACGTCGTCGGATGCAGGCGGCCGGGCAGGGATGAAGGTGAACCTGGAGGTAGAGGTCTTTCGGCTCTGAGTTTCCGGCGGGCGTCGTGACAGTGTGGCGAGCAGGAGCAGTGGAGCGGGAGGGGCGTCAGCGATGCGAGGTTCGCAGTGTAAGGCCGGTTTGCTGGCCTTGGCGGCGGTGGCGGTCTGCTATCGGTGGGTGATTCGAGGCTGGCAGCTCGGCTGGGGCAGCACCTCGGCGGAGGCTCAGGGGCCGCTGCCGGGTGATGAGCTGCTGGGCGCGGCGGATCTGGTAGCCACTCGGGTGATCGCCATCGATGCGCCTGCCGGGCCGGCCGCCACCTGCGTGGACCAGAGCCGCCACCCGGCAGGCGAAGCCGCGGAACTCCTCCACCACTTCGGGATGGGTGAACGGCTGCTCGGAACGGGTGAGGCCGGTCGCGTACTGGCCTTCCACTCCCACGGGCAGCCGGATGGCCCCTGACCGGGTCGCGCTGTGCGATTGCAGATGCCTGACCCTGGCCAGGTTCCGCTTCGCCACCTGTGCCAGCGACCCCGTTGGCGGCGGACAGGCGCGCGCCCTCCACCGGCGCAACCGGCGCAGCCACCGCGCGAAGGAGAGCAGGCAGAGCAGGCAGATCACCGCGGCGACGCCGAGCGTCCAGGCGTTCACAGCTACAAGCAGCAGGGCGGTGATCGCGAGCACCGGCGCGGCCGCCGAGACGATCGCCGCTGCGATCGCTGGGCCGATCGCCCGCGCCACGGCCTTGGCGGAGCGGCGAGGCCGCGCGCGGCCTCGCCGACCGGAGGCGGGAGAGAAGTCGGCGATGACGTGCCTGCAGAAGACGGCGAACAGGTGCAAGACGAAGTCGCGCGCGGCGTAGTCGACCGGGGCCGGCACCACGCAGCGCACGTCCGCCGTTGGCGGCGGCACGGGACGGCGCCCCTTGCGCTCGCCGTTCCAGGCCTGCAGCCAGCGCTCCCAACCGGTCGCGGGCTGCGGCCGTGCCAGAGCCGGGGTGCAGTAGTGGCGCAGGATGGTGGATTTGCCGGATCCGCGGGGGCCGGAGATGCCCAGGCTGATGCCCGTGACCTTCGCAATCAGGGCTTCAACGTCGCTGGCGGTACGGGTTGGCACCTCGTAGACGCTGTCGTGGATCTCGTTCAAACCGGGGCTGCTGGTCACGCTGAAGGCCGGATCGAACCGGCGTGTGCGCATCGTGTTGATCCGGGTGCGTACGTGGGCGAGCAGCTCCCGCTGGGCCAGCTTGGTGATCAGCGCGTCGCGGGCGGCGCCTGCGGCGCTGTCGACCTCTGGGCTCAGGTCACCGGGGAAGATGCGCCAGCCGTCCTTCAGCTTGAGCAGCCGCAGGAGCGCGAAGGTGGCACCGCCGGCGATGAACGTCGTGCCGCCGGCCCAGAACAAGATCCATCCCCATGCCCAGATCCGGTTCGCGACAAGCCCCATGACCAGCAGGGCCGCTCCTGCGGTCAGCAGGATCCGGCCGGCCCAGCGCACCCCGAAGAAGTTGGGATCGGTTGGGACCCTCACCGGGTCTCGGGCTATCTCGTAGGCCGCGAACTCCTCCGTAGGAGGGAGAGGACCCGGCGGGCGTCGGAGATCAGCGTGCGCCGCAGCTTGCTCGCCGACAAGTTCAGCTCGTCCAGGGCGACGCGGATCTCGTCTTTGCCGAGCACCTCACTCAGCGCGCGCATGTACATGTCGAACAGCACCGAGTCCGCAAAGAGCGGGTTATTCTTGGCCCGCATGAGCGTCAAGCCGGATTCTGGCACGGGTGTCGGCCTCTCCCCATCCATCGGGGTCCTCTACTGGCTTGGACGTCTGTGAACAGGCAGCCGAACGCCAAGTACAGCACCCCAGCATGCTCCACTCGCCGCGACGACCTCCGCCAGGGCCGCTGGAACTGGAACGCGCGTCTTGTTCGGCGCCTCACCCGCCTGACAGTGGCGCTATGCACTCGCCCGCTCCGCAGGGAGCCTGGCCGTGGCCGGCCGGATGCACGTCGGTGGGCCAGGTGTGCCGTTCGAGGTCGAACAGGGTGCGCCTGAGGTCGGTGATGGCGTGGTCCAGCCCGCCGATAGCGCGGGTGATGCGCGCCTTGGCCTGGTCGTCGCCGGTCAGGCTCAGCGCGGCGTGCAGGTCGAGGCTGACGGTGAAGATCTGGTTGACCAGGATGTCGTGCAGGTCGGCGGCGATGCGGTAGTCGTCGGCCGGGTGTGGTGGCGCTTGTGCGGGGCCGTTCATGTGGCCGGCGGGGTCGGTTTCCCGCAGGCTGCTTTGGTGAGAGTCGGTGCCGTACATGGCGGCGTTCCTCGCTGCGCCAACCGGCTCGCCGTCCTGCGTGCCGGGATGGGGTCCCGGGCGGGAGGTCCAGTGGTCGCCGACGCTGATGGCCGTTCATGAAGCGATGACCAGGGCCGCGACAGTGCCCATCACCCGCCGTGGACTTCACACCCCTGCTCGTCAGGGGAGGCGCGGGGACAACGATGGAATTGCCTGCGCTGGCGTGCTCTGATGGATGCTGCCGGGGTCTTGGGCGACGCCTGGGTTTTTGAACCGGCGGAAAGTTGCCCGGCCCGGGTCTGTCACTTTTCTCCTGGTCTCGACCCTACGCCTGTCGCGGTTCGGAAAGAACGCGCCGGACGGTGCGGCCTGGTGACGGTTCAGTGGCAGTGAGCGAAGCGCCTGCCCTGGATCTTGACGATGTCGATGACGATGCAGCGACCTTTCGCGTCCGCCCAGCCGGAAAGAGCGGGGCAAGCCAGCATCAGCCGGGCCTGGCCGACCACCAGCACCGACCACAGCGCGCGCCCCCGCTCATCCAGCCGGTCGGCCTGGAAGGCCACCACCGACAGGCTCCCGGCTGTGGCGGCCGTCCACTCACCCCCACGCCCGGTCCCGATCACCACCTGCTCGCCATGCAGGAGAAAATCCGTCGGCCAGATCACCGGCAGCGCCCCCTGGGTGAAACCCAGCCGGCCCACCGTCACCGATCCCAGTAGTTCCAGGCACTGCGGAGGCGACAACACCTCCAGCTCGCCGCTCCCTACGTCATCCCACATCACATGCTCACCGTGACCAGGCCTTGCCTTGTCGGGACAGGGCAGAAAGTCCCGCCTCGTGCCGCCGAACGCCCCAGGGGTTCCGGCTGCCCTGGAGACGAGCCGGTTGTAGAGCCTTTCGCCTCTGTCGCGCGGGCCGGGCCGGGAGCAGGCTCGCCTGCAGGGGGACGTTGACCGGCCTGCCTCCAGCAGCGAGGCAGGCCGGGGCCGCCCTCAACGGCGGCGCCGGTGAGGCGTCGCCGCGAGCCGGACGGAGCCTGCCCATGAACGGTTGGACCATCGTTGTGATCATCGTTGCCGCGGTGCTGCTGGTGCTCGCGCTGGCGGTACGGATCGTCAAGCAGTACGAACAGGGCGTGTTGTTCCGGCTGGGCCGGGTGCAGGGGGTGCGCGAACCGGGACTGCGGCTGATCATCCCGATCGTCGACGTGATGCGCCGGGTGTCGTTGCGGATCGTCACGATGCCGATCCAGTCGCAGGGCATCATCACCCGCGACAACGTCAGCGTCGACGTCTCGGCCGTCGCCTACTTCAAGGTGGTCGACGCCACCAAGTCGGTCGTGGCGATCGAGAACGTGCGCGCGGCGATCGACCAGATCGCCCAGACCACGCTGCGCAAGGTCGTCGGCCAGCACACCCTGGATGAGACGCTGTCGGAGACCGACCGCATCAACCTCGACATCCGCCAGATCCTCGACGTCACCACCGTCGCCTGGGGCGTGGAGGTGACCCTGGTGGAGCTGAAGGACATCCAGCTGCCCGAGACCATGAAGCGGGCCATGGCCAAGCAGGCCGAAGCCGAGCGGGAGAAGCGCGCCAAGATCATCAACGCCGAGGGCGAGCACCTGGCCGCAGCTGCGCTGGGCGAGGCCTCCGACATCATGATGGCCCACCCCCTGGCCCTGCAACTGCGCAACCTGCAGAGCCTGGTCGAGATCGGCGTGGACAAGAACACCACCGTCGTCTTCCCCGCCCCGCTGATGACCACCATCGCCGAACTCGGCACCTTCCTGGCCCGCGAAAAGGAAGCCGCTGCGGCTCCTGCCGCAGGCACCGGGGCAGATGCGGCGCCCGCGGCCAACGGGGCCATGCCCGTGGCCAGCAGCTGAGCCTGAAAGGCGAACACCACAAAGCCACTTCATGGTGACCGCCGGCCGCACCCTTGGCCAGGCCTGTCCACGCCCCGGCCAAGGCGGGCCCGTCAGGCCACCAGGGTGCACGTGGCCGGGCAGGCGCACTGCCCAGTGGTCGTGGTGCGGCCTCACCAAGAGGGTGCGTTCAGGGAGGTCGTGGTCGGCCTCGATTATTCGCCGGAGTGCGAGTCCGCACCTCTCTACGCGTTCGAGCAGGCGGAGCTGCGCGGCGCCACGCTCCGAGTGATTCACGCGTGGCAGCTGCCCGTGAACGCCTACGCGCCCGGGGTCCTCTACGACGCCGATGAGGTCGGCACCGCGCTGAAGACGGCCGCCGAGGCGATGCTGGCCAGGTTCAGACGGGACTATCCGAGCCTCAACGTGGTCGAGGACGTCCTCTACGCGCACAGCGCCGTCGCCGTGATCAGAACCTGAGAACGGGCCGCCGTACACGGATGCTGAAGGAAGTCAGGAGGCAAGCGATGTCCATCAACGTCAGGGACGTCACGGGACATGCCGCCATCGCCGTTCTCGAGGAGGCGTCGATCGCGGAGATCGTGGACGCCATGAACCACTTCGCGGTCGGAGCGGTCGCCCTCATCGACGTCGTCGGCCACCCGGTCGGCATCGTCTCCGAGTACGACCTGCTGGTCATGGAAGCCGACCCGGAATGGCGCGGTCACGCGGGGAAGGCGAGAAGCCGCCAGCCGTCACTGCGGCCAGACTCATGACCTCGCCCGTCATCACCGTGACGCCGGGCACGCCGATCCATAACGATGAGACTGCTGGTCCCGGTGTTCTCCTGGGCTATGGGCACGTGGGGTAGGTTGACCCGCTGCGTGGGCCTTGCCGAGGCCGCTGCCGTCCGTGAAGACAAGATGGCGTTCTGCGGCTCCGGCTACGTCGAGGCCCCCCTGGGCCGGCTGGGGCACCACTTTTTACCCGCTTCCCGCCGCGACGATGTTGAGCAGTTGCTGCCGCGCTCCGACTGGATGATCTGCCACGGAGGGCAGAACACGATCGTGCGGCCGTTGCGACACAGTGTCCCCCTGATCATGTTCCCTGGAGCGGTCGCCCTCCCCTCGGGACACTTCGTCACCGGTCCTCCGGCTGCCGGCCCCTCCAGAAGGGCGAGCAATGCGTACCGAAGCCCCGTCCAGGAAGTCTCCCCTGACGTTCTTCGCCCTGGTCTTCCTGCTCACCATCCCGTTCCTGGCTTTCCACGTGGTGAGCCAGGCGCAGATCCTGCCAGGTCTGCCACTGGCCGCGTTCGCGATCGTCTGCCCGGTCGTTGCCGCGATGATCCTGGAATATCGACGAGGCGGACCGGCGAGCGTAGGTGCGCTGCTGCGACGGTCGTTCGACTTCAGAAGGATCAAGGCGAAAGGGTGGTACGTCCCCGTCCTGGTGCTGTATCCCGCCGTACTGGTGGTGTCGTTCGTCTATCTTCGGCTGTCCGGGACATATGTGCCGGCTCCGCAGATCTCCGTGGTGTCGGCGCTGGCGCTGGGCGCAGGGTTCCTCGTGGGTGCCTTCTGCGAGGAACTCGGCTGGTCCGGGTACGCGGTCGAGTCGTTGCAGGAACGGTGGGGCGCGCCGGGAGCGGCTCTGATCGTGGGAACGGTGTGGGCCGTCTGGCATTGGGCCGCCTTGCTGCAGGCGCACCGTTCGGTGTCATGGATCGCCTGGTGGTCGCTGGCCACTGTGGCGGCACGGGTCATCATGGTGTGGCTGTACAACAACACTGGCAGGAGCGTCTTCACCATGGCGCTCTTCCACATGATCCTCAACCTCGGCTGGCAGTTGTTCCCCATCCAGGGGTCGTACTTCGATCAACCTTCGGTCGCGGTGATCATGGCCGTGGTGGCCATCGTCATCGCGGTGCTGTGGGAGCCGGGAACGCTGGAAAGGACCCGCTTCAGGCCGGTCGGCTGAGGACGACCATACCGGCCGACTCCGCGCCCTGATCTCTGCTGTCTGCGTCGCGTCGGCGCCGGCCGCGCCGTTCGACTCCACATGCATTCGTTCCAGCTGAGCGGCCGGACGGCACGTCCCGGCTCGTGGTTCCGGCCCACGCCGGCGATCTCCTCGCCGAGGCCGCTCAATCTCGTTGTTCGTTCACCGCTCCAGTGTCGAGCGCACCCCGTACGGTGACGATCACCGCCTGGTTGATGCGCGCCGCGAAGACTACCGGTCCATCCATGCCCGCTCCCACCGCAGGGCAGCACCAGGCGGGACGCCTCCTGCGAACACTCCGCTGGGCGCTGCGCGCCTGCACCGACACTGTATCTACTCGTGTGTCGCGGAGGCCGGGCGCCACGGCACATCATCCAGATGTGCCATATGACCCAAACGGTCGGAGGGACACCTCACGCGCGTTGCCCCTCCGCCCCGCGCCGTCGGGTTCAACACCAGACCACGCCCTTGCCGCGACCACCCGTCGCGCCATCCCGATCGGCCACGCACCGCCCGCCGGACGCGTGAGCGGCCAACCAGGGCAGCCAGCTGCTCGACGTCGGGACCAAGGTCCCCGGCATCGAGGACCTTCGCCAGGTACGCGGGGCGGCCGTCGGTGGTGCACTGGTGATCCCCCGACCGGAGGTTGTGGCCATGAACGAGACGGCGTGGGAACGGTGGGGAGCGGCCAGCGGGCTGGTCGCCGTCGCGGCCGGGGCGGCGGCACTGCTCTTCGAACGGGGCGCGGTCAGCCCGAACGATCCGGCCGACGAGATCGTGCGGTTCTTCGCCGCCAACGGCTCGGCTCAGCTCATGCAAAGCGTGCTATTCGTCATCGGCGCGGCCGCGCTGTTGTGGTTCATCTCCGGCCTGCGTGCCTTCCTGGCCGTCGCCGAAGGCGGCACAGGGCGATTGTCGATGCTCGTCTTCGGCGCGGGCATCACCCAGATCGTGCTCAACCTGATGGCCCAGGCCTTCCAGATCGGGGCCACCATGACCCCGCCGGAGCAGATGTCGGCCGGGCTGGTGGCCATGATGAACGCCACCTTCGCCCTGGCCAACGTCCCGCTGGCGGTCATGCTCGCCGCCGTCGCCGCCGTCTCGCTGCGCTACCTGGCCTTCCCGCGCTGGCTGGGATGGATAGCGGCCGCGGCGGCCGTCGCCTACGCACTGCTGTCGGTCAGTGTTGCCGTCGACAGCGGGCCGCTGGCCCCGGGAGGCGCCTTGAGCTATGTCCTGTATCCCTCGCTCGTGCTGTGGCAGGTACCCGCCGCCATCATCATGATCATACGGATCGGCCGCGGTGCCGCCGTCGAGCTCGCGCCGTCCGCCCTGCCGCCACACAGCTGAGGCCACCTCGGCTGGGCACCTCAGCGTTTCGGCCCAGGGTCAATCCCCAGCTGGCGAAGCCGGGCCGGCCTCAGTGACCGCCATCCCGGGGTGTCGAGCTCGGCCAGCCCCCGCCTCGACGTCGACCCCGACTACTAGCCTGGTCTTCGCCGTGCTGATCGGGCGCTTCCCTCAGATCACCGCCGTGCCCGGTCCCGGCTGGTTCACAAGCCCAGTTCCCGTAGCTGAGCCGGGCGCAGTGGTTGCCAGCCGTCACTCAGCTTGGCCAGCTCCGCCTCCACATCCACGTGGATCGCACCGAAGAAGTTGATATTGTCACTATGCCCGGGCGAGATGTGGGCAAGGACCTCGTCGGGGACGTCGCGGCCCTGGGCGCGCAGGCCAAGGACAGCTTTAGAATAATATTCCGTCGTCCACGTCACCACACAGTTGGTCAACACTGTCAGACACCACGCCTGTTCGGTCTGCTGGGACAGGTGCGGCTTGGTGACATTGCCCTGCTGGGCGTAGTGCAGATCACGGCGCAGCGCGTGCAGGCTCTCACCTTTATTGAGCTGCCGGGTGATCTTCCGCCGATACGCCGGGTCTGACAAATACTTCGCGGTGTGGATCGTACGGCGCAGCATCCCCCACTCCTTCAGCGCTGTGGCCAGGGTGTTCTGCCGGGAGGCCGCCGACCACTTGCCGACGATCAACGACGCGGTTGCCTGGCCGTACTTCAACGATCCCGACATCCGCAGCAGATCCGGCCAGCAGTCGGCGACCAGGGCCTCGTTCCACCGGGCGCCCAGCAGCGGCCCGGCGTGCGGATAGAGTCTGCCGATCTCGGTCGGGGTGTCGTCGCGGACCAAGGTGACCCGGGTCAAGTCCCGCATCCGCGGCGTCAGCGCCTTCCCTACCAGGTCAAACAGAGCAAAGTTAATGAGCGTGGCACCGTGGGTATCGGTCGCGTGTTCGACGATCGGCAGAATCGCCGCTCTTGCGGGCCTTGTCCAGGTAGTCGGCGTACCGGGTGGGTACGAACGAGGTCGGCGCGCCCTCGGGGACCTTACGGCCATTCGTGCGGTTTCAGCTCCTTCAACATCGCCACGGCCCGCATCAGCTCGCTCGTGCCCGGCCCGCCGTGGAAGTCGATCGCCGCCAGCACCAGTGGAGTGAACTGTCGCAGGTAGGAGTAGGAGGAGGCCATCTCCGACAACCGGCCGTGATCCTTGGGCAGCGCCTTCCACCCGCCCACGGTCACCTCCAGCAGCCGCCCCATCCCGATCCGCTCCCGCAACAACCCGCCGACCTGCTCATCGGGGACCCCCGGGTCGGCCAGCACCGGCAAGATCACCTGCAGCAGCAGTTGCCGGGCCTCGCCGGTCTTGGCCCGCTCCACCAGCGCCTCATCGGTCTTGGTCTTCGCCCGTGACTCGCGCGCCGAGATCGCCTGGTCGAACAACGCGACCACCTCATCGAGCTGGTCGATCGCGGCCTGCGCGACGAACGCCAGCAAGATCGGGTACCGGCGCTCCCGGCGCCGCTCCAACCCCTGGTTGGTGGACCGGCGCGCCACCTGGGCCAGAAACCGGCGCCGCTCGTTCGGCAGCATCGACAGGTCCAGCAGGTGCGCGTCCATCGCGCGCAGCCACGCCAGCTTGTCGATCGAGGTCTTCACCGCCGTCGCCGAGGCCTCCACCGCGGGTTTGGTCAGCCACTCCAACCGGGTGCACCCCAGCCCGGCATCGACCTGCAACAGCAGATCCAAATCCCAGCGCACCTGCTTGGTCAGCACGTGCGCCACCGTGTGCGAGGTCAGCTCGCCGGCCGCCGCCCGGGCCGTGCCGACCATCTTCGCCAACGCGATCGCCCCTGGCCGGATCACCTTCGCCGACATCAGATACTCGCGCGCCAGGTTGAACAACAACGTCGGGGAGTCGTGCTCCATCGCCCGGTCGGTCAGGAACTGCTCCAGTTCCTTCATCTCCTGGCTGCCGGTCGCGGCCTGTTTCCAACCCAGGTACCTGGCGACCTGGCTCACGTGGTCGGACCGGGTCTGGGCCCGCTGTCCGTATCCTTGCAGCGCCCCCGGGTGCAGGCCCAGCGCGGTCGCCAGCCGGGTTACCGCCACCGGCAGGGCCGACCGCACCTCATCGGGTACGAACCCGAGCCACGGCAGGGTCGCGACCATGACGGCCATCCCCGGCCGGTCCGCTGGGCCCCGCCCTGCCCCCGGGTCCACGAACGCCACGTCGCCGGCGTCAGCGTGAAGTGCTTGATCAACTCATCGCGGCCGACGCGCGCACAGCACCACGCCATCGATGGCCGGGTACTCCTCGGCGAGCATGTCGACGATGCGGCGGGTGTTCGAGACGAGGCTGAGGTCGACGCGAGCTGGTCTCCCCACCAGAGTCCGTCGGGGCGAGACGGCTGTGCCGCTCGGGGACTCTGACCAGCTCTATTAGCCCTTTCAAGCTTCCTGCCAGCACTGTCCACAGGGCGGCCCGGCCGGCAGCACCCCCGGGCAGCGACACGCGTGAGCGCGCCGTACAGGCGAGGTCTGTAACACACGACATAGCATGACCTGATGGGTAGTTCCCGGCTCTCCACAGATGCGCGGCAGCGGCGCAGTTCCGAGATGCGCGCATTCCTCCGATCGCGGCGAGCCCGGGTGACACCCGCTGACGTGGGCATGCCGGCAGGCGAGGGCCGCCGTACGCCCGGGCTGCGGCGAGAGGAGGTGGCGGTGCTCGCCGGCGTAGGAGTGTCCTGGTACACCTGGCTCGAGCAGGGACGCGACATCAACGTCTCCGCCGACGTCCTGGACGCCATCGCCAGGGTGCTGCGCCTGGAGCCCGCAGAACGCGAGCACCTGTACCTCCTCGCCGACCTCAACCCGCCGCAGGCGGCGCCGTCCGAAGGACGGGTCCCCGATGCCGTGCGGCGACTGCTGGAGGGCTGGCTGCCGCGGCCCGCGTACGTTATCGACCGGCACTGGAACGTCCTCGCGGTCAACCGCGCGACGGAGATCGTGTTCCAGTGCAACGAGTACGACCACAACTGCCTGGTCAGCTTCTTCACCAACGCCCGCTACCGCGCGGCGGTCGTGGACTGGCACGACGCGGCGCGAGCGATGATCGGCCTGTTCCGGGCGGACGCCGCCCGCTACCCGGATGATCCCGAATTCGGCCGCCTGGCCGCGGACATGTGCGCCGCCAGCCCCGCCTTCGCCGAGATCTGGGCGGAACTCCCCGTGGGCGGCCCCACTCACGGCACCAAGGCCCTGGAGATTCCCGGCCTGGGGACGCTGACCTTCGAGGCCACTACCCTGCCGCTGCCCGAACTGCCCGGCCACCGCCTATCGCTGCACACCCCCGCACCCGGGACGGGAACGAAGGCCCTGCTGGAGCGCTTGGTGGTGGTGTCAGACCCAGGTTCAGCCAACACTGCCGCGTAAGCTCGCACCGCTCGAGGATCGTCGGCATGGAGCGACTCACGAACAAAACAGTTTTGATCACCGGCGGCACCAGCGGCATCGGCTTCGCGACCGCGCGCAGACTCCTCGACGAGGGCGCGTACGTCGTCATCACCGGCCGCGACCAGGCCCGCCTCGACACCGCGGCAGAAGGCCTGGGCGGCGAGCGGGTACTGCCCGTCCGCGCGGACGTCAGCGTTGACGCCGACCTCGATCTCCTCATGCGGCGCGTCGAGACCTGGCGCAGTGCCCTCGACGCGGTCTTCGCCAATGCCGGAATTGCGGACTTCAGGCCAGAGTTCACCCCAAAGGACTTCGACCACACCGTCGGAATCAACTTCAAGGGCGTGTTCTTCACGATCCAAAAGGCGCTGCCGCTGATGGGCGACGGAGGCGCCGTCGTCATCAACGCCTCCTGGACCCTGCACCGCGGCCTCCCGGCGGCCTCGATCTACGCCGCCAGCAAGGCTGCCGTGCACAATCTCGCCCGCACGCTCGGCACCGACCTCGCGCCGCGTGGCATCCGCGTCAACTCCGTCAGCCCCGGCTACATCGAGACCGAGATGTACCGGTCCGCCATCGACCCCGACGCGGAGACCCGCATCACGGCGGAGGTGCCACTCGGCTCGCTCGGCCACCCGGACGATGTCGCCGCTGCCGTCGCCTTTCTGGTCTCGGACGACGCGTCGTACATCACCGGTCAGGACCTCGTCATCGACGGCGGCCTCGTGGGAGCGGCGCCCCTGGGGCTGCGTCTTTGACAGCCATACGACAGGCGTAGCAGCCCCACCGCTACGCCGCCTCGGCCAGGGTGCTGAAGTCGATCTCGAGCAGGCCGGGGTCGAAGTCGTCGGGACGTCGACGGGGTTGACGCTGGTGCTGTGGACACGGACGCGCACCTGTCCGGCTTGCGGCTCCGGCGGGGCGACGGTCTGTACGCTCGGCTCCTCTGGCCGGCCGTACCCGCGTATTCCACCGCGCGCGTCATCATCGGGCCGCCTCCGGGTCCACGATGACGACCAGCTTGCCACGGGTGTGCTCCTGCGCCAGGTCCTGGTAGGCGCGCGCCGCATCACTCAGGACATAGGTCCTGGTCGCTGGCTGGGGCAGCGTGCCGTCGAGCACGTGGGCGGCCAGGGAGTCCATGGTGCCGGGCCGAAGGTCGGTGGTGCCCATCACCGTGGTGACCGTCGGGTGGGTGGGTGTACCGGGGGTGGTGCTGAGCAGTCGTCCGCCGGGACGCAGTATCTGGGTTGCCGCGATGACCGCCTCGCCCGTCAGCGCGAGGTTCACCACCGCGTCCACGCCTTCGGGGTGGCGCCGCCGTACCCCCTTGATCAGGTCGCGCTCGCGGTAGTCGATCACGTCGGTGGCGCCCAGGCCCTGCATGTAGTCCCGGTCGGGCTCGGTGCCGCTGGCGATGACGGTGCACTGCCTGGCCAGCAGTGGCACGACGACGCTGCCGATGCCGCCGGGCGCGCCGATCACCAGGACCGTCTCGCGTGGCTGGAACCGTCCGCGATCGAGTACAGCGAGCGCGGTCATGCCGGTGCTGGGCAGCGCGGCCGCGGTGACCGCGCTGAGCTTCGACGGCCGCTTCGTCAGGTAAGGGCCGGCCTGAAAGGTCGCGTATTCGGCCAGCGCGCCGGAGGTGACGGCGGGGATGCCGACGCCGGCGGCGAACGACGGCGGTGCGCCGAAGCCGAACACCTCCTCGCCCACCTCGAACCCGTGCGTGCCGGGGCCGATCTTGGTCACCGTGCCGGCGACGTCGGTGCCGGGGACGAACGGGAAGTCCAGCGGGACCATCTCGCGTACCGTGCCCGCGGTCATCAGCAGGTCGGCGGGGTTGAGCGAGGCCGCGGCCACCCGGACTTGCAGCTGCCCTGGACCGGGCTCGGGAATCGGGAGGTCCTCGATGGCGAACGAGTCGGGCGTGCCATATCCGGGAACGACGAGAGCTTTCATGAGCATCCTTCCAAGGAGACAGGTTGTCTCTCAGCAGGCATGCTGTCCGTATTGATTCCGATCGACCAGTCTCATTACCGGAGTTCCGTCTCAATCTGGACAGGAGGCTCGAAATTGTCTCGGGAGAACGTCCGGGTTCGGCGTACCCGCACCCTGCTCAGGCAGGCGCTGGTCGAGCTCATCGAGGAGCATGGCTTCGAGCGGCTCACGGTCAGGCAGATCACCGAGCGAGCGATGGTCAGCAGGGCCGCCTTCTACCGCAACTACCGCGACAAGTACCAGCTCGTGGAGCAGATCTTCGACGAGGCCATGGGCGAACTGCTCGGCACCATGACCGACCACCCCGGCACGCCAGTGCTGGAGCGGTGGACCGGGTTCTTCGAGCACATCGACCATTACCACCGCCTCTACGGCGCGCTGCTGGGCAGCAACGGCAGCACCTGGTTCGCCCGCAGGATGCAGGCCACCCTCGCCGACATGACCGCCCAGCACCTGCCCATGGCGCCCGGCGACCTGGTCCCCACGCTCCTGGGAGGCATGTTCCTCCAGGCCATCATCTGGTGGCTGGACAGCGGCAGGCAGGTCCCAGCGCGAGAGATCGCCACCCGGACAGCCGAGCTGGCCTCGGCGCTCATCGCCAAGGCCGGCAACGACGGAGCATGAAGCCGCCATGCCGTCGTATCGCGGCTACGCGGCTCTCAGCACCACGACGACCGCGACCGTGAGTCTCGGGCAGCATGGCGGCGAGCTTGGCCCCGCCGCCGTAGTAGGTGATCGGGGGCAGCAGCACCACGCTCCGCCTACGCCGAGACCGGCTTGTCGGGGTCAAGGTGACGGTAGATCGTGGCGCGGCTGACGCCGAGCCGGTCGTACACCGCGACGGACCGCGAACCCAGGTCTCCCAGCCACCACCGCAGGTCAGGCAAATCCGCCCGATTTTCGGCGGATGCTACGGCGACCCCTCCCACTCGAAGCCGATCTGGGCCACCTCGGCCAGGGCAGTGGGCAATGCGAGATCTTCAGCTGTGTCCGTCACCCCGGAAGATTAAACGATCAATCAGCCGGCGCGGTCAGAATCCGAAGCGGAACATCCGATAGAAGTCTCTGGACGCGGGGAAGGTGTTCATGAGCCGGTATGTGATGCGGTAAACGCCTACCGGGATCCTCGCGAACAGCGAGGCGAAGGGGACGTCCTCGATATACCTGAATCGTGGATTCCACCGCTCGATCTCCCGGCGGTCTCGAATCGCCGTCCAGTAGGGCGGGTATCCTTTGCGGGCCAGACTCTTCGACATCCGCTGTGTCATACGAACGACCCATGGGGCGAATCCATCGAACAGCAATTCGCCGGTCCTGAAACGGTCGGTGAGCTGTTGGAGCAGGCGCTTGTTCTCGTTCTCGGTGAGGTACATCAGCAGCCCTTCGGCGATGACCAGCACCGGATTCTCCGTGGGAATCTCATCCAGCCACCTCGTTTCGGTGACCGACGAACCGATGGTGCGGTACCCGTCCGGCTCCGGATAGAGCTTACGGCGCAGGTCGATGACATCGGGGAGATCGACGTCGAACCAGCGGACACCGGCCGGCAGGTCGAGCCGGAATGCCCGGCTGTCCAGTCCGCAGCCCAGGTGCAGCACGACGGCGTCCGGATGCCGGCGGAGGAAATCGGCGGTCCATTCATCGAGCTGCTTGGCGCGCAGCGCCAGCATGAACCGGTTGCCCGCCCCGCCGCGCATCATCAGTTTGCTGAAGTCGTAGTCGATGCGATCCACGACTTCGGCCGCGACATGATCCCGGAGAATCGAATCCTTCGAACGACTTTCCCATGCCCTTAGATACAGGGTGGTGAGCATGGTTTGCTCCACGCCGGTGAAGTCGACCTTCTCCTTCATCGTCCTCTCCTTTTCGCCGCGCGGTAGTCCGCCCACCGCCGCATGAATTCGTCGTGGACCTCGGTGGCGGAGAACGCGCAGAAGTCGCGGAGCTCTTCGAGAGCGTCCCGTTGTTCGGGGCGGTCCTCCCCGATCACCGACAGCCCGAACTCAGCCGCCTCCGCACCGGCCCCCATGCGATCCAGCTGGACCTGCAGCACCCGGGTGAAACCGCCGGGTGTGATCCGGTAGCGGTGCTCGCGGGTCGATGAGGGCAGCCGCTCCACCAGGCCGCCTTCCTGCATGGGCCGGATGACGGTGCTGATCGACGGCTTGCTCACTCCGAGCGCGGCCGCCAGTTCGGTCAGCGACTGCTGCGGCGGATCACAGATCATCAGCCAGCCGTAGATCCGTCCCATCGTCCGGGGGCCGCCCACCATCTCGAAGAACAGCCCGAGCCGGTCGACGAACGCGGCCTCGTCCGGGGAGATCTCGGTCACCGCATTTACCGCCTATATAGCATCGATCGTTAAGAAGAATCTTAACGAACTATACGCGCTTGGCGCCGGAGCTGACAGGGCACGCGGCCTACAGGCTCCCGAGTTTTTTCAGTGCCTGCTCAGATGCCGAGCCCGGCACGGCGGCGAACAGGTCCAGCCCGCAGCACGACGGCTCGTCGGGCAGCGTGATGAGCTCGCCGTGCAGGGTCAGTTCGCCCACGACCGGGTGGTGCAGCACGTACGTCCGGGACCGCAGCCGCGGACCCCGAGGCCGCCGCCAGCCCGCGCACCGTCAAGCCCTCCGATCCGCCGTCGGCCACCAGCCGCTCAGCGACATCCAGCAACTGATCGAGATCATGAGTGCGAGGGCGGGCCCTGCTGCTACCTAACGTGGTTTCGTGCCAAGGGGAATGTGCCGTGAGCGCGGCACAAATATGTCGCATCACGCCCGGCGGGCTGACCACCACCTCCACGACACCGCACCTCGAATCGGGTGTGGTGCGGCCGGGCTCAGGCGACTGCGACGATTTGCTTCAGGGCCGCCGCGTGGCGCTGGAAGTTCTGCCGCCCCAACGGCGTCAGCTGTACGTACATTCGCCCGTACCCCATCGCCGAACCATTGCGTGTCGAGACGTAGCCGGCCTCCGCCAAGGCCGAAATCTCCTTGCGCAACGCCGAGTCACCAGTCTTGATCATGTCTCCCAGGAAGCCGACTTCCACCCAGGTGGCGGGGGCCAGCAGCGCCACGATCGACAGCCGGACCGGGACGTGCAGGAACTCGTGGAAGAACGGGTTCATCGGCCGCCCCTGTGGTTCCCGTTGAAGGAGTCGGCTGTAGATGCGACGGACCAGGGGATTGGTCGCCATGCCGGCGACCACCGTCGCCGCAGCGGCGATGGTGGCGGGGATGGGCAGAGCGAGCGCCCAGGTGGTGATCCGAAAGCCAATGAAGGCCAGTATGAAACCAGCACTCCATCCCGCGGCGACCACGAGTTCGGGTCCGGCGAATTTCCCCTGGATGGGAGACCTGCTGTGCAAGAGGAGCAGCGTCACCGCGGCCGCGCCGCATCCGATCATGCGGGCGGAGTTGGCCCATGGCTCCGGGAGATCGAACGATGCGAACTCGAGAAAGAGCAGCAGCATGCCGATGACGAAGGGAAGGGCGAAGCTTTGGCGGATGAGTGCATCGTGGGTTTTGCCCTGGAAGCGACGAATGTCGTCGAGCGCGAATCGGGCGTTGTGCGGGATCATGACCGGTCCTCGAAGACTGGAAGGACACCGGTGCCGATACGGCCGGCCCATGAGAACGAGGACATGCGCAACTCCTGCATCGGCAACGGAAGGGCGAGAGCATACGCATTATAGAGCATATGCTCTATAATGAGAGCCGTCCGCCCGCCGACTGCTGGCGTTCCGTTTCTGGCCGGACGCTCGCGCACCGCAGCGGACTGTGCCGACGCCGATGAGGTCGAGCGCCTCCCCTCCCCAACGGAGCGAACCGTGCGGAGTCGGCTCCCAGTCGCCGTATCGCCTCATCGGCAGTGATTCCCGCGACCAGCGTCAGGTAGGACCGAAACTCGACTGCGCGACAAGGCGCCGTGGCAAGATCCGTCGCATGTACGGCTCTTACTACTGGACGCACCCGCGTTTCTCCGACGAGAGGCTGATGTCCGCCTGTGCTGCCCTTCAGGCCGACGTCGCGGAAACCTGGCGGGGGTCGATCAGCCCGTTCCTCACGCTCCTGCGGAGCGGCGACCAGGCCGCGCTCGGAATCGCGCTGGATGTGTACCAGCGCTCCGGCGCGCTCAGCCGGTTCGGGGGAGACCCGTTGTACGGGGAGCACCAGGCCGAGGCCCTGCAGGCCGCGCGTGAACTTCTCCGGCAGCCGCCCTCACCCGCAGACATGAGCCCGTACACCGGCGCAGGCGCGAACCACGCCAGCGCCCTCAACGCGATGATGAACATCGCCGAGGAACAGGACTGCGACCTGATCGCGGATGCTCTGGAGCAGACCACGAACCCCGCGGTCGTCGAAGCGGCGGCCAGCGCCGCGGACGCCGCATCCTTCCACACCGATGGCCCTCCTCACCCCCGCCTCCTCGCACTCGTCGCCGCCTACATCGACGACGCCGACCATCCGCTCGACCTGCGTGTCCGGATGCTCTCGGCTCTCGGGCGCTCCCAGGCGTCCGAGGCCACGGAGCACCTTCTGCGGGCCCTCGACCGACCTGAGGTGGAGATCCAGATACAGGCCGCCATCGGCCTGGCCAACGGCGACCGTCTGGAATCCCACCGCGAAATCCTGGAACGCGTCGCGGCTTCCTGGCCACGCAACACCCTCTACATGGCCGAGGAGGTACGGCGGACACTGGCGGGCGAAGACGACTGACAGTGATCACATTTCCGGCAAGGTTCCGATGACCTCGTCCAGGAGAAATAACCACTCGGTGAACAACGTATAAACAAGATCGCCGACGCGTTCGAGCACGCATTCCCGGACGAACTCGACCCGATCACCGCATCGGCCGCGGTGGGCGCGATGATGGGCGCCGTCCAAGCGACCGGGCTCACGAGCCAGAGCTTGGGCCAGTCAGAGGAGGAGTCCGTAGCGTCAATGCGTCACATCATCGACCTGACCATGCGTGGTCTGAATTCCCTGTGATCATCTATGACATCTGATCCGGCAGGCGGCTCGCCCCGCCTCGCCCTGGATCGCCTAGGATCGCCCAGGACGAGCGTCTACGCAGGATCGTCAAGAGGACTGAACGTTGCCTGACGCGGCACTGGTGGCCCACGGTCTGGCGGCCGGTCATCCGCCGATTCCGATGCCAAGCGGGCAGGCGACGCTCTCGACGGAGCCATCGGGGTGCTGGAACTCGCACCCGCTCTTACTACCACCGTCCCAGAAGCCGATGAAGAAGACCACGCCGATGGAGCCGACCCGGTAAAGAACCGGCGACGGTACAACCCGTGTGGCCTGGGCATTGCATGGACGAACTGGCAGGACGGGCAGGGCATCCCCGACCGCCTTCATTTCCGCGTCCCGCAGCTCAGTCGCTTATAAACGTACGCATTTCCGTCGCACGGCCACCTTCGGTGACGGCTTCGCGTAGCGCCTGCGCGGGCCCTTCCGGCAGCCGTGTCACACCACCACCGCGTCAGGGTTGTTCCGGCGCTCGCGGGACGAGCAGTCCCCGGTTGAACGCCTCGGTGACGGCGGCGGCGCGGTCGCCGACGCCGAGCTTGCCGTAGATGTTCAGCAGGTGGGATTTAACCGTGGCCTCGGTGATGAACAGCTGCGCCGCCGCCTCCCGGTTCGTGCCACCGGCCGCCACCAACTGGAGCACTTCGAGCTCCCGCTGACTGAGCGACCCCGAGGGGGAGGAGCGTACGCGGCTCATGAGCAGGGCCGCCGCCGACGGCGCGAGAACCGCCTCGCCCCGAGCCGTCGCCCGGACCGCTCGCAGGAGCTCGTCACGGGGAGCGTCTTTCAGCAGGTAGCCGGTGGCACCCGCCTCGATCGCGGGCAACACGTGGCTGTCGGTGTCGTACGTGGTGAGCACCAGCACGCGCGCCCCGCTCCCGCCCCCGGCCAGCGCCCTGGTCGCGCTCACGCCGTCCACGCCGGGCATCCGCAGATCCATGAGGACCACGTCCGGCCGCAGGGTCTCGGCGAGCCGGACCGCCTCGGCTCCGTCAGCGGCCTCACCGACCACCTCGAAGTCCGGATCGCGCGCGAACATACTGCTCAAGCCGTCTCTGACCACCGGATGATCGTCGACGACCAGCAGTCTGATCACGGCATCCGAGCGGCTCATGACTCCGCCCGCTCGACGGGGACGCGGGCCGAGATCCCTGTGCCGTGGCCGGGCTCCGACTCGACCTGCAGCGTGCCTGACAGGCCCTCGATCCGCTGGCGCATCGCGACCAGCCCGAATCCGAGATGAGCCGTACGAGGGCCATCGGCGTCACCGTCCCCAAGCCGGGCCGGATCGAAGCCGCCGCCGTCCCCGAGCCGGGCCGGGTCGAAGCCGCCGCCGTCCCCGAGC
The DNA here is from genome assembly GCF_040654555.1 of Nonomuraea sp. NPDC050680. Lineage (NCBI taxonomy): Bacteria > Bacillati > Actinomycetota > Actinomycetes > Streptosporangiales > Streptosporangiaceae > Nonomuraea > Nonomuraea sp. NPDC050680. The sequence continues at coordinate 9,656 of NZ_JBFAIF010000030.1, read as the reverse complement.
CGGGCCGGGTCGAAGCCGCCGCCGTCCCCGAGCCGGGCCGGGTCGAAGCCGCCGCCGCCGTCCCTAAGCCGGGCCGGATGGAAGCCGGCGCCGTCATCGCCCACGTCCAGAGCCACCTCGTGTTCCATCCGGGCCGGATCGAAGCCGCCGCCATCCCCGAGCCGGGCCGGGTCGAAGCCCGCGCCGTCGTCGCGCACGTCCAGAGCCACCTCGTATTCCATGTACGACAGTGTCACCCCCGCCCGGGTCGCCCGCGCGTGCTTGGCCACGTTGGTCAACGCCTCCTGCGCGATTCTGAGCAGCGCGACCTCGACCTCCGGGCCCATCGGCCGGACCGTGCCGGTCGTCGTCACCTGGACCGGGATCTCGTGCAGTGCCGACCAGCGGCTGGCCACGCTCGCCAGCGCCTCGCTCAGCCGCGCCGTCCGCAGCGGCTCAGGACGCAGCGCATCCACCGATCGCCGCGCCTCTGACAGGCTCTCCCCGGCCAGCCTGGTCGCGGCCTCGATGTGCCGGCGCCATTCCGCCGGGTCGTCGCCGGCGTGCTCGGCCGCGTGCAGTTGGGTGATGATGCCAGTGAGACCCTGCGCCAGGGTGTCGTGGATCTCCCGCGCCATCCGCCGCCGCTCGTCGTGCACGCCGGCCCGCCTGGCCTGCGCCAGTAACTGCTCGTGCAGGGCCGCGTTCTCCGTCAGCGTCGTCTCCAGCCTGCGGTTCGCTTCGCGCGCCTCCTCCAGCGCCCGCTTGCGCTCGTCGTTCTGCTGGGCGCCGCGCCGAGCGAACCAGGCGAAGCCACACATAGGAATCACATTCGCGGCCATGACGGCGACGTACGTGATCAGCCCCACGGGCGTGGTCTTGTCCACGTCGTACGCCTGCGCCGTGCCCGCCACCATAGCCACCCCCGCGACGCCGACCGGTTCCCACGGCCAGGGCAGGACCCGGAAGGCGTAGAGATAAGCGGCGGGGGTGAAGAACCCGAACCACGAGTCCCTGACCACCAGAATCGCCATGAGCAGGATCAGCACGGTGAAGAACACGGCCATCACCGTTTCGCGCTCGCGCCAGGCGGGACGGAGCGTGAAGACCCCCAGAATCCACGCCGCCATCAGCGCGCACAGGACCAGGTCGATGAGCAGGGAGGCGCCCGCCGAGCGCTTGATGGCCACGGTGACACCGGCCAGGAGCGCCAGCAACGCGTACGGCCCGACGGTCACCAACACGGGCCACCGTACCGCTGGATCGCTCATCCGAGTCCTCCTCCTCAACTGTCGCTGATCCCCAGCGCAGAATCTAACCTCGATGTCGGTGCGTCCTGACGCCGCCAACCTCCACGTCGGCACGTGCCGACCCGGCCAGCCTCCACGTCGGCACGTCCCGACCCGGTTCAGCCCGCCTGAGGAGGTTCTATGGCCAGGGCGTGCCGGAAGACGTTGCGTGGGTCCCACCGGGCCTTCACCCGTTGGAGGCGTGGGTAGTTGTCCTTGTAGTAGAGAGTGTGCGCGGGCACCCCTGAGGTGTTCCACGCCGGGTCGGCCAGGTCGGCATCCGGGTAGTTGATGTAGGAGCCGTCGTTGACCTCGCCGGGGACGGGCACGCCGCCGGTGTCGGTGTAAACGTCGTGGTAGAGGCCACGGACCCAGGCGAGGTTGGCCTTGTCCTCCTTTTCGTCTTCCCAGATCGTCTGGTAGACGGCCTTCATGACCACGTCTCGCTGGGCGATCGCGGTGGCCCCTGGCGCTACCGCGCGGACCTGACCGCCGTAGCCGATGAGCAGCATGCCGGCGTTGGGGCCGCCGGTGGAGTTGGTCAGGTTGCGGTGAATGGCCGCGAGTTGGCTCTCGGTGAACGATCGTCGCAGGTAGCCGGCCTTGATCTTGTAGCGCCGGGTGAGCACGTCACCCGGCTCGCCGGTGCCCGGCCAGGTCATCCGGTGCAACCAGGGCATCGTCCGCCGGATGTCGAGCGCCGCTTTGAGGTCGACGCCGGCGGTCACCGCGGACGCGAAGCCGGTCACCATGCTGTCGGCGTGGGGGAGGTCCGCGTCGATCTGCGCGACCAGCATGATGGTTCCGCCGGCGCGGTGCGACAGCTGGAGGATCCCGTACAGCCCGGCGTACGGAGAGCCGGGCGCGCTGTTGCGCTCATGCCAGGTGCCGAAGTTGCGCAGCAGTCCGGTGAGCGCCTGCTCGGTCATGTGCTCCCATGACCAGATGACCACGTGCTGCAACATCCGCTGCGGCGCCGCAGGCAGCAGCTGGGACGGGTCGGTGCCGGCGACGCCGGGGGAGCGCAGCCAGTAGCGGGTGACCACGCCGAAGTTGCCGCCGCCACCGCCGGTGTGCGCCCACCACAGGTCGCGGTGCGGGTCGTCGGGCTCGCGGGTGGCGACCACCGCGCGGGCGGTGCCGTCGCGGTCGACCACCACGACCTCCACGCCGTACAGGTGATCCACCACCGAGCCGTACCGCCGGGACAGTGGTCCGTATCCGCCGCCCGCGAAGTGCCCACCAGCACCCACCTCCGGGCACCCGCCCCCAGGGATCGTCACGCCCCAGCCTTTGAGCAGCGTCCGGTACACGTGACCGAGGGTGGCTCCAGGTTGCACGGCGAACGCCCGCCGACCGGCGTCATAGCCGACCGCGTCCATCGGAGAGAGGTCCAGCAGCATTCGCACCGCCGGATCGGCGGTGAAGTTCTCGAAGCAGTGGCCGCCACTGCGCACCGCGACCCGCCGGCCGGACCGCACCGCCTCCGACACCGCGCGCACCACCTGATCGGTGGACCCGACCACGCGGATCTCCTCCGGCCGGCCGACAAACCGGAAGTTGTTGCCTCGCAACAGGTTGTCGTAGCGAGAGTCACCCGGACGTACGGTCACCGGTCCGAATGCCGCCGCGTCCGCGTCCGCTCCCGCCGCGACCGGCTCCGCCGCGTCCGATTGCGCCAACGCCGCATCGGCGCCCCACATGTCGGCCGCCACGGTGCCCGCCGCCGTGCCCGCTGCGGTGATCGCCACGGCACCCGCACCGGCGAGCAGCCCGCGACGACTCACCGTTCCGCCGTCCGTAAGGCTCGTACGCCCGTCGCTCACGTCTGCCATGTGGCTCGCCCCTTTCCGATTGGAGGTCGTCAGCGTCTCAAGCCGGCAGCAGGGCACACATCAACCCGTGGCATGAATCAGCGGCTCAACCCTCCGCCCCACCGAACGGCTGATCCGCCCCACCGATCGGCTGACCGGCAGCCGGCGGCCTCGCAGAGCATCCACGACATGCTCTGCCAGAGCTGGGGCGGCATCGTACGGATCTTCCCCGCCATCCCCTCTACCTGGTCCGACGTCGCCCTGCACGACTTCAGGACGCAGGGCGCCTTTCTCGTCTCCGCGGTACGCCAGGCGGGCACGACCCGCTTCATCAGAGTCAGAAGCCTGGCGGGGGAGCCGCTGCGAATCAAGCACGGCCTGCCCGGCAAGCCCGTGGCGGTGCTGGACAACGGCCGTCCCGCCCACGTCAAAGATCTCGGCGACGGCATCCTGGAGATCACCCTCGGCCGGAACAGCGAGGTGCTCCTCTACACCGGCGCGCGCCCCAAGCTGACCATCGCACCGGTGAAGGCCGAGCCCGCCGAGGAGCTGCCCGCTGCCGGGCCGCTCGCGTACGAGGGTCTGACCTTCGCCTTCCCCGCCTACGCCGACGGCGCCAAGAACAACGTCACCGCCAAGGGCCAGACCATCACCGTCCCGCCGGGCACGTACGCCAAGGCGCGGCTGCTGGGCGCCGCGAGCTCCGGCGTCGTCTCCGTCACCCTGATCGCCACCTACACCGACGGCTCCGCCGCCGAGGTGCCGTTCTCCATGCCCGACTGGGGCGGCCAGGCCGGCGCGGGCATCACCGAGCTCCTGCGCTGCACCCACCGGCATGGCCGCGCCGGCCAGAACGCGCTCAAGGTCGGCCTCTTCATCGTCCAGGCGGTCCTCGACCCCGCCAAGGAGCTGCGCTCGCTCACCCTGCCCACGCTGACCAAACCCCAGCTCCACCTGTTCGCGCTCTCCCTGGCGGGCCGCCGATGACCGGGTGACCCGCCGTGCCATCGCCGCGGTCGTTGGAGGCTGAGACGATCGATGACGCGCTCGATCTGTTCGCGCTGCTGATGGCCTCGCGACTGATCTTGCCGGCGCGCCGCAAGTCCTCTGGCGAGCGGTTGGCGATGTTGCCGAAGCTGGAGAAAGCCTCCAGGCGAGAGAATTGAGACAGTCAAGATGGCAGTCGCACTTCATGGCGGCTGGCAACATCCGTCACTGCAGGTAGCCGTGTCAGTTATCGGCGGGTGTTTGTGCCACTGGTTGTCCTTGAGGAGTTGTTGTGTGCGGGTGAGGAATGCCTGGCGGACCTCTTCTGGGTGCAGTATCTGGAGCGGTCGGCCGAGGCTGAGCAGGTAGCGGGCCAGGCCGTCGGCGTCTGGCCCACCGATGTCGATGATCGTGGCGTCATCGCCGTCCGGGTGGTGGACGCCGACCGTTGGTGGTACCAGCCTGCGGGCCTCATCGGCCGGTACAGCCAGCCGGATGGTCACCCGCGCCGGGTAGGGCCTCAGCGCGATGCCCGTGCTGACCATCTGTGCTGGATCTGGCGGGTCAGGCAGGGCAGTGGCCTGCCCGGTGGCTGTGGCATCGATGATGCGATCGGTACGGAAAGTGCGCCAGTCCTGCCGCGTCAGGTCGTAGGCGAGGAGATACCAGCGGCGGCCGGTGTAGATGAGCCGGTAGGGGTCCACCCGGCGGGTGGACGTCGTTCCGGCCCGGTCGCGGTAGGTCAACTGGGTGCGTTCGCCTCGCCGGCACGCGGTGGCCAGGTCGAGCAGCAGCGCGGGGGAGATCTGGCTGTCGTCGGGTCGTGCGGTGTGGGTGAACGCGGCGTCCAGCTCGCCGAGCCGGTCGGCGATCCTGGCCGGCAGCACCTGGCGTAGTTTCAGCAGCGCCGACAGGGCTGCCTGATCGCTGCCGGAGACTCCGCTGAAGGCGGCGGTGCGCAGCCCGACAGCGACCGCGAGGGCCTCCTCCTCGTCAAGGATCAGTGGCGGAATGCTGGTTCCGGGCCCGAGGTGGTAGCCGCCCCATGGGCCCATCTCCGATTCGATGCCGTAGCCGAGTTCACGTAGCCGGGCGATGTCCCGGCGAACCGTCCGTTCGGCGACCTCCAGCTGGGCGGAAAGATCAGCGCACGTCCAGGACGATCGCGTTGACAGCAAAGACAGCAGCCGCAGCAGCCGCGCCGAGGTGTTGACCATGGCCAATAGTCTGCTCAATAACCAGGACCGTTTCTGACCGGGTCATACCGTAACGTCGCCGGCATGACCGAGAACCTCTCGGCCGAAAAGTCCATGACGACGACGATGATCTCCGCCAAGGTGCGTTAGATAACGGGCCTGGATGGGCGCACGTAACCGACGAGGGGCAGGACCCATGGAAGCACGCATGAAGAGGGTGGCGAATCCCGACGTGATCACAGCGATCCAGCATCTCCACAACCACACGATCCGGGAACAGGCCGGCAGGACCTGGTGAAGGCGGGCGGGCGTCATCCGTGCAGAGGCTGCGGTGGCGACGTGTGACGTGATCGGCCGGCTCCACCGCTGACCGATCCAGCGCCACTTCCGGCAGGCCCCCGTCCTGGGCACCCACCTTCGGGTGACCGCCGATAACCATTCCTTTGATGATCATCAGGGGCGCATGACAATGAGCAACGAACTACCGGAACTGACCGTTACCGATGCCCGAGACTGGCGTGAGTGGCTCAGCAGGCACCACGACAGCTCGGCAGGGGTGTGGCTGGTCCTCGCCAAGCAGAACGCGACCCGGCCCACCAGCCTGACCTATGACCAGGCGCTCGACGAAGCCCTGTGCCACGGCTGGATCGATGGTCGGCTACGACGGCGGGATGAGATCACCTTCTGCCGGCGCTTCACCCCTCGCGGAAAGCAAAGTCCCTGGTCAGCGCGGAACGTTTCCATCGTCACCCGTCTGATCAGCGAGGACCGGATGCATCCGGCCGGAATGACCGAGGTCGAACGCGCCAAGGCCGACGGCCGCTGGGACACGGCCTACGCGGGACAAGCCGGCATCGAGGTACCAGCCGACCTGGCCGCCGCATTGGCCGCGAAACCCCAGGCACAAGCGATGTTCGACATCCTCACCTCCCAAAACCGCTACGCCGTTCTCTATCGGATCGCGAACGCCAAACGCGCCGAGACCCGAGCCCGCCGTATCACCCAGTTCGTTGACATGCTCGCCCGCGGCGAGGCGATCCACCCACAAAAGCGCGCCCTCGGCAGTTGAATGCGGGCCCACTCCTCTCCCCGCCTCGCTCCTCCAAGCCCACACACATGGCGGCTCGGCGTTCGGCCAGACCCGGAACCTTCCCCAGCCCCCCAAGAACCCGCCACGGGCGCAGGCTCGGCTCAACAGAGGTGCCGCCGGGTGTTCCACGCGTGCGCCCGAACGGTCACGAGCTGGAGAGCGAACCCGCACCTGATGTGCCGGCCACGATGCCCCTTGATGAGGGCCATGTCCTCGTTGTAAGGCTCGCCGACCAGCGGGAACCCCGCCCACTCAGCCTGTCACCTCGCGGGCGAAGTGCGGTTCCGCCGCTTCCAGTCGTGGTACCGAGATGCCCAGCCGTCGTGCTTCGGCGAGGGTGTCCCGGCAGACCTCACGCGGCTCCTCGGCGTCAGGGTCGGAGTGCGCCGTGAGGCTCACGCGCGCGGGCGCGACATGAGCGGTCAGCCAGGCGAGCACGGGCGCCGTCAGCCAGGTGGGCGCCCGGAACGGCAGCACACCGCCCCGGTGCCGTCGCAGGTCGAGGCCGCGCGCCTGGAGGAGCGGCAGCAGTTCGCGGCCGGCCAGCAGCGCCTCGCGCAGGTCGCCCGTTGCCCCGGCCAGTTGGGACAGGGATCCCAGCCGCAGGCCCTGCGAGAACATGCCGGCATCCGACGCGAAATGGACCCACAGCCAGCCGCGGAAGTCAGGCCGCTCCTTGATCCGGAGCCCGGCCTCGCGAAACGCCTGACGCACGGCCCGCTCCCGGTCGGCCGGGGGCTGGCCAAGGGTGCCGAAGATGACCGACGGCAGCAGCGCCCCACGGAGCACGCCGTCCGCGTCGAAACCGCCACCGGCCTGGGGAAAGCCCCAGGCGATCTGGTCGACGGGGAGTGCGCCGATGGCGGCGAGCGGCTCGGTCCAGATGTTCCCGAAGACCAGCACCGTGGCCTGGCCGACACGCGGGGACAGAAAGGCCGTCGCCTCCGCGAGGCGGTGGTGCGGCACGCTGAGCACGATCAGGTCGAAGTCGTGGTCCGGCTCCAGCGCCTCGCGGTAGCGCACCGGCCACTTCTCGACGACGCGCTGCCCCCACACCCGGCGCCGCATATCGAACAGGTCGAGGTCCACCGCGTCCCCGTACGTCGCCGCGCGGCCCGGCCGGACGTAGAACTCGACGTCATGTCCCGCCTGTTGCAGGGCCCAGCCGTAGACAGTGGCGATCACGCCTCGGCCGAACATCAGGATCTTCACGCTGCACCTCGTGGGGTACGATCGATTTGGAGGTTATCTCCACTTGCCAAAATATGGAGGTCATCTCCACTTGTCAACGGGGGGGTAGCGCATGACCGCCGCCAAGCCGCTGCGTGCCGACGCCCAGCGCAACCGCGAGGCCTTGCTCGCCAAGGCCCGGGAGGTCTTCGACGCCGGAGGCTTCTTCGACCTGCGCTTCGATGATTTCGCCCGTCTGGCGGGTGTGGGCACGGGCACGCTGTACCGCCACTTCCCCACCCGGGAGGCGCTGGCCGAGGCGGTCTACCACGGGGAGGTCGCCGCGCTGTGCGACCGCGCCCGCCAATTGCAGGCCACGCTGCCCGCGGAGGAGGCCTTGGCGGCCTTCCTGCGTGGCATGGTCGGCTACATGGATGCCCACCAGGGCCTCGCCCGGACGCTGGCCACGCTCATGGCCACCGGCTCGGGTGCGCTCGCCGAGGGCAGTCGGGCGCTGGAGCAGGCTGTCACGGACCTGGTGGCCGCCGCCGTGAAGGACGGCGCCGTCCGCGACGACGTAGGTGCCGGTGCCGTCATGATGGCGCTGCATGGCATCGGTGCGGCCCATGACCGCCCCGGTTGGCGGGCCGAGGCCGACGGTGTCATCACCCTCGTGCTGGACGGGCTGCGCCGGTCATGCTCAGGCGACAGTCAGCGCGAGCACGAGCAGGAAAGTGTCGGTGAGTTGAAGTGAGAACACCTTTCTGACCAGGGAAAATGGGACGTGTCTAGGGTGCCGGGCGACAATGGCGCGCGCGGGCGCGAAGGTTCGCGGCCCCGTTGCAGGAGGCAATCGAGCGGCACGTGGCCGGCCCGCAGGTGACGCCGCTGCCGGCATTGAGCCGGAGGAGTCGCTGAGGCCAGGGCGGTCCTGCCGTACGACCTGCCACGGGTGCACCCCCAGCCGCCCGAACCGAAGCGGTGGCGCAGCACCAGCACATTCGGCCGGGCGAGCGTTCAGCTGCTCGGTCTGGATGATCACGGTCGAGCAGCGGGCGTTCACCATCCACCGCATCATCCACGGGCCAGAGACCTCCAGGTAGCGCGGTCACACCATGGCGATCGGGCCGAGGTAGGTCCCGCCCGAGACGTCGATGGTCTGGCCGCTCACCCATCGGCCCTGCGGGCCCGCCAGGAAGCCGACGACGTCCGCGACGTCCTCGGGCTCGCCGAGCCGCCCGAGCGCGGTGATCGCTTCGATCCCGGCGACCACCTCGGGGATGGAGGAGTAGCCCGCGGTCATGTCGGTCCGCACCGCGCCGGGCGCGACCGTGTTCACCGTGATGCCGCGCCCGCCGAGCTCGTTGGCCAGGGACGGGGCCATCGACTCCAGTGCCGCCTTGCTGATGGTGTAACCGATCTGCGTGGAGACCGCGAAGCGGCTGGCGGTCGAGCCCATGTTGATGATGCGGCCGCCGTCGTTCAGCAGCGGCAGGGCGCGCTGGATCACGAAGAACGGCGTGCTGACGTTGATCGTGAGCAACCTGCCGAACTCCTCCGGCGTGACCTGCGCGATCGGGTTGGCCGAGGCGATGCCCGCGTTGTTGACCAGGATGTCCAGGCCGCCGCCTGCCAGGCCCTCGGCCAGGCCCTCGAACAGGCGGTCCACCGAGCCATCGTCGCCGAACCGGGCCTGCACCGCGAACGCCCGGCCGCCTGCCTGCTCGATCCGCGCCACCGTCTGCTTGGCCGCGTCGTCGTTGCCGCCATAGTGGACGGCGACCAGTGCGCCTTCGGCGGCCAGTCGCAGCGCGACCGCCCGGCCGATTCCGCGCGATCCTCCGGTCACCAGCGCGGTCTTGCCGGTCAGACTGTTCATCTCTGCTCCTCCTTCAGCGGCCGGCCCTCGGCGGATCCGGCGATGACTCAACAGTGACGGCGGTGACTCACCGCACGCTCACCGACGGCTCACCGGCTGAGCAGCGCTCCGGGTGGGGTGGGACCGCGTACCGCTGAGCGGTCCCACCCGACGACCTGACCTAGAAGTCCATGTCTCCGCCGCCGGGCATGCCAGCGGGAGCGGCAGGGTTCTTCTCGGGCTTCTCGGCGATGACCGCCTCGGTGGTGAGGA
>NZ_JBFAIF010000029.1:0-104890 GCF_040654555.1 Nonomuraea sp. NPDC050680 | reverse complement strand
CTGATCGTGCCCAAGTTCCTGGCCACGGACGCGTTCTTCATCTTCCTCATGGTCCAGTTCATCCGGACCCTGCCGAGGGAGCTGGACGAGGCCGCGGCCATCGACGGTGCGGGTTACTGGCGGGTCTTTCTGCAGGTGATCCTCCCGCTCTGCACCCCGGCGCTCGCCACGACCGGCATCTTCACTTTCATCTGGACGTGGAACGACTTCTTCAGTCAGAACCTTTACCTGACAAACTCGGACAATCTCACAGTGGCCGTTGCACTCCGCTCCTTCCTAGACTCCAGTGGCGAGTCGTCGTGGGGCCCCATGTTCGCGATGTCGATCGTGTCATTGGGGCCGATCTTCGGCTTTTTCCTTGCCGGTCAGAAATATCTGATTCGTGGTGTAGCGACCACCGGACTGAAGTAACACCCCCCGCAACTCTTCACCAGGAGGTAGAGCTGTGAAGCCTAGGATGATGTGGACGGTCGCCCTGCTGTCGGCGGCGGTCATGACGGCCGCCGCAGGCTGTGGTGGCGGCAGCGGCGACAAGGCCGGCGGTGACAAGATCCATCTCCGCTTCTCCTACTGGGGCAGCGACGCGCGGCAGAAGCTCACCGAACAGGTCATCAAGAAGTTCGAGGAGAAGAACCCGACCATCGACGTCGAGGGCGACTTCTCCAACTGGGAGAGCTACTACGAGAAGCTGGCCACCAAGGTGGCGGCCAACGACGCCCCCGACGTCATCAGCATCGAGATCCGCGGCCTGAGCGAGTACGCCGGCCGCAACGCCCTGGCCGATCTGTCGGGCAAGGTCACCACGGGCGACCTCGACCAGCAGGTGCTCACCAGCGGTCAGGTCGACGGCAAGCAGTACGCCATCCCGAGCGGCGTCAACACCTTCTCCATGCTCGTCAACAAGTCGGCGCTGGAGAAGGCCAAACAGAAGCTGCCCGACGACAAGTCCTGGACCTGGGACGACTGGATCAACCTGGCCAAGCAGATCTCCGCGGCCGGCAACGGGGTCAACGGAGCCGAGTACAACTACAACCCCGCCTGGCTGCAGATCTTCGCGGCCCAGCGCGGCGAGAAGTTCTACGACGGCAACAAGATCGGGGTGACGCCCGAGACGCTCAAGGCGTGGTGGGGCATCCACCAGCAGCTCATCCAGACCAAGGGCTCCGCCGACGCCGCCAAGAGCGCCGAACTGATCTCCGTGGGCCCCGAGCAGTCGCTGCTGGCCACCAACGCGGGCGCCATGGGCATGTGGTGGAGCAACCAGCTCAACGCCCTGTCCAAGGCGTCGGGCCAGGAGCTGACCCTGATGCGGATGCCCAAGGCGACGGGCGCGACCACCGGCGGCATGTTCCTGCAGCCGTCGATGTTCTACACGGCCTCCGCCAAGTCCGACCACCTCGCGGAAGCCGGCAAGTTCATCGACTTCATGGTCAACGACCCGGACGCGGCCTCGATCCTGCTGAGTGACCGTGGCCTGCCGACCAACGCCAAGGTGCTCACCGCCGTCAAGGGCAAGCTGCCGGCCGTCGACCAGAAGACGCTGACCTTCATCGACGCGGTCAAGGGCGAGCTGAGCCCGATCGTCGCCCCGCCGAAGGGCGCGCTGCAGATGGAGGACATCCTCAAGCGCAACAGCGAAGAGGTCCTCTTCGGCAAGACGACACCGGACGCCGGCGCGCAGAAGTTCCTGACCGAAGCCAACGCGGCCATCGCCGGCTGAGGTCTGATCCAGGCTGGGGGCACGACAGCCCCCAGCCTCCACTCCACGACTCGGGGAGAGAAGTTGAGCACCAGGTACGCCTTCGTCGGACTCGGCCATCGCGCCCAGATGTACGTCGACGCCCTGCTGGGCGACTGGCGCGACACCGGTACGATCGTCGGCCTCTGCGACGTCAACCAGACGCGTATGAACTACTACGTCGAGCGCATCGGCGAGCAGGTGCCGTGCTTCGCCCCCGACGAGTTCGGCAAGCTCCTGGAGCTGGCCGACGCCGTCGTGGTCACCACGGTGGACGCGACGCACGCCCGCTATGTCGTCGCCGCCCTCGACGCGGGACTCGACGTCATCGTGGAGAAGCCGCTCACCATCGACGCCGAGGGCTGCGAGGCCATCGCCGCCGCCGCCGAGCGCAACCCGGGCAAACTGGTGGTCACCTTCAACTACCGCTACTCCCCGCGTAACTCGGCGGTCAAAAAGCTCATCAGCGAAGGCGCGATCGGCGACATCACCTCCGTCCACTTCGACTGGGCGCTCGACACCATCCACGGCGCCGACTACTTCCGCCGCTGGCACCGCGACAAGGCCAACTCCGGCGGCCTGCTGGTACACAAGTCCACCCACCACTTCGACCTGGTCAACTGGTGGCTCGCGGCCGCGCCCGAGCTCGTCTTCGCCCAGACCGACCTGCGCTTCTACGGCCAGGCCCTGCCCAGAGGCCCGCGTCCCGCCCGCGGCCAGGGCGCGCCCGGCCTCGGCACCGACCCGTTCATCCTGGACATCTCCACCGACGAGCACCTCAAGCGCCTGTACCTGGACGCCGAGCACGAGGACGGCTACATCCGCGACCAGGACGTCTTCGGGCCGGGCGTGACGATCGACGACAACATGTCGGTCCTGGTCCGCTACGCCAACCGGGCCATGCTCACCTACTCGCTCACCGCGCACGCCCCGTACGAGGGATACCGCGTCGTCTTCAACGGTACGGAGGGCCGGATCGAGCTGGACGTCCTGGAGCGGCCCTGGACCCCCGAGCACGCCGCGATCGACCCGAGCGCCGCGGGCAAGGAGCACATGGCCGGCGCCGGGGAGAAGCTCATCCTGCACCGGCACTGGCAGGAGCCGGAGGAGATCGCCATCGAACAGGGGGAGGGCGGTCACGGCGGTGGCGACCGGCTGCTGCTCGACGACGTCTTCCGCGGCCCCGGCGACGATCCGCTCGGGCGCCCGGCGGGTTACCGCGACGGCATCCGCAGCGTGCTGGTCGGCGTGGCCGCCACCCGCTCGGCCGGCACCGGCGCGCCCGTCCGCCTGGCCGCCGACGGCACCCGCCTCGTCGGCGCCTGACCGATGCGTGAGTTGCGCCACCTCGGGCCGTTCTCCGGGCTGGCCGAGCTCGCGGAGCGCCGGCACGGCCTGTTTCCCGAGGCCGCGCCCGGCCCCGCGCTCAGGAAGGCCGCCCGCGAGGCCATCGGGACGCTCGACCTCGCCGTACGAGAGGTGCGGGTCGAGCGCTCCTGGACGACGCCGGACCTCAGCGGTGAGGAGCTCTCCTGGTCGGTGGGGTTCGGCCCGCGTACCCACGCCTACCTGCTCAAGCCCCGCCACGCGGAAGGACCGCTGCCCGGGGTGCTCGCGCTGCACTGCCACGCGGGCATGAAGTGGGCGGGCAAGGAGAAGATCGCGGACGGCCCCGAGCCGCCCACGCCTGAGGTGCTGCGGCTGCGCGAGCAGATCTACGGCGGCCGGGCCTACGCGAGCGAGCTGGCCAGGCGGGGCTTCGCCGTGCTCGTCCCCGACGTGATCGGCTGGGGCAGCCGCCGCTTCGACCGGGCGGACATGCCCGAGCGCGTGCTCGCCCAGGCGAATGATCCCGCCATGTCCGAGGCCGACCGCTACGACGTCGCGGCCGGGCACCACGAGCACGTGCTGGAGAAGTACTGCACCCTGCTCGGCACCTCGCTGGCCGGCGTGGTGGCGGGCGAGGACCTGGCCGCCGCGGCCTACCTGCGGTCTCGCCCCGACGTCGGGCGGATCGGCTGTGTGGGGCTGTCAGGGGGCGGCCTGCGCGCGGCGCTGCTCGGCGCGTTCGACACCGGCGTCGCCGCGGTCGCCGTCGCCGCGATGGTCTCCACCTACCGCGAGGTCCTGGACGGCTACGTCGCCGGGCACACCTGGATGTTCTTCCCGCCAGGACTGTCGCGCGTCTGCGACTGGCCGGCGCTGGTCGCCGCCCGTGCGCCCGAACCGCTCCTGGTCATGTACGGCGAGCGCGACCAGCTGTTCCCGCCGGCCGGGATGCACGCGGCGCACGAGGCCATCGCGCGCCGCCACCCGGACGGCGGCTACGAGGGGATCTTCTTCGACGCCCCGCACGCCTTCGACGTCCCCATGCAGGAGCACGCCTTCACCTGGCTAGAGCGCCACCTCGGCGGCTAGCCCGGCCGCCTCGGCGGCGGACAGGCGCCCGTCGGCCACGACCACGGACACGCCCCGGGTCAGCTCGTCCTCGAAGACCAGCGGCGTGTCCCAGGCCAGCGCGGTGCCCACACCGGGATATTGCGCCACCCTGACGAACCACGGATCGTCGCCCGCCCGGACGAACACCAGCGTCCAGTCCTCGCCCGCCAGCGCCAGCCACGGCGCCCGGGAGCCGTGGACCAACTCCTCGCCTTCGACGAAACCTTCGACGAAACCTTCGACGAAACCTTCGACGGAACCTTCGACGGAACCTTCGGCGGAACCTTCGGCGGAACCTTCGGGGGACGCGGCGAACACCCGCAGCCCTCGCGACGCCACCGGCGCCCGCCAGAAGAAGCCGCCATAGCCCGCCCCGGCCCGGCCCTTGGTGGCCGAGCTCTGGATCGTCAGTGGCGCGCCCGTGAGATTGCGCAGCGTGAAGGTGAGATCGAGCGCCCAGCCCCGCGACAGCGGGACGGCCCGCACGGTCCGCTCCTCACGCACCACCGGCTCCTCGCCCGGCCGCTGCCACAGCAGGGTCTCGGCGAAGCCCGAGGAGTCACGCCCGGTGAACGACACATGCCGCTGGATCCCGTGGTCGTCCAGCCACTGAGGCCCCTGGTCCCTGACGAAGGTACGGCCGCCCCAGAAGTTGCGCCCGCCGACATCGGTGACGGCCACGCCGGCGCCGAGGTGGTGCGGATGGTCCGCCGGCTGCACCTCGGTGACCACCGTGCCGCCCAGCGTGCGGACCGGGTGGAGGTAGGGCCGTGGGGCCGCGCTGATCGGCAGGTCGGGCCGCGTGACGTACTCGGCCACCACCTGGTCATCCACCATCAACGGCACGGCCCAGCTCACGCCCAGCTCGGAGAAGAGCTCCAGCCGCTCCGCGCAGGACTCGACCACCTGGGCGATGCCGGGCAGCACCGGCCCGTCACCGGAGAGGTCCTGGTGGTCCTGGGCGATCGGCAGCGGATCGGGCGCGACCCTGATGGCCTCCAGAACCTCCATGAACGCCCCGGTCCGGTGGATCGGCACGATCAGGTCGGCTCCGGTGCGTACGTGCTCGACGAGGTTCTCCAGCAGGTCTGCGCGGGGGAAGCGGCGCACCGGGCCGTCGCCGACGCGGACCTCGTCCACCGTGTACGTGAACGTGATCGTGCCCCGTTCACCGTGGACGACCACGTACGGCTCGTCGCGGCCGGTGGCGCAGAGCGTCACGGCGGCCACGATCGGCGGCCCGTCCGCCAGGTGGATGCGGATGGCCGAGGTGTCGTCCGACTCGATGGCGTTGGCATGGAACAGCTCCGCCTCGACCGAGGTGACCGCGCCGCGCTCCTCGGCGCCCGCCACGGCGAGGGCGGTGGCGACGGCGTGCGCGAACGGGTTGGTCAGCGCGCCGTCCACGATGTCCACGCCGTCGAGCCGGCGCCGCCCCGACCAGGAGCTGCGGGTGAAGTAGGAGGCGGGCCGCGGCCACGCCCCCGCCACCCCGATACCGGTCACGCGGCCGATCGTGTCCTCGGCGATCAGCCGCCGCACCTCCGGCAGGGCCGCGGACGCGAGGCTCTGGAAGCCCACCTGGCAGGCGAGACCGGCCTCGGCGGCGGCCTGCTCCATGCGCTCGAAGTCGGCGAGCGTGGCCGCCGTGGGCTTCTCCACCAGCACGTGCGCGCCGGCCGCCAGCGCCGCCAGCGTCAGGTCCGCGTGCGTCGGGATCGGGGTCGCCAGGATGGCGATCCGCGCGCCGGTCCGCTTGATCAGCTCGGGCAGGTCGGTGGAGAACTCCGGCGTACCGAGCCCGTCGAGGTCTTCGGGGGAGACCGGCCGCACGTCACAGACGCCCGCCAGCTCGATCTGGCCGGCCAGCCGCCGCAACCGGTTGAGGTAGTGGGCGCCGAACCCGTGCGCTCCGGCGAGTACGACCCGCATGCTCATCTCCAGTGGAGGCCGAGCCCCCGGTGCTCACCGACGCGCACCTTCGCGTCGCTCACGTGGACGGGATACGGCTCGGCCAGCAGGCCCAGCGCGGCGAACGAGGCGTCCTCGACCTCCTCGGCCAGGCACGGCAGCGGCAGCGCCAGCGCCAGCTGCGCCGACAGGTCGGGCAGCAGGTGCGGATAGACCGGTACGTCGAAGGTCCGGGCCAGCTCGGTGATGCGCAAGAACGGGGTGATTCCCCCGACCCTGACCACATTGGGCTGCACGATGTCGCAGGCCCCCGCCGTCAGCAGGTCGCGGAAGCCGTAGACGGTGTAGACGTTCTCGCCGACCGCGATGGGCACGTCCACGGAGCGCCGCAGCTCCACGTGCGCGGCGACGTCGTCGGCGGGCAGCGGCTCCTCCAGCCAGTGCAGGTCGTACGGGGCCAGCGCCTCGACGGCGCGGCGGGCCCGGTGCAGGTCCCAGCGCTGGTTGGCGTCGATCATCAGCAGCGTGCCGGGGCCGACGACCTCGCGGACCGCGGCCACCCGCTCGACGTCCTCGGCGAGGTCGGGCCGGCCCACCTTCATCTTGACCCCGGGATAGCCCGCGGCCTTCCACCGGCCGGCCTGGGCGACCAGCTCCTCCAGCGAATAGTGCAGGTTCACGCCGCTGCCGTAGACCGGCACCGTGTCCCTGCGCCGCCCCAGCACGTCGGCCAGGCCGCGCTCGCCGCAGCGCAGATCCCACAGCGCCAGATCCACCCCGGCCAGCGCGACGGTGGTGATCCCGCCGGGCCCGGCCTCACGCAGGTGCCGCCAGAGCCGGTCCCACACCACCTCGGGGTGCGGGTCCAGGCCGATGACGGCCTCGCGGATGTCGTTCTCCAGCAGCGCCTGTACGGCCCGCGCCCCGATCTGCGGCGTCCAGGAGAAGCCGGTGCCCGTCCGGCCGTCGTCGAGCGTGAGCTCCACGACCATGACGTGGTTGACGGGCACATCCGGCCCCCACGGCCTGGACAGCTCGGCGGTGTGAGCGCTCACTTTCAGGTCACGGATCATGAGACGCCTGCCAGCGACCGCCCGTGTTCGATCAGGGCCTTCAGCTCGGCCACGTGCTCGGGCGAGGCGTCGACCAGGGGCGGGCGCACCGGTCCCGCGTCCAGGCCGCCGAGTCGTACACCGGCCTTGACCAGGGAGACGGCGTAGCCGGGGACCTTGGAGCGCAGCCGTACGAGCGGCTCGTAGAACTCGGTGAGCAGGTGGTCGGCGCCGTTCAGGAACGCGGTGGCGATCTCGGGCGCGAAGGCGAAGACGGCGGAGGAGTAGAGCTCCACGCCGATGCCCCGGTAGGCGCCCATCGTCAGCTCGGCCG
Source organism: Nonomuraea sp. NPDC050680 (assembly GCF_040654555.1). Lineage (NCBI taxonomy): Bacteria > Bacillati > Actinomycetota > Actinomycetes > Streptosporangiales > Streptosporangiaceae > Nonomuraea > Nonomuraea sp. NPDC050680. The sequence goes on along the minus strand of NZ_JBFAIF010000029.1, from coordinate 97,416 downwards.
TCGGCAGCCCGTTGAAGAACCTGAACTCCTCGCCGATCTCCCTGCGCACCGCCAGCACCGTGCGCTGGATGAGGTCGATGTCGCCCAGGCCGTCCTTGAGGCCGATCACGCCCGGGATCCTGGCCAGCGCCACGACCTGCTCGGGGGTGGGCGCCACCGCGTCGCGCTGGTAGATGATGACCGGCAGGATCGCGGCGATCGCGCGCACATAGGCGCTGAAGCCCTCGTTGGGGCCCTTGGCCAGGTAAGGGGGCATGAGCAGCAGGCCGTCGGCGCCCGCCTCGCGAGCCGCGCGGGCCTGGCCCAGCGCCGCGCCGAGCGGCCCGCCGGCGCCCGCGAAGACCGGCACCTGGCCGGCCGTGGTCTCGACGGCCACCCGGACGATCGCGGCGTGCTCCGCTTCCGACAGCGCGGGGAACTCACCCGTGCCGCAGGCCGCGAACACCGCGCCGGGCCGGTGCTGGAGCCCGCGCCTGATGTGCTCGGCCAGCACCTCCTCGGCCAGCCCGTGGTCGGGGTCGAAGGGGGTCACGGGGAAGAAGAGGACTCCGCTGAGGTTCATCCGGTCTCCAGTTCGGTGTGCCACGAGCGCTTGGGCGTCCAGCCCAGCATCCGCCCGGCCTTGGCGGAGGTGAAGGCGGGAGAGGTCCCGGTGAGGTTCGTGGCCGCGGCGGCGGTCGAGGGGATGACGGCGGGGAGCAGCTCCGCCAGCGGCTCGCGGGCCAGCGCGTCGGCCGCCCCCGCGAAGAACACCTCGCCGTTGGGCAGGTCGGGCAGGCGTTCGAGGAGCACGGCGATCAGGTCGGAGGCGTCCCGGGCGTCGAGGTAGTTGAACAGCGAGGCCCCGGCGATGTCCGGCCGGTCCAGCCGTTCGGCGATCGTGTGGCCCGACTGGGTGGGCGCGCCCGCCCACTCCTCGGGAGCCACCACGAAGCACGGCCGCACCGCCGCGAACCGTGTCTCCGAGCTGCGCGCGAACGACGCCATCGTCTGCTCGGCCACGACCTTGGACAGGTTGTAGGCGTTCCACGGCGCGACGGGGTGCTCTTCGTCGATGGGCAGATAGCTGGGCGTCCAGCCGCCGGGCGCGCCGTAGCCGATGACGGTCGGGCTGCTGGCCACGATCACCTTGCCGACTCCGGTGTTGCTCGCGGCCGCGCACATGTTGAAGGCGAGCTGGGTGTTGGTACGGAAGGTCAGCCCGTCGGTACGGCTGAACGGGGTCGCGATCGCGGCCAGGTGGATCACGGCGTCGGGCCGGAAGCGGGCCATGACGTCATACGCCTCGCCCAGGTTCGTCAGGTCGGCGGGCAGGGTGACCGCGGCCTCGGGGGGAGTGCCCGGGGTGACGTCGATGCCGATCACCTCGTGACCGGCCTGAGCCAATGAGGCGACCACGCTGCGCCCTAGCCGGCCGGCGCTGCCGGTCACCAGTGTTCGTGTCATCGGTCGTTCACCACTCCTGCTTGGGATACAGCAACCGGTTGCAGAAAGTATCGACGTGGGGCCGGGAGAACGTCAAGCGGCCCGGCCTTCTCTGGCCAGGCGGTCTGGCCATATGAAGAGATATGGTGGGGATTTAGGTGAAAAATCCGGCGGGGATGGCTGATTGACAGTGATACAAACGATTGCACTAAAGTACTAGGTACGGTCGGAGGAGGCCAAGCGTGGCGGTGACGATTCGTGACGTGGCTGAAGCGTCGGGCGTGCATGTTTCCACGGTGTCCCGGGCGTTCTCCGCGCCCCACCTGGTCAACCCCGAGACGCGCACCCGCGTGCTCGCCATCGCCGAGGATCTCGGCTACCGGCCCAACCGCGCCGCGCGGGCGCTGACCACCGGCCGCACCCACAACATCGGCCTCATCGTGGCCGACATCGCCAACCCCTTCTTCCCTCCGCTGATCAAGGCCGCCCAGGCGCAGGCCAGGCTCCGCGACTACCACGTGTTCGTGGCCGACACCGACGAGGACCCGCAGGTGGAGGAGGATCTGATCCAGACCCTCACCAAGCAGGTCGACGGTGTGCTGCTGTGCAGCCCGCGCCTGACGAACCGGACGATAGAGCGGCTGCGCGAGGAGGTGCCGTTCGTCGTGGTCAACCGCCGGGCCAAGGGCATGCCGACCGTGCTCATGGACGTGGGCCGCGGGGCCAGGCAGGCCGTCGAGCACCTCACCGCGCTCGGGCACCGGCGCATCGCGCTGGTCACCGGGCCCAGCGGGTCGTGGACCAGCAAGGAGATGCAGGAGGCGGCCGCCGCGATGAACGACGTGGACGTGGTCTTCCTCGGCCCCAACCCGCCGACGGAGCTGGGCGGCCTGGCCGCGGCCACCGACGTCATCGCCTCGGGCGCGACGGGCGTGCTGGCCTACAACGACCTGGTCGCCATCGGCCTCATCGAGGGGCTCGCCGAGCGGGGCAAGAGCGTCCCCGGAGACGTCAGCGTGATCGGCGTGGACGACATCGTGCCGGGCCGGCTGAGCCGCCCGAAGCTGACCACGATCGCCATGCCCACCGCCGCCGCCGGCCGCATCGCCGTAGACCTGCTGCTCCAGTCGGTCGATTCGGCGGCCACCGCCGCCGCCACGATGCTGGAGACGGCCCTGATCGTCCGCGAGTCCACGGGAAAGGCACACAGATGATGTTCGGAACGCTGCCGTCGGGTGAAGAGGTCGAGCGCGTCGAGCTGTCCTCGGGACGGCTGCGCGCGAGCGTGCTCACGTACGGCGCCATCCTGCAGTCGCTGGAGGTGTCCGGCGTCAACGTGGTGCTCGGACTGCCCACGCTGGAGGACTACCTGACCCGCAGCCGCTACTTCGGCGCCGTCGTCGGCAGGTACGGCAATCGCATCGCGGGCGGCCGCTTCACCCTCGACGGAGTCGAACACCGCCTGCCGCTCAACAACGGGCCCAACAGCCTGCACGGCGGTAACCGCGGCTTCGACCGCAAGGTGTGGACAGTCTCCGAGGTCACCGGCTCCTCCGTGACGCTCACACTCACCAGCCCCGACGGCGACCAAGGCTATCCGGGCACGCTGACCGCCTCGATCACCTACACGCTCGAAGACGACGCCCTGCGCCTGGACTACACGGCCGAGACCGACGCGCCCACCGTCGTCAACCTCACCAACCACTCCTACTTCAACCTGGCGGGCGCCGGCGACGTGCTCGGGCACGTGATCCAGATGGACGCCGAGCACTACCTGCCCGTCGACGAGGACAAGATCCCCACGGGCGAGCCGGCGCCGGTCAAGGGCACGGCGTTCGACTTCACCACGCCGCACGCGGTGGGTGAGCGCTACGACGGCGGCTACGACCACTGCTTCGTGCTCGACGGCGGGATCCGGGTGACCGAGCCGGTCGGCGGCTTGACCATGGAGGTCACGACCACCGAGCCGGGCGTCCAGTTCTACGCGGGCGGCATGCTCGACGGCGTCGCGACGCCGTACGGACCGCACGCGGGTCTGTGCCTGGAGACGCAGCACTTCCCCGACTCGCCCAACCAGCCGCAGTTCCCCTCGACCGTGCTCAGGCCGGGCGAGACCCGCACCTCCACGACCTCCTACCGGTTCACCACCTGACCGCCCGCCCGCAGGGCGGTGGTGGCACGGAGCACCAGCAGCGCCACGTCGTCGTGTGACGGCTCGGTGGCGAACGACTCGACCGCCTGCCGGATCCGCTCGGCCACGGCGTGCGCGCTCAGCCCCGAGCAGCCCGACAGGATCGCGGTCAGCCCGTCGTCGTCATCGAGCAGCCGGTCGCCGTCGCGCCGCTCGGTGACGCCGTCGGTGACGCACAGCAGCAGCTCCTCGGGCAGCAGCTCGAACGTCTCGGTGTAGAACCGCGCGTCGCCGTCGATGCCCAGCAGCAGCTGCGAGGTGGCGACGGGCTGGACCTCGCCGTTCGCGCGCAGCAGCAGGGGCGGGGGATGGCCCGCCGAGGCGAGCGTGCACAGCGCGCCGCCCTGGGGCAGTGGCGTCAGCTCCCCGCAGAGCAGGCTGAGGAAGCGGCCGTCCTCGCCCTCGTCGAGCAGCGTCTGGTTGAGCCGGTCGAGGATGTCGGCCACGGTGTAGTTCTCCTTGGCCAGCAGCCGTACGGCGTGGCGGGCCAGCCCGGTCACCGCGGCGGCCTCAGGACCGCTGCCGCAGACGTCGCCGAGGGCGAAGCACCAGTGGTCGCCGACGGTGAACAGGTCGTAGAAGTCGCCGCCGACGTGGGCGCCCTCTTCGGCGGGCTCGTAGACGACCGCCGACTCCAGTCCCGGCATCGGCGCCACCCGCATGGGCAGCAGGCTGCGCTGCAGCACCCGTGACGTGGTCGCCTGCCGCGAGTAGAGCATGGCCGTGTGGAGGTTGAGCGCCACCAGGCGGCACAGGTCGGCGAGCAGGTCGGCCAGCTCCAGCGGGAGGGTCGGCTCGACGCGCCCGATCACCAGCGCGCCGTGCGAGCGGCCCTGGGTGAGCAGCGGGAACGACAGCACGCTCTCCGGCCCGACCGGCCAGGTCACCTCGCCCAGCGCCGCACGCGGGATGACGGGCAGAACCTGGCGCAGGTCGGCGTTGTGGCGTTCCTCGCTGTGCCACACGTGCGCGAGCCTGGTCATGCCGGCCAGGTCGGTCAGGTAGACCGCCGCCCAGGTGGCGATCTTGGGCACGACCAGCTGGGCCGTCAGAGCCGCGATCAGCTCCTCGTCGTGCACGCCCGCCAGTAGCTCGCCGGCCTCCGCGAGGAACGACAGCCGCCCCCGATGCGCCCGGTCCCGCTCGGCCAGTCGCTCGCGCTGCACGGTCACGGCGACCTGGTCCGCGATGTACTGCAGGCTCGCCGTGAGCGCCTGGTCGAACCGGCCGGGCTCGGCGGCCGTCGCCACGAGGTAGCCGGTCACCTCGCCCGCCACCATGAGCGGCGCGCACGCCAGCGACCTGGCCTGGAGCCGCTGGGCCAGCTCGACGTCGGTGGCCAGCAGGTCGTCGAACATCGCCGGCGCCTTCTGCTCCACGCCGAACACCCCGGCGGCCACCACGCCCACCAGCCCCGCCGTCGCCCCGGTGCCCGCCGCGACGCCGAACCGGTTGCCGCCCTCGGCCCGTACCAGCACATAGGCGGCGTCGGCCGCGCTGGACAGCTGGACGATCTGGGCGACGGTGTCGAGCAGCTCGTCGAGCGGCATGTCGTGGTCGAGCAGGTCCTTGATGCGGCCGCCCGGCTCCCGCTTGAGCGGGGCGGGTGGGGAGGCCAGGACGTAGCGGTGGTCGCTGGACACCACGATCCAGATCGACCGGCGGTCCTGCGCGCGGCCGTCGGTGCGCAGGTGGGAGATGTAGACCGGGAGCAGGTCCCCGTCGCGGTGCCGCATCCTGGACTCGCCGCGCCAGCGGCCCAGGCCGAGAGTGTCCGACAGCGACAGCGCGCAGGGGCCGTGCCTGCGCCAGGCGACCAGCTCCGCCAGCGGCCGGCCGACGACCTGGGCGGCGGACCAGCCGAGCAGCGCCTCCGCCTCGGCGTTCCAGGTGACGATCCGGCCGTCGAGGTCGCTCACGACGACGGCGACGTGCAGGGTCTCCGTGGAGGCCGCGATCGCGGCGGCCTTCGTGGCGGGGATGCCGGAGGCGCTCTCGTGGCCACACCCCTTGTCGAGCTCCATGCGGACCCAGACCCGCTTGGCGGCGCCCGTATAGGTGACGCCCCAGGCGTCGGCGAGCATGCCCGCCAGCGCGAGACCACGCCCCGAGGTGGCCATGCCCTCGGGCGGCGGCGACTCGGCGGCCGGCACGATCAGGGTCGGGTGGTGGTCGTCGACCTCGATCTCCAGCCTGGTCGGGACGGCGTTCGGGTCGAGCCGGCAGGTCAGCTCCAGCCCCGTGCCCGCGTGCACCACGGCATTGGTGACGAGTTCGCTGGTCAGCAGCACGGCGTCTTCGGTCAGGTGGCTCAGTTGCCATTCACCGAGCACCTGACGTACGAAGCGCCGTGCGGCCGCGGGGGCTTGCGGGGTGCCGTCGAAGGCCGTGCTCGACACGCGGGTCGTGTCCACTATGCGTCCTAGAACATCACTCGATGTGTCAGTTCGGTCACTCTCAGAGTGGCAGACTGGACGGCTCCAATACCCCCCAGTTGCAAAGAAGGCCTCCATGGTCGTGCTTTTGGACCTCTTGGAGGTGAGGTATGGGCGGGTCTCGGATGGTCCCGGGGGAAAGGAAGGTTGTGATGAATCGCCAGGTGAAGATCTTGCTGGTCGATGACAAGGACGAGAGCCTGGTCGCGCTCGAGGCGGTCTTACGCCCGCTTCAGCAGCAGCTGTTCAAGGCCAGGTCGGGGCAGGAGGCCATGAAGCTGATGCTCCGCCACGACTTCGCGGTGGTGCTGCTCGACGTCCTCATGCCCGGTATGGATGGCTTCGAGACGGCGTCCCACATCAAGCGGTTGGACCAGGCGCGTGAGGTGCCCATCATCTTCCTGACCAGCCCCGAGCCGGGATCCGGCGCCGCGTTCCGGGGTTACGCCGTGGGGGCGGTCGACTACATCACCAAGCCGTTCGATCCGTGGGTGGTGCGGTCCAAGGTCGCCGTCTTCATCGAGTTGTTCCGCAAGAACGCGGTGCTGCGCGAGCAGGCGGCCCTGCTGGGCGACCTCGTGCGGAACGACGTGGCGCTGTCGAGGAACGCGCAGGTGCTGTCCGGTTTCTCCGAGCGGCTCGGCGCCGTCGAGGCGCGGCTCGACGAACTGGCCGGCTCCTGCGCCGATGACGAGGCATTGAGGGAAGCGATCAGGGACATGGCCGGGCTGGTGGCCGACATGCGGGCCGCCTTCGACACGGTTCGATGGTGACCGGCCCGGGGTAAGAGAGCTTTCGCACCCAGCTGTCGTGCGCTCGGCGAGCCTGTGTGCGTTACGCGGTGTCTCCGTCGTACCTTTGGCATCATGGCCACCCGTACGCCGAAAAGCGCATCCAAGGGGCCGGCGAAGCGGTCGACCTCCGCCCGCTCGACCCCCGCCAAGCGCGCATCCAGCTCGACCGGGCGGCCGAGGGCGAAGGGGGCCGGGTCGGCCCGCAAGCCGGGCATGACCCACCATGACCCGATCACGTGGGTCTTCACGATGATCGGCAAGCTGATCGTCGGGCTCTGGATGCTGCTCGCCAACGGCATCGGCAGCACCGCCCGGGCGCTCGGCAAGAACGCGCGCGACCTCGATCCCGCGCACCGGCGCGACGGGGTGGGCCTGTCCGTGCTCGCCGGCGCCATCGTGCTGGCCGCGATGACCTGGCGCCAGGCCGACAGCACGGTCTCCGGCGTGGTCAACGTCACCGTGCACAGCGTGTTCGGGTCGCTGGCGTGGGCGCTGCCGCTGCTGCTCGGCCTGCTCGCCTGGCGCTACCTGCGCCACCCCGACCAGAACGCCGACACCGGGCGCATGGTGATCGGGTGGAGTGCGCTGCTGGTCGGCGTGCTCGGCGTCATCCACGTCGCCAACGACACGCCCTACCCCGCCGGCACCGCCAACGACGGCATGGAGCGGGTGTCACAGGCGGGCGGCATCGTCGGGTTCATCGTGTCGGCGCCGCCGATGAGCATCCTGCCCGCCTGGATCACGATCCCGCTGCTGCTGATCCTGTCGGGCTTCGGCGTGCTGGTCATCACGGCCACCCCTGTCCACCGCGTCCCGGAGCGGCTGGCCGAGCTCACGCACCTGCTGTTCGAACGGCACGCGCTCGCCGAGCAGGCCACGCCCGTCAAGAAGCGGCCCAGGACAAAGAAGGGCGAGACGGGCGACAAGCCCGATCTGGTCAAGCCGTACGACACGCCCGTGCTCTCCGAGCAGGAGAAGCGCGCCGAGCACTCGCCCGAGATCGTGCCGGGGCTGACGGACGAGGAGGAGCCGCCCCCCGCGCCGGTCAAGAAGGCGGAGCCGCCGGAGCACACTCCCGCGCCGCGCAAGGTCGAGCAGCTGGTGCTCTCGCCTCAGGCCGGGCCGTACAGTCTGCCTGATCTGCAGTTCCTCAAGCCGGGCAGCGCGCCCAAGCCGCAGACCAAGGCCAACACCGTCGTCGTCAACGCGCTGACCAGCGTCCTTGAGCAGTTCGTCATCGACGCGCAGGTGATCGGGTTCACCCGTGGCCCGACCGTGACCCGCTACGAGATCGAGCTGGGCCCCGCGGTCAAGGTGGAGAAGGTCACGGCGCTCACTAAGAACATCGCTTACGCCGTTAAATCGGCAGATGTCAGGATCTTGTCGCCGATTCCGGGGAAGTCGGCGATCGGGGTGGAGATCCCGAACGCGGACAAGGACCTGGTCTCCCTCGGCGACGTGCTGAAGTCCCAGGTGGCGCAGAGCGACCACCACCCGATGATCGTGGGGCTGGGCAAGGACGTAGAGGGCCGTACGATCGTGGCGAACCTCGCCAAGATGCCCCACCTGCTCATCGCGGGCGCCACCGGCGCCGGCAAGTCGGTCTGCGTCAACGGCCTGATCACCTCCATCCTGATGCGTGCCACGCCCGACGAGGTACGCATGGTGCTGGTCGACCCCAAACGGGTGGAGCTGTCGGTCTATGAGGGCATCCCTCACCTGATCACGCCCATCATCACCAACCCGAAGAAGGCCGCGGAGGCCCTCGAATGGGTCGTGGGGGAGATGGACCGTCGCTACGACGACCTGGCCGCCAGCGGGTTCAGGCACGTCGACGAGTTCAACAAGGCCGTCAAGGCCGGCAAGCTGCAGCCGCCGCCGGGCAGCGAGCGGGTCTACCAGCCCTATCCGTACCTCCTGGTGATCGTCGACGAGCTGGCCGACCTGATGATGGTCGCCCCGCGTGACGTCGAGGACTCCATCGTGCGCATCACGCAGCTCGCCCGCGCGGCCGGCATCCACCTGGTCATCGCCACGCAGCGGCCCTCCGTCGACGTGGTCACCGGCCTGATCAAGGCGAACGTGCCCTCGCGGCTGGCCTTCGCCGTGTCGAGCCTCACCGACTCGCGGGTCATCCTCGACCAGCCGGGCGCCGACAAGCTGGTCGGCCAGGGTGACGCGCTGTTCCTGCCGATGGGCGCCAGCAAGCCCATCCGCATCCAGAACGCGTTCGTCTCGGAGAAGGAGATCGCCGAGATAGTCACGCACTGCAAGACGCAGATGCAGGCCGAATACCGCGATGACGTCGCCGCGGCGCCGGTCAAGCGGGAGATCGACGGGGACATCGGCGACGACCTCGACCTGCTCGTCCAGGCGGCCGAGCTGATCGTGACCACGCAGTTCGGCTCGACCTCGATGCTGCAGCGCAAGCTCCGTGTCGGCTTCGCCAAGGCGGGGCGGCTCATGGACCTGCTGGAGAGCCGCAACGTGGTCGGCCCCAGCGAGGGTTCGAAGGCCCGTGAAGTGATCGTGAAGCCCGATGATCTGCCCGGTTTGCTAGCTGACTTGCGTGGCGAATGACCCCAATGCACGTTCGCCCGACGACTACTGATTGAATGTGAATCATTACAGAACGTCGTGGGACGGAAGGCGCTAGCCATGCCGGAACAGAGCACAGGGGCCATGCTGGCGGCGGCCCGGCGGACAGCCGGGCTGACGGTCGCGCAACTGAGCGAGACCACCCGCATTCGTGAGGCGATCATCTACGCGATCGAGCGTGACGACTTCTCGCAGTGCGGTGGTGATTTCTATGCGAGGGGGCATGTCAGGGCCGTAGCCAAGGCCGTCGGGCTCGATCCCGTGGCGACGGTCCATCTCTATGACGAAGAACACAGCGGGGCGGTCACGCCCATCCGGGCCGCAGCCGTCTTCCAGGCCGAGCGCAAGATCAGGATCAACGAGCGGCGCGGTCTCAACTGGACGATGGCGCTGGGCGTGGCCCTGGCCATCACCATGGTCTTCGGGGCGGTCAGGGTGCTCGGCGGGGGCACGTCGGACGAGATGCGCACCGCCGACTCCCGCCTCCTCCCGCCGAACGAGCCGATCAACGAGCACGCTCCCAAGCCGTCGCACGCCAAGGGGAAGGCGTCCAACGCGGTCGCCAAGGACGTCGTCGTCGTCAAGGTCAAGGCCAAGAGCCCGTCATACCTGAACGTCAGCGACGCCAAGGGACGCAAGCTGTTCTCGGGAACGCTGGCGGCGGGCAAGAGCAAGACCTACCGGTCCGACACCGAGGTCCATCTTCTGATCGGTGACGCGGGCGCCGTGTCGCTGCAGGTCGACGGCAAGGATCTGGGCCATCCGGGGGATCCGGGGGAGATGGTGACGCGCTCGTTCAAGCCTTCCAAAGCACAACGTAGGTAGCCCGTGCGCCCGGTGGTGGCCAACTGCCGATACCGTAGTGTTCACCATGTCATCCCGCCGAACCGCATCGCTGATCACTCTGGGCTGCGCGCGCAACGAGGTCGACTCCGAGGAGCTGGCCGCGCGACTCGAGGCTGCCGGCTGGCAGCTGGGCGACGACGACCCCGATGTCGTCGTCGTCAACACGTGTGGCTTCATCGACTCGGCGAAGAAGGACTCCATCGACACGCTGCTGGCCGCGGCGGACTCCGGGGCCAAGGTGGTCGCCGCGGGCTGCATGGCCGAGCGCTACGGCAACGAGCTCGCCGACGCTCTGCCCGAGGCCAGCGCGGTCATCTCCTTCGACGACTACACCGAGATCGGCGGGCGCCTCGACGACGTGCTCGCCGGACGACCGCTCAAGCCGCACACGCCTCGAGACCGCCGCACCCTGCTACCCATCTCGCCCGTGGACCGTGCCAGCGCGGGCAAGACCGCCATCCCCGGCCACGGCGACCTGCCCGACGGGCTGGCGCCCGCCAGCGGGCCGCGCGTGCTGCGCAAACGGCTCGACGAGAGCCCCGTGGCCTCCCTCAAGCTGGCCTCCGGCTGCGACCGGCGCTGTACGTTCTGCGCCATCCCGGCCTTCCGCGGCGCCTACGTCTCGCGCGACCCCGAGGAACTCCTGGCCGAGGCCGACTGGCTTGGCCACCGAGGAGTCCGTGAGCTCGTCCTCGTCAGCGAGAACTCGACGTCCTACGGCAAGGACCTGGGGGACCTGAGGGCGCTGGAGAAGCTGCTGCCGCGCCTGGCGGCGGTCGAGGGCATCCAGCGGGTGCGGGCCAGCTACCTGCAACCGGCCGAGCTGCGCCCGGGGCTGATCGACGTACTCGCCGGCACCGAGGGCATCGCCCCCTACTTCGACCTGTCCTTCCAGCACGCCAGTGGCACCGTCCTGCGCCGGATGCGCCGCTTCGGCGACCCTGAGCGCTTCCTGGGACTGCTGGACAGCATCCGTCAGGGCGCGCCCGAGGCGGGCGTGCGCTCCAACTTCATCGTCGGCTTCCCCGGTGAGACCGAGGAGGAGTTCGGCGAGCTGGTCGGGTTCCTGGAGCAGGCCAGGCTCGACGTGATCGGCGTGTTCGGCTACTCCGACGAGGACGGCACCGAGGCGGCCGGCTTCGCCGGCAAGCTTGACCAGGACGTCATCGACGAGCGCGTGCGCGTCCTGACCGAGCTCGCCGAGGAGCTGACCGCGCAGCGCGCGGAGGAGCGCATCGGCACGGAGGTCGACGTGCTCATCGACGACGACCTGGGTGACGGCGGCTATGAGGGACGGGCCGCCCACCAGGGCCCCGAGGTCGACGGGTCCGTCACGGTCCAGGGCATCGGCCTGGTCCGCGGTCAGATCGTGCGCGCGGTGGTGGTCGACGCCGAGGGGGTTGACCTGATCGCGCGCATCAAGGCCGGTCCATGACCAAGGACGAGCGCCGCGTGGTGAGCCCGTGGAACATCGCCAACGTCCTCACGGTCCTCCGGTTGGTGCTCGTCCCCTTCTTCGTCGTCTGTCTCCTGCTGCCGGGCATGGGCTGGCGCCTGGCGGCGCTGGCGGTGTTCGGCGTGGCCTCGCTCACCGACCATCTGGACGGTGAGCTGGCCAGGCGCTACGGGCTGATCACCGATTTCGGGAAGATCGCCGACCCGATCGCCGACAAGGCGCTGACCGGCGCGGCCCTGGTGTCCCTGTCGATCCTCGGCGAGCTGCCGTGGTGGGTGACGGTCACCGTCCTGGGCCGCGAGCTGGGCATCACCGCCCTGCGGTTCGTGTTGCTCAGGCACGCGGTCATCCCGGCCAGCTACGGCGGCAAGGTCAAGACCGTGCTGCAGATCACGGCCATCGTCCTCTACATCCTGCCCGGCGTGCCCGACCCGGTCCGCTGGGTGGTGATGGGCGCGGCCGTGGTCGTCACGGTGGCCACGGGCGTCGACTACGTGGTACGCGCGATCAAGCTACGTCAGGTGGCCCGACGGGCCCGCGGGGAGTGATCATGGTTGGTGCCGCGGAGGTTCTCTCCTTGCTCGTAGGCCGGGCCGCCACGCTCGCCGTGGCCGAGTCACTGACCGGCGGCCTCATCGGGGCGGCGTTCACCTCGGTCTCGGGGTCCTCCAAGTCGTTCAGGGGCGGGGTCATCTCCTACGCCACCGATCTGAAGCACCGGCTCCTGGAGGTGCCGGAGGAGCTGCTGCGCCGGGAAGGGGCTGTGCACCCGGAGGTGGCGGCGGCGATGGCGACGGGGGTCGCCCGGCTGTGCGAGGCGACATATGGTCTGGCGGTGACCGGTGTGGCGGGACCGGAGCCACAGGACGGAAAGCCCGTCGGCACCGTACATGTGGCCGTCAGCGGACCGGGAAACCAGATTTGGCAGAGACGGTTGAGGCTTGAGGGGTCTCGCGAACGTATCAGGGTAGAGACGGTGGACAAGGCTATCGATCTACTGGCAAGTGTGCTGAAGGGGAACAATGGGGAACATGCCGGGTGATTACCGTGTTACGTCCCCAGCGAACATCCGAGGCACGGTCTCACACGGTGTCGGTTGATACGGGTACGGTGGAGCTGTGAGTGAGGTCCGTGAGCCATCTGCAAGCACCGAGCGCCCGGCAGGCGGGCCTAACGAGTCACGTAACGAACCTTCACGTAATGAGCTGTCACGCACTGAGCCATTGCGCAATGAAGGAAGCGCGGCGGGGCAGGGACGGAGACGTCCGATGATGACGGCGAGGAGCATGTACGAGCCGAAGAAGAAGAACGGACGGCACGATCCGACCGCGCGGGGCGTGGTGAAGCCATCCACGCCGGGGAGGGAGCGACAGATGATTCTGCTGCGTCAGCTGCTCGGCGACGTGCTGAGGCGATTGAGGGTGCGGCAGGGACGCACTCTTCGTGAGGTGTCCACGCTGGCGCGTGTCTCGCTTGGCTACCTGTCCGAGGTTGAGCGCGGTCAGAAGGAGGCGTCATCGGAGCTGCTGGCGTCGATCTGTGGCGCCCTCGGGGTGCCGCTGTCGCAGGTGTTGCGTGAGGTGTCCGACCAGTTCGCACTGGCGGAGCTCCAGGCCACTCCTGTTCTCGCCGACGCGCCGGAGCACGAGCGCATCCCCCTTCCCGAGACGGTGCCCGGGTCGATCTCCGACTCCGTGTTTCCCGAAGTCAAGGACATGGTGGCCGCCTAACGCGGTTGGCAGTCACCACACCACAGGATGAGGCGTTCCTGTGGTTGTGCGCCCATCTCCCCGCGACTGATGCGAGCACCGCATCGGCGGCAGGGTCGGCCTGCCCTGCCGTAAACCCACGTCTGGCCGGCCGGTCTGCGGTCGCCCGTGGTCACTGTGGCGGCGTGTGTCCTGTTCGCCGCCAAGAGCCGCTGGGCGAGTCTCACGAGCGCGTCCAGGTCCTCGATGTCGCCGACCTTCCGCCATGGCCAGACGCCGCGCAGGAAGAGTGTCTCGGCGCGATAGATGGTGCCGATTCCCGCGAGATTGCGCTGATCGAGCAGCGCCTCCCCGATGGTCCGTTCCGGCGCCTCGCGCAGGCGGCGCACGGCCTCGGCCGGATCCCAGTCGTCGCCGAGCAGATCGGGCCCCAGATGCCCGACGACACGGTGCTCGTCGGAAGTCTTCAGCAGGTCCACCACTCCCAGTCGCACGCCCACGGCCTGCCACTGCTCGTTGGCCAGCACCAGCCGGATCTGGTCGCCGGGGGCGGTGCGACGGCCGGCGGGCAGCACTCGCCAGCTGCCGTCCATGCGCAGGTGCGTGTGCACGGTCAGGCCGCCCTCGATGCGGGTCAGCAGGTGCTTGCCGCGTGAAAGGCTCTCCAGGACCGTCCGGCCGCTGAGGTCGGCCGTGGCGTGCCGGGGGACGCGGAAGTCCGAACGGGTCAGGACCCGGCCGTCGAGCGCGCCGCGGAGCCGCGCGGCCGTGCGATAGACGGCATCTCCTTCGGGCATGCTCCCAGTCTAGAAACCCGGGCCGACGGGCCAGAGCCTTGTGGGGTCAGTCCCAAGCGGCGAGCCGGCCGCGTCGGGTGGAGTCACTCCCAGGCGGCGAGCCGGCCGCGTCGTGTGGAGTCACTCCCAAGCGGCGAGCCGGCCGCGTCGTGTGGGGTCAGTCCCAGGCGGCGGGGTCGGCGGCGAGCTGGCGGACGCGGTCGGGGAGTGCGCCGCTGGCCACCTGGTCCAGCGTGACCTCCTCCAGGATGGCGCGTTCGGTGGCCCGTAGCGCGATCCACACCTGCTGCAGCGACTCGGCCGGACCGCGGTAGCCCACGTGCTCGGGACGCTCACCTCGTACGTTGGCCAGTGGCCCGTCCACCGCCCTGATGACGTCGGCGAGGGAGATCTCCGCGGCCGCCCGGGCCAGGACGTAGCCGCCTTCCGGACCCCGCTGGCCACGCACCAGTCCGGCACGGCGCATCTGCAGCAGGATGTTTTCCAGGTATTTGGGGGGCATGTCCTGCTCTTTGGCGAGCTCGCCCACGGTGGTCGGGCCGGCGCCGGCCGCGGCGAGTTCGGCGGCAGCACGGAGGGCGTAGTCGACACGAGCGGAAAGGCGCATGTTGTCGATTATCCCTCCTGGTCAACACTGGTTATGCGCAACGTCGCCAGAATGGGCGGCCGATCCGGGTGCGGCGGGCGCGGTGCCTGGGCGGACACCGCGATCAGTGCGCTGCCGAGGCGGCGTATGGCGGAGGGGATGATCGTGAGAGATCCTCGTGTTCACCTGCGGTGATAAGCAAGGTCCAGGGCGCTAAACTTCCAACAACCTTTTCGATTTGACGGCGGGATTCAGCGTGGAGCGACGCCCTGGTGTGCCCAGACTGCTCAGGGAGATCAACGACCGGGCCGCGCTGGAGTTGTTGCTGGCCACGGGTCCGATGACGCGGGGGCAGATCGGCGATCGGACGGGATTGTCCAAGGTCACCGCCTCGCAGACGCTGTCCAGGCTGGAGGAGCGCGGGCTGGTCGAGGTCGTCGGCGCGCAGGCCGGCGGGCGCGGCCCCAACGCGGCGCTCTACTCCGTCATCCCCTCCAGCGCCTACGTGGCCGGGCTCGAGGTGGGGCCCGAGCTGATCTCCGCGGCCGTCGCCGACATCCACGGCCGGACGATCGCCGAGGTCACCGTCGATCCGGCCGACCTCGACGACCCGGTATCGGTGGTGCACGGCGCGATCATGAAGGCCTGCCGCAGCGCCAAGATCAGCATCGGCCGGCTGCGCGGCGTGGTCATCGGCACCCCTGGCGTGGTCGATCCGCGCAGCGGCGACGTGCGCTTCTCCTTCGACCTGCCCGGCTGGCACGAGGGCATCCACGAGGCGCTCGCCGGTGACCTCAAACGCGAGGTGACGATCGAGAACGACGTCAACCTGGCCGCGATCGCCGAGCGCGTCGACGGCGCCGCCCAGGGGGTCGACGACTTCGTGCTGCTCTGGTCCGCCCGTGGCCTCGGTCTCGCGGTGATGCTCGGCGGCAAGCTGCACCGGGGCCGTTCGGGCAGCGCGGGCGAGATCGGCTACCTGCCGGTGCCCGGCGTACCCCTGCCCGAGGACATCCGCACCGAGCCGGGCCGGTTGCCCTCGCTCGCGGGTGGCCTGCAGTCGCTCGTCAGTGCCGAGGCCGTGGGCGAGCTCGCGGGAAGTTACGGGTTCACGGCCGAGAGCGCCGGGCAGTGCGTGAAGGTCGCCGTGGCGGCCGGGGCCGAGGGCGAGCCCTTTCTCGACGAGATCGCGCACCGGCTCGCGCTGGGCGTGGCCTCGGTCTGCGTGATCCTCGACCCGGGCCTGGTCGTGCTGGCGGGCGAGGTGGGACAGGCCGGTGGCACCGCGCTCACCGCCCGGGTGGAGGAGGCCGTGGCCCGCATCTGCCCCGTACGCCCCGAAGTCGTCACCACCACGGTCACGGACAAGAACCCGGTGCTGCGCGGGGCCGTCCTCGCGGCCCTGGACCAGGCCCGCGAGGCACTCCTCAAGCCGTGACCGGTCCGACGCTCGGGCCACGACCGGCCCGCCGCGCGCCATGACCAGCCCGGCTCAGATGGTGAGTAGCTCCACGGCCGCCTGGGCGTTCGCCCGGGCCGCGCCGTACGTCGCGATGTAGGCCGCGCTGTCCGGCCGCCAGATCGGCAGCCCCATCTCGATCACCGTCGCGTCGGGCCGGGCCGCCACCAGGGCGGAGACCAGCTCGCGGCTGGCCTCGTTGCGGTGCGCGTCCTTGATCACCAGGACCAGCGACCGGTGCGTGGCCTTCGCCAGCAGCACCGGCACGTCCGCGTCGGCCGGCTTCACCCGGATGATCTCGGCCTGAGGCAGCCATGGCCCCACGCCCCAGGGCACGTCGCCGACCGCGATCGTCGGCGGCGTGTCCACCTCGATCACCAGTGGCTCGACCAGCGGCTCCGTCACGCCCGTGAGCCGCACCGCGCGCCTGGCGGCCTGCAGGCCGACCCCGTTCTGCTCGACCGTGGGCGCGGCGGGCGAGCCGAACCACTCGCGCAGCGCCGCCAGCCTGGCCGCGGCCTCCTCCAGCCGGGCAGCGGGCAGCCGCCCCTCCCGTACGGCCGTGACGATCTCGTCGGTGATGTGCCGCACGTCGTCGTAGGAGGGCAGCGGGCCCAGGCAGAGCAGATCGGAGCCCGCGGCCAGCGACAGCACGGCGCCACCGGCCAGGCCGACGCTCCTGGTGATCGCGTGCATGTCCATCGCGTCGCTGATGACCACGCCGTCGTAGCCGAGCTCGCCCCTGAGCAGTTCGGTCAGCGCGGCGGCCGACAGCGTGGCCGGGGTCGGGCCGGTCAGCGCGGGCACCGCCACGTGCGCTGTCATGATCGACTTGGTCCCCGCGCCGATCGCCGCCCGGAACGGCACCAGTTCGCGGGCGCGCAGCACGTCGAGCGTGACGTCCACGACGGGTACGGACACGTGCGAGTCGACCCGGGTGGCGCCGTGGCCGGGGAAGTGCTTGACGCAGGCGGCCACGTTCACCGACTGCAGGCCCTGGACGGCGGCCACCGTGTGCCTGGCCACCAGTTCGGGGTCGTCGCCGAACGATCTGGTGCCGATCACCGGGTTGTCGGCCTCGGTGTTGACGTCGGCGTCGGGCGCCATGTCCAGGTTGATGCCGCAGGCGGCCAGCTCCGAGCCGATCGCCTGGTAGACCCGGTGCGTGAGCTCGGCGTCGTCCACCGCCCCCAGCGCCGCGTTGCCCGGGTACGGGCTGCCGACGTGGTAGGCCAGGCGGGTGACGTCGCCGCCCTCCTCATCCAGCGAGATGACGGGCTCGCCGGCCGCGCGCAGGGACGCGGTCAGCGCCCGCAGCCGGTCCGGGTCGGCGACGTTGAAGCCGAAGAGGGTGACACCACCCAGGCCGTTCTCGAGCTCGCGCAGCACCCAGTCGGGCGCCGTGGTGCCCTGGAAGGCGACGAGCAGCGTGCCGGCCGCGAGGCGGCGCAGCCCCCGATCACTCTGACTCATAGCTCCTCATCAGTGGACGTTCAGGCATCGGACGTTCAGGCATCGGACGTTCAGGCATCGGACGTTCAGGCAATGGATTTCAGGCAGGGTCAGGGCACGGCGAGGCCGCACGAAGATCCGTGGATCGGTCAGCCCTTGACGGCCCCGGCCACCAGACCGGAGACCATGCGGCGCTGAACCAGCAGGAAGAAGACGACGACCGGGATGGTCATCATCGTGGAGCTGGCCATGATGGCGCCCCAGTCGGTGCCCTTCTGCCCGAAGAAGTACTGCATGGCGACCGGCATCGTGTAGCCCTCCGAGCCGCTCATCAGGACCAGCGCGAAGATCAGCTCGTTCCACGCGGTGATGAACGAGAAGATGCTGGTGGCCACCAGTCCCGGCGCGACCAGGGGGAAGAGCACCTTCCAGAACGTGGTCATCCGCCCCGCGCCGTCGATCCAGGCCGCCTCCTCCAGCGACTTGGGCACGGCGGCGACGAACGTCCGCAGCATCCAGATGCCGAACGGCAGCGTGAGCCCCACGTTGACGACGATCAGGCCGGCCAGCTGGTCGTACAGGCCGAGCCGCTTGACGCTCAGGAACAGCGGGATGAGCAGCGCCTCGGAGGGGATCATCTGCACGATGAGCAGCAGGATCAGGAACGTGTTGCGCCCCTTGAACCGGAAGCGGGCCACCGCGGTCGCCGCCAGCAGGGAGAAGACCGCCCCGATGAGCACGGTGCCCACCGCCACGATCGCGCTGTTGCGCATGTAGAGCCAGATGGAGTGCCCGGCCACGCCCTCGCTCAGCACCCGGTCGACGTGTTCGAAGGTGAAATGGGTGGGGAACGGGATGAAGTCGGTGGTGAAGATCTGATCGTTGGCCTTGAACGAGGTCGAGGCCATCCAGTACACCGGGAAGATCGCGATCAGGAACACCAGGAGCCCGGCCGCGTTCAGCGCGATCTTGCCGAGCCGTTTGCGCGCGAGCGGGCTCACATCTCCTCCTGCTTGACGAGCTGCCTGACGTACACGGCGGTGACGATCAGCAGGATCACGGTCAGCACCAGGGCGATCGCCGCGCCGGACCCCATCTTGGGCGGCGGCCGGAACGCCTCGGCATAGGAGTAGATCGACAGGTTGAACGCCTCACGGTTCGACGGACCGCCCATGAGCACGTAGAGCTGCGCGAAGACCTTGAAGTCCCAGATGATCGACAGTACGGTCAGCACCGCGAAGACCGGCTTGAGCAGCGGGAAGGTGATCTTCCTGAACGTCCGCCAGGCCGACGACCCGTCCACCCGCGCGGCTTCGTACAGCTCGGCCGGAATGCCCTTGAGCCCCGCCAGCACCGACACGGCCACGAACGGGAAGCTCGCCCAGACGACGCAGATGATCAGCACCATGTAGATGGACCACGCGTCGTTGAGCCAGGGCTGGCCGGTCCAGCCGGTCCGGCCGAAGAGCAGGCTCGACAGCCAGTCGGGCAGCAGGTTGAGGGCCCAGTTGATGACCCCCGCCTCCGCGTCGAACAGCCACTTCCAGATGATGCCCTGCGCCACCGGAGGCACGGCCCACGCGAACATGATGCCGACCACCACGAACGTGGACATCTTCCGGCCGAGCTTGTTGAGCAGGGCGCCCACCGCCGTGCCGACGATCAGCGTCAGCGACACCGCGACGACGGCGAAGACGAGCGTGTTGCGCAGTGAGGACCAGAAGATCTCGTTGTCGAAGATGCGGGTGAAGTTGTCCCAGCCGACCCAGGTGGCGGGCTTCTTGCCGCTGATCTGGACCAGGCCTACCTTCTGGAAGGCGATGACCCCGACCTGGAACAGCGGGTAGAGCAGGAGCGCCCCGATCACCAGCAGGCCCGGGATCAGCAGCACGTACGGCACCGACCAGGTGGGCAGGCCGCTGGCCCGGGCCGGACGGTGGGAGTTGGGCCGCCGCGGGGTGGAGGACCGGCCGCCACCCCTGGCGAGCGTCGAGGTGTTCGTCATAGGGCTAGGAGGCGGCGTTGAGGATGTCTTCGAGCTCCTTGTTGGCCTTGGCCAGCGCGTCGTCGGCCGACGACTTGCCCTCGATCACCGTGCGGGCCGCGTTCTGCAGCACCGCCTTGGTCTCGTTGGCCTCGGTCCAGTGCGGGTTGGCCGGGAAGGCCTTGGCCTTGGCGAAGGCGGCGGCGAACGGCGCCTGGGCCGGGTCGCTGGACAGCGCGGCCAGGGCGTCCGGGTAGACGGGGAGCAGACCGCCGTCCTTGGCGTACTTGACGCCCCACTCCTTGCCGGAGGCCAGCTTCACGAACTCCTTGGCCGCGTCCTTCTCCTTGGCGCCGCCCCACACGGCGATGTCGTTGCCGCCGAGGAAGGACTGCGCCTCGCCGCCGTCCTTGGACGGGAGCGGGAAGAAGGCCAGCTTGTCGCCCTTGAGCTTGCCCTTGCTGTCCTCGTCGATGCCCGGCAGGTCCCACGACGCGGTGAGGTACATGCCCACCTTGTTGTTGGCGAAGCGGGTGCGGATGTCCGTGGTGTTCTGGGTGAGCCGCGACTTGCTCGACAGGCCGTCGGTGACCAGACCGGTGTACTGGGCGAAGCCGGACTTGAAGGCGGGGTCGGTGAGCTTGCCGACCCACTTGTCGCCCTCCTTGACGGCGTAGTCGCCGCCGGCGGTCCAGGCGAGGGCGCCCAGCAGGTGGTTGGCGTCGGAGCCGCCGTTGAAGGCGAACCCGTCGACGTCCTTGCCCTTCTTGGACTGGATCTTCTTGGCCGCGGCGGTCAGGTCGTCCCAGGTCTTCGGGACGTCGATCTTGAGCTCCTTGAACCAGTCGGCCCGGTACAGGACCGCCCGGCTGCCGCCGCCCCATGGCACGGCGTAGGTCTCGCCGTCGATCGTCTCCAGGCCCATCAGGTTCTTCGGGATCTGCGCCTGGTCGCCCGAGGCGACGATGTCGGTGACGGGTTCGAGGGCCTCCTGGCTCTGCCACAGCGGCACCTGGTCGTTGCCGATCTCGGTGACGTCGGGACCGGTGCCGCCGGCCGCCGCGGCGGTGAACTTGTCGTTCACCTGCGGCCACGGAATCCACTCGACCTTCACCTTCGCGCCGGTCTGCTGCTCGAAGGCGGCGACCAGCTCGTCGGTGTACTTCTGCGCGGCAGGGTTGCTGTCGCCCAGGCGCCAGAAGGTCAGCTCCTTGCCCGCGTACTTGGGGCCGGACGCGGCGGCGGAGGCCGCCGCGCTCGGCGAAGCCGCGGGCGTCCCGCCGGAACCACAGGCGGCCAGGCCCAGGGCCAGAGCGGCCGTGGTGACCGTAGTGGCGGTGATCTGCGCGATCCTCACAGGGTTCTCCCTTCCCGGGTGCTCGCTTGCGGTCCGCACCAGGCTGATCTGCATGTCCGAACGACTGCTGCTAAACTAACAAGAAACTTTCTTAAAAAAAACGCCCGTTAGCCATTCGTGACGAGAGGGAGCGCGTCGATGAGCCGAAGCCCGGGGATCCCTCGGCTGCTCCGCCGGTTGAACGACCGCACGGCACTCGAACTCCTGCTGGAGGACGGGCCGCTGACCCGTGCGGAGCTCGGTGAGCGGACCGGCTTGTCCAAGGTGACCGCAGGTCAGCTGCTCGCCCGGCTGGAGGAGCGGGGGCTCGTCCGGGTGGCGGGGGAGCGGGCGGGAGGCAGGGGTCCGCACGCGGCGCTGTACGCGGTGAACCCGTCCAGCGCGTACGTCGCCGGGCTCGAAGTGCTGCCCGACAGCCTCACCGTGGGTGTGGCGGACATCACAGGACAGATCGTGGTCGAGGTCACCGTCAACCCGGCGGACGGGGATCCGGTCAAGGCCGTGCACTCCGCCGTCCAGCGGGCCTGCGCCTCGGCCCGCGTCAGCCTGTCACAGCTGCGCGCCTTCGTGATCGGCACCAGGGGCGTGGTCGATCCGGGCAGCGGCGACGTGCGCTTCTCCTACGACCTGCCGGCCTGGCACGTCGGTGTGCTGGCCAGCCTGCGCCAGACGCTGGGCGTTCCGGTGATCATCGAGAACGACGTGAACCTGGTCGCGCTGGCCGAGCACCACTACGGCGCCGCCGCCGGATACGACGACTTCGTGGTCATCTGGGCGGGTGTCGGTCAGGGGCTGGGCGTCATGCTCGGCGGGCGGCTGCACCGGGGCATCACCGGGGGAGCGGGCGAGATCGGCTGGCTGCCCGTGCCGGGCGAGCCGCTGCCCGCCGACGTGTCGCAGCCGACCTCGGGCTCCTTCCAGCGACTGGTCGGGCACGACGCGCTGAGCGGTCTCGCCGCCGCGCACGGTGTGCTCGGCGCCACGGTCCCCGACCAGGTACACAACGGGGGCGACGGGTACCTGGACGAGGTGGCGGCCCGCCTGGCGGTGGGGGCCGCGGCCGTGACGGTCGTCCTCGACCCCGGCCTGATCGTGCTCAGCGGCGACGTCGGCCGGGCGGGCGGCGAACGCCTGGCCGCCAAGGTCGAGGAGGCCGTCGCCCGGGTCTGCCCGACCCGGCCCAAGGTCGTCACGACCGGAGTGGCGGGCAATCCGGTGCTGCGAGGGGCCCTGGTCGCGGCCTTGGCGCAGGCCCGAGATCAGGTTTTCTCCGACACTGTGTGAGAATTTCTGCCTATGTGGCAGCCCACGAGCGACATCGTGTTGATCTCTGATCCCCGCGTCGCCGCGATCCCGGTGCGCGACAACGGCGAGGAGCTGGCGGACGTACGCGGCCGACTGCGCGTGGACGAGCGGATGGCCGACCGCGCGGGTGCCTACGCGCACCTGCGGTCAGGGCTGCTGGCGCGGCTGGAGCGGGCCGAGCGGCGGCTGCCCGAGGGCTTCCATCTGCTGGTCGTCGAGGGCTACCGGCCGATCGACACGCAGCGTCGCATCTTCGAGGAGTACCGCGACGGGCTGCGCGCTGCTTTCCCCGAGATGTCGCCTGACGAGTCATATATCGCGGCAAGTAGGTATGTGTCGCCAGTCGAGGTGGCCCCGCACACCGCCGGAGCCGCTGTCGACCTGACGCTCAGCGCGCCCGACGGCACGGAGTACGACATGGGCACCCAGGTCAACGACAACCCGGAGGAGAGCGACGGCGCCTGCTACATGGACGCCCCGAACATCTCGGCCGATGCCCGCGCCCATCGCAAGATCCTCGCCGCCGCCCTGGAGCCTGTCGGCCTGGTCAACTACCCGACGGAGTGGTGGCACTGGTCCTTCGGCGACCGGTATTGGGCGCTCGCCGAGGGAAGACCGTACGCACACTATGGCCCGCACCGCTTTGCCTAGCGGAAAAGGGGCATAAAGGGGATGTGACTCCTCTTATCGGGATCGAGGAGGAGTACCTCATCGTCGATCCCTGGTCGCGCCACGTGGCTCCCCGGGCGGCAGAGGTGTTGGCCGCCGCGACGGACGTCCTAGACGTCGTTCACGAGATCACCCGTTTCCAGGTCGAGGCTCGCACCGCTCCTTCGGCCGACCTCGGTGAGTTAGGCACGCGGCTGAGGGCCGCGCGCAGAGAGGTGGCCGAGGCGGCCCGCTCGTGCGGGCTGGCCGTGGTCGCCAGCGGCATTCCCGTCCTCGGTGACGTCGTGCCGAGTCCGCTCAGCGACGACGTCCGTTACGAGCAGGGCCGGATCCTCTACCGCGCGCTGCAGGACGAGCTCAGCATCTGCGCCCTGCACGTGCACGTGGACGTCCCCGACGAGGAACAGGCCGTCTACGTCGGCAACCACCTGCGTCCTTGGCTGCCCACACTGATCGCGCTGGCCGCGAACTCGCCCTTCTTCGTGGGGCGCGACACCGGCTACGCGTCCTGGCGGGTGATCAGCTGGGGCCGCTGGCCGGTCTCCGGCGCACCGCCGTACTTCCCGTCGTACGCCGACTATGAGCTGGCGCTGCGCGCGCTGTCGCAGTCGGGCGCGCTGATGGACCCCAAGACGGTGTACTGGGACGCGCGCCCGTCACCCTCGTTGCCGACCGTCGAGGTGCGCGTCGCCGACGTGCCGCTCGACGTCAGCGACAGCCTCACCATCATCGGGCTGATCCGCGGCCTGGTCGTGACCGCGCTGGCCGCCGTGGAGCGCGGTGACCGCGGCCTGCCGATCCCGTCGGAGGTCGTACGGGCCGCCTACTGGCGCGCCGCCCGCGACGGCCTGGGCGGCGACAGTCTCGACGTGCGTGAGGGCGCGCTGGTGCCGGCGCGGGTGATGGCGGGCCGTCTTCTGGAGCACGTACGGGACGCCGCGACCGAGGCCGGTGACCTGCCGTTGGTCGAAGAAGGGCTGGACCGGCTGCTCGGCCGGGGTTCCGGAGCGGAGCGGCAGCGCAGGGCGCACGCCCGCACCGGGCACCTGGCGGCGGTCGTGGACGACCTGATCGAGGCCACGGTCGCCTGACCGGTCAACAGCGGGTTCAGCGAGGGGCGAGTGTTCAGCGAGGGGCGAGTGTTCAGCGAAGGGCGAGGAGTGTGGCTACGCCCAGCCCGAAGACGACCACGACGCCGCGCAGCACCGTGGGCGGCATGAGCCGGGCCAGACGGGTGCCGAGGAAGCCACCCGCCAGGCTCGCCGGCGCGACCACCGCCACCGCCTCCCATCGCACGGGCCCGAACAGCGAGAACGCCACCACCGACACCGTGCTGATCACCAGGGACAGGGTCGCCCGCACGGCGTTGACCCGATGCAGGTCGTCATGCAGGAACAGCCCGAGCACCGCCAGCAGCAGCACCCCCATGCCGCCGTTGAAGTAGGCGCCGTAGCAGCCGCCGAGGAACACCCCGACGTGGACCAGCCTGCTGGTGCCCTGGCGCCCGTCGCCCTCGAAGCGCTTGCGCAGCCAGGGCTGGGCGAGCAGCGCCAGACTGGCGAAGGCCACCAGCCACGGCACCAGCGAGTCGAACAGCCGCCCCGGTGTGAGCAGCAGCAGTGAGCTGCCCGCGATCGCGCCGAGCACGGTGGTGGCCGACAGCACCGTGGCCCGGCGCCGCTGCCCGTGCAGCTCGGCCCGGTAGCCCAGGACACCGCCCAGGTAGCCGGGCCACAGCGCCACCGCGTTCGTCACCGAGGCGGTGATGCTCGGATAGCCGAGCGCCAGCAGCGCCGGGAACGAGATCAGGGTGCCCCCGCCGGCCAGGGCGTTGACCGCCCCGGCCAGCAGTCCCGCCCCGGCCAGGAAGGCCAGCTCGGACAGCTCGATCATCGGCCGGCCGCGTAGCCCTGGGCGCCGCGCGGGTTGGCGGCCGCCTTCAGGAAGCCGCCGTCACGGGCGACCGCGCTGAGCCGGCCGAGCGACCACGGCCCCTGTACCTCCACCTGGTGGCCGCGCCGCCGTAGCTCGGCGACCACCGCCGGGTCCACCCGGTTCTCGACGTGCATGACGCCCGGCCGGGAGCCGCGCGGGAAGAACGAGCTGGGGAAGTGCTCGGAGTGGAACATGGGGGCATCGACGGCCTGCTGCAGGTTGAGCCGGCAGTGGACGAGGGAGAGGAAGAAGTTCAGGCTCCACTGGTCCTGCTGGTCGCCGCCGGGCGTGCCGAACGCCAGCCACGGCTTGCCCTCGCGCAGCGCGAACGACGGCGACAGCGTGGTGCGCGGGCGCGTGCCCGGCCGCAGCGAGGCGGGCAGCCCCTCCTGCAGCCAGAACATCTGCGCCCGGGTGCCAAGGCAGAAGCCCAGCTCCGGAATCGTCGGCGAGCTCTGCAGCCAGCCACCGCTCGGCGTGGCGGAGACCATGTTGCCGTGCCGGTCCACGACGTCCACGTGACAGGTGTCGCCCCGGGTGGAGCCGTCGGAGCCGACCGTGGGCTCGCCCACACCGGACCGTACGCCCGAGACGCCCGGCGCGGTGCTGACCGTGCCGGCCCCAGGGAACACCGGCAGGCGAGGCGTGCGCCCCCCGGGTGCGCCCGGCCGCAGCTCCATGTCGGCCTGGGCGCCGATGAGCGCGCGCCGCTTCGCGGTGTACGCGTCGTCGAGCAGGTCGGCCATGGGCACCTCGGCGTCGCCGTACCAGGCTTCGCGATCGGCGAAGGCGAGCTTGGCGCTCTCGATCACCGTGTGCACGTAGTCGGCGCTGAGCTGCCCCATCGCGTCCAGGTCGAACCCCGACAGCAGGGCGAGCTGCTGCAGGAAGACCGGCCCCTGCCCCCACGGGCCCGTCTTGCAGACCGTGTGCCCGTGGTAGTCGAAGGTGACCGGCTCCTCGACCGACGCCGACCAGCCCGCCAGGTCGTCGCCGGTGAGCAGGCCGCCGTGGACCTCGCCCGAGCTGTCGCGCCAGGCGGTGTCGGCGCTGAACCGGGCGATCGCCTCGGCGACGAACCCCCGATACCAGGCGTCGCGGGCGGCCGCGATCTGCCCCTCGCGGCTGCTGGAGGCGGCCCGCGCCTCGGAGACGAGCCTGCGGTAGGTGGCGGCGAGCACGGGATTGGTCAGCTTGGCTCCCGGTACCTTCCCCTGCGGCAGCCAGGTCGCGGCGGACGTCGGCCAGTCTTCGAGGAAGAGCCGCTCGACCGACGAGACCGTGGCGGCGATCCGATCGAGCACCGGGACGCCGTGGGTGGCGTAGTGGATGGCGGGTTCGAGCACGTCGGCCAGCGTCCAGGTGCCCCAGCGCTCCAGCATGAGCAGCCAGCCGCCGAACGCCCCGGGCACGGTGGCCGCCAGCAGGCCGGTGCCGGGCACCACGTCGAGCCCCAGACCGGTGAACCGGTCGATCGTGGCGGCGGCCGGGGCGACGCCCTGCCCGCACACGACCGACACTTGCTCCTCGTCATGGCTCCACAGCAGGATGGGCACCTCGCCGGCGGGCCCGTTCAGGTGTGGCTCCGCCACCTGAAGGACGAACCCGGCGGCGACGGCCGCGTCGAAGGCGTTGCCGCCGCGTTCGAGCACGCTCATGCCGGTAGCGGAGGCCAGCCAGTGCGTGCTGGCCACCATGCCGAAGTCTCCGGTCAGCTCGGGCCTGGTGGTGAACAAACTGCGTCCTCTCATCGAGTGGCGGCCGCGTCGGGCACGTGGTCCGCCGTGACCAGGTGACAGGCGACCGGGTGGCCGCTCGTACGGGGGTCTGTCAGTGCCGGCTCGCTCGTCCGGCAGGCGTCGTACGCCAGCGGGCACCGGGTATGGAAACGACAGCCGGCGGGCGGATCCACCGGGCTCGGCACGTCGCCGCCCAGCACGATCCGGCGCCGCTCACGCTGCCTGACCGGGTCGGCCACCGGCGCCGCCGACAGCAGCGCCTGCGTGTAGGGGTGGCGGGGTTCGGCGAAGATCTGGGCGGTCGGCCCCGACTCCACGATCCTGCCCAGGTACATCACCGCGATCCGGTCGGCCAGGAACTCCACGACCGACAGGTCATGGGTGATGAACAGGCAGGAGAAGCCCATCTCCCGCTGCAGGTCGGTGATCAGGTTGAGCACCGACGCCTGCACCGACACATCCAGCGCGGACACCGGCTCGTCGGCCACCACCAGCTTGGGCTCCAGGATCAGCGCGCGGGCCAGCCCCACCCGCTGCCGCTGCCCGCCGGACAGCTCGTGCGGGAAGCGCGACCTCATCTCCGGGCGGAGCCCGACCTGCTCCAGCATGGCCGCGACCCGCCCGCCCGCCTCGCGACGGCTCGCGATCCCGTGGTGCAGCAGCGGCTCGCCGACGATCTGCTCGATCGTGAAGCGCGGATTGAGCGAGGAGTAGGGGTCCTGGAAGACCATGTGGACGTCCCTGCGCAGCGGGCGCATGGCCCGGCGCGACAGGTGGGTGATGTCGCGGCCGTCGAGCCGGATGCCGCCCGAGGTGGGCTCGGTCAGCCGCAGCACGCACTTGCCGACGGTCGACTTGCCGCTGCCCGACTCGCCGACCAGGCCGAGCACCTCGCCCTGGCCGATGCTCAGCGACAGGCCGTCCACGGCGCGTACCTGGCCGTAGTGCTTGACCAGGTTGTCGATCTCCAGGATCACGACTGCCCTCCCGGGTGGAAGCAGGCCGCCAGATGATCGTCCGGCAGTTGGGTCTCGAGCTGCGGTCTTTTGCTTCGGCAGTCGTCCTGCGCGCGGGTGCAGCGCGCCTGGAAGGCGCACTCGTCCGGGTCCGTCAGCGGCGAGGGCACCATGCCGGGGATCTCGGCGAGCCGGCCGTTCACGGCGGCCGACGGCAGGGCGTTCATCAGGCCGAGCGTGTACGGATGGCGCGGTCGCGCGAACAGTTCGGTGACGGGCGCCTGCTCCACGGCCCGGCCCGCGTACATGACCACGGCCCGGTCGGCGATGTCGGCGACCACGCCCAGGTCATGGGTGATCAGGATGACCGCGGTGCCGAGCCGGTCGCGCAGGTCGCGGAACACGTCGAGCACGCCCGCCTGGATCGTCACGTCCAGCGCGGTCGTGGGCTCGTCGGCGATCAGCACTCGCGGCGAACAGGCCACCGCGATCGCGATCATCACCCGCTGGCGCATGCCGCCCGAGAGCTGGTGCGGATACTCCTTGATCCGGCGGGCGGGCAGCGGGATGCCGACCAGTTCGAGCAGCTCCACCGCGCGGTCGCGCGCGGCCCTGCGGGAGAGCCCCTCGTGCCTGCGCAGCACCTCGGTGATCTGATAGCCGACCGTGAACGACGGGTTGAGCGAGGTCATCGGCTCCTGGAAGACGACCGACACCTCCTTGCCCCTGATCTGCCGCATCCGCGACTCGGGCAGCGTGGTCAGCTCCTGACCGTCGAGCTTGATCGAGCCCGACAGCCTGGTCGTGTCCGGCGGCAGCAGCCTCGGCACCGACATCGCGGTGACCGACTTGCCGCAGCCCGACTCGCCGCAGAGCGCCAGGATCTCGCCCTCGCCCAGTTCGAGCGAGATGCCCCTGACCGCCTGCACCAGGCCGTCCTCGGTGTCGAAGCCGACGGTCAGATCGGTGATCTCGAGTAGGCTCATCGGCCGCTCCTCGGGTCGAGAACGTCACGCAGCCCGTCGCCCAGCAGGTTGAAGCCGAGCGTGGCCAGCGCGATCATCAGTCCCGGCCAGATCGCCAGCCACGGCGCGACGTCCAGGTACTGCTGGGCGGTGGTGAGCATCACGCCCCACGACGGCGTCGGTGGCTGGACCCCCAGGCCGAGGAACGACAGGGTCGACTCACCGATGATCGCCGCCGGAATCGCCACCGTGGCCTGCACGATGAGCGGGCTGGAGCAGTTCGGCAGCACGTAGCGGAGCAGGATGTGGCGGTCGGTCGCGCCGTCGGCGATGGCCGCGGCCACGTAGTCCATCTCCCTGATCGCCAGCACCTCGCCGCGGGTGATCCGGATGACCGCCGGCAACTGGGAGAAACCGAGCGCCAGCACCACACCCTTCAGTGAGGGGCCGATGATCGCCGCCAGCCCCACCGCGAACACCAGGAACGGGAAGGCCAGCGTCACGTCCACCAGCCGCATCACGACCGGGTCCAGCCAGCGCCGGTAGAACCCGGCCACCAGCCCGATCGGGATGCCGACCACCATGGCCAGCAGCGTGGACAGCACGCCGGCCTGCAACGATACCTGCGCCCCGTGCGCGATCCTGGCCAGAGCGTCGCGGCCCAGGTCGTCGGTGCCGAGCGGGTGCGCGCCCGACGGCGGCGCGAGCGTGGCGTTGTAGTCCTGCGCCGACGGATCGCCGGTGAGCAGGGGTCCGAGCAGCGCCAGCAGCAGGAACCCGGCGACGAGCACCAGCCCGGCCATCGGCATCGGGCGCCGCCTGAAGCGCCGCCACAGCCTGCGGCGGCGATCGGCCCGGCCCGTCGTCACCGGTACGGCCGGCACGTCAGCCATGCCCGCCTCCCGACAGCCGGATGCGGGGGTTGAGGAAGGCGTACGCGATGTCGACCAGAAGGTTGACCAGCACGTACCCGATGACCGTGATCAGCACCACGGCCTGGATGACGGGATAGTTCCGGGTGAGCACGGCGTCCACGGTCAGCTTGCCGAAACCGGGGATGACGAAGATCTGCTCCGTCACCACCGCGCCGCTGATCAGCGCGCCGAGCTGCAGGCCCAGGACGGTCACCACGGTCGTGAGGCTGTTGCGCAGCGCGTGCGCGCCCACCACCTTGGCCTCCGACAGGCCCTTGGACCGGGCGGTCCGCACGTAGTCGGCCGACAGCGCGCCCAGCATGGCCGAGCGCGTCTGCCGCATCAGGATCGCCGCGAACCCGGTGCCGAGCACCAGGGCGGGCAGGATCATGCGCTGCAGGTTCTGGCCGGGGTCCTGGGTGAACGGGACGTACCCGGAGGCGGGCAGCCAGCGCAGCGTCACCGCGAACAGCAGGATGGCGAGCAGCCCCAGCCAGAAGTGCGGCACGGACAGCCCCGCCAGGCCGAAGCCGGTGGCCACGTAGTCGGGCAGCCGGCCCCGCTTCATCGCGGCCACGATGCCCGCGCCCAGGCCCACGACGATCGCCACCAGCAGGGCCAGCGCCGACAGCTCCAGCGTCACCGGCAGCCGCTCGGCCAGGATGTCGGCTACCGGCAACTGGTCCTGGGTGGAGCGGCCGAGGTTGCCGGACAGGGTCTGGCCCACGTAGTCGACGTACTGGGCCGGCAGGGGCTTGTCCAGGCCGAACTCGTGGCGGATCGCCTCGACCATCGCGGGAGAGGCCTCCTCGCCGGCCATCACCACGGCCGGGTCCCCGGGCAGCGCCCTGATCCCGAGGAAGATCAGGATGCTGGCCAGGAACAGCACGATCACCGCCGAGCCCGCTCTGCGGAGGATGAACCAGACCATCAGGCGGCGAACCCAGCGGTGACGAAGCGCGGCAGGCCGTCCTTGAAGTACTGGACACCGGCGACGGTCTTGTTCATGCCCAGGTAGTACTTGTTGTGATACAGGTACACCACGCCGCGCACCTCGGCCGCCCGCTGCAACGCCTTGGCGTACAGCTCGGCGCGCTGGGCCGGCTCCGTGACCGCCGCGGCCTCCTTGATCGGGTCGTCGATGCCCGCGTCGGACATGCCGCTGTAGTTGTTGCTGCCGCGGCTGGTGATCAGGTTCGACAGGTTGCCGTCCGGATCGACCCGGCCCGACCAGCCGTTGAGCACGGTGTCGAACTTGCCGGCCTTGCCCTGCTCCAGCGTGCTGACGAACTCGGCCGTCTGCACCGTGACGTTGAAGCCCGCCTCCTTGGTCATCTGCTGGATGACCTGGGCCAGGCGCTGGTTGGTGGCGTCGTTGGGCGTGGTCAGCGTGACCGGGATCGGCGTCGGCACGCCGGACGCCTGCACCAGCTGCTTGGCCTTGGCCAGGTCGCGCTTGGCGCACTGGAGCGCGGGCGCGCGATAGGGGCTGTCGGCGGGCAGCGGGAAGCAGTCGGCCTCGTACAGGCCGTTGTAGACGGTCTTGTTGATCTGGTCGCGGTCCAGCGCCAGCTCAAACGCCTCGCGCAGCTGCGGGCTCTTGGCCAGCGGGGTGTCGACCGTGCCCGGCTTCTCGGTGGAGCCGTTGGCGTTACCGGTGTTGATCGTCAGGCCGTAGTAGCCGAGCCCGCCGCCGGACACGACGGTGAGGTTCGGGTCGGCCTGCACGCCCTTGACCGTGGTCGTGGCCAGCTGGTCTGCCACCTGGACGTCGCCGGACTTGAGGTTCGCGGCCCGTACGTTGGGGTCGACGATGATTTTGTATACGAGCTTGTCGAGCTTCACCTTGGCGGCGTCGTAGTAGTCAGGCGCCTTGTCCAGCACGATCTGGCTGCCGGAGGTTCGGGCGCCGAACTTGAACGGCCCGACGCACACCGGGCTCGCGCCGAAGTTGTCGCCCGCCGCCTCCAGCGCCTTGGGCGACATGATCATCCCGGCACGGTCGGCGAGTTGCGCCGTCAGCGGCGTGAACGCGCGCGTCAGCGTGAGCTTGACGGTGGCCGGATCGACCACGCTCACCTTGGACACGGCGGCCAGGTCGGCCTGGCGGGCCGACTTCTCCCAGGTACGGTGGCGATCCAGCGACTTCTTGACCGCCTCCGCGTCGAAGGCGGTGCCGTCGTTGAACTTCACGCCCTCGCGCAGCTTGATCGTCACTTCCTTGCCGTCGGCCGAGACGTCGGGCAGAGCGGTCGCGAGCTGCGGCACCAGCGCGGCCTTCGCGTCGATGTCGAAGAGCTTCTCGCACATGCTCGCGAACACCTCGCGGCCCACCAGCGTGGTGGACACGCTCGGGTCGAGCGCGTCGGGGTCGGCGTTGAGCGCGATGTTCAGAGTGCCACCGCTCTCGACGGCGCGGCTGTCGGACGTGGCGTCGGCCACTGACGGGGCGACGGGGGTGCCGCTCGAACCGCCTCCACCGCAAGCCGCCAGGGCTATGGGGAGTACGGCGAGCGTCAGGACCAGCCTGGGTCTCATGGTGCCTCCGGGGGAACGAACGTGAGGAGGACGAACTTTAGGAGACTGTATACAAGAACCTGGATTTCAACGGTGTTTCGTCACCTCATGTTGTTATCCGACCGTTTTCTCATCGTGCCGGGGCTTCGCCGGGCGTACTGCGGCCAGGAAGGACCGCCTGGCGGCGGCGACGTGCGCGACGGCCCTGGCCTGGGCCTCGTCCTCGTCGCCCGCCGCGATGGCCTCGCACAGGCTCAGGTGCTCCGACCAGGAGTGCGGTCCGCGTGCGGCCGCGGTCTGCCGGAAGACCCACTGAGCCCGCAGCAGCATCGGCGCCATCATCAGATTGAGGTAGGAGTTGCCCGCCACCTCGCCCACGGCCAGGTGGAAGGCGGTGTTGAGGTCGGCCACCCGTTCGAGCCTGCCCTCCTCGACCGCCTCCTTGGCCGAGTCGAGCACCAGCCGCAGCCGGGCGGCCGTCTCCGGGGTCCGCTTGCGTGCCGCCAGCCGGGCCGCCAGCCCCTCGATCGCCATCCGCACGTCGAAGAGCTCCTCGGCCTCCGCCGGCGACAGCCGCGCCACGGTGGCGCCGATCCTCGGGATGACCTGCACGAACCCTTCAGCGGCGAGCACCCGGATCGACTCGCGCACCGGGTTGCGCGACACGCCCAGCCGCGCGGCCAGCCGGTCCTCGACCAGGCGCTCACCCTGGGCGAGCTCGCCGGAGATGATGAGTCGGCGGATCTCCGCGGTCACTTGGTCGCGAAGCGGGAGGTGGGCGCCGCCCAATGTCAGCTCAGTCATTTGAGGGAATCGTATACAAAGTCACGGCCGTTTCCGGTGTCGTTGCGGAATCCAGAGGGTGAGCCCGTACACGTTGCCAGGCCGAGCAGCCCTCTCGGTGGGTCAGGCGCGCGGGTCGTTGGGTCGATCAGGCGCGCGGGCCCTTCGGCAGGGCAGGTCTCTCGGCCGGGCAGGTCTCTCGGGTGGTCAGGTCTTTTGGTTGGTCAGGCGCGCAGGCGCAGGCCTCGGGGTGTCGGGTGGAACCCGGCCTCCTCCAGCGCCGCCGCCAGCGGTGACTCGCCGATCGAGGCGCCGTCGGCCCGCTCGACGGTCAGCTTCCCGAGCGCCCCATCTCGTACGGCCAGCGCCAGCGCGTCCACGGCCGGCCGCAGCCGCTCGTCGTCGGCGAACGACAGCAGCGTCTTGCCGCCCCGCTCCACGTACAGCACGAGGAACCCGTCCACCAGCACCACCAGCGCGCCCGCCTTCCTGCCGGGCTTGTGCCCCACCTCACCGGGATGCGCCGGCCACGGCAGCGCCGCCCCGTAGGGGTTGGCCGGATCGGCCGAGGCCATGACGACCGCCCGCCGATCGGTGGCCCGCCCGGATGCGCCCAAGCCGTGGTCGCCGGATGCCGGGCCGGTCGGCGCGACGCTCGGGGCCATGGCGCGCATCCGGTCCACCGCCCCCGGCAGCGCGAACTGCGCGCCCCCGAGCCCCTCGACGAAGTAGCCCCGGCGGCACCGCCCGCTCTCCTCGTAGGCCCGTAGCACCTGGTAGACCGGCGTGAACCCGCCCGGCAGCCGCTCCGACGTCACCGCCCCGCGGGTCACCACCCCATGCCGTTCGAGCAGTACCTCGGCCTGGGCCTGGGCCCGCTGGGTGGCGTCCTCGGCGGGCGCGGGGAGCAGCCACCAGCGCCCGCCCACCGTGGGCGGCCCGCTCCTGCTCGGCAGCACGGCCCGCCGCCGGCGCGTGGTGGCCGGCCGGTGCGCGGGCCGGCCCGACCCGAGCGTGGCCCGCAAGGGCGCCAGCGTGTCGCCGGACACGCGTCCCGACCACACCAGATCCCACAGCGCCGACACCAGCGCCGCGTCGTCGAGCGAGCCGAGCTGGTCGGAGATCCCCCGGAAGAACAGCGCCCCGCCGCCGCTCAGCACGTCGAGCACCCGCTCGTGCACCGGGGTCATCGTGATCTGGCCGGGCTCGGGCAGCAGCAGGGGAGCGGTGTCGGCGAAGTAGAGCGACACCCAGCCGTCACCGCCGGGCAGCGATCCCTGGCCCACCCACATCACCTCGCCCGACGAGGTCAGCTCGTCGAGCAGCGCCGGGTGGTAGCCGGGCACGCGCGACGGCAGGACCAGCGTCTCCAGCGCCGACGCGGGCACGGCGGCTCCCTGGAGCTGCTCGACGCTGTGGATCAGCGCGTCCATCGCCCGCGCCGTGCGGGCCGTGCCGCTGCCGTCGGTGCCGCGTGGCGTCGAGCCGGTGATGCCGTGCCAGGCGGGCATGAACAGCCCGAGCGTCTCGGGCGGGACTGGCTCGACCTCTTTGCGCAGCCGCGCCAGAGACCTGCGCCGCAGCATCCGCAGCACACCGGCGTCGCACCACTCCTCGCCCCGGCCGCCCGGCCGGAACTCGCCGTTGACCACCCGCCCGGCCGCCGCCAGCCGGCGCAGGGCGTCGGTCACCACGGCCACGCCGAGGCCGAACCTGGCGGCGGCCGTACCGGCATGGAAGGGCCCGCGCGTACGGGCATGGCGGGCCACGAGGTCGGCCAGCGGATCGGCGACCGGCTCCAGGAACGCGTGCGGGATTCCGACCGGCAGCGGCGCGCCCAGCGCGTCACGCAGCCGGGCCGCGTCCTCGATCGCCACCCACTGCTCCTCTCCCGCGATCCGCACCTTGATCGCCCGGCGGGCTCGTTCGAGCTCCGCCAGCCAGGCGGGATCGCCGCCGCGCAGGCTCACGTCGGGCACGAGCAGCGGCCCGTGCGTGCGCAGCAGGTCGGCCAGGTCCTCGGCGTCGCGCAACGGCCGGTCGAGCCTGGCCAGCTCGCGTTCGGTGTCGGAGATGACGTCGGGGTCGAGCAGTTCCCGCAGGTCGGCCTCGCCGAGCAGCTCGGCCAGCAGGGTCATGTCCAGCGCGAGCGCCTGGGCCCGGCGCTCGGCCAGCGGCGCGTCGCCCTCGTACATGAACGCGCCTATGTAGTGGAACAGCAGCGACGCGGCGAACGGCGACGCCTGCGACGTCTCCACCTCCACCACCCGCACCCGGCGCGCGGCGATGTCGCGCATCAGCGCCACCAGCCCGGGCACGTCGAACACGTCCTGGAGGCACTCGCGCATCGTCTCCAGCACGATCGGGAACGACGCGTACTGGGAGGCCACCCCCAGCAGGTGGGCGGCCCGCTGCCGCTGCTGCCAGAGCGGGCTGCGCCGGCCGGGCGTGCGGCGCGGCAGCAGCAGGGCCCGGCCCGCGCACTCCCTGAACCGGGAGGCGAACATCGCCGAACCGCCCAGCTCCTCGGTGACGATCCGCTCGATCTCCTCGGCGTCGAACGCCGCCACGTCGGTGGGCGGCTCGACCAGCGTGTCGGGGATCCGCAGCACGATGCCGTCGTCGGAGTGAACGGCCTGCACGTCGAGGCCGTAGCGCTCGCGCAGCCGCCGGTTGATCGCCAGGGCCCACGGGGCGTGGATCCGCGCGCCGTAGGGGGAGTGGATGACGACGCGCCAGTCGCCGAGCTCGTCGTGGAAGCGTTCGACCAGGAGGGTGCGGTCGTCGGGGACGTAGCCGGTGGCCTCACGCTGTTCGTCGAGGTAGGCGCGCAGGTTGCGGGCGGCGTATTCGTCGAGGCCGGCCGCTCGCATGCGGTCGTTGGAGGTGTTTCCCGCATGTTCGCGGAGGAACGCGCCGATCGCCTTGCCCAGCTCGGCCGGTCGCCCCGGCGCGTCGCCGTGCCAGAACGGCAACTTGCCCGGCTGGCCGGGCGCGGGGGAGACGAGCACCCGGTCGGCCGTGATGTCCTCGATCCGCCACGAGGTCGCACCCAGGACGAACACGTCGCCGACCCGTGACTCGTAGACCATCTCCTCATCGAGCTCGCCCACCCGGGACGCCTTCTCGCCCACCAGGAAGACGCCGAACAGCCCCCGGTCGGGGATCGTGCCGCCGTTGGTCACCGCCAGCCGCTGCGCGCCCGGACGGCCCTGCAACGTGCCCGTCACCCGGTCCCAGACCACCCGCGGCCGCAGCTCGGCGAACTCCTCACTCGGGTAGCGGCCGGCCAGCATGTCGAGCGTGGCCTCCAGCGCGGTACGCGGCAGCGTCGCGTAGGGAGCGGCCCGCTTGACCACGGCCTCCAGCTCGTCGACCGTCCACTCCTCCAGCGCGGTCATCGCCACGATCTGCTGGGCCAGCACGTCGAGCGGATTGCGCGGGTAGCGCAGCTCCTCGATCTGGCCGCTCATCATGCGTTCGGCCACGACGGCGGTCTGGATCAGGTCGCCGCGGTATTTCGGGAAGATCACTCCCTTGGACACCGCGCCCACCTGGTGACCCGCCCGGCCGATGCGCTGGAGCCCGCTCGCCACACTCGGCGGCGCCTCCACACACGCGACCAGGTCGACGGCGCCCATGTCGATGCCCAGCTCCAGGCTGGACGTCGCGACCACGGCGGGCAGCCGGCCCGACTTGAGCGCCTCCTCGATCTGCGCCCGCTCCTCCTTGGACACCGAGCCGTGGTGCGCGCGGACGATCTCGGTGACCACGCCCTTGCTCGCCCCGGCCTGCGCCATCATCTCGGCGGGCGCCCGCCGGGACGGGCCTCCCGGCAGCGGCGTCGGGCGGGGCGGATCTCCCGGCAGCGGCGTCGGCCTGGGCGGATCTCCCGGCAACGGTGTCTCCCAGATCGACAGGTCGACGGCCTCGGGCCCCTGTACGCGCTCGTAGGCGAGCTCGTTGAGCCTGGTGCAGAGGCGTTCGGCCAGCCGTCTGGAATTGGCGAACACGATCGTCGACGAGTGCGCCTCGATCAGCTCGAACAGGTGGTTTTCGACATGCGGCCAGATCGACCGGCTGGACGGCTCGGGCTCGTCGCCGTCGGTGAACCCGCTGTCGCCGAACCCGGGCCCGCTGTCGGCGGACCCCGGCCCGCCGTTGGCGGACCGCGGCCTGCCCTCCATCTCCGTCATGTCCTCGACCGGGACGACCACCTCGACCTCGATGACCTTGTCGGAGGGCGGCTGCACGACCGTCGCGGGGCGGGACCCGCCGAGGAACGCCGCGACCTCGCTCACCGGTCGTACGGTCGCCGACAGCCCGATCCGCTGCGCGGGCCGTTGGAGCAGGGCGTCGAGCCGCTCGAGGCTGAGCGCCAGGTGGGCACCGCGCTTGGTGGCGGCCACCGCATGCACCTCGTCGACGATCACCGTCTCGACGCCCCGCAACGCCTCGCGCGCCTGGCTGGTGAGCAGCAGGAACAGTGACTCCGGCGTGGTGATGAGAATGTCGGACGGGTGGGCGGCGAACCGCCTGCGGTCCTCGGCCGGGGTATCGCCGGAGCGGATCGACACCGAGATCTCCGGCACCGGCAGGCCGAGCCGGCGCGCGGTCTGCTTGAGCCCGGCCAGCGGGGCACGCAGGTTGCGCTCCACGTCGACGGCCAGCGCTTTGAGCGGCGACACGTACAGGACCTTGGTCTGCTTCTTGACCTGCTTGGGACCGGCCTCGCCCTGCTTCGGATCCGCGTCGCCCTGCTCGGAACCTGCGTCGACCTGTGTCGGATCCGTCGCGGCGGTGGTGGGGCGGTCGGCGGCGGCCAGGCGGTCGGCGGCGGCCAGGCGGTCGAGGGACCACAGGAAGGCGGCCAGCGTCTTGCCCGACCCGGTGGGCGCCACCACCAGGGTGTTGTCACCGCGCGCGATGGACTCCCACGCGCCTTCCTGCGCGCTCGTGGGCGCCTCGAACGCTCCGGCGAACCACTGCCTGGTGGTGTGGGAGAAATGTTCTAGCGAGCTCACCAGCACATACTGCCTCGTGGCACCGACAGAAAACTCATTGTGGCGGTGGTGCGCGATTGAGGCGGGGGTGCTGCGGACATAGAGCGAGCGTGGGCATCGACTACGCAGCCATTGAGAGCCGCCGCGAGGACATCAGGGAGCGCTACCTCTTAGCGCACCGGCCGTCCAGTAGTGCGCGCGGTCTGCACCATTTCGCCCTGCTGTCGTCGGACGTGGAGCGGACGGTCAAGTTCTACCAGGAGCTCCTTGAGTTCCCCTTGACGGAGATTTTCGAGAACCGTGACTTCAAGGGCTCCAACCACTTCTTCTTCGACATCGGCAACGGCAACCTGCTCGCCTTCTTCGACTTCCCGGGGCTCGACCTCGGCCCCTACCAGGAGGTGCTCGGCGGGCTGCACCACATCGCGATCTCCGTCGACCCCGCGACCTGGGAGCGGCTGCGCGGCAAGCTCGAGGTGGCCGGCGTGCCGCACCAGATCGAGAGCGGCGCCTCCATCTACTTCAAGGACCCCGACGGCGCCCGGCTGGAGCTGCTCGCCGACCATCTGGGTGAGATGTACGGCTCGCGCGTGATGTGATCTACCGGCGCGACGCTCTACGCGTGCGCGGTGTGCCCGCCCGAGGTTCCTGCCTGATGCCCGCGTGCTTTTCGGCTCTCTCCGATTTCTCCTGCTGTACGGCTAAGCGCTGGGTTAACCGGAGCCGGCGGCGCTTCTTTCGGTTGGCTTTGCACTCGGCGGACTTGGGCGGGGAGGACTTGGGGGTCTTTGCCATGGGGGTGTCCTACCCACCCTTCCGGCGGTTCCATACTTGTGTGATGCGGCTGACCGAGTTCTGGAGACGGATGCGCGCTCACTTCGGGGAGTCGTACGCCGACTCGTGGGCCCGCGACTACGTGCTCGCCCCGCTCGAAGGGCGGACGGTCGACCAGGCACTGGCCGACGGCGAGAGCGCCAAGACCGTCTGGCGCGCGGTCTGCCAGGTCGAGAACGTCTCCTCCCGGCTCCGCTGACCTCCCTGCTCCGGCTAACCTCACGGCCCCGCTGATCTCCCTACGCTGATCTCCCTACGCTGACCTCCCTACGCTGACCTCCCTGCCCCGCTAACCTCCCTGCTCGTAATCCTCCATAGCTCCGTCGCCGGGGCGGACGTCACATCCGAGTCGGGGGTGCCCCCGAATCGGCGGATGCGCGAGCGGATGGGTCAAGGCGTACCTCGGTCGGCATTCCAGGCAGAGCTGTCGTGTGCCAGCGAACGTTGAGCGCATGCCATCAAAGCCGGAGTGACTGAATTTCCGATTCAGGGCGCAGGCATAGTCTCGCCTCCGATGCCTGTCTCGTTGCCGTCAGCGTCACGGAAGACCCACTTGCAGACGTTGCCGTGCTGCTCCATGTCCACCGGCCGCAGGCCGCGCCCTGCGATCCGCTCCACCTCGGACGTCGGATCGTCCAGCCAGATCATGCTCACGCCGCCTCCGGCGCGAGCGACGTCCTCGATGACGTACACGTACCGGTCCTCGGCCAGTTGCCACACCGCTTCGACGTCGTTGGGCCAGAACGACGGACCCTTGCCGAGAAGCCTGGTGTACCACTCCACGGCGCTCTTGCAGTCGCGGACAGGGATGCCCGCGAAGATCCCCACTGCCACGATCGGGTCTCCTCTCGCCATTGGGGCCGGGGAAGGTCCGGCCCACCAAAGGAATAGACTCCGCGCGTCTGCGGAAATCATCGCGGTCCCCGTCAGCGCGCGGGTGGACCGCCTCGTCCAACCCCTGTGGGCAGACGTTCTAACCTGCACACTTGATCTTCAACCTGCACACTTGATCTTCGATGTCACGAGCTCGCGTCCGTCAAGGTTCATCGCCACGCGCTCAACGTTCGGTTGTCGGGGGACGGGAGCCGTTTGCGTTGGGTGCTACCGCGTGTTCCTGCGGTGATCGAACAGCCGTTCGGCTAGGATGTAATCCGCCAGGCCTCGCCCTCCCAGCGACGACTCCGCAAAACTGTCGGTGGCAGGCCGTAGCTTTCACTCGACTGATCGGACCACAACCCTCCAGGGGGAGTTCCCATGGCTATCAACGACCGCGAGAAGGCCCTCGAGACAGCCCTCGCTCAGATCGAGAGGCAGTTCGGCAAGGG
The DNA here is from genome assembly GCF_040654555.1 of Nonomuraea sp. NPDC050680. Taxonomy (NCBI): domain Bacteria; kingdom Bacillati; phylum Actinomycetota; class Actinomycetes; order Streptosporangiales; family Streptosporangiaceae; genus Nonomuraea; species Nonomuraea sp. NPDC050680. The sequence continues at coordinate 57,382 of NZ_JBFAIF010000029.1, read as the reverse complement.
CTCCGTCATGCGCCTCGGTGACGACGTCCGTGCCCCCATCGAGGTGATCCCCACGGGTTCGATCTCCCTGGACGTCGCGCTGGGCATCGGCGGGTTGCCGCGTGGCAGGATCGTCGAGATCTACGGCCCGGAGTCCTCGGGTAAGACCACGGTGGCTCTGCACGCGGTGGCCAATGCCCAGCGCGCGGGCGGCATCGCGGCGTTCATCGACGCCGAGCACGCCCTCGACCCCGAATACGCCAAGAAGCTCGGCGTCGACACCGACGCCCTGCTCGTCTCCCAGCCCGACACGGGTGAGCAGGCGCTCGAGATCGCCGACATGCTGATCAGGTCGGGCGCCGTCGACATCATCGTCATCGACTCGGTGGCCGCCCTGGTCCCCAAGGCCGAAATCGAGGGCGAGATGGGCGACAGCCACGTTGGCCTCCAGGCCCGCCTGATGTCCCAGGCCCTGCGCAAGGTCGCCGGCGCGCTCAGCAACACCGGCACCACCGCCATCTTCATCAACCAGCTCCGCGAGAAGATCGGCGTCATGTTCGGCTCGCCCGAGACCACGACCGGCGGTAAGGCGCTCAAGTTCTACGCCTCGGTCCGCCTCGACATCCGCCGCATCGAGACGCTCAAGGACGGCACGGAGGCGGTCGGCAACCGTACACGGGTCAAGGTCGTCAAGAACAAGATGGCCCCGCCCTTCCGGGTCGCCGACTTCGACATCCTCTACGGCGTGGGCGTCTCCCGCGAGGGCGGCCTCATCGACATGGGTGTCGAGCACGGCTTCGTCCGCAAGTCCGGCGCCTGGTACACCTACGAGGGCGACCAGCTCGGCCAGGGCAAGGAGAATGCCCGCAACTTCCTGAAGAACCACCCCGACATGTCCAACGAGATCGAGAAGAAGATCAAGGACAAGCTCGGCGTCGGCCCTCGCTTGGACGCCCCCGCCGAGGCCCCCGCGGCCCCGGCCGCCCCGGCCGCCGCTCCCTCGGGCCGCGGCGCCAAGGCCGCCGCCACGCCGAAGCCCGGTGACGTCTGATCGGTCGTCGCATGAGTGACACGGACCCGTCGCAGGCGCCCCACTCCCACGACTGGGGCGCCTGGCCCGACCTCCCCACCCCACCTCCCGGCCGCCGCCGCAACCCCACCGCCAACCCCTCCCCGCGGTCGTCAACTCCTGATGACACCTGGCCCTCCGGGTCCTGGTCCTCCTCGGACGACCCGCCCCGAGGCCGGAAACCATCCCGGAGGAAACCGTCCAGCGCAAAGCCAGTCGGAAGTGAACCGTCCGGTGGAAGGCTGCTCGGTGGCCAACCGTCCAGTGGGAAGCTGTCTCGTGGTGAGCCATCAGATGGGCTACCCGGTAGCGAGCCGTCCGGTGCGAAGCTGGCTGGTAGCGAACTGTCCGGTGCCAAGTTGTCCGGCGCTGAACCATCCAGCGGAAAGCTGTCCGGCGGGGAGTCGTCGGCAGGGTGGCCGTCGCTCAGCGAATGGCGCCAACGGCCCCGCACCCCGGCCGACCCACCACCCAGCCAGCGCACTCACGCACCTGCCGAGCCGAGCTCCGAGTTGGGCGCAGCATCGACCGCTGAGTCGTCCGGTGATTCAGGCGGCGAGTCGGGCGGCGGGCAGAGCGACGAGCGGATCTCAACTGCGTCCCAAGAAACCGCCTGGCCGCCCGCTCGGGGCAACTCACCGCCCACGGCAGGCAGTGCGTTTCCCCGGGGCGACGAGGTGCCTCCGCCTGCCCACGCCAACTCACTGTCCACCGCAGACCGCGTGTCTCCCCGAGGCCACGACGTGCCTCCGCCTGCCCAAGGCAATTCATCGTCCAACGCGGAAAACCCCTCTCCCCGAGGCGACGTACCGTTCTCCCAGGACGGGCTGTCATCCGGTGCGGGCACCGAAAGCGGTCAGTTCGAGGGCGGGTCCTATACCGGTGGCCAGGCCGACGATGATCCTTACCAGGATGGCCGGCGTGGGGGAAAGCGCTCCGGAAGAGGACGGCGATCAGGTGGGCGGGGTGGGAAGGGCGCACGTTCGGCGGGCTCTCGGGGGCGTGCTGGGTGGCTTCCTGACGGGCCCGATGAGGGGTCGGCCGCCAGTGCCGCTCCCAGCGCCGATCCTGAGTCGGTGGCTCGGGCCATCTGCCTCCGTCTGCTCACGATGGCTCCCAAGACGCGAGCCCAACTGGCCGAGGCGCTCCGTAAGCGTGACGTGCCGGATGAGGCCGCGGAGACAGTCCTCGATCGCTTCTCCGAGCTGGGCCTGATCAACGACGAGGCATTCGCCGAAGCCTGGGTCGACTCCCGCCACCACGGTCGTGGGCTCGCCAAACGCGCTCTGGCCGCGGAGCTCCGCCACCGCGGTGTCGACTCCGAGACCGTCAACGAGGCCGTGGACCGCCTCGAGCCCGACCAGGAGCTCGAAACGGCGCGCCGTCTCGTCGAACGCAAGTTGTCCTCCACCCGCGGCCTCGACCCCCAGGTCCGCACTCGCCGCCTGGCCGGAATGCTGGCCAGAAAGGGGTACGCCCCGGGACTGGCCTTCCGCGTCATCCGCGAGGCGCTGGAGACGGAGGGCGTCGAGATCGAGGACGACTTCTCCTGACCCCTCCCGGCGGGGATGCTCGGGCGGCATTGGGGTGCGGGTCGTCCGAGGGGGCGCCCGGTCTTTCGGGGCGGGGATTTGGGTCCTGCCGGTAGCGAAGGTGGTCCTCTTTCTGGTCGGGCTCGGGTTTGGTGGGAGGGCGTGCGTAGTTGCGTGTGGAGCGGCATTTCGGGGCAGAAGCGGGAAATCTGGCTGAATGACGAGATGCAAGCCCGTAAGACACGCTTGATGACTCGTTTGCTTGCTCGTGACTTGTTCGACGCATAACCTCGACGGCAGTGAGGAGTTATTCCGCGCAGTGCGGATTGCCATACCGGTGATTGACGGACGAACGAGCTCGGTGGATCGAGGCAGGCGAGGTGTCGGCTACCCCAGTCGACGCCCGGTCAGTCTTGGTTGGATATCGGTCGTGGTGAAGATGCCGTTTGGGCGATCAGCGCCGCGCATGTGACCCCTCCCGTTTTGAGGGCGCGTTACGAGTCTTGACGACGCGAGGAGGGCGGGGAGCACATGGGGCCGCTTGTCGTGGTGCTGTCGGTGGCGGTGCTCCTGCTGGCGTTCGGGATGATCGCCGCGTTGCTCATCGTCGTCCGCCGCACATCGGGCAGCGGTTCGCGAGTGCTCAAGCCGAGCCCCGAGCAGTTGCAGGCCGTACACGAGGAGCTTGAGCTGGCTCGTGAAGAGGCCGGGGAGATCCGGGGCAAGGCCGAGTCCGATGCCGAGGAGATCCTGCGCAGGTCGGCGGCCGCCGCCGAGAGCGCGGCGCGGTTGCGGAGCGAGGTCGAGGAGGAGGGGCGGATACTCAAGGCCGAGCTCAAGGAGCTCCGGGCCGACCTCGAACGCAGGGAAGGGCGGCTGGCCGAGCGCGAGCAGCGGCTCGATGAGGAGGCCAGGCGACAGGCCGAACGCGATCGCAAGCTGGGCGAGACCGAGGTCGAGCTGGCCGACCGGCGCGCGGAGCTGCTGCAGGTCGAGAACGAGCGGCGGGTGATCCTCGAGCGCGTCGCCGGGCTCACCGGGGAGCAGGCCAAGAGCGAGCTGGTCCGCGAGATCGAGAACCAGGCCAAGCGCGAGGCCGCGCTGATCGTCAGGGAGATCGAGGGCGATGCGCGCAAGGAAGGCGAGAAGCGGGCTACCAAGATCGTGACGCTGGCCGTGCAGCGGATGGCGGCCGAGCAGACGGCCGAGTCCGTGGTGAGTGTGCTGCACCTGCCCGGCGACGAGATGAAGGGCCGGATCATCGGCCGTGAGGGGCGCAACATCCGGGCGTTCGAGTCGACGACCGGCGTGAACCTGATCATCGACGACACGCCGGAAGCGGTGTTGCTGTCGTGTTTTGACCCGGTACGCCGGGAAACTGCCCGGCTCACGCTGGAGAAACTGGTCCTCGACGGCCGCATTCACCCCCAGCGCATCGAGGAGGCGCACGAGCGCAGTCGTGCGGAGGTGCAGGAGCTGTGCGCGCGGGCGGGTGATGACGCGCTGGTCGAGCTGGGCATCACGGACATGCACCCCGAGCTGACGCTGCTGCTCGGCCAGCTCCGATACCGCACCTCCTACGGACAGAATGTCCTCAAACACCTCATCGAGTCCGCGCACATCGCCGGAATCATGGCCGCCGAGCTCAAGATGGACCAGTCGCTGATGAAGCGCTGCGCCCTCCTGCACGACATCGGCAAGGCCCTGACGCACGAGGTCGAGGGCAGCCACGCGCTGATCGGGGCGGAGATCGCCCGCAGATACGGCGAGCAGGAGGACGTGGTGCACGCCATCGAGGCACACCACAACGAGGTCGAGGTCCGCACGGTCGAGGCCGTGCTCACGCAGGCGGCCGACGCGATCAGCGGCAGCCGTCCAGGTGCGCGACGGGAGTCGCTGGAGGCGTACGTCAAGCGGCTGGAGCGGCTGGAGGAGATCGCGCAGTCGTATGACGGGGTGGAGAAGGTGTTCGCCATGCAGGCGGGGCGGGAGATCCGGGTGATGGTGAAGCCGGACGCGATCGACGACATCCAGGCGCAGGTGATCGCGCGGGATGTGGCGAAGCAGGTTGAGGAGGAGCTGACCTATCCGGGCCAGATCCGCATCACCGTCGTCCGGGAGTCGCGCGCGACCGAGTTCGCGCGCTGAGGTTCGCGATCAGTGCTTTCCGTGCTGAAAGTCAATGGCTTTAGAGGCTCTTTTGGGAACTCCTTCGGGCTGATCGCCGCACTGCGTGCCGTTGGCCCGCTGGGTTCGCCGTAGACCGATGCAGACCAGCACAGATATGACCCCGCTTCCGGGGGCTCAGACTCCGGGATGGCCGTGATCACCTTGTGCGGGTAGCTGGTGGGTGCCGTGCGGCCCACCTTCCCGTCCGCCGTCCCGAAGACGAGCGGTGGGCGACGGCAGACGGGAAGGCTGCGCGATTGACCATACTTCATTAAACAGAGTATGGTTGCCGGGCATGTCAGCAAGATCTACATTGGCGCTGATCGTGATGGTCGCGTCCACGGCCTCCGACCGGGGCACGGGGGACGGCCCGCAGCACGTCCAGGCGGGCGACTGTTGCGGCAGTGCTCGGCGCTAGCCGCAAGGGTCGCTTGCGGCCGGACCCGCGCGACCTGCCGGATCCGACGGTAGCCGGTTCGTACGCGAGCCACGGAAGAAGCAGATCACGCGCGCCCGCGAGAGCGCCGGACGCCACCACGAGCCGTACAGGTGCCTCGGCGGTCGCGTGCGCGCGTGACGTTGACATACGGGGAGACCAGCCATGAACACCATCAGGAAGACCGCCTTGCTCCTGGTTGCGACGGCCGTGCTCAGCGGCTGCGGGGGCGACGCCGAGCCGACTGCGAAGAGCGCTTCACCTGCCTCGAAGCCGGCCGCGACGACACAGGAGAAGAGACGCCAGTTCCAGTCCGTCAAGGCGGACTGCATGAAGCAGAAGGGCTTCAAGTACATCGCCTACGTGCCGGCCGAAGATCCCGACACCGAGGGGGAGCGCAAGCGCAGAGCCGGCGACTATGAGGCGTTGAAGGCCCAGCGGGCGAAGTACGGCTTCGGGGTCTTCTCGTTATTCGTCTACCCGAAGGGCCCAGACGCTCCCGACAGCATGCCCGACCTCTCCGGGGACGACCCCAACGACAAAATCCGGGCGAAGCTCTCCCCAGCTCAGCGCACGAGCTACTGGAAGGCCATGACCGCCTGCTTCGTCGTCGCGGCCAAGCAGGTCCTCGGCAAGAAGGTGACGTCCGACCAAGACCTGCTCGAACAGAGCGAGGCCGTCACGGGACCGGCGTATGAGCGTGAGATCGACGGCGACCCCGAGCTGATCAAGCTGGCATCGAGCATGGCCACGTGCCTGACGGGCAAGGGATACAAGGTCTCCAGCACCGTGCCGTCGGAACTGTGGCAGCGTGGCTGGAGGGAGTTCCTCGACCAGGAGGACCGGATCGGTCGCCGGCAGCGCGAGGACGTTCCCGACGTGCCGTCGCCCCCCAAGAAGGGCGAGCCCAAGCGGACCTTCGGAGCCACGCTCACGCCCGCCCAGGCCAAGCCGTACCTGGCCAAGGAGGTCAAGGCCGCTCTGGACGATCTGGAGTGCGGCAAGGACTTCTATCGGGTCTACACCCCCAAGGCGGAGGCCATCGATCAGAAGATCACTGCGGAATTCGGCTTCTGACGCGGTCACGCTTTTGGGCCCCGGCTTCCCGGCCCGGCAATCTACGCTCCGCTGGGCGCCCTGCGCGAAGCCGCGAGACCCTCGGCACAGCCAGCGCCGAGGGTCTCTGCTCCGATCACAGGCGCCGGACTCGGCCGTGCCACGGCTCGCCGACGCGGCGCTCGGAGGGCGGGGCGGGGGAGTGGAGGGCGGGGGAGTGGGCGGCGGGAGGGAGAGGTGGGGCGTGGTCGGAACGGGAGGGGGTTCGCTTCGACTGCATTGCGCTGCGGGCGCCCTCACCCGTCGCACATCCCCGGCCACACGCCCCACGACGGGGTCAGGTCAGGCGGATGCGTGGGTCCAGGAGGCCGTAGGTGATGTCCACCAGGAGGTTGGCCACGACGACGGCCGTGGTGGCGAGGACGACGACGCCCATGATGACCGGGAGGTCGCCGCTGACGAATGCCTGCACCACAGCCTGCCCGATGCCGCCGAGCCCGAAGACCGACTCCGTCACCACCACCCCGCCGATCAGCGTGCCCACGTCGACGCCGAGTTGCGTCACCACCGGCGTCAGGGCGGCGCGTAAGCCGTGCCGGTAGATGACCTGGCCTTCGGGGACGCCCTTGGCGCGGGCGGTGCGGATGTAGTCCTCGCCGAGGATGTCCAGCATCGACCCGCGCGTCAGGCGTACGTAGGAGGCGGCCTGGACCATGGCGAGCGTGATCCAGGGCAGGATCAGGTGGCGGGCCCATTCGCCGGGGCTGTCGGTGAGCGGCACGTACGAGTCCGGAGGCAGCAGCGGCGCCCCGGCCATGGAGAGCTGGAAGAACAGGAAGTACAACAGCAGCAGGCCGACCACGAAGGTGGGCATGGACACGGCGGCCAGGGCCAGGAACGTCACGACGCGGTCCAGCAGGGAGCGCGCCCGGGTGGCGCTGAGGACTCCGGCGCCCACGCCGATGACGACCCAGAGGATGGCGCCGCCGATCACGAGCGAGGCCGTGGGCGGGAAGTCCTGGGAGAGGAGCTTGCCGATGGATTCGCCGGAGAAGTACGACTGGCCGAGGTCGCCGTGGATGAGGCGGTTCAGGTAGTCCAGGTACTGGACGAGGATCGGGCGGTCCAGGCCGAGGTTGTGGCGGATGAGCTCCACCTGCTCGGGGGTGGCCTGGCGGCCGGCCAGCGTCCTGGCGGGGTCGCTGGGGGCGACGAAGAACAGCAGGAACGTGCCCAGCGTGACGAGCCACAGGACGAGCACGCCGAGCAGCGCCCGACGGATCAGGAATCTGCGGAGCATCAGGCCCCCTTACGACGACGAGGGCGGCGGCCGTCACGGTCAAGGCGGCCAAGGCGGTTACGGCGGCCGCGGCGGCTGAACAGGCGTTCCATGCGTGGGTCGATGGCGTCCCTGATGCCGTCGCCGACCAGGTTGAAGGCGAGCGTGGTGAGCAGCAGGGTGGCCGCGGGGAAGCCCAGGTACCAGTAGGCGACCCGGTAGAAGCCCTGCGCCTCACTGAGCAGGTTGCCCCAGGAGGGGGTGGGCGGCACGATGCCGAGCCCGAGGAAGGACAGCGTCGACTCGAAGACGATGGCCGCCGGCACGAGCAGTGTGGTCAGGACGATGACCGGGGCGAGCAGGTTCGGCAGGATGTCGACGAACATGATCCGGAGATCGCCGCAGCCGATGGACCGGGCGGCCTCGACGTACTCGCGCTCCTTCAGTGAGAGCGTCTGGCCGCGCACGACCCGCGCGATGGCCGCCCACGAGTAGAAGGCGATCACCCCGATCGTCGCGGTCAGCGACGGCCCGGCGATCGAGACGACCGCGATCGCGAAGATCAGGTACGGGAACGACAGCACCACGTCCATGAGCCGGGACAGCACGGTGTCGATGACGCCGCCGTAGTAGCCGGCCAGCAGGCCGACGATGACGCCCACCAGCGCCGCCAGCCCGGTGGCGACCACGCCGACCAGCAGCGAGACCCGCGCCCCGTACAGAACCCTGATGAACAGGTCGCGGCCGAGCCGGTCGGTGCCGAACCAGAACGTGCCGTTCGGCGCGATCGGCAGCCCCTGCGCGGTGATGCCGGTGTCGCGGAACTGCTCGTCCGGGTCGTGGCCGTTCCACGCGGCGATGAGCGGGGCCGCCAGCGCCAGCAGGCAGAGCAGGACCACGGTCAGGCCGGAGACCAGCGCGACCTTGTCGGTCCTGATCCTGGCCCAGGCGAGCTGCCACGGGCTGCGGCCGGCGATCGTCCGGTCGCTGACCGCGTCCGGTCTGATCTCGGTGAGCGTCATGCGAGCCTCCTCCCGGAGCCGGAGCCGGAGCCGGAGCCGGAGCCGGAGCCGGAGCCGGAGCCGGAGCCGGAACCGGAGCCGGAACCGGAACCGGAAGCGGAAGCGGAAGCGGAGCCGGAACCGGAAGCGGAGCCGGAACCGGAAGCGGAGCCGGAACCGGAAGCGGTCAGGTCCTCGCCTGCCTCGACGGGGAAGTGGCAGGCCACCAGGTGGTCCCGGAGCGCCAGCGGGGGCTCCTCCGAAGAGCAGCGGTCCCGCGTCTTCGGGCACCGTGGATGGAAGCGGCAGCCGGACGGCGGGTCGATCGGCGAGGGGACGTCGCCCGTGAGGATGATGCGCCGCCGCCGTTCGGCCTCGTCCGGGTCGGCCACTGCCGTGGCGGAAAGGAGGGCGTTCGTGTAGGGATGTCGGGGATGTTCGTGCAGCTCGTCGGCCCCCGCGAGCTCGACGATCTTGCCCAGGTACATGACCGCGATCCGGTCACTGATGTGCCGCACCACCGACAGGTCGTGCGCGATGAACAGGTACGTCAGCCCGAACTCGTCCTGCAAATCCTTCAGCAGGTTGAGGATCTGCGCCTGGATGGACACATCCAGCGCGGACACCGGCTCGTCGCAGATGATCAACCGGGGCCGCAGCGCGAGCGCCCTGGCCACCCCGATCCGCTGCCGCTGCCCACCGGAGAACTCCGCGGGGAACCGGTTGTAGTGCTCGGGGTTGAGCCCCACCCGTTCCATCAGCTCCTGCACGGTACGGCGCAGCTCGGCGCCGCGGCTCACCCGGTGGACCACGAGCGGGTCGGCGATGATCGAGCCGACGCGCCGGCGCGGGTTCAGTGAGCCGTAGGGGTCCTGGAAGATGACCTGGATGTCGCGCCGGTAGGCCCGCATCCTGGCTCTGGGCAGGTTCGTGATGTCGTCGCCGTCGAAGCGGACCCGGCCCGAGGTGATCGGATGCAGGCCCGCGACGCAGCGGGCGAGCGTGGACTTGCCGCAGCCGGTCTCGCCGACCAGCCCGAGCGTCTCGCCCGGCGACAGGTCGAAGCTCACCCCGTCGACCGCGCGCACCTGCCCGATCGTCTGCTTGACCAGCAGGCCGGTGGTGATGGGGAAGTGTTTGACGACGTTCTCGACTTCGAGAAGCATCAGGCCTCCTTCGCCTGCAGTCGCAGCGCGTCGGCCTCCGGGCCGAGCCCGACCGCCTCGTGGGGCAGCCAGCAGGCCGAGGCGTGCCCGTCGCCGCCGGTGACCCTGGACAGCGGCGGCCGCTCGGCCGCGCAGACCGGCATGGCGTACGGGCAGCGCGGGTGGAAGGCGCAGCCCGAGGGGAGGTCGATCAGCGACGGCGGGGAGCCGGGGATGGGCCGCAGCCGTTCGCCCCGGGCCCCGGTGCTGCCCGGGATCGACTCCAGCAGGCCCTTGGTGTAGGGGTGGTGCGGGCGGTAGTAGAGGGTACGCCGGTCGGCCCGCTCGGCCACCAGGCCCGCGTACATGACCAGCACCTCGTCGGCGATCCCCGCCACGACGCCGAGATCATGGGTGATGAGGATGAGCGCGATGTCGAACTCGGCCTGGACCCGGCCGATGAGCTCGAGGATCTGCGCCTGGACGGTCGCGTCGAGCGCGGTGGTCGGCTCGTCCGCGACGATGAGCTTCGGATTCAGCGCCAGCGACATGGCGATCATCGCGCGCTGCCGCATGCCGCCGGAGAACTGGTGCGGATAGTCGTCCACCCGCCGGTCCGGCCGGGGGATGCCGACCAGGCCGAGCAGTTCGATCGCGCGCTTGCGGGCCTCGGCGCGGCTGGTGTCGGGCCGGTGGACGTGGAAGAGCTCCTCGATCTGCCGGCCGACCTTGTAGAGCGGGTGCAGGCTGGTCAGCGGGTCCTGGAAGACGACGCTGATCTCCGCCCCGCGGATGCGGCGTAGCTGCTCGCGGTCCAGTTCGAGCAGGTCCACCCCTTCGAACAGGGCGGTGCCGGATATGTCGGCTCCGGGGGAGAGGCCGAGGATGGCCTGGGTGCTCACGGTCTTGCCGCTCCCGGACTCGCCGACGATCGCCAGCGTCCGGCCGCGGTCGACGGTGAACGACAGTCCCCGCACCGCCTGGACCAGGCCGTCGGAGGTGGGGAAGGTCACCTTCAGGTCCGTCACCTCTAGCAGGCTCATGTTCCTCCCTAGCGGCGCCCCGTGGGAGTCCCACGGGGCGCCGCACGGTCATGGCGAGTTGGGGTCAAGCCAGAGGTTGGTGATGTCGTAGACCTGGAACGCGGGCAGATACAGCGCGTTGCGCACCCGCTTGCTCTTGTAGATCGGCGTGTTCTGGTTGCCGAACGGCACGATCACCGCGTCGGCCATCACCGTCTGGTCGACCTGGTGCCAGAGGCCGGCCGCCTTGGCCGCGTCGGGCTCGGCCAGCGCCTGCTTGATGAGGGTGTCCACCTTCGGGTTGCTGTAGCAGCCGTAGTTGCTCGTGCCCGGCGTGCAGTTGGTCTGGAACAGCGGCTGGGAGACGGCGCGGCCGTTGTTGCCGTACCAGTCGGGCACCCAGCCGGGGGCTGAGATGTCCCACTTGCTGTCCTTGGCGATGGTCGGGTTCTGCAGGAAGGCGCCGTAGTAGTCGCCCTGCCGTACGGGCAGGCCCTTGACGGTGATCCCGCACTTCTGCAGGTCGGCCGAGTAGGACTGGAAGTTGGCCGGGTGGTTGCCCGCGTTGCGGAACGCGCCGATGAGGGTCATCCCGTTCGGGTAGCCCGCCTCGGCGAGCAGCTGCTTGCACTTGGCCGGGTCACCCTGGTCACCGGGCGTCGGGTACGGGTTGTACTCCTGGTAGCCGATGTTGCCCGGTGGGATGGCCGTGTGCAGCGGGGTCGCCACGTCGGCACCGCCGTAGATCTTGGCGATGGCCACCTTGTTGATCGCGTACTCGATGGCCTGGCGCACCTTGAGCTTGCCCATGGCGCCGTTCTCGTTCTTGCTCTGCTGGTTGAACACCAGATACGGGTTCGTCACGGCGCCCGGGAAGATCTTGAAGTCGGGGTCGCCGCTCTTCAGCCGTGGGATCTGGGCGGTCGGCACCGGCAGGTCCCAGGACAGGTCCGCGCTGCCCGCCTCGATCTGCTGCTGCACCGCGTCGGGCTCGGTGACGCCCATCTTGACGTCGACGGCGTTGGCGTACTGGTGCCTGATCGGGTCGGCCGCCTGTGTCCAGGCGGGGTTCCTCTCCAGCCTGATCGACTTGGTGGCCACGTACTGGGTGATCTTGTACGGGCCGTCGGAGATCACGTGCTGGCGGAAGGTGGCGTCGTCCGGGACGTACTGGTCGTACTCCTGGGGCGCGGCCGAGGAGAAGTTCAGCGACAGGATGTTGAGGAAGTCGCCCGCCGGCTGGACCAGCGTGAACACGATCGTCTTGTCATCCTTGGCCCGCACGCCGGCGATGTCGTGCGAGTTCTGGAAGGCGGCCAGCGCCGCCGCCGTGGGCTTGGCCTGCTCGAACGCCTTGCCGTAGGCCGCGCAGTAGGCGGCCATCCCCTTGATCGTGCTGGTGTAGTAGCCGGGCGCGCCCGCTCCGGCCACCGGGTTGCAGAGGCGCTTGAAGCCGCGGACGAAGTCGCCCGCGGTCACGGTCCGCGGCGGCTGGGTGTCCCAATGGACGCCGTCGCGCAGCTTGATCGTGTACGTGAGGCCGTCGGAGCTGAGGCCGCCGTTCGCGGTCGTCGGCAGCTCGGCGGCGACGTCGGGGACGACGGCGAAGCCCTTGGTGGTGTCGGCCTCCTTGGCCACGCCGCTCAGGTTGAACAGCTGGCGCGCGTAAGCGCGCATGATGCCGTTGGTGACCGTGTAGTAGGCGCTGGTGGGATCGAGATGGTCGACGTCGCCGCCGCCCACCAGCCTGATCGTGCCGCCCGACAAGGGCTTGCCGGTGTCCTGGGCCGCTGTCGGTGGTGCCGAGCCGTTCGTGCCGGTGTCCGTGGCGCAGGCGGCGGCGAGCAGACTTGCCGCGGCCACCACGGCGATGCTGAGATGGCGCAAGCTGGCCATCTGGCCCTCCCTCGTGCCGAGATGGGGATATGTGGCTGGCCAGTGGGGCGCGCTTCGTGGCCGCGAGGCGCGCCCTACGTGCTGCTCCTTCGAGCAATCCACTTGGGGAGGGCGGTGTCGAGGGCGGTTATTCAACCGTTGGCGAGTAGCGACCGCCGAGTGATACCGGTTCTGTCCAAGAACCGTGATTGATGGCGACGAAAGCGAGAATCAGCTGAAAATCTGCTGGTAGAACGCCAGCTCCGCAGCCAGGGCGGTGGCCCGCGTCTCGGTGCGCCGGAAACCGTGCGACTCACCCTCGAACGCCAGATAGGTGCACGAGACGCCGCGCTCGGCCAGCGCGTCGGCGAAGGCCGCCGACTGCTCGGGCGGCACCACGGGATCGTCGAGCCCCTGGAGCAGCAGCATCGGGCAGGAGACGCCGTCGACCAGCGCCAGCGGCTCGCGCTCGGCGTACAGCCGCGGGTCCTCCGGGCCGACCAGCCACTCCACGTAACGCGACTCGAAATCATGGGTGTGGGCATGGAGCGGGGCGAGCGCGCTGACGCCGTAGTAGGACACGCCCCCCGCGAACACGTCCGAACGGCAGCAGGCCGCCATGACGGTCCAGCCGCCCGCGCTGCCGCCGCGCACCGCGATGCGCCCGGGATCGGCCAGTCCCTCAGCCACCAGCCATTCGGCGGCCATGATCGTGTCCTCGACGTCGACGACGCCCCACTGCCCCTTCAGCCGATCGCGATAAGCCCGGCCGTAGCCGCTGGACCCGCCGTAGTTGACGTCGAGCACGCCGATGCCGCGTGAGGTGAGGTACGCCTTCTCCAGGTCGAGCGCCGTGCCCTCGTGCGCCGTCGGACCGCCGTGCACGAAGAGCACGTAAGGAGGAGCCTCCTCCGAGTCCTCGGCGGCCGGGTTGGACGGCGGATAGAGGAAGCCGTGCACCCGGTGCCCCATCTCCACCGGTCGAGGCGTGGGCAGGCAGGCGAGGTCGGGCAGTTCGTCGACATCGCGCCTGAGGGTCTCGGCCTGGCCGGTGACGGTGTCGACGCGGATGAGCGACTTCGGGACCGCGGCGCCGTACGCGATGCCGGTCACACCGGTGCCGTCGGCGGCCAGCGCCGGATCCCACCCGTCGCCCGGCGGATCGAGGTCGGTGAGCCGGCCCGTCTGCGGGTCGAGGAGGCCGAGCCGCAGGTCGCCGCGCCCGTGCAGCACCGCGAGCCGTCCGTCGCCGAGCACGACGTAGGGCAGGCCGCCCAGCGTCCACGGCGGCCAGGCGAACTCCTCCTCCAGGGGATGGAGCGGCTTCGGCGAGAGGTCATGGAGGCCGGTCTGGTAGAGGTTCCACCAGCCGGAGCGGTCGGAGATCAGGTAGAGGTGGCCGTCGTCCTTCCAGCTGGGCGCGAGCACGGACTCGGCCGGACCGCCGCCCACGGTCCACGAGGTGCCGTCGGACAGGCGGGTGACGCGCAGCTCGGTGCCGGTCCACGGCATGAGCGGATGGTTCCAGGTGATGTAAGCGAGATGCCGTCCATCGGGGGAGATGGCGGGAGAGGCGTAGAAGTCGCCGCCGGTGACCCATTCGCGGGTCTCACCGCCGCCGATCGGGATGGAGACGACGGCCCTGGTCGTCTTCCCGTCGTCGGTGTGCCGCTCGCGTACGCACCAGACCTGATCGTCGCGGACCAGCAGGTCGGCGTAGCGGTCGCCGTCGGGGGTGAGCGGGACGGGCTCGTCGGCGCGCTCGGCGAGGTCGTTGAGGCCTTCGCGGTCGGCGAGATCGGCGCGGTCGGCGAGATCACTGAGGCCTTCGCGGTCGGCGAGATCGGCGCGGTCGGTACGGCCGGCGCGGTCCTTGAGCAGGTAGAGGCGCTGGTCGGCGAGACAGGCGAAGATCACATCGCCCTCGGGGGTCACCGCGTAGGGCCGCCCGCCGTATTCGTGCACGCGGGTGCGGGCGCTCCACGGCTCGGGCAGCAGCTCGCGGCAGGTGCCGTCGGCGGCGCGGTGCATGATCGTGGTGCGCCCGCCCTGGTCAGGGCGGTCCTCCGTCCACCACACCTGGCCGTCGAGCGCGATCGGCCAGCCGAGCCGCCGGCTGGACCGGGCGACGTCGGTGGTCGAGATGGGGGAGCGCCAGAAGGGCATAGACGCATCCTGCCGGAAGATCGGCAAGAGTGCGGGGTGATCACCTCACTCCGGTGACCACCCCGCTTCGATCACCGTTGTCCGGTGACCACCTCACTCCGGTCACCCGTTGACCGCGGTGACCTGCTTGATGACCTCAGCCCTACGCCACAGCGCCGTCAGGAGCCGGCCGGCCCGACGGCAGGCCCGCCACCGCGCCCGGCGGCGCGATCGGCGGGGCCGTGGTCTTGCGGCTGCGGCGGCTGCGCTTCTCCAGCCAGGTGGCGAACGCGCTGAGCGCCATGGCCATGAGGATGTAGATGACGCCGATGACGATCGCCGACACCAGCTTCGTGCCGGGATAGACCGACGGCAGCGTCTTGAAGCCCATGTTGAGCAGGTCGACGTAGACGATGAAGTAGCCCAGCGCGGTGTCCTTGAGCAGGACCACGAGCTGGCTGACGACCGCCGGCATCATCACCGTGAGGCCCTGCGGCAGCAGGACCAACCGCATCACGCCGCCCTTGCGCAGCCCGATCGCGTACGCCGCCTCGGACTGGCCCTTCGGGAGCGAGTTGATGCCCGCCCTGACCACCTCGGCCAGCACCGACCCGTTGTAGAGGGTCAGCCCGAGCACGATCGCGAACAGCGCGTAGTCCCCGCCGCCGAACAGGTCCGGCGCCAGGTACCAGATGAAGAAGATCAGCAGGAGCAGCGGGATCGCCCGGAAGAGCTCCACGATCCAGGCGGCGGGAATCCTGACCCACCGGTGGTCGGAGAGCCTGGCGATGCCGAAGACCGCACCGAACAGCAGCGCGAAGACCGCGCCCAGCGCGGCGGCCGCCAGCGTGCCCAGCAGTCCGGGCAGGATGAAGTCCACCCAGACGACCTGGGTGGTGAACGGCTCCCAGATCTTGCCGTCGAACTGGCCCTTCTCGTCGAACTTCAGCAGCACCCAGCCGAGGGCCGCCAGCAGGACCAGCGCGGAAACCCCGGTGATGATGTGGTTGCGCAGCCTGCCGCGCGGGCCAGGCGTGTCGAAGAGTACGGACGCGCTCATCGGGCCACCGCCAATCTCCTGGCCAGCCAGCCGGTGTACCAGCCGATCGGCAGGATGAGAATCAGGAACGCGACCACGATGCCGAGGAAGATGGGAATCGAGACGCCGGTGGTGTCGAAGGTCGTCCGCATCACGTTGGAGACTTCGACGGTGTAACCGGCGGCCGCCACCACGGTCGTGTTCTTGATCATGGCGATCAGGACGCTGCCCAGCGGGGCGATGACCGCCCTGAACGCCTGCGGGAAGATGACGAGCGTGATCGACTGGCTGAAGGTGAGCCCGATCGCGCGGGCCGCCTCCGCCTGCCCCATGGGCACGGTGTTGATGCCGGACCGCAGCGCCTCGCAGACGAACGCCGCGGTGTAGGCCGACATGCCCAGCACGGCCAGCCAGAACGAGTTCGTCAGCGGCACCTCGGTGGAGAAGATCAGCCCGAGGGTGTCGCTGAGCCCGAGATAGCAGAAGGCCAGCACCAGCGTGAGCGGGGTGTTGCGCACGAGGTTGACGTACGCCGTGCCCGCGGCCCGCAGGACCGGGGTGGGCGAGACCCGCATGGCGGCCAGGATCGTGCCGACGATCAGCGAGAACACCGCGATGATCAGCGAGAGCTTAACGTTGTTCAGGAACCCGACGGCCAGGTCGGGACCGTACTGAATTAGTTCGTCCATCGTGCTCCACCAGTGAGAACGGCGGCGGCGGCCGGATCACCGGCCGCCGCGGGGGGTGAGGATCAGGCGCAACCCTCGGCCGGTGGGGCCTCCTTGGGCAGGTCCAGGCCGGTCTTGCCGAACCACTTCGTGAGCAGCTGGGTGGCCGTGCCGTCCTGCCACATCTTGGTGACGGCCTTGTTGACGGCCTCGCAGGTCGTCTTGTCGCCCTTCTTCAGGCCGATGCCGTACTTCTCGTCCGTGAACGGGTCGTTGAGCAGCTTGTACTTGCCCGGGTCCTGGCTGGAGAAGCCGGCGAGGATCAGGTTGTCGGTGGTGACCGCGTCCAGGTTGCCACCACTGAGCTTCTGCACGCACTCGGAGTAGTTGCTGGCGCCGACGAGCTTGGCGGGCAGGTTGAGCTTGCCGTCCGGCGGCGGGTCGGTGATCCGCTTGTAGGAGTTGGAGCCCTGCGCCTGACAGATCCGCTTGTCCTTGAGGTCCGTCGCCTTGGTGATGTCCGCGGCGTCGGCACGGACCATGGTGTCCTGGTGGACGACGACGTACGGGCCGCCGAAGGTCACCTTCGGCTTGCGCGCGTCAGTGATGGAGTAAGTGGCGAAGATGATGTCCACGGTGCCATTGGCGAGCAGCGCCTCGCGGTTGGACGAGGGAGACTCCTTCCAGGTGATCTTCACATCCTGGCCGCCGGCCAGCTCCTTCACGATGTACTTGGCGACGTCCACGTCGAAGCCCTCAGGGTCACCGCCACCCTTTTTCAGGCCCAGGCTCGGCTGGTCCCATTTGGTGCCGATGGTGATCTCTTTGGCTCCCTTGAGCTTGTCCACGACGGTGGTGTAGCTGCCTCCACCGCCACACGCGGCAAGACCGACCGCCATGGCCGTGACGGCGAACACGGCCCCAGTTCGACGCATCTGCATAGTGGTTACCTCAATCTTCCTGCTGCGGACTGGGATCAATGCGTGAGGATCTTCGAAAGGAAGTCCTTGGCCCGGTCTGTCTGGGCGTTGGTGAAGAACTCGTCGGGGGTGTTCTCTTCGACGATCTGCCCGTCGGCCATGAACACCACCCGGTTCGCGGCTCTTCTCGCGAACCCCATCTCATGCGTGACGACCATCATCGTCATCCCGTCGCGAGCCAGCCCGATCATGACATCGAGCACCTCCTGGACCATCTCCGGGTCCAGCGCCGACGTCGGCTCGTCGAACAGGATCATCTTCGGGTCCATGGCCAGCGCCCTGGCGATGGCGACGCGCTGCTGCTGCCCACCGGAGAGCTGCGCGGGGTATTTGTCCGCCTGCGCGGCGATGCCCACCCGTTCGAGCAGCTCCATGGCGCGCGTCTCGGCGGCGTCGCGGGCCTTCTTGCGCACCTTGATCGGCCCCAGCGTGACGTTCTCGCGAATCGTCTTGTGGGCGAACAGGTTGAACGACTGGAAGACCATGCCCACCTCGGAGCGGAGCTTGGCCAGTGCCTTGCCCTCTTCCGGCAGTGGCTGACCGTCGAAGATGATCTGCCCGCCGTCGATGGTCTCCAGCCGGTTGACGGCCCGGCACAGGGTGGACTTGCCGCCACCCGAAGGGCCGATCACGACCAGGACCTCGCCACGGGAAACGGTCAGGTTGATGTCCTTCAGGACGTGCAGTGCCCCGAAGTGCTTGTTGACGTGCTCCAACTTTACAAGTGGAGTGACGTCCCCGTTCTCCGTCATGTGCAAAACCTAGGGGCCAATAGGACGCTGGTCACTAACCGAGCGGTACCGATCCGATCACATCATGCCATCAAGCTGGCGTTTTAGATCCTACGACCGTCGCAAGCCGGACAAGGACTACCCTTGGACGTGCGATGACTGTGACCCAGGAGAGCGCCCGCACCTATGAAGTGCGCACATACGGGTGCCAGATGAACGTGCACGACTCCGAACGCCTTTCCGGCCTGCTGGAGGACGCCGGCTACGTGGCCGCGGCCGAGGGCGATACCGCCGACGTCGTGGTGTTCAACACGTGCGCCGTACGCGAGAACGCCGACAACCGCCTCTACGGCAACCTCGGCCACCTGCGACCGGCCAAGGTGAGCAACCCCCGGATGCAGATCGCCGTGGGCGGCTGCCTGGCCCAGAAGGACCAGGGCGAGATCGTCCGCAAGGCGCCGTGGGTCGACGTGGTGTTCGGCACCCACAACATCGGGGCGCTGCCGGTGCTGCTGGAGCGGGCCCGCATCCAGGGCGAGGCGCAGGTCGAGCTCAAGGAGTCGCTCGAGGTCTTCCCCTCGACGCTGCCCACCAAGCGGGAGTCCGCCTACGCCGCCTGGGTCGCGATCTCGGTCGGGTGCAACAACACCTGCACCTTCTGCATCGTGCCGTCGCTGCGCGGCAAGGAGAAGGACCGGCGTCCCGGCGACGTTCTCGCCGAAGTCCAGACATTGGTGGATCAGGGCGTTCTTGAGGTCACGCTGCTCGGCCAGAACGTCAACACCTACGGCGTCGAGTTCGGCGACCGGCTGGCGTTCGGCAAGCTCCTGCGCGCCTGCGGCACCATCGACGGGCTGGAGCGGGTCCGCTTCACCTCGCCGCACCCGGCCGCCTTCACCGACGACGTGATCGCCGCCATGGCCGAGACGCCCAACGTCATGCACCAGCTCCACATGCCGCTGCAGTCGGGCTCCTCGCGCCTGCTGAAGGAGATGCGCCGCTCCTACCGGGCCGAACGCTACCTCGGCATCATCGAGCGGGTCCGCGCGGCCATGCCCGACGCGGCCATCTCCACCGACATCATCGTCGGCTTTCCCGGCGAGACGGAGGAGGACTTCCAGGCCACCCTCGACGTCGTACGCCAGAGCCGCTTCGCCAACGCCTTCACCTTCCAGTACTCCATCCGGCCCGGCACACCCGCCGCGACCATGGACGACCAGATCCCCAAGGCGGTCGTCCAGGAGCGTTACGAGCGTCTGGTCGCGCTGCAGGAGGAGATCTCCTGGGCGGAGAACCGCAAGCAGGTGGGACGGACGCTGGAGGTCCTGGTCGCCGAGGGCGAGGGCCGCAAGGACGACGCCACTCGGCGGCTGTCCGGCCGCGCCGCCGACAACCGCCTGGTGCACTTCGCGGTCGGCGACCATACGCCGCGGCCGGGTGACATGGTCGCGGTCGAGGTCACGTACGCGGCTCCGCACCACCTGGTGGCCGACAGGCCGGTGGGGTCGGTGCGCCGTACGCGGGCGGGGGACGCCTGGGAGGCGCGACAGGGTGCCCCGGCTCCGGCCAAGGGCGTCTCACTCGGCATGCCCACCATCGGCCGCCCGCCGTCGGTGCCCGCGGCCGGGGCGTGCTCGGCTTCCTAGGGCATCGGCTTCCTGACGCTCTGCCCACAAGGGTCCGTGGGCGGTCCGTCACGCGACCGTCACGATCCCTGTGACGGTCCGTCGTGGCTGGGGGCCTTTTGGAGGGATACCCCCTTCGGGGAGAGTCATCGGCCGAGGAGTCGGTAACAGTAGTCGCGGCGGAAGTCGAGGAAGGTCGCGCACGGGTCGGTCCCCAGGGGTACGGAAGGCGCCGGTCTTCGCGTGGACGCGCTTGTCCGGGGGGCTTGCGCGGTGGCCCCGGTCGCCTGTGCGGTGGTCACGGTCGCCGGTGCGGCCGGTTCGGGGTCCGTGGTCTTCGGCGGGGTCGGCACGGACCTGGGCGCCCGTGTCCTGCCTGCCGGGCCGCTCGGCGTGGTGCTGTCCCTGCGCGCGGGCGGTGGCAGCGCTTCACCTATTCCCGGGCTTGGAGAGGGCACGGGCCGCGGGTGGGCCTCGATCTGCTTGGGCGCCCGGTCCTGCTTGGGCGGGAGGTCCTTCTCGGGCGTCAGGCCGTCCTCAGGGGTCAGGCCCTTCTCGGGAGTCGGGCCGTTCTCCGGGGGTGGGCCGTTGTCGGCGGCCAGGCTGTCGGCCGGGGTCGCGATCGAGGGCCACGACGTCGGGTTCGGAGGACGACTCGCCGGCGTCATGCTTGATCCGTGGGAAAGCCCGCTTTCCTGATCATTTTCCGGCGCCTTTTCCCGCTTGGGACTTTGCGATCCCGTGAACGCCAGGAAAATACCGAGCGCGGCGATGACGATCACCCCGGCCACACCTGCCGCGGCTGCCAGGCGGTCACGACGACCTGGTCGAATGGCATGAAGTGGTGACAAGTCGTGATTCCTTTGTGATTGGTGCGCGAGCATTCCACTCCTGCGGCTAGTGTGGTCCATCACCCGCGGAAGCCGGCGAGCTTTCCCGATACGACCGCAGGGAGTCGCAGCACCATGCAAGATCCGATGGAGCCGGATCGCCAGGAGATCCTCACCGGGCCGGGCGATATGCCGAGACCTGCCAGAAAAGCCAGGTCCACCACCAACAAAAAGACCGTCGTCATCGCCGCGTCGGCCCTTGCCGCCGTGCTCGCGGCGGGCGGCATCGGCTTCGCGCTGGCGGGCGGCCCCGCTCAGCCGACCCCGCCGAGCGGTCAGGCGGGTCAGTCGAGCCAGTCCGCCACCACCGACGAACTGCAGCAGGACGAAGAGGCGTCCATGGGCGACGCCAAGACGGACGCTCCCGACGCCGGCACCCCGTCCGACGTGGCTGACGAGCCCTTGACCGACACCGACACGGGCACCGACGACACGGCTGACACGGGTAAGGCGGACACGGGCCTCGACAAGGGGTCGGCGGGCACCGACTCACGCACCACGCCTCCGGCCCAGAACGGCAAGAAGCCCACGTCAACGCCGACCACGCCGGCGCAGGAGTCAGCGGGCGAGAGCCCTGCGGACGGCCCGGCGGGCCAGGTCATCGGACAGTGCTCGAAGAGCGGCTGCTGACCGGCCAAGCGGCTCAGCGGTTCCCCAGGCCAAGTGGCTGGGCGGTCTTCCGGCCAAGTGGCTTGGCGGTCTTCCGGCCAAGTGGCTTGGCGGTTCCCCGCGTCATTGGCCCTTTGGCGGGAGCCACTTCCTTCCTAGGCTGCCTGCATGACCACTGACAAGGCGGCTCTGCTGCGCGCTCTCCACGTGCCCGGCAACCCGCTGGTGCTGCCCAACGTCTGGGACGCGGCGTCCGCGCGAGCCGTACAGGAGGCCGGTTTCCCGGTGATCGCCACGGGAAGCGCGGCCGTCTCCCAGGTGCTGGGCTACGAGGACGGCGAGGCTACCCCCGTCGACGAGATGATGGCCGCCGTGGCCCGCATCACGCGCGTGGTGGACGTGCCCGTGACGGCGGACGTCGAGCGCGGCTACGGTCTGAAGCCGGCTGAGCTGGTCGAACGCCTGGCCGCGGCCGGCGCGGTCGGCTGCAACCTGGAGGACTCCGACCCCCGCACCGACGTGCTCGTCGACGTGGAGGTACAGGCCGAGTTCCTGGCCGGTGTGCGGGCCGCCGCCGGGGCGGGGCTGGTGATCAACGCCAGGGTCGACACCTATCTGCACGGCGATGGGTCACGGGAGGCGGCGGTGGCGCGGGCGCGGCGCTACCTGGAGGCCGGCGCCGACTGCGTCTACCCGATCGGCCTCGGGGACGCTGAGGAGATCCGGGCCCTGGTGAACGAGGTCGGCGGCCCGGTGAACGTGCTGTTCCGGCCGGGCGTCCCGGATCTGGCCGGGCTGGCCGAGCTGGGGGTGGCCAGGATCAGCTATGGGGGCGGTCTGCATCGGGCGGCGTACGACTACGCTCGCGGCCTGATCCAGGCGATCGACGAGGGCCGCAGCCCGTACGAGTGACCGCGTACCTGCTCAGTAGGACTGAAACTCCACCAGATTGCCTTCCGGGTCACGGACGTGAGCGGCTCGCAGACCCCAGCCGGGCCGGTCCGCGGGCTCCGTGACGGACCGGCCGCCGTGGGCCAGGCAGACGGCGTACGCCCGGTCGACGTCGGGCACCCGGCTGACGAGCATGACGCGATCCTGTTCGGCGGCGGCGTCCACCGGCAGGGCGCCGGTGTCCGCGACCTCGGCCATGGCGCCACGGTCGAGCATCGACAGCACCCCCTGCGACCCCACGTCCCAGTGCGCGTAGGGACCGTCCGGGCCGCCCTTCACGAGATTCGCCCCGAGCACCTCTGGCAGGACCGCGTCATAGAAGGCGAAGCACTCCGCGAACGCCGAAACCAGCAGCCGAGGATGCAGCACGTCCATCCGAAACCTCCGGAAATAGTGGGTCGAGACCTATTATTGGGTCAGACCCTACAATATCCAGATATGGAAGAGCTGCCGCCGAGCCTGCTCGGACTCACCACGTACCTGATGTCCAAGGCCGGGAAGGCGGCCAGAGGCCGGCTGGCCGTGCGGCTGGCGGCAGACGGGCTGCGCATGTGGCACATGGCCGTGCTGGCGGCGTTGGCGGACTTCGGGCCGCACGCTCAGCGCGACCTGTCGGCCAGGCTCGGCATCGACCCCAGTGACGTGGTCAAGGTCCTGGACGAGCTCTCGGCGCCCGGCTTCGTCCACCGCGCCCGCGACCCCGCCGACCGCCGCAGGGTCACCGTCACCATCACCGCGGGAGGACAGCGCGAACTCACCCGCCTGACGCGGGAGGCGCGAGCCATCCAGGACGAGATCCTCGCCCCCCTCGACGCCGCCGAACGCGCCCAGCTACACGACCTGCTCACCCGGATTCTGGTCCAGCAGCCGTTGTCCGGTCCGGGTGCGGGCGGGTAGGAAAGATCTCATGACTGCTCTCGGTGCCGTGTTCCGGCCTCAGCTACCCCCCGAACGGATGCGCAGTGTGGCCCGCGCCGCGGAGGAGGCGGGGCTGGACGAGCTGTGGCTCTGGGAGGACTGCTTCTCTCAGAGCGGCATCGCCAGCGCAGCCGCGGCCCTGGCCTGGACCGAACGGCTGCGCGTCGGCGTCGGCCTGCTCCCGGTGCCCCTGCGGAACGTCGCGCTGACCGCCATGGAGGCGGCCACGCTCTACCGGCTGTTCCCGGGGCGGGTCGTCCTGGGCGTCGGTCACGGCGTACAGGAGTGGATGGCGCAGGCCGGCGCGCGGGTGGACTCGCCCGTGACCCTGCTGCGCGAGCACCTCGCGGCCCTGCGGGCGCTGCTGCGCGGTGAGCGGGTCACCGTGGAGGGCCGTTACGTGCGGCTCGACGACGTCGCCCTCGACTGGCCGCCGGAGACCGTGCCCCCGGTGCTCGCCGGGGCGGTCGGGCCGCGCTCGCTGCGGCTGTCCGGCGAGGCCGCCGACGGGACCATCCTGGTCGCCGGAACTCCGCCCGAGGAGGTACGGCGGGCCCGCGGGCTCATCGACGAGGGGCGGGCGGCGGCCGGGCGTACCGACCGCCATGAGGTGATCGTGCACCTGCACGCGGCGATCGGACCGGACGGACCCGGACGCCTCAAGGCCGAGCTCGAGCGCTGGGGCGACGCCGGTAAACCGGACTCCGGGGCCGCCGGGGACGCGGGCACGGTGGCCAAGGCCGTTCAGCGGCTGGCGGATGCCGGGGGTGACACCGTGGTGCTCCAGGCGACGGTCGATGAGCCCGATATCGAGGGTTTTGTGCGGTTTGTGGCCGAGGAGGTTCGCCCGCTGGTCTCGTGATCTACGGGTGCCGTCGTCGGGGGACGGGGATCTTCATCAGGTCGCGGGCCAGGATGACTTCGCCGTCGTAGCTTCGCCGTACGTCGCTGAGGAAGGCGGGTTCGTCGGCGAAGCCGTAGCGTTCGGAGAAGTGGGTCAGCACGAGGCGGCGCACGCCGGCGTCGGCGGCGACGAGACCGGCCTCGAACGCGGTGAGATGGCCGTACTCCTTGGCCAGGGCGCTCTCGGCGGACAGGAACGTCGATTCGATCACCAGCAGGTCGGTGCCGGAGGCGAGTTCGAAGACGGCGTCGCACAGGCGGGTGTCCATGACGAAGGCGGCGCTCTGGCCTGGCTTGGGGACGCTGCACTGGTCGAGGGTGATGCCGCGTACGGAGCCGGTGCGCTGGAGCTCGCTGATTTCCGGCCCGCGAATGCCGAAAGATGCCAGCTTGTCGGGCAGCATGCGCCGGCTGGACGCCTCCTGGAGGCGGTAGCCGTAGGACTCGACGGGGTGGGACAGGCGGCGGGCGGTCAGCGGGCCGATGGTGACCTGCTCGCCGCTGACCGGCTGCTCCTCGATGACCGTGGTGTCGGCGAAGACGGCGGCATGCCGGAGCCGCTGCCAGTAGCCGGCGCCGGAGGCGGGGTAGACCGCTCGTACGGGGTGCCGGACCTTGTCACGCGCGATGCGCTGCACCACACCGGGCACGCCCAGGCAGTGATCGCCGTGGAAGTGGGTCAGGCACAGCCAGTGGATGTCGTTGGCGCTGACCCCCGCATGCACCATCTGCCGCTGCGTGCCCTCACCCGGGTCGAACAGGAACCCCTGGCCGTCCCAGCGCAGCAGGTAACCGTTGTGGTTGCGGTGCCGAGTCGGGACGGCGCTGGCAGTGCCCAGCACCACGAGTTCGCGAGATGACACGAGCGCGATGCTAGACGTTTGGAGCGGACTTCGCTGTTCGGTGCTCGCGAACCGAGCTGTGCGGCATCACGGACGCTCCGGATGTAGAGACCGCTCCCAGCACTGGAATCGTTCGCGAAGTCGAGCGATGTCGCCGGCCGTCAGACCATGGTGGGCGAGTGCCTGGTCCGGTATGCGGCCAAGAGCGGAAAGCGCGACCGCGAACATGATGATGTCGAAGCCTGGGTCGGCGTCTGTGGCGAGGCGGGTCAGATCGTCCGTGGTGTAGCGGCCGCTGCGCAATACGGCGTCTACATCGACGAAGTCACGAACTTCGGCTCTGCCATAGAGCGCAGCCACCTTGTTTCCGACCGCATCATCCTGGTGAAGCACTGGGCCGATCTCCAGCCGGACCGGTGGATGGGCGCGCCAGTCGACCCCCATCTCGACTTTTACTGAGCGACCGCCGCTATCGGTAGAATCGCTCGGTAGCCGCCAAGCCGATCCTGGTGGCCAGTTCGTGCAGGGGATCCATGGCCACTACGCGGCCCGCACCAGACTTCGGAAGCGGGCTTCCCATGCCTGCCTGGCCTGGACAGGTAGGAAGAGCCGTGGCCAGATGCGAACCAGGACCGAGCCGTTCAAGTAGGTGCGCAGGTCGTCGAGGTGATCCGCCTCGCGGATGACGCGCTCGTACATCAATCCCAGCTGGCCGTCGTCCTCCAGGTCGTAGACACCTTGCTCCGACCAATCGAGGTGGGTCGGCAACTCCACGAGCCCGGTGCTGGGCCCTGCCAGTTCGTGCAGATCAGCGGGCACCAGGTACACGCGGTGGCTGGCGTACCGTGACTGAGGATTCACTCTTCCAGTCTGCCTGTTCTTCGAGGCATGCGCATCGCACGCCCTGCGACTCGCGTGGATGACGAGTTCACGGGATGACACGAGCGCGACGGTAAACCGTCAGCGCCGGGTGAGGCGTCTGCGGGTCCAGCGGACCGCGCGATGGACGACGGGACCGACCAGGTGATCTCCTTGGTGGTCGTCTGCCAGAACCAGCCGGGGATCCGGTCGAGTGCGGTGGCGCTCGGTGCTGACATGGTGGGACGGTAACAACACGGATTCCGGCCCTGAAGAGCCTTTGCCACATGGCCATCCCGGAGTCGCCTAGTGTTTATGCCGGGAGCAATTCCCCCAGGGGAGGACATGATGGGTACGGTCGCGTTCGCCGAGGTGCCGACGCCGGTAGGGCCGTTCGTGCTGGCGGTGACCGAGGTCGGCCTGGCCGCCACGGGATGGGGCTCCCGGACGCATCCGGGGGAGCGGCTCTCGGACCTGACCGAGGTGGACGACCCCGAGCGCACGGCCTTCGCCGTCGCCGAGCTGAACGCCTACTTCGCCGGCGATCTGCGTACGTTCGAGACCCCGATCGACTGGCGCCTGACCTCCGGGTCGCGGCGGCAGGTGCTGAAGACCCTGCACGGCATCCCGTACGGCACCGCCGTCACCTACGGCGAGCTGGCCGAGCGGAGCGGTTCGCGGGTGCCGGCCCGCGGCATCGGCTCGATCATGGGCTCGAACCCGATCCCGATCGTGGTGCCCTGCCACCGCGTCGTCGCGGGCAACGGGCTGGGCGGCTTCAGCGGCGGCGAGGGTGTCGAGACCAAGCGCTGGCTGCTGACCCACGAGGGATACCTCCAGCCGACGCTGCTCGATCTCTAAACGGTCTGTCCATACCCGGACAGTTGACACACTTGTCGGTGTGCGCCAGCAGCCAGTCATCGCCGTCGTGGGTCCCACGGCCGCCGGAAAGTCCGATCTCGCCGTGGATCTCGCGATCCGGCTCGGGGGCGAGTGCATCAATGCCGACTCGATGCAGCTCTATCGAGGGATGGACATAGGCACGGCGAAGCTTTCCCCGGCCGAACAGCGGGGGGTGCCGCACCACCTGCTCGACATCTGGGACGTCACCGAGACCGCCAGTGTGGCCGAATACCAGAAGCTGGCCAGGCCGCTCATCGAGTCGCTGGCGGCACCCGTGCTGGTCGGCGGCAGCGGGCTCTACGTGCGCGCGGCCATCGACGACCTGGACTTCCCCGGCACCGACCCGGAGATCAGGGCCCGGCTGGAGGCAGAGCTGGCCGAACGCGGCCCGGCACCGCTGTACGAGCGGCTGCGGGAGGCAGATCCGGCCGCCGCCTCGGCGATCCTGCCGAGCAACGGCCGCCGCATCGTGCGCGCGCTGGAGGTGATCGAGCATTCGGGCCGCCCGTTCTCGGCCACCATGCCGTCGTTCGAGGCGCTCTACCCGAGTGTGCAGATCGGGCTGGAGGTGCCCAGGCCGGAGCTCGACGAGCGGATCGAGGTCCGGGTCGGGCGCATGTGGGCGGCGGGCCTGGTCGACGAGGTGCGGGCCCTGCTCGGGCAGGGCCTGGCCGAGGGACGTACGGCGAGCCGCGCGCTGGGATACGCCCAGGTGGCCCGCTACCTCGACGGCGAGTGGACCGAGGAGCAGGCGTTCGCCGAGACCGTCCGGGCGACCAGGCGTTTCGCCCGCCGCCAGGAGTCGTGGTTCCGCCGCGATCCGCGGGTCCACTGGCTGCCCTACGACGCCCCGGACCTGCTGGACCGGTCCCTGGCGCGGATCGTCGGCCAAGGCTCCGCATAAAATAGTCAAATGCGCTTTCTCAAGGGTCACGGCACCGAGAACGATTTCGTCATCCTCCCTGACCCCGAGGGCGAGCTCGACTTGTCCGCCGTGCTGGTCGCCGCCATCTGCGAAAGGCGCTCCGGGATCGGCGCCGACGGCGTCCTGCGCGTGGTCCGTACCAAGCTGTGCCCCGAGGTGGCCGACCAGGCCGGCGCGGCCGAGTGGTTCATGGACTACCGCAACGCCGACGGCAGCATGGCCGAGATGTGCGGCAACGGCGCGCGCGTCTTCGCCCGCTACCTCGTCGAGACGGGGCTGGTCGGGGAGAGCGAGTTCAGCGTGGCGACCAGGGGCGGCGTCAGAAAGATCCGCATCGAGGACAACGGCGACGTCACCGTCGACATGGGCAAGCCCGTCGTCCGCGGCCACAGCGTCACCACCGTCAGCGGTCACGAGTACGAAGGCGTCCACGTCGACATGGGCAACCCGCACCTGGCCTGCCCCATCGGCGACCCCGTCGTCCAGCTCGACCTGACCCACCAGCCCGGCTTCGACCCGGGGGTCTTCCCCAGCGGCGTCAACATCGAGCTGTTCAACGCGGTCGGCCCCAGCCGCGCGGTCATGCGCGTCTACGAGCGCGGCTCGGGCGAGACCCGCTCCTGCGGCACCGGCACGGTCGCCACCGCCGTCGCGGCCGCGGGCCTGCGCGGGGAGAGCACCGGCACGTGGACGATCGAGGTGCCCGGCGGCACCGTCGTCGTCACGCTCACCGAGGAGACCAGCTACCTGACCGGCCCCGCCGTCATCGTGGCGGGCGGGAACCTGATGCTTGCAGAATGATGTTCTTCTGAGGGATGCTGAGTCCACTTGGCGAACCGAGGAAGGGTGGACATGGCGGACCCGAGAACCACGGCGGTGCGCGTCAAGGGCCCCATCGGCCAATACGGCGGCCGCTTCATGCTCTCCAGGGAGGCCAAGGCCCGCTGCGAGGAGTACGGCCTTGGCCCGCGTGAGTTCTACTTCCGCGGGCGCTGCGGGGTCCTCGGCGAGTGCGCGGCCGACGTCGTCACCTCCGTCGCGGTCTTCTTCCCCGCCGCCCACGTCGAGGAGAGCTGGCACGGCGGGCGCAAGATGAGCGTCGAGCGGGCCGTCGAGGTCTACACCGACGTCTGCCACGAGTGGGGGCGGCGCACGCTCGGCGGCTTCGATGGCTGCGCCAGGCTCGCGGAGCTGCTCGAACGGGTCGTCGCCCAGGCGCCGACCGCCGGGGCGCCGCTGTTCGCCGGGTGGCGGGCCGTACCCCTGCCCGACGACGCGCCCGCGCGGGCCACGCAGCTCATGCACGTCGTACGGGAGCTGCGAGGGGGGCTGCACGCCAACGCGGTGATCGCGGCGGGCCTCGACCCGCTGGAGGCGATGCTGGCGGCCGACCACGACGGGACTCCTTTCGGACACACTTCTGGTGAAGTGATGGCGAAATTCTTCACCTGGCCGGAGCCGTATCAGAAGCCGGGTCCCGCCGTCGTCGCGAAAAGGGTCGCGGTTGAAGAGACGACCGATGATCTGCTGGCATCTGTATTTTCGGTACTGAACAATGACGAATCGGACGAGCTCATCGAGCTTCTGCGTTTTGGGCACGGTGATTGACCTGGCAGACTGACTGCTCATGGACGTGGACATCTGGGCCTGGGTCGGTGAAACCCAGCAGCAGCTTTCTGAGGCGGGCAACGTGGGGCTCGCCATGGCGCTGGGAGACCTGCCCGCACAGGCCTACGAGGGGCGATACCCCCAGCTAGACGTGATGGCTCCGGCCATCGCCCAGCAGGCGGAGGCCCTGGAGCTCCCGTGGCTCGAGTTCTACGCCCGCTACTGGCACCTGCTCGGCCGCGTGGGCGACCGTGCGCAGGGTGCCGTCGCGATCGGTGACGCCGAGCACCTGCTGTCGTTCGCTCAGCGCGAAGAGGTGCGTGACTGCCCGGCCACCCCGGCCGCGGTCGAGGCGCTCGCCCTGGCGTGGGCCAACGCCGACGGTCCGGGCTACGCCACCGAGCGCCTGGAGACGCTCGACGCGGTCATCCAGGACCTGGAGCCGGCCAACCCCGCCTACACCGGGCTGGTGACGCAATACGTCGCCGCGCTCATCGACGCGGGCCGGGCCGGCGACGCCGTCTTCTATGCCGAGAGCGCCGTCGAGCGGCTGCGTGCCGCCGACCGGGAGGCCAGCTGGGAGCTCGGCGCCGAGAGCGCCCGCGCCCTGCTCGCCGCCGGGCGCGGTGAGGACGCGCTGGCCGCGCTCCAGGCCGCGGCCGACTTCCAGGCCGACGACCCGGTGTCCAAGGAGCGCAACGACGGCGTACGCCGCGCGCTGATCCTGGCCACGCTGGGCCGCATCGCCGAGGCCGTCGACGCGCTGCCCGACCTCGATGTGGTCGGCGAGCACCCGCGCTCGTGGGTGGAGTGGACGCACGCCGTCGCCAAGCTGGCCGGCTCCTCGCAGATCACCAACACCTGGCAGCTCGGCCGCGTGCTGCGCCAGTGGATCGACTATTACGGCATGATGGGCGGCTACCGCGCTCGCGTCGAGCTCTCGCTGGTCGCGGGTGAGCTGGCCATCGCCAGGCAGAGCGTCTGGCAGGCGAGGCTGCTGGCCGACCTGGCCCAGTCGGCCGCCGCCGAGCTGCGCGACAGCACGGGCGTGGCCGAGCGGATCGCCGCCCTGCGCGCCGCCGCCGACGCGACGACCGAGCCGCCCGCGCCCTGCCCGGTCGAGGAGCGGGTCGCCTACTTCGACGCCGCCGACGGGCACAACGCCGACCCCGAGCGGTGGACCGGCTGGCTGGCCCCGAGGTCCGGCGAGGATCTGGAGACCACCCGTCGCCACACCTCCACCCTCGGCTTCCTCGGCTACCCGGCGACGGGCGCCGACATCTACTGGAAGCTGCTGGTCGACTCCGGCGACATCGTCACCGCCGACCCCGACGACGTCTCCACGCTGACCACGCTGCTCATCGAGGCCCGCCAGGACGAGCGGCTGGAGCAGATGGCGGCGCTGCTGCCGCACGACACCCAATACCTCGCGATGGCCCGTCTCCACAGCGCCCGCGAGCGCTGGCCGGAGGCGCTGGAGGCGGCCGAGCACGCCGTCGCCGCCGGGGGCGGCGTCGAGGCGCGCCGCCTGGTCGCCACCGCGGCCCAGCAGCTCGACGACAACGCCAAGGGCGCCAAGGCACTGCTCGAAGTGATCGACGAGATCACCGAGGAGGACACCTGGCGCATGATCGTCATGGCCACCTCGAGCGAGGACTGGGACATCGTCCGCAAGGGCACGGCCAAGATCGGCATGCCGGTCAAGTCGGCCGAGGGGCCGATCGAGGAGGAGATGGGCCTGATCCGGGTCATCCTCCCCGCGCCTGACGGCGGCCAGCGCCAGATCCTGTCCATCCGCACCGGCCCGGCCACCGCCCGGCTCGCCCTGCCGCAGCCGCGCGGCATGGACTACAACGCCGGCGACCTGGTCGTGTTCGACCCGCAGTTGCTGGAGCCGGTCCCCGACGACCCCGAAGAGCAGCAGAACTTCGTGCCGCCCTTCGCCGCGGTGCGCGTCCTCCGCCCTGGTGGCTACACCAGCTACTTCTTCGACGGCGCCGCGCCGAATGAGGAGGACTGGGCGGAGTTCACCGAGGTCATGGCCGAGCGCGGCTGGCCGATGTGGGTCTACAGCGACGAGAACTACATGGTCACCCACCCGACCGGCGGCGAGCCGCTGCCCGGCGTGTTCGGCTGGGTCGCGGTGCCGCCGGACGTGTCGCCGGCCGAGGTCGACGCCCTGCTCGACGACGCCACCGAGCGTTGGTCGCACCCGCTGGCCTGGCTCGACCTGGCCAAGGAGGTCGACGTGGAGGTCGAGCGCCACGAGCGGATCGTCAAGGAATACGGCCTCTAGGATGCTTCAACGCTTCAGCCTCGACGGGAAGGTCGCCATCGTCACCGGCGCGTCGTCGGGGCTGGGCGTGGCCTTCGCCCGCGGGCTGGCCGAGGCCGGGGCCGACATCGTGATCGGGGCCCGGCGGCAGGATCGGCTGGAGCAGACGCGGCGGCTGGTCGAGGAGACCGGCCGCCGGTGCCTGGCCGTGCCGACCGACGTGACCAAGGTCGAGGACTGCCAGGCGCTGGTATCCGCGGCCGTGGAGACCATGGGCGATGTCGACGTGCTGATCAACAACGCCGGGGTCGGCACCGCCGTGCCGGCGCTGCGGGAGACGCCGGAGGAGTTCCGGCAGGTGGTCGACATCAACCTGCACGGCACGTACTGGATGGCGCAGGCGTGCGCGCGGGTGATGCGGCCCGGCTCGTCGATCGTCAACATCGGCAGCATCCTGGCGGAGACGACGGCCGGGCTGCCGCAGGCCGCCTACAGCGCGTCGAAGGCGGCGGTGATCGGGCTGACCCGGGACCTGGCGCAGCAGTGGACGGGGCGGCGGGGGATCCGGGTCAACTGCCTGGAGCCGGGGTTCTTCGCCTCGGAGATGACGGAGCAGTTCAAGGCCGACTACATGGAGCGGATGGTCGCGCAGCGGGTGGTCATGGGCCGGGTGGGGGAGGCGGCGGAGCTGGTGGCCGCGGCGGTCTTCCTGGCGAGTGACGCGTCGTCGTACATCACGGGCGTCGTCCTGCCCGTCGACGGCGGGATCCTCATCACCTGACGAGCTCGTCTTGCTGGGCCGCGTAGCGCCTGATCAGAAGGTGCCTGGTAGTTTGAGCGCGGGTTTATGGCGTGACTTTTCCCTGGAGGGGCGATGCAGGACATCGACAGGCTGGCGGCTGTGATCCGTGACGAGCGGCCGTGGGGTGGGTTCGAGCGGTTCACCCTCAATGAGGTGTCCACCGTGAAGATCATCGAGGTCTCGCCGGGGCAGCGGCTGAGCCTGCAGCGTCATGAGCACCGCTCCGAGCTGTGGGTGGCGCTCGACCCGGGGTGCGTGTTCGAGGTGGACGGAAAGCGCATCGAGCCCGCTGTGGGGGATCGGGTGCTGATCCAGCAGGGGCAGACGCACCGGCTCAGCTCGTCCGGGCCCGCGACGCGGATCCTGGAGATCGCCTTCGGTCACTTCGACGAGGACGACATCGAGCGCATTGAGGACTCGTACGGGCGCTCCTAGCCGCCCGGCTCTCCCATTGTGAGGGGTCCCGCCTTTTCAAGGCGGGATCCTTTTTACGTTCAAAGGCGGGATCCTTTTTTACGGCCGGCCCGGTGAACCCCATCCCCGAACGGGGCCGGGCTCTGTCCAGGGACACGCTCCTCCGGTGGAGCGCGCTGGGCGCCGTGACGTGCGCGCTCTGGGCCCCGTCCGTGGTCCGTCGAAAGCCGGTGGCGATTCGGTATCGCCCTCCCAGGGCGACATGTGACCTTCCAGGGGCCTTGTCCGGGGGTGCGGTGGGCTCTATGTTCGTTGCGTAGTCCGGTGCTTGTTGCGTATTAGGGAACAACCGGAGGGCGCATGGTGAGCCGGCCTCGTTTGGTGATCATTGGAGCCGGCATCGTGGGCTGTGCCCTGGCCGACGAGCTCACCGGGCGGGGGTGGACCGATGTCACCGTCGTCGATCAGGGGCCCTTGTTCGCCGCCGGCGGGTCGAGCTCGCATGCTCCTGGACTCGTGTTCCAGACGAACCCGTCCAAGACCATGACCGAGTTCGCCTCCTATACCGTGCGCAAGTACAGCGGACTCGCCCTCGCCGGGCGGCCCTGCTTCGACCAGGTCGGCGGCCTGGAAGTGGCCACCACCGAGGAGCGGTGGACGGACCTGCACCGCAAGCAGGGATGGGCCGAATCCTGGGGTGTCGAGGGGCGGCTGGTCGACGCCGACCGGTGCGTGGAGCTCTGGCCGATGCTCGACAGGAGCAAGGTGCTGGGCGGCTTCCACGTCCCCACCGATGGGCTGGCCGCGGCCGTGAGCTGCGGTGAGGCGCAGGCACGCCGGGCGATCGAGCGGGGTGCCAGGTTCCTGCCGCACCACACGGTCGTGGGCGTCGAGCAGGGGGGCGGCCGGGTGACCGGCGTCGCCGTCGAGGCCCGCCGGCCGGAGGCGAGCGAGGTCGAGTATCGCGTGCTGGCCGCCGAGGTGGTCGTGTGCGCCGCCGGGTTCTGGGGGCCGGCGATCGGGCGGCTGGCGGGGCTGAGCGTGCCGCTGCTGCCGCTGGCCCACCAGTACGCCAAGGCGCGGACGCCGGGCGTACCGGACGGGCCCATCCTGCGGCACCAGGACCGCGACCTGTACTTCCGCGGCCACGGCGACCGCATCGGAATCGGTTCCTACGCGCACCGGCCGATGTCGGTCCGGCAGGACGAGATCGGGCCCAAGGGCACGGTGATGCCCTCGGTGCAGGCGTTCACCGAGGAGGACTTCGATCCCGCGTGGCGGGACGCGGTCGAGCTGCTGCCGGCGCTCAAGGAGTCCACGTACGAGGACGGCATCAACGGGATCTTCTCCTTCACTCCTGACGGGTTCCCGCTGATCGGCGAGGCGCCGCACCTCGACGGGTTCTGGCTGGCCGAGGCCGTCTGGGTCACTCACTCGGCGGGCGTGGCCAGGGCGGTGGCCGAGCTGCTCGTCGACGGGCGGTCCACCTTCGACCTGCATGAATGCGAACTGAGCCGGTTCGAGCCGGTGCAGCTGGCGCCCGCGTACGTCGAGGAGCGCGGTAAGCGGAACTTCGTCGAGGTCTACGACGTCATCCATCCGCTCCAGCCGATGGAGTCGCCGCGGCCGATGCGGACCAGCCCGTTCTATGTCAGGCAGCGCGAGCTGGGCGGCTACTTCCTGGAGGCGGCCGGCTGGGAGCGTCCGCACTGGTTCGAGGCGAACCTGCCGCTGCTGGAGGAGGACCTGGTGCCGCAGCACGACAGCCAGGCCGCCGAGGCGCTGCTCGGTGTGGCCCGGCGCGACCAGTGGGCCGGTCGCTACTGGTCGCCGGTCGCCGCCGCGGAGTCGCACGCGACCCGGGAGGGCGTCGCGCTCTACGACATGACCTCGCTCAAGCGGATCGAGGTCGGCGGGCCCGGCTCGGCGGCGTTCCTGCAGTACCTGACCACCAACAACATCGACAAGAAGCCCGGCTCGGTCACCTACTCGCTGCTCCTGGACGCGAGTGGCGGCGTGCGCTCCGACCTCACGGTGGCGCGGCTGACGGAGGACCGGTTCCAGATCGGCGCCAACGGCAACCTCGACCTCGACTGGCTGACCCGCCACGCCCCCGGCGGCGTGTACGTCCGGGACATCACGCCCGGCACCTGCTGCGTCGGCGTGTGGGGGCCGCGGGCCAGGGAGCTCCTCCAGCCCCTCACGGACATGGACCTGTCCCATGAGGGCTTCCGCTACTTCAGCCTCAAGACCGGATATGTCGGGCACGTTCCGGTGACCGCGATGCGTGTCTCCTACGTCGGCGAGCTCGGTTGGGAGCTCTACACCAGCGCCGACCTGGGCCTCAAGCTCTGGGACACGCTCTGGGCGACGGGCCTGCCGATCGCCGGGGGCAGGGCCGCGTTCAACAGCCTCCGGCTGGAGAAGGGCTATCGGCTCTGGGGCGTCGACATGACCCCGGAGCACAACCCGTACGAGGCGGGGCTGGCCTTCGCCGTCAAG
Organism: Nonomuraea sp. NPDC050680; assembly: GCF_040654555.1. Taxonomy (NCBI): domain Bacteria; kingdom Bacillati; phylum Actinomycetota; class Actinomycetes; order Streptosporangiales; family Streptosporangiaceae; genus Nonomuraea; species Nonomuraea sp. NPDC050680. The sequence continues at coordinate 22,231 of NZ_JBFAIF010000029.1, read as the reverse complement.
GACGGTAAGGACTTCCTCGGCCGGGACGCGCTGACCACCGAGATCACCCGCAAGCTGGTCCCGCTGCTCAGCGCGGGGGTCGTGATGGGCAAGGAGCCGGTACGGCACGCGGGCCGCACGGTCGGTTACGTGACGAGCGCCGCCTACGGGCATACGATCCAGCGGCCGATCGCCTACGCCTGGCTGCCGATCGAGCTGACCACCCCCGGAACGCATGTCGATATTTCGTACTTCGGGCGGCGTGTCCCGGCCGAGGTCGCCACCGAGCCCCTGTTCGACCCCAAGATGGAGAAGATCAGAAGGTGACCCACCCGGACTTTCTCTGGCGCAACCCCGACCCCAGGCCCGCCTATGACGTGGTCATCGTCGGCGGCGGCGGGCACGGCCTGGCCACCGCCTACTACCTGGCCAAGAACCATGGGATCACGAACGTCGCCGTGCTCGAGAAGGGCTGGCTGGCCGGCGGCAACATGGCGCGCAACACCACGATCATCCGCTCTAACTACCTGTGGGACGAGAGCGCCGCCATCTACGAGCACTCGCTCAAGCTGTGGGAGGGCCTCAGCGAGGAGCTGGACTATGACCTGCAATTCAGCCAGCGCGGCGTGCTCAACCTGGCGCACAACCCGGGCGACGTGCGCGAGAGCAGGCGGCGGGTCAACGCCAACCGGCTCAACGGCGTCGACGCCGAGTGGCTGGAGGCCGACGAGGTCAAGAAGTTCTGCCCGGTCATCAACGTCTCCGAGCGCGCCCGCTACCCCGTCATGGGCGCCACGCTGCAGCGGCGGGGCGGCATCGCCAAGCACGACCACGTCGCCTGGGCCCTGGCCCGAAAGGCCGACGCCTATGGCATCGACCTGATCCAGGGCTGCGAGGTCACCGGCTTCGAGATCACCGGGAACCGGGCGGTGGCCGTACAGACGTCCCGGGGGCCGATCGCGGCCGGGAAGATCGCGCTCGCGTCCGCCGGGCACACCTCGGTGCTCGCGGCCGAGGCCGGGATCCGGCTGCCGCTCCAGTCGCATCCCCTGCAGGCGCTGGTGTCGGAGCTGCTGGAACCGGTGCTCGACTGCGTGGTGATGTCGAACGCCGTGCACGTCTACGTGAGCCAGGCGCACAAGGGCGAGCTGGTCATGGGCGCGGGCATCGACTCCTACAACTCCTACGGCCAGCGGGGCGCCTTCCACGTCATCGAGGCGCAGATGGCGGCAGCCCTGGAGCTGTTCCCGATCTTCAGCCGGGTGCGGGTGCTGCGCACCTGGGCCGGCATCGTGGACGTCTCGCCCGACGCCTCGCCGATCATCGGGCGTACCCCGGTGGACGGGCTGTTCGTCAACGCGGGCTGGGGCACCGGCGGCTTCAAGGCCACGCCGGGCTCCGGGTGGGTGTACGCGCACACGATCGCGCACGGCGAGCCGCATCCGCTCGCCGAGCCGTTCGCGCTGGAGCGGTTCACCACCGGGGCGCTCATCGACGAGCACGGCGCGGCGGCGGTGGCGCACTGATGCTGCTCATCGACTGCCCCCACTGCGGCCCCCGCGACGAGAACGAGTTCCGCTACGGCGGGCAGGCCGGTATCGCCTACCCCGAGACGCCCGCCACCGCCACGGACGCGGAGTGGGCCGAGTACGTGTTCCTGCGGGACAACCCCAAGGGATGGTTCCACGAGCGCTGGTTCCACGTGCACGGCTGCCGGACCTGGTTCACGCTGCGCCGGCACACCGTCACTCACGAAACCCGGAACCCATGAGATCGGGAAAGGCGCCATGACCCGTCTGGACAGGGGCGGTCTGGTGGACCGCTCCGTCGTGCTGTCGTTCAGCTTCGACGGTCGCCGCATGGAGGGGCATCCCGGCGACACGCTCGCCTCCGCGCTGCTGGCCAACGGCGTGCGCGTGGTCGGCCACAGCGTCGAGCTGGGCCGCCCGCGCGGCATCTTCTCCGCCGGCCCCGAGGAGCCGAACGCCCTGGTCCGCGTGGGCGCCGACCCGATGCTGGCGGCCACCACCGTCGAGCTGTACGAGGGGCTGACGGCGTGGAGCCTGCGCGGCAAGGGCCGGGTGGACCTGGACGCGACCGACGATCGCCGCCGCGACAAGGGTTACCTGCACTGCGACGTGCTGGTGGTCGGCGGCGGCCCGGCCGGGCTGGCCGCCGCGCTCAGCGCCGGGGTGGCGGGCGCCCGGGTGATCCTCGTCGACGACCAGCCCCGGCTCGGCGGCGACCTGCTCAACAGCCGGGTCCGTCTGGACGGCGCCCGCGCGCTCGACTGGGTGGCCCTGGTACGGGCCCGGCTGGCGTCCATGCCCGAGGTCCGGGTGCTCACCAGGACCACGGCGATCGGCTACTACGACCACAACTACGTGGTGGCCGTCGAGCGCCGCCCCCGGGGAGAGCGGCTGTGGCACCTGCGCGCGGCCCAGGTCGTCCTGGCGACCGGCGCGCAGGAGCGGTCGGTCGCCTTCCCCGGCAACGACCGGCCCGGCGTGATGCTCGCCTCGGCCGCCCGCACCTACGTCAACCGGTACGGCGTACGGCCCGGCCGCCGGGCGGTCGTCTTCGCCTGCGCGGACTCGGGCTACGAGGCGGCGCGCGACCTGCGGGCGGCCGGCGTCGAGATCGCCGCCATCATCGACCCGCGCCCGCGAGCCGGTGCCGAAACGCTTGGTCAGCAGGTCGTCACCGGGACCGTCACGGGGACCGTGGCGGCTGCCGACGGTGTGCTCACCGAGGTCCTGGCCGGTGACCGGCGCTTCGAGGCCGACCTGCTGGCCGTCGCCGGGGGCTGGAACCCGGTCGTCCACCTGTTCAGCCAGTCGCAGGGCCGGACCGTGTTCGACGAGGAGGCGCAGGCGTTCGTGCCGGGCCTCTCCGCCCAGGCCGAACGGTCCGCCGGTGCCTGCCGGGGCCGGTACGGCACTGCGCAGGCCATCCAGGACGGCTACGCGGCGGGCTGCCAGGCGGCCCGGCCGACGGGCAAGAGGGAGGGAGGCGGGTTCCGCGTACCGGAGACCGACGAGCTTCCCCTGCGACCCCCGGCGGCTGTCTGGGTGGTGGAGCCGCACGCGCCCGACGCCTTCGCCGATCTGCATCGGGACGTCACCGTGGCCGATCTCGCCAGGGCCGCGGGGACCGGCATGCGGTCCGTGGAGCACGTCAAGCGCTACACCACCGCCGGAACCGGCGCCGACCAGGGTAAGACGTCGGGTGCCGTGGTGGCGGGGGTGATGTCCGCGCTGCTCGGCGCCGCCCCCGGGCAGGTGGGTACGACCACGTTCCGGCCGCCGTACACACCCGTGTCCTTCGCCACGCTCGCCGGACGTGACCGGGGCGCGCTCTCCGACCCGGTCAGGACGACCGCGCCGCACGCCTCGCACCTCGCGCGGGGCGCGGTGTTCGAGGACGTCGGGCAGTGGAAGCGGCCCCGCTACTTCCCGCTCGACGGCGAGACGATGGAGCAGGCGGTGCTGCGCGAGTGCCGGGCGGCCCGCACGGGTGTCGCCGCCATGGACGCCTCGACGCTCGGGAAGATCGACGTCAGGGGCGCGGACGCGGGGGAGTTCCTCGACCGGATCTACACGAACATGTACTCCACGCTGCGCGTTGGCTCGTGCCGCTATGGGGTGATGTGCACCGCCGACGGGATGGTGTTCGACGACGGCACGACGACGCGGCTCGCCGACGGCCACTACCTGATGACCACGACCACCGGCAACGCGGCGGCCGTGCTCGACTGGCTGGAGGAGTGGCGGCAGACCGAGTGGCCGGGGCTGGAGGTGTCGTTCACGTCCGTGACGGACCACTGGGCGACGGTCGCGGTGGTGGGGCCGAAGGCGCGGGAGATCATCGGGCTGATCGCGCCGGGGGCCGAGGAGCTGGCGTTCATGACGTACGCGGCCACGAGCGTGCTGGGCGTCGACGGGCGGGTGTTCAGGATCAGCTTCTCCGGCGAGCTGGCCTACGAGGTCAACGTGCCCTGGTGGTACGGCAGGTCGCTCTGGGAGAGCGTGCTGGAGCTGGGCGCGGTGCCGTACGGGACCGAGACCATGCACGTGCTGCGGGCCGAGAAGGGGTTCGCCATCGTCGGCCAGGAGACCGACGGCACGGTCACCCCGCAGGACCTCGGCATGTCGTGGCTGGTGTCGAAGCGCAAGCCGGACTTCGTGGGCAAGCGCTCACACGCGCGGCCCGACACCGCGCGCGACGGGCGCAAACGGTTGGTGGGACTGCTCGCCGACGATCCGGCCGCGTTCGTGCAGGAGGGCGCCCAGCTCGTGGGACCGACCGGGCCGATGCTGGGGCATGTGACGTCCAGCTACCTGAGCGCGACGCTCGGGCGGAGCTTCAGCCTGGCCATGGTCCGTGGCGTGGCCGTCGGTGATCGGCTCTCGGCGGTGTCGGGGGAGGCGGCCGTGCCCGTGACGGTGGTCGAGCCGGTCTTCTACGACCCCGGCAACACCCGGCGCGACGGTGATCCGGATGTGAGGGCGGTCGCCGGGCTTGTGGAGGGCTGCCGGGAGAGCCCGGCCGCCGCGTTCACCGAACGCTTCGAGGCCGCCGGTTCCGAGCGGGTACGCCTGCGCGAGGTGCCCTTTGTGCGGATGTGGGAGGTTCACCGTACCGATCCCGGAGTGGGGCTGCGGCTGGGACCCGACTGGTGGCTCGTGACAGGGGACGCCGAAGAGCGGCCTGGGTGGGTGGATGTGTCGGGGCAGCGGACGGTGCTGGAGCTCACGGGGCCGGGCGCACTGGACGTCCTGATCACCGGCTGCCCGATCGACCTGCACCCGGCGGTGTTCCCGGGGCACGCCCAGACGCTGCTGGGCAAGGCGGCCGTCCTGCTCGAACGGTTCTCCGACCCGGAAGGGGAGGGCGGCTACCGGATCTACGTGCGGTCGTCCTTCACCACTTACCTCGCCGAATGGTTGCTTGACGCACTTGAGGGATAAATAGGCGCTTAGTGGTAATTGCTCTACCTAGACTTTACGAAAACATAAGTCTTGGGAGTAGAGCGTGCGTCTTCAGGTGGTTTTGGCCGGTTTGGCCACAGTGGGATTGCTCGCGGGATGTGGGCAGCTGGACGCGCAGACACCTCGGGCCGACACGGGTAAAGCCCCGTCGGCCGACGTGGGGGACGCCCGCAAGAAGCTGGCCAAGCTCGCCGTCAAAGGCCGCGCGCCGCGTACCGGCTTCGAGCGCGAGAAGTTCGGCCCGGCCTGGTCGGACGTCGACCACAACGGCTGCGACACGCGTAACGACATCTTGAAGCGCGACCTGAAGGACGAGACGTTCAAGTCGGGCACGCACGACTGCATCGTCCTCACCGGCGTGCTGGACGACCCCTACAGCGGCAAGACCATCACGTTCAAGCGCGGTCAGGACACCAGCACCGCCGTGCAGATCGACCACCTGATCCCGCTCTCCGACGCCTGGCAGAAGGGCGCGCAGCAGTGGACGGCGGACAAGCGCAAGCAGTTCGCCAACGACCCGATGAACCTGATGGCCGTGGACGGGCCGCTCAACGGGCAGAAGAGCGACTCCGACGCCGCGACCTGGCTGCCGCCGCGCAAGGCGTACCGCTGCACCTACATCGCCAAGCAGATCGACGTGAAGGCGAAGTACGACCTGTGGCTGACCACCGGTGAGAAGGACGCGATGACCGGCATCCTGGCCTCCTGCTGACGACGGCCCGAGCCGGTCAGGTCTCCGAACGCGCTGAACTGCTGCGTGCCCCCTGGCGAGATGGATGCGGTTACCGGGGACACTTCTCCCACCCGGGGATCGTGTCAACGCCCTCCGCGCACCTGCAGCGCCGCGAGCAACTCCTCCGACGCCTTGGTGATCGTCTCGACCGCCCGGTCGAACGCCTCGGCGTTGTGCGCGGCGGGCGCGCGGAACCCGGAGATCTTGCGCACGTACTGGAGCGCGGCCGCCCGTACGTCGTCTTCCGTCACGTCCTCGGTGTACGGCGGGCGCAGGGTCTTGATGCTTCTACACATGGGGTCAACGGTAATAGCCGATGCGCTGGCTTATCTCCCTCGCGCCCTCGGCCAGGAGCGCCCCGACTTCGGGCAGCCGCTCGGGCGTGAGCCGGTAGGACGGCCCGGAGACGCTCACCGCGGCCACCACCGAGCCGTCGCTGCCCCTGATCGGCGCGGCCACCGCGTTCAGGCCCACCTCCAGTTCCTCCACCGTGGTGGCCCAGCCGCGCTCCCTGATCTCGGCCAGCCCCAGCCGCCCGGCCTCGGTGAGTGTCGAGGGCGTGTAACGCGCCGGCTCGGCGGGCAGCCGCAGCGCCCCGAACGCCAGCAGCACCTTGCCGCTGGAGGTGGCGTGCGAGGGGGTGCGCTGGCCCACCCAGTTGTGCCCGCTGATCGCGGCGGGGCCGCGGACCTGGCTGATGTTCACCGCGTCGCCGTCCTGGGGCACCGCGATGTTGACGGTCTCGCCGACGGTCTCGGCCAGGCGCAGGCACACCGGGCGGCTCTCCTTCGACAGGTCGAGCTGCGCGGTGGCCGCGCCCGCCAGCCGTACGACGCCGAATCCCAGGCGGTAACGGCCGCGGTCACCGCTCTGCTCCACCAGCCCGCCCTGCTCCAGGGCGGCCAGCAGCCGGAACGCCGTGGACTTGTGCACGTCGAGCTGGACGGCGAGGTCCGTCACCCGCGTCGCGCCCTCGCGCGCCAGGATCTCCAGGATGGCGATGGCCCGATCGACCGACTGAACGGACGTGTTGCTCATAGCGCAACAGACTAGTATGGCGACGGCTTCGTCAGCCTGCGCCGGCCACAGGGCTGAGCTCGGCGCCGAAGTCCAGCGCGAGCTTTCGCATGGCCCCGGCCAGCTCCTCCCGGTCGAGGGCGTCGATCCGCTCCGCCGGGCCCGAGACCGACATGGCCGCCACCACCCGGTTCCCGTCGTGCACGGGCACGGCCAGGCAGTGCACGCCGAGCTCCTCCTCGCCCAGGTCCATGGCGTAACCGCGGTCCCTGACCAGGCCGAGCTCGGTGAGCATGCCGTCGGTGTCGGTGATCGTGTTGGGGGTGCGGCGCGGCATGCCGGTCCGAACGAACACCGCGACCGCCTCCTCCGCCGGCCGCCCGGCCAGCAGCACCTTGCCCACGGCCGTGCTGTGCGGCAGCACCCGCCGCCCGACCTCGGCGAACATGCGCAGCCTGCGCGGAGACGGCACCTGCGCCACGTAGACGATGAAGTCGCCCTCCAGCACCGCCAGGTTCGCCGTCTCTCCCGACAGCGACACCAGCTTCGATAGGTACGGCCGCGCCCACACCCCGACCATGCTCTCGGCGATGCCGCCCAGCCGCACCAGCCCGCCGCCCAGCGCGTAGCGCCGGTCCGACTCCTGGCGTACGTAGCCGCGGGCCAGGAGCGTCCGCAGCAGCCGGTGGATCGTCCCGAACGGCAGCCCGGTCTTGGCCGCGATCTCCGACAGCCCCGCCTCGCCACCGTGCTCGGCCAGCGCCTCCAGCACGTCGAGCGCCCGCTCGACAGACTGCACGCTCACCCGCCCAACCCCCGTCCGGTCAAAGAGACACCCCGCGCAGCGACGCGTCCAGCACCTCGGCCGTGTGCGCCACTCTGATCCGCGCACCGCCGCGCCGCATCGCGGCCGCGATCTGCATCGTGCAGCCCGGATTCGCCGACACCAGCAGCTCCGCGCCCGTCGAGGCTACCGACTTGGCCTTCCGGTCGCCCAGATCGCGGGCCGCCTCAGGCTGGAAGATGTTGTACGTCCCCGCCGATCCGCAGCAGATGGCCGACTCCGGCACCTCGCGCAGGTCCAGCCCCGGAATCGCCTTCAGCAGCTCGCGCGGCTGGGCCCGGATCCCCTGCGCGTGGGCCAGGTGGCAGGCGTCGTGATAGGCCACCGTGACGGGCAGGGGATGCCGGTCCGCCACCGGTCCCAGCTCGACGAGGTATTCCGACAGGTCCAGCACGCGGAAGCCCGGCTCGCTGCCCAGCAACTGGCTGTACTCCTTCATCGACGACCCGCACCCGGCCGCGTTGACCACGACCGTGTCCACGCCGGCCAGGGTGAACGTCCTGACCGTGCGCCGCGCGAGCCGCCTGGCCTGCTCCTCGCGCCCCGAGTGCACGCTGAGCGCCCCGCAGCACCCCTGGCCGGGCGGGATGACCACGTCACAGCCCTCCAGCGCGAGCACCCGCGCGGTGGCCGCGTTGACCTGCGGGAAGAACTCGCCCTGCACGCACCCGGTCAGCATGCCGACCACGGCACGGCGCGGCCCTCTTGCCCGGACCAGCCGCGGTATCCGCTGCCTGCGCCCGACCCGGGGCGCCAGCCCCGCCATCGCCCCGAGGCTGGGATGCACCCGCTCCAGGAACGGCGCCATCCGCGCGGCCAGCCCCATCCCGGGGCGCAGCAGTCGCAGCCTGCGCGGGTAGGGGAACAGGCTGAACACGACCTCCCTGACCGCCCGCTCACGCGGCTCGCGCACGTGGACCCGCTCGACCTCGGCCCGCGTCTGCTCGATCAGCCGGTCGTACTGGACGCCCGACGGGCAGGCGGTGACGCACGCCATGCAGCCGAGGCAGGCGTCGAAGTGCCCGGCCATCTCCGGCGTCACCGGCGTGCCCTCGACGTGCTGCTTCATCAGGTTGATCCGGCCGCGCGGCGAGTCCATCTCCTCGCCCCACAGCGTGTACGTCGGGCAGGTGGGCAGGCAGAACCCGCAGTGCACGCAGTCGTTGATCAGCTTGGGGTCGATGCCGCCGGACGTCATGCCAGATGCCTCCCGCTCAGAGCCGCCCACTCGGATGCCTCCTGGTTGCCGCCCACTCAGATGCCGCCGATGAACCGGCCGGGAGACATCTGGCGATCCGGGTCGAACCGCTCCTTGACCCGCCGCATCAGCGGCAGCGCGCTCACCGGCCCCCAGCGGTCCACGCCCTCGTACGGCGCGGCCAGCACGGTCACCCGGCCGCCCAGCGGCGCCAAGCGCTCCCGCAGCCCGGACACGACACCCGCGAACTCCGCAGGTGGTTCGGCACCGGGCTGGAGCCAGACCCGCCCGGCGACGGGCGAGCCGCGGAGCGAGAGCCCGGTGTCGCGTACCGCCGCCAGGACCTCACTCGTCCGCGCGGGCGGGAACCGCAGCTCGATCAGGACCTCGTCGTCGGCGATCAGCCCCCACCAGGCCGGCGCCTCGTCCGTGACGGTGCCCGCGCCCATGGCCGCGCGCAGCGCCTCGGCCCGCGGCCCGGCGGCCGAGCCCTCGACCAGCACGGCCAGCGTGATCGGCGCGTCGCCGCCGGGCCAGTCGAGCTCGACCGCGCTCGGCTCGGCCTGTGAGGCGGCCAGCATCGCGGTCACCTCCTGAACGCGCTCCTGGCCGTACGTCTGCACGGGCTTTTGAACGGGCTTTTGAACGGGCGGCTCGAGCTCGGTCACGACATAGCGGCGGTCGGCGGGCAGCGGGTGCAGCCGGAACGTGGCCTCGGCGATGACGCCCAGGGTGCCGTACGAGCCGGTGAACAGCTTGCCCAGGTCGTAGCCCGCGACGTTCTTGACCACCCGGCCGCCCGACTTGGCCACGGTCCCGTCCGGCAGCACGACGGTGATGCCGATGAGCAGGTCGCGGGCCGTACCGTAACGGAAGGCGCGCGGCCCGGCCGTCGCGGCGGCCAGCGTGCCGCCGACCGTGGCGCCCTCGGCGAACGGCACGTCCAGCGCCAGCTCCTGCCCCTGCTCGGCGAGCGCGTCCGCCAGCGCGTCCATCGTCACCCCGGCCTGGGTCTTCACCACGAGGTCGCCCGCGGCGTGCTCGACGACCTCGTTCAGGCAGCACAGGTCGAGCAGGACGTCACACCGCTCGGGCGGGTGGCCCCAGTGCAGCTTGGTGCCGCCGCCCACGGGCACGACCGCCAGGCCGGCTTCGGCGCAGGCGCGCAGCACGGCCGAGATCTCCTCGACCGACTCGGGCAGGGCCACCACGCCCGGTCGTACGCCGCCCACGACGTCGTCCGGCCCGGCCTCCCTGACCGTCACACCGGTCCTCTCCAGCCCGTCCATCTCCATCAGAACTGCTCCGCCTGTCCCGAGGCGACCAGCGGATGGACGCCCTTGCGCACCCCCGGCACCTCCCCGCACAGCCGCGGCGTGGGGAACACCTTGCCTGGGTTCGACAGGCCCTTCGGGTCGAAGGCGCAGCGGAGGAGTTGCATGGTGTCGAGATCGGCCGCGGAGAACATCCTCGGCATGTACTTCGCCTTGTCCACGCCCACCCCGTGCTCACCGGTGATCGACCCGCCGTGCTCGATGCACAGGTCGAGGATGGCGCCCGAGACCGTCTCGGCCCGTTCGCCCGCCCCCGGCTCCGCGTCGTCGAACAGCACCAGCGGATGCAGGTTGCCGTCGCCCGCGTGGAAGACGTTGGCCACCCTGATCCCGTACTCCTGCGACAGCCGGTCGATGGCGGCCAGCACCTTCGGCAGCGAGGTGCGGGGCACCACGCCGTCCTGCACGATGTAGGCGGGGCTGATGCGGCCGACGGCCGCGAACGCCGACTTGCGGCCCTTCCAGATCGCCGCCCGCTCGGCCGGGTCGTCGGCCGTCCGCAGCTCGAACGCCCCCGAGCAGATCTCCTGAAGCCGGGCGAACTGCCGGACGACCTCCCGCTCCGGCCCGTCGAGCTCCACGATCAGCACCGCGCCCGCGCCCTCGGGATAGGAGCAGGCCACCGCCGCCTCGGCCGCCTCGATGGCCAGCGCGTCCATCATCTCGATCGCCGCGGGCACGATGCCGGCGCCGACGATGGCCGACACCGCCTGCCCGCCCTGCTCGATGCTCTCGAAGGCGGCCAGCACCGTGGTGACGGCCTCGGGGGCACGACTCAGCCGTACTGTGATCTTGGTGGCGATGCCCAGCGTGCCCTCCGAGCCGATGAACGCCCCGAGCAGGTCATAGCCGGGGTCCATCCGGTCGAGGGTCACCAGGTCGCCGTCGGGGGTGACGATCTCGCAGGCTTCGATGTGGTTGACCGTGAAGCCGTATTTGAGGCAGTGGGCGCCGCCGGAGTTCTCCGCCACGTTGCCGCCGATCGAGCAGACCTGCTGGCTGGACGGGTCGGGGGCGTAGTAATAGCCCCGGTCGCGGACCGCCTCGGTGATCGCCAGGTTGGTGACGCCCGGCTCGACGACGGCCCGGCGGTTGGGCAGGTCGATCTCCAGGACGCGGCGCATCTTGGAGGTGACGATCAGCACGCCGTCCTGGCGGGGGAGCGCCCCACCGGACAGGCCGGTGCCGGAGCCACGGGCCACGAACGGGACCCCGAAGTCGTTGCAGGCGCGGACCACCCCGGAGATCTGCTCGGCCGTCTCGGGCAGCACGACGACGCCCGGCATGGCCCGGTGGTAGGTCAGGCCGTCGCACTCGTAGGTGCGCAGGCGTACCGGGTCCGTGATCACCGAGTCGGCGGGCAGCAGCGCGCGCAGCGCGGCCGTCAGCTCGTCGAGCGGCTTGTCGGCCATGGCGCCCCCTTCTCTAGGCCATCCTTCGTCATACCCGGTCTCTCGCTCTACCTTTCCGGATATCTCCGGCGTTGACACGCCGGATATATCCGGAAATTTCGTGATTACGGCATGCGGGCATACGCGGGAAGTGTCAAGAACTCGGCGAAGTCGTCGTCCAGCGCGACCTCCTTGAACAGCGCCGTGGCCTGCGCGTACAGCCCCTCGTCGTAGCCCGGCTCGGCCGCGATCTTCGCCAGCTCCTCCGCGATGATCCGCTCGACCAGCTCCTTCGTCACCGTCGCGCCCGTGTCGGCCAGCGTGATGTCGTTGTGGATCCACTGCCAGATCTGCGAGCGGGAGATCTCCGCCGTGGCCGCGTCCTCCATGAGGTTGTGGATCGCCACCGCGCCGAGCCCGCCCATCCAGGCGGCCAGGTAGCGCAGCGCCACGTCCACGTTGCCGCGCAGCCCCGCCTCGGTGATGTAACCCGGCGTCTCGGAGACCGCCAGCAGGTCGGCGGCCGAGACCGAGACCTCCTCGCGCGTCCTGTCGAGCTGGTTGGGCCGCGAGCCCAGCACGCCGTCGAACACCTCGCGGCAGATCGGCACCAGGTCGGGGTGCGCGACCCAGGAGCCGTCGAAGCCGTCGCCCGACTCGCGCGTCTTGTCGGCGCGCACCTTCTCCAGCGCCGTCGCGTTGACCTCGGCATCGCGCCGCGAGGGGATGAACGCCGCCATCCCCCCGATCGCGTGCGCCCCCCGCTTGTGGCAGGTCCGCACGAGCAGTTCGGTGTACGCGCGCATGAACGGCGCGGTCATGGTGACCGCGTTGCGCTCGGGCAGCAGGAACTCCCGGCCCCGGGTGCGGAACTTCTTGATCACGCTGAACAGGTAGTCCCAGCGGCCCGCGTTGAGCCCGGCCGAGTGGTCGCGCAGCTCGTAGAGGATCTCCTCCATCTCGAACGCCGCCGGGTACGTCTCGATCAGCACGGTCGCCCTGATCGTCCCCTGCGGGAGGCCCAGCAGGTCCTGGGCGCGGACGAACACCTCGTTCCAGAGCCGCGCCTCCAGGTGCGACTCCATCTTCGGCAGGTAGAAGTACGGGCCGCGCCCCTTGTCCAGCTGCCGCCGGGCGCAGTGGAAGAAGTAGAGCCCGAAGTCGAACAGCGAGGCCGACACCGGCCGCCCGTCCACCAGGGCGTGCTTCTCGTCGAGGTGCCAGCCGCGCGGCCGGACCACGATCGTGGCCAGCTCGGCGTCGGGCTTGAGCGCGTACGTCTTGCCGCCGGTCTCGAAGTCGATCGTCCGGTCGAGAGCGGCGCGCAGGTTGAGGTGGCCGCCGACGCAGTTGGCCCAGAGCGGGGAGTTGGCGTCCTCGAAGTCGGCGAGCCAGACCTTGGCCCCCGAGTTGAGCGCGTTGATCGTCATCTTGCGGTCGACCGGGCCGGTGATCTCGACCCGGCGGTCCTCCAGCCCCGGAGCCGGCGGCGCGACGCTCCAGTCGCTCTCCCTGACCTCCTTGGTCTCCGGCAGGAAGTCGAGCCGGCCGCCCGCCGACAGGTCCGCCTGCCGTACGCGCCGGGCTTCCAGCAGCTCCTGGCGGGTCGCGTCGAACTCCCGCTGCAGGCTCTCCACGAAGGCGAGAGCCTCCGGCGTGAGGACCTCGTCGAACCGGTCGAGCATCGGGCCGGTGATCTCCATATGCCCCTTCTTCCATGATGTGGAAAACTGGTTCTGGATTATGGAAGGAAGCTACTTCATGGGTGGTCCCCGGTTCAAGGTGGGGGTTCCCCCGGGGAGGGTCAGGGGGAAACCCCGATGTGCGCCATCCCCTGTGGGCGCGAGGATCTGTCCCATGAAGACGATCGTGATCGCGGGTGGCCTCCTCGCCTCGGCATTACTGCTGACGGGCTGCGGGCTGAAGGACCTGGCCGGCCCGACCAACCAGGACACCGTCACGTACCAGGTCACGGACAAGGTCGCCAAGCTGCAGCTCAAGAGCGGCTCCGGCGACACCGTGCTCACGGAGTACGACGGCACCGCCGTGCGGGTCACCGAGACCCTCCATTGGCGCAACGAGAAGCCGAAGGCCGAGCACAAGGTCGACGGCGACACGCTCTCCGTGTTCTACAGCTGCCCCAAGGACTGGGATAACTGCAGCGTCGACTACAAGATCGATATCCCCAAGGGTCTTCAGATCGACGCCAACGCGGGCTCGGGCGACATCACGATGAGGCAGTTGACCGGGCAGATCGAGGCGAGCGCCGGCTCGGGAGACGTGGACGCCAGCGGTCTCGGGACCAAGAAGATCTTCGCCGAGGCCGGCTCCGGCAGCCTCGCGCTGAAGTTCGCCGTCGTGCCCGACAGCGTCGAGCTGAAGAGCGGCTCCGGTGACGCCACTCTGCATCTTCCGGCCGGTGCCTATGATGTGAAGACCAAGGTCGGATCGGGTGACGTTCAGGTCTCGGTCGACAAGGACCCGGCCTCTCCGCACAAGGTGTCGGTGGCCACGGGCTCGGGAGACGTCAGCGTGGTGCCGGGATAACGTTGCCCGGGATAACCAGGTGATGGCATGAGGGATGTCATGCCACCATCGGGGAAGACACTCCGGTGTTCAGACGTTGCCTATTAGAGATGACACGAATGCACGAATACTCCGCGCTTGATGAGTTCGACACCGACGGGATGGACCTTGAGGAGCGCCAGGCCCTGCGCCGCGTGGCGGGCCTGTCCACCGAACTTCAGGATGTCTCCGAGGTCGAATACCGGCAGCTGCGGCTCGAACGGGTCGTCCTGGTCGGGGTCTGGACCTCAGGCACGGCGGAGGACGCCGAAAACTCCCTGCTGGAGCTGAAGCTCCTGGCCGAAACGGCCGGTTCGGAGGTCCTCGAAGGCCTCATCCAGCGCCGCCAGAAGCCCGACCCCGCCACGTACATCGGATCGGGCAAGGCGCTCGAGCTCCGCGACGTGGTCGAGTCGACCGGCGCCGACACCGTGATCTGCGACGGCGAGCTGGCCCCCGGCCAGCTCCGCCAGCTGGAGGAGACGGTCAAGGTGAAGGTCATCGACCGCACCGCGCTGATCCTCGACATCTTCGCGCAGCACGCCAAGAGCCGTGAGGGCAAGGCTCAGGTCGAGCTGGCCCAGCTCAGCTACCTGCTGCCGCGCCTGCGTGGCTGGGGTGGCAACCTGTCCCGGCAGGTCGGCGGACGCGCCGCGGGCGGCGTCGGCATCGGCGGCCGCGGCCCCGGTGAGACCAAGATCGAGCTCGACCGGCGCCGCATCCGCGAGCGCATGGCCAAGCTGCGCCGCCAGATCAGCGGCATGTCCACCTCGCGTGACACCATGCGCCACCGGCGCAGTCGCCGGGAGGTCCCGGCCGTCGCGATCGCGGGTTACACCAACGCCGGCAAGTCCTCGCTGCTCAACCGCGTCACCGGCGCCGGTGTGCTGGTGGAGGACGCCCTGTTCGCCACCCTCGACCCGACCGTACGCCGCGCGCACACGCCGGACGGCAGGCTGTTCACGATCGCCGACACGGTCGGATTCGTCCGCCACCTGCCGCACCAGCTGGTCGAGGCGTTCCGCTCCACGCTGGAGGAGGTGGCCGACGCCGACCTGATCCTGCACGTGGTCGACGGCGCCCACCCCGACCCCGAAGGCCAGCTCGCCGCCGTACGCGAGGTCTTCGCCGACATCGAGGGCGCCTCCGACATCCCCGAGATCGTGGTGATCAACAAGGCCGACGCCGCCGACCAGGAGGTGCTGGACCGCATCGCCAGGCGCGAGCGCGACAGCATCGTGGTCTCGGCGCGCACCGGTGCCGGCATCGCCGAGCTGATGGCGCTCATCGAGCGTGAGCTGCCCAGGCTCGACCACGAGGTCGTACTGCTCGTGCCGTACGACAGGGGTGACCTGATCTCGCGGGCCCACAAGGAGGGCGAGGTGCTCTCGGTG
Organism: Nonomuraea sp. NPDC050680; assembly: GCF_040654555.1. Classification (NCBI taxonomy): domain Bacteria; kingdom Bacillati; phylum Actinomycetota; class Actinomycetes; order Streptosporangiales; family Streptosporangiaceae; genus Nonomuraea; species Nonomuraea sp. NPDC050680. The sequence continues at coordinate 6,785 of NZ_JBFAIF010000029.1, read as the reverse complement.
GACCACGTCGCGGAGGGCACAGTCCTGCACGCGCGCGTGCTCCCGAGTCTGTTCCAGGAGCTGGAGCGGGCCGGCAAGCCGGTCGAACGCGTCTCCTAGCGGTCGTATCGGGCAGCTCTTGGTGGTTGTGGGGGCCAGAACCCCTGAAATCACTGCGGAGCTGCCCAAAGGCGGCAGTGGTCCCTGAACGCTGGGATTGCTAGGATAAGCCGAGTCTTACGACACTAATGGCACGGGTTTCAGATGATCGCTGCTGCGAGTCAGGTCGCGTGCGGGGGCCACAGGGGATCGATGGGGCTGAGTGGCGGTTGGGATGAGTGGGCTTCTTTCCGAATAACCCTGTACAGCAAGCCCACCTGTGAAATAACGTAACTGAACTGAAATCGCCGGATCATGAGTCTGGCGATACGGTCACCGCACAGCCATACGCGGATGAGATCAGGAGACCCCCCATGTCGTCCGGACCCGGAGCCGACTCAGTGGGCGCGGCGGCAGCCGTGCGCTGCTGGGCAGCGTGCTCAGCTGGGGGATCCCGCGGGGCGGTGATGCGGTGACCGTTCGGCTCCTGACCAATATCGGCCGCCTCTGGACCGGCAACGAGGTCCTCAGCAACGCGGCCATCCTCGTACACAACGACCGGATCGCGTGGGTCGGCCGAGCGCCCGACCTGCCGCAGAGCGTGCCCGGCGTCGTCGACGACATCGTCGATGTGGACCACGTCGAAAATCTGGGCGGCGCGCTCGTCACGCCCGGTCTCATCGACGCGCACACCCACCCCGTCTACGCGGGCAACCGCTACGCCGAGCTGGCGATCCGCACCGGCGGCTCCACCTCCTCGGCCATCACCGCGGCGGGCGGCGGCGTGGGCTCGACCGTCACCGTGACCCGCGGCACCGACCCGTGGACCCTGTGCAACGGCGTACGCGAGCGGCTGCGCGGCTGGCTGCTCAGCGGCACCACGACCGTCGAGGCCAAGACCGGCTACCACCTCACCCGCGACGGCGAGCTCGCCGACGTGCGGCTCCTGCGCGAGCTGGAGAAGGAGCCGATGATGCCGCGGGTGCACGTCACCTTCCTCGCGGCGCAGGTGGTGCCGCCGGAATACTTCGGCCGGCAGCGCGAATACGTCGAGGCCGTGGGCGCCTGGTGCGCCGACGCGGCCGCCGCCGGCGCTGACAGCGTGGACGTCTACTGCGACGAGGGCCACTTCACCACCGAGGAGTCCCGCTGGGTGCTCGCCTCGGGCCGCAACGTCGGCCTGCTGCCGCGCATCCACGCCGGCCTCTACAGCCGCCGGGGCGCCGTTCAACTGGCCGCAGAGCTCGGCTGCGCCTCCGCTGACGGGCTGCACCACATGTCCGAAGAGGACATCGCGATCATGTCCCGCTACGGCGTGCCCGCCGTGGTCTGCCCCGCGACGGCGCTCCAGCGCGGCCACCTGCCGCCGGTCCGCCAGATGATCAAGCACGGCGTGCAGATCGCGCTCGGCAGCGACCACAACCCCGGCTACTGCGGCATCACCTCGATGTCCCTGGTGATCGCGATGGCGGTGTCGGCGTTCGGGATGAGCGTCAACGACGCGCTGCGGGCGGCCACGCTCGGCGGCGCCACCGTGCTGGGCGCGCCCGACCGGGGCGTCCTGGCTCCCGGTCGCCTCGCCGACATCGTCCAGTGGGACGCCGACCACGAGGGCGCCTTCGCCTGGTCCTTCGGCCTCAAGCCGCGCCGGGTCTGGCGGGGTGGCACCCCGGTCCAGTAGTTGATCTCGGACTATGCCGCCATCGGTGTTCGTGGTCACGGATTCAACTGCTTACCTGCCTCCGGTGCCTGGTGTCGCTGTTGTGCCCGTACAGGTGACTTCCGGTGGTCTTTCGTACGACGAGGACTCCTTCACCGGCGACCTGTCGTCGGCGACCACGTCCAGACCCGCGCCCGCGCGCTTCGCCTCGTGCTACTCGTCGCTGGCGGCCGGCGGCGCTTCGGCCGTGGTCTCAATACACCTTTCCGGCGATTTTTCCGGCACCGCCGCCGCCGCCCTGCTGGCCGCCAAGGACTCCCCGGTACCGGTAGAGGTCATCGACAGCCGCTCGATCGCCATGGGCCTCGGCTACCCCGTGCTCGCCGCCGCCCGTACGGCCGCGGACGGGGGCACGCCGGCGGAGGTGGCGGCGGCGGCCCGGCGGTGCGCCTTACGGACCCGGACGTACTTCTACGCCGACACGCTGGAATACCTGCGACGAGGCGGCCGAGTCGGGACGGCGGCCTCGCTGGTGGGCTCGGCGCTGCTGATCAAGCCGTTACTGCACCTGGTGGATGGGCGGGTTTCGCTGCTGGAGAAGGTACGGACCGCGACCAGGGCCATCGCCCGGCTGGAGGATTTGGCGGTGGCCGCGGCGGGCGAGGCGGAGGTGCGGGTCGCCGTGCAGCATCTGGGGGCGCTGGGACGGGCGGAGGGGTTGGCCGAACGGCTGGCCAAGCGGCTGCCCGGGGTGGTGGAGATGCGGGTGGTGGAGGTCGGGGCGGTCGTCGGCGTTCATGTGGGTCCCGGCCTGCTGGGACTGACGGTTTCCTCGGCCGACTAGGTGATGTCCCCGAACGTTCTCCGTGGTATCCGTTCTTTCGTTCCCCCGGAGGGGTGTCTCTTCTTGGGGACCCGTGCCACGACGGACGGTCTTTTTCCTCCCCCCCGAAGGGGGACTGACCATAAGGACCCCAACCACCACGGACCGTCGCAGAAATCCAGACGGTCGTGTGACGAACCACTTCTTCGTCCACAGGGCCGCCTGACCGTCGCTCGGTTGTCCCCAGAACCTCGTTCACCAGCCTGCGGCCCCCTGCCTGTCTCGTACGTTCGCTGGCGTGCGCAACCACGATGCGACAGCCGAGCGGACCATCGCCGAGTCCCGCCTACGGTCGCTCACCAACCCCAGCCTGCCCGGCGGCGCACTCCAACACCCACACGACCCGCCTCCGCAGCCCGGCCGAGCTCTGCCCGAGGCGCCCGCCTGGCCGGGCCCAGCCCTGCGCAAGGCATCCGTGAGACCAGACCGAGCCTCGCATGGGGCGCCCATGAGGTCAGGCCGCGCTCCCACCCCTCACGAGCCGACTCAGAGATCTGGCCGCGAGGCGGTCCCTCACGAGCCGACTCAGAGATCTGGCCGCGAGGCGGTCCCTCACGAGCCAGCTCAGAGGTCAGGCCGAGTGGCGGTCCCTGATGAGCCGACCCAGAGATCTGGCCGAGTGGCGGCCCCGCGCAAGCCGACTCAGAGGCCGGGCCGAGTGGCGGCCCCGATCCCGCCCTCGTTCGAGGCCTTTCGCCAGGCCGTCGCCGCCAAGCCGCCCGCCTCGCTCGACCCCGGCAGGCCGGGCCTGCGCATCCTGATGGCCCTGGCCGTCCTGGCCGCGGTGGTGGCAGGCGTGATCGCGTGGCGTTCCCAACCCACCCCAGAACCCCTCCCCGCCCCACCCCCCAGCCCGCCGGGACCCGTCACCCCCTCTCCCACGGCCAAGGTGACCGTCTACATCACCGGCAAGGTCCGCAAGCCGGGCCTCTACACCCTCGCCATGGGCGCCAGGGTGGCCGACGCGGTGACAGCCGCAGGAGGCCCCGTCCGCAGCACCGCCATGTCCTCGGTCAACCTGGCCAGACGCCTGGTAGACGGCGAACAGATCGTTGTAGGCGTCCCACCGGGCTTCCCACCCGGCCTCGCCTCAGCCGACCCCGCCACCACGACCCTCGACCTCAATACGGCCACCCCCGACCAACTCGAACAACTCCCCGGCGTGGGCGAGGTCCTTGCGGCCCGCATCGCCGACTTCCGTACCGCACACGGCGGCTTCACCAGCGTCGACCAGTTGCGCGAGGTCAGCGGCATTGGCGCGAAGAAATACGAGGAGATCAAGGGAAAGGTCCGCGTCTGACATGCCCCACGACATGCCCCACGACATGCCCCACGACCTGCCCCACGACCTGCCCCACGACCTGCCCCCCTCATCTCACTCCTGGTCCCTGGCCCTGCCCGCCCTCGCCGCCTGGGCCGCCGCCCTCACCCTCCTGAACTTCTCCCCGACCACAAGCCTGATCGTCTCCGCGGTGGCCACCGTGTCCGCGCTCCTGACCCTCCCCAGACCTTCCCGCGTCCTCCAAGTGGCCTCACTCACCTGGATCGTGTCCCGCCGCACTTCTCCGGGCGCGGTTCAGGGTTCCGTCCGGCGGCTCTGGCGCAACGTGGCCATCGCGACTCTCACCTGCGTCGCCGCGACCTCAGCCTCAGTGGCCCTGCGTGTCCACGCCGTGAGCACAGGCCCGGTGGCCGCTCTGGCGACCCGCGGAGCACAGGTCACCGCACAGATCACCCTCACCGACGATCCGAAGATCAGACGCCACCGAGGCGGACGCTTCACCCAGGACCGCATAGTCGTCACCGCCACGGTGACCGTCCTCCAAACCCCTGCCAGCCTTCGATCGCCGCTTCGCCGAGGTGTGGCCGGCAGAGCAATCGCGGTGAACACCCCTGTCGTCGTCTTCGCCCAGGGCCGCGAGTGGAGCAGCCTCCTCCCGAGCCAGAGCCTGGAAGTAACCGCTCGCCTGGCACAGGCAACCCCCGGCGACCTGATCGGCGCCGTCCTCCTCGTACGAGAGCCACCACGCGTCCTCACCTCCCCGTCATGGATCCAGGCCGCGGCAGGCACCCTCAGGGCAGGCCTACGGACGGCCGCGGACGTACTCCCGGCTGACCAGCGCGGCCTCCTCCCAGGCCTGGTCGTGGGCGACGTCTCCCGCATGGACCCACAACTCACCGCCGACCTCAACGAAGCAGGCTTGAGCCACCTGAACGCGGTAAGTGGCGCGAACCTCGCGATCGTGGCAAGTGTCGTCCTGGCCCTCTCTCGCCTGGCCGGTTTCCCGCTCGCCCTGAGAGCCGTCCTCGCCGCCGTCGCGATGATCGCCTTCGCCGTGGTGGCCAGACCCTCGCCCAGCGTCCTCCGAGCCTTGCTCATGGGTTTGTCCGCCGCCATAGCCTTGGGCACCGGCCGGACCAAGGACGGCGTGGCGGCCCTGTCGGCGTCGATCCTGCTGCTCATCCTGTTCGACCCCGAACTGGCTCATTCGTACGGCTTCGCCCTGTCCGTGTTCGCGACCGCCGGCATCCTCCTCCTGGCTCCCCGCTGGCGAGCCCACCTCATCGGCACCGACCCGGAGGAAACCCCCGCCGACACCCACGACGACTTCGCTGCCGAGAGCCCCACTCCCACCAGGGCCGACGATGCCGGTCGTCACAGCGACTCGGCACCCCACAGTGCCGATGCCGGCGCACCCGATGTCGTCCTCGAGTCCCAGGAGCCGTCCTCTGCTCTGCTTCGCTCACCGCCAGGACGAGGTCGGCGCCGTCTGCGGCTGCCTCGGTGGGCGGCGGAGGCGGTGGCCGTGTCCGCGGCGGCACAGGTCGCTGTGACACCGGTTCTCGTGCTGATGTCCGGCCAACTGACCCTGGTGGCCATACCCGCCAACCTCCTGGCGGGTCCGGCTGTGGCGCCGGCGACCATTCTCGGGTTCGCCGCCGCGCTGGTGGCTCCCCTCTGGCCGCAGGCAGCTCAGTGGCTGGTCATCCCGGCAGGGTACGCCGTGGGCTGGATCATCATGGTCGCCGAGTGGGCAGTGAGCATGCCACTGGCCACGCTTCCATGGCCGGGCGGTCTTCCGGGACTTGGGCTGCTGATGGTCGCCGTGGCCGTGATGATTCCCGTGCTCAGACGCCGTACCTGGCGAACGGCGGCCCTCACGATGGCCGGCGCGGCACTCGTGGTCGCGCTCGTGGTTCGCCCCATGGCCAAGCCGTGGCCGCCCCCGAACTGGCTGATGGTGGTCTGCGACGTCGGTCAGGGCGACGGCATGGTGCTGGCGGCCGGTCCCGGTCGTGGCATCGTCGTCGACACCGGCCCGGACCCCGTCCTCATGGACCGGTGCCTCCGCAGGCTGGACGTACGTGACGTACCCCTGCTACTCCTCACCCACCCACACGCCGACCACGTGGACGGGCTCCCTGGCGTACTCAGGAACAGGCGCGTCGGCGCGGTCATCGTCAGCCCGCAACGCGTCGCCCCGCAGGAGAGCGATCGCATCGCGACCATCCTCGCCCGACACCGGATCCCCCAATGGACACCGCCCTCGGGCAGTCGCTGGCAACTGGGTCCGTCCGAGGTGACCATCCTCGCCCCTGACCCGGCCCAGGGTGGGACCGAGGGCCAAGGCGAGGGTAGCTTGATCAACAACTCCAGCGTCGTGGCCCGCGTACGCTGGCGAGCAGGCTCGGCCCTCCTGAGCGGCGACATCGAAACCGAGGCCCAGGACGCGCTGCTGCGGCGCCTCGCCCCGCGAGCGGACATACTCAAGGTCCCGCACCACGGCTCGCGGCGACTGGACCCGGCCTTCTTCGGGTCCGTAGGCGCTCGCGCGGCACTGATCAGCGTAGGAGCCGACAACGACTACGGCCATCCCGCTCCGTCCACGATCGCGCTCCTGCACCGCCTCGGCGCCCGCGTCTACCGCACCGACCACTCGGGCGACCTCGCGGTCATCGACCAGGACGGACAACTGGCGGTGGTCGCCCGCGGCCGGTAGCCGGCACCGCCCTGTTCCAGAGCAAGGGCGGGCGCCAAAGCAAAGGCGTTCCAGAGCAAAGGCGTTTCAGAGGGCATTGCGCGAGTTGATGCCCCTTTTGTCCTTTGCCTTGGGGAAGGCGGGCTGGTCAGGGCGTTATCAGCCGGGCTGGGGGCGTGGCTGA
>NZ_JBFAIF010000028.1:0-104996 GCF_040654555.1 Nonomuraea sp. NPDC050680 | reverse complement strand
GTCGGGCAGCGCGGCGTTGGGGAACTTGCCGATCTGGTACGGCGAGCGGTCCACGGCGTGCACGATCCGCAGCGGCTCTCTCATCCGGAAGGCGTCGTTGACCGCCCACTCCACCGCGGCCCGCGCGGTCGTCGAGCCATCCACCCCTACTATGATCATGATCTCTCCTCCTTCGTCACCTCTCCATCGGACCCGCTCGCGGGGGCGTCGCCATAGGGCCGGAAGTCCGTCGGACAGGACCCGAAGGACCCTGTTTGCCCACGTGAGAGGGTGCGTAGCCTCGGTGGCATGGCAGCCATCGACCTGACCGGGCTCCGTGCCGTCGTCTTCGACACCGACGGTGTGGTCACCGACACCGCTCGCGTGCACGCGTCCGCGTGGAAGCACGTGTTCGACGCCTTCCTGCACGGCCGTTCCACCCCGTTCGACATCCGTGCCGACTACCTGCGCTACGTCGACGGCCGATCGCGCCTGGACGGGGTCCGCACCTTCCTGGCCTCCCGTGGTATCTCCCTGCCCGAAGGCGGGCCGCAGGACGAGCCGGGCGCGCCGACCGTACACGGGCTCGGTCTGGCCAAGGACGCGCTGTTCGTCCAGGAGATCACCGAGCATGGGGTGGCCGCCTTCCCCTCGACCGTCGCCTTGCTGCAGGAGTTGCGGCGACGCGGGTGCCGTACCGCCGTGGTGTCGGCGAGCAGGAACTGCCGCGCGGTGATCGCCTCGGCGGGCCTGAGGCACCTGTTCGATGTGCTGGTCGACGGCGCCGAGGCCGCCCGGCTGGGCCTGCCGGGAAAGCCTGACCCGGCGTTGTTCCTGGAGGCCGCCCAGCGTTTGGAGCTTCCAGCGGGCGAGGTGGCGATCGTGGAAGACGCGCTGCCCGGTGTCGTAGCCGGACGCAGAGGTGCCTTCGCCCTGGTCGTCGGGGTGGACCGGACGGGCTCGCAGGCGGCCGCCATGCGCCGCGCCGGAGCGGACGTCGTGGTGACGGACCTGGCCGAGCTGGCCGTCACCGGCCGCGCCCGTGTCCTACCGCGTTGACATGCCTTCCGGCTCCTCCGGCTTCCGATGCGGTAGACCGGACGACAACAAGGTCAGAGAGGAAGACATGGTGATTCCCGCACCCTCTGGGTTGTCGTCCGCGGAGGCGGCCGTGCGTCTGGAGCGGGACGGGGCCAACCTGCTCCCGCAGAAGCCGCCCGTTCCGTTGTGGCGGCGGGTGCTCGCCCAGCTTCGCGATCCGCTGATCGTCGTCCTGCTCGTGGCGGCGGCGTTGACCATCGTCACGGGCGACTGGAGCGACACCGCCGTCATCCTGCTCGTGGTCGTGGTCAACACCTCCGTCGGGGTCGCGCAGGAGATCCGCGCCGACCGGGCCATCACGGCATTGTCACAGCTCACGGCCCCGGTGGCCCGGGTGATCCGCGACGGGTCCCAGGTGCGGGTTCCGGCAGCCGATGTCGTCGTGGAAGATCTGCTGGTGCTGGCCGAAGGCGACATCATCGTGGCCGACGCCAGGGTGGTGGAGTCGGCGGCCCTGCTCATCGACGAGTCGTCCCTGACCGGCGAGTCGGCGCCGGTGGACAAGGCCGACGGCGATCCGGTCTCCTCGGGCACCGTCGTGGTGCGAGGGCGTGGCCGGGCGGTGGTCACGGCCGTCGGAGCGGCCAGCGCGAGCGGCCGTATCGCGTCCATGATGGTCAAGGGAGCCGCTCTGACGCCGTTGCAACAGCGGCTGATGGGAGTGGGCCGCCTGCTGGCCGGCGTCACGGTGTTGCTGTCCGCGGTGGTGCTGGCCCTGGGGCTGGTCCGCGGGCAACCGATCGAGCTGATGGTGGTGACCGCGATCAGTCTGGTGGTCGCGGCCGTGCCCGAGTCGCTGCCCGCCGTCGTGACCTTGAGCCTGGCCTTGGGAGCTCGCCGGATGGCCGCGCGCCACGCGCTCGTACGCAGGCTGCCCGCCGTGGAGACGCTGGGCTCGGTGACGGTGCTCGCCACCGACAAGACCGGGACTCTCACCGAGGGCCGGATGGTCACCCGGCACCTCTGGACCCCCACGGGGGAGGCCACGATCACCGGCTCCGGATACGCGCCCGACGGCGAGGTCGTGGTCGACGACTCCCTCGACGGAGCGAGCCTCAGCGACCTGCTGACGGCGACCGTACTGTGCAATGACGCGCGGCTGTCGCCGCCGCAGGACATCGACGAGGAGTGGACGGCGCTGGGCGACCCGACCGAGGCGGCCTTGCTCGCCGCCGCCGCCAAGCTCGGCCTGGACCGCAAGGAACTGCAGGGGCGTTTCCCGCGCGTCGCCGAGCGTCCGTTCGACAGTGAACGCAAGCGGATGACCACCGGGCACCGCCTGCCCGGCGGAGGCAGCCGGGTGATCTGCAAGGGGGCACCCGAAGCGCTGCTTCGCTCCCCTGTCCTGATCGACGACCCGGCGCTGCTGGCCCGCGCGGCCGAACGGGCCGAGCAACTCGCCCAGGCGGGATATCGGGTGCTGGCGGTGGCGAGCGCCGACCTGGACACCGTTCCAGAGACGACGCTGGAGAGCGGCTTGTCGCTGCTCGGACTGGTCGCGATCCTGGATCCGCCGCGTCCGACGGCGTCCGCCGCGATCGCCGCCTGCAAGCAGGCCGGTATCAGACCGCTCCTGATCACCGGCGATCACCCCGGGACCGCCCGAGCCGTCGCCACCGAGCTGGGCATCATCGCGGCCGGCGACCCGGTCGTGGACTGCCGGGATCCCGGAGCACCCGATCAGGCCGGGGCCGGAGTGTACGCGCGTGCCACCCCGGAACAGAAGCTCGAGATCATCGAGGGGCTGCGGGATCGCGGCGAGACCCTCGCCATGACGGGTGACGGCGTCAACGACGGACCGGCGCTACGACGCGCCGACATCGGCGTGGCCATGGGCAAACGCGGCACCGAAGTCGCCCGCCAGGCCGCCGACCTCGTGCTCGCCGACGACAACCTGGACACCGTTGTCGCGGCTGTCGAGGAGGGCCGCCGGGTCTACGCCAACATTCGCCGGTTCCTGGTCTACGGCCTCTCGGGCGGAGCCGCCGAGATCGCGGTGATGCTGCTGGGACCTTTCGCCGGCCTCGCGCTTCCCCTGCTTCCCGCGCAGATCCTGTGGATCAACCTGCTCACGCATGGGCTGCCGGGCGTGGCCCTCGGCGGCGAGCCGACCATACCCGGAGCCATGACCACCCCACCACGGCCGCCCAGCCAGAGCATCCTGGGCGCCGGGCTGTGGCAGCGCGTGATCCGGATCGCCGTCGTACTGACCGCCGTCACCCTGGGCGTCGCCGTCTGGGCCCACCAGACGGGGCGTCCGTGGCAGAGCATGGCCTTTTTCGCGCTTGGCGCCACCCAACTCGGCGTCGCACTCGGTTCCCGCACCAGGCCCGGCTCGCTGGCCAACCCCATGCTGCTGCTCGCCGTCGCCGGTGCGTTCGCCCTGCAGCTCGCCGGCCTGTACGTGCCGCCGCTGCGCGAGCTGCTCGGCACCGAGCCGCTGCCCCCGGGCGACCTGTTGATCGTCACCGCGCTGTCCGCCCTCGGCTACGCCGCCGTCCGGCTTGATCGGATCCTGCACCCCTCCGTCGGCGCGCCACCTGATCATCACGGTGACGCGGCTGGTCATCGTGGGCGTGAGCTTGCCCAATGATGACCAGCGCCTGCGTGCGACGATCACGGGCGGGGGGACATGATGGGGAACATGGGGTCAGGCAGCCGATTCGACGCTTTCCGTGCCCTGGCTGAGCGTCGTGGGCGTCCGGGCGTTCGGCTGCTGGAGTCTTTGTCCGAGGCGGCGAAGGCCGGGCAGGGGCCTGCCGAGGTGTGGGCGCCTGAGGTCGCCGAACGGTTCGGCCTGCCGGCGGCGGCGGGGCTCGGGCCGGCCAGTTTCTACGCCGATCTGGCGGCTCCGCACGGTCGCCGTCATGTGCGGATCTGTACCGCCGCAGCATGTTTCGCCGCCCGGGCGGGCCGGCATCTGTCCGAGGTGGAGGGAGTGCTCGGCGTTCGGGCAGACCAGGTCGATGCGGACGGGGAGGTCTCGCTGCAGGGCGTCCGGTGTCTTGGCTACTGCTACGCGGGCCCTGCTTGTCTCGACGGCGACACCCCGTGTACCGGCCCGACGCTCGCCGACCAGCTCTCCGGCCGCGCGGAACCTCATGCTCCCCCGATACCGGCCGTCGATGCCACCGGCGCTCCCGTGCTACTGGCCGGTGTCGTCGAGGGAGCGGACGCCTGGCAGGTGTGGCCCGGCATCGTGCGGACGCGCACGCCTGAGCAGGTCCTTGCCGAGGTGTCGGCCTCCGGCCTGCGCGGGCGCGGAGGAGCCGGGTTTCCGGTGGCCGCCAAGTGGGCCGCCGCGGGCGGTTCGCCTGACACTGTGGTGGTGGCCAATGGCGATGAGGGTGATCCGGGCTCCTACGCCGACCGGCTGTTGATGGAGGCTGATCCGGGACGGGTCCTGGAGGGGCTGGCGCTGGCGTGTTTCGCGTGCGGGAGCCGCCGTGGCGTGATTCTGGTCCGGTCGGAGTATCCGCGCGCGCTGGCCCGGATGCGGGTCGCGGTCGAGCAGGCACGCGCCGGCGGGCATCTGGGGCGGCGCGTCCATGGCACTGATGTCGATCTCGATGTCGAGGTGGTCGAGGGCTCGGGTTCTTATGTCGCGGGTGAGGAGACCGCCCTTGTCGCCGGGCTGGAAGGGGGGCGCGGTTGTGCCCGGCCGCGTCCGCCGTACCCGACGCGGCGGGGGCTGTGGGATGTCCCGACAGTGGTGAACAACGTCGAGACGCTGGCCGCGGTCCCGTGGATCGTCGCTCGCGGCGGGGACGCCTACGCCGCACGCGGTACACCGTCGGAGACCGGCACGAAGCTGGTCTGCCTGTCGGAGCGCTTCGCCCGGCCTGGCTGCTACGAGGTCGAGCTGGGCATGCCGGTGCTCAGGATCGTCGCCGAGCTGGGCGGCGGCCTGCGCGCGGGCTCGGATTTGACCGTCGTTCAGATCGGCGGGCCTCTGGGCGGCTTTCTCGCCGCCGACCAGCTCGACGTGCCGCTGTCGGAGGCAGACCTGGCCGGCCGCGGCGCGGCGCTCGGTCATGCCGGGCTGGTCGCCTTCGACCAGCACGTCGAACCCGAGCAGGTGCTGCGGCACGTCTGGGAGTTCGCCGCCGCGGAGAGCTGCGGGGCCTGCTCGCCGTGCCGGGTCGGGTCCCGCCGAGGCTTGGAGATCGTCCGGACCGGCGCACCGCCAGGTGAGGAGTACGCGCGGCTGCTCCGGGTCATGGGTGCGGCCAGCCTGTGCGCCTTCGGGCGGCGAGTGCCGGCGGCGGTACGCAGCCTCGCCCGCGCCTACGGCAACCGGCTGGCGGGGTGGGACCGGTGAGGGTTCAGGTCGACGGTGTGACCACTCACGTGGCCGATGGCGCCTCGGTGCTCGATGCTGTGCGCGCGGTAGGCGGCGAGGTGCCCACGTTGTGCAGCGATGACCGGCTGACCCCGGTTGGCTCCTGCCGTACGTGCCTGGTGAGATCCGGCGGAAAGGTGGTGGCCGCGTGCGTGACCCCGGCCACCGACGGCGCCCTGATCGAGGTCGCGGCCGACGATCTGCGGACGCTGCGCCGCGAGGCGGTCGAGCTGATCGTCTCGGCTCTGCCGTCCTACGCTCTTGACGGTGAGGCCGGCGGCGGCGAACTGGCCCGGGTCTGTCACTCGCTCGGGATCGCGCCGCGGGCCGCCCAAGGACTCGGCGGCCGGGGACGCGATGACAGCCATCCCTACGTCCACCTGGACCGGGATCTGTGCATCGCCTGCGGCCGGTGTGTGCGGATGTGCGCAGAGGTCCAGGGCACTTTCGCCCTTACCCTGGTCGGGCGGGGTGCCGACACGGTGGTCGCGCCCGGCACCGGCGGATCGTGGGCGGACTCCGATTGCGTCGCCTGCGGCGGCTGCGTCGACACCTGCCCCACCGGAGCACTCACCGAGCCTGGCCTGCCCATCGGTGGCAGGACACCGGAGCCGAAACCTACCCGCACCACGTGTGGCTACTGCGGGGTGGGCTGCTCGCTGGACGTGCTCACCCGCGACGGCGAGGTGATCGCGGTGCTGCCCGATCACGACGGCCCGGTCAATCACGGGCACGCGTGCGTCAAGGGCCGCTTCGCGCACGGCTTCCTGCGCTCGCCCGAGCGCCTCACCCGGCCGCTGCTGCGCCGCGCCGGTCGGCTGGAGCCGGTGAGCTGGCACGACGCTCTCGAACACCTCGCCCGAGGGCTCCGCGCCGCGGTCGCCGCGGGTGGCCCCGACTCGGTGGCGGCGATCTCCTCGGCCCGAGCGACCAACGAAGAGAACTACCTGATCCAGAAGTTCATGCGCGTCGTGATCGGCACCAACAACGTCGACAACTGCTCCAGGCTGTGCCATGCCCCATCAGCCGCCGGATTGACCGCGACGTTCGGCCTGTCCGGCGGCACCGACTGCTTCGACGACGTGGAGAGCGCCGACTGCCTGCTGGTGGTGGGCGCCAACCCCGTCGAGGCGCATCCGGTGGTCGGCGCACGTCTGCTCCAGCGGGTCCTGCGCGGGGCACGGCTGGTCGTGGCGGACCCCCGGGTGGTCGGTCTGGCCCGCAACGCCGACGTTCACCTGCGGCCCCGGCCCGGTACCAACGTCGCCCTCTTCCACGGGCTGGCCCACGTGCTGCTCGTCGAGGGCCTGATCGATGAGGAGTTCCTGCGCCGCCGAGCCACCGGCCTGCCTGAGCTCACCGCGCTGCTGGCGGGCTACTCCCCCCGGCGGGCGGCCGAGATCACCGGCGTCCCGGCCGAGGACATCGTCGCCGCCGCCCGGCTCTTCGGACGGGCGGAACGACCGGCGATCATCTACGGACTGGGCGTCACCGAACACCTGCACGGCACCGACGGGGTGCGCACCCTGGCCAACCTGGCGATCCTGCGCGGAGCGGTCGGGACCGACCGCGGCTTCGGCGTGAACCCACTGCGCGGCCAGAACAACGTCCAGGGCGCCTCCGACATGGGCGCGCTCCCGGATCTCCTGCCCGGGTACGGGAAGGTCACCGACCCCGCCGCTCGTGCCCGAGCCGAGCGCGTGTGGGGTAGGCCGGTCCCGCGGCGACCCGGACTGCGCATCCCCGAGATGTTCGGCGCCGCCCGCGCCGGGGAGTTGCGGGCGCTGTGGGTCATCGGCGAAGACGTGTGCGCCACCGACCCGGACAGCACGCACGTCATCCAGGCGCTGGAGGGCTGCCCGCTCGTCGTCTGCAACGAGCTGTTCCTGTCCGAGACCGCCCGCAGGGCCGACGTCGTGCTCCCGGTCGCCTCCTGGCTGGAGAAGGAGGGCACCTTCGTCAACTTCGACCGTCGCTTCCAAAGGGTGCGAGCCGCCCTCGACCCGCCGGGAGCGGCGATCACCGATTTCGAGGTCGTCCACGCACTCGCCGCGGTGCTCGGCGCCGATCTGGGATGTCCTACACCGGCGCAGGCGCTGGCAGAGTGCGGCCGCATCGCTCCCGTCTTCGCGGGGCTGTCTCATGAGCGCCTCGACCGTGAAGGCGCTGTCGCGTGGCCGTGCCCGGACCCCGACCGGCCGGGGGAGGCCACCCTCTACCGGGAACGCTTCGCCACGCCCGACGGTCGTGCTCAGCTCAACGCCGCGCCCTATCTGCCGCCGGGCGAGCGGCCTGACGACCGTTATCCTCTGGTGCTGGTCACGGGACGGCGCTGGGCGCACTACAACTCCGGCGGCATGACCCGGCGCACGGACAATCTCCGGCTCGACCCCGTGGACAGGCTCGACGTCCACCCCGCCGACGCGGCCCGCCACGGCCTGCGCGACGGCGACCCCGTCGTGGTGGAGAGCCGCCACGGCCAGGCCAGGCTGGTCACCCGCACCACCGACGATATGGCGCCGGGCCAGGTCTTCTGCGCCTTCCACTTCCCCGCAGGCGGCGTCAACACCCTCACCTCCGGTTGGGGTGACGCCGTGACGTCGTGCCCCGAATACAAGGTCACCGCCGTGCGACTGACGGCGCCGTCCACGCCGGACTAAGGCAAGCGAGACAGGGCCAAGAGTTTCATCTCCGGTGGGTCTCATCTCATCGGCTGGGGGGAATGGCGCATGGAGCGGGAAATTCCTGTTCCAGGAGGCGGTGGTGAGCGATCGATACGCTGGTCGGCCCATTCTGGTCGGCTACGACGATTCGCCTGAGAGCCATGAGGCGCTGCGCTGGGCGGTCGAAGAGGCGCGGCTACGTGGGCTCCCTGTACTGGTCTGCCATGCTTTGCACTGGCCCTATGCGCTCAGGCCCGTCGCACAGGAGATCCTCACGCAGATCGAGCAAGTCGCCCTCGGCGTCGTGGACGATGGCGTCCGCCGTGCCCGAGCCCTGGCTCCGGACGTGGATGCCCAGCCGCTGCTGGGAAGAGGTACGCCCTCGGCCGTGCTCCTGGAGGCCACCCGCGAGGCGGAGATGACCGTGCTCGGCTCTCGCGGGCGGGGCGGGTTCGATGGCCTGCAGGTGGGGTCGGCCGCCGTGCAGGTGCCCGCGCACAGTGTCAGGCCGGTCGTCGTCGTACGGCCCCTCCCGCAGCCGAGCGGCCAGGACGTCCGGGTCGTGGTCGGCATCGACGGCTCCCCCGCGAGCCTGGCGGCCTTCGATTTCGCTCTGGACGAGGCCGCGCTGCGTGGCGGCACCGTGACGGCCCTGTGCTGCTGGGGAGATTGCCGATCATCGTCGTGGCAGGAGCCGCTTCCCTTCGTGGATTCGCACGCGCTGCGCAAGGGAGCGGAGGCCCGCTTCCATGAGGTCGCATCCCAGCTGGCTCGCCGGCACCCCGACGTACCGGTCAGGACGGACTTCGTGAGCGAGCGGCCCCAGCGAGCGCTGATCGACTCGGCCAAGGACGCCACGCTTCTCGTGCTCGGCACCCGGGGAAACGAGTCACCCGCCTGCCTTCTGCTGGGACCGGTCACCCAGACCGCGCTGCTCGAAGCCTGGTGCCCGGTCGCGGTGATCCCCACCGCCAATCTGAGACCGCTGTTCCCACCGGGATGAACCGCCGCGGCGTGGTGCCCGGCCTACCGCGACCCCGGCTCTCATGCCAGCACGTCGGGCAGCGGGCGCCGGACGGATTCCTTGTCGTCGAAGGTGATCCCCAACCGCATGATCATCTGCGGGTACTCCTGCGAGCACAGCTCCTGCCTGAGGAACTCGCGCAGGTGGTACATCTCCAGCGCCTGGGTGTGGAAGGCGGCGCTGACACCGTACGCGGAGGCGTGCAGAAGGACGCTCTGCAGTGCTTGTCCCGTCGCGATCCATTCCTCCCGGGTGTCGCCCGGAGTGGTGAGCAGAGCCACGACTCCGGTGGCCGTGGAAGCACTCTGGTCGGCATCGCTGCCCCAGTCGTGGCGCCAGGCGTAGTCGCGCTGCGGGAAGTGCGGGTCGGTCCGGGCCGCCTGGCGCGGGTAGCCCTCGGCCGGCACGCCGTCCTTGCGGGCGCTGCCCGGCGGCCGGGCCCAGCGGATCACCTCCAGGCTGAGCACCCGGTCCTGGGACTGCGCCGCCTGCGCCGCCTGAGTGAGCGCCGCGATGACACCCACCGCGGCGGGCGAGCCGACCGGCGTCAGCCTGGCCCCCTCGCACCTCGCGTCCTTGACCAGCCCTTCGACCAGCCGTTCGGGCACGGGCAGGTCGGTGAACCCGGCCCGATGGGTGCGGCGCCGCTCGATCTCCACGCCGAGCGCCCGCGTGTTCTCGTCGGCCGCCACCTCCGTTCCCAGCCTGATCGTGGCCAGCAGCGAGGGACGGTCCGGGTCCGGCAGCACACGGACGGACGGCTCAAAACCCGCACATCGCAGTGCCGTACGGATGGTGAAAAGGGCGGCCCCGCAACTGATCAGCAACTCCCTGCCGGCGCTGTCGCCGACGAGCAGCTTCCTGGCGGTGTCGGCCCGCAAACTGATCTCATCACCGTGCACGCCGAAGGACCAGGGCTGCGTGTTGTGCACCGAAGGGGCCCAGCGAGCGGCCTGCAACGCCGCCTGGATGGCCTGCTCCCCATGCTGTGCCGTAGCGACCATGACAGCCTCCGATCAGTGATGACCCCAGCGCATCACATCGGGAAGGCGGCCGGGCAGGGCCGAAGGTCCTGCCCTGTTAGAGGCATCGGGCCCAAGGCGCGCCCCGCGCCCGGCTGCCGCGCCGCCCGCGCTGACCAACGACCATCGCCGCCGGGACTTACGGCCCTACCAGGCACGCCACCGCGCGGCTGTGCTGAAGGTAGGACAACAGCCGACGAGAAGGGCCGACCCGTGAAGCGCAGGACCGTCGCCGACGTGGTGACCGCCAAGGTCGTCACGGTCACCGGGGGAACCCACGTGGGAGGCCAGGTAGTCATGCTCGTACGCGAGGTCATGAGCAGCCCGGCCGTCACCGGCCGCGTCCTCGCGAGTCGGCCATGAACCCATGGGTCCTGTCCTACGAGGGTTTCGATCCGGCTTCCGAGGGGTTGCGTGAGGCCCTGTGCACGCTGGGCAACGGCCGTTTCGCCACGCGCGGCGCGACCCCTGACGGTGAGCTGCGGACACCGGGCACCTATGTAGCGGGTTGCTACGACCGCCTGGACTCCACCGTCGCTGGGCGGACGGTGACCAACGAGGATCTGGTCAACCTGCCCGACTGGCTGCCGGTCACCTTCGCCGCCCCCGGTTCGGCGTGGTTCCGCCCCGAGCGGGCCGACCTGCTGGACTACCGCCAGGAGCTCGACATGCGCCAGGGGATCCTGCACCGGGCGCTGCGCTGGCGCGATGAGTCGGGCCGCGTCACCGCGGTACGGCAACGCCGCCTGGTCTCCATGGCCGACCCGCGTCTGGCCGCCTTGGAGACCACCTTCACCGCCGAGAGCTGGTCCGGCCCGCTGCGCGTGCGCGCGGAGCTGGACGGCCGGGTGACCAACAGCGGCGTGGCCCGCTACCGCGAGCTGCGCGGCGACCACCTCACCGGCCATGACACCGGCGACCAGAACGGCCTGGCCTGGCTGACCGCCACCACCCGCTCCTCCCAGATCACCGTGGCGCTCGCCTGCCGTACCGACACCGACTCCCTCTCCCACGAGGTGATCCGCGAAGGGGACCGGATCGGCACCCACCACGTGCTCGACCTCGCGCGGGGCGAATCCGCCACGCTGACCAAGACCGTGGCCTTGGTGACCTCGCGCGACTCCGCCGTCCACGACGCCCGATCCGCGGCGATCCGTGCCGTACGGCGGGCTCCGCGGTTCGACGAGCTGCTCGCCCGGCATGTAGCGGCCTGGGAGCGCTTGTGGCGGGATGCCCGGCTGGAGGTGGCCGGCCCGGAGCTCGCGCAGATCGTTCACCTGCACATCTTCCACTTGCTCCAGACTCTCTCCCCGCACACCGTGGACCTGGACGTGGGCGTACCCGCCCGCGGGTTGCACGGCGAGGCTTATCGCGGGCACGTGTTCTGGGACGAGCTGTTCGTGCTGCCCTGGCTGAACCTGCGCTTCCCCGAGATCTCGCTCAGCCTGCTGCGCTACCGGTGGCGGCGCCTGCCCGAAGCCAGGGCCGCGGCCCGGGAGGCCGGATATGACGGGGCGATGTTCCCCTGGCAGAGCGGTAGCGACGGGCGCGAGGAGACCCAGACGCTGCACCTCAATCCCGTCTCGGGACGCTGGCTGCCGGACGTGTCCCATCTGCAGCGGCACATCGGGCTGGCCATCGCCTACAACGTGTGGCAGTACTACCTGGCGACCGGCTTCATGCCGCCGTGGTGCGCCGAACTGCTGATCGAGATCGCCAGGTTCTTCGCCTCACTGGCCGTGCTCGACCCCGCATCGGGACGGTATGAGATCCGCGGCGTCATGGGACCCGACGAGTACCACGAGCGCTACCCGGGCGCCTCCTCGCCCGGCCTGGCCAACAACTCCTACACCAACATCATGACCGTGTGGCTCCTGTCGCGCGCCCGAGACACCCTGGACCTGTTGCCCGAACTCGCGGCCTCCGCACAGGAACGAGCCCGCTGGGACGACATCACCCGCCGCATGCGGGTCGACTTCCACGACGGCGTGATCAGCCAGTTCACCGGCTACCCTGACCTGCTGGAACTGGACTGGGCACGCTACCGCGGCGTGCGCCGCCTCGACCGCGCGCTCGAAGCCGACGGCGACGACATCAACCGCTACAAGGCGGCCAAACAGGCCGACACGCTGATGCTGTGCTACCTGCTCACCTCCGACGAACTGATGGAGATCCTGGACCGGCTCGGCTACCCGGCCACGCCGGACCTGATCCCCCGCATGATCGGCTACTACCTCGGCCGCACCAGCCACGGCTCCACCCTCAGCGCCGTCGTACACGCCTGGGTACTCTCCCGCTCCGACCGGGCCCGCTCCTGGCAGTTCTTCGCCGAGGCGCTGTTCGGCGACATCAACGACATCCAAGGCGGCACCACCGCGGAGGGCATCCACCTCGGCGCCATGGCCGGCACCCTCGACCTGCTGCAGCGCTGCTATCTGGGCCTGGAAGCGCGGCGCGACGGCCTGCACCTCAACCCGCTCCTGCCCGACCGGCTCGGCGTCCTGTCACTGCCGATCCGCTTCCGCGGACATCAGCTCTTCATCGACGCCGATCATCGGCAGGCCCGCGTCAACGGCGTGGCGAGACTGACCTTTTCCAGCGAACCTTTCACCAGGGGGCAAGGAGAAACCATCATGACGAACACCGGCGACCTCGGACGTCGCATCACCTATCACCGCGTGCGACTCGGTCTGACCCTCGACCAGGTCGCCGAACGCGCGGAGATGTCACCCGGCTACCTCCAGTACCTGGAGGAACGCCCCGGCACACCCACCACAGAAACCATGTACCGCCTGGCCGGAGCGTTGGAGACCACCATCGACGACCTCCTCGGCGGAGGCGTCGATCGGCCGCCCGGCCGCGGCCGCGCCAAGGCGGCTCCGACGCTGGAGAGCCTGGACCCCGAAGAATGCCTCAAGCTGATCGAGCCCGGCGGCATCGGCCGGGTGGCGTTCAACGGCTCCCACGGCCCGACCGTGCTGCCCGTCAACTACAGACTCCACCACGGCTCCATCGTCTTCCGCACCGCGCCAGGCGGCCCCATGGACCAGGACCTGCGCACCGGCGCGGAAGGCGTGGAGATCAAGGTCGGGTTCGAAGTGGACCGGATCGACGACGCCCAGCGCGAGGGATGGAGCGTCCTCATCCAGGGTCCCGCCCACCACCTATCCCCCGACGAACTGCCGGAGGTCACCGATTCCGGCGTCACCCCTTGGGCGGGCGGCGAACGGCACCTGTACATCCGCATCGTCCCGCACCAGATCACGGGCCGCCGCATCCATCACCTTTGACGGTCATGCTCCAGGGAGGTCACCGTACCGGCGCTCGGGACTTTTGCCCCTAACGCCCCCGTGGCTGACCGCTCAGAATTCGAGGCAAGGACAGCCGCAGGAGGTATGAGACGGATGATGGTCGCGACGGCCCGCGCCGGCGACATGGTCTGGCTGGACGTCGCTGACGCGGCGGCGTTGCCGGCCGAGGAGGTGCTGGCCCGGCTGGGCAGCAGGCGCACCGGGCTGACGACGGCACAGGTGCGGGATCGGCTGGCCGTGCTGGGGCCCAACGCCGTGCGCTCGCACCAAGCACGATGGCCGGCGGTGCTGGCCCGCCAGTTGCGCTCACCGCTGCTGATTCTGCTGGCCGTGACCGCTGTGGCCGCTTCTTTTCTCGGTGAGCCGAAAGACGCGCTGATCATCGGGGCGATCCTGGCGGCCTCGGTCGGGCTGGGCTTCGTCAACGAATACCGCGCGGAGAAGACCGTCGAGGCCCTGCACTCCCAGATCGAGCATCGCTGCGTGGTCTGGCGCGATGGCCGTCCCAGCGCGGTGGAGGTCACTGAACTGGTCCCCGGCGACGTCGTCGAACTGCGGCTGGGCGAGATCGTACCGGCCGATCTGCGGCTGATCTCGGTGGCCGACCTGGAATGCGAGGAGTCGGCGCTGACGGGTGAGTCACTGCCGGTGGCCAAGGCCACGGAACCGGTCGGCGGGGGCACGGCCCTTGCCGAGCTGACCTGCGGCGCGCTGATGGGCACCGTCGTACGCGAGGGCTCGGGCACCGGCATCGTGGTGGCCACCGGCGGCCGCGCCGAGTTCGGAAAGATCGCGCTCGCGCTTGGCGAGCGGCACCCTGAGACCGAGTTCCAGACGGGGCTGCGCCGCTTCTCCATGCTGCTGGTGCGCGTCGCCGCCGCGCTCACCGGCACGATCTTCATCATCAACGTGATCTTGCACCGACCGGTCATCGACGCGCTGCTGTTCTCCCTGGCGATCGCGGTGGGCATCTCCCCGCAACTGCTGCCCGCGGTCGTCTCCACCAGCCTGGCCGCCGGCAGCCGGCGGCTGGCCCGGCACAAGGTGCTCGTCAAGCGCCTGGTGTGCATCGAGGATCTGGGTGACGTCGAGGTGCTGTTCACCGACAAGACCGGCACCCTCACCGAGGGCCGCATCAGCTTCATGCGCGCCCTGGACGCGGCCGGGCACGTCGGCGAGGAGCCGCTGGAGCTCGGCCTGTTGTGCGACGAGGCCATCGTCGACCCCGGCTCCACTCCGGGTGACCAACAAGTGGTCGGCGGCAACGCGCTGGACCAGGCCCTGTGGACATCGCCCGCCGCTGCCACCTTGCACCAGCAGCTGGGCCGCTACCGGCGCCTGGCCCTGGTGCCCTTCGACCACGAGCGGCGGACCGCCTCGGTCCTGGTCGAACGTGACGACGGCCACCGCCTGATCATCAGCAAGGGAGCGCCGGAAGCCGTCCTGGCCCGATGCGCCGAGGTCCCCGCGCGGGCGGCCGCCGCTCTGGAAGCGGAATTCGCCGCCGGCAACCGGGTGGTCGCGGTGGCCACCCGAGAGGCCCCCGGTGCGACCACGCTCACGCCCGCCGACGAACGCGATCTGACCTTCCGCGGCCTGCTGGTCTTCCTCGACCCGCCCAAGGCCGGCGCCCGCGACGCACTGCGACGCCTGGCCGAGCTCGGCATCACCGTCAAGGTCCTCACCGGCGACAACCCGGCCGTGGCCGCGAAAGTCTGCGCCGACCTCGGCCTGCCCACCGCGCGAGTCCTCACCGGAGCCGACGTCGAGGCCGCCGACGACACCCGGCTGGCCGAGCTGATCGACAAGACCACCGCGTTCGCCCGGATCAGCCCGGAACACAAGGCCCGCATCGTGCGTCTGCAGCGCCGAAGCGGCCTGGATGTGGCCTTCCTCGGCGACGGCGTCAACGACGCCGTCGCCCTGCACGCCGCCGACGTGGGCATCTCGGTCGAGTCGGCCACCGACGTCGCCAAAGACGCCGCCGATGTGCTCCTGCTGGAAAAAGACCTCGCCATCCTCGCCGACGGCGTCGTACAAGGGCGGCGGATCTTCGCCAACACCATGAAGTACGTCCTCATGGGCACCTCCAGCAACTTCGGCAACATGTTCAGCGCGGCGGGCGCCTCACTCCTGCTGGGTTTCCTGCCGATGCTGCCCTCGCAGATCCTGCTCAACAACCTGCTGTACGACACCAGCCAGCTGGCCATCCCCACCGACAACGCCGACCCCGAGCAGCTGGCCCGCCCCTCCCACTGGGACGTCCGGCTGATCCGCCGCTTCATGCTGTTCTTCGGCCCGATCAGCTCCCTGTTCGACTTCGCCACCTTCGCCATCATGCTGCAGATCTTCCACGCGGGACCGCCGCTGTTTCGCACCGGCTGGTTCGTCGAATCCCTGGCCACCCAGACCCTGGTGATCTTCGCCATCCGTACCCGCCGCATCCCGTTCTTCCGCAGCCACCCCAGCCTTCCCCTGCTGCTGGCCGCCCTCGGCGTCGTCACCGCCGGCACCCTGCTGCCCTCCACCCCGCTCGCCGGTGCCCTCGGCTTCCAGCCCTTGCCCGGCCTGTTCTTTCTCACGCTGGTCGCCATGGTGATCATCTACCTGGTCCTCATCGAGCTCGGCAAACGCTGGTTCTACCGCAACGCCCCCGCGGCCGCGCGCCACCGCGAGCCGCCCCACGCACACCGCATCCACCGCATCCACCGCAGAGCCAGCCGCTTCACCGTCGCGAGCGCCGCCCTGCCGCGCAAAGCCAAGACGGCGCCCGCCGGACCCTGGCCACCGACAGCCGCTCCTCGATCAGCCCAAGCCGGCGGTTCACAGTGACGCGCCGCCGCACATCACGAGGTGCTGGCCGGTGACCGCGCCTCCTTCCGGGCCGAGGAGGAAAGCCGTCAGGCCCGCCACCTCCTCAGGCCGGATGAAGCGGCCCAGGGGCGGAACGCGTGGCGGGGTGGCGGCGCGTCCGGGGTCTCGCAGCATGGGGGTGTCGGTCGGCCCGGGGGCGACCACGTTGACGGTGATGCCACGCGGAGCCAGTTCCATGGCCCAGGAACGGGACAAGCCCGCGAGCGCGGCCTTGGTCGCCGCGTACTGGCTCTTGCCCGCCGCGCCCGCCATGGTGCGGCTTCCGATCAGCACGACGCGGCCACCGGGGCGGATCGCGCCGGTGAGGGCGTTCACCAGAACGGTCGCCGCCTCGACGTGGACCCGCCACATGAGGGCGCCGTCCTGTGCCGAGAGACCGCCGAGCGGCGCGGAGCGCTGCACGCCGGCCGCGTGGACGACGGCGTCGACGGCGCCCACCGAGGCCGATATGCCGGCCAGCTGGTCGAGGTCGGTCAGATCGGCCTCGACCCACGAGTAGGCCGGCGTGTCCTGCCCGCACTCCGGAGGGCGGGTGCGGCTCATCCCGGTGACTGTCCAGCCCTCGCGGAGCAGGCGCGCGGCGATGGCCCGGCCGATGCCGGAGCTGGCCCCGGTCACCACCGCGTGGGGTGGCTCGTCCGCGCTCTGTCCGACCTCGGGCTCGTGCGTCGGCACCTCAGCGCCTTTCGGTGCGGGCGGCCCATTCGGGTCGTACCCGGACGTACTTGATGACGCGGCGGTGGTAGGTGAAGGCGATGTGCAGGTCACCGTCGGCGGTTTCCTGGATGGAGGGGTAGGAGAACTCCCGGTTGAGTCCGTCACGAGAGTTGTTGGTCAGGCAGTAGCCGTCGCCTACCTCCAGATCGCGGCGGATCGGCCACGTGTGTCCTCCGTCCGCGGACAGCGCGAGGGTCATGGGGGCGCGCGGGGCGCCCCAGAACGCGGTCCGCTCATCACCCGTCGGCTCTTCGCCGGTCGGACTCGCCGGGGTGGCGGGTGCCGGCTCGCTCGGACTCGCCGGAGTGGCGGCGAGCCCGTCATCGTCGATCTCGTCGTACAGGGACACCCGGCGCTCGACGGCGTCGGCCGCGCTGCTGGCGTTGTACACCAGTGCCAGCCGGTCGTCACTCAATGTGAGGTACTGGATGGAGGAATTGTTGTTGGGCAGTTCGGTGGCGGCGGGAACGCTCCAGGTCGCGCCCTCGTCCGCCGACCGGCTCGCGTAGATCGAATCCGCCCAGCGGCTACGGAACAGCGCGAGCAGCGTGCCGTCGGCCAGCAGGTGGACGTTCATGTGGACGCAGCCGGTGCTCTCAGGGACGCCCTGTTCGCGCCAGGTCCGCCCCTCATCGTCGGAGATCATGAGAGAGCTGGTGTCCCGGTCGCCGACCCAGCGCTTGCCCGGTGTGGTGACGCAGTTGAAGACGGGCAGCAGCCATCGGCCGGACGGCAGCACGAGCACGGGCTGCCGGACGAAGACGCCACCGCGGCTCGTGGCGGGGAAAAGGGTACGCACGGGTCCCCAGGTGTGACCGTCGTCCCGCGAGAGGCGGTAACGGACTTCGGCGGTGTCCTGGTTGCCGGCGTGCTGGGCGGTGTACAGCAGCCACAGCTCTCCGGCGGGAGCAGGGAACAGGACAGGGTTCTGCTCGGAACGCGCCGGGTCGTCGGACAGCCGCGTCGGCGTGGACCAGACCTCCGCCCCCTTCTCCAGCCGGGAGAACCAGATGGAGATGTCGGCGACGCCTTCCTGCGTGCCGCCGAACCACACACAGCCGAGATCGCCATTGCCCAGCGCCATGATGTTGGCCGCGTGGTTCTGCACGGCGGGCGCGATCAGGTACGCCTCGTGGCGGTCTGGATCGGCGTCGTGAACGCGGATCACGCCATCCATGGGCAGGTCGGCGACGGCGGGCTGGGGCTCGCTCACGATTCTCCTCGGGAGGACTGGGCTCGGGCGTCGATCAGGTGGGATTTGGCCACCTGTTCGAGGTGGACGAGGTCTGAAGCGATGGTCGCGAAGGTGTACCCCTCGGCCAGGCGCCTGGCGGCGCTACCGCCGTCAGGCGTGTGTATCCCGGCGGCGATACCGGCCGACCTGGCGGCTTCGCGCACCGTGACCAGCGCCTCCTCGAACCGGGAGGCGATCGCGGGATCACCGGGGAAGGCGCCGCCCAGGGCCAGGCCCAGATCGGACGGGCCGACGTAGACGCCGTCCAGGCCGGGGGTGGCGCAGATCGCCTCGATGTTCGCCAGGCCCTGTGCCGTCTCGATCATGGCGAGGGCCAGCACGGTGGCATCGCTGTCGGCGGGGCGCGGTCCGATGCGGAGCGCCGAGCGCATGGGCCCGTACGAGCGGCGCCCCTTCGGCGGATAGCGGGTCGCGGAGACGGCCGCCGCGGCGTCGTCGGCGGTGTCGATGAGCGGCACGATGACACCTGCGGCGCCCGCGTCGAGGGCTCGGCCGATGCGGGCGGGATCGTTCGCCTCGACCCTGACCAGGCCCGCGGACACACCGCCCGCGTCGATCGCCGTCAGGCTGTTCAGCAGGCCCGAGTAGCCCAGCAGTCCGTGCTGGACGTCCAGACACACGTAGTCGTAGCCGAGGCGCGCGATGCGCTCAGTGGACACCGGCGAATCGAGGACGGACCAGTAACCCAGTGCGGGTTGCCTGGCCCGGATCCTGGCGGTGAAGTCGGTGATGCTCACTGCTGGTCTTCTCCTCGCTGGTCATCTCTCAACGCTGGTCATCCCTCAACGCTGGTCATCTCTCAAAGGGATCGGCTCTCAAAAGGATCAGCTCTCAAAGGGATCGGCTCTCATCGCTGGTCGGTTCATCGGTTGTAGGCGGGCATGGGGCCGCGCAACGCCGCGCCCACGCGATCACAGGCTGCCACGACGTCCTCGGGAAGCGGTCCGGCCGCGGCGGTCGCGATGTTCGCGCGCAGGTGGTCGACCTTGGAACCGCCGAGCAGGACGGCCCCCACGCCGTCGCGATGGAGCAGCCACCGCAGGGACAACTCGATGAGGGACAGGCCCGACTGCGCGGCGATCTCGCCGAGCGCGGTGACGGCCTCGAACAGCGCCTGGCTCCAGTAACGCTGCCGGTACATGGCTGCGAGCTTGGAGTCGCCGAAGCGGCCGGCGGCGGGGTCCTGCTCGAAGACGTGACGCCCGGTGAGCAGGCCCCCGCCGAGCGGGTTGTAGACCATGGTCGTCAGACCGGTGCTCCGCGCGAACTCCAGGTATTCCTCCTCCACCCTGCGGGCCAGGAGGTTGTACAGCTGCTGGGCGACGACAGGCCGCGGCGCGCCGACGGCTTCGGCGGTGTGGTTGATCTCCGCGATCTGCCAGGCCGCGTAGTTGGAGACGCCGAGCGCGCTGATCTTGCCCTCGGCGACGAACTCGGCGACGACGCCGAGTGTCTCGGCCAGCGGCGTACGACGGTCGGGCTGATGCAGGTAGAACAGGTCGACATGATCGACGTTCAGGCGGCGCAGGCTGCCTTCGAGACTGGCGCGCAACCCTCGGGCGGACAACGGCGCGTGGTCGCCCGCGTCCGGATGGGGCATGCCGGCCTTGGTGGCGAGGACGACCCGCTCGCGCCGGGTGGCGAGCAGCGGTCCGAGAATGGATTCGGTCGCGCCGCCCGCGTAGGCGTTCGCGGTGTCCACCCCGGTGATGCCGGAGTCGAGCGCCAGGTCCAGCATGCGCTCGGCCTCTTTCGCGTCGGCCGTGTCACCGAACGTCATGGTCCCCAAGACCAGCTGGGACAGCCGGACGGGTGCCCCCGACGGTACGGAAGTCGTCATAGGTCGGTTCCTCGCTGAACGGGTGTCGCCGGGAGCCGCGTAGTGGCCGGGCCCCGCACCAGGTCGCGCGGCTTGCGCCCGTGTATCGCGGTCGGGTCCAGCGCGGCCCTGCGCAGGGCGCGGGTGTAGGGGTCGGCCGGTGCGGCCAGCACCTTCCGGGTCGGGCCGGACTCGACCAGGCGCCCTTTGCTCATGACGACGATCTCCTCGCTGATCTCCCTGACCACACCGAGGTTGTGGGAGATCACGACATAGGTGAGGCCGGTCTCGGCCTGGATCTTCATGAGCAGGGCGAGGACCTGCGCCTGCACGGACACGTCCAGCGCGCTCGTGGCCTCGTCGCAGACCAGCAGGTCGGGCTTGGAGGCGAGGGCTCTGGCGATGCCGATGCGCTGACGCTGGCCACCGGAGAACTCTGGCGGGCGGCGCTCCAGGGCCGTGGCCGGCAGGCCGACCTGGTCGATGAGCGTGGCCGCCTCCTTGGCCCGTGCGCGTTTGTCGCGC
This sequence comes from Nonomuraea sp. NPDC050680, assembly GCF_040654555.1. Taxonomy (NCBI): domain Bacteria; kingdom Bacillati; phylum Actinomycetota; class Actinomycetes; order Streptosporangiales; family Streptosporangiaceae; genus Nonomuraea; species Nonomuraea sp. NPDC050680. Next base: position 84,364 of record NZ_JBFAIF010000028.1, on the reverse strand, counting down.
ATGCCGCGCACGCGCAGCGGTTCGGCGACGATCTCCTGCGCCGACAGGTGCGGGTCGAGCGATCCGTACGGGTCCTGGAAGATCATCTGTACCCGGGTACGCAGGGGACGCAGCTGTTTCTCGCTCAGCCGGGCGATATCGGTGCCACCCACCACGATGCGCCCCGCGGTGGGCTTGACCAGCCGGACGATCGACCGGGCGATCGTGGACTTGCCGCAGCCCGACTCCCCCACGATGGCCAAGGTGCCGCCCCGCCGGACAGTGAAGCTGACGTCGTCGACCGCGCGGAACACGCCGTGGGCGACGGGATAATCCACGACCAGGCCGTCGACCTCGAGCAACGCCTCATCGGTCATCGGGGCTCTCCCAGCGCTATGGGCGCGTCCGGAGACTCGCCGTCCTCGTCCCACGGGCCGAGCCGTGGGACCGCCGCCAGCAACTTCCTGGTGTACGGGTCGCGGGGCGCGTTGACGATCTGTTCGGCCTCACCGGACTCGACGAATCGACCGTCCTTCATGACATGAATGCGGTCCGAGACGAGCCGGGCCACGCCGATGTCGTGAGTGATCATGAGGATGCCGATACCGATGTTCTCCTGTACTTCGAGCAGCAGGCCGAGGATGCCGGCCTGGACGGTGACGTCCAGGGCGGAGGTGGGTTCATCGGCGACGAGCAGCACGGGCGATCCGGCGAGCGCGATCGCGATGAGCACGCGCTGCAGCATGCCGCCCGACAACTGATGCGGATACCTGCCCAGCTGGGACTCCGGATCCGGGATGTGCATCCGGGCCAGCAGGTCGACGGACCGCGAGACGGTTTCCGCCCTGGACAGGCCGCGGTGCCGCAGCCGTACGGCCTCGCGGAGCTGCTGCCCGATGGTGTGGACGGGGCTGAGCGCCGTCATCGGATCCTGCGGGATCAAAGAGACGGTACGCCCGCGCACGTCGCGCACCGCGCGCGGGTCGGCGATGACGTCGACTCCCTGAAAGCGGGCCGTACCGGACAGAACCGCCAGCTCCGGGGGGAGCAGCCGCAGGATGCCCATGGCCGTGGTGGACTTGCCGGATCCCGACTCACCGATGATCGTCACGGTTTCGCCATCGCGGATGGCGAAGCTGACGCCGTCGACGGCGCGCACGATGCCGGCCTCGGTCATCAGCTCGATCTGCAGGTCCTCGACCTCCAGCAGGGGACGATCGGCCGCGTCGAACTCGGCTGTCATGCTCGGCTCACCTTCCCTTCCGTCTGCGGGCCCTTGCGCCTGCGAGCACGGTCCCGCAGGCCGTCTCCGAGCAGGTTGACACCGACGACGAGCAGCACGATGACCAGTCCGGGCAGCGTGACCAGCCACCACGACGTCGTGATGTAGTCCTGGCCGTCGGCGATGATGCGGCCCCACGTGGCGAACGGGCGCTGCGGACCGGCGCCCAGATAGCTCAGTGCGCTCTCCAGCAGCACGGCCTGGGCCAGCAGCAGCAGGATCACGAGCGAGGCCTGCTTGACCACGTTGGGCAGCACGTGCCGGAGCAGGATGGTGATGCGGTGCAGGCCGAGCACCCGGGCCGCGGCCACGTACGGTTTCTCTCGCTCGACGAGCACCAGGGAACGCGTCAGGCGGGCCACCTCCGGCCACTGCGCGAACGCGATCACGAAGGTGATGACCGGGATGGACGGGCCGAAGAGCGCGACGACGAGCAGCAGCATCAACAGCAAAGGCAGCGACAGCTGCGCTTCCAGCAGGCGGGAGACCACGGTGTCGACCCAGCCGCCGAAGAATCCGGCCGCCGCGCCGGCGATGAGGCCGATGACGCCGGACACGACGATGGCCAGCACGCCGACGGTGAGCGAGACCTGGCCGCCGTGCAGGACCCGGGAGAGCAGGTCCCTGCCGAGCTGGTCGGTTCCGAACAGGTGCCCGCCGCTCAGGGGTGGCAGGCGACGCAGGCTGAGGCTCTGCTCGTCCGGCCCGGGAATCGGCAGAACGCCGGCCAGGGCGACGGGCAGGACGACAAGGGCCACGCCCACCGAGCCGACCCATATCTTCAGCCGCGCGCTCTTGCGGCGGCGGACCGCTGCCGATCGAGCGAGATCCTTGGCGGTCACCGCGCTGGGCCGCGTGGTGGGCGCCGCGGTGTCCCGGCTGCCGGAGCCGTCGGCGGGGCCGACTGTCGTGGCGGTCATGAGGCCACCGCCTTCCCGAGTCGCACCCGCGGGTCGAGCAGCGGGTAGGTGAGATCGATGAGGAGCTGGACGAGCACGGTCAGGATGGCCGTGACCAGGACGGTCGCCTGGATCAGTGGGTAGTCTCTGGTTTCCAGCGCGCGCACGACGAGCGATCCGACACCTGGCCAGGCGAAGACGACCTCGACCACCACCACACCGTTGAGCATGGCGGCGAAGCGGGTGCCGAGCGCGGTCACCAGCGGGACGGCCGAGTTGCCCAAGGCGTAGCGCCAGGTCAGGCCGCGTTCGGAGATGCCGCGGGCGCGGGCGATCGTCAGATAGGGGGCCGCGAAGCCGGCTCCCATCTCCCGGCGCACCAAGCGCGAGATCAGCGCGATCTGCAGGATGCCGACGGTCACGGTGGGCAGCACCAGACCGGCCCAGCTGGTGAAACCGGATGCCGGGAGCACGGGGACGAGCACGGCGAAGACGGTCAGCAGCATGATGCCGCTCCAGAACTCCGGCATGGACTGCCCGGCGATCATGGCCACGTTGGCCCCCAGCTCGCGGGCGGTGTCGGCGTGCCTGGCCATCCAGACGCCGACCGGGATGGCGACGAGCGCGGCGAACAGGATGGCGGACACGGCGAGCATGACGGTGTACGGCATCCGGCTGAGGACGACCTCCAGGGCTGGGGCCTGGAAGGAGAAGGACGTGCCCAGGTTGCCGTGGAACAGGTCCTGGACGAAGATTCCGTACTGCTGTATGAGCGGTTTGTCCAGGCCGAACTGGGCACGGATGCGGTCGAGCTCAGCCGTGGTGGCCAGCGGGCTGGCGTATGCGGCCGCCGGATCCCCTGGTGCCAGTCGTACGAGAACGAACACCGTGGAGACGGTCAGGAAGATCGCCAGGATGCTCTGCCCGACACGCTGCGCAACATAGCGGACCACGATTCATCCATTCAGTCGCACGGATGCGAGTTCGTAGGAGTTGGTGGGACTGAGCAGCACGTTCTCCACGCGCTTGCGCCGGGCGATGACGGTCTTGGGGACGAAGGCCCACATGCAGGGCCAGGTGTTCCAGATCTCCTTCTGGGCGGTGGCGAGGATGCTCTCCCGGGCCGCCTTGTCGGTTTCCTGCGAGGCCTTCTCCAGCAAGGCGGCGATCTTGGGGAAGACGTAGCCCTGGTAGGTGTCCCGGGTGGCCTCCTTTTCCTTCGTACCGGCGAACATGCCCTGCAGCGGCGTCAGCGCCAGCCCGGTCGGGCCGGGATAGCCGTTGCCGAGGACGTCCCAGTCGCCGCCCCGCCCCTGCCGCCACTTGGTGATGTCGCCGCCCGGCTGGAACTGCTGGAGTTCGGCCTGTACGCCGACCGCCTTGAGCATCTCCACCACCGCCTCCATGACGCTCGTGTCGTTGGCGAACTCTCCGGTCTCCCAGATGATCTTGATCTTGAGATCCTTCACCCCGGCGGCGTCGAGCATCTGCTTGGCCTTCTGCGGGTCGTAGACGTACTCGCCTGTCTGGACCGCGCCGGTCAGGGTGTCGGCCACCACGCCTCGGGCGGGGGACACCGAATCGGCGAAGACGTCCTTGATCAGGGAAGGGCCGTTGATGGCGTAGCTCAGCGCCTCACGTACGCGCGGGTCGGCGAGCGGGTGCCCCGCGGGCTTGCGGAAGTTGTAGAAGAGCTGGGTGATCCGCGTGCTGGGCACCTGCTGCACCTCCACGTCGCCCAGACCGGACAGCTGGCTGATCGCATCGGGAGAGATCGCGTCGATCACATCGACCTCACCGCTGCGCAGCGCGACGACGCGGTTGGCCTCCTCCGGGAGGAACCTGACCTGTACGGTCTTGATCGCCGGTGCGGGGCCCCAGTACTTGTCGTTGACCTGCAGCGTGTACTCGCCGGTGCCCCGGTTCGCGGCGGCGACGACGTAAGGGCCCGATCCCACGCCGCCCTGGAGCTCCTCCGGTTTGTTGGCGGCGGCGGGGGTGATCAGGATGTTCGCCATCAGGTAGTCGAGCGTCGGCACCGGATGCTTGGTGACGAGCTTGAAGGTGGCGGCGTCCACGGGGGTGACCGTCGGCCATTCGGGGAAGAGGCCGGCCAGGAAAGATCCGGGGACCTTCTGGTACATCTGCAGCGCGGTTGCGACGTCTTCGACCGTGACGGGGCTGCCGTCGGAGTAGCGGACGCCGTCGCGCAGCTTGACCGTCCACTCGGTGGGCGCCGTCAGCTCGAACCGCTCGGCCAGGACGTGCTGCACGGTGAGCTTCGGGTCGATGAAGGTCAGCGCCTGACGGACGCCGCGCTGGACGGTGACGGCGGCGTCGAACTGGTTGAGCTTGTTGTCCAGCGACACGAGCGAGCGGTTGAGCGCCAGTGTGATGCCGGAACCGGCGCCGACCCCGCTGGTGGAGCCCACGCCGGGCGCACTTCCCGGTCCCGCGCAGGCAGCGAGGGGACTCAGGGTCATGGCCGCACCCGTGAGAGCGCCGAGACGGAGAAGACTGCGACGGGAGAACTGGGGGCCGCTTCCGAGATGAGTCACTGGGCTTCTCGCTTTCTGAACCGTCCGCAGTGGAACGCCGCTCAACAGCGGCCGTCTGCCAGGACCGGATGTTTCCCACGTCACAACGACGTTGCTGCACCATTACACGACTGCGCATCTCGCGCAAGAGGTCTAGCGCATTTTGTGCAAGCTGTGACATCATCCAGTCAAGACGAAGGCTACGCCGACGTGCCCGCCTCGCTCCGGAACGGGTGGCGCGAGGGTTCGCGAAAGCCGCGAGAGTCTTCCTGAACTGCAAAGATCAATCACACCGGGGGTTCCTTGACGCCCAAGCCCAGTACGGCCGCGCACGGTGTCCTCATCGTGGCCGACGACCTGTCGGGGGCGGCCGAGTCCGCAGCACGAGTCATGATGCGCGAAACACGCACGACGGTCCTTCTCACTCAGGACGCCGTGCGCGGCGAGCGCGATCTCGCCGACATCCTGGTCGTCGATACCGACTCCCGGCACCGGCAGCCCGCCGAAGCCGCCGCGGCGGTGCGTTCCACGCTCGCCGCGGCCGCCGCCGGGCGGCCGCGGCTGATCTTCAAGAAGATCGACTCTCTGCTGCGCGGCAACGTCGCGGCGGAGGTGAGCGCGCTCGCGGCGCCCGGGACCGCAGTCGTCCTCACCCCCGCCCTGCCCGGCCTGGATCGGGTGGTACGCGACGGCGTGCTGTACGTGGCCGGTGTCGCCCTCCACCAGGTGAACGTCTGGGCGGTGGATGGCGTCCCGGCCCCGGCGTCGGTCGAGGCGGCTCTGGCGCCGCTCCCGGCCCGCATGCTGGACCTCGCGACCGTACGGTCGGATCGCCTTTCCGATGCGATCGCCTCCTGCGCGCGGGATGCGCACATCGCGCTGTGCGACGCGGAGACGGATCAGGATCTGGACGCCGTGCTGCGTGCCGCGCTGGCCGTGCCGTCGGTGCGGCTGGTCGGATCCGGCGGGCTCGCCGACGCGCTCGGGCGCCATTTGCGGAGTCTCGACCCGGCCGCCGGGGAGCATTCGCCTCTTCCAGAGTCTGTTTCGCGGTCTGTTCCAGAGTCTGTTTCGCGGCCTGTTCCACAGTCTGTTTCGCGGCCTGTTTCGCGGCGCGGCGGCGTAGCCTCCTCAGCGGCGCCCGACGTGATGGGCAGCGGCGTGGGCTCCCCGGCGCTACTCGTCGTGGTGGGCAGTGCCGAGCCGGTCGCGGCCGAACAGGTGCGTCGGCTGGCCAAGGCCGGAGCCGTGCCCGTCGCCCTGCCTCTGGCGGCCCTTCTCGGCACACCCGCCGACCGCGAACCCCTCCCCCGCATTCCCCTCGGCGACCGGGCGGTCGTCGCCTACCTCGACTCCGCCGGCGTCGTCCTCCCGGCGGCCTCCCGTGACATCGCGCGCCGACTGGCCGAGGCCGTCGCGGACGCGGTGCGCGCGTACGAGAGGCCGGTGGACCTCGTGCTGACCGGCGGCGAGACCGCCCGGCGCGTCCTCGACGCCCTCCACGTGCGGGAGCTGACCCCGGTCGGGCAGGTGCACCCGGGAGCCGTCCACTCCCGGACGGCCGACGGCCGCTCAGTGGTCACCCGCCCAGGCAGTTTCGGGGCAGCCGACTCGCTCGTCGAGATCGTCAGTGCCCTGGCCCCGCACTCCCTCGGATCCCTTGACCCAACTGTCTCCCCACGCCGAATCTCCGCACGCCAAATCTCCCAGAACCCAGCGAAAGGTCCCGTCGTGAGCATCAGCACTGCCGGCGTCAGCCGACAGCCGCGCACCGCGGCCACTCCGATCATCGCCGTCACCATGGGTGACGGTGCCGGTGTGGGCCCGGAAGTCATCGTCGGCGCCCTCCAAGACGCCAACCCCGCCAGATTCTGCCGTCCCGTCGTCATCGGCGATGCCGTACGGCTGCGCCAGGCGGCCGGCATCCTCGGGATCGACACCGAGATCGTCGCGATCGACACGGTGGCCGATGCCGTGTTCCAGCCTGGACGCCTCAATGTCATCGACCTGGGACTCCTGCCGGAAGACCTGCCCTGGGGGAAGATCTCCCCCGTGGCGGGGGCGGCCGCGTACCACTATGTCCGCGTCGCCAGCGAGTTGGCGATGGCCGGGGAGGTACAGGCGATCTGCACGGCGCCGCTGAACAAGGAGGCCCTGCACGCGGGCGGCTACATCTTCCCCGGCCACACCGAGCTCCTCGCGCACCTGACCGCGACCGGCGAGGTGTCCATGATGTTGTCCTCGCCGAAGATCCGGGTCATCCACGTCACCACGCACATCGGACTGATCGACGCCATCGCGAAGATCGAACCCGGCCTGGTGGAGCGGACCGTCCGCCGAGGTCACGAGGCGCTACAGCGGGCCGGGATCGAGAACCCGCGCATCGGAGTGTGCGGCATCAACCCGCACGCCGGGGAGAACGGCCTGTTCGGCTACGGCGAAGAGGCCGAGAAGATCGTTCCCGCCATCGAAGTCCTGAAGGCCGACGGCATCGACGTGCAGGGGCCGCTGCCCGCCGACACGGCCTTCTTCGTCGCGGGACGCGGTGACTACGACCTCATCGTGGCGATGTACCACGACCAAGGACACGGCCCGGTGAAGATCCTCGGTATCGAGTCCGGGGTGAACATCACCGTGGGCCTGCCCGTGATCCGCACGTCCGTGGATCACGGAACCGCCTTCGACATCGCGGGGAAGGGCATCGCTGAGGTCGGTAGCATGATCGAGGCGCTGCGGCAAGCCGCCCAGATGTCTCCCAGTCCGGCGAGCTGACCCGGGACCGTTGAACGACCAGCCGAGAAGGAGGAGCGTTGTCCAGGAACTCTGACCGTCGGCGCGCCGAGATCGTGCGCCTGGCCACGACCAGTGGTCTGGCCAGTGTCGAAGAACTGTCCTCGACCTTCGCCGTGACGCCCTCCACCATCCGCCGTGACCTCGCCCGGCTGACCACGCAAGGGCTGCTGACCCGGACCTTCGGCGGCGCGATGGCCGTCGTCGCCCACCCCGAGGACTCGGTACGCCAGCGCGTCGGGGACGCCTTCGAGGCCAAACACGCAATCGCCCGATGGGCGGCCAAGCAGATCGGAGCCGGCGAATCCGTACTGCTCGACGCCGGCTCGACCGTCGCGGCGCTCGCTCACGAGCTGCGCTCCAGCACCCAGCTCTTCATCGCCACCACGAGCTTGACCGTGCTCAAGGAGCTCGGCGACGTCGAGAGCCTCCATGTGGAGTGCCTCGGCGGCCGGCTGCGCCACCTCAGCCAGGGGTTCGTGGGCCCCACCACCGAGGCCTCGCTGGAGCGCATGTCGTTCGACCGCGTCTTTCTCGGGGCTGACGGAGTCACCGCCGACCGGGGGATCTGCGAGGCCGACCTCCAGCAGACCCGGCTCAAGGAGCTCATGGCCCGCAGCTCCCGTAAGACCTACGTACTGGCGCATGCGGCCAAGCTGGGACGAGGCCCCTTCCATGCCTGGGTGCGGCTCCCCCGGCCCTGGACGCTGGTGACCGACGACACGGCCTCGGAAGACGCGCTGACCCCGTTCGCGAGAGAGGGAGTCGAGGTGGTCGTGGTCGACGTCGAAGGGCAGATCAGCAAACCGAAGCCGGCCGCGGGTCAGTCGGCATAAGCCCGAAACCCCCTCCGTCGCACGGGCCATCGGACACATCCGCGGCTCTGGCAGGGCGTCGGTCATGGGATCTCCTTGGGTTGCGTGCGGCTGGTGCGATTGGCGGCGTGGGCGGTGAGGGCGCCGATCGCGCAGATGATCGCGAGCCCGAACAGCACGTACCGTGCCGCGTCGAGCATCGAGTCGCCGGCCAGGTTGACCAGGACCCCGCCCACTGCCGTACCGAACGCGATCGACAGGCTCGTGACGGTGGCGATCGCCGCCGCCGCCCGCCCGCCTTCCTCCGGATCGGAGGTGCTGGACATGGCCGCCACCGACAGATGCGGGTAGGCCAGGCCGATGCCCGCACCGGCGACGAACAGCACCGGCACCCAGACGAGTACCAGCCAGATCGGCGTGTCCGCACGCTGCAGCACTCCCTGAAGGAGGAGGCCGACGGCGAGCAGCACCGGGCCGAGCACACGCAGCCGGCGTACCGCACGGTCTCCTGTCATCGACGAACTGCCGATCTGGGTGACGGACCAGCCGAGCGAGATCGCCGCGGCGAAGAACCCGGCGATGAGGGGTGGCAGCCCGGCCAGCCGCTGGCCGAACAGCGGAAGGAACGACTCGACGGCGACGCCGAAGGCCAGCAGCCCCAGTGTCAGGTAGACCCACTGCAACGACGAACCCCTTTGGTACGTCGTGCGTGGGAAGACCCGCAGCTCGCTGCGCCGCTCATGGACGACGAACCCGGCCATCAGCAGCAGCGCCACCGCGATGCCGGCGGCCTTCGCGAGCGTGCCGGCCACGACCCCCGCCATGCTCACTGCCCCAGCCGCGGCCGTCACCAGCAGCAGCGACCCGGCCGGGACCGGCGCCCGCCCGTTGCCGCGTTCGCTGGGCGGCAGCACGCGGGGCACGATCGCGCCGCATCCGGCCCCGATCACGGCCATCAATACGAACGCCAGCCGCCACGAGCCGAACTGGGCGAACAGCCCGCCGAGCGCCGGACCGGCGAAGTTGCCGACGCCGTACATCGCCGACATCAGCGCCGTGCCGCGCGTCCAGAGCCGGGCGGGCAGCGCCGCTCGGATGACGGCGAATCCCAGCCCGGACAGCAGGCCCGCGCCGAGCCCCTGGGCACCCCGGGAGACCAGCAGCACCGCCATCGCCGGGCTCACCGCGCAGGCCAGCGAGCCCGCGGTGAACGTGGCGAAACCGAGGAGGTAGGCGCCGACGTTCCCCCACCGGGACAGCAACCGGCCGGTGAGCATCGTCGCGATCACCATGGCGACGAGATAGACCGTCATGTTCCAGGCGTAGAAGTTCGCGCCGCCGAGGTCGGCCACCGCGGTCGGCAGCAGGCTGGACGCCAGATAGATGTTGATCGCGCCGACGAGCACTCCGCCGGCCAGCACGATCGCCGCGCCGAGATGCTCCCGGCCCAGCAACTCCCGCCACGCGGGCGGGGCGGGGGGCGAGGTGAGGCTCACGCGCTCACCTCCACGACGCGTTGCAGGCCGCGTCGCGCGCCCCCAGGTTCGGAGGTCGAGGGCTCTCGCCGCGCCTTGGCCGGTCCGCGGCTCAGCAGCGGGACGAATGGGTAGATGGCGGGCTCGGCGCCGCCGGGCTGTTCGTGATCGCCAGGACTCATGCCTTCAAGGCTGTCGTTGAACCGTTCCCGGAGGCTTTGCCCGCCTGTCGTCGACGGTGCTGGGCGGATGGGGGTGGGAAAGCCTCAAGCGGCGGTAGAACCTCCGCGGGCGAACCGTACGGTGATGGACAGGCCGCCTTCGGGGCGTGCGCTGGTGGTGAGGGTGGCGTGGTGAGCCTGGGTGACGGCGTTGACGATGGCGAGGCCGAGGCCATAGCCGTCGCGGCGGCCGTGACGGTCGGGCACCAGTTTCTGGAAGGGCTGGAAGAGCCGCTGGATCTGGTCGTCGGGGATGACCGGCCCGGTGTTGGTGACCGTGAGGGCCACCTGGCTGCCGGCGGTCTGAGTGGTGATCTTCACCTGCCCGTCCGGATGGTTGTGGCGGATGGCGTTGTCCATGAGGTTGGCGACGAGGCTTTCGATCAGTCCCGGGTCCCCGGCCGTCAGCGCGGGCGTGAGGTGTTCGGCGAGGTCGATGCCTGTCCGCGTGGCCTGGTCGCGGCGGGAGGCGAGCACTCCCGTGACGATCTGAGAGAGGTCCAGGGTGTCCCAGCGGGTGACGCCGCGCTCGCTGGTGGCCAGAGCGAGCAGCGCTTGGACGAGCCGCTCCTGGTGCTCGCCCAGAGCGAGGGCCTCCTTGCAGACCGAGCGCAGGGACTCGGCGTCGGCGTCGGGGTCGGCGAGGGCCACTTCGAGGAGGGTACGCAGGCCGGCGAGCGGGGTGCGCAGCTCGTGGGAGGCGTTGGCGACGAAGTGGCGCTGGGCGTCGAAGGAGGCTTGCAGGCGGGCGAACAGGTCGTCGAGGGTGTGGCCGAGTTCGGTCAGCTCGTCCGCGGGCTGACCGAGGTCGAGGCGCCGGTGGAGGTCTCCGGCGGAGATGATTTTGGCGGTGGTGGTGATGGCGCGCAGCGGGCGCAGGAACCGGCCGGCGACGTACCAGCCGAGAGCCAGGGCGACGGGAATCAGGATGACCAGGGCGACTGCGGATCCGGTGAGGAGTTGGGGCAGGCTGATCCCGGCCCCGGTTTCGGGGATGGTGCCGGATGAGGACGGGCCTTTGGGCGTGGTCTGCTGGATGCTGGCCAGCGGGACGTCGACGAAGATGAGCACGAAGGTCCCGGCGGCGTAGATGCCCGCCGCGTAGGCGAGCGCGAGCCGCGTCTGCAGGGACCTTCTGGTGAGCGTCTGGGAGGTCATGACGATCCGATGCGGTAGCCGCCTTCGCGGATGGTCTCGATCACGGGCGGGTCGCCGAGCTTGACCCGCAACCGGTGCATGGTGTGCTTGACGGCGCTGCTGAAGGGGTCGGCGGCCTCGTCCCAGACGCGCTCCAGCAGTTCCTCGGCGGAGATGACCAGCCCGGGTACGGCCAGCAGGCATTCCAGCAGTCCGAACTCCCTGGGGCTCAGCTCAAGGCGCCGGCCGGCCCGGAAGGCGATACGGCGGGCCGGATCGAGGGTGATATCCCCGCATGCCAGGGTGGGCGGCAGCGGCGGGGTGGCACGGCGGGCCAGGGCACGGACGCGGGCGACCAGTTCGGCGAACGCGAACGGCTTGGGCAGGTAGTCGTCGGCGCCGAGGCTGAGCCCATCGACGCGGTCCTCGATCGTGCCGGAGGCGGTGAGCATCAGCACGCGGGTCTCACAGCGGGAGTGGGCGAGTCGCCGGCAGATCTCGTCCCCGTGGACGCCGGGCAGGTCGCGGTCGAGGATCACCACGTCGTAGCGGGTGGCGGCCAGGCGGTCGAGGGCGGCGGTGCCGTCCAGGACGACGTCGACGGCCATGCCCTCGCGGCGCAGCCCGGTTCCGATGGAGCGGGCGAGGATCTCGAAGTCCTCGACGACCAGGACCCTCACCGCCCCTCACCGCCTGGTTGAGGTGCCATGCCTCAACGATCCCAGATCCCCGGTCGCAGCCACGTCGCAGCCGCTGCGACCCGGCTGGAACCGGGTACCGCGTACAACCGTCGGCATGAATCCATCGACGCCGTACCGATCCGGCTTGCACGCGGAGTGGACCAGGTTCCGCACCGGGCGAGGCTGGGTGCTCGCCATGGCGGCCTCCGTACTGGTCACCGTGTCGCTCGGACTGCTGATCTCCGGAGGCGTCCGCAGCAGCTGCGTGACCGGGAAGGGCGAAGGCCCCTGCCCCGCGCCCTTGCTGGGCCCCGATGGCACGGCTGTGCAGGACAAGTACTACTTCGTGCACCAGCCGCTCAAGGGGAACGGCGGCATCACCGCCCGCGTGGCGGACATGACCGGGCAGATGCGGCTGCCGGACGCCGTACCCGGGGTGCGCAACATCAAGCAGGGGGTGGTGCCGTGGGCGAAGGCCGGGCTGCTCGTACGGCAGAGCCTCAAGCAGGGCACACCGTACGCCGCCGTCATGCTCACCGGAGATCACGGCGTGCGGATGCAGTACAACTACACCCACGACGTGGGCGGCGGACCGCACAACGGCCCGCAGTGGCTACGGCTGACCAGGTCGGGCGACACCGTCACCGGCTACGAGTCGGACGACGGCAAGACGTGGACCGAGGTCAGCACGGTCAAGCTGAGCGGGCTGCCGGAGACGGTCGAAATCGGGTTGTTCGCCACCTCGCCAGGCGCCTTGTGGGACATGGCGAAAGCCTTCGCCCAGGCCACCGCCACCTTCGATCAGATCGTGCTGCGGGGCGCGAACGGTTCGTGGCGCCGCGACGACGTCGGCGTCGTCCTGGAGTCCGACGGCAAAACCCCGCATCACCCGGGCGGGGTCGTCGAGTCCGGCGACAAGCTCATCGTGACCGGGGGCGGTGACATCGGGCCCGCCACGGTGGAGGGCGGTCTGCGCGCCGACTTCACGCTGATCGGCGGGGTCGTGGGGCTGATCCTGGTGCTCGCGGTGGCGGTCACGTTCGTCACGGCGGACCACCGGCGCGGGCTGGTCAAGACCGGCCCGCCGGTCGAGCCGCGTCCGGCGTGGCAGCTGGCGGCCAAGGCCTCGGTGGTCGGCGCGGTCGCGTTCGCGGCGGGGCTGGTGACCTCGGGGATCGTGGTCCCCGTCGGCCTGGCGATGTTGCGTGCCCATCAGAACCCGATTCAGCCGCTGAGCCTGGGTACCGAGTTGCGGGTGATCGTCGGCTTCGCGGCGCTGACCGCGGCCGTCGCCGTGCTGTCTCTGGGCCTGGCCGCGCTGGTCAAGCGGGGCATCCTCGCCATCGGGCTGGCCCTCGCGCTGGTCGTCGTGCCGTACCTGCTGGCGAGCGCGGGTCTGGCGCCATGGCTGCTGATGATCACTCCTGCCGCCGGGTTCGCGATCACGCAGAGCGTGCCCACGTTCGCGCATGTGGACGTCGGCCCGTCACTGTTCGGGGGCTACTACCCGCTCCCGCCCTGGGCAGGGTTGGCCGTGACCTGCGGATACGCCGCCCTCGCCCTCGGGGCGGCGATAGCCGTACAGCGCAGGAAAATCACCGATGACCGCGGTGGGCGGTCTCCGGGCCGATGACACGCAGGAGCTCGAGAGCCTCGACGCTCTTGGATCCGGGCGGCGGCGTGAACAGGCGCAGGCGCTGGTCCGCGGCCTGCGTCTGCAGCATCTCGAAGTCGAATTCGATGGGCCCGACAGCGGGATGAATGACGCGCAACCGGCTCTCGCGCCGCACGGCGACCTCGTGCCGCTGCCAGAGTGCGGCGAACTCCTCGCTCGCCGCCCCAAGCCTGTCGATCAGGGCGCTCGCGGGCCGATCGTAGTCACGACGCGTCGCGGCGGCACGCAGGTCGGCGACGCGCAAGCGGCTGTGGTGATCGTGTTCCTCGGCGGGATAGGCCTCGCGCACGAACGGGTCGGTGAACCAGCGCCACACGATGTTCCGGTCCCGTTCCTCGATCCTGCACACGCACCCGAACAGCGCCTCGGCCAGGGCGTTCTGCGCCAGCAGGTCGCCGAGGTCGGTAAGGAGCTGGGCGGGCGTGTCACCCAGCCGGTCGAGAAGGTAGAGCAGGCCGGGACGGACGTGACGGCCGGCGCGCGCGCCTTCGGGCGGCCGGTGGCCCGCCAGCAGGTAAAGATGGTCTCTTTCGTCCTCGGTCAACCGCAATGCCCGGGCGAGTGCGGCCAGTAGCTGGACCGACGGCTGGGAGCTGCGCGCCTGCTCCAGCCGCATCACGTAGTCGGCCGATACCCCGGCCAGCTGGGCCAGCTCTTCGCGGCGCAGGCCGGGCGTGCGGCGCCGCGGTCCGGCGGCCAGGCCGACCTCCTGCGGCCGGAGCCGCTCACGGGAACGGCGAAGGAAGTCCGCCAGCTTGACGCGGTCCATCTTCATGTCATCCATCCTCGCCGCCCGGCCCACTGCGCGTGCCGCGCACGCTAGGAGGGCCGATCCTAGGGAATCGGCTCCGCTCCTCATCGCCGCACGCTCCTGGCATTGTCCCTGGTGTCCAGCGATGAGAGGTGAGAGGGGAGACAGACATGAGGGAGCTGACAGTGGGCGCCGCGCGCGTGCCGTACCGGGTGATGGGCGAAGGCCGCCCGCTCGTACTGGTGCACGGGGGCAGTCCGGGCTCGAAGGCCTGGGACGGCGTGGCCGGGGCGTTCACGGGCACCAGCACGGTGGTGCTGCCGGATCTTTCGGGAAGCGACGCGGCGCGGGACGACGGGGGCGAGCTCACGGTCGAGCTGCTCGTCGAGCAGCTCGAAGCCGTGATCTCCGATCTCGGGGCGGGGCCCGCCGACGTGGTCGGGCACTCCATGGGCGCTTCGGTGGTCGCCACGTTGGCCGCCGTCCGACCGGATTTGGTGCGCAATGTCGTGTTGGTCGCGGGCTGGACCGGACGGGGCGATGCATACCTCCGCAACGCGTTGACCGTCTGGCGCGATCTCGCCGGTGATGGCGACACGTTCGCGCGGTACACGATGCTGATCGCCTACAGCCGTGAGCATCTGGCTTCCATCGGCCCGGCGGCCGTGGAGGAGCTCGCCGGCGCCTATCGGCCCCATGCGGGCAGGCTCCGGCAGATCGATCTGGCCTTGCGGCTGGACGTCCGCGATCTGCTGCCGCAGGTCCAGGCGCCGACACTGGTGATCGGGTGCGCCCACGACGCGCTGATCTCCGTGGCGTACTCCCGCGAGCTGGCCGCCGCCATCCCGGGTGCCTCGTACGCGGAAGTGGACAGCGGGCACAACGTGACGGCCGAGCGGCCGACGGAGTTCGTGAAGCTCGTCCGCGACTTCATCCACACGGGATGACCGAGATGGTCATCGCGTCGACGCTGAGCTTGAGCATCGGGGCGGTGGTGCCGGCGGGTCCAGCGTGCCGGGCCGAGCAAGGGCATCGCGGTCAGCCCTTCAAGGAGCCCTGGAGCAGGGCCTTGACGAAGTGACGCTGGAAGATGAGGAAGATCACCAGCGTGGGCGTCAGGATCAGCAGCGATCCGGCGCACAACAGCGGGATGTCGGTGCCCCACTGTCCCTGGAAGGCGCCCAGGGCCCCGGACATCGTGCGTTTGGTGGGATCGTCGACCAGGACGATGGCCAGCAGGAACTGGTTCCAGGTCCACAGGAACAGCAGAATGCCCAGGGAGGAGATCGCCGGCATGGCCAGGGGGACGTGGATGCGCCGGAACAGCTGCCACACGTTGGCGCCGTCCATCCGCGCGCTCTCGGACAGCTCCCCGGGCATGTTGACGAAGTGGGCGCGCATCCAGAAGACGCTGAACGGCATGAACAGGCCGATGAGCGGCAGGATGATGGCCCAGCGGGTGTTGAGCAGCCCCATGTCGCGGATCTGGTAGTACAGCGGCGTGATGATGCCCTCGAAGGGGAGAGTCAGGCCGAGCACGAACAGCAGGAAGATCACCCGGCCGCCGATCACGCGCAGGTGGCCGATGGCGAAGCCGGCCATCGTACCCAGCAGGATGGAGATCGGGACCACGCCGAGCACGATGAGGGCGCTCGACTTCAGCAGCTCGCCCATCCTCGCGGCCTCGAAAGCGCGCGGGAAGTTGCCCCACTGCGGGTGGTCCGGCCAGGCCAGCCCAGCCGGGTAGCTGCCCGAGGGGTGCAGGGCGGTGACGAACAGGCTGAGGAACGGCAGCAGCGTGACCGCCATCATGAGGACGAGCAGCAGCCTGCCGGTCCAGGCTTCCCGCGACGCGGTGATCATCGGTTGCCGTCCTTCGCGAACCACTGGATGGGCAGGGCGCAGGCGATCACGAGGACCATGAGCACCACGGCCAGGGCCGAGGCCATGCCCACCTCGCGTTCGGAGAAGGCCAGGTAGAAGATCTGCAGGCCGGGCACCATGGTCGTGTTGCCGGGACCGCCCTGGGTGGAGATGTAGATGATGTCGAAGCTCGCCAGGGCCGCGATCACCGTCACGGTGACGCAGACCGCGATCTCCTGCCGCAGGCTCGGCACCGTGATGGAGACGAACTCCCGCCACGCCCCGGCGCCGTCCAGCCGGGCGGCCTCGTACAGGGCCGGGTCGATCTTGCTCATGCCGGCCAGGAGCAGGAGCGTGCACAGGCCGAGGAGCACCCACGCGCCGATCATGCCGACCGCGGGCAGGGCGGTGGCGAAGTCGCCCAGCCAGGCCCGGGTCACTCCCCCCAGACCGATGAGCGAGAGCAACTGGTTGATCACACCGGTGGAGGCCAGCAGCCAGCTCCACGCGATGCCGGCCGCCACCAGCGGGATGACCTGCGGCAGGAACAGCACGGTCCGCGCTATCAGGGCGAGCCGGCTGGCGGCGATCCGCCGGATCGTCGCGGCGATCGCCAGGCCCAGCACGACCGGGATCGCGCTGAAGAACACGATCAGCTTGACGGCGTTGACCAGCGAGTCGAACAGGTCTGGATCGGTGAAGACCTTGCCGTAGTTGGCCGGGCCGACCCAGGTGGACGGGCCGATGCCGTCCCAGTCGTACAGCGAGTACTGGACGGTCAGGGCGATCGGGCGAAGGACGAACACCGCGTAGAAGGCGAGCGCCGGGGCGAGGAACAGCCAGCCGGCCAAGCCGCGCGCGCCGCGCAGCTTGACCACGGTCGGCCGCCGGTGCGAGGGTCCCACCTGCCTCAGTTCCCTTCGAGCTGACCGGCGTAGTCGGCCTGGACGCTCTTCAGCAGTTCCTGCGGTGTCTGCTGTCCTGCGACGAGTTTCTGCAGCTGGGGCGTCCAGCTCTTGGCGTAGATGGCGCCGGTGGCGTTGGCGATGAAGTCCATCGCGCCGTTGTCCTTGGCGATGTCCGCCCCCGCGGCCAGCGTGCCGGCGGTGACCGTGCCGGATTTGACGGCGGGCATGTACGCGTCGGCCGGTCCCATCGGACGGGATCCGCCGACCTCCACGCCGATCTCACGGGCCCGCTTGTCGGTGGCCACCCAGTTGAGGAAGAAGGCGGCGCAGTCGGCGTTCTTCGCGTTCGCGGCGATCCCGAAGGTCAAAGGCGCCGACATGGCGGCACGCTTGCCGCCCGCCTGAACCGGCGGCATCAGGGAGAAGCCGACGTTGCCCGCCATCTGCTTGTCGAGGTTGCCCGACTCCCAGTCGCCGTCGAACATGAACAGACCCTTGCCGCCGATGAAGCGGCTCATCATCGTCGCGTAGTCGACCGCGTTGACGTCCTTCTGGAAGTAGCCGGCCTTGATCCACCGCTCCAGGTGCTGGGCGGCCCGCAAGTTCGACGGGGTGTCGATGGTGGCGCCGGGCTTCTGGAAGATCCAGTCGTTGATCGGCTGGGGCGGTCCGTAGGAGGCCATGAGGTTCTGCAGCGGGAAGGCCAGGCCGCCGGTGGCGCCGCCGTTGAACTGCACGATGGGCGTGATGCCCGCGCTCTTGGCCTTGGCCAGCACCGCGTCGAGCTCCGCCAGCGTGGCGGGCGGCGCGGACATCCCGACCTGGGCGGCGAGCTTCTTGTTGTAGAAGACGCCGGTCATACTGAAGTTGAGGCCCAGGGCGTACAGCGAGCCCTCGCCGCGCGGCCGTCCGCCCGGACCCAGGCGCAGTTGCTGGAGCTGCGAGGCCGGCCACTTGCCCCAGCCGAACGCCGTCGCGTAGCCGTCCAGGTTCTTCAGCAGGTTGTCCTTGACCAGCTCGGAGACCTGGGGCAGGCGCATCAGGTCGGGCGGGTTGTCGGCCAGCACGCGCGGGGCGTTCTGGGTGATGACGGCGAACTGGTCCTCGCGGATGTTCCACGTGACGTTCGGGTGCTGCTTGGTGAACTCGGTGGTCAGCGCCTTGGGGAGCGGGAAGCCGGTCTCGAAGTAGCCGTTCATGGTGATGGGCGCGGTGCCGCAGGCAGGCGCCGCGGACATCGTCGACGCGCTGGTGGCCTGGGGTCGCGGGCTGTCGCTGCCGGGAGCCGCGCAGGCGGCGGCCAGCGTCCCCATGGCGATCACAAGCGCGGCCCCGGACCTGCCGGGGCGAACTCGGCGAGCCATGTGCATCTCCTCTGCTGCTTGGGACGATCGGCACCGGGCAGATGTCCCGCTTTCCGTTGCTAAATCGGGTTAGCGCCCGATAGTCTCACGGCGCGCGTCGTACGATGTCAACCCCCCGTAACACTCCCTTGACGATCGGAGGTCCTGGGTGAGCCCACGACGGGTCACGCTGGCCGATGTGGCCAAGGCTGCCGGTGTCTCCCGCCCGACCGCCTCGCTGGTGCTGTCCGGCCGCGGCCGTGAGCTGCGCATCTCTCAGGATGTCGAGCAGCGGGTCCTGCGGGCCGCCGAGGAGTTGCAGTACCGGCCCAACATCGTCTCCGTTGGCCTGCGTACGGGCACCAGCCGGACGATCGGCTTCGTCTCCGACACCGTCGCCACCTCCCGGCTGGCCGGCGACATGATCAAGGGCGCGCTGGAGGCGGCCCGTGAGCGCGGCTTCATGCTGTTCATCGGTGAGACCGAAGGCGACGCCGAGCTCGAACGCCTCCTGCTCCAGGCCATGCACGACCGCCAGGTCGACGGGCTCATCCTGGCCTCGATGTTCACCAGGTCCATCAAGGTGCCCAAGGGCATCACGGGCGCGCCCGCCGTTCTGCTCAACGCGCTGCCCAAGCAGCCCACTCCCCTGCCCGCCGTCATCCCCGACGAGGTCGAGGCCGGCCGCCGCGCGGCCCGCGTCCTGCTGGACGCCGGCCACCGCGACGACATCTACCTGATCGGCGCGGGCCCGCGCCTGCGTGACGTACCCACGCAGAGCGTCGCGGCGGTGGAGCGGCTCGTCGGCATCCGCGAAGCGCTCGGCGAGGCGGGAGTCAAGGTGGCGGGCGCTCGCACCTGTCCCGACTGGCAGCCGGAATACGGTCTCACCGCGACGCGCGACCTCCTGCGCACCGCCCAGCCGCGTGCGCTGATCTGCTTCAACGACCGCATCGCCATGGGCGCCTACCAGGCACTCGACGACATCGGGCTCAAGGTGCCCGCGGACGTCTCCATCGTCTCCTTCGACGACCACCCCATCGCCTCGTGGATGCGCCCCAAACTGACCACCGTGGCGCTGCCCCACTACGAACTGGGCCGCAAGGCCGTCGACGTGCTGTTCACCGAGATGGAGCTGTTCACCGAGACCGACCGCGACCGTGCGGACACCGAGCGGGCCGGCGAGGTGTACCGGGTCCCGATGCCGGTCCGCAGTCGCGAATCCGTCTCGCCATCACTGGCTTGACGCTCCTGCTCGAAAGCGTCCTGGCCCGCGGTCGTTGATCAGGTGCCGGCCGGCGTCTCCAGCGATGGAGCCGGGTCGGTAGGGTCGAAGCGGTCCCAGACGCCGCTGACCGCGAGTCATCTCCCAGAGAGAACTGACAGAGTGCTACAGGTTCGCCGTAAGACGGGCCAGGATGCGCACCGCAGGCTCGGCCGATGCGTGCCGGTAACCGGTGCCGGCCCACAGGTGGAGGCGTTCGGCGTCACCCGCGGCGGCCGCGGCTCTGCGCAGTGGGCTGGTCAGGTGGTGCAGCGCGGGGTAGCCGGCCGGGGCGAGGTGGTCGTAGCGGTCGGTGAACGCGTTGCGCAGCGCGCGTGCGGGGCGGCCGGTGAACGCGCGGGTGACGAGCGTCCGGTCGCGGGCCGGGTCGGCGAGAGCGTCCTGGTGCGTTCTCGAGGCGCCGCTTTCGTCGGCCCGGATCAGCACGGTGCCGACCATGGCGGCCACGGCGCCGGACAGCAGGACCTCTTCGACGGCATCGGCGGTGGCCAGACCTCCTGCGGCGATGAGCGGGAGATCGGTCACGTGGGCCACTTCGCGCAACAGCTGGGTGATCGGCGTCGCCGCGGGGACGCGGTCGGGGGTGAGGGTGCCCGAGTGGCCGCCGGCCGCGCCGGCCTGTACGGCGAGGAGGTCGGCACCGGCGTCGGCGGCGCGGAGCGCTTCTTCGGCCGAGGTGACCGTCTGCGTGATCAGCGTGCCGGCGGCGCGCAGCGCCTTGATGACCGCCGGATCCGGGATGCCGAAGGTGAAGCTCGCCAGCGGGACGGGGTCGGCCAGGAGGAGGTCTATCTTGTCGCGCCAATGGTCGTCGTCTTCGGTGAGGGCGACTTCGGCGAGGTCGAGTCCGTAGCGGCCGGCTTCGGGCTGGATGGCGAGGGCGTAGCGGCGGTAGGCGGCGGGGTCGGCCGGGATCGGATTGGGGGCGAACAGGTTGACGCCGAACGGAACGGAGGCCGCTCGTACCTCGGCGATCTGCTCCGCGAGCGCCTCCGGGCGCTTGTAGCCGCCGGCCAGCAACCCGAGGCCGCCGGCTTCGGCGGCGGCCGTGACCAGCCGGGGCGTGGTGGCGCCGCCTGCCATGGGTGCGGCCAGCACGGGAACGGACAGGCCGATGGCGGTCAGTGCGCTGTTCATCGTGCCCTGCTCTCCTGCCGGTGCCGGATCCGGCCCTTCGCCGCCCTCGGCTCCGAGGTTAATCGGTGTAGCCGCCGCCCGCGCCCAGCAGGGCCGCGACGATGTGTACACCCTGCGCACCCCGTGCAGGACGCGCATCATGCGCGTAAGGTGGGTCGCATGGCACCTGACACCACCGCGGAGCCCAACGCCCTTGGAATCGTCGAGGCCCGCAACCAACTCGGCACCCTCGTGGCCCGAGCTGTCCACGGCCACGCCGTCACCCGCATCAGCCGATCCAGCCACGAACGCGCTGTGCTCATCTCCGAAGCCGACTATGAGGAACTACTACGAGCCCGCCGGGAGCTGGAGGCCGGCCACGTCACCGAAGCGATCGCCGCTCACGCCCGCGGCGAGCGCGAGATGATGACGTACGACAGCAAGGAAGCCCTGTATGCCGACCTTGACCTACCGACCCCCAGTGAGCGCTCTTGAAACGGCTCCTCCACATCGATCTCGCGGTACGCGACATCCTGCGCCAGGCGGCGTCCGGTCTGCGCGCCGCCATCGCAGACGCACTGCTTGACCTCATCGAGGATCCCGAACCGCTCGGGGCCGTGCCGTACGGCGGCATCCCCGACGCGTTCGAGCTTCGTACCGACACCTTCCGCCTGGTCTACACGCGCGACCTCGACCACGTCTCGATCTGGGTGCTGGAGATCAACACCTAGCCCTGGGCTGACAGGCAGGCAACGCACGCATGTGAGTGGCCGTCGGCGATCAGGTGTCACGGGCCGAAGGGCCCCTCCGGCAGCCGTTCGCGGACGGTCTTTTCCGCCTCGTCCGGGTACCGATCAGGCACGGCACCGCGTCGAAGCCCGCCGCCCGCAGAGCCGCGCCGCCCTGCTCGATCCGTGCGGTGAGCGTCGCCTCGTCGAGGTCGGGAAATGCGGTGTAGTCGATCGTGGCGACACCATGCTGCTCCCGGACGGCCACCAGACCATGCTCGTGTACTCGGCCGAGCCGGGATCTTCCGAAGCCACGGCGCTCGACATGCTGCGAATGATCGGACTGCAGCAGGTGTGAGGCTCCGCGAACGCGTCCACGACGCCTGTTCCGGGCGGAGAATGGGTGGTGGTTGCCGCGCCGCCCGCTGACGAGGTTCCCAGTGGCACGGCGTCAGCCGCTCTGCCCCGCGTCTCGGACCAGGGCCTGCCCCTCCCGGCAGAACGCTCCACGCGCAGCTCCGGCACGACATCGCGCAGCACCTGGACGCCGAGCGGAACCAGTACCAGGGGCAGGACAGCGGAGGAGACGACTCCCTTCAGGAGGCTGCTCTCCTTGAGCACGCCGGTCCACAACGTGCCCGCCCACAGGAACAGCACGAAGCGCCCCACGCCGAACGTCCCCGACCGCAGGGCTCCGATCGCCAGCAGGAACGTCCCGATGTACAGACCGAACGCCGCGGTGACGGGCACCCGCCACGGCCCATACGACGTCTCGACATAGGTGTCCAACACCACCTGGGTCGCCTGCTCGAGGCCGAGCCGCCCGATCAGCTGGAACGCGGTCTGGTCGACACCCGCCCAGTAAAGGCGGGAGAACAGGCCCAGGACCAGGAGGGTGCCACCCAGGTAGGCGAGTTTGGGCGATCTCGCGGCGACGATCCGGGCGAGCGTGATGACGGCCGGGCACAGCAAGATGGCGCCCACGGCGAAACACGCATATCCGGCCGTCACCAGGGCGGGGTTGCCGGCGTACGCGGCCATCTGCCCCATGGCGGCGAACGGCTGCTGGTCGAAGCGCGTCAGTTGCTCGGCGGTGAAGTCAGCCGTGGCGAAGCCCAGATGCCGCAGGAGCAGCCCCGCGAACCACACCACGGGCGCGACGACCAGGGCCGCTCCCCCGGCGATCCGGCCAGGGAACCAGGCATGGTGATGCACGGTGAGAGGCATCTTCCACCCGCCTGTGGGCAGGTTCATGTCCGTTGTCTTCTCGGAGAGCACGTGCCCGATCAGACCGGGCTCGGTGTCAGGCGTCGATGGCCTGGTAGAGGGTGGTCCAGAAGTCGTGGATGAGCTGTGCCGAGTTCGGGACTGACATCCCGACCTGGGTCAGCAGGATTCCGGTGAGCTGGTTGGCGGGGTCGGCGTAGGTCGAGGTGCCGCTTCCGCCGTCCCAGCCGAACTGGCCGATGGGGGCGTAGTCGCCGCGGTAGGTGCGTACCGCCATCCCGAAGCCCCAGCCGCCGTGCTGGCCCTGGCCGAAGGACAGGTGGACGTTGTTGGTGGCCATGGCGTGCCGGGCGGCTTGCTGCTCGGGGGTGAGGCGGTTGGTGGTCATCAGCTCGACGGCGGGCCGCGACAGGATCCGTTCACCCCCGTACGTCCCGCCGTTGAGGAGCATCTGGAAGTAGGCGTGGTAGTCGTCGGCGGTGGAGACCAGGCCACCGCCGCTGCCCTGGAACGCCGGAGGCTTGCTCCAGCGTCCCCCCTCGGCCTCGTCCCACACGTGGAACTCTCCGCTCTGCGGGTCGGGGGCGTAGAGGGCCGGCAGCCGGTCGATCTTGTCGGCGGGCACGTGGAAGGCGGTGTCCTTCATGCCCAGCGGGTCGAAGATGCGGTCGCGCAGGAACGCCTCGAACGACTGGCCGGTGACTCTGGCGACCAGCACGCTGAGCACATCGTGGCTGATCTGGTACTGCCAGCGCTCTCCGGGCTGGTGCATCAGCGGCAGCTCGCCCAGGCGGCGCATCCACTCATCCGGCTCGGGCATCGGCTCCGGCAGGTCGGGCGTCAGCCCCCGCTCGAAGATCGCGCCCATGATCGGCGCGCCCAGCGCCGTCATGTCCATGCCGAGCCCGAAGGTGGAGGTCAGCAGGTCCCGTACGGTGATCGGCCGCCGCGCGGGCACGGTGTCGTCCAGCGGGCTGTCGATGCGCTTCAGTACCTGCCGGTCGGCGAGCTCGGGCAGCCACCGATCCACCGGGTCGTCCAGCCGCAGCCGGCACTCATCCAGCAGGATCATCGCCGCCGCCATCGCCACCGGCTTGGACGTCGAGGCCATCCGGAAGATGGTGTCGCGGCGCATCGGCGCGCCACCGTCATGGCGCATCGTCCCGAGCGCCTCGACGTGCGTCTCACCGCCTCGGCCGACCAGAGCGACCAGGCCGGGAATCTTCCCGGACTCGACATGCCGCGCCAGCACCTCACGCAATCTGCGCAGCCCCGCCTCGGACAAGCCGCTCTTGCCAGTTTCCATGATCAATCTCCTTCATATCGTTCAGGAATCTCCGAATGTCTGTGACAGTACATTGCGTTCACTAATCAGTCAACAGAGATTGTGAGCTAGCGCTGCCCATCTATCCCGCATAACAGGCTTTCTTTGCAATGAGAATGGGACTGAATGCAATGAATGATCGTTTTGCATTGCAATGGACTGCGAGTGAATGCATACTGTGCAGCGGGCGTGCGGCCGCAGAGCTCCGCACATGCCGGTAGATAGGAGACGAGCACCGATGCCCGGAGGCAGGCTCACCAATGAGGACCGTCAGCACATCGCTGCGGCGCTGGCCGAGGGACTCGGATACGCGGAGATCGGCCGGCGTCTAGGGCGGCCCGCCTCGACCATCATGCGGGAGGTCACCCGCAACGGCGGACCCGACGATTACGGGGCGGACCGGGCGCATGAGGCCACACGACATCGTGCGCGCCGGCGCAAACAGGCTCAGCCTCCTGCCCCGCCCATCCCCGAGACCGGCCATGGGCGTGATCCCCGAGCGGTGCGGGACTTCACGGAGTCCTTCACCGCTCTCCTGGTTGAGCAGGGCCTGCCTCGGATGGAGGCCAGAGTGCTGGCCTGCCTGTACATCACCGACTCCGGCGCTCTCACCGCCGCCGACCTGGTCGCGCGGCTCCGCGTCAGCCCGGCGTCGATCTCGCACGCCATCGCCTTCCTCGAACAGCAGGGAATGCTCAGCCGGGAACGGGCTCCCGGCGCGCGCCGCGAACGCTATGTCATCGACGATCAGATCTGGCTCGGGACGCTCCGCGCAGCTCTGCAGATGAACGACACCCTGGCCCTCGCATCGCAGCGCGGAGCCGAGATTCTCGGGGTCGCGACCCCGGCCGGCGCCCGCTTCGAGTCATCCGCCGACCTTCTTCTCCTCCTGAGCGGAGCCTTCCGGCAGGTCATGGAGCAGTGGCTGCAGACCCATCCCGCCCGGAGCGCCCCGTACCCGGACACGCTGACCACACGGGACGAACGCGCGTACCTGGACCGAGAAGACAAGCGGGCTTGACCGCTCTGCTTGATGGCGGTGTCGAGCGGGGATCAGCGTGCGGACCCGACCCGGCTGATCATGTCGAGCAGATGCCGAGCGGCCAGCTCCGCCCCGTCGGTGCGGACCGTCTCGGCCACGACGGCCGCGCGGGCACCGGTCTCGGGGGCCAAGGCGATCTTGAGTGCGGCCGACAGGGACTCGGCGGTCGGCGTCGGACCGTCGTGTCCCGTGCCGATGCCCAGCTCGGTCACCCGGCCGGCCCAGTACGGCTGGTCGGCGACCTGGGGCACGATCACCTGCGGCGCCCCGGCACGAGCCGCCGTCGCCGTGGTGCCCGCCCCGCCGTGGTGCACGACCGCCGCCACCCGGCCGAACAGCGCCTGATGGTTGACGTCGCCGACCACGAAGCAGTCGTCCCGCTCGTCGATCAGCGCCAGGTCGGCCCAGCCGCTCCCGATCAGGACGCGGCGACCCTGCGTCCGGACCGCTTGGATGACGGCCTGGGAGACCTCCTGCGCGCTCGCGCCCCGCATGAGCATGCTGCCGAAGCCCACGTACACCGGCTCCGCACCAGCGGCCAGGAACGCCGCCAGATCGGCCGGAAGCGGACGCTCGTCCGGGCGCATCCACGCGCCGGTCTGTACCACGTCGAGATCCGGCGTCTCCTGCCACGGGCCCAGGACCGGGTCGGCCGCCAGGAACGGGTGGTCGGTGAAGACAAGGTCGCGGATGCCGTCCACCGGCGGCAGGCCGATCGAGGACCGATGGGTGTTGATCACCTCGCCGAACAGCGCCTTCATGTGCTCGGCGTGCAGGTCCCACAGCGCCCGGTTGTCGCTCACCTCCGCGGGAACCTCCTGACCCGGCCAAGGGCGGGGCCGCTGATGTGGCGACGGCAGGTAGCTCGGGGAGAATGACGTGAACACATAGGGCACGCCCAGCTTCTCGGCCGCCGCCCGCGCACCGGCCACGGCCGGGAACGAGCCGGTGGCCACCACCGCGGCGCCGCCCTCGGCCACTCCGGCGACCGCCTCGTAGGCCATGGCGATCAGATCGGCGGCGATGTCGGACAGGCTCGTCTTGCCGGGGACCGCCCCCGTCGCCAGCGCGCGGATCGGCCAGCCGAGGGGAGTCAGCGGCACGCCGATGCCGTCCAGCAGCTCGGCGAAGTCCGGCGGCGCGCACACCCGCACCTCGGCGCCGAGAGCCTGTAGCCGCAGCGCCAGCCCCGTCATCGGCTCGACGTCCCCGCGCGACCCATAGGTCACCAACACAACGCGCATTCCACGACCCCCGCTTTCCGTACGTTCCGGCGTCGACGGGTGATTGTGCGGCATGACCGGGGTCTTGTGGCAAGGCCCCCCATGCGCTATAGGTTGGAAGTGAGGGAGCGGATATCCCTCCTTTCACTCCCAGTCGATCTCACGCAGCGCGGCCACGCCCTCGTCGGGGTCGGTGATCACCCCCGTCCTCGTCGTCCTCGCCGGCCGGCGAGAGGATCCGGGAGACGTGGAACGACTGGGCGGCCACCGCCGATCCCCGGGCTCGGTGTCGAGCTCATGCATCATGTTCACGCCGATCGAGCTCGCCATGAGCCTCCGCCGAAAGGTCCTGCCAGTCTGCCCAGGTCCTGAGCCGGTCGGTGTAGGCCTGCTGGATCATCGAGTAGAAGCCTTGACCGGAGCACCCACAGGGGCGGGTCATGTGACGTACGCCACCGATAACGGGTGTCACACAGCGGTGCGAGCCGGCGTCTTGTGCGTGTTGAAGAAGCGAACAGGCAGGAGCCGGCTATGAACGAGCGCAGCGAGCCAACGGCGGGCACAGCCGAGCCGCTCCCTGGCGACGGCCAGATGGACTCCGCCACCGAGGCGTTCGTCACCCACCGCAACCTGCTGTTCACCGTCGCCTACGAGATGCTCGGATCGGCGGCCGACGCCGAAGACGTGCTCCAGGAAACCTGGCTGCGGTGGATGAAGGTCGACCTGGCGCAGGTGCAGGACCAGCGCGCCTACCTGGTCCGGATCACCACCCGGCGCTCGCTCGACCGGCTGCGCACCCTGAGGCGCCGCAAGGAGGCGTATGTCGGGCCCTGGCTCCCCGAGCCGCTGCTCACCACGCCGGACGTGGCCGAGAACGTCGAGCTCGCCGAGAGCGTGTCCATGGCGCTCATGCTCATCCTTGAGACGCTCTCGCCGACCGAGCGCGCCGTGTTCGTCCTGCGCGAGGCCTTCGAGGTCAGTTACGACGAGATCGCGACCGCCGTCAGCAAGAGTCCCGCGACCGTCCGCCAGATCGCGCACCGCGCTCGCCTGCACGTCCAAGCCCGCCGCCCTCGCGAGGTGGTCTCCCCCGGCCAGGCCCGGGCGGCTCTGGAGTCGTTGCGGCGCGCGCTCGAAACCAGGGACCTGCAGGGCCTGCTCGACGTCCTCGCCCCCGAGGTCGTCCTCATCAGCGACGGCGGCGGCGTCAAGCAGGCCGCGCCCCGGCCGATCACCGGCGCAGAGAAGGCGGCCCGCTTCATCGTCGGCGGCCTGGGCAAGGCCCAAGTCGCGCTCACCAGCGACCCCACCGTGGTCAACGGCAACCCGGCACTCGTCCTTCGGGTGGACGGCGAGATCGACGGCGTCATAGCGATCCAGGTCCAGGACGCCCGCATCACCGGCCTCTACTACGTCCGCAACCCGCAGAAGCTGACCCGCATCGCATCCGAGACCCCGCTCACCCACCGGTGACGAGCCGGCCCGCGGCCTCGGAGTGACCTGAACCGACCGTGGCACCGCAAGAGGCTCTCGTCCCGCACAAGACGGTACGACCGTTCGAGAACCCGGTGCGGGCGCTCCCGACGCCGCCACCAGCAGAACAAACCCCGTCAAATCTATTACTGGAGGTCATTCATGACGAAGAGCGTCGCCGATGAACTCGCCGACCTGAAGCTGCCGGTCGAGCGTGGCTGCCCGTTCGCCCCGCCCGCCGCCTACGAGCGACTGCGCGAGCAGGCGCCGATCAGCAAGATCCGCATGACCAGCGGCGGCGAGGCGTGGTGGGTGTCCGGGCATGAGCAGGCCCGTGCCATCCTCGCCGACCCCCGCTTCTCCTCCGACAAGCGCAAGGACGGCTGGCCGCTCTTCACCCTCGATGCGGCGACCCTGCGGCAGCTCCGCAGCCAGCCGCCGTTGATGCTCGGCATGGACGGCGCGGAACACTCCGCGGCCCGCCGCTCGGTGATCGGCGAGTTCACCGTGAAGCGCCTGGCCGCGCTGCGCCCGCGCATTCAGGACATCGTCGACCACTTCATCGACGACCTGCTCGCCGCCGACCAGCACCCGGTCGACCTGGTGCGGGCGCTGTCCCTGCCGGTGCCCTCCCTGGTGATCTGCGAACTGCTCGGCGTCCCCTACGCCGACCACGACTTCTTCCAAAGCCGCACCACCATGATGGTGCGCCGGACCTCGCTGGAGGAGCGCCGGCGAGCCTTCGCCGAACTGCGCGCCTATATCGACGACCTGGTCACCCGCAAGGAGTCCGAACCCGGTGACGATCTGTTCGGCCGGCAGATCGCCCGGCAACGCCAGGAGGGCACCGGTGACCACGCAGGCCTGGTGAGCCTGGCCTTCCTGCTGCTGACCGCCGGACACGAGACCACGGCGAACATGATCTCGCTCGGCGTGGTCGGGCTGCTCACCCATCCGGAGCAACTGGCCCTGATCACGGCCGACCCGGACAAGACGCCCATGGCCGTGGAGGAACTGCTGCGCTACTTCACCATCGCCGACGGGGTCACCTCCCGGCTGGCCACCGAAGACGTGGAGATCGGCGGGGTGAGCATCAAGGCCGGTGAGGGCGTCATCGTCTCGATGCTGTCGGCCAACTGGGACCCGGCGGTATTCAGGGATCCGGCCGAACTGGATGTCGAGCGCGGGGCCCGCCACCACGTCGCCTTCGGGTTCGGACCGCACCAGTGCCTCGGCCAGAACCTGGCCCGGATGGAACTGCAGATCGTCTTCGACACGCTGTTCCGCCGCATCCCCACCCTGCGGCTCGCCATACCGGTCGAGGACCTGCCGTTCAAGGCGGACGCCGTCATCTACGGCGCCGACGAACTCCCGGTCACCTGGTGAGCAGGACAATGAGGCGGACCAAAGCCGACACCGGCTCCATCCTGCCGGAGTGAACATGTCGCGCGACCATTGACCCTGACGCAGGGTCAATGTCTCAGCATGGTGGCATGACCGAAAAGACCAGTGCGAACGAGGTCACCGGGCTGCGCGAGTCGTACGGCGACGCGCAGCAGACGGCGAGAGACGACAGGACCATGCGGCACTTCACGATCCGCCACGACGGCGTCACGCTCCCGGTGACTCGCGGTGGCCAGGGACGACCGCTGGTCCTGTGCCCCGGGCTGAACTCGACCCAGGCCGGCCTGCACGAGCTGGCCGAACTGCTCCGGCGCGACCACGACGTGCTGACCTTCGACCTTCGGGGCCATGGCCTCGCCTCGGCCGCCGACCGGTACTCCTTCGAGGCGTTCCTCAGTGATCTGGCCGCCGTGATGGCGGAGCTGGGACGCCTCGACCCGGATTCGGCGCCCACGCTCGTCGGTTACTCACTGGGCGCGGACCTGGCCGTACACTATGCCGCCGAGCATCCCGGCACCGTCGCCGAGCTTGTTCTCATCGACGGGGCGAACCCGGTGCCCGAACCGTTCCTCACCGAGACCCTCCTGCCGGAGTTTCGCGCCATGTGGGAGGACCTGGCGACGCGGCAGGAGAGCGAGCGGGGCACCGCGCGCCAGGTGCTGCTCACCGCCCAGGAGATTCTCGACCTGAACATCGAGATAGACACGGTTCGGTCCAGGATCCTCGACCGGTACAGGAAGATCGACCGGCCCATCAGTCTGATCATGTCGACCTCGATGGCCGGCGACAGCGGCGAAGGGCACGCGCCGCGGTTCAACCAGAACTGGCGCGCCGGTGTCGAGCGGCTCGTCCGCGACCAGCCGCACCTCGTCACGTCCTGGCTCGACGCCGACCACCAGCTGGTCTTCACCCACGCCCCGGAAATCGCCCAGATCATCCGGAGTACGCGACGCCCGGGCGGCCAGGCGACTTCTTGAGCGACTCCTGGAAGGCTGCTCTGATGCTGACCATCGGCGAGCTGGCGTCCTACGCCGGAGTGACGGTACGCGCGGTGCGGCACTACCACGCCAAGGGGCTGTTGCCGGAGCCGGAGCGGGACCGCTCCGGCTACCGCAGGTACGACGCCGGCGCCGCGGTCGAACTGATCAAGATCCGGACCCTCACCGAGGCCGGGGTCCCGCTGGCGCGCGTGCGCGAGCTGCTCCAGGCCGGCGAGGAGGAGTTCGCCACGGCGGTCGCGGACATCGACAAGCGGCTGCGGGCGGAGATCCGGCAGCGACAGCGTCACCGGGAGCGGATCGCCCGGCTCGCCGCCGGAGACAGCTTGACGCTGCCCCCGGAGGTGGTCGGGTATCTCGACCGGCTGCGCGCGCTCGGGGTGGACGAGCGGATCGTCCAGGCCGAGCGCGACGGCTGGATCCTGCTGGCCGCGCACTCCCCCGAGAGAGTCCCGGAGTGGATGGCACGCAAGCGGGAGCAGATCGCCGACCCGCAGCTCATCGATTTCTTTCTCACCCTGAGCCAGGCACTTGACCGGACTGCCGGAGATCTGCGGCTGGACGAGCTGGCTGACAGGCTGGCCGCCTACATCACGCGGCTGGCCGAGGAGAAGGGTGAGGACTACGTCGACGACATCGACATCGAACCGCCGCTCGTCAAGCTGATGGACACACTGGCGTTCGGCACTGTGCCGTCGGCCCGCCGGCTGATCGAACTGCTGAAGGAGCGAGGCTGGACCGGTTGGACCAAGCTCGAGCGCGTGAACCCCATGTGAGCGGCGAAGAGATCCTCGCCGCCCCAGACGAGCGCCTTTACATTGTAGATTTCTTACTTGCGCTGTGACTCATGCCACATGCGGTTCCTGTCAGCAATCGGGGCCCCGTTCCGCTCAATTCACCGGGAGCAAGCCAACCGACAGGAGCAACACATGAAGCACCGCATCGTCGTCCTCGGCGCCGGCTATGCCGGGGTCTACGTGGCCGGGAACCTGGCCCGCCGGCTGTCCCCGGCGGACACCGAGATCACCGTGGTCAACGCTGTGCCGGACTTCGTCGAGCGGCTGCGGCTGCACCAGTTGGCGGCCGGCCGGAAGATCGCGGCTCAAAAGCTCGCCGACGTCTTCGCGGGCACGGGGATACGGCTGCGCCTGGCCCGTGTCACCGCCGTCGATCCCGAGCGCCAGATCGTCGCTGTGGCCGACGCCGACGGCGGCGGCGAGCTCGGCTACGACACGCTTTTGTACGCGCTCGGCAGCCACGGCTCCGACTGCGGCGTCCCCGGCGTGGCCGAGCACGCCTTCGACATCGCCGGCCGGCCCTCGGCGCTGCGCCTGCGCGAGCGCTTGGACAGCCTGGGCAGGCGGGGTGAAGGCGGGAGTGTACTGGTCGTCGGCGACGGGTTGACCGGCATCGAGACCGCCACCGAGATCGCCGAAGCCCGGCCCGGCCTGTCGGTGGCGCTCATCGCCCGCGGCGAGCTGGGCGCCCGGCTCTCCGCCGGAGCCCGCGGCCACCTGCGCCAGGCCTGCGAACGGCTGGGCATCACCGTCCTGGAGCACACCAGCGTCGAAGCCGTCGAAGCGACGCGGGTGCTGTGCGCTGACGGCACCGCCCTGGCGTCGGACGCGACCGTGTGGACGGCCGGGTTCGCGGTCGACCCCATCGCCGCCGTCAGCGGGCTGGAGGTCACCGAGAACGGGCAGATCATCGTCGATCGCGCCATGCGGTCGGTCTCGCACCCGAACGTCTACGCCGCCGGCGACAGCGCCTACGCCATCGGCGACAACGGCCGGCCGCTGCCGATGTCCTGCGCTTCGGCCGGCTTCACCGGCGGGCAGGCGATCCACGCGATCGTGGGACGCCTGACCGGCCGCAAGATTGCGAAGACCAAGCTGGTCTACTCCTACAACCACATCAGCCTCGGGCGGCGGGACGGGATCCTGCAGATGGTCGACGACGAAGGGCAGGCAAAGCCGAAGTACGTGGGCGGCCGCAAGGCCGCGCAGATCAAGGCGGGCATCCTCAAGGTCTCGCTGTGGGCCAACTCGCACCCGACCTTCGGCCTGCCCAAGCGCAAGCGCCGCCTGGCCGCCGCGCCGAATGCGTCCGCCCAGAAGGCGTTCGCGTAGCCGCCTAGGGTGGTCCGCGTGAACAGCACCGCCACTGATCGCTTCGACACCAGTCGGTTCGAGGCCAGCAGGAACCGGCTGGCCTCGCTGGCGTACCGGCTGCTGGGCTCCGCCGCCGACGCCGAAGACGCCGTGCAGGACGCGTTCCTGCACTGGCAGGCCGCCGACCGGCAACTGATCAAGGTGCCGGAAGCATGGCTGACCAAGGTGGTCACCAACCTGTGCCTCGACCGGCTCCGCTCGGCACAAACCCGCCGTGAACGCACCGTCGGCGCCTGGCTGCCCGAACCGCTCCTCAACGGCGACCCGATGCTCGGCCCGGCCGACACCTTCGAGCAGCGCGAATCGGTCTCCCTGGCCGTGCTGACTCTCATGGAGCGCCTGTCACCCCTCGAGCGGGCCGTCTATCTCCTGCGCGAAGCGTTCTCCTACAGCCACGCCGAGATCGCCGAGATCCTCGACATCACCGAGTCCGCAAGCCAGCAGCACCTCCACCGCGCCCGGCGCCGCATCACCGCCGCGCGCCGCCGCGACGGTGGCGAAGCCGACCAGGCATCCGCCCGCAGGATCGTCGAGGAATTCCTCGCCGCTGCCTCCTCGGGCCGCACCGAACGGCTGGTGGCGCTGCTCACCGACGACGCGACCGCGATCTCCGACGGCGCCGGTCTGACCGAGAGGCTGTCGCGGTACGACACTCCGCAGCGCATCGCCGCCGTCGCACGAGCCGGCTTCAAACCCACACCCGCGAAACGGCGATTCGCCGGCGGCACGCCCGCCATCCACTACGCGCTCGTCAACGGCTCCCCCGCCATCCTCGTCGTGGTCGGCGACCAGGTCGTCGGCACCGTGGCGTTCGACATCACCGACGGCAAGATCGCAACCGTGCGCAGCATCGCCGCCCCCACCCGCCTCACCCGTCTCACCGATGCCTGGCGACGGCACGAACCTGACACGCCGCTCATCAGCCTGTGGTGACCCGACGCCGGCCACGGCTGATTCGGCGGACGAGTGACCCGGCCTCGGGGAGCCGGCGAGGGCTGCTTCTTGACATGCAAGTAGCGGCTTGCCTATGGTGCGGCGTGTGGGTGACGTCTTCAAAGCCCTGGCCGATTCCACCCGCCGGACGATCCTCGACGAGCTGACCGACCGGAACGGACAGACGCTCTTCGAGATCTGCGCCCGCCTGGTCACCAAGCATGGGCTCGCTTCCTCGCGGCAGGCGATCTCGCAGCATCTCGACGTACTCGAGCGTGCCGGCCTGGTCGAGACCAGGCGCGAGGGCCGGTACAAGTTCCACTACGTCAACACCGGACCGCTCGAACCGATCATCGAGCGGTGGCTCAACAGGCCCGAGAAGGACGTCGGCGACGGCGCCGATACAGACGACAAGAGGAGACCTACATGAGGATCAACCTGGCGAGCGTACTCGTTGACGACCAGGAGAAGGCGCTGCGCTTCTACACCGACGTGCTGGGTTTCGTGAAGAAGCACGACGTCCCGCTCGGCGAGGACCGGTGGCTGACCGTGGTGTCCCCGCAGGACCCGGACGGCACCGAGTTGTTGCTCGAACCCAGTGGCCACCCGGCGGTCAAGCCGTTCAAGGAGGCGCTGGTCGCCGACGGCATCCCGTACACCTCTTTCGCCGTCGACGACGTCAAAGCCGAGTACGAGCGGCTCCGCGGCCTTGGCGTGCGCTTCACTCAGGAGCCCGCCGACATGGGCCCGGTGACCACCGCCGTGCTCGACGACACCTGCGGCAACCTGATCCAGATCGCCCACCAGGCCGGCTAGCGGCAGGCGGCACCGCCGCCCGCCGGCCGGCTCTCGACGCCGCCGCCGATGACAGCCGCGACCTGCCGGCCGACGCGCTGATCCACTCGTCAGTGCGGGATCTCGGTGCGGTGCGATGCGAGCAGGTCCATCCCGAAATCCCCGTCCGGGTCCCGCCACACGGAGTGCGCGTGGTCGGCGTCGCGCTGGGTGTTGTCGTACTCGATGAGAAGGCGCGGCCCGGTGAGCCGGTAGTAGTGGGGCTCGCCTGGTGAGATGCCGCCGGCCCAGGCGAAATGTACGTGGTCGAGGTTGCGCTCGACGAGATGGTGGCGGCGGTAGGCGTCGGCGACCGGCGTCGGAGAGCGGTCGGTGTAGGCCGCCAGCAACTCGCGGAGCAGCCCGCGCTGCTCCACCGTCATCTCGTGGGCGGGGACCCCTCGGGGGTCATGGGTGAGCGCCATCGCCTCGTGGTCCTGCTCCGTGTAGCCGGAGGCGCGCTCGGCGGCTTCGTCGAGCCGGTGGGCCAGCGCGGACAGCCGAGGCGTGGGAAGCGGTCCGCGGAACAGGTCCTGCAGGTGCATCATGCGGTCCCCGGGGCGGACGCGGGCGCGGTTGCCCGAGACGATGTCGGAGATCGCGCGGGGATGCAGCAGCGCCCGCGCCTGCTCCGGCCTCCGAAGCGAGCCCATCACGGAGCGGGCGAGGTCCTCGGCCCCGCCGAGCGGACGCAGCGTCCCGGCGAGCAGCGGCGAGGCCGCGGGGTTGGCGCCCAGGAACGACGGTGTCGCCGCCGCGATTGCGCCATCGTGAATCAGGAGGTTCACCGACAGATGGTGGCCGCCCACACGCCACCCCCACAGAGGGTCACCGGGACGTCCGAAGACGCGTACCCAGTACAGCCCCGGGTCGCGGGTGCGCTCCCGGCCCCAGTCGGCGCTCCACCCCTCCAGTTCGTCGAGAACGTTCTCCAGCCCCATGATGACGCAGGCCGTGGCGTACGCCGGGCGGGTCAGACCGCTGGCCAGGAGCCGCATGGCCAGGCTCTGCTGCCGAGGTGAGAGTTCGCCGAGCGGCACCCCGCCGTGGTCGGTAGGAGTGTAGAACCAGCGGACCCGCTCGGCCTCGACAGCCGGGTCGCCGAAAGGTACCCGCACCGCTCGGGAGTACAGCGCCGCCGGGAGCGAGTCGAGGAATTCGGTCGCGATGCGGACCATGTCGCCCACGAGCACCCGCTCGGCGTCTGCGTCGCCCGGACCCGCCACTCCCCCACGCTCGGTGACCTTCTCGCTCACCAGACCCACCTCATTCCTCTCGAAAGTCCGACGGTCCCTTTCGGGAGTCATACGGCGATACGTCCGGTTCTGCGACATCGAGCATAACCTTGACGACATCGCCGCGTGATGGACCGAACCAGCAAAAGACCGCCGGTATGTAGGATGTGGCCGTGACCTTCAAGCGCGCCCGCAACGACGAGCAGCGGGGCGAACGACGGCGGCAGATACTCGACACCGCGACCGCGATGCTGAGCGAGATGCCGGTCGCGAAACTGAGCCTGAACGAACTCAGCCGCCGCGCCGGCCTGGCCAAGCCCAACGTGCTGCGCTACTTCGAATCACGCGAGGCGGTCCTGCTCCACCTCCTGGGCACCGAGATCCAGGACTGGATCGCCGAACTGGAGCGGTCACTCGAACCCACCCACGGCACACCCCGGCAACGCGGAGACCGGCTGGCCGCCACCCTGGCCAAGACGATCGCCCAGCGGCCGGTGCTCTGCGACCTGATCAGCACGCAAGCCGCAGTGCTGGAACACAACGTGTCCACCGGCGTCGCCATCCAGCACAAGAACGCCACCCTGCGCGCCTTCCAATCCCTGGTACGGCTGCTCCTCCGCTACCTGCCCGAACTCGGCACACAGGACGCGTTCCGGCTCGTGGGACTCACCATGCTGACGGTCAGCGCCGCCTGGCCGTACAGCCGCCCCCCAGAGGCGCTCCTGGCCGCCTACACCTCCGACCCGGCGCTGGCACCCATGCAGGTGGGCTTCACCGACCTGGTGCGCCAGGCACTGGAAGTGACCATCTCCGGCCTGCTCGCTCGCGGAGAAGACGTTCCGCTGGGAGCAGGCCCCCTCAGCACGGCCCAACCACCCGTCGAGCAGGGATGAGCCAAGGCCAACGGCCGGGTGGCGGAATCGGCGCCTGACAGGGTGGTCTGGGGGGTTTCTGCCATTACCCCTCACAGGGGGGACTCCCACCTCACGGCTGTTTGCCCTTGCATGGTCAGTGGGCCGGCTCGCTGATCGGCATCCTGCTCTCGCGCACGATCAGCGGGTTCGGCGCCGCCCTCGGCTGAGCCCGCCGCAAAACTCGCCCGTCAGAGAGCGAGCGAGCGGACCACCTCCTCGTCCACGCCGATCCCGAGGCCAGGGCCGGTGGGTACGTGGGCGACGCCGTCGGTGACGGTGATGACCGGGTTCGTCGCGTACGGGCTGGTGATGAACTGCCGGCCGTTGAGGTCGACGGGCGTGTCCACGCCGAACGCGGCGAACAGGTGCAGCGAGGCGGCCAGCCCGATGTCGGACTCGGTGAGGCCGGAGCCCATGACGGCCAGGCCGCTGTCCTCGGCGAGCTGGCACTGGCGCAGGGCCAGGGTCAGCCCGCCGCAGCGCTGCACCTTGGCGACGGCGACGTCGATGGCGTCGAGCCGGACGAACGTCGCCAGGTCGCTCGGGTGGCGCAGGCTCTCGTCGATGGCCACCGGGATGGGGCTGGCATCACGCAGGCGGCGCAGGCCGGCGATGTCGTTGGAGGGCAGCGGCTGCTCGAAGACGAAGACGTTCAGGTCGCTCAGGCGCCTGGCCACCCGGAGCGCGGCGGCGGCCGTGTAGCCCTGGTTGGCGTCCACCCAGAGCACGGCGTCGGGAGCGGCGGCGCGTACGGCGGTCACGATGGCCACGTCCTCGTCCTCGGTGTGCAGGCCCAGCTTGACCTTGACGTGGCGGTAGCCGTGCGCGCGGCCCTCGGCCACCGAGTCCGCGGCCTCGGACGCCGACTCACCCGCCACGATCCAGGCCAGCTCGATGGTGTCGCGCCTGCGCCGGCCCCACAACTCGCCGAGGGACACGCCCAGGCTCCGGGCGTAGGCGTCGTGGCAGGCCACGTCCACCGCCGCGCGTGCCAGCGGCATACCGATCGAGAACCCCTTGCTGATGGTGCGGTCGAAGGTCCGGCAGAGCCCGTCGAGGTCCCACAGCGGCCGGCCGACGGCGGCCGGGGCCAGGTAGCCCTCGATGGTGGAGACGATGGACTCGGTGGTCTCGTACGTCCAGGACGGGATCGGCGTGGCCTCACCCCATCCGGTGGCGCCGTCGTCGGCCGTGACCTTCACCAGGACCCTGATGGCGGGGCGGCCGCTCTGGACCACGGACCCGCCCGCGACGGCGAAGTCGCGCAGCGAGGGCAGGGCCACGGCGAAGGTCTCGACGCGTGCTATCTGGTTCACGTGATCAGTACCATTCCGACTTGTCCACCACATTGATCAGTTCTCGCCCAGCCACGAACCGGCGGGCGTTCTCCAGCAGGACGGCGAAGCACCGCTCCGAGGCGTGCGGTCCCACGCCCGCCACATGCGGGGTGATGATGACGTCGGGACGCCGCCAGAGCGGGTGGTCGGCGGGGAGCGGCTCGGGCTCGAAGACGTCCAGGGCCGCGCCGGCCAGGCGGCCCGAGGACAGGGCGGCGGCCAGGTCGTCGAGCCGGACGATGGGCCCGCGTCCGACGTTGACCACGTACGCCCCCGGCTTGGCCAGCGCCAGCCGCCGCGCGTCCAGCAGGCCCTCGGTGGCGGGGGTGTGCGGGACCGTCAGGATGACCAGGTCCGCCTCGGGAAGCAGCCGGTCGAGCGCGTCGGCCGGCAGCACCTCGGCGAAGCCCGGCACGGGGCCGCCGCGCCGGGCGTCCGTGCCCACGACCCTGGTGCCGAACGCCGCCAGCAGCCTGCCGACCTCGGCCCCGACCGCGCCCACCCCCACGACCAGGGCCGTGGCCTCGCCCAGGGGCAGCACGGCGCCGGGGTCCCAGTCGGGCGCCCAGCGCCCGCGGGCCTGTTCGCGGGCGTACCTGGGCAGGTCCCTGGCCAGCGCGAGCACGAGCGCCAGCGTGTGCGCGGCCACGTGGTCGGTGTAGGTGTCGCGCATGTTGGTGACCTGTACGCGGTGCGCGACCAGGGCCGGATGGTAGAACGCCGGAGGCGGCCCGGCCTGCGGGGCCTGCAGCCAGCGCAGCCGCCCGGCGTGTGCCAGCAGGTCCGCGGGCAGCGTGCCGTAGGCGGCGTCGGCCTCCGCCAGCGCCTGTGCCGCCTCCGTCGGGGT
This sequence comes from Nonomuraea sp. NPDC050680, assembly GCF_040654555.1. Taxonomy (NCBI): domain Bacteria; kingdom Bacillati; phylum Actinomycetota; class Actinomycetes; order Streptosporangiales; family Streptosporangiaceae; genus Nonomuraea; species Nonomuraea sp. NPDC050680. The sequence goes on along the minus strand of NZ_JBFAIF010000028.1, from coordinate 45,918 downwards.
CTCCGGCTCGAGGACGACGAGCCCTGGCACCGCCTGCTCCAGCCGGGCCCGCCAGCCCGCGGTGGCCGGATCGTGCGGCGGCAGCAGCACCAGGGTGCTGCTCACGCCCTTCTCGCCAGGCCGGACTCGATGATCTCGTACAGCAGCGGCTCCCCCGCGACGTAGCGGGCGAGTTCCTCGGCCATCGCCTCCCCGTGGCGGCGCCGCTCGTGGCCCAGGCTGCCCGCCACGTGCGGGGTGACGACGATGTTCGGCATCGTGAACAGCGGCGACCCGGCGACCGGCGGTTCCGGGTGGGTGACGTCGAGGACGGCGAACAGGTCGGTGCGCCGGCTCAGCACGTCCACGAGCGCGGCCTCGTCGACCAGCTGGCCGCGCGCCGAGTTGATCAGGGTGGCGTCGTGCTTCATCGACTCCAGCAGCGCGGCGCCGACCATGCCGCCCGTCTCAGGGGTGAGCGGGGCGTGCAGGCTGACCACGTCGGAGGTGGCGAACAGCTCCTCGAGGCTGACGAGGCGCACCCCGAGCCGCTCGGCCTCCGCCGGGTCGGCGTAGGGGTCGTGGGCCTGTACGTCGAGCTTGTGGTGAGCGAGCAGCCGCGCCGTCGCCCGGCCCGTGGCGCCGAGCGAGACCAGCCCGACCGTCGCGCCGTAAGCCCCCAGCTCGGGTCCGCGCGGCGCGGTGGCGGCGGCGGCGCGGGCGTTGAGCACGTAGCGCCAGCCGTGCTTGAGCGCGTACAGGATCTGCGAGAGCGCGAACTCGGCGACCGGGGTGGCGTTGGCGGTGGCCGCCGTGGTGACCCGCACTCCCCTGGCCCACATCTCCGGGGTGACCATCGAGCGGATGGAGCCCGCGCCGTACAGCACCAGCGAGAGTTTGGGCGCGGCGGCGAGGAAATCGGCGTCCAGCTTGGGCGCCCCCCACCCGGTCACCAGGACCTCAAGGCCGCCGAGCACGTCGGGAGTGAGCCGGTCGGCGGAGAGCAAAGGCGAGTCGATGGCCAGGTGCCGCTCAAGCGCGGTCCGGGCCTCCGGGCCGTAGACGTCGTCGAAGCGCTTCGGGTCCATCACATAAAGGCCGTTCAGCATTATCTCTCCTTATCCTTAAAGTCCTTCAAGCGAGCCGCCGCCCGCACACTGGCCAGGCGGACGGGTGAGCCCAGCCCGGCGTGGTAGTAACGCAGTTGCCGCGCGCCTCCGGCGACGAGGTCGGCGGCCAGAGCCGGGATCCGGGCGTGCCCGTCCTCCAGCACGGTCAGGTTGGCGACGAGCGGGACTTCGGTGCGGCTCGCCGCGGCCTTCATCTGGGTCAGGGCCGCCTCCTCCTGGCCCCAGCACTTGAGCACGTACGCGTCGGCCGGCGCGTCGAAGGAGGCCAGGTCGATGCCCACGTCAGGGCCGGTGACCTGCGGGTCGTCGGTGGCCATGAGCAGCAGCTCACGGCCACCGGCCAGCGCCGCCACGTCCCGGACCAGGCCGGCGATGACCTGCCCGCGGTGACCGTACACCGCCTGGGCGCGCTCCGAGCCGAGTACCTCGTCCAGGCTCGTCCCGGCCGGGACGCCCCGCTGGAGCTCCCCGTCCACGGCGGCGCGCACGTCACGCGCCAGTTCCTCGACGTCCAGGCCGCGCCCGGCCAGCCCGGCCCGGCAGGCCGGACACAGGCAGAGGGACAGCAGCGCCTTACCGCAGGCGGACAGGTGGGCGCCGGAGGTCTTCTCGTGGTGACCGGCGTGCTCCATGCCCAGCCAGCCGCACGCCTCCAGCATCAGCGCGGGCACGTCGTACTGCTCGCACACCTCGCCTACGAGAGTGAGCGCGTAGTCGTGGACGGCGGGCTGGGCCGGGCACAGCGCGTAGGGGTAGGACTCACCGTAGGCGTTCGTGACCGTCAGGTCGGGCGCTTGGCGGCCCAGCACCGAGGAGTGCGTGAGCACCAGCCAGGCCTCAGCCCGCAGCCCCGCCCCGGCCAGCGCGGCCAGCGCCGTGCCGAACCGGTCCTCGTCGGAGACTGCCCAGCTCGGCGGGTGCGGCCGGAGCCGCCCGCGCCAGCGCTCGGGGCGCAGCCGGAAGTAGGCCGCCGCGTGGTCGGCCTGCACGATCCGGTGACGCGGGTGCCACGGGGTGACGGCCCGGACCGAGTGGTAGGCGGCCTGCAGGGTCACCGTGCTCACGCCCAGGCCGGCGATGCGCTCGGCCGCCGCGGGGTCGCCCACGACGTCCCAGGTGTAGGCGAACGCCCCATGCCTCACACGTCATCCTTTCGTGGCGCCGGCCAGGCCGCGCGTGAAGTAGCTCTGGAAGAACAGGAAGATCATCAGCATCGGCAGGAACGAGATCGTCATCCCGGCGGCGAACCCGGTCCAGTCCGTCGCGTGCTCGCCCTGGAAGGACAGCATCCCGACGGCGAGGTTCTGCAGGTCGGGCTGGCCGAGCGTGAACACCAGCGGGATGTTGAACTCGTTCCAGCTGCTGATGAACTGGAAGATGACCACCACCGCGATGACCGGCTTGGCCAGCGGGAGGATGAGGCGGAAGGTCTTGAGGAAACCAGCCCCGTCGAGCTTGGCCGCCTCGAACAGGTCGGTCGGGACGCTGGAGAAGAACCCGACGAACAGCAGCACGTAGAGCGCGCCGGCGCCGCCGGACATGGCCAGGATGACCCCGGCCCGGGTGTTCAGCAGGCCGAGGTTCTCGATCAGCACGAACTGCGGGACGATGATCGAGGCGACCGGGATGAACAGGGTCCCCACGATCATCCGGTAGAGCAGGGTACGGCCGGGGAACTCGTACCTGGCCAGCACGTAGCCGCACAGGGCCGCCTTGACCAGTTCGACCAGGGTCGAGGCGACCGAGTAGAGCACCGTGTTGAAGAAGTATCCGGAGAACCCGGCGTTGACCCAGGCCCGCACGAAGTTGTCGAAGTTCAGCTGGTCGGGCAGGAGGCTCGCGCCGCTGGTGAACATCCCCGCCTGGGTCTTGAACGCGGCCGAGATCGTCCACAGGAAGGGATATACCCACACGAGCCCGACGACCAGCAGGATCGGCAGGGCGATGAGATTGGCCCGCACGGCATGGCTGCGCCGGCCCGCCCGAGTGGTCGCTGCCATCAGACGCCGTACTCCTTCCTGAGCCGCTGAGCCCGGCGGACCGCGAGGCCCTGGGCGGAGACCAGGACGAAGGCGATGACGGAGAACAGCAGCGCCGCGGCCGAGGCGTAGCCGTAGGCGAACGGCACCGAGCCGAACGCGTTCTGGTAAATGAAGTAGGACACCACGTAGGTGCTGGTGCCGGGCCCGCCCGCGGTGAGCGTGACGACCAGCCCGAAGACGTGCATGGCGTTCACCAGGCCGAGCAGGGCGATGATCACGGCGACCGGCCTGATCATCGGCAGCGTGATGCGGGTGAGCTTCTTCCACTCTCCCGCGCCGTCGATGGCGGCCGCCTCGTAGACCTCCTCGGGCACGTTCTGCAGCGCCGCGATCCAGTAGATCATGTACTGGCCGAAGATCTGCCAGATGGAGACGAGCACGAGCACGACCAGCGCGCTCCACCGGTTGGCGAACACGTCGAACCCCTGGTCGACCAGGCCGAGGTCGCGCAGGATCGCGTTCAGCGCGCCGTTGGACGGGTTGAGCAGGTAGGTGAACACCAGCCCCGCCATGGCGACGGGGATGATGAGCGGCGCGAAGAACATGGTCCGGAAGAACCGCTTGCCGCGCAGCCACTTGCGGGTCAGCAGGATCGCCGCCAGCAGCGAGATCGGGAGCTTGATGACGGTCGTCAGCAGGGCGAAGACCAGCGTGTTGACCACGGAGAGCCAGAACAGCGGGTCGGCCAGGATCGTGCCGTAGTTGCCGCCCCCGACGAAGTCGTCGATGGGGCCGACGCCCGACCAGTCGAAGAAGGAGTAGTAGATCGTCGCGATCAGCGGCCAGATGGTGAAGCCGAGGTAGAGCAGGAGGAAGGGGGCCAGGAAGACGAGCAGCCAGACCCTCTCGATGCCGCGGACGCGCTCGCGGGAGTGACCGGCGCGCTCGGGCGCACGCTTGGCGGGCGACCGGTCCCTGTCCGTCACCCTTTCCCTCCTGGGGGCGGGAGCGGTGGTTGTCATGGATGTCCTCACGAGGAGTCCGGTCAGTTGCGGTACATGTCCGAGGTGAAGTCCTTCGTGTACTCCCAGTCGGGGAAGGTGTAGCAGTCCATCGACACCTTCAGGCCGCTGGCCGCCTCCTGCTTGAGCCCTTCCTCCAGAGCGGTCTGCCGCTGTTCGGCGATGGCGGCGCCCACCGTCTCCAGAGGCTGGCCGCTGGTCAGCGCTTCACCCATGGCCTCCCACTCCCCGTCGGGGCTCTTCGCCACCGCGTTGACGTACGCCTTGGACTTGGCGATGTCAGGGCACTTGAGCAGCGGCACGGGAAGCTGAACCCGGTAGCCCGGCCGTCCGCCGATCTCCATGATCTGCCGCAGCGCCGGGTCGGTGACCATCTTCTGGTTGTCGACGTAGGCGAGCGTGCCGAAGGCGCTCTTGTAGTACTGCTTGACGAAGTAGCCGTTGGGGTCGGTCATCCACTGGATGAAGGTCCACATGGCGTCGGGATGCTTGGTCTGCGAGCTGACCCAGTACTTGTTGTTGTCGTACTTGCGGCCGGCCGCGCCGGTCTGCCCGCCGTCGGGGTTGACGCGCGGCGCCACCACGTACTTGTCGCTGCTGAAGCCCTGGCTGGCCCACACGCTCGGCAGCCAGGTGCCGTCGAACATGATGCCGGCCTGATCGGCGGCGAACTGCTGGCGGGAGAAGTTCTTGTCGTTGGTGCCGGGCGCCAGGTAGCCGGCCTTGTTGAGCTCCTGGATGAAGGCGAAGGTCTTCGTCTGCGCGGGCTCGGTCAGGTCGAACTTGCCGGTCTTGTAGTCGAAGAACTCGTCCGTCGAAACGCTGCCGATCAGCCCGTACCAGATCCGTTGCATGTCCACGCCCTTGGTGGGGGCGGCGATGCACTGCGCCTTGGTCTTGGCCTTGATCTGTGCGCAGGCGTTCTTGAGGTCGGTCCAGGTCTTGGGCGGGTTGCTGACGTCCAGCCCGGCCTGCTGGAAGACCTGCTTGTTGAGGAACATGTAGCCGGAGCCCCAGTACAGGTTCTCCGAGAACGGGAAACCGTAGGTCTTCCCGTCCTGCATGTTGATGCCTTCCAGGAACGACCCTTCCGGCCAGCGCTTGGTGAAGTCGGCGGGGATGGTCCCGGTCGGGTTGAGCGGGCGGATCCACTTCTGGTCCGTCAGCTGCGACAGCCCGAGCGCGTTCCAGTAGAACATGTCCGGCGCCTGGTTGCTCTGGAAGGCCAGGGGCAGGGTCTTCATGTACTCGGACTGGGTGATCGAGCGCCAGTCGATCTTGATGTCGGGATGCTCCTTGGTGAACTGGGCGCCGATGTCCTTGTGGAAGTTCACCTGCTCGGCGGAGAAGTCCCAGATCCGCAACGTGGTCTGCGAGCCACCTCCACTCTGGTTGCTCGAGGTGCCGCACGCCGCCACGAGCAGTGACGTCATGGCTGCGGTGGCCATCACAGCGGTCGAACGCGAACGAGGGATCATGGACCCTCCTAAGGAGGCGGAGGTCAGAGGGGGGTCGGGTGGCTGGTAAGCGCTTACCCGAGGGTGGGTTGAGAGTAGCCCGGCTCATTCCCCGTTTCAAGGCTTGTGAGAAAGCGGTTTCAGATGGATGCTCAGCGATGAAGACTGCCTGACCCAATATGTACAAGCGCTTTCACAACTTCAGGAGTACTGTGCGCCTGCTCGCCTTCACCAAGCCCTTCGGCTCCCTCGACGCCCCCCAATTGGCCGAGGCGGTGGCCTCGGTGGGCGCCGAGGGGGCGGACCTCCTCGTGCGCGAGGGCCAGACGGTCAGCCCCGCCGACCCGGACGGCATCGCCGTCGTCGCCGCGGAGCTCGGGCGCCGCGGCCTCACCCTCGACGTCGTCACCACCGACCTGCTCGACGTCGGCGCGGACGCCGAACGGCTCATCGCGGCCTGCGGCGAGAGCGGTGTCCCCCTCGTACGGGTGGGTTTCTACCGCTACGACCCGGCCATCGGCTACCACCGTCAGCTGGAGGAGGCCAGAGCCGCGCTGACCCGCCTGGCCGGCCTCGCCGACCGGCACGGCGTGCGGCTGGCGATCCAGCTGCATCACGGTACGATCCATCCATCCGCCTCGCTCGCGCTCGCACTCGCCGGCGACCTGAAGGATGTGCGCTTCTACGCCGACCCCGGCAACCAGGCCAAGGAGGGCAGCGAGGCATGGGCGCTCAACGTCGATCTGCTGGGCGATCGGATGGCCTGCATGGGAGTGAAGAACGCCGTCTGGCGATCGGGCCCGGACGGCTGGACGTGCGATTGGCAGCCGTTCGCGGACGGGGGCGTGGTCCGCTGGGCGGAGATCATCCCCGGGCTGCGCGAACGCGGCTACAGCGGGGTGCTGTCGCTGCACGTCCACTACCCGGCGGCCGACCCGGTGGCGGCCGTACGGAGAGATCTGGATCATCTGCGCGGGCTGTTCGGCTGACGGGCGCACGGGGGGCAGGAGGAGCGGGTGCGTAATCTGCGGCAGGGCCGCGGGAGCCGGGTGACGATCAGCGACGTCGGGGCGGCCGCGGGGGTGTCGGCCTCGACCGTCTCCCGCGTGCTCAACGGCACGGCGAAGGTCGATCCCGCGCTGGCGGCGCGGGTCCACGACGCGGTCACACAGCTGGGCTACCGCCCCAACGCGGCGGCGCAGGGGCTGGCCCGCGGCGAGTGGGGCACCATCGGCGTGCTGGTCCCCGACCTGGCCAATCCCTACTTTCCCGGCGTGCTCAAGGCGGTCTCGGCCGTCGCCCGCTCTCACGGGCGCCGCGTCATGGTCATGGAGTCGGACGACGACCCCTCGATCGAGCACGACCTGGTCGAGGACCTCATGCGCAGCTGCGACGGGGTGCTGCTGGCCTCCTCCCGCATGGAGCGCGCCGACCTGGCCGCCCTGACCGGCCGGGGCCATCCGCTCGTCCTGCTCAACCGGATCGTCCCCGGCCTGGCCGCGCCCGCCGTCTCCGCCGACTTCTTCGGCGGGATGATGCTGATCTGCGGCCACCTGGCGCAGCTGGGCCACCGCAGGGTCGCCTACCTGAGCGGGCCCGAGGTGTCCTGGGCCAACTCCGAGCGGATCAGGGCGCTGGAGGCCGCCAAGGCGTTCGGCCTGTCCGTCACGATCCTGCCGTGCGGGTCCACCAGCCAGTGCGGGTACGAGGCCGCCGCCGGGGTGGCCGGCACCGGCGCCACCGCGCTCACCACCTACAACGACCTGGTGGCCCTGGGGGCGGTGACCCGGATGCGCGAGCTCGGGGTGCGGGTTCCCGAGGAGCTGTCGGTGGTGGGGTTCGACGACATCGCGCTGGACCACGTGGCGCACACGAGCCTGACCACGGTGTCGGTGCCCCGGGGGCAGCTCGGCAGGCAGGCCGCCGAGATGCTGGAGGCCCTCATGACCGAGGGGCACGACGGGGCACCGGTGACCCTGCCGATGGAGCTTCAGGTCCGCGACAGCACCGCCCCGCCCCGGGTTCCCGCGGTGTTGACAAGCGAGGGCGGCGGGGGGAAACCTAGCTCGGGATAGCGCTTTCCCAGCGAAAGAGAGACCCCGTGCACACTGACGACCTGCCCGGCGGCGATCGAGACGACCTGGCGCGTCAGGTATTGGACCTGGTCAAGCCCCTGATTTCGCGGTTCAGTCCGGGCCGGGGACGGCTGCGGCTGGGGTTCAGCACGGCCCACTACGACCAGGCGGCCGCCGAGCTGGAAGCGTTTGCACGCCCGCTGTGGGGGCTGGCGCCGCTGGCGGCCGGCGGCGGGGCGTTCGACCACTGGGAGCTCTGGAGCGCCGGGCTCGCCGCCGGGACCGACCCCGAGCACCCCGACTACTGGGGCACGGTCTTCGACAAGAACCAGCGGCTGGTCGAGACCGCCGCCATCGGCCTGGCGCTCGCCCTGGCCCCCGAGCGGATCTGGGACCCGCTGACCGGCCCGCAGCGCGACACGGTGGCCGCCTGGCTACGGCACGCCGTCACCGTGGAGCCGAACAACAACAACTGGCTGTTCTTCCCGGTCATGGTGGGGCTCGGGCTCGACCGCGTCGGGATCTCCCACGACCACGACGCCAACACGGCCAGGCTCGACCGGCTGGAGGAGTTCGACCTCGGGCGCGGGTGGTACTCCGACGGGCCGACGTGGCAGCGCGACTACTACATCCCGTTCGCCATGCACTACTACGGCCTCATCTACGCCGCGCTCGGTCACGACCAGGACCGGGCCGGGCGCTTCCGCGAGCGGGCCGCGACGTTCGCCCAGGACTTCCAGCACTGGTTCACCAGTGAGGGGGTGGCCGTCCCGTTCGGCAGGAGCCTGACCTACCGGTTCGCGCAGTCGGCGTTCTGGGGGGCGCTGGCCTTCGCCGACGTCGAGGCGCTGCCGTGGGGGGTGACCAAGGGGCACCTGCTGCGGAACCTGCGCTGGTGGGATCGCCGGCCCATCCGCGACAGCGCGGGGCTGCTCACCATCGGCTACGGCTACCCCCAGCCGCACATGGCCGAGCAGTACAACGCGCCCGGCTCGCCGTACTGGGCCATGAAGGCGTTCCTGCCGCTCGCCCTGCCCGCCGAGCACCCGTTCTGGACCGCCAAGGAGGCCGACGCTCCCCCGCTGCCCGAGGTCAGCACCCAGCCGGAGGCGGGCGTGGCGCTGATGCGCTGCGAGGAGGGACGGCACGTGGTGCTGCTCAGCGCGGGGCAGCGCAATCCGTGGGCGCGGCACGGCGCGGCCAAGTACGCCAAGTTCGCCTACTCCACGCGGTTCGGCTTCAGCGTGCCCGCCGGGACGCTGAAGCTGGAGCAGGGCGCCTTCGACAGCACGCTGGCGCTCAGCGAGGACGGCGAGCACTGGCGGCCGTGCGAACTGCCGGACCAGGTCTCCGCCGCCGACGGTGTCCTGCACTCCCGCTGGACGCCCTGGGATGACGTGGAGATCGAGACCTGGCTGGTGGCGCTGCCCCCGTGGCACGTACGGGTGCACCGGATCACGACCGGGCGGGCGCTGCGCACGGCCGAGGGCGCCTTCGCGGTCGACCGCGACCGGCCGCCCACCCGGGTCGACACCGGTTCCGGCCGGGCCCGGCTCGACTCGCCCCACGGCCTGTGCGTGATCGAGGACCTGACCGGCGGACGGGAGGGCGACCTGGTCACGGCCCTGCCCGGCACGAACGTGCTCACGGCGCGCACCACGATCCCCACGCTGAAGGGCGACCTGCCGCCCGGCGAACACCTGCTGGCCTGCGCGGTGCTCGGCCTGGGGCCCGCGGGCCCGGACGCGGCGGACGGGTGGCCGGAGCCTCCCGCGTGGGAGATCATCGAGCCCCTGATCGGCCCGCCGGTGTAGTTGCCGGGCGTCTATCGGGCCAGGTACTGCTGGAGGAGTTCGTCCGTGGTCCGCCCGACCTGGTCGAGGTCGGCTCCGAGCTTGACCAGCACCTGGGCCGCCACGCTCGCACCGTCGCGGATGAGCCCGAGCAGGAGGTGTTCGGTGCCGATGTAGTCAAGGCCGCGCCGCACGGACTCCTGGTTCGCCGCCTGGAGCACTTCGCCGGCCGCCGGCGTGAACGGAAGGTAGCCCGACGTAGCGGACTCGCCTCGGCCCCGGCTCTCCTCAACCTGCCGGCGCACATCCTCAAGGCTGAGGCCCAGGTTCTTGAGAACCTGGGCGCCCACCCCCTCATCCTCACGGATCAAACCAAGCAGAACGTGCTCGGTGCCGATGGAGTCGTGGTTGAGCGTTCTGGCCTCTTCCTGGGACAGGACGAGAATACGTCGAGCTCGGTCGGTGAACTTCTCAAACATCCCGCCACTCCTCGGAAAGCAGTCACTCAGGCCGGTGAACCCGGCTTTGTCCTTGCGCATGCTAGTGCCGTATCAGGCAACGTTTGCCTTGTCGGTGTGGTGGGTCCCGCCGACGGGGCGGATGTATCAGACTTGAGCGATGACTGGGCCGAGGCCAACAACGTCGAGATCGCCTGCACCCCGACCAACTCCTCGTGGCTCAACCGCATCGAGGCACAATTCACCGCCTGCCTCACTTCGCGCTGGACGGGACCGACCAGGCCAGCCATAAGGAGCGGGGCAGCATGATCCGCCGCTACATCACCTGGCGGAACCGGCATGCAGACGACATCCGCCTCCGTCAGATCGTCACCAGGGCGAACGTCGCCCAAGGCGGCACTAGACGAGAATGACGCGGCGGCCGCGTGTGTGGCCGGCGCGGCTGTCGATGTGCGCCTTCGCGGCTTCGGCCAGCGTGTAGGTCTTGTCGACCGGGATGTGGAGCTTCCCCCGCACGATGAGCGCGGCGGCCTCGGAGAGTGCCTCCGGCACGCTTCCGGCCTCGCCGGAGAAGCGGACGCCGAACTGCGGCGCGTTGAGGTCGGCGATGGAGACGACCTTCCGCGGGTCCCGGGTCAGCTCCAGGAGTTCGGGAATCACGCCGGAGCCGGCGAGATCGAGCGCTGCGTCGATGGGACCGAGCTGGCGCACTCTGTCGACCCAGCCGGGGCCGTATGTCGTGGCGAGGGCACCAAGGCTGCGCAGATAGTCCTGGTTCGCCGCCCCGGCCGTGCCGATCACCGTGATGCCACGGTCGCGGGCGATCTGCAGCACCGCGGACCCGACTCCGCCCGAGGCGCCACTGACAAGGAGCGTCTGCCCGGGCTGGACGCCGACCTGGCCGATGACGCGCAACGCGGTCTCGACCACGGAGGGATACCCGGCCGCCTCTTCGAAGGACAGGCCGTCGGGCATCCGAGCCCAGGCCGAGAGCACGGCGAACTCGGCGTAGGTGTCAGCGCCTTCGCCGAACACGCGGTCGCCGATTTCGAACCCTTCGACGCCCTGCCCGATCTCGTCGACCACTCCTGAGGCGTCCAGTCCGACTCCGGCGGGCAGCCGGATCGGATGGGCCTTCAGGATCTGGCCTTCACGGATTCTCCAGTCGGCGGGGTTCACGCCTGCAGCCCGCACCGCTATGCGCACCTGGCCGGGGCCGGCATGCGGTTCCTCGGCCTCGATGATGTGCAGGACGTCCGGACCGCCGAACTCGGCGAAGTTCACTTTCTTCATGCGGCAGACCATAACACTAACAGTTAGCTTTTTGAAACGGTTGCGTTTTAGCATCTGATAGCGTTAACGCATGACCGAGCACCCCGGACGCCGCGAGCGCAAGAAGGCCGCAACCCGCCAGAAGATCGCCGACACCGCCTTGCGCCTGTTCGCCGAGCGCGGCTACGACGCGGTGGGCATCCGCGAGGTGGCCGCCGAGGCCGACGTGGCCGTGACCACGCTCTTCTCCCACTTCAGCTCGAAGGAAGCCCTGGTCTTCGAGCAGGACGAGGACTTCGAGCGGCGCCTCGTGCGGGCGGTCACCGACCGCCAGCCGCACGAGGCGCTCATCCCCGCCCTGCGCCGCGAGATCCACGCCATGGTGCGGCACTGCACGGCGGACGGCGCCGCCCCGCTGTGGCGCATGATCGAGGAATCACCGGCGCTGCGGCAGTACGAGGAGTCGATGAGACAGCGCCACGCCCAGTCGCTGGCAACGGCCATCGCCGCCGACCTGGACTTGCCGCAGACCACGCCGACCTGCAGCGCGATCGCACGTTTCGTGGTCGACGCCTTCTCGGTCGCCCGCGAAACGGACGACCCGCAAACCGCGGTGGACGAGATCTTCCGCATGATCGAGGCGGCTTGGGCGGTCGCTGGTGCCACTCCACCTACGCGGGAAAGCGTTGCGGTGTGAGGCGCAGGGGATGGAGACCTCGGCGGTGAACTCCTGCGTATCCGGCACGACGTATTCGGCTTCAGCCTTGGGTCGCGTGTCAGGTCATGGGGCGGCCGCTTCTAAGATCCGAGGTGTGGCCAAGTATCTCGCTCTGCATCCGGACAATCCCCAGCCTCGCCTGATCAGCCAGGTCGTCGAGTCGTTAAACGCGGACGGGCTGATCGCCTACCCGACGGACTCCTGCTACGCGCTGGGGTGCCGGCTGGGCAACAAGGAGGGACTCGATCGGATCAGGGAGATCCGCAGCCTCGGCAGTGATCATCACTTCACGCTGGTCTGCCGGGATTTCGCGCAGTTCGGTCAGTTCGTTCATGTGAGCAATGCGGTGTTCCGGTTGGTCAAGGCGGCGACTCCGGGCGGGTACACGTTCATCCTGCCAGCGACCAAGGAGGTGCCGCGGCGGCTGCTGCATCCCCGGAAGAAGACGGTCGGTGTCCGGATCCCTGATCACGTCGTCACGCAGGCGCTGCTGGCCGAGCTCGGCGAACCGCTGCTGTCGAGCACCCTGCTGCTGCCCGGCGAGACCGAACCCGCGACGCAGGGCTGGGAGATCAAGGAGCGGCTCGACCACGTGGTGGACGCCGTCATCGACTCCGGCGAGTGCGGCGCCACCCCGACCACCGTCGTCGACCTCTCGCAGGGTGAGCCCGAGATTCTTCGTCGCGGCACGGGAGACCCGTCCCTCTTCGAGTAGGCGGCCGCGTCTATGTCACGGCGAGCCGGAGCGGCTGATCTGCGCATGAACGGGATTCGGGACCGCAATGTGGCCCTACGGCCTGAGCCGATAAGGGGGAAGCGTACAGCTACTTGGCGGCCAGCTCTCGGCCCGCGGCGCGGGCGGCGGTGAGGGCGTCGCCGTGCAACTGCGCGGCCAGAGGGCGCAGCGATTCCATGGCCGGATTGGCGGCGGCGAGGGTGAGCTCACGTTCGACGACGGTGAGCTCGGCCTCCCACATGTCAGCCAGGACCCGCGTCAGGTACGGGGTGGAGTGGTCCCAGCCCTCACGTGGGGTGCCGGGTCCATAGCCGCCGCCACGCACGGTGGCCAGCACGGTCGGCTTGCCCTTCAGCACCGGAGTGCCGACGCCCGCGCCGGCGATGACCAGGTCGGCCCAGGTCTTGAAGTGCTGAGAGACCCCGTAGTTGTACAGCGGCACGGCCAGCAGGACCGCGTCGGCCGCCTCCAGTTCGGCCGCCAGCCGCACCGCCAGCGCGAGCGCGTCGCGCTGCTCCTGGCTGCGGTCGGGCTCGGGGGTGAACCCCGCGGTCGCCGCGAGCGCCCAGGCCTCGGCGGGCAGCGGGTCGGTGGCCAGGTGACGACGCACCACCGGCACACCGGGCCGGGCGGCGGTCCACTCGGCTTCGACGAGGTCGGCCAGCTCGGCGCTGGAAGAGGTGTCGGGAAGAATGCTGGCGTCCAGCCGGAACAGAGTCATGATCGTCTCCTTTAGGTGCCGCGTCATACGGCACAGCGGTATCGGCGGCGATCTGGCGTGGGTGCCAGTGCCGCGACCCGCCTCAGCATAAGCGGACTTTACCCCGCTTTATATTCCAGAGGTAGGGTGAGAACTTGTGGATCTCCCTGTGGTGCCCTTCGGCCGTCCCCGCGCGGAACGTGTGGACGCGGCACGCAACCGTCTGCAACTGCTCCAGGTGGCCCGAGAGATGATCGCCGAGCACGGAGTGGAGAAGGTGACCATGGACGGCCTGGCCGAACGAGCCGGCCTGGGCAAAGGGACCGTCTTTCGCCGGTTCGGCACCCGCGCGGGAATCTTCCACGCCCTGCTGGACGAGGACGACCGCGCCTTCCAGCAGACCGTCATGGGCGGGCCGCCGCCGCTCGGCCCCGGAGCCGACCCGGTGCAGCGGCTGATCGCCTACGGCCGGGCCCGCATCGCCTTCCTGCTCGACCACCACGCGATCGTCCGCGCGGGCCTGGACCGCAACCAGCCCGTCCCCGCCGGCGAGCACAACCTCTCCCGGTTGCACATCCGCATGCTCCTGGGACAGGCGCACCACCAGGGACACCTGGACATCGCCGACCTCGACAGCCTGGCCGTCCAGCTCACCGCCGCCCTCGAAGGCCCGATCCTGCTCTACCTGAGCATGGCGCCATCCGTCCCGGCCGACCCCACCCCGGCCTCCATCCCGTTGGCCGACAGCTGGCAGACCATCGTCGAACGCCTCTGCCGAACGCCGTCACCCGAACGCTGAGATCACGAGATCGGCCTACTGACCGATCGGCCGGTCGCTGAACTGCGATAACGAACCAAGGTGGCGGCGCGGCGCGCGGCAAGGCCCTCGCGGGATCGTCGTGTTCAGAGGGTGGCGTGGGCCCAGTCGGTGAAGGTCGTGGTCGGGATCGTGAGGGCCTGGGCGAACTCGGGACGCGCCGGTGCGGGATGCAGGCTGACGTACCGCTGCGACAGGACGAACTCGTTGCGCAGGCCGGCGGCCTGTGCTTCCGACGGGTCGGTGGGAAGTGTGATGGGCTTTCCGAGGACGCCGGAGAGGATCGTGGCCGCCTGGCGGAAGGTCAGCAGGTCGCCTGCCAGTTCCAGTTCCACGCCGTTGAACCGCTCGGGGTCGGCGAACGCGGCGGCGGCAGCGGCGCCGATATCGTTCAGTGCGACGAAGGGCTGGGGAACTTCGGGATCGATGGCGACCAGGAGGTAGTCCGGCTTTCCCTCAGGGAAGTAGAACGACGGGTAGATGAAATTCTCCATGAACGTGCTTGGGCGCAGGATGGTCGTGTAGCGGATCGCCGCCTCACGCATCGCCTGCTCCGCGGCGGCCTTGCTGCGCCAGTAGTGCCCCATGTGGACGCCCCATCGCTCCTCGTCGATCGGGTCCCGGCGGCCTGCCCCCGACACCGAGGTGTGCACGATCTGTTCGACGCCGGCCTTCCGCGCCGCTGCGGCGAGATTGCCGGCGTACCGCACCTCCGAGTCGCCCATGAGGTCGGCGAGGTCGGGCATCTGCATCGAGAACACGCCTCGGGCTCCGTCGAGGGCCGCCAGCAACGAAGCCGGGTCCTCCAGGTCGCCCGTCACGAGCGTGGCACCGCGACCGGCGAGCTCCTGTGCGCGCGGCGTGGTGGGATCGCGTACGAGAGCGTGCACGTCCGTTCCCTCTCGGAGCAGCGCCCGCGCGGTCGCCCCTCCCTGTCGACCAGTCGCCCCGGTGACCAGCACGAATGATGAATCCGACATGTCTACCTCCAGCATCCCCATAAACGGAGGGGCACCCCGCTTTACTGGACGCTACGATATGGGGGGCTCCTCCGTTTGTCCAGTGAAGGGTGGGCGCGACGATGAACGCAGCAGGTCCGGCAGGCCGAGCAGACAGGCGGCGCAATCGCCAGCGACTGCTCGAGGCCGCGGAGGCGGTGATCGAACGGGACGGCGCGCAGGCCTCACTCGAAGAGATCGCGCGCCGCGCAGGCGTCGGCTCAGCCACCCTGCACCGACACTTCCCCTCGCGGCACGACCTGCTCAACGCGGTGTTCCACGAGGGCGTCGAACGGCTCGGCCGTCGCGCCCGAGAGCTCGCCGACAGCACGGCCCCCTGCGACGCGCTCGCCATGTGGCTCGAGGAGCTGACGACGTACACCACGACCACACGCGGGCTCGCAACAGCCCTGCTGTCAACCCCCGACGGCGCCATCGCCGCGGAGGACAGCTGCCACGGCCTGCTCCATCATGCGGCGGCGCGCCTGGTCGCGGACGCGGAGGAAGCGGGAGTCCTGCGCACCGAGGTGACGGTCCACGATCTCATGGCCCTGGCCAACGCGATCTCCCTGGCCTCCGACGGCGATCCCGACAGCGCTCACCGGCTGCTGCGGCTGGCCCTCGGCGGCGTCCTGAAGAGTTCGCCCGCCGAGCACCCTCCACTGAGCCGAGCAGCGAGGAACGCGCCCTGACCGCGCCAGCTGGTGACCGCTCCGAACGCGCCCGGCTACGGACGCCGGGCTCCGAACGCGCCCGGCCGCAGACACCGGGGTCCGAACGCGCCCGGCCGCCGACGCCGGGGCAGGCGCTTGAACATGCGCTCAAAGCTGACAGCGGCTGTCCACCGCGTCAGGCGAGGATTGTTGGCGACGCGCCATGAGATGATCGAGTTCATGATGGGTTTGTCAGGCACGGGCCGCCGCGTCCTCGGGTCGGCCGGCGAGGCTGCCGCGATGTTCAACGCCGACCTGGTCACGGCGTCGGCCGCGTGCTGAGCATGGTCGAAGCGGAGAGCACCGCGCGAATCCCGCACACGTTCGGGGACGGCCTCACCTCTCCCCTCGCCGGCGGGGACCCTATGAGACCCGCGAGCGATCCAGCGCCGGTCGGCGTCGGGCAGATCCCGGGATTACGGCCGCGCCTGCGCCCCGGCGATGGGGGCGAGGTTCCCGCCGCCGACGTCGACCTTGTGGACGCCCTGGATCCGCGGACACGGCGAACGGTGACGGCCTGGCTTCGCGAGAAAGCCTCCGCGCCCCAGCGACAGACGCGGCTGCGGGTCCTGGCCTCGTTCCTGCGCTGGCTGCACACCGCCGAACCAGCCCTCGACCTGCTCACCGCCACCGAGGCTCAGCTGGACGCCTACTGCTACACCGCCCTCACCACTGGCGTGCGCACATCCGGCAAGCCCCTGACCAGGACGACGGTGATCCGGAGACGCGCCACGCTGGCCTCCTTCTACGCTTTCGCCCGGCTGTCTGGTGCGGATCGATCTCATCGCGGCCTGACCGGCACGCCGCCGCTCACCCCGGCCGAACGGCGACTGCTGCGAACAGGTGCCGGGCGGCTGGCCGACGAGGGCCGGTGGGCCGAGGCTCTCGCCGTCGCGCTGCTGGAGGCGACGGGCGCCTCCGTGGAGGCGCTGGCCGCTTTGACCGCCCACGATGTCCGCCCTTCGGCCCCCGCCGACCGGCTGACCCTGATCACCTTGCGCGACGGCCGTGATGGCATCGTCGCGTTCCCGGTGTCGCCGGAGGTCCGCCACCTGTTGCGCGCGCTGTGCGCCAGCCGCGCCCCCGGAGAACCGCTGATCAGGCGGGACGACGGCCGGAGCGTGGACCTCGAATGGATCGGGGCCGCGCTCACCGACGCCGCTCTCGCCGCCGGCGTACGCGGGCAACGAGCCCAACTCCTGCACCCGCACCTGTTGCGCGCCCGCACGGTGACCGAGCGCGCGCGCCCGTAACTGACGGGCCGAGCACTGAACAGCTGCTTCAGAGGTTCAGACGTGCACCACCGCGGTGTGGGCGTGCCCGCGGCTGCGACCGACCTCCACCTTGACCGCGCGCTTGGACTTGCGCACACCGCGGTCGCTTTTCCCGACCGATTTCACCGGCCAGGGCAGCTTGATCTTCACCTCGTCGGCGGTCCTGGACGGGTCGGAGACCGCGAGCCGTACCCGCCGGTGGTCGCGGCGGATCAGCAGCGTGCAGGGGCCGTCGGCGTGGAGCGGTCCGTCCGCGGTCTCGACGGTGCCCGCGCGCCAGAAGACGGCGGCCAGCACGTTGTCGCGGGCGATGGCCTGCACCGCTCCGGAGTTGGCGAGGACCTTGATCCGCTGCCGGTAAGCCGCGGTCTGCGCGATGGAGGCCTCGGGCAGCACGGCATAGGCGTAGCGCGCCTTGCGCGGATCGACGCCGTGGTCGATGAGGATCGTCGTGTAGTGCTTGGCGACGGGGGTGTTGTCGCCGCCGGTGGTGGCGCCCTTGTCGATGTCCCGCCAGCGGCCGGTGCGCTGGTCGCGGATCACCTTCGCGTCGGCGCCGTCGAGCAGCGCGTAGCCGGCCACCCCGGACAGGTGGACCCAGCCGTCGCCCTGGGTCAGCGGCGGATGCCAGTCGTGAGTGTTGCGGTTCTCCACGATGGTCTCGATATGGCGGCCGTCGGAGGCGGCGATGCCGGTGCCGAGGGCGATCACCGCGTCATCGAGCAGGAACCACGCCTTCTTGGCCCGCAGTGAGGAGCCGTCGGCGATCAGCTTCATGGCCGCCACGCCGTACTCGCCGTCGAGTGCCACGCCGCCCGCCCACGGGGTGGGCGGCAGGCGGCGCTTGCCGTGCGAGAGGTCGGCGCGTCTGCGGGTGTCGACCGTCGTGCCCGGCAGCCGGTGCGGGTCGATCGTGGGCCACAGGTCGTCGTTCCAGTGGGTGAGGTCGGCGGTGTAGAGGTAGGTCATGCCGTCGCCGGTGTACCAGCCGTGCAGGTTCTCCTGGTTCATGGCCTCCGCCGCGCCGATGCGCTCCGAGCTCATCGCGATCGCGTAGGCCCAGGTGGGACGGCGGTGTACGACCCGGTCCATGTCGGCGAAGACGTACGTGCCCGTCATGCGCGGGCCGACCGGCACCGACAGGTCCTCCAGCAGGGCCTTGGCCCCGCTGATGCTCGCCAGCGGTGGGAGCGTGGGGGCGGCCTGGTTGCGGGCGATCCAGCCCTTCACCAACGGTCGCCAGCGCTGGGCGTAGCGCTCGGGCGCCGCCTCGAGCAGGGTGAGGATGGACTCGACCGCCTTCTCCCCCGAGTGGTGGTCACGGTGGCCCTGCACCGAGATCTGCCGGCCGCGTACGCAGTCCATCATCAGCCCGTCGAAGATGAACGGCGCGAACGAGCGATCCACGATGTCGTAGACGTTGCCGATTCCGGTGATCTCCCACGGTGACCTCGCGAGCATGGCGATCAGCTTGGCCACGCTCTCCAGGTAGTCCACGCCATAGCTGCCGTTGTAGGGAAACACGTCGTGCTGGATGAACGACCCGTCACGGTAGAAGCCGTCGCCCGGGCCCTTGGTCGGCCGCAGCAGGTCGGAGACCGCGTTCCTGGCCCGCTTGACGAGGCGGGCGTCGTGGGTGAGCAATCCGCGCATCGCCACCGCCGTGGCCTTGCCCGCCCGGTTGGCGCCGGTCTCGACGACGCCGGGGTGGCTGACGCGGCGCTCCGGGTTGGGACACCAGCGGCGCAAGGGCCGCAGCCAGCGCTCGAGGCGGTCCTTGGGCAGGCCGTCGTACAGCAGGGCACAGCTGTCGGTCAGCGCGCGGGGGACGCCGATCTCCCACCAGTACCAGTTGCTGCCCCGCCGGTCGAGCCCCTCGTGGTAGGCGTGCTCGTACAGGAAGTCCAGCGCCATGATCGCGGTGTCGGCGACCTGCCCGTCCCGGTGCATGGTGGTGCCCGGCGTGGCCCAGCCCAGCGCCAGGGTGCGCATGCGGTTGTAGGCGCGGTTGAAGTTGCCCGTACGGGGGTCGTCGAGCGGCAGGTCGGGCCACAGGCTCGGGCGGCCGGGATCGGGCTTCAGCTTGCGCAGCACCGCGTTGGCCGAGCCGTCGACTGCCTGCGCCTTGTCGGTGTAGACGGAGTCGTACGACCCGCCGGCCAGCAGGCTCACCCACCGCTCACGCGCGGCGTCGAACGTGGCGGCGCTGACCTTGGCGGTGCCGGCTGTGGCGGTGCCGACCGCCTCGGCCGGTCTGTCCCAAAGAGCGAGGCCGGCCACGGCCGAGGTGCCCAGCAGAGCGGACCGCCGGCTGAGGGGGTGGGTCATGGCGGCCTTCCGACAATCGGGCGAATATCAGCTCAAAGGATCATATGTCGATTTGCCCACGACCCAGATCACCGCACGGCCGCCGTTGGCGCGGACCAGGACAGCGAACGCCCGGCCGACGCCGTCGTGCTCACCAGTCATGGACGGTGCCGTCCGTGAGCCGGTTGAACGGCAGGTACGCCGGTTGGTACGGGAATCGCGCCGCGGCCTTCTCATCGAGCTCCACGCCGAGTCCCGGCAGCCCGCCGGGGTGCAGGTAGCCGTCGGCGAAGCTGAATGACTGCTGGAACACTTCGTTGGTCGCCTGGCCGTGCTGCATGTACTCCTGGATACCGAAGTTGTGGATCGCCAGGTCCAGGTGCAGGGCGGCGGCCATGCCGACCGGCGAGATGTCGGTCGGGCCGTGGATGCCGGACTTGATCTGGTATTGGGCGGCGTAGTCGAGCAGCTTCCGCATGGCCGTGATCCCCCCGGTGTGGGTGACGGCGGAGCGGACGTAGTCGATGAGCTGTTCACGGATCAGGGTCTGGTAGTCCCACACGGTGTTGAAGACCTCCCCGATGGCCAGCGGAGTGGTGGTGTGCCGGCGTACCAGGCGCAGCGCCTCCTGGTTCTCGGCCGGCGTGCAGTCCTCCAGCCAGAACAGGTCGTACGGCTCAAGGGCCTTGCCGAGCTTGGCGGCCTGGATCGGCGTCATCCGATGGTGCCCGTCGTGCAGCAGCGGCAGCTCGGGCCCGAACTCGTTGCGCACCGCCTCGAAGACGCCGGGCAGGTGGCGCAGGTAGGCGCGGGTGTCCCAGTCCTCTTCGGCGGGTAGCGCGGTGCGCTGGGCCGGCTCGTAGTCGTACCGCTTGCCGTCGGCACTGGGCTGGGCGGCCACGCCGTACACGGCGTTGATGCCAGGCACGGAGGTCTGCACGCGGATCGACCGATAACCCATCTCCAGGTGCCGGCGGATCGAGTCGAACAGCTCTGGCAGGTCCCGGCCCGAGGCGTGCCCGTACGCCATGATCCCGTTCCGGGAGGCTCCGCCGAGCAGCTGGTAGAGCGGCATCCCGGCGGCCTTGGCCTTGATGTCCCACAGCGCCACGTCCACGGCCGCGATGGCGGCCATGGTGACGGGCCCGCGCCGCCAGTAGGCCGAGCGGTAGAGGAACTGCCAGGTGTCCTCGATGCGATGCGGGTCCCGCCCGAGCAGGAGGGGGACAACGTGGTCGGCCAGGTACGACGCGACCGCCAGCTCCCGCCCGTTGAGTGTGCCGTCGCCCAGCCCGCTGATCCCCTCATCCGTCGTGATCTTGAGGGTGACGAAGTTGCGGTCGGGGCTGGTGACGACGACGTCCGCTGCGATGATCTTCACGCAGATGCCTTTCTCACAGGTGGTACCGGTAGTGGCGGCGAGTGCGACGGTGAGGCCGAGAGGTCACGCTCACCACTCCGCGTAGGACCCGTCCCGGTGCCGCCAGATGGGACTGCGCCAGGCGTGTCCTGCTTTGCCGGCGGAGCGGACCGCCTCATCGTCGACCTCGATGCCCAGGCCGGGCGCGGTGAGCCGCTCGATGTGCCCGTCCACGAAGGTCAACGGGGTCTTGTCGAGGCAGTAGTCGAGCACCTCTGCGCCAAGGTTGTAGTGGATGCCGATGCTCTGTTCCTGGATGAGGTAGTTCGGCGTGGCGAAGCCGATCTGCAGGCAGGCTGCGAGGGCGATCGGGCCGAGCGGGCAGTGCGGGGCGAGCTGCACGTCGTACACCTCGGCGAGGGTGGCGATCTTGCGCACCTCGGTGATGCCGCCGGCGTGCGAGAGGTCCGGCTGGGCGACCGCGATGCCGGCTTGGAGGACGGGCAGGAACTCCTGCCGGCTGTAGAGCCGCTCCCCGGTCGACACCGGGATGGTGGTCGAGCGGACGAATTCGCCGATGAGGTGCGAGTTCTCCGGAACGACCGGCTCCTCCAGGAACAGGGGCCGATACGGCTCCAGCAGCGGCGCCACCCGGCGAGCGTTGGCCAGGGTGAACCGCCCGTGCAGGTCGACGGCGACGTCGCGGTCGTCGCCGAGCACCTCGCGGGCGGCGGCGACCCGGGCGACCACGCCGTTCAACTCGGCGACCGAGGCGACCGGGCTCATCTTGCCGGAGGCGTTCATCTTCACTGCGGTGAGCCCGGCCTCGACCTGGGCGGCGATGTGGTCGCGGACCTCGCTGGGCTCGTCGCCGCCGACCCAGCCGTACACCCGGATCCGGTCCCGGACCGGACCGCCGAGCAGCTGATGCACCGGGGCGCCGAAGTGCTTGCCGGCGATGTCCCAGAGGGCCTGGTCGAGGCCCGCCACAGCACTCGCCAGGATCGGGCCACCCCGGTAGAACGAGCCCTTGGTCAGCACCTGCCAGTGGTCCTCGATGCGCAGCGCGTCCCGGCCGATCAGCAGCTCCGCGAGCTGGTCCACAGCGGCGCGGACGGTCTCGGAGCGCCCTTCGCAGGTGGCCTCACCCCAGCCGACGATCCCGGAGTCGGTCTCCACCCGGACGAAGAGCCAGCGGGGGGCGACCAGAAAGGTCTCTACGCGGGCGATGGTCGTCATGCCGGTCAGCCCTTTGTCGCGCCGGCGGTGAGGCCGGAGACCACGTACTTCTGCACGAACAGGGCGATCACCATGATCGGCAGAGTGACCACAGTGGCAGCGGCCATCAGGCCGCCCCAGTCGATGCTGGCGTAGCCGACGAAGTCGAAGATCGCCACGGGCAGGGTCTTGGTGTCCGCGTCGGAGAGCACGAGCGCGAACATGAAGTTGTTCCACGAGAAGATGAAGGACAAGATCCCAGCGGTGGCGATACCCGGTACGGACAGCGGCAGCATGATGCGGCGGAACGCGCCGATGTGGGTCAGCCCGTCGACCAGCCCCGCCTCCTCCAACTCCTCGGGCAGGCTGTCGAAGTAGCCCATCATGATGTAGACCACCAGCGGCAGCGCGACGAACATGTGGCTGAGGATCAGCACCCCGAAGCCGCCGACCATCTTCAGGTTGGAGAAGACGTAATACCAGGGCACCAGCAGCGAGACACCGGGGATGACCCGGGCCATCAGCACCACCAGCGCGGACTTCCGCATGTTGAACCGGCTCATCGAGTACGCGGCCGGCAGGCCGAGGATCAGCGACGCCACGGTGGCGGCGAACGCCACCCAGAGGCTGTTGACGATGAACTCGACGTAGTTGGCCTGCTGGAGCACCTTGGCGTAGTTGCCCATGGTGGGCGAGAAGGCCAGCGCCTTGCCCGGGTCGTAGATGTCGACGTTGGTCTTGAACGACGCGGCGATCATCCAGAGCAGCGGCGCGAGCAGTGAGAGCATCACGAAGGCGAGCGCCACCACCCGGAACACCCGGTACGCGGGACGGGGTTTCATCGCTTGGCCTCCTTGCGCCGGGCGGTCAGGGCCCACATCGCCCCGATGATGATCAGGAAGAAGAGGATGAGGACGGTGGAGGAGACGCCGTACTCGTTGTAGTCGAAGCTGAGGCCGTAGGCGTACACGTTCAGCGTCTCTACCTCGTGGAACGAACCACCGCCGCGACCCTTCGTGGCGTAGAGGATGTCGAAGGTCTTCAGCGCGTCGATACCGCGCAGCAGGATCGCCACCGTCAGCGTGGGCATCAGCAGCGGCAGGGTGACGTGCCGGAAACGCTGCCAGGTGCTGGCGCCGTCGATGCGCGCCGCCTCCTGCGGCTCGTCCGACAGCGAGGTGAGCCCGGCGAGCAGGATCAGCGTCACCATCGGCGTCCACTGCCAGATGTCGATGAAGATCGTGGTGGGCAGGGCCGTGTGCTGGCCGGCCAGCCACGGCTGCGGCCCGATGCCGACCCAGCCGAGGATCTGGTTGGCCATGCCGATGTTCGGGTCGAAGATGAGCCGCCACATCATGCCGACCGCGACCGGGGTGGCGACGAGCGGCATCAGGATGGCGACCCGGACCCATCTCTGCCCCTTGAACGGCCGCCAGAGCAGCAGGGCGATCGCCATCCCGAGGACCACCTCGAACAGCAGCGCGACGACGGTGAACGTGGCGGTCCGCCCGACGGCGGGCCAGAACCGCGCGGTGTCCGACAGGACGTCGAGGTAGTTCTGGATGCCCACGAACTCGCTCTCCGCGCGGACGGATCCCTCGGCGTCGGTCAGGCTGAGATAGCCGGTCCAGACCAGGGGGAACACGAGCAGCGCGGCGACGAAGGTCATCGCGGGCGCGGCGAAGAGCCATTTGCGGTGGTCATTGACCCAGCGCACCCAGCCGGGCGTATCGGGGGCGCTGGGCGGCGCCTTGGTGGTGATCGTTGCCATGGGGTCTCCAGTGGTGCGCGGGCCTGCGGGGTACGTGGGTGACGGGCGCTCATTCCCGCCACCCACGGGCGCCCCTTACTTGGCCTCGTCGTCCAGGAACTTCTGGAACGCGGCGTTGGCCGTGTCAGCGGCCGCCGCGGCGTCCTTGCCGGTGATCGCGTCGACGATCGGCTGGCCGACGATCTCGCGAGCCTCGGCAACCTTCACGACCAGCGGCCGGTCATGACCCACCCCCGACTTGGTGCTGGCCTTGATGGCCTCCGCCAGGTCCTTCGGGAAGGTCGAGATACCCTCCGGGTTGGCCCACACGGAGCTACGGGCACCCGGCACGCCGGACTTCTGCTGGGCGAGCGTCTGGTTCTTGCCGGTGGCCCACTCGATGAACTTCCAGGCGTTGCTCGTGTTCTCCGAGCTGGAGTTGATGCCCAGGGCCCACGACGGGATGTTGTACGGCTTCGAACCGGCCGGGCCGGCCGGGAACGGCGCGAAGCCGACCGTGTCCGAGACCTTGGATTTGGCCGGGTCGGTGGCGTTCTTGTAGAGCGAGTTCGCCTCGGTGTAGAAGGCGGCCTTGCCCTGGGTGAAGATGGCCATCGCCTCGGGCCAGCCCATGTCGGTGCTGACGTTCGCCGGGCCGGAGTCCTTGATCAGCCCGCCGTAGTAGGCGTACGCCTGCTTGGCCGCTTCGCTGTTGACCGCGGCCTTGCCGCTGCCATCGACGAAGTCGCCGCCGAAGCTGTAAAGGAAGCTGGAGAACTGGGTGACCGCCGGCGACTTGCCGGTACGGGCGACGAAGCCCGCGACGCCCGGGTCGGCCGCCTTGACCTTGGCGGCGGCGGCCTTCAGCTCGTCGAGGGTCTTCGGCGGGGCGCTCAGGCCGGCCTTGGCGAGCAGGTCCTTGCGGTAGTAGAGGACCTCCTGCTCGGTGATGATCGGGACACCGACCGGCTTGCCGTCGTATGTGGTGGCCTCCACCGGGCCGGCCTGGAAGTCGCTGAAGTCCCAGTCCTTGTTCGCCTTCACCTGGTCCGACAGGTCGGCCAGGTACTTGTTCTTGGCGAAGAGCTTCCCCTCCTGGAGGGGACGGTACATCATCACGTCGATGTCGGATGAGCCGGCGTTCAGCTTGACGTTGTACTGGTCGGAGAGCTGGTCCTCGCCTAGTTGAGTGACCTCGACCTTGAGCCCGGTCTGCTTCTCGAACTCGGGCAGGGCCTTCTTGACGTTCTCCGTCCACACGTGGTTGGCCAGGGTGACCCGGACCGTCTTGGACGCGCCGGCGCCATCACCACCACCGCCACAGGCGGACAGGCCCATGGCGACAACCACGGCCAGAGATGCACTGAGTATCGATCGACGTTGCACGTCATCTCGCCTTTCTGTCATGACTGCCGCCCCCGGAAGTGCGCCACACTGTCGTAACATCTGCTTAATGCCGGGATGTTAGGACAAAAAAGCTGACTTATTCAAGGGTACGTCGGCAACTGATATGCTCTATGCCGTGAATCAGTCCTCCCCTGGGGGCCTACCCACTCAGCACGCCCCTGCCGAAGCCGGGCTGCACGCACGAGTCCTCGACCGTCTCGGCACGGCCATCTGCAGCGGCGACGTGGCCGCCGGTTCCGTCCTGAGCATCGACGACCTGGTCGACCGCTACCAGGTCTCCCGCTCGGTGATCCGCGAGGTGCTGCGAGTGCTCGCCTCCATGGGACTCATCGAGACGCGGCGCCGGGTCGGGATCATGATCCAGCCCGCCGAGGGGTGGAGCGTCTTCGATCCGCAGGTGATCCGCTGGCGGCTCGCCTCGGCCGGGCGGATGGCGCAGATGCGCTCGATCACCGAGCTACGGACCGCGATCGAGCCGCACGCCGCCTGGTTGGCCGCCGGGCGGATCGACGACGACGAGGCGAGCGAGCTGGTCGGCCTCGCGGCCAAGATGTGGGCCGCGGGGAAGGCCGGCGATGAGGCGCGCTTCCTCACCCTGGACATCGAATTCCACCGGCGGGTGCTGGCCGCCTCCGGCAACGAGATGTTCGCGAAACTGCAGCAGATCGTCGCCGAGGTGCTCGCCGGCCGGCACCACTACCACCTGATGCCGCACAACCCGGACGAGCAGGCGTTGCAGCTGCACACCGACGTGGCCCAGGCGATCCAGCGGCGCGACGGCGAGCGGGCCCGGGAGGCCATGGTGGGGATCATGGAGCAAGGGTTCGCCGAGATGAAGTCGATGTGGGAGCAGGCCGTCGAGCCAGGCGGCACCTGACCGGCGCAGGTGAGCACGGCACGGCTCAGCCAGGAGGCGGGGGGGTCGAGCCGCGGACGACCAGGCTGGGGGTGACGGAGAAGCGGACCGCCGAGGTGCGGCCCTGGATGCGTTCGAGCAGGAGCCGGCCGGCCGTGCCGCCCATGACGGCTCCGTCCTGGTTGACGCCGGTCAGCGCGATGTTGGGCAGGGCGGCCGGCTGGGTGTTGTCGAGATCATCGGGCCCGCTTCATTCACTGGTTGAGGCGCGCGGTGACCAGGTCGGTGAAGCCGTTGGCGAGCAGGATGACGGCGATGGCGGTGAGCAGGATGCCCGCGATCCGGTCCAGGAGCATGGCGCCCTTGAGCGAGATGCGCCGTTGGACATGGCCGGACAGGTAAAGCGTCACCCCGGTGACCACGGCGAAGCACAGGGCGGCGACTGACAGGGCGATCTTGTCGGGCATGTTGGTCGCCGCCGCCGAGGCGGCGACACCGAAGGCGAAGGTGGTGCCGCCGACGGTCAACGGGAAGGTGAGCGGGGTGTACAGGATGGTCTTGGGGTGCGGCGCCGGCTCGGGTGGCAGTGTGCTGCCCAGCTTCTCCTCTTCCTGAAGTTTCTCCAGCTCTTCGACGGCTCCGGCTTTGCCGCGCATCAGCGGGATGGAGGCGTAGGCCAGGGCGATGCCTCCGGTGGCGGTCAGCGCGGCGGTGCTGATGCCGAGCAGTTTGAGGAGCGGCTCGCCGATCCATAGCGCCGCCAGGACGAAGACCGCGACGTTGAGGCCGAGCCCGAGCGCCAGCCGGTTGACCTGTTTGTGGTCGTAGGGCCGGACGATCGGCAGATAGGAGGCGAGCGCGGCGACGGGGCTGTAGAGCCCGAACAGGGCTAGGAAGAGAATGATTGCTGGATGGGTCATCGCGGTCCTTCCCGCTGCGGCGATGCCGGCAACCGACCCCATAGGCGGGAACGGTCGCGGCTGGTGGCGGGGGGATGGCGCGGGGACGGTGGCCCGCGCCTTCTCGCTTCGGCTGCTAGAGGGGGTCGCGCAGGATCGGGCAGGTCATGCAGTGCCCGCCGCCCCGGCCCTTGCCCAGCTCGAAGCCCTCTATCTCGATGACGTCCACACCGTGCTCGCGCAGCTTCCTGTTGGTGAACTCGTTCTTGTGGTAGCCGACCACGACGCCGGGCTCCAGGGCGACGAAGTTGCTGCCGCTGTCCCACTGCTCCCTGGCCCGCTGGTAGTCGTCCCCGCCGGTGGAGATGATGTCGAGCTTGCCGATGCCGAGCGCGTCCTCGAAGGCGGCGGCCAGGTTCGGTTCGTGGTGCACGTCGAGAGTGCCCGCCTTGTCGCCGGGCCGCAGCGAGTAGACCGCCGCGTTCTCCACGACCGGCGGGTAGCCGGTGGCCTTGTCGACGTCCAGCAGGGTGAAGACGGTGTCGAGGTGCATGTACGAGCGGTGTGGCGGGATGTTGACCGCGAGCACCCTGGTGGCGGCCTCGGCGGCGAACAACTCCATGGCCAGGTGCTCGATCATGATCGGGCTGGTGCGCTGGCTGACGCCGATGGCGACGGTGCCCTTGCCGATCGGCATCATGTCGCCGCCTTCCAGCGAGGCGCGGCCGAAGTCCTCCTCGTCGAAGTTGCCGTCGTCGCCCATCGGCGGGTACCAGTAGGCGAATCCGTCGTCGGCGAACATCGGGTGGAAGTGGTAGATGATGCTCTGGTTGATCGTCTCCAGGCGGCGGGCGTGGTAGTAGAGCGGGTTCAGCGAGACCCCGCCGTACAGCCAGGCCGAAGGGTCGCGCTGGTAGAGCGAGTTCGGTAGCGGCGGCAGGATGAACGACCCGGTCCTGGCCATCGCGGTGACCAGGGAGCAGGCGTCGAAGCCTTCGCGACTGGCCTGGACCGCGGCGACGAACTCCTCCTTGGTGAGCCCGCCGATCAGGTGCTCGGCCAGCTTGTCTCCGCTCCAGGAGGCCAGCTCGGCGCGGATCTCGTCGACGAGCGAGGGCCCCACCGTCAGGTGGGTGACCGTGCGCTCCACCGCGTGCCGCTTGGCCTCGGGTGCGGCCTCCAGCGCCTCGGCGAGCAACTGCTGGTGGTGGAAGACCTCGATGCCGCGCCCGCGCATCATCTCGACGAACATGTCGTGCTCGATCTGGGCGCGGCTGACCCAGAGCACGTCGTCGTAGAGCAGGTCGTCCTTGTTGGCCGGGGTGAGCCGTCTGAGACTGAGATCGGGCCGGTGCACGATCACCTGTCGCAGCGTGCCCACCTCTGAGTGGACTCCGTATTTCGTGCTCACAAGGTCCTCCCATGCGGATCGGTAACGGTAGGGGAGGGTGGCCCGCGCCTCGCGAGAGCGGCAGCACGGGGATCTCAACCGCGTTCGGCATCATTCCACTGCGATGAGCGCCCCAATCTGCCGACGGTGATGCTTTGTCAAAAGGTTGAGGTGGCCGGACCGGGTTCGACGCCGGGCAGTATCTCCTCTGTCAGGCGGACCAGCCGGCCCTGCTGGTCCCAGGACGAAACCTCGGCGTGGCAGACAGGCCTCAGGCCCATACCTAACCGTCGGGTCGCTGCTCGAGCCGCTGATCCGCGTCTCGGCTCCCGACCGGGATCGGCGCGCGGCCTGGCGGGCGGGCCGAAATCATCCACTGAGAAGACTCTCGACAGGGCATGACACTTGTGCCATGGTATCACCATTCCACTTGTGGCACGGTTACCTTCGTTACAACGACGGGCACACTTGATGAAGCTTGAGATCCTTCTCCTCGGGGCGCTGCTGGATCGTCCCAGTACCGGCTACGAACTGAAGAAGTTCTTCGACACGCACGGGCGGTTCGCGCGCTCGAACACCACCATGAGCCAGGCGTACCGAACTCTGGCGGCGATGGAGCAGCGCGGCTGGGTCGAGCACACGATCGAGGAACGCCCCGGGGCGAGCAACGCCAAGCGCTACCACGTGACCGAGGAGGGTCACACCGTCTTCATCGACTGGCTGACGCGTCCGTACAACCCGCCCACCCGCTTCCAGGACCCCGACCTGTACGCACGCCTGGGCGGCGCCGGTTTCATGACGGTCGAGCAGGTGCTCGCCATCCTCGACGTCGAGATCAACACCCGGGTGGCGGAAGTGGCGCGCTACCGCCACCGTGACCGCAGCCGCCACGACGAGCCCCCGCGTGGCTACGACGTCGCACTCGGGAACCAGATGGACGAGTGGCTTCATCGGCGCGGGGCCGAGGCGATGGACCGGCACATCGCCTCCCTCATCGAGCTGCGCCGGCGCCTGCTCGACGCGGAGCCGCTCAACCAGGAGCCCGCGCCCACCCTCGGGCGGACGGAGGAGACGGCGCGATGAGGGCCATCATCGTCATGTTCGACAGCCTGAACCGGCACCTGCTCTCGCCCTATGCCGACACCTTCGTCGACGCGCCCAACTTCGCGCGGTTGGCGGCCAAGGCCGTGACGTTCGACAACTTCTACGCCGGTTCGATGCCGTGCATGCCGGCGCGGCGTGAGATGCACACCGGACGGTACAACTTCCTGCACCGCAGCTGGGGCCCGCTGGAGCCGTTCGACGACTCCATGCCCGAGATGCTCAAGCATGCGGGCGTGCACACCCATCTGGCCTCCGACCACCCGCACTACTGGGAGGACGGCGGCGCGACGTACCACACCCGTTACAGCACCTGGGAGTTCTTCCGGGGTCAGGAGGGCGATCCGTGGAAAGGCGTGGTCGGCGACGCCCCGAAAGGCCCGTTCGAGGCGATGAAGCGCCAGGACGCGATCAACCGCACCTACATGGCCACCGAGGCGGAGCACTCGCAGACCCGGACCGTCGACGCGGGCCTGCACTTTCTCGAAACCAACGTCGCCGCCGACCGGTGGTTGCTGCAGATCGAGATGTTCGATCCGCACGAGCCGTTCTTCACCCACCAGCTGTACAAGGATCTCTACCCGCACGACTACGACGGTCCCGAGTTCGACTGGCCGCCGTACCAGAAGGTCCTCGAACCCGGCGACCAGGTCGAGCACGCCCGCAAGGAGTACGCCGCCCTGGTCTCCATGTGCGACCGCTCACTCGGCCGCGTCCTGGACTTCATGGACACCCACGCCATGTGGGACGACACCCTGCTCCTGGTCAACACCGACCACGGCTTCCTGCTCGGCGAACACGGCTGGTGGGCCAAGTCCGTGATGCCGTGGTTCAACGAACTCGTGCACCTGCCGATGTTCCTGTGGGACCCGAGAACCGGCGACCGGGACGAGCGCAGAGGCGCGCTCGCACAGACCATCGACATCGCCCCGACCATCCTGCGCTACTTCGGCATCGAACCCACACCCGACATGCAAGGCAACGACCTCACTGAGGACGAACCCGTCCGTGAGGGCGCGCTCTTCGGCATCCACGGCGGACACGTCAACGTCACCGACGGCCGCTACGTCTACATGCGCGCCGGCAAGGACCAGGCCAACGGCCCCCTCGAAGAGTTCACCCTCATGCCCACCCACATGCGCGCCCGCTTCTCGGCGCAGGAGCTCAAGGAATGGGAACCGGCCGAGCCCTTCACCTTCACCAAGGGCGTACGCACCATGCGGATACCCGCCTCGCCCTCATGGATGAACCCCTGGCAACACGGCACGCTGCTCTTCGACCTCCACGACGACCCGGCGCAGGAAACACCGATCGCCGACGACGACGTGGAACTGCGGATGCTCGAACTGCTGCGCCGCCTCATGCTCGACGCCGACGCCCCGCCCAGCCAGTTCGAGCGCCTGGGCGTCCCCCACGAGGGCGACATCACCCGCGAGCATCTCCTGGTCCGCGAACAGCGCGGACGTGCGGCGGCTGTCGCCGCGCCGCTGCCCGCGATGGAAGAACTCCACGCTCCCGACTTGCTCCGCACCCCCCTCCTGGAACTCCTGCAGATGACCGGTCCCAAGGACGTCCTCGCTCAGGAAGCGCCCGCGCTCGTGCAGTCGGAGATGCTCTCCGCCCCCGCCTCCATGAGCCTTCTCGATCTCGCCCGTTACGGCTACGTGCCCGCCGCGGCCCTGCGCCGCATCGACGAGCAGCTCAGCCTTCTTTCGGTCAACCTTCTTTCGGTCAACCCTCTCCCGGCACCACCCGTCGCCCCAGCCCCCTGAGGCGACGTCGCTCTATCGCACCACCGCACAGACAGGGGCACCCCATGGATGCCAGCTCCCCCGCCACGTCCGTCCGGCCAGGAGCGGCTCAGGCCGCCGACATCCCCCATCGCTGGCGCAATCTCGCCGTCCTCTCCGGCGTGAGCGTCGTCGACAACACCGAAGCCGGCCTCATCAACACCGTCTTCCCCACGCTGGCGGCCGCGCTGCGGCTCAACAGCGGCCATCTCGGCCTCATCGCCGCCCTCGGCAAGATAGCCAGCGTGCCCGCCGGGCCGTTCTGGGTCTGGCTGGCCGGCCGGATCGGTCGCCGCGCCACGCTCACCGCCACGACGGTGACCGGTGGCCTGTTCGGTCTCGCCGCGGGCTTCTCGCAGAACTTCGTCCAGCTTCTGATCTGCTGCACCCTCATGTCCGCCGCGGTGATCGGCAGCTCGCCCATCACCATGGCCGTCATCGCCGACTCCTTCCCCGACGAGCAGCGCGCCCGGGCCAACGGCATCTTCTTCGGAACGCTCCAGGTCGCCGGCATCGTCCTCGGCCCCGTCATGGCCGCCTTCGTGGGGCTGGAGGACGGCTGGCGCTGGGCGCTGTGGACCCTCGGTGGGGTCTGCATCGGCGCCGGACTCCTGGTCGTCGCCCTCTACAAGGACCCAGACATCGGGGCCGCCGAAGAGCAGCTCGCCGACCTGGCCGCCGAGGAACGACCGAAGGCGAAGGTCACCGTCGCCTCCGTCATCGGGCTGTTCCGCATCCCCACGTACACCGTGATGATGCTGAGCCGGCTCCTATCCGGCCACCTGCTGATCATCATCTTCGGCGTCCAGTTCCTGGTCTCTGAGCGGGGCATCTCCAACTCCACCGCCATCCTGGTGGCGCTGCCGTTCGGGATCGGCTACAGCGTCGCCACGCTGGGCGCCGGATTCCTCCTGCCGAGGATCGACCGGCTCATGCCGAGCCGCGGCCGCGTCCTGGTCCTGCAGCTCGCCCAGATCCTGTTCGGCGTCATCGCCTTCTTCGGCACGCAGTTCCGGTACGAGAGCATCGGCGTGTACGCGCTCTTCTGGGCCCTGCTCGGCGCCTGCCAGGGGCTCAACCCGCCGGTCAACCGTCCCATCGTGGCCGCCGTCGTGCTGCCCGAGCTG
The DNA here is from genome assembly GCF_040654555.1 of Nonomuraea sp. NPDC050680. Lineage (NCBI taxonomy): Bacteria > Bacillati > Actinomycetota > Actinomycetes > Streptosporangiales > Streptosporangiaceae > Nonomuraea > Nonomuraea sp. NPDC050680. The sequence continues at coordinate 13,589 of NZ_JBFAIF010000028.1, read as the reverse complement.
CGCGGCCAGGCCTACGCGATCTGGCTGACGGTGTTCGAGACGATCGCGTGGGCGCTGTTCTCGCTCCTGGCCGGCGCGCTCGCGGCGACGATCGGGATCCAGGGCGTGTTCCTTTGGGTGCTGGTCATCCTGATGATCGTCAACGGCCTCCTGCTCTCGATCCTGTACGTCACCTATCCGCGAGACACCGGCCGGGTCGGCGAGACACTCGACTTCCGCCGCCAGCAGGCGCTCTCGAACTGACATGCGCTCCCCTACCAGGAAGGTCGCGACATGACCGACGGACGATCCGTCGTCGAGCGGCTCACGCTCGAGGAGAAGGCGAGCCTCGTGTCCGGCGCCGGTTTCTGGGCGACCGCGGAGGTGGCCCGTGCGGGCGTGCCGTCCGCGGTGCTCACCGACGGCCCGCACGGCGTACGCATGCAGCGGGCCGGCGCCGACCACCTCGGGCTCGCGCCGTCGACGACCTGCTCCGGATGGCGAACTCCTAGCCCCTGCGTCGGCCTCAGGCGGTCAGCAGGGGAAGCGGTTCGAAGGTGTGGTTCTGCCACAGGCGGCGCGAGGTCTCCTCGGGGTAGGCGGTGACGGACGGTGTCGTGTCGAAGACCTGGGTCAGGCGCTGCCGGGGGTCGTACGCGGGCCAGCCCGGGTCGCCGGTGGCGGCGAAGGCCGTCCATGCTGGGCGCATCTGCGTCGTCAGGGCACGAGCCTCGGCGGTGTGCTCCGGGCCGATGGCCACCGGGCCGAGGTGGGCGTCGTAGGTGCCGAACAGCAGCGGGCCGTCCAAGCCGTGGCAGGCCCGCAGCAGTCCGCCGGTGCCCGGGGACTGCCAGGTCAGGTCGTACAGGTACGCCCGCCCGCCCCCGGCGGCCTGGGCCTCGGCCAGGTGCAGTGTCGGCATGCGGAACAGCCAGTCGGTCTGCACGAGCTCGAACAGGTCCTCGGCGGACGCGTCCGGGAAGGCCGCGCGGTAGGCGCGTTCGCCGTCCTCGCCCGGCCCATAGCGCCGCAGCGTCTGCGCCGCCCGCCCGTCGGTGACCTTGCCGAACAGGTTGCCGAGGAGCAGGAACGTCCGCCACTCGTCGCGGTTGTGGCCGATGATCAGCTCCACGTCCCGTCCCGCGCCGCGAGCCAGCCCCTCCCAGGGCGTGACCGGCAGCACCTCGCCGTCGACGACGGGAGAGTAGAGGGACAGGGTGTGCGCGAAGGAGCCCCAGCGATCCTCGTACTGCCGCATCCTGGCCGTCAGCGCCTGGCCGACCGCCGGGAGTTCCCGCGGATCCACGCCGGACAGCTCCTCGGCCGTCGGGCGCAGGCCGGCCTCGGCGGCGATGGCCGCCCCGACGTCCCGGGCCAGGGCGCCGGAGAGGAACGTGCCCGGCAGGCTCTGCCCGACGGCCCGCCGGAACAGGCCCGTCGCGCTCGGCATGACCATCAGCGAGGCGACGGACCCGGCGCCCGCCGAGTCGCCGAGAACGGTCACCTGGCCGGGGTCGCCCCCGAACGCCGTGATGTTGTCCCGCACCCACTCCAGGGCGGCGACCTGGTCGAGCAGGCCCCGGTTGGCGGGCGCGCCGTCGATGCCGGCGAAGCCTTCGATGCCCAGGCGGTAGTTCAGCGACACGAACACCACGTCGCCCTCGCGGGCGATGTGCTGGGCGTCGTAGCCGGGACTGCCGGAGAAGCCGAGCTTGTAGGCGCCACCGTGGATCCACACCATAACCGGACGGCGGGCGGCCGGGTCCGGGGCGGGCGTCCAGACGTTGACCGTCAGCCAGTCGTCACCCGCGCCCTTGAAGAGGTCCCCGCCGCTGTTACCACCCATGTTCGTGTCCTGCGGGGCCGGCGGGCCGAACTCGTCGGCCTCTCGTACGCCGTCCCAGCGGCGCGCGGGCCGCGGCGCCTGGAAACGGGCCGCGCCGAGCGGGGGTTCGGCGTACGGAATGCCGCGGAAGACGGCCAGGCCGCCCTCGGTACGGCCGCGCACGACGCCGGCGGTGGTGCGGACCTCGGGCTCGACTCCGGACATCTCTGACTCCCTTAAAACGACTGATTTAACAGTTGTCTATTTTCTAACACATGTCTAGGGTTGGCGGCGTGCAAGTCAGACAGGACCGCCGGGTGCTCCGCTCTCGCGCCGCGCTGATGGCCGCCGCGGTACTCCTGGTTTCCGAGCGCGGCACCACGGCGCTTCCCGTCGGGGATCTCTCCGATGCCGCGAACGTCAGCCGGCAACTGGTCTATCTGCAGTTCGGCGACCGCGACGCGCTCCTCGTGGCAGCGGCGGCCGATCTGGTCGAACGGGAGCTCATCGCGGAGGTGGGCGACGACAGCGCCCCACGTCACGCGCGCGTGCTGGCGATGGCCCGGCACTTCGCCCGGCACCGGCCCTTCTACCGCGCGATGCTCACCGGATCCTGCTCCTTCCCCATGACCAGGGCCCTGAACAGGCTGTTCGGCTCGCTGATCACCTTGGCGGGGCTGCGGGAGGTGTTCGGCGACCTCGACGACGACACGGCGCGGGACCTGGCGACGATGATCACCGGCGGCACCGGCGCGATCGTCCACGACTGGGTGGTCGACGCGGACGACCCCCTCGACCCCGAGGAACTCACGGACCGCCTGCTACGCCTCTCGACGGCGCTGGCCGGCGGCCTCCCCGCCCTCGCCCCATTTGCCGGAGGCCGCTAGCCCTGCGCCGCACTTCTTCGGCCACGGACCGAGTGCCTTCGACCGCCGGCATCACGGTGTGCCGGAGACCGGCGCCTGCCACATCGCGACGATCACGTCGATCAGACCGTTGGCGGTGTCGTCCCAGGTGGGCCGGAAGGTGGGGTCGTGTTCGGCGAGGGCCCGTTCCCGCTCGACGCACATCTGTACCGCACCGGGACTTCGCGCAGCCCGCGACGACCCAGTCCCTCAGGTCGTCGCAGGTCCTCGGCCGTGTACGGCGAGGCGTGATGGGACAGCTTATGCAAAGGGCCGGCCAGAGGCCGTGCTCTCCTTTTCGACAGCTGCCCACCCCATGACCGCCGTCGGTTCCTGCCCCCGGAGCCCACGTAGGCCATGCCGTTAGAAGGCCATTGACGCACCTCCAATACCGGATCTACGCTCCGGTCGAATCGATTCGTTGGTGCTCCGTCAAACAGACCGGCCAGATCGTCTCGGTGGCCCCGAGCCCGGCCCGGGCGCGGCGCATCATCTCCCGGTGCGCCGCTCGTGGGCCGCGGCGAGGATGAGGTAGGCGCTGGCCGTCCAGGTGTAGGCGCGGTCGCGCAGGCCCTCGCCGGTGCGGGCGTCGAAGTTCTCCGCGAATCCCGACTGCTCGCACAAGGCGCGGAAGCGGGCGCTGATCTCGTCGGCCAGGTCCGGGTATCCGGCGCGGCGCAGGCCGTCCTCGATCAGCACGGTCGAGGGCGCCCAGATGGGGCCGCGCCAGTAGCCGTCGTCCTGGTAGTGCTCCGAGGTGGGCAATTCGGTGGCGAGCCCGAACGCGGTCAGGTGCCGCTCGATCCGGGCGGCCAGCGCCGCCCGGACGGGTCGCGGTAGCTCCTCGCCCAGCACGATCGGCATGAGGTCGAGCAGGCTGGAGCTGGACCAGGTACGGCCGGAGTGCGCACCACGGGCGACGAACCGTTCGCCGTCCCACAGTTCGGCGAGGAGCGCGTCACGCGTCCGGTCGGCCTGTTCGGTCCACTTGGCGGACGCGCCGGGGTCGGGTGCCAGGCGGGCCAGCTCGCGCATCTGCAGGACGAGGAAGGCGGCCAGGTCGGCGGTCTCGACGACCCGCTCGGGGTCGAACGTGGTGGCGTTGTCCCAGCCGCTGTCGTTGCCGTGCTGGTAGTGCGGCAGCTCACGGCCGGGGGCGCGGCGGGCCTCGAGCCAGAAGGCGGTCCAGCGTTCCAGCAGCCGATAGACATCGGCTTGGTCAGGTGCGGAAGGGAGCCGGCGCAGGGTCCAGCCGTGGATGGGCGGCTTGACGAAGTTGTACAGGATCTCGGAGTGGGTGACGGAGTCGGGCAGCGCGCCGGCGGCGTCCTGGTGGTCGAAGGGCAGCCGGAACTGGTGCCTGGCCAGCTCGGGCAGGCCGCCGGCCAGGGCGAGGGCGTTGAAGCAGTGGTCCCAGCTCCACACCTTGTCCATCCAGTGCTTGGACATGAGCACGGCGGGCCGGGTGACGAACCCGGCGGGGCGGACGGTGGCCGACCACAGCACGTAGGCGGCCAGCTCGGCGGCGGGCGTGCCATCGCCGCGCCAGGGCGCGACCGCCGCGGCGAACGCGTCGAACTCTGCCCGCGCCGCCTTGGCGACCTGCTCGAAGGCGGCGCCGCTGGTGTAGGGGGCGCGGGCGGTCTCGTACTCCTCGATGGCGATCTCCCACTCACCGCTGAGGAGGAGACCGCGTTCGGCGGTGCCCAGCGCCTGCGTGCCGCGGTGTTCGGCCTGCCCGCTGAGGAGGGTGATCCGGTAGCGGCGGCCGGTCTGGTAGACGGTGAAGACGTACGATCCGTCGACGGGGTCCTGGTAGAAGTACGGGCCGCTGAACGGCGTCAGTACGGGGTCGGCGGCCAGCAAGCGGAGCCCGAGACCGCGGCCTCTGAGCCGTACCGTGTCGGGGCCGTCGTAGGCGAGGTCGATCCGGCCGTCGTCACGGCTCCAGCTGAGCTGATGCGGGGTGGCCGTGATGATGCTCTCGGCGCTGGGGATCAGCCGCAGGATCGCGTGCATGCCGGTCTGGTGCGAGACGAGGTGCACGTCCTCGGCGTAGGTCTGCTCCGCCACCACGGGCGAGAAGCCGAACCAGGAGCCGTGGTAGCTGAACGGGATGTCCCGCAGGGAGAACACCGGGCCTGAAGCGGCGACGGTCATGAAGTGACAGGTCCCTTCTCAGTCTTTGACGGCGCCCGCGGTGACGCCGGCGGCGACATAGCGCTGGGCGACGACGAGCAGGATGGTGGCGGGGACGGAGGCGATCACGGCGGTCGCCATGATGGCGTTCCATTCCTGGTTGTTGTTGCCGATGTAGTGGTAGATGCCGAGGGTGATCGGCTGGTGGTCGCCGCCCTGGTCCAGGGTGGAGGCGAAGATGAAGTCCGACCACGCCCACAGGAACGCGAACAGCGAGACGGTGATGAGCGAGTTGCGGCTGACGGGTAGCACGATGGAGACGAACGTACGCACCACCCCGGCGCCGTCGGTACGGGCGGCCTGCAGCAACTCCTCCGGGATGCCGGACATGAACGTGGTGAGGATCAGCACCGCGAACGGCACGGCGAGGGTGGAGTCGGCCACGATCAGTCCCGGAACGGTGTTGAGCACGCCGCTGGACAGGAAGATGGCGTAGAAGCCCATCGCCATGATGATCCCGGGGATCATCTGCGCGATGAGCAGCACGAAGCTCAGCGCCCCACCGCCGCGCGGGCGCAGCTTGGCCAGCGAGTACGCGGCCGGCGCCGCCAGCAGCAGGGTCAGCGCCACCGTGCCCAGTCCGACGACCAGGCTCACCCCCAGGTAGGGCAGCTGCTGGTCCAGCACCGCCCGGTAGCCGTCCAGGGTGCCGTTGACGGGGAACCAGTTGGTCCGGCGCATGTCCTGGTCGCGGGTGAACGACACGTTGATCATCCAGTAGACCGGGAACAGCATCACGCCGGTCAGCACCAGCCCGATCGCGGTCTTGAGGTGCTTCATGCCAGGGCGTGTCTTCGCCTTCATGCCGGCGCCTGCCTTCGCTGCGCGCGGATGTAGACCAGGCCGAAGACCAGCGCCATGACGATGAGCAGATTGCCGACGGCGGCGCCGGGACCGAAGGAGGGCACCAGGTTGCCGAACCCGAGCCGGTAGGACCAGGTGGCGAAGGTGGTCGACGCCCCGCTCGGCCCGCCCTTGGTCATGATCCAGATGATGTCGAACACCTTCAGCGTGTAGACCAGCCCGAGCAGCAGCGTGATCGCCGACACCGGCCGCAGCAGCGGGAACGTCACGCGCCAGAAGCGCTGCCAGCCGCCCGCGCCGTCCAGCGCGGCGGCCTCGTAGATGGCCGGCGAGATCGCCTGCAGCCCCGAGTACAGCACCACCAGGTTGAACGGGATGCCGATCCAGACGTTGGCGATGATGACCGACCACAGCGACCAGTCCGGCGAGGTCAGCCAGTTCACTGGGCCGACGCCGAACCACGACAGCGCCGCGTTGACCACGCCGGAGTCGCTGTTGAGCATCCACGACCAGGTCGAGGCGGACACGATCAGCGGCAGCAGCCACGGCACCAGGAACAACCCTCGCAGCGTGGCCGAAAGCCGGAAGTTCTTCAGGAAGAACAATGCCAGCGCGAGCCCGATGACGAACTGGAAGGCCAGCGAGACCAGCGTGAACACCACCGTGTGCCACAGCGCGGGCCCGAAGGTCGCATCGGCGAACACTTTCGCGTAGTTGGCGAACCCGGCGAACGGGGCGTCGCCCTGCACGAAGGAGCGCACCGTGTAGTTACGCAGGCTCAGCTCGATGTTGCGGTAGAGCGGATAGGCGTAGAAGACCAGCAGGTACAGCACGACCGGGGCGAGGAACGCCCATGCCGCCCACTGGCCGGACCGCGCGCGTGCCGCCCGATGGCCCCGCGCCGTCGGGCGGTCCAGGGCCATCGGGGTCTGTGTGACGTGGTTCATGCCGCTACTGGATCGCGCTCGCCGCCGACGACTGCGCTGCCGCCATCGCCTCCTGCGGAGACTTCGACCCGCTCAGCGCCGCCTGCACCGCGCCCCACAGGGGCTCGGAGATCTTCGGGTACTTGGTGCCCAGGTCGTCGCTGGTACGGCCCTTGGCCGCCTTGACCGCCTCCACCCACACCCGCAGGTCGGGCGTGGCCGCCACCTGCTTGGCCTGCACCGCCTCCGTGGGCGCGATGTAGGAGAGCGTGGTGGTCGTGGTGAGCGAGTTGCCGGCGCTGGTCAGGCAGGTCACGAGTTTCTGCGAGGTGGCGTAGCGGCCGGTGTCGGCCTGGACGGGGATGCTGACGAACTCGCCGCCGGTGGGAGCGGGCGCGGCGCCGCCGCCCTTGCCGGGGACCGGGATGATGCCGTACGCGAAACCGGCCTTCTTGGCGTTGGCCAACTGCCAGGTGCCGTTCTCGGCGAAGGCGAAGTCGCCGCTCGCGAACTCCTGCCAGCTCGTCGTCTGGGTGTTGTTGATGACCGAGTTGGGGGCGTACCCCTTCTTCAGCCAGTCGCTCCACAGCGTCACCGCCGACACGCCCTCGGGCGAGTCGAGCTTGGTGAGGTTCGCGCCCGAACCCCAGAACCAGGGCAGGAACTGGAAGCTGCCCTCCTCGGTGCCGATCGCCGAGAACGTGATGCCCTTCTTGTTCGCCGCCTTCACCTTTTCCAGCGCCCCGGTCAGCGACGCCCAGTCCTTCACCGAGGCGATGTCCACCCCGGCCTTCTTCAGGACGGCCTTGTTGTAGTACAGGGCGAGGGTGTTGGCACCGATCGGGACGCCGTAGGTCTTGCCGCCGCTCTGACCGGCCGCCAGCAGGTTCGGCGCGATCGCCGTGACATCGAGTTTGTTCTCCTCGGTGGAGGTGAGAACGCCTGCCTCGGCCAGGGTGGAAACGACGGGATTGTCGACGATGAGCACGTCCGGGGAGTTGCCCTGCTGCGCCGCCAGCAGCGCCTTGTTGGTCAGGTCGCTGGTGTCGTAACCGGTGCGCTCGACCTTCACCCCGGCGTCGGTGCCGCACTTCTCCAGCAGCTTCACCCACTCAGAACTCTTGTCGTACTGCGGGTACGGGTCCCAGATCGCGTAGGTCCCGCCCCCGGCGGCCTGGCTCGCGCTCGCCGAAGCGCCGTTGCCGCTTTCGGGCGATGACGAGCAGGCGACCAGCCCGCCCACGGCGGCCAGGACCGCCAGACTCGCGCCGGCCGCACGCCGGCTCCTTGCCGCTGATCTCATCGGGCTGACCTCCGCTGACAGGCGTTATGCGGCCGTTTCCGGACCTAGTCGAATCGATTCGCCGAACCGATTCGCTGAACATAGGCCCGCTTCACCGCGAGAGTCAATGGGCGGTGCGGCCGGATCGCCGAGATGTCGCGTGGGATGTGCGGCAGGCGACGCGTCGTCGCCACGGACTCCGGCGACGTACCATCTCGTGAACCGGTTCGACCTACCATGGTCACGACCGGCGGTTCGGACGAGGAGCACGGGTGAACATCGGAGAGATCGCCAAACGGGCGGGCGTGTCGCGCAGCACCGTCTCGTACGCGCTCACCGGCAAGCGCCCGGTGTCGGAGGAGACCAAGCGCCGCATCCAGGCGGTCATCGACGAGCTGGACTACCGGCCCAACGCCGCCGCCAGGGCGCTCAAAGAGGGCCGTACCCGCACCATCGGCCTGGTCATCCCGCCCGCCAGCCAGCGCCTGACCGACATGCAGCTCGGCTTCGTGGCCAGCGTGGTCGACGCCGCCGCCCGCGCCGACCTCGACGTCCTGCTGTCACCCTCGGGCGGCGAGCACGACCGCTCCTTCGAGCGCGTCATCACCGGCCGGCGCGTGGACGGCGTCATCCTGATGGAGATCCGGCTGGAGGACGACCGGGTGACCCGGCTGCTGCAGAGCGGCCCGCCGTTCGTCGGCATCGGCCGTACCCGCCGGCCGGAGGACATGTCCTGGGTGGACATCGACTACGAGACGCTCATCGCCAAATGCGTCCACCACCTGGCCGACCTCGGCCACCGGCACCTGGCCCTGGTCAACCGCAACGCCGAGCTGGTCGCCGCCGGCTACGGGCCGGGCCACCGAGCGCAGGCCGGCTTCGATCGCGCCATCGCCGAACGCGGTCTGCACGGCGTGCGGGTCTGCTGCGCCGACGACGCCCAGGCCGGCCAGACCTGCCTGCGGCAGCTTCTCGCCGACCATCCGGAGCTGACCGCCATCGCCACCATCAACGAGGCGGCGGTGTCCGGCATGTACCGCGCGCTGGCCGAGACAGGCTTGACCGTGCCCGGAGACTTCTCCATCGCCGGCGTCGCCGCCCAGCACTGGGCCGAGAACCTGCACCCGCCGCTCACCGCCGCCGACGTCCCCGCCGGCGAGATGGGCGCCCGCGCCGTCGAGCTGCTCATCCAGCGCATCGCCGACCCGGCCACCCCGCACCGCCACCTCCTGCTCACCCCGCCGATCTCGCTCCGCGGCACGACCGGTCCCGCCCGGCCCCGCGCCTGAGGGCCAACGGCACTCGCGCCTGAGCACGGCACCACTCGCGCCGCCTGAAGAACACCGACGGCACGCTCAAGCCCACCTGGTACGAAGCCGAAGCCGCCCAGGTCGCCGGCACCGCCAGGGTCACCGCGTATCCGCTGGCAGACGGCCTCGGCGGCGACCAGGCGGTCCTGGACGCCGACGGACGCAGCCGCGGCAAGGCGGTCACCGACATCCATCGCCTTCGCCTCGCGGGAACTGCCGAACTTGCGCGTCCGCCGTCATCCTCTCGACCGGGTGCCGCCACGGCGGGTTCACTCTTCCTTCATCGTCCTTGCCTAGCGTGGGGCTCGCGTTGGCAGGCCCGCACCCCGGAGGAGCGATGAGCAGGACACTCGGCGGCCTCGCGCGAGTCGTCGTGGCAGCGGCCATCTCCCTGGCATCGGCCGGGTGCGGGATGAGCGTCCTCCGCCATACCCCGACCATCCTGGACAAGGACGAGCTGATCGTCGCGGTGAAGCCGGACCAGCCCGGCCTGGGTCTGCGGACGAAGCAGGGCACCTTCGAGGGGTTCGACGTGGACGTGGCCACCTACGTGGCCCGCCACCTGGGCAAGAAGGTCACCTTCATCGCCACCACGTCGGAGGGCCGAGAGGCCAAGCTGAACTCCGGCGAGGCGGACATGGTGGTGGCCACCTACTCCATCAGCCCACCGCGCAAGATGCAGGTGACGTTCGCGGGGCCGTACTACCTCTCGCAGCAGGACATCCTGGTCCGCAGCGGAACGACGAACATCGGCGACGTACGAGATCTCGCCGGGCGCAAGCTGTGTGAAGCCCAGGGCTCCATCTCCACCTCGAGGATCATAGAAGGCCGCGGCGTGGCCGCCGTCCTGGTCCCGGCTCCCACCTACAGCGAGTGTGTAGACCTCCTCAGATCCGGCGCGGTGGACGCGGTCTCTACCGGCGACCTGATCCTCGCCGGGTTCGCCGCCCGGGACAAGGGCGCGTACACCATCGTCCACGCCCCGTTCACGGAGGAGCGGTACGGCATCGCCCTACGCCATGGCGACGTAGCCGGATGCGAGGCGGTCAACCGGGCCATCACCGCGATGTACCAGACCGGGACGGCGCCCAAGCTCCTCCGCAAACACTTCGGCGCGACGGGCCTTTCGATTTCCACCTCAGTGCCCCAGTTCGAAGGCTGCGCCTAAGAGGTACTGGAACGCCGGCTGAGGCGGATCATGGCCCGGTACAGGGCCGTCGGGGTGGGCGCGGGCGGCAGGGGCTCGGTGTTCGCGGGGTCCGGGACGGCGTACGACTGGATCATGCAGCCGACGAGCCGGCGCCACGCCTCCGGGGCCGCGCCGGCCGTGGCCGCGATGACACCGGCGTTGGCCATGAGCAGGATGACCAGGTCCTCGGTGGTGAAGTCGGGGCGCAGCCGGCCGGCTTCCTTGGCCCGGACGACCAGCTCGCTGAAGCCGCGGTAAGCCTCGTCCCGTTTGGTCTCCAGGGCCCTGGCGCTGGGAAAGGTCATGGTCAGCACCTCGGCGAAACCGCGGTCCGCGGCCTGCATGCCGCAGACGGCCTCGATATACCAGGTGAATCCGTGCCACGGATCGGGGTCGGCCAGCGCGGTGGCGGCGGCATCGGCGTACGTCTGCATGGTGTCGGCGAAGACGGCGGCGACGAGGTCCTCGCGCGCGGGGAAATGCCGGAAGAGCGTCGCGATTCCGACGCCCGCCTCGCGTGCCACGGAGGCCATCGAGGCTTCGATGCCGTCGCGCGCGTAGACCCGCCGGGCCGCTGACAGGATGCGATCGCGGTTGTGCCGGGCATCGATGCGCAGGCCCTGGGCCGAGGGGTCTGGGGAAGCGGGGACGCGGCGGGCGGCAGGGGTCATGCAGCCATCATAGCGAATCGGAAAGGCCTATCCGATTCTAGTGCTACGCTGCGGAAGTCAACCGGATAACCCATTCCGATTAGTTGAGGAGAGCCGCCCGTGCGCGCAGTTGCCCTGAGTTCCGTCCCCGCGAGCCCCGCCGTCACCGAGGTGGCCGCGCCGCGGCCCGAAGCCGGTGAACTGCTGGTGAAGGTCACCGCTTCGTCGATCAACGGCTTCGACGCGGCGACCGTGGCCGGTTACCTGCAGCAGATGATGGAGCACCGCTACCCGCTGATCCCGGGCAAGGACTTCGCCGGCACGGTCGAGGCCGTTGGCGAAGGCGCCGAGGGGTTCGCCGTCGGGGACCGCGTCTTCGGCGTGGCGATGAAGCCGTTCCTGGGCGCCGGCTCGCTCGCCGAGTACCTCGTCGTGCCCGCCGCCTACGGTGTGGCACACATTCCGCATGGCCTCTCGGCCGCCGCGGCCGGAGCGCTGGGACTGGCCGGAACGGCTGCCCTGGACAGCATCGCCGCCGTGGACCCGCAGAAGGGCGAGACCGTCCTGATCTCCGGCGCCACCGGCGGTGTCGGCGCACTCGCGGTGCAAGTCGCGGTGGCTCGTGGCGCCCGGGTGCTCGCCACGGCGCGGCCGGGCGCCGAGAGCGATTTCGTCCGAGGGCTGACCGACTCCGAGATCGACCTGGTGGACTTCACCGCCGAGGTGGAGGCGCAGGTACGCGCCCTGGCCCCGAACGGCGTGGACGCGGTGCTGCACCTGGCCGGCGACGGCGCCCGGCTGGCCGCGCTGCTGCGGCCGGGCGGCCGGCTCGCCTCCACTCTCGGCTTCGGCCCCGACGCGGTCCAGGGTCAGGAGGTCAGCGTCACCTCGGTGATGGCCGACCCGAACCAGGTCACCTTGGACAAACTGGCCGCCGATGCCGCCGCGGGCGCCCTGCGGGTGCCCATCACCGCCACCTACCCGCTGGACCAGGTCGCCCAGGCGTTCGCCGACTTCGGCGCCGGCGCGCAGGGCAAGCTCGCGATCTCCATCGCCTGAGTCTGTTTCCCTTCACTCAACAGGAGTTTGATCATGCCCACCCTCGCCATCGTCGGCGCCGGCCCCGGCATGGGCCTGTCCATCGCCAAGCTCTTCGGCGGACACGGCTTCGACGTCGCCCTGATCGCCCGCAGCAAGGACAAACTGGATGAGCTTGTCGCCGAGCTCGCCGGCTCGGGCGTCACGGCGGCGGCCTTCCCCGCCGACATCATGGACCGCGCCACCCTGGCCACCGCCCTGGAACAGGCGGCGGCGCACTTCGGCGGTATCGACGTACTGGAGTACTCCCCCGCCCCGCACACCCCGGTCCCGGGCATCACCATGGCCGGCCCGCTGGAGGTGACCGTGGACAACCTCCAGCCGCAGATCGACTACTACCTGTACGGCGCGGTCACCGCGGCCCGCCAGGTGCTGCCCGCGATGCTCGAAGCCGGCGCCGGCACCCTGCTGTTCACCACGGGAGGCGGCTCCATCACGCCGAACCCGATGATGGGCAACATCAACGCGGCCGCCGCCGCCCTGCGCAACTGGGTGCTCAACCTCAACGGCGCCCTGGCCGGCCGGGGCGTCTACGCCGCGCACGTGGCGATCAGCGTCTGGATCGGCTCGAACGCGCCGGCGGGCTTTCCCACGGCGGAGGCGGACGACATCGCGGCGGTCTACTGGGACCTGTACGGCAGCCGCGACCGGGCCGAGCTGGAGTTCACGGGCTGATATTCGGAGTCGCCCGTGGATGCGAGGTGGGTCTGCGGCGCCCGGCCGAGAATGGATGCGAGGCGGGTCTGCGGCGCCCGGCCGCGAAACAAGGACGAAAGACCCTAACGTCTCCTCCCCATCACCCTGATGCTGGGAAACATGCAACTAGACGCGTCCGGCCTGCAGGTGCTCTCTCGACAGGAGTGCCTCGACCTGCTGGACACGGCGCGGATCGGCCGGATCGTCTTCACCGATCGGGCGCTGCCCGCCGTGCAGCCGGTCAACTTCTGCCTGTACGGCGAGCACATCGTGATCCGCACTTCCGTCGGCTCCAAGCTGGCCGCGGCCACCCGGCGGAGCGTGGTGGCCTTCGAGGCCGACGAGTTCGACCCCGACTCGTGTACCGGCTGGTCCGTGACCGCGGTCGGGCACGCCCGAGCCGTACACGAGCCCGAGGAGATGGCCCGCCTCACGCGGCTCCCCCTGGCGCCCTGGGCGCCGGGCAGCCGTGACCACTACATCGTGGTGGCGACCGAGCAGGTCTCCGGCCGCCGCATCACAACGGCACCAACCGGCTGAGCAGGTTCCGGGCGCCGCATCACAGCGGCACCGACCAGCTGAGCCGGGTCCCTCCGCCCTCGGGGGAATCGACGGTGAACGTGCCGCCCCCCCCGGCGGCCCGTTACGTAAGGGTTGCCCGCCCGCAGCGCCGGCCCAAGGGCGCCGTGCACCCCCCGATGGCGGTGTAGACCCGGGTGCGGCCGC